>NZ_SJSO01000015.1 GCF_004331735.1 Pedobacter psychrodurus
ATAAGCTGGATGAATGGGCAAAGGAAAACAATGTTGAACTGCTTTTTATCGAGCCTGGAGAACCAACACAGAACGCATATATAGAAAGATGCAATGGAAGCATCAGAAGAGAATTGTTAAATGCCTACATATTTCACTCCCTGGATGATGTGAGGGAGAAAGTGGAGGAATGGATGATGGACTATAATTACCATCGACCACATCAAGCGTTGAACTTCAAATCTCCCATCGATTTATTGAAGGAAATTTGAGGACAAAATTATACTTTTGAGTGGTCTGAAAAACAGGGGAGCTTACATCATTTGATACTGCCATCCTTGATCGGAGTGCAATATCAATTTATTCTTTTTATTAATTTTTTCAATAGCACCATTCAACATTTCTTTTATCTGTTGGAAATTCGGTGATTCAGAAATATTATAACTAACTATCTCCCCATTGAACATTTCAATTATTGGCGACAGATATATCTTTTTATCATTGACTTTAAACTCTGTAATATCCGTAGCCCATTTCTGATTTGGTTTCTCTGCTAAAAACTTTCTTTTTAGAAGATTTGGGGCTATTTTACCCACCTCACCTTTATATGACCGATATTTTTTTCTTCTGATAAGAGATTTCAGTCCTAATGAACCCATCAGTTTCGAAACGGTTTTATGATTAACAGTGTATCCCTGGTTCTTCAATTCCAAAGTTATTCTTCGGTATCCATACCTCCCGCGATGCTGGTTATAAATGGCTTTTATCTGCGCCTCTGTGGCACTGTGTTTCTGCAGGTAGGACTTTGTTTTTACATGATTATAATAACTGCTCCGGGCCATTTTTACAATATGCAGCAAATGTTCCAATGGATATTTTAGCCTCAACTCCTCAATGACTAACGCTTTCTCTTTTGCGCTTGTTTCTTCAGGGTTAAGGCCTCGAGCTTTTTTAGCACTTCATTTTCAGCACGTAGATATAAGTTTTCCCTTTCAAGCTCCTCGAGTCTGGTTAACGGTTTCTCTTTCTTCGATAATGGCTTCTTGTCTTCTTGCATGGGTTTGCGTCCTTTTGGTTTTGCATCTAATCCGCCTATGCCGAACTGCTCATACTTCCGTAGCCAGCCTAATAGCGTGCCATCACTTGCAATGTTAAAACGAATACAACATTCTTTCAAAGATAGAGTTTTGTCTCGATAACATTCAATGGCTAAAACCTTTAGCTCAATTGGATAATTGCTGGTTTTCTTTGAAACCAATCCGAGGTTACCAAATGATTCATAATAGCTTATCCACCTTCTCAGTAATGTTCGTGGAACTCCATGAAGTTCTGCTAATCCTTTCTTGGATTGTCCTGCTAAATATTCATTGACTAGCTTCAGCCTAAATTCTGCTGTGTACTTTCTTCGCATAAAAATGCCCCCAAATAGTGTCTAACTTTTTGGGGGCAGTGCATTGTTTTAGAGTGGCTTTTACCTTCCTACATTGGAGGATTTTTTTTCGTAGTATCAGGTGGCATTTTGGTGGTGTCAGGCATTTTTTTAGATGTTGTGTCTGGCATCGTTTTGGTAGTGTCCATCATTTTTGTAGAATCCGTCGCGGTACTGTCTGAAGAACCAGCCATATTTTTAGACGAATTGCATGCTGATGTGGCTATCATAAGAGAACCCGCAAAAGCAAGACTTAAGATTATTTTTTTCATAGTTTTTATTTTTATCTATAAACCTAACAACCTTCTAATCATTTGGTTTTATTTTTTTTTACTTTAGATTGCTTATTTTTTTTCAATCATGCTGATTATTAGTGTATTGCAAATGAAATAAAGGCATTATTCGTGGTGAATTTTTAACTTATTCAATAATTCGGGTGATACATTTTCAGCATATACACCATAACTATCTACCTATCTGCCGGGTCGGTCATTCCTTCAAACCGGTATACTTCTTCAATTTCAAATTCTTCAGGCATTAAGTACAAATCGATTGATTTACATTCCAGCCCATCAGCTGTTAAATTGAAATCTAAATTATAGCCACGACTATCTAAATCTGTTAAAGAGTCGGTGATCGTATCATAAACATGCATAGTTCTAATTTACGGAAATATTACTAAAACAAGATCTCCAAAACTTTAAAAGGTGATAAAACTTTCTGATATTAGTAAGTATGATTATTTCTCAAAACACCCTTAAATGGGTAATGCGTTTTTACCCACCCCTATTTTTTCAACGCATTTGGGTTCAGAAATTTGAAAATGAATTTAAAAGCTGTACGGTTAAGCTAAGTAAGAGTTTTCTAAATAAAAATTATAACGGTTCTATTTTTGGCGGTACTATTTATGCCGCTACAGATCCGTTTTATGCCTTGTTATTTGATCAGTTGATGCAGCGCCGTGGTTTTAAAGTCCGTGTTTGGTTAAAGAGCGCCTCTATACAATATTTAAAACCCGGACGTTCTACATTATATTTTACCATAACCGTAACTGATGAAATGCTTAATGAGGCAGAGCAAGCATTAAAAACCGTTGGGAAGTTTGTGAAAGCTTACCCGATGGAAATTACCAATAAAGATGGTGAGCTGTGTGCTACTGTGATGAATGAAGTGTATATCCGAAACCTGCATCAGGGCGAAACCCCTAGAGTTGCTTACTAATTTTTTAGATTATGCCGAGTATTAAGAGTTTAATTTTGCAGGGTGAGGGCGTTATGCTCGATTTTAAGAAAACCATTACCAGTACCGAGAAAATTGCCAAGAGTTTGGTTGCTTTTGCCAATAATAAAGGTGGTAAGTTATTAATTGGCGTGGCTGATGATGGAACGATCAAGGGTGTAAAATCGGAAGAAGAAGAAAAGTATATGATTTTAACTTCTGCGCATCAGTTCTGCAAACCCGCCATTGAGCCATATTTCGAGGAAATTTATGTAGATGATAAATTGGTTTTAGTAGCTAATATTCCAGAAAGTGACACCAAGCCACATTACGCACTTGATGACCAGAAAAAATGGTGGGCATATATCCGTATTGATGATAAAAGTGTTTTGGCTAGTCGGATTATTCTTGAAGTACTTAAACAGGAATATAAAAACAATGGCGTACTCATCTCTTATTCTGATAACGAAAAAAAACTGCTTGAATACCTGGAACAGAACGAAAAGATTACCTTAAAAGAATTTAGTAAGCTGTTGCGCAGTTCTTATCGTAAAGCCCAGAAAGTATTGGTTAATTTAATTTTGACCAATGTAATCAAATCGCATACTTCTGAAAAAGAAGAATACTTTACGGCGGTGAGATAGTTTAATATAACTATAATAAATCTCATTAGAAAAGTTATCATCTCGACTGAAGCGCAAAGAAATGGAGAGATCTATAATAGTTTTCTCAATAGCATTGCACTATATTATAAATAACAAATTCCATTAGGGCAGTCGTCATTCCCGCGCAGGCCTATCGTGTGGACACATCTTTTGAGTGTTGGGTTTTTGGGCGTTATGCTAGCCTACTTTAATAATACACAGGTTTTACCGAAGAACGTCCGTCAATCCCAAGTGGCAGGAAATCAAAAAAACGGGTGCAAAAAAGAACAAGTTGTACTGCCAAACCTAAAACGCAGTGGTTTTGTGAAAATAGCCCTCAAACTTTCATTTTGTAGAAACGAACAAAACAAAGTGCCGCTGTTTTTTTGATGAGCCTGGGCTGCGTGAGGCCACATTGCTGGATTGACAAAGCATTTATTCATGATTATTTATTGTTTTATAGGCATGAATGAGCTCCGCTAAAGCTCCGGTTTTGCATACTTTTGATGCCTCAAAAGTTTGATGCCCTGCGGCATAGGAGCAGAAAAATAATTAAATATTTGTGTCCACACGATAGGCGCAGGCGGGAATCTTAAAGCTTATTGCATTAAGATTCCCAATCGAGTTGGGAATGACGATACCTCGCACCCTGTCATCGCCACTAATTATTCCACACTACGACCGCGCTTGATTAAAACAAAACATTAACTTTTCGATACTTCTATTTTTTGAGCTTTAAAAAGCCGACCTTTGTAACCCTATGTTTTCTAAAATTTACACCAAGTATAAACCGTATTATAAAGAAAATCTTCATTTGGCATTGCCAATTGTAGGTTCTCAGGTTGGTCATACGTTGGTTCATATGGCCGATAGTATTATTGTTGGTCATTTCACTGATACCATTCAATTAGCTGCTGTTTCATTGGTAAACAGTATATTTATGCTTATTCTGGTAATTGGATTAGGTATCTCCTATGGTTTAACGCCACTTATTGCACAAGAAAATGGTCGCCAGAATTATGATGAATGCGGGAAGCTTTTATCAAACAGTTTGATCATCAATATCTGTGTGGGCATATTTTTATATGTACTTGTTCAATTGGGGATATTTTTTGTGATCGATAACCTGGAGCAAACACCAGAGGTGGTACGTTACGCAAAACCTTATTTAAACCTGTTATCGGTTTCGATTATCCCCTTATTGATTTTTCAGACATTTAAACAGTTTGCTGAAGGTTTAGGGTTTACCAAACAAGCCATGTTTGTTTCCATTTGGGGAAATGCCATTAATATTATTTTAGGAATCATTTTCGTGAAAGGAATGTTCGGCATTAAATCGATGGGGGTTAGTGGCGTGGGTTTAAGTACTTTGATTGATAGGATTTTAATGGCAACAGTAATGTGCTTTTACGTACTACGATCACAGCATTTTAAAAAATACCTGATCAATTTTAAAGCAACATTTTTTGATAAAGTTAGGGCGATTAAAATCACAAAGATTGGAATGCCTGTTGCTATGCAATATTCTTTCGAAATCAGTGCTTTTAGTGGTGCTGCAGTGCTTATCGGTACTATCGGCGCGGTAGAACAAGCTGCGCATCAAATTGCCATTAGTTTAGCCGCAATGACCTATATGATTGCCAGTGGTGTAGCTTCGGCAGCTACAATTAAAACTGGAAATAACTTTGGTAAGAAAAATTTCGACGATTTACGTAATTCTGCAATAGCCAGCTACCATGTTATTTTGCTGTTTATGTCTGTTACTGCAGTGATTTTTGTTTTAGCCAATAACATCATGCCTTTTATTTATACGGAAGATGCTGCTGTTATTCCCATTGCCGCCCAATTGTTGATCATTGCTGGCTTTTTTCAGCTCTTTGATGGTACGCAAGTTGTTGGTTTAGGTGTTTTACGGGGTGTTGGCGATGTTAATATCCCAACTTTTATCACCTTCCTAGCCTACTGGGTAGTTGGTATTCCAATTGGTTATGTGTTGGGATTTCATTTTAACTTAGGTGTTAATGGTATTTGGTATGGATTAACGTTAGGTTTATTAACAGCCTCTATCCTATTGTTTATGCGTTTTCAGAATAAAACGAGGGCGCTGAAGGTTGGTGTGTTATAATCTTTAAACGGCTGTTATTCTAGTGGTTAATTTACTTTGCGAAAATCAACATTAATTACCTTTTCAGCGCTTTTAGGTTTTGGAAATGAATTCCGGTGTTCCATTGGATGCAGTAGTCCCGCTATTCGTTCCAGCCGATGAAGAATCGGCATCCACTGCTATCGGGTTTATAATGAGAGGTTTGTGCCAGTAATATACATCCGAGCCATTCTTATGGTTATTTTATTTTATAAATCAATATAATTGGTATTTATGTAGTGGATTGATTTTACCTATTTAAGTAAGTGCGTCATTTCGACCGCAGTGGAGAAATCTTTTAAGATAGTCCAAAGATTTCTCCACTGTGCTATGCTTCAATTAAGTTACTAAGTCGAGATAGATTCTTCGCTGCATTCAAAATGACAGTATCCGTTATTTGCCCCCAACATTCACCACAACACCGATGGTGAAGATAGAATTGCCTGCTGACATGTATTTGCGGTTCTTTAAGCCGATATTACTGCTGGTGGTATATTGCAGCTGAAAAGTTTTGCTAAGCGCCATACGTGTAAAGAATACCGGCTCAAAGAAAATGTTATCTTCCTTTGGTTGGACAACGCCATTTAAAAAGAACCTGTCCATCTTAATATGGCTAATCCTTAATGCAGTGCCGTAATTGATCGGGAAATCAGTTCCAAATAAACGCAGATTGTTTTTCTTTTTCGAGCTGTAGTTAACCTGTAAAAATGTTTTTCGATAATCTACTTCCTGTAATTCAGAGCTGATGAGGAGGTCGTCTTTATAATCACGGAAAGTGATATCGCTCCACCCCTTTCCTACACCTGCATAAACTTCAATAATCCGGTTGTTATCTGGACCAAAAGTATCAAAATATCCTCCGCCAATTTCAATAAGTTTGTGTCCAAAATCCTTGCTTTTTCTTTCGCTATTCATTCTCGATCCGCTAAAAAGCACACCGATATGATCAGAAACGGCATAAGCTCCATTAACACTGGTATTACCTTTTAAAGAGATGTGTGCACCGCCACTAAATTCGCCCTGTTTGCTTAACATAGGGGTATTTGGAACGTTTGGCATATAAACTGAAGAACAACTGGCTGCGAAAAGAGCTAAAACTGGGAGTGTAAAACGTAAGTATTTAATCATAGATGTTATATAAACAGATTTTGATGGCAAAAATTGTGCTAGCGTTCCATTTTCATGAAATCTATTACTCTTTTAAACTCATCGTGTAAACCGGCTTTTAAATGGATTCTTTCTTTTGTAATGGGATGGTCGAATGCTAACTCAGAGGCATGGAGTAACATGGTTGTCATATCCCATTGCTCTTTAAAAAATTTGTTTTGTTTGTTGCAGCCATGTGTCCTATCGCCAATAATTGGATGTAGAATATGGCTAAAATGTCTTCTTAATTGATGCATCCTCCCGGTTTTGGGTGTGGCCTCTACCAATGAATACCGTGAAGTTGGGTGTTTACCGAAAGCTACAGCTACCTCTGCTCTTTGAAGTGTTCTAAAAGAGGTGAAAGCATCCTGCATCGTTCCATTTTCTTTAGCTAAAGGATAATCAATATCCATTGCATCGGGTGCAAAACCACGAAGAATAGCCAGGTATTTTTTATTGGTTTCAGTATTCATAAACTGCTGATGCATAGCAATTTCAGATGGTTTGTCAAAAGCAAATAATAAGATTCCGCTTGTCTTCCTATCTAGCCTGTGTACCGGGCTAACATGCTTGCCAACCTGATCTCTTAGTAATTGAAGTGCGAACTCCGTGGCGTCTCTTGCAATAGAAGATTGATGCACCAATAGTCCATGAGGTTTGTTAATTGCAATTAGATTTTCATCCTGATAAATAATCTCCAACATATCGCCGCGAAGATAAGGATATTATAGTTTTGTGTGTGGGCTTATCCAAATAAATCAAAAGCCAGGCGGTAAGTATTGCAGTGTGCATCTACAATATCTTTGATGTCTATGGAGTAGCCACCACCCATACTCACCTGCACTGGTAAATTTTTATCTTTACAAGCTTGCAGAACAATTTTGTCACGTTCTTTACATGCGGCCTTACTTAATGCCAGTTTACCCAGTTTATCTGTAGAAAGCACATCTACTCCAGATAGATAAAATACAAAATCAGGCTTAGCCCTGTCAAATGCCTTTTTTAAATTGATGTTTAAGGATGACAGGTATTCTTCATCCTGTACATCATCATCTAAAGGGACATCCAGGCTTGAAATTTCTTTTCTGAAAGGGAAATTCTTTTCACCATGCATCGAAAAAGTGAACACCTTTGGCTCATTTTGAAAGATTTCTGCAGTGCCATTTCCCTGGTGAACATCTAAATCTATGATTAAGATGCGTTTAGTTAAGTTTCTATTTAATAAATAGTTGGCGGTAATAGATTGATCATTTAATAAACAAAAGCCTTCGCCCCAATTGCTGCCGGCATGATGTGTACCTCCTGCAACATTAAAGGCAATTCCGTTACTTATTGCAAAGTGTGCTGCATCAATTGTACCCTGGGTAATCCTTAACTCACGTTCCAACAGCTGTGCGTTTAAGGGGAAGCCTATCCGTCTCTGGTCTTTGGCTGAAAGTGTTAAATCCCTAAGCTGTTCCCAATATGCTTTTTCATGAGTCGAGAGTATAATATCTTCTGAAACTGGTTCAGGACTAAATAAATTCTGCTGTGCTATAGTTCCTTCATGTAAAAGTTGTTCGGGTATCAACTCATATTTCAGCATCGGAAAACGGTGCCCTTCGGGTAAGGGGTGTGCGTAAAGCGGATGCCATGCAATTTTAATCATTAGCCTAAAATCTCTTCTACATGTTTTTCGATGTTCGTGCAGATCTGATCTACAGGCAGGTCGTTTGCATCTTCTCCAAATGGATTTTCTATTTCTTCAGCTATCAGCTCCAAACTCGCTAATACATAGAGGATAAAGGGGACAATCGGGATGACAAAATAACCTAAGCTAAACACCCATCCGAAAGGTAAAGTGATTACGTAGATAAAGATGAACTTCTTGATAAAGGCACTATAAGAATATGGGATTGGTGTGTTTTTGATGCGTTCGCAAGCGCCACAGATATCGGTAAATTGATTAAAATCGCTTGAAAGTACAATAAATTGTTCCTGCGATATAGCGCCCTTTTCTAGTAATTCATATAATCTGTTAATTAAGCTTCCCGCAATTTGGTTTGGAATATGTTTACCTTCTTCAACCTCTATTAAAAGACTGTTTTTACCAAAATACATTCTTTCGCGTAAATGTTCCTTTAAGGCAAAAGCATATTTTGGAATGCCGTATTCGAAAAAGCGGACATCTTCTTCCGTCAATTTAAGTGCCTTTATTTTCATGGCCAGGTTGCGGCTCACATTAGTTAATGATCCCAGTAACTTTCTTCCTTCCCACCACCTGTCGTATGCCGTATTAGTTCTGAAAACCAATAACATGGACAATACAAAGCCCAATAAGCTATGCATCATTCCTATGTTGGTAACGTAGTCACTTTTAGAAAGTTGAAGAAAATTGAGTTCTACAAAGGCTACCAAACCCGAAAAAATAGCTACTGCAAGCATTAACGGCCACAGCTTTCTGAAGGTATCGCTTTTATGGATGTGAAAAATGAAGGTACTCCAATTTTTAGGGTTGTAATTAATCATTTCTTAATTTTATTTGATGCGTATTTGTTCTTCGTTATAGTAAGACATCCTTACTTACTTTTAAAAGCGCTTGTCCGGCCAAATAAACATCTTCGAAAGAGTTATAAAGCGGAATAGCACTCAAGCGGATCACATCAGGTTCGCGCCAATCGCCAAGTATGTGGTTGGCCATTAAGCCATCAAAAATCTGTTTGCCCTTACGTTGCGCGATGATGGATAATTGGGCCCCTCTATCTTTGGCTACTTTAGGTGTGATAATTTTATACTGCTCTACTCCTAACTCTATATTTACTTCATTTATAATAAATTCAAGGTATGCAGTTAAACTAATACTTTTATTTCTTAAAGGCTCTATAAAGCCCGCCTGTTCGAATATCTGAAGAGATGCATGGTATAAAGCCATAGGCATTACCTGTGTACAGCTTACCTGCCAACCGTCTGCCCCAGCTTCTGGAATAAAGCCTTTTTCCATTTTAAAACGTTTACTTTCCTGGTAGCCCCACCATCCTGCAAAGCGGTTTAATTCAGTGTTGTTGAAATGTTTTTCGTGAACAAAGATTCCGCTTATTCCCCCCGGACCTGAATTTTGGTATTTGTATGAGCACCAACAAGCAAAGTCAACATCCCAATCGTGAAGCTTTACAGGAACATTACCTGCGGCATGTGCCAGATCCCATCCTACAATTGCCCCAATTTCATGTCCTGCTTTTGTAATGGTTTCCATATCGTACCATTGCCCGGTATAATAATTGATTCCGCTGAACAATACCAAGGCGATTTCATCAGTGTTTTCTTTGATCTTAGCTATAATATCTTCTGTGTGAAGTATTTCTTCGCCTTCTTTAGGAAAAACCTCTATAATCGCCTCTTTAGGGTCGAAACCATGAAATCTTACCTGGCTCTCTATTGCGTATTGGTCAGATGGAAATGCACCACCTTCCATAATGATTTTAAAGCGTTTGCCTTTGGGCTGATAAAAGCTAACCATTAACAAATGGAGGTTTACGGTTAAGGTATTCATTGGGCATACCTCTGATGGTAATGCTCCGACAATTGGTGCCATTAGCTTTTTGAGCGCTTTGTGATAGAACATCCAAGGTTCATTTCCATCAAACCAACCCTCTACTGCATAGTTGGCCCAGTTATTAAGCTGGTTCTTTAAAACTTCACTAGCTACTTTAGGTTGAAGTCCTAATGAGTTGCCGCACAGGTAAATAAAATCTATTCCATTGTGGTTTGGAAATAAGAACTGAGACCTGAAATGACGAAGCTGATCAGCTCCGTCTTGTGTTTGTGCGAATAATAAGTTGTTTTCAAAATTCATTGCCTCAATATTACAAAAAAAGCAGGTATTGTTTCCAAACCTGCTTTTCAATTTATGCAAAGAAATTAAAATTTTATGGTATCGTGTTTGCCTAAATCGGGTGTGCTGCCGGTTACTACTGCTTTTAATATGCTGAATAGTACCACTATTTTAGATGCTGAAGCATCCCAGTATTCCGCTTCTTCTGGTGTTACCTTTATTAAGATTAATCTGGGGTCTTCAATTCCATCTGGAAACCATGCCTTGATAAATGGAGAGAAATAAGCTTCTTTACGTACTTTATCATCTATCAGTTCAGCTTTACCCTTTACGGTTAGATAGGTGTTTTTAGATGGATCGCTATAAGCAAGCAATACATTGTTCTCTTTTGAAATTTCTTTAGATTTTAATGAATATTCGTTGGTGTAAAACCATAAGCTGCCATCATCTTCAATCTTTGCTGTGCCCATTGGTCTGCTTCCAAATTCATCTCCAGAAGAAAATGTAGTAAATATACAGGTTCGTACACTTTCTGCCATTTCTTTTAGGATTGCTATGTTTTTCTCGTTTTTCATAATTTTTGATATATGAAAGAAAAACAAGAAGTACGTCAAAAGGTTTCTGTTAATTAAACCTTATTTGGTTTGCTGACATATTTATTGCCTTTTAAAAAGAAGCGCCATGGTAATAAAGCATGTTCTTTGGCGTAAGCAATGCCTACGCGTGGTGTGGCGGCAATATCTTCGTCCTGGTAACGGATAGCATGGTCTTCTATCCAGATTTCATCTCCAGTTAGATTTTTAGCGTTAAAAGTTTTGTCTATCCCCAGCGCTTTTGCTGCAGAGCCTGGACCAGCTGATATGGCTCCCTTTGTATGTGGCATATTTCTTCTTTGCTCGATAATATCGATTCCGATCAAAGGCTCGATGCCTCTAATTAAAACAGCGTGTGGATCGTTTTCTTTCGAACTTACTATGTTAAAGAGGTTGTGCATTCCGTAGCAGAGGTATACATAAGCGATTCCTCCACTACCGTACATGGTTTCTGTGCGGTTGGTTCTGCGGCCACCATAAGCATGTGAAGCTTTATCCTTTATGCCAAAATAACCTTCGGTTTCGACGATGATTCCTGCGGTGATTTCGTTATTGATTCTGGTGTATAGTATCTTGCCTAATAGATCTTTTGCCAGGCTAACCACATCTTCATTCAGGTAATAATCTTCTTTTAACTTCAATATATTTATATTAACTATCTATTTAATATGATTGATATAACTTGCTCTAAATAAGTTTTATCTGTTTCATTAAATTTATCTAAAACTTCGCTATCTACATCTAAAACGCCTATCACTTCACCCTTCACAATCAATGGTAAAACAATTTCTGATCTGGAGGCAGATGCACAGGCAATGTGGCCAGGGAATTCTTCAACATCAGGAACAATAATGGTTTCTGCTTGTTGCCAGGATGCCCCGCATACTCCTTTTCCTTTTTTAATCCGTGTACAAGCTACCGGGCCTTGAAAGGGACCTAAAACCAATTCATCGTTTTTAACCAGGTAAAACCCTACCCAGAACCAATTAAACTGTTCTTTAAGTGCTGCTGCTACATTTGCAAGGTTTGCAATAAAATCTGTTTCGCCGTAAAGCAAAGCATCTATCTGCGGGATGATCGATTGGTATTGTTCTTCCTTTGATGTATTTCTGGTGATGGTTAAATCTTCTGCCATTTTAATTGTTTCTATAATCAAAGTTAATTATGATTTGTGAGATGTAGGCTAACCATAGTTTTTAATGACGAAAATTTGAATGATAACCTATTCTTAAAATTCTTAGTTTTGGCCTAATCAATAGTGAGTTTATGATCGTAGCCTTAACCATTACCAAATTCCGTGCCCTTACCGTTCCTTTTGCTTTTATGGGGATGGCTATTTTAAGGTTGCCGTTATGGTTAAACAAAAAATGTAAGTTCTGGAAATTAATGGGGAGCGGAAAAGATGCTCAGGTAGATTTAGCTCCAGATTACAAACATTGGGCAGTACTTACTACCTGGGATAACCGGAAGGATTGTGATGATTTTTATCGTAATTCTTTTGTGATGAAATGGTTCAGTTTCTTTGGAATTGAAAGTTTTACAATCTTATTAAACCCTTTATATAGTCACGGTTCGTGGTCAGAAATAGAGCCATTTAAAGGTGAAAAGATAAGTAGTGGTCATACTGGTAAAATTGCTGTGATTACCAGGGCAGCAATTAAGTTTAACAGGTTAAAGGAGTTTAGACGAAATATTAAAAAGGCGGCTGATGCCATGCGCATTGCCCCGGGTTTTATCTTGTCTGCTGGTATTGGGGAAAATCCATTTTTCGATCAAGCTACCTTTTCGATCTGGACTGATGCGGATAGCATGAAAAACTATGCTTACAAATCTGTTGATCATTCTGATGTGATTAAGCTCACCAGGGAGCGCGAATGGTATAGAGAAGAGCTATTTGCCCGTTTCTCGATTGTAGGTAGCTGGGGTACGCTTAATGGTGTATCTATTGAATTGTAAATAAAAATATAAATAAATGAGAGTAGTAGCAGAACTTCCACATCCGGAATGTAAGATTAGCATTTTTTCGATGAACCAAAAGTATATCGTAAAGTTCGAGCAGGGAACCTTTGAGCAGAGTTATAAACTGGCAGAACTTGATCTGAGTGGAGGTGGCGTGAATGATGTGTTCGAAATTATTGATGAGGAATTTATCCAAACGGTTATTGCACGATTTAAGGTAATGCGTTCTGATTTTACAGCTGCATATAACAGACATCAATATTAATGATTTAACTTGCGTAAGTTGCTGATTATTAGTTTGTTTATTCGGTTCTTAGAATTATATTCTGAATTTTAGGATATTTTTAGCCCTAAATATCAAACTGAATATCACTTTTTGTTTAAGTGAACTATTCTATCTTGTTGATATATTGATTTTTAAATACATTAACAAAATATTATTCTTTGTGCTTATTTTGCCAAATAAATGGGAGGTTTGAGTCAAATCGTCATTTCGACTGTAGCGTAGCGGAATGGAGAAATCTTTGAACTTAACTGAAAGATTCTTCGCTGCGCTCAGGCTGACAAATAAAAATGCGCATTAATGAATCTGTATTCATCTGAGCGCATTTATATATTCTATTTTCGTTCTTTAAGGTCCTTCGCTGCCATTGGCAGATTCCAAGAACGGTCGTCATTCTCACGCAGGCGGGAATCTTAAAGCTTATGGCATTACGATTATCTTCGATGAGCACTTCGTGGTTCCCAATCAAGTTGGGAATGACGATTCCCCGCGGATTATCATCTCTTAAAACCCTATTATCATAAATATTGGTTTTTATACCAATAAATTATCCCTCAGAATGACCACGAGGGAGTTCCGTGTACTCCGTATTTCCGTGGCCAAACTTATTAAGAAATTACAGTGTCATGCACCACCACCCTATACCAGTTCTTAGAGAATTTTTCTACGGCATCTAAATGCACTTTATCTTCCTGATAAGCATTATGGTCTGCGATGTTGGCAAATGTAATGGTTAGCGAATAGGTAAAGGAGTTATCGGTAACAGGGCGTACTGGCGTATTAGCGGCTAAGCCATAACTTAATGTTTTAATATATTTTATAGGCTTTAAGCTTTCGAAGAAGTTGGCGAAATCTGCGATCTCTGTTTTGGTCAGTTGAGGTTTTAACCAGAACATTACGAAGTGTTGGATCTGTCCTTTATCTGCTGTAATATTAATTTCTGTCATCGTTTCTTTTTTTGTTAAATATATAAATCATTTTATAGGGCACAAAAAAAGTCCCGATGTAAATCGGGACTTTAGATATCTTTAAAAACCTTTTTTTAGTTTTTAGGCTGCACTCGACCAGATTTTCTGTCTTCACCTCTACCGATTAAATAGCCGCCACCAGCTCCAACTAATCCGCCAATTATAGCACCCCTACCTTTTTTCTTATCAATTAAAGCACCACCAACTGCTCCTGCTGCACCACCAATAACTGCGCCTTTAGCTGCATCGCTCCAACCTTTTTTCTTAGCTGTTGGTTGTGTACCACCATAAGCACTGCTAGAACCACCGCCAGAGCTTGCATAAGATCTAGATGAGCTTGTTCTTCTTGCTGCAGCTAATTCTGCCTGGTGTTTAGCTTCTTTTTCCTGCTCTACTTTTGCAACTTCGGCCTTTCTAAAGCTATCTAACCTTAAACTATCTTTAACGGCTTTAATAGCCAGTTGTTTTTCGGCCTGTTGTTGTTTTAACGCTGCTTCTTCTTTTGCCTTGTTATTACAAGCAAATAAAACTGAAGAACTTAATGCGATTACTACCAATATCTTTTTCATAACTCTTAATTTTTTAATATGACGCTTGTTTAGTTACCTAACCTCGCTAAACAGGTTTCAATGGATTGTGTGATTTAGTTAATTACCGATACTTAAGAAAAAATGATGCCAAAATTTTATGATTGAAAAAATTATTCCAATAAATCCATATACCAGAAGCCCGAAAGTGCTGTGGTTGAGCAAGGTGAATGCTCATCTGTTGTCGTTTTGTTTGGGGTATTATAGGTTCTGAATACCTTCTCTCCGATGGCGAAAGTGATTTTATTCCTAAAAATTGGTCCTTCGAATGCGAAAGTATGAAACTCTCCATTCTCGCCACAGGGATCGATATCTGGAGGAAGTTGGCTAATTAAATCGAGACTGATTACTTTTCCACAGAAATTTTCGAGGTTTTGCTGTGTGCAAACAATGATGGTTTTATAGTTCAGGTTCAAAAATTCATTGATCAAATCTTTAGTATTTTTCTTCCAGAGGGGGAAAATAGCCTTAAGCCCAATTTCAGCTAATTTGTTTTCCCGATAAGTGCGTAAGTCCTCTAAAAAGATATCACCGAAAATAGAATGGGTAATGCCCTCCTCCTTAAATTTAGAAAGATGTTTCTTCATGGTACCATCGTAGGTTTCCATATCAGGCATTTCGCCTAAGCGGATCTGATATAACGGAATACCAATACTTTCGGCCTGTTTAATTAATAAGGCTTCTCTAACGCCATGCATCGAAACACGATTGTATTTTTCGGTAACTGTAGTAATCAGGTAACGGATTTCGATGGTAGGATCTTGTAAAGCATAGTGTAATGCCAATGTACTGTCTTTACCACCACTCCAATTAAAAATGCAAATCTTTTTATCTGGCATTAGCTAGGATTTCTTTTAATTCTGCAACGCCTTCTACAGCATTCTTTTCAATACTGATTACGTTTTTATAACGTTTTACATCAGGTGTTTTGGGATCGATAATATATTTGTCAACAAATGATGGAACAAAATCTATTAAACCTGCCGCAGGATAAACGGCTAGTGAAGTTCCGATCAATACAAATAAGTCGGCCTGTTTGCAGAGTTTAGCTGCTACTTCTATCATAGGTACCGCTTCGCCAAACCAAACTACATGTGGACGAAGTTGAGAACCCAACTCGCAAAGCTCGCCCATTTTGATTTCTGAACCTACTATGGGATAGGTTAATTCCGCTTTTCTATCGGATTGAGATTTGGTAATTATGCCATGAAGATGCGTAACTTTAGTAGAACCTGCCCTTTCGTGCAGATCATCAATGTTTTGGGTAATAATTTCAACGTCGAAGTCTTTTTCCAACTCAGCCAGTAATTGGTGAGCCAGATTCGGATCTGCAGCTAAAACCTGACGTCTTCTTTCGTTATAAAACTCTTGTACCAATTCGGGGTTTCTTTCCCAGGCTTCAGTAGTAGCCACGTCATAAACATTATAGCCTTCCCACAATCCATCAGAATCCCTAAATGTTTTTAACCCACTTTCGGCACTGATCCCTGCTCCTGTTAAAATAACTAATTTCATAAGATGTGATTGCACAGATTTAAATGATTACACTGATCTTAGTGATTTCACGGTTTTACTGTGGTTAATGAATTTCTTCGCTATGCTTTCACTTGGTTTAAAAATCTCTGGGTGAAACATACAGGCTAAAGCTTCGATACCTTCAACCAAAGTACCTACACTCGGTTGGGTAAACATATCAAAATCGGCAATATAAACCTGATTGTTTTTTACAGCCTCTAGGTCGGTCCAGTCTGGTTTTGAGGTTAACAATTCCATTTCTTCCATACTTCTTTTCATATCAAAACCACATGGTGCAATAACCAAAACCTCTGGGTTATATTTCAGGATTTTATCCCATTGAGTTACAATAGAGTCTCCACCAGGATTAGACAACATATCTACACCACCAGCGGCTGCAATCTGAAAGGGAATCCAATGTCCGCAGTTGTAGATTGGTTCGATCCACTCCATGAGCATAATCCTTTTTAGTGGTGCACGGTTTGCCCTAAGCTGATCTAAAATATGATCTGTTTTCTTTTGCAAGCCTGCCAGATAATTTAGTGCTACTTCTTCCTTTCCCAAAGCTTTGGCAATGGTAATGGCGCATTCGAAAACATCCTGTAGGTTATTTGGCGATAAAGGAACTAGCGTTGGCTGTTTGCTCAGCTTCATTACTGCGGTTTCGGTACAAACGGTATCAATGTTGCAAACCTCGCAGATATCTTGTGTGAAAACCACATCGGGCAATATGCTTTCTAAAAGATTGTCATCTACCCAATACAAACTTTTACCTTGTGCTTTGGACGCTGAAAATATGCGATCGATTTCAATGCTTGAATAATTTTTGCCTTCAAGTATACAGCGAACAACCTTTGGCTGGTTTACCGCCTCTTTAGGACATTCGAATGTTACCCCATGCAGGTATTCCTGCAGGCCCATATCGTAAATCATTTTTGTAGCGGCAGGTAAAAAGGAAACAACTTTCATGATGGAAGATGTAAAAGGTGAAATGTAATGGATGTTCTAAGTTATAAAAAATCCCCTTTTGAATCGAATCAAAAGAGGATTTCTATGCTATTTTTCACTTGTTTGGTGCAACACCAACCAAGTGGATATTTCTATAACTCTTGAGTCTGCAGTTTTAATACCGGGTATTTAGCTTTTAAAACTTCGAAAGCTCCGAAAAGTAAAGCACCATAAATCACTGTCCCTTCTAAGAATCTAATTTCGAATGGAATAGCTTTTACTAAACATGCCCAAAAGCCTGCTAAATCTTGCGTATATGCCGGATTCTGATACCAAACACCAATATCGCTTACAAGCCAGTGGATTAAAACAATGGTTAACGTTGAGGCCAATAAATTCACTACATTCACTTTTTTTAGCAATAGCCTTCCTGCTAATACCATTAATGCAAAAGCAATATAGGTCCAATACCAACCTTGATATAAGAAACCGCTGCTGTATTTGCTGAATATGGTAGTCGACAAAATGATATCACTTAAAAACAAACTCAATAACGGGAATGCAAATGCTTTAAGATGATCTTTAAAATATGCTCCTCCAAATAAAGCTACCGCTCCTATTGATGAGAAATTGGCAAACTTTAATTCATCTGAGTTAAATGTTACCAGTAAACGGAAAGCCGTTATTGCCAATATCATTAACAACAAAATTAAAGTACGTGGATTAAATTTTAAATGAGACATGCTATTTCTGGTTAATATTTAAGCAAAGTTAAATTTTTATTAGCGGATATTAAAACTTACACCCGTATTAAAGTTGAAGCCAGGCGTATTGTAACCAATAATTTCACTGTATTTTTCGTTCAGTATGTTTTTGGCATCAAAAAATATCTTTATGCGTTTTTTAGCCAATGCATATTCTGCATATGCACTTAACAGTTTATATGATGGCAAAAGCTCATCAATAGATTTAGTGGTGAAGTAAGTATCGTAGCGGTTTCCGAAATAACGGAAATTAGCGCTAACATATAAATTGCTGGTAGCCTGGGCGCCAGCATTTAGGCCGAATGTGTGCTTTGGTCTGCGGATTAAATAATTGGTGGTTCCGGTATTTCCTTCAACATAAGCATAATAACCATTAATGTTAAATACACTAAACTTTGCTGCAGGCTCTACTTCAAAACCTTTAAATTTTTGGCTAGCCTGGTTGATATAACTCGTAGTGTATACAATGGCATCAGTTAAATCACGTTTGAAACCTGCAATACGTAAAGTAAATTTCTCATCAGCGAGATTTAAGTTTACACCAGCCTCATAATTTTGAGATTTTTCAGGTTTCAGATCGAGATTGGCACCATATTGACCAAACAACATATTCAGCGTAGGAATTTTGAATGCAGTAGATACTGTTCCAAATAATTTTACTTCTTTAATGATGTTGATGCTTGGGGTAACAGAATAGGTATAGTTTTCGCCATATTGATCATGTTTATTGTAACGTCCGCCTACTTCGAGGTTAAAAATGCTTAAATCGTGTAAAAACAATGATCCATAAGCAGCGAAGATATTGGTTGTAGGGTTTTTGGTATCGGTAACCAATTTCATTTTTCTATTGTCGATACCTACAAGTAAATCTAATTTATTGCCCAGTTTCTGGTTGTAGAATAAATCAACCACATTAAGTTTACCGAAGTTTAAAAATTTACTTTCGAAACCTGAATAACTAGAGTTTACATTGTTTGAGTTACTCTCGTGGCTATAATTAAGCGTTATTTTACCAGTATTGAATTTATATTCTGAGTTGAAACCCGCACTAAACTGTTTTAAAATAGAATTGTTGGTAGGTAAGCCATCGCTAAATGCTCCTTCATCAATTTTATAATCGCCATAGAAATAACGTAAAAACGGATTAACAGAGAAATTTTTGTCGAGTTTGATCCCAAAATTAGCGTTTAAACCATCGGTTTTAAACCCATCTTTATCAAATATTGATGCACTACCTACTTGTGGTGCGGCTTCAGAAATTCCGTCGGTTTTTAAATGAGTGTAGTTAATATTGTAAGAAAAACCTTCTACACCACCATTTAAACCAATGGTTCCTTTGTAGGTTTCGAAACTCCCTGCACTGGCAACACCGTAAATGGTATTTCCTTTAGGTCCGCCTTTTTTAGTTACAATGTTGATTACACCTGCAACGGCATCAGATCCGTAAATGGTAGACTGACCGCCTCTTAAAATCTCGATATGATCAATCTGATCAACGGAGAACAGACGCAGATCGAATGTACCGCTGATACTTGAAGGATCGTTCTGAATAATTCCATCAATCAACACTAAAGTATAACCACTGCCTGATCCCCTGAAAAAAATACTTTTATCTTTCCCCTGATTACTGTTTCCACCGCTGATAATGATGCCTGCCTGTTCGTTTAATAAATCTGGCAACGATTTACCATTGCTGCGTTCGAGTACTTCACGGCTGATAATACTGACTACTTTGCCTGTTTGCGATTGTTTCTGATCGTTTTTAGTCGCAGAAATTACAACGTCTTTAAGTTGTAAACTGTCTTGATTTTGAGCATTAGCCACCTGGCTAATCATTAACTGTGCAAGCCCTAGCCCTGCTACAGTTAGCATTCTTTTTTTGTTCATTTGATTGTGGTTTTGCCCACAGCCAACAGATTAGGAAAGGAAATGAAAATATGAACAACGTTAATATTTCAGTCCTAGCTTCAATCCCCGAAAGCTATGAAATTAAACGCTAAAGGCAGGTCTTCTGACTTACTCCCGGGTTTCCGGCCTTCCCATCCCGACTAGTCGGAACAGTGGCAGATTGATTGGAAATCCGTTAAGGAGCTTACAGCTGCGGGACAGTTACAGATTTACACTGTATTCCCTTTTAATTCCGGGTGTAAAGCCGGAAACCAAAAGCGCTGCAAAAGTAGCAAAATTAAACTAGATGTAAAATGGATGATGGAAAATGGTGGTTTTAATAGAAAAAGCTAAATTAGGAATCAAATTTTACCCATGAGAAGAATATTAATTGTTGCATTTTCATTAATAAGCCTATCTGTTATGGCACAAAAAACCGATACTGTTTTTCTGAAGAAATTAATGGAGTCCAAGCCCGAACTTTTTTCATCGGTACTTAACCATCCAGATAAAAACCAGGTTCAGGTGTTATATACCCAGGTTAATCGCGATGCGAAGCATAAACCCACTTTTAAAACATTTAGTTATAATTTAGATCCACACCATTATTTTTATCCTGCCAGTACGGTTAAACTTGCCGCGGTAATTTTTGCATTAGAAAAAGTAAACCGCTTAAAAAGTACAGGCTTAACGGCTAAGAGCGCTATGATTACCGATAGTGCCTATAAAGGGCAAACAAAAGTATTAAAAGATACAAGCGCTAAAAATGGGCTTCCATCAATAGAACACTACGTCAAAAAGATTTTGCTTACCAGTGATAATGATGCCTTTAACCGTTTGTTCGAATTTATTGGCCGGGCAGAAATTAATGAAAAACTAAAGGCAAATGGCTTAAACGATAGCCGTATTTTAAACCGCTTGGCCATTGGTGATGCAGGTGAATCGGCCAAACATACCAATCCAATCAAGTTCTACAATGGAGAGCAATTGGTTTATGATCAGGCTGCCCAGTACGACCCAAAAGAATATGAATTGAAATTAAGTAATCTGGTAGTGGGTACTGGATATATGGATAGCACCGACAAGTTGGTGAACAAACCTTTCAGTTTAGCAGGGAAAAATGCCTTCGCCATTAACGATCAACAAAAACTCATGCAGAAATTGATTTTTCCTGAGTCTTTTCAGGCGAAAGAACGGTTTAACCTTAGTCCAGAAGATTATAAGCTGATTTATACTTACATGAGCAAATATCCTACTGAAAGTGATTTTCCTAAATACGACCCTAAAGCGTTTTGGCCTACTTATGCTAAAATGTTGTATTATGGTCGAGAACGTGTAACTCCAGATGCAAACATCCGGATCTTTAATAAATATGGTGATAGTTATGGCTACATCATCGATAACTCCTATTTTGTTGATTTTAAGAATGGAATTGAATATTTCCTTACCGCAGTAATACAGAGCAACGAGGATGGCATATTTAACGATAATAAGTACGAATACGAAACGGTTTGTTTCCCCTTTATGAAAAACTTGGGCAAAACTATTTATGAACTTGAATTAAAAAGGGTTAAAAAGCACAAGCCCGATTTAAGTAAGTTTAAGATAGATTATGTTTATTAAAACCTTTCCCTTCTTTTAAGGTTTGTAGCGTATAAATTGTATAAAAAACTATACATTAATTAAAAAATAATATATTCGCATTTCAAAATTAAAGAATACATCTCTAATGGCTAAATTATTAATAATTGACGATGAGCGTGCGATAAGGAGTACCTTACGCGAAATTCTGGAGTACGAGAATTATGATGTTGAAGATATCGATAACGGTATTGATGGCCTCGAAATGATCAAAAAAGGGAATTTCGACCTGGTACTTTGCGATATCAAGATGAATAAAATGGATGGTATAGAAGTGCTCGAACAGGCACAAATCATTAAACCCGATTTGCCATTCATTATGATATCGGGTCATGGAACAGTTGAAACTGCCATTGAAGCCAGTAAAAAAGGAGCTTTCGATTTTATTTCTAAACCACCTGATTTAAACCGTTTATTAATTACGGTTCGTAATGGTTTAGACCGTGGAAATTTGGTTACCGAAACCAAGGTTTTAAAACGTAAAGCAAGTAAAACCCGTGAGATTTTAGGTGAATCGGAAAGCATTTCTAAAATTAAAGAAACTATAGAGCGTGTTGCGCCTACCGAAGCACGTGTATTAATTACCGGTGCAAATGGTAGCGGTAAAGAATTGGTAGCCCGTTGGTTACATGAGAAATCAAACCGTGCTGATAGTCCTTTAATTGAGGTAAATTGTGCTGCTATTCCATCAGAACTAATTGAAAGTGAATTGTTTGGTCACGAAAAAGGTTCGTTTACCTCTGCTGTTAAACAACGTATCGGTAAATTTGAACTGGCTAATGGCGGAACTTTATTTTTGGATGAGATTGGCGATATGAGCCTTTCTGCACAGGCAAAGGTTTTGCGTGCCCTACAAGAACATAAAATTTCACGCGTAGGTGGCGAAAAGGAAATTGAGGTTAACGTTCGCGTTTTAGCAGCTACCAATAAAGACTTACTAAAAGAAATCGAAGATGGTAACTTCCGTATGGATTTGTACCACCGGTTAAATGTAATCAATATCCATGTTCCGCATTTAACAGAGCGTACCGATGATATTCCTGTTATTGCGCAGAACTTTTTAGAGAATATATGCAGCGATTATGGGATGCCGGTTAAGAAAATAAATGATGGCGGTATGTCTGCTTTAAAAGCTTTGCCTTGGACAGGTAATGTGCGTGAGCTACACAACATGATTGAGCGTTTGATTATTTTGAGTGATAAGGTAATTACTGAAAATGATGTACGTGCATTCGCCAATCCTGGTGGTGGAACAAATATTGGTGCTGCAACCAGTGCACAGATTGCTGGTGCCGGAGGTTCGAGCCTTGCATCTTCTTTCGATTCGTTCAACAATTTTCAGGATTATAAAGATCACGCAGAACGCGAGTTTATCAAATTCAAATTAGAGAAGAACAACTGGAACGTATCAAAAACAGCAGATGAAATTGATATTCAAAGAAGCCATTTGTATAGTAAAATTGAGAAATTCGGTCTAAAAAGAGCGGAATAAGATCATAATAAGAAGTCAAGTTTTTAAAACTTGACTTCTTTCGTTTAAAATAGGCTATTCGTCATTTCGACCGCAGTGGAGAAATCTTTGCACTTAAAGCGTAGCTAAAAGATTTCTCGGCTTCGCTACTCTTCGCTCTAAATGACGACTGACGGTGATATAAGGCTACCCCATATAATCATTCTGTCTCATCAGCAATGCTCTGTACTTATTAAAAATCGCAGTTTTAGAAACGAAACCTAGATATTGGTTTTGTGCGGTTAATACGGGTAAAATCCATACATTGTCTTGCTCCATTTTCTCTAATACCATTTTCAGATCATCATTTTCGGTAATAGCGTTCGGTGCAGGCTTAACCAAATGAGAAGCCTGCAAGTTTTCCTTATCGGGGTGATTAATCATTTCATTAAATAGTTCTTCTATGTAAATGATGCCCTTAAAATCGCCTAATTCGTTAGTAACCGCACAGATATTTTTATGCGACTGCAAAATTTCATTCATCTTAACGGAAATCAAATCATTCATCTGTAACTGGGGATAAGTTTTTTCGATCAGGTATTTCAGTTTCATCTGGTTTAAAACGGTTGTATCCTTATCCTCATGAGATAATAACTCTCCCTTATCGGCAAGTGCTTTGGTATAAATAGAATGTTTTTGCGAGCTGCGGTTAATGGCGTAAGAAATCGCAGTGGTAATCATCAATGGAACCATTAAAATATATCCCCCCGTAATTTCGGCAATCAGAAAAATACCCGTTAAAGGGGCATGCATAATGGAGCCTAAAGCAGCGGCCATTCCTGCTACAATAAAATTAGATACGTTTAATTGTGCTATTCCCGATAAATTCACTACGTAAGCAAATATAAACCCAATTAAACCACCCATAATTAAACTCGGTGCAAATGTTCCACCATTACCACCGGCACCTAAGGTAACCAAGGTAGCTATTGACTTCATGAAAATGGTCACCACTGTAAACAGTACTACTAAAGCCGGAATGGTATTGTAACCGGCGAAAATACTATTGTTAATAACCGCTTGATAATCGCCTTTTAATAAGCCTTTTATGGTGATATAACCCTCACCATATAATGTTGGAAATAGAAACACCAAGGCGCCAAGCATTAAACCTCCTACAATTACTTTGGTATAAGGATGCTTGATTTTATAGAATAACCCTTTTACAGCATAATTGGCTTTAGTAAAATAGATCGAAAATAAGCCAATAAAACATGCCAGTATCACATAATAAAACAGTGCGTTTACCTTCCATCCTTCTGTAACTAAAAAGAAAAGTTGTTGTGTGTAAAATAATCTTGCTACTACTGCTGCTGTTGCAGCTGATAATAAAAGCGGGATAAATGCAGGAATGGTAAACTCAGGCAATAAAATTTCGATAGCGAAAACAATCCCAGCCACCGGACTGTTAAATGCTCCTGCAATACCGGCTGCTGCGCCACATGCCACCAACATGGTAATTTCACGATAAGATAAACCCAGTAAACGTCCAAGGTTTGAGCCTATTGCTGATCCACTGGTAACAATTGGTGCTTCCAAACCTGTTGAGCCACCGAACCCAACCGTTACTGCTGCGGTAATAATCTGCGAATAAATATTGTGTGCTTCTACCTTACTCGATTTTTTTGAAATTGCATAAAGCAAAGGGGTTAAACCCGTTTCGAATTTTGTTTTACGGATAAAGTATTTAATGTACAAAACCGTTAGAAAAATACCAATCATCGGAAATATAAAGTACAGGTAGTATTTATATTTCCAGTGCCAGTCTGATTGAAGAAATTCTTCGATATGGTGGGTTAAACTTTTTAAAGCGGCAGCTGCAAGTCCTGCTAAAATTCCGACAATTACAGCAAGGATAATTAAGAAATTACGGTTTGATATTTTAGATTTTCGGTACTGGTTAATCCTATCAAGGTAATTTACAAATCTGATGTACATTCTATTGTTTTTAATAGATGGGAATAGCCCAAAAGTAACAAAAACAACGAAACGAGCCAATTTAAAGGGCAGTTTTATGCATCAAATTTATCTAATAACTTAATTAAGGTTGCAAAATCTTTTGGATAAGGTGCATCGATCACAATATCTTTGTCATCTAGTCCTTTAAAAACCAAATGTCTGGCATGTAATGCAAAACGTTTCATTATGGGTTGCTCCTCTTCGCCTTTGGTTAATTTGTAACCTCTCTTTATTGACGAAAGAAAAACAGGTTTCCCTTTGTACATATCATCACCAACAATGGCTGCTCTTTGCGTAGCCAGGTGTATACGGATCTGGTGCATACGGCCAGTAATGGGCTTGCACTCAACCAAAGTGTAGTGTTTGTAGTATTTTAACGAATCGAAAATGGTTTCTGCCCTTTTTCCCTCTGCCCTGTCAATGGTTACATTTTTATTGCCGTCGTTTAAAATTGGCAGATCAACCGTTAATTGGTCGAAAATGACGTGCCCATCTACTACCGCATGGTAGGTTTTATTCACTTTTCTTCTTTCGAACTGCATGGAAGCATGGCGATAACCTTCGGGGTTTTTGGCGATAATTAAAGCACCAGAAGTTTCTTTATCCAAACGGTGACAAACCTGTGCATCATCGCTATACTGTTTAGCCAAGCGTAACACATTGGTTTCTCCAGATCCACCACGTTCATCGAGCGAGGCTAAAAATGGAGGTTTATTGATAACAATAAAATCGTTGTCTTCGAAAAGAATAAGGTCTTTAAAATTTGGAAACTTCAAACTGTGCTGTAATTAATGAATCGCAAAAATACGATTTTATTTTTATTGGTTTAGATATTAACCACAGATAAAAAGGATAACCACAGATATGGAAATAGGAAGATCGGCGATAGCATGACGGTTTTACCTTGAGTGCCGTCCTCCTGAACCCGATAGCTATCGGGTTTTTTCAGGATCTAATTTACGATGCATAAAAAAACACAGATTAATCATCAGAAAAAAATCTGTGTGTATCTGTGTTAAAAATAATTCATGTGCCTTGGCCCGTGCCCTCACGGACCAAAGTACTAAATCAACGTTGGTTCGTGGAGACACGAACCATGGCGACTTGCAGTTTTTTACGATAGTTCAAACTTATAACCCACTCCTTTTACGGTTGATACATAAGTTTCACCTAATTTTTCTCTCAGTTTACGGATGTGAACATCAATTGTTCTATTGGTTACTACCACAGAATCTTCCCATATATTTTTAAGGATCGATTCGCGGGTATATACCTTTCCAGGTTTTGAAGCCAGTAAGTATAAAAGCTCAAATTCTTTTTTCGCCAATACTACTTTGTTGCCACTTTGAAAAACTAAATAAGCTTCCCGGTCGATTACTAAATCGCCAATTTCTAATTTGTTTTCAGATACTTCTTCTGTTCCTGTATTTCGCCTTAAAATAGCATTAATGCGGCTAACTAAAGCACGTGGTTTAATCGGTTTTGCGATATAATCATCAGCGCCTACATTAAAACCTGCAATTTCAGAATATTCTTCACTTCTGGCGGTTAAGAAAACCATAAATGTATTCTTGAATTCAGGTATTGCACGCATTAAACGGCAAGCCTCAATTCCATCCATTTTAGGCATCATAATATCCAGGATAATCAAATCTGGATGCACCTTTTTCGCAACAGTAATTCCTTCTTGGCCATTAGTAGCTGTGAAAACTTGATAACCCTCTTTCTTAAGGTTATATTCAATAAGTTCCAGAATATCTGGTTCATCATCAACAATTAATATTTTCTGACCTGCGTTGTTCATAGTTAAATATTTGTTACGAAAGTAGTGTCTATGATGCAATATTTAGTTAAGCCTAAGTTAAGAAATTGTTAATTACTTAAATTAGTTTAACATGGAATTTGTTTTAAAGTAACGTTTTGGCTAAAAATGCCTCTAATTCGTTGCCACGCAGGTTTTTAGCCACTATTTTTCCAGAAGGGTCAACCAGGTAAGAAGTTGGGATAGCCTGCACCTGGTATTTTTTTACCGTTGCACCGTTAAAGTCTTTTAATTCCGAAACGTGTGTCCAGGTTAATCCGTCTGCTTTCACTGCACCTAACCATGCTGCTTTGTCGGTATCTAGCGAAATGCCGATGATATCGAAGTTCTTATTTTTATATTTATTGTACACCTTAACAACGTTCGGATTCTCCTGGCGGCAAGGCTGGCACCACGATGCCCAAAAATCGATCAGTACGTATTTTCCTTTATAGTCTGATAAACTTACAGGTTTGTCATCAGCTGTATTGATGGTAAATGCTGGCGCAATCTGCCCCACCTGAACCGCTTTTAAAAGTGCCATTTGTTTTACAAAAGTATCAACCGTAGCATTGCCTTTAATTTCTTCTTTAACTTCATCAGCAAATTGTACCAGTTCTGCTTCAAATTCCTGTGGACTTAAAGTATTCATGGCATAGAAACTGGCGAGCGTACCTTTATTGTCTTTAGCAAATTTTATGATCTGCGTATTTAATTGATTAATGTACGATTCGTACTGGGGCTTCATCGATTCTAACACAGCTGCCCTATTTTGAGGTTGTGTTGCTACTTTCGCTTCGAAATCGGCCTGTAGTTTTTCTACCTGCTTGGCGAAATTGTTTCTAATGGTATTCAGCTCTGATAATTTTTCTACTTCATTTGCACCTGAAATTTTATAAGCCATTGTTTTATCGGCCAAATCAGCTTCTAATTTAATGTCATCGCCATTTTTTGCAATTAACATAAACTCATGGTTACCTGCTGATACCCTAAAGAAATCAACCGATGGCGTTTTACGGATGAATTTAAATTCACCTTTTTCCGATAGGTTAGTTGAATCGATTGCAACCATATTGCTATTTTGCATACCATATAAAAATACTTTCTTCTCCGTTCCTGGATTTTTGAAAGTTCCGTCAATCGTAAAGCTATCTTTGGGTTTACATGCTGTGAAGGCAATCGCGATCAGTATGATCAGGCTCAATTGTTTTAGTCTCATTATTTCAGTTTTTCAAGTATTAATTCATTTAATTTTTTGGCATCGGCTTTTCCTTTGGCTAGTTTCATTACTTCGCCAACAAACAAACCCAAAACGCCTTTTTTGCCTTTCTTGTACGCTTCTACCTGTTGCGGATATTTATTTAACACTTCATCAATAAAACTACTTAATTCGTCTCCGTTTTCAGAGATCAGTAAGTTTAATGATTGTGCCAAATCAGTAACTTTTGCATTTTCTTCTAGTTCAACAGCTGGTAGTAATTGTTGAATAGCAATTTGTTGTGTGATTTTTTTATCATCAACCAGGTTAATAGCTTCTGCCAGTTGCGCCGGTTTAACTTTGAAATCGTTGATCGCGATCCCTTTTTCATTTAAAACAGCTCTGATCGGACCAATTAACCAATTAATTAAGCTTTTTTTGTTGTGAACAGCTGATTGAGCCTGGTTAAAGTAGTTTAACAGGTCTAAATCTTCGGCAAAAAGCGTTGCATCTGCTTTGCTGATCCCAAATTCTGAAATCATTTGCTTTGATATTTCATTAGGAAGTGCAGGCATTAACGATTTGATCTCTGCTAGCCATGCATCAGAAATATGAATTGGTTGTAAATCAGGATCTGAAAAATAACGGTAATCATTAGCCTCTTCTTTGGTACGCATCGGTGAAGTAGTACCTTTATCGGCATCAAAATTTAATGTGCTCTGGATAATTCTTCCTCCATTATTAATCACTTCTACCTGGCGGCCAAATTCGAACTCCATTGCTCTACGTACGTTACGCATGGAGTTTAGGTTCTTTACCTCGCAACGTGTTCCGAATTCGGTAGTGCCCTGTGGGCGAATAGAAATATTGGCATCGCAACGCAAGCTACCCTCTTCCATATTGCCATCGCTTACATTTAAATGCCTCACCAGCTTCCTGATTTCACTTAATAAAACAGAAGCTTCTTCCGAACTGCGGATATCGGGTTCAGTCACAATCTCGATTAAAGGCACACCTGCACGGTTCAAATCAACTAACGAATAGTTGTCGTCCTGATCATGGATGCTTTTTCCAGCGTCTTCTTCCAGGTGAATACGATTGATTCCGATTTTCTTCGTAGAGCCATCAGCCAGTTGAAGTTCCAGAAAACCATTTACACAGATCGGTTGGTTATCCTGCGTAATCTGGTATCCTTTTGGCAAGTCTGCGTAGAAATAGTTTTTGCGGTCGAAATGGTTGATCTGGTTAATGGTACAGTTTAAAGCCAAGCCAATCCGGATAGCTTTTGCTACAACTTCTTTGTTTAACTTCGGTAAAGCTCCAGGCAATGCCAACGAAACCGTAGATATATTTTGATTGGGTAAAGCCCCGAAAGATGCACTATCAGCAGAAAATATTTTAGTGTTTGTATTTAACTGAACGTGAATTTCTAGTCCTGAAACGAGTTCGAAAGCAGTTTTGGGGCTTGTTTCTTGTAAAGGCATTTATTTTTTATTAACCACAGATGAATACAGATAAACACGGATTTAAGTTTATCTATTATTAAATTTAATGTTCAAATATAGTTATTAACTAAACTTTATTACTACAATCTTGGTGTGATTTTTTGCTACAGAAACACTAAAATCATGGAAGATTATTTAATTCCATATAAATCTGTGTTTCCGTAGCTGATTATATATTTTTAAAAAAGGCTTGATGGAGAAATTTTTAGAAACTCTTGCCAAGGCAATCCTCCTGCTCCAACTAAAAGTATTTTATCGGGCTTATACATTTTGCTAAAAGCATCCATTCCCGAAGTGCCTGTAATCTGTCCGGTACTTTTAACTTCTATCCCTATTATTTTGCCTCGTTTCTCTAAAATGAAATCTATTTCGTCGTTTCTGTGCCGCCAATAAAATACTTTGTAACCCTCAACAAATGAAGAATTTAATAAGTGTGCACCTATTGATGATTCGACCATTCTCCCCCATTCTGCTGGTTGTTTTTTTATTTCTTCAAAAAACTCGTTTCTTTGAGCGCTTACCAGTGCATTGTTATGTACCTGAAACTTTGGACTTGATGAACGTTTACGGATCACATCAGCCGCAAACTTTTCAATACCACCAAGTAAACCAGCTGTATCTAATAATTGTAAATAATGCGACAATGTTGTGGTATTGCCTGCATCAGAGAGTTGACCTAATATTTTGGTGAAAGATAAGATTTGACTGGAATATAAGCAGCCCAATTCAAACAGGCGTTTCATTAAGGCAGGTTTATCAACACGGGTTAGCATTAAAATATCTTTCGAAATACTGGTTTCGATTAAGGCATTTGAAACATAGTTTTTCCACCGTTCTTCATCCTTGATTAGATCTGCAGAGCCAGGGTATCCGCCAAACCAAACGTATTGTTCGGCAGTAAAGCCAAAAGCACTTTCCATTTCAGCAAAGCTCCAATGCCCTAAATAAGTTAATTCGAATCTTCCAGCCAATGACTCTGTTAGCCCCTGTTGAATTAACAGTCTTGATGAGCCCAGCAAAACTACTTTTAAGTTTACCCCATTTCTAATGTCCTCATCCCAGAGGCGCTTCACAATTTCACTCCAGTTATCAATTTTCTGAATTTCATCAATCACAAGAAGATATTCATCAACCCCGGGTTCTTTTAATAGCTCTCTGGTATTATACCATATTAGCTCTATCCATGTTCTATCAGAGGCAGCAACAGCATCTGCAGATTCGAATGTATAAGGTATATCAATTTCTTTGACCAATTGACTGATCAATGTAGTTTTACCTATTTGTCTAGGGCCAACAAGCACCTGAATAAACCTTTTTGGTTCATTCATAACCTGTACAAGTTTCTGTAAGTAAGATCTTTGGAACATGTTTTACAATTTACTCAATAAATTGAGTAAAATTAATCAATACTCTTAGTAATTCAAAATGATTGCCAAAATTCTAACTAATAATTATAATTATTATAGTATTATTTAATGATTTTAACATTAAAAATTATTAAATAACATGTTGTAAATAAGTTAATTACGTAGTATTTTATAATTTACTCAATAAAATGAGTAAAATTACTCAATAGCCTATGCAATCGTTAAAGAATGTTAAATGGGATGACTCTGATTAAACCAGAGCTCGTTGGGTTTGTCTATCTCAGCAAACACACACAAGAAACCTTTAATTAAAAAACATTATGAAAAAGTTAATTTTATTTGCTGCAGTTCTGATGGTTTCATTATTCAGCATAAACAATGCAAAAGCACAGGTTAGCTTAAACATCAATATTGGTTCACAGCCAGTTTGGGGTCCAACAGGATACAATCATGTAGATTATTACTATTTTCCTGATATAGATGCCTATTATCATGTGCCTTCTGCACAATATATTTACTCGAATGGCGGACGTTGGGTTTGGGTAAACAGTTTGCCTGCCCAATACAGGAACTTTGATTTATACCGCGCCTATAAAGTGGTAATTAATGAGCCAAGACCGTATTTAAGAGACAATATCTATGTAACCAGATACAGTAAATATAAAAATTACGGTGGCCGACAAACCATTATTAGAGATAGTCGTGATACCAAATACTATGTTGTAAAAGGACATCCAAACTATAATGGAAACAAAACTGTAGTGATTAATAATAATAACCGTCCTGTACATAAAGAAAAAACGGTTGTAAGGGTAAATCAAAATTCAAGAACTGCCCGCAACAATGTCCGCGAAAATGATAATAGAGGCGGCAATAACCGTCCGGAAAGAAATAACAGTCAAGGCCGTGGTAACGAGCGCCATTAATATTAATATTTAGCTATAAATAAAGGAGTTTTGAAAGAGGCTCCTTTATTGTTTGCTTAATTCTGGCACATGGTTTGGCTATAAAGCGTAAACACTAAATGAATTGATTATGAAAAGATTATTTTTAATGGCTGTAATGGTGATGGTTTCATTGTTCAGTATCCCCGCGAAAGCACAGTTAAATGTGAATATCAATATCGGTTCGCAACCACTTTGGGGACCAACAGGTTATGATCATGTTGATTATTATTATCTTCCTGACGTAGAAAGTTATTATTCTGTTCCACAGAAACAGTTTGTTTATTTAAATGGAAATGAATGGGTTTTTGCCAATTCGTTACCTTCAAGATACGGCAATTACAATTTATATAATGGCTACAAAGTGGTAATTAATTCGCCCAAACCTTATTTGAATTTCAAAAACGATAAGGTAAAATATGCCAAATATAAAGGCAATAAAGGTCAGTTCGTAATTAGAGATAGCCGTGATCGTAAATATTATGTAGTAAAAGGTCATCCGCATGGTATGCCTCCAGGACAGGCTAAAAAGATTTATGGAAAACAGAATAATGAAAAACAGAATAAAGGAAAAGACCATGGAAATGGTAAAGGGAAGCATTAAAATATACTAACGAATTTTAAAAGGAGCTTCGAAGCTCCTTTTTTTATATATCTGTTACAATAGAAGTTTTGGCACAGCGTTTGAATTGTTGAAGTACACACAAATAATAGATTATTATGAAAAAGTTATTTATCATCTCCGCGATTTTAGGTATCGTGGCTTTAACATCTAATCAATCTAACGCTCAGGTAAGTATTAATGTAAATATTGGTGCTCAACCAGCTTGGGTTCCGGCAGGTTACCAAAACGTTAATTATTACTATCTCCCAGAAGTTCAATCTTATTATTATGTTCCTCAAAGGCAGTTTGTTTATTTAAATGGAAACAGGTGGACAAGATCGAGGTACTTACCAGCACGATATAGAGGTTACGATTTGCATCATGGAAGAAAAGTGGTAGTTTATGGAAATAGTCCATACCGTAATCATAATTCCCACAGGGTAAGTTATTCACGTCATAATAATTATTACCGCTCATCTTATGGTGGTAACAGAGTTAGATACAGCTCACCTAGAAACAATTATAGGTCTTACCGCGTAGATAATAGGCACCACGATAGAAGCGTAAATTCGAGTTTATTCTCTAGAGGACATAGAGAAAAACATAGTAGACATTAAAACAAAAAAGAGGCTTTAAGGCCTCTTTTTTGTTTTACATAGCGTCATCTTTATCCGATAGATATCGGATTTATTCAGGTTCTATTTTATTATTTTAATTAGTGATGAGGAATAAAACTTTCCGCTTTTTCAAGAACCACTTTTAAGCCTGATGGGTTTTTACCACCTGCCGTAGCATAAAAAGGTTGTCCACCACCACCGCCTTGGATTTCTTTACCCAGCTCGCGAACAATGTTAGAAGCATTCAATCCCTTTTTCACCAGGTGATCAGAAAGCATTACGGTTATTCCTGGTTTACCATCAATTTCTGTAGTAAAAACTAGAAACAGGTTATCAACCATATCTTTCAAAGAGAATGCTAGGTTTTTAACCGCATCGGCACTTTGCAGATCGATGTGTTTAGCAATTAGGTTAATGCCGTTGATTCCTCTTACATGGTGAACAATTTCATGTTTTAAGGTGTTCACACGTTCTATTGTCGACTTCTCGATTTCCTTTTTCAGTTTTGCATTTTCATCCAATAAGGCCTGAACAGACGACGATAGGTCTTTACTTCCGTTTAGTAATGCTTTTAAATGACCAAGCTCTTTTCTTTGGTCTAAGAAATATTGCTCAGCTTTATCAGCAGTAATGGCCTCGATACGGCGAACACCAGCGGCAACAGCACTTTCAGAAACGATTTTGAAAGAACCGATCTGCCCAGTAGCTTTTACGTGTGTACCCCCACAAAGTTCTTTAGAGAAATGATCATCAAAAGTTATCATCCGGACAAAATCGCCATATTTTTCGCCAAATAAAGCTGTTACCCCACTTTCAATGGCATCTTGATAAGGAACGTTACGTTGTTCCTTTAACTTAATGTTCTGGCGGATTTTCTGGTTCACAATTACCTCAATCTGCGCTAATTCTTCATCGGTTACTTTAGCAAAGTGAGAAAAATCGAAACGTAAGTAGTCTGCATTCACCAACGAGCCTTTCTGGTTAACATGTTTGCCTAAAACTTGTTTTAATGCCGCATGCAGTAAGTGTGTGGCAGAGTGGTTATCTTCAGTTAAAACACGTTTATCTTCATCTACAACGCCCCAAAATTTACCTTCTAAATTATCTGGTAAGATATCGGTAAAATGAACGGTTAAGCCATTTTCTTTTTTAGTATCGGTAATGTCTACCCAAAACTGGCGGCTGTGGTCTTCTAAACGACCGGTATCTCCTACCTGACCACCACTTTCGGCATAAAAAGGTGTTTGACGTAAAACAATCTGGTACTGTTCTTTACCTTTCGCTTTTACTTTACGGTATTTTAAAATTTCTGTTTCGATTTCAAGATCATCGTAACCTACAAATTCGCTCTGCTCTTCTGTATTTACTACAATCCAATCGCTTGTGTCAATTGCTGTTGCGGCACGACTATCGTCTTTTTGTTTTTTCAAAGACTGCTCGTATCCAACCAGGTCAACGCTCCAACCTTTTTCTCGGGCCATTAATTCCGTTAAATCGATCGGGAAACCAAATGTATCAGATAATTCGAAGGCGAAACCACCTTCTACAACATTATTTGAAGCCTGATATTTTTCGAAACGTTGGATTCCTGTTGATAAAGTCCTCAGGAAAGAAACTTCTTCTTCCAGCACCACTTTCTGAACGAAATCCTGTTGCGAAATCAGTTCATCAAATACACCTTTAAATTGCTCAGCCAATAAAGGAACCAATTGGTTTAAAAATGGCTCTTTGAAGTTTAGAAAAGTATAAGCATAACGTACAGCCCGGCGTAAAATCCTGCGGATCACGTAGCCTGCTTTGTTGTTTGATGGCAATTGACCATCGGCAATTACAAACGAAATGGCGCGAATATGATCAGCCATTACCCGCATAGCAATGTCTGTTTTTTCATCAGCACCATATTGAATGCCGGATTTCTCCGCAATAAACTGAATCATTGGTTGGAAAACATCGGTATCGTAGTTAGAGGTTTTTTCCTGTAAAACACGTACCAAACGCTCAAAGCCCATTCCGGTATCAACGTGTTTAGCTGGTAAACTTTGCAATGAACCGTCTTTTAAACGGTTAAACTGCATAAATACATTGTTCCAGATCTCGATCACCTGAGGATGGTCGGCATTTACCAAGGTAGCGCCATCAACTAAAGCTTTTTCTTCATCTGTACGGCAATCTACATGGATTTCAGAACATGGTCCGCATGGCCCTGTATCGCCCATTTCCCAGAAATTATCTTTTTTATTTCCAGGTAAAATATGGCTTTCATCTACATATTGTTTCCAAAGATCATAAGCTTCCTGATCTTTTTCTAAGCCTTCTTTCTCATCACCTTCGAAATAGGTAACGTATAATTTTTCTTTTGGGATTTTGTAAACTTCAGTCAATAATTCCCAACTCCAGGCAATAGCTTCTTTTTTGAAATAATCGCCAAAACTCCAATTACCCAACATTTCAAACATGGTATGGTGGTAGGTATCAATACCTACTTCTTCCAGGTCGTTATGTTTGCCCGAAACACGTAAACAACGTTGTGTATCAGCAACACGAGAATATTTTATGGCCGCTTCTCCTAAAAACAAATCTTTAAATTGGTTCATACCCGCATTGGTAAACATTAAAGTGGGGTCGTTTTTAACCACAATCGGTGCGGAAGGAACAACATGATGTTGTTTCGATTCAAAAAAACTAAGGAATGCCTGTCTAATCTCTTTTGCTGTCATTTCAATATTATTGGAGGGAACAAAATTAAAATTTTATTGCGTTATTAAGGAAAAATCGAGCTACATTTGAATACTTTAATTAATCGATATAAGACACTCATAATCAAGCACAAAATATGCCGTATAAAGAAAGAGACATTAATAAAATGTATTATACCATGGGCGAAGTGACTGAAATGTTTAATGTTAACGCATCACAGATCCGATTTTACGAGAAAGAATTCGATATCCTGCAGCCCAAGAAAAATAAAAAAGGCAACCGTCTTTTCACACCCGAAGACATCGAAAACCTAAAGATTATCTTCAATCTTGTTGATGAAAAAGGATTTACATTAAAAGGTGCTAAAGACTATTTGAAGAATAATAAAACAGGTGTTAGAGAAAATCAAAAGATTATAGATTCATTAGAAAAGCTAAAAGGTTTTTTGGTAAATCTGGCAGAAGAACTCTAAGTATTTTATTTCCTTTATAACTGTCTATTTTCATCTCATTACTAGTTTGTAATTAAAAAAGTGCATTTTTTGTAGGTTTTTAATTATTTTTCTATATTAGTATCACAAAAACAACAATCACCCTATTTTTTATTAACGGTTTAACCCCCTGCTTATGAAAATATGGTATGCATTGTTGCTTGTCTTTTTCCCCTATTCTTTACTTGCCCAAAATACACAAGAGGCAGATATCCGCGATATTTTGGAGAGCATGGCTGAAAACCTCCCTGATGATTACGATATGACCGAGTTGGTTGATGTATTAGAGAAATACCGTAAACATCCAATTAATCTGAATCGTACTTCGGTTGAAGAATTAAAGACTTTGGTTTTCCTATCCCCTCTACAGATTGGTAATTTCTTTACACATATAAAGGAAAATGGTCAGCTTGCGGATGTACTGGAATTACAAAGCATTGATGGTTTTGATATTAAAACTATCCAAAGCCTCCTCCCATTTGTAACGTTGACCAATATCGCTGAATATCAACAGCTGAGTTTTAAAAACATCATTTATGCTGGTGAAAATGATTTGATGATGCGTTTTGCGCAAACTTTAGAAAAACAAAAAGGTTATACCGATTTGCCTGGGAGCCGGTATTTAGGTTCGCCGGAAAGATTTCAGATGCGTTACCGATATCAATATAGCTCAATTCTATCTGCAGCCATAACTTTAGATAAAGATGCTGGTGAAAAATTTATAGGCAAGCCTTTCGATTTTTATTCAGGCAATATCGCGCTATTCAAATTGGGTAAGCTAAAAAAGTTGGTAGCTGGTGATTATACACTACAGTTTGGGCAGGGCTTAACATTATGGTCGGGTTTTTCTTTTGGCAAAGGCCCTGATGTAACCAGCGTAGCTAAAAAAGATTTAGGTTTAAGGCCTTATAATTCCACTAACGAATATTCTTTTTTTAGAGGAGGCGCTGCAACAATTAATTTGTTTAAAAATATAGACATCACTCCTTTTGTTTCGTTCCGCAATCTAGATGCTAGCCAAAAGTTAGATTCAGAAGGAAATTTAATTCAGTCCACCATTAATCAAACCGGATTGCATAGAACGCCTACTGAGATTAAGAATCGAGGTGTTTTAGCGCAAAGCGTGTTTGGTGCTACAGTTCAATATACTAAAAACGAATTTGCTGTTGGTGCAATTGCTTATCATACTAATTATAAGAACCGTTTTATTACACAAACTGCAGCTTACGATCGATATAGTTTCACAGGCACAGCGTTAACCAATTTGGGTTTATTTTATAATTATACATATAAAAATATGTACGTCTATGGCGAGGTTGCCAAAGGTTTAGGTGGTGGCATTGCCTATATTAACGGTGTCCTCATTAGTTTGTCGCCAACAGTTTCTGCAGCTTTAACCTATCGTGATTATGCTAAAGATTATCATAGTTTCTTTAATCAAGCAGTATCCGAATCGAGCGAAGCCGTAAATGAAAAAGGATTGTATGCTGGTTTAAATGTTAACCCAAATAAACACTGGGCCTTTTCTTTCTATGGCGATTATTTTCGGTTCCCGTGGTTAAAATACCGTGTTGATGAGCCATCAAAAGGTTACGAGGTTTTAGCTCAGGCCGTTTATACACCAAGCAAAACCTTTAAAGTTTTAGTTCGATTTAAAACTGAACATAAACAACAAAACACCGATTTGAATGTGCCTATAAAGTTTTTAGATAATGTAAAGAGAGAGGGTTATCGGGCAGAGGCAAGCTGGCAACTGAATAAAAATTGGCGTTTCCAAAACCGCCTAGAGATTTCTCAATATAAAAAAGGCGGTGCTAATAGGGAATTTGGTTATCTCGTTTATCAGGATGTAGACTATTCGCCAATGTTCGCAAAGCTAACTGGAAATGTAAGATTTGCCTATTTCAATACCCCGAGTTATAACAGTAGGATTTATGCTTATGAAGATGATGTTTTATACAGTTTTGCTTTTGGAATGTATAATGGAAGAGGTTTTAGGACTTATTTCAATCTGAAATACAATGTAGTCAAAAAATTAAATGTTTGGGTTCGATATGGGTTGTTTATTTACAAGGATGTAGAAACAGTAGGTACTTACCTGGATGAAATTAAGGGCAATAAAAAATCGGAAGTTAAAGTTCAGGTACGCTATCAATTTTAAACAATGTTTAAGGCCGAATATGTTTTCGTCAGGATCCTGTTTCCTTTTCTTTTAGGCATCTGTGTTCTTTATTTCTTTCCAACAAGAGGATATATTCAATTGTTGACTGTAGTGCTATTCGTTATTTTACTGAGCATTTTATTCCTAAATATTACTTATAAAAGATTAAATGTATATCGTTACAAAGGAGCTGTTGGTATTTTAATTTTTATACTTTTTTTCAGCCTTGGTGGTTTGCTTTGCTTGCTCCATAACGAAAGTTTAAACCAAAATTACTTTGCAAAAACGGGGTGTAACTATTTAAAAGTTTGGGTGAATAATGAACCTCAGCAAAGTAGCAACGTAATGCGTTTTAAAGTACAGGTAGTGTCTGGATATCAAAAAGATAAGCAGATCAGTTTATCGGGGCAGATGCTTCTTGCCGTAAAATTAGATAGCATAAAACCAATCAAACTAAAGTATGGTGACGAAATTATAATCTCGGTTAGATATACCGAAGTAGAGCCTCCATATAATCCTGCGGAATTTGATTTTAAAGCCTGGCTGGGTAGTCAGAATATTTATCATCAGGCTTTTATAGATCAGGATCATATCGTTAAAAACAAAAATAACGTTGGTAATCCCGTTATAAAGATGGCGTTAAACTTAAGAGAACAACAAGTAGCAAAATACCGAAGCTTGATTAAAAATGACGAGGCTTTTGCTGTGGCCTCTACCCTTATTTTAGGTTACCGCGCTGATTTAAGTAAAGAAACTTTATCGGCGTATTCCAAAACCGGAACCATTCATGCTTTATCTGTATCAGGAGCACATGTGGTCATTATTTATGTTGTTTTAGATTTTCTGTTCTTCTTTTTGAACAAGAATCGGGCGCTAAGGATTGTGAAACTGTTGTTAATCTGTACTTTAATTTGGGGATATGCTTTGTTAACAGGATTATCCCCTTCTGTCGTTCGTTCGGCAATAATGATCACCATTTTAATAACAGCTAAAGTTTTATCGAAGAAAACCAACAGTTATAATGTTCTGGCCTTTTCAGCATTTTGTCAGCTAATTTACAATCCATTTTTAATTTGGGATGTTGGTTTTCAACTCTCCTACCTGGCTGTATTTGGACTAATTTATCTTCAGCCCAAAATTTACAATCTCCTTTACACTGAAAATAATTGGATAGATAAGTTATGGCGTTTCACAGCTATGTCTTTAGCTGCACAAGTAGTCACCTTTCCTCTAAGTATTTATTATTTTCATCAATTCCCACTTTACTTCCTTTTTGCGAATCTTTTCATCACTATCCCATTAATACTCATGATGTATTTAGGGATTGCGGTGCTAGTTCCATCATTCGGGTTTTTAGCACCTGTTTTCGAATGGATAATAAATTTCACAAATGCTGTATTAAAATGGATTGCCAGTTTGCCGTATGCTAGCTTTTCATCAGTATGGATTAATTTGCCCGAATTTGTGTTATTGAGTCTGTCGCTGGGATTGTTTATTTATGCATTGGCAAAATTTAATAAACCACTTCTGTTCTCTTCTTTATTTCTATTTGTTTGTTATCAACTTTTAGTTGTGCATGATGATCTAAGAACCTTCCACCAAAGGAAAATCATTTTCTTTTCCCTAAGAAAAAACTATGCGGCTGCTTTCATTCATGGAAAGGAAGCTGTTTTGGTTTCGGATTTAAGTGTTGAAGATAAAAACTATAACTTTTCTATTGAGCCGGCATTAACCCAATTACAGGTAGACAAGATATATTTTATCAATTTTAAGAAAGATACCGTTTTAGGGCAGTTCGTATTAAAGAACAACCAAATTGCCTTTTTTTATTATAAGATACTGTTGATTGATGAAAATCTGAATTATAAAAAAATAAATGGAAATGCCACTTTTTTTAGTATCTGGTTTAGTGGAAATACTAAATTTAATTTAGCCGAAATAGGCGTTGATATAAAATATAAAAATGCAATAATCGATGCTTCTAATAAGGATTATAAAATTCAGATCTTAAAGAAGCATATGGAGAATAATAATATTGATGTACATATTTTAAAGAAAAATAAAGCATATTTGGTGCAACTAACCCAATAATATGGAAAATCTGGTTTTATATCAGGTTGCTGAAAGAATAGCAACAATAACTATCAATAGGCCCGAAAAAAGAAATGCGCTAAACCCTCAACTTATCGCTGAATTAACTTATGCATTTATAAAAGCATCAGAAGATGACCTGGTAAAAGTGGTAATATTGAATGCAAATGGCAATACTTTTAGTGCTGGTGCCGACTTAGCATATCTTCAGCAATTACAGTACAATACATTTGAAGAAAATGTGGCTGATTCTAATCATTTAAAAAAACTCTTTACAACCGTTTATTATTTGCCAAAAGTGGTTATTGCACAGGTAGAAGGTCATGCCATTGCTGGTGGCTGTGGTTTGGCAACGATATGTGATATTGTTTTTGCTACCCCTGAAAGTAATTTTGGTTATACCGAAGTAAAAATTGGTTTTGTACCTGCTATTGTTTCTTGTTTTTTAAAACAAAAGGTCAGCGAATCCATCGCCAAGGAAATTTTACTAACTGGAAAAATCTTTTCTGCTGAGCAGGCATTGAAATATAATTTGATAAATTTTGTAACAAATTCATCCGATATTCATCAAAAAGTAAGAGAATTTGCATTAAGTTTGTGTACGGAGAGTTCGGGTAATTCATTAATGATTACTAAACAGTTGATTACTCAAACTGTTAATCCACACTTAGAAAAGAGTTTGGAGATTGCAGTTCAGATCAATGCCCGAGTAAGAGAAAGTGAAGATTTTAAAAAAGGGATTTCTTCGTTTTTGAAAAAAGAAAAAATTAATTGGTAAATAACTAAAACTGAAATAAAAACATGTTCAAATCAATCAAAACTAGTGTTGTAGCTTTAATCTTAGTAAGTACTGCTATAATTGCCCATGCACAAAAGAAAATTGCTGAAGGTACTTTGGTATTTGCAGTAACTGCTAATGGTACAACAACCGACATTAAAACTAAATTTAATGGTAGCTTAACCAAAATAGAAATTGAAAATGGCCCTGCCATGGTTAACATCATTTCGAACACGGCAGATAAAACCGGATTATTATTAATTGATGTTCCAGTAGCTCAAAAACAGTTTGCGGTAAAGGTGAGTAAAGCAGAAACAGAAGCACAAGAAGCTTTATTGCCAAAATATTCTGACTATAAAGCAACCGGAGAAAAACAGACAATTGCTGGATTTAGTGCTGAAAAATATACCTATAAAGATGACAAAGGTGGAGCGCATGAATTATGGGCAACAAAAGATGTTGATATTGCTGCAATCACTAATGGTGGTTTCTTTAAAGGTTTGGGTGCGCTTCCTGTGAAATATTCTGCAGTAATTAATGGCGTAAATTCAGATCTAGTTCTAAAATCTCTATCTGAAGCCAAAGTAGGTGCCATTAACACTGAAATTCCTACGGGTTACGAAATAGTAACGATGGATGAATTGAAAGCAATGCAAGGTGGTGGTGAATAATTAACCAATTCCAGATAATTTACAGCTTTTTAACTGCAGGCTTTTTATTTAAATTAGCCCGAAAGTTGAAAAGCTTTTTTTATGTCCAAAAACTATATATGATTAAAAGATTATTATTAAGATTATCAATTGCTTGCATAGCATTATGTGCGCTAATTGATGCAAAAGCTCAAAGTATCAATTGGGCAAAAGACGGTAACTCCTATTATCAGATTGTTGGTGGAGAAATCGTTTCCATAACACTTCCTAAAAACGATCGTAAAACCGTTATATCAAGGGGATTATTAACACCTGCAGGCAAAGATGATGCAATTGCAGTTAAAAGTTTTCAGTTATCCGACGATGGTACTAAGGCATTGATTTATACAAACAGTAAAAAAGTTTGGCGTTACGAAACACGTGGAGATTATTGGTTAGCAGATTTAGCTTCCAATAAGATTACTCAAATTGGAAGAGATAGACCAGCTTCATCTTTAATGTTCGCTAAATTATCGCCCGATGGCAACAAGGTTGCTTATGTAAGCAAACACAATTTATATGTAGAAAATATTGATGGAACTGCGGCAAAGGCCTTAACCACTGATGGTACAGAACGAATGATTAACGGTACTTTCGATTGGGTTTATGAGGAAGAATTTGATTGCCGTGATGGTTTTAGATGGAGTCCGGATGGTAAATCTATTGCTTATTGGCAAATTGATGCTACGAAGATCAAAAACTTTTTGATGATCAACAATACCGATTCTATTTATCCATATACCATTCCTGTAGAATATCCAAAGGTTGGCGAAAATCCATCTGCCTGTAAAGTTGGCGTGGTTGATATTGCAACAGCTAAAACAAACTGGTTAGCTGTTCCTGGCGATAATATCCAACATTATATCCCAAGGATGCAGTGGGTACCTAACAGTAATGATATTATTTTACAACAACTTAACCGTGAGCAAAATGAAAGTAAAGTATTTATCTGTAATGCAGGTACTGGATCGGCAAAAGCAGTTTATACCGAAAAAGCTAAGGCCTGGATTGATGCACAGGATGAGTGGAAATGGTTAAATGATAATAAAGAGTTTACAATCGTATCTGATAAAGATGGCTGGAATCACCTGTATAGAATCAGTTTGGATGGAAAAAAAGAAACATTGGTTACAAAAGGCAGCTATGATGTGATTGATGTAAAATTGATCGATGTAAAAAATAACATGGTTTATTTTCTGGCATCACCAACCAATGCTACTCAAAAATATCTTTTTAAAACCAAGTTAGATGGCAAAGGTAAATTAGAACAGGTTACGCCTTCTGTTTTACCAGGAACACATAATTACGATATTTCTCCGAATGCTGCTTTTGCACGCCATTCGTATAACAGTTCGCTTGTTATGGCAATTACAGAGTGGATGAACTTTACTACAGGGAATCCATTTACAATGGACGGAAGTATTACTACACAATTAGCTAAGCAGGCGTTAACTAAAAACAAAGTTGAGTTTTTTAAAGTAACTACTGAAGATGGAATTGAAATGGATGGCTGGATGAAAAAGCCTGATAACTTTAATCCAGATAAGAAATACCCGGTAGTATTTTATGTTTATGGTGAGCCTGCTTCGGCTACTGCATCAGATACATATGGTGCTGGAAGAAATTTCTTATATACCGATATGGCTAAAGATGGTTATATCTATATTTCAATGGATAATAGAGGTGCACCTGTACCAAAAGGGAGCGCATGGCGCAAAAGCATTTATAAAAATATTGGTGTGATCAATATCCGCGATCAAGCTATGGCCGCTAAAAAACTACTGGCTACCTATGCTTATATGGATAAAGACCGTGTGGCTGTTTGGGGCTGGAGCGGAGGCGGTTCTTCTACCTTAAACCTGATGTTCCAATATCCTGAAATTTATAAAACGGGTATCGCAATTGCAGCGGTTGGTAATCAATTAACCTACGATAATATTTATCAGGAACGTTATATGGGCACTCCTTTTCCAAGTAAAGAGGCTTATATTAAAGGCTCTCCAATTACTTACGCCAAAAACTTAAAAGGTAATTTATTGTATATTCACGGTACTGGCGACGATAATGTGCATTATCAAAATGCCGAAATGCTGATTAATGAGTTAATCAAAAACGGGAAGGTTTTTCAATTGATGAGTTATCCAAATCGTACCCACAGTATCTCTGAGGGCGAAGGAACTGGCAAACATTTATCTTTAACTTATACTAAGTTTTTAAAAGAAAACTGCCCTCCCGGAGCAAGATAGAAAAATTTAAAAGCAGCTTTCGGGCTGCTTTTTTATGCAATAAGCATTTGAATAAGCATAGCGGTTACAATGGCTATTCCAAAGCTTAACAAAGTTCCGATCAGGACATATTCAGTTAATTTAAGATCGTGTGCTTCTTTTAAATCGCCGAACCGAAATATGGATTTGGCTGCAAGTAAAAAGCCAACCGCTTCGAAATGATTGGTTAAGATAAACAAGAAAATTAGTACTCTTTCCAGTATCCCGATATACTTGCCTGCATTTTGTAGCGACTGTGGGCTGTCTGGTTGGTTATCAGGAAGCCATTTGGCAATAATTACCCGCATCACAATTGATGTAGGCATGGTTAGAAATAAAGCCCCTGCTATTAAAATCCAGGTTTTGGTTTCATTAAAAAAACTGATATTTAAACTTCCTTTGTAAAAAAAGTGCCATACTACTACTATCGAAGTGAAATGTAAAACCTGATCAACAAAAAATAGTATCCGTGTATTTTTTTTGGTCTGAAAAATCGATTTTAAAGCATCAATAACAAAATGAAGCACTCCTATTGATAGTGCTGCCTTCCAAACGCCAAAATTCAAGAAAATAAGGAATATTAAAGCTATATGGATGGCCACATGAAAATAGAGCTTTATTGATCTTAATTTCTTCCTTTCTTTATCTTTTACCCAAGCGTTTGGTTGTAAAAAGAAATCTCCAATTAAATGGACAAGAATAAGCTTGATTAAATAAATATCCATTATTTTAAAATCAGTTGGTTCAATTTTTTACGGTAAAGCCTGTCCATTTCCATAATTTCGGTATAATGTGCACGCTTCAATGCTTCGCTTACAGATGATTGCGTTCGGCCTGAAATAGCAGCCAGTTCGCTTTGCAACAGGTTATTGTTCTCTAAGGCAAGCTTTACCATTTCGGCAGCTACAACTCCCCAGCTATCCATTGATATTAGCGAAAGCTTTATTAAGACATTAATTTCCTCATCAAAATCAGCGGAATCAGTTTTAATGGCTAAATTAACCTTAGCCTGCTTTAAACTGTCAAAAGCTGCTCCTGAATTTACAAAAGCATCTCCACTGGATTCTGAAAGTTTTTTCCGTTTGTTCTTGATATCTCCAATTCCAATGCCCATCCTTACATCTGCAGGTTTATTTACCCTGATACATGCTTTTAAATAAGCAGCAGCCCTGATGGCTTTTTCTGGCTCAACTTCTACCTGAAAACTATCCCCACGATAAATCTCCCACTTACTATTCTGATCGGAAACTATTTTTAAAGCGGTTTTTAAGCTTAATAACCAGCTATCTTTAATCTTCCTTGAGCCTACAATATCACCTGTTATAATGCAAATCATACTACAATATCGAACTTATTATTCATATTTCAAAACTAATATCGGGTAATTAGCCGATATTTCTATTTATCGGGTATTTAGCCGATATTTTAAATTATCGGGTATTTAGCCGATATTGATCTAAAACTAATCAATAAATTTATTGTTTAGTAGCTATGGCACTAATAGAATTTACCAAAAGAGGAATTTACTGTAAGCAGGGCGATTTTTATATAGACCCTTGGTGGCCTGTAGATTATGCAGTTACAACACATGGGCATAGCGATCATGTGCGTTTTGGAAATAAATACTATCTCTGCCATACCTTAACCAAACCTATCATAAAACGCAGGATCAGCGAAGATTTGAACGTAGAAACATTAGAATATGGAGAAAGCATCATCCGTAATGGAGTGAATATTTCATTTTTTCCTGCCGGACATATTATCGGATCTGCCCAGGTACGTTTAGCTTATAAAGGTGAAATTTGTGTTATCTCTGGTGATTATAAAATTGAAGACGATGGCATTACTGCACCCTTTGAGCCTGTAAAGTGTCATTCTTTTGTTTCTGAAAGTACTTTTGGCTTGCCAGTTTACAAATGGCAAAAGCAGGAAGTTGTTTTTAATGGCATCAAGAGTTGGGTAAGCGATAATATTATGCAGCAAAAAACAAGTGTATTAATTGCCTATAGCTTGGGCAAAGCACAACGTTTAATTAAAAATTTGGCTGGTGATATTCCTATTTATGTACATAACAGTATTGCTAACCTGAATGAAGTGATTATTGACGCAGGTGTAAAGCTTCCCAAAACCATTAGAATTACTCCTGAAACCACTAAAGATGAACTACAGAAAGGTATTGTAATTGTGCCGCCTGCCATGAGGGATAGTCGCTGGATCAAAAATTTAGCTCACCCTGTAACAGGTATTTGTTCTGGTTGGATGCAGGTGCGGGCACACCGACGGTGGCAAAGTGCCGATGCTGGCTTTGCACTTAGTGACCATGCCGATTGGCCCGGTTTAATGGAGGCCATTACCGCAACCGGTGCAGAAAAAGTTTATGTTACCCATGGTTTTACGGCAGCTTTTAGTCGGTTTTTAAATGATGAAGGCATAGAAGCTGCTGAAGTGCTAACCAAATTTGGGCAAGAAGATGATGAAGAAAACAAGGTAGATTTAGTTGATCAAAACGAAAATAAATAACGATGAAACGTTTTGCTCAATTAATCCAACAGCTCGAACTGAGCAATAAAACCAACGATAAAATTGCGGCCTTGGTTAATTATTTTAACCATGCTGATGATAAAGATAAGGTGTGGGTTATCGCATTGTTTACAGGTAAAAAACCTAAAAGGCCAATTAAATCAGCCCTGCTTAAATACTGGGCTATAAACATTACCGAAACACCAGAATGGTTATTTGCCGAAAGTTATGCCAATGTTGGCGATTTAAGCGAAACCATCGCCCTGTTATTGCCGCCTGCCGAAAACACCTCAGATTTTCAATTGCATAAATGGGTTGAAGATTTGCATGATCTGGAAGGTAAAGATGACGAAACCAAAAAAGAATTTATTCTGAGCGCATGGAATAAACTTGAAACACAGGAACGTTTTATTTTTAACAAATTGATCTCTGGAAATTTTAGGATTGGTGTTTCCAATAAAATGCTGGTGAATGCGCTGGCTAAACAGAGCAGTTTAGATAGTGCCCAGATTATGCATAGCATTATGGGGAAATGGAATCCTTATGAAATTACCTTTCACGAACTGATAAATGGTATACATGTGAATACCGATAACTCCTGGCCTTACCCCTTTTGTCTTGCCTATGCCTTAGAGCAAGAACCAGAGAAATTAGGTAATATTTCTGAATGGCAGGCCGAATGGAAATGGGACGGCATTCGCGGGCAGATTGTAAAACGGAATGGAGAACTCTTTATCTGGAGCCGTGGCGAAGAACTGGTTACAGAACAGTTCCCCGAACTGCACTTTATGATCGATGTTTTACCTGATGGTGTGGTTTTAGATGGCGAGATCTTGGCAGTACAGAATAAGCAGGTTTTATCATTTAGTACGTTGCAACAACGTTTAAACCGCAAAACAATTAATAAAAAACAATTGGAAGATGCACCTATTGGATTTTTTGTTTATGATATTTTAGAATATGAGGCAAAAGATTTCAGGGAAGAACCTTTAAGTATAAGACGAAAAATACTCGAGGCGTTGATTGGTGGTTTAGCTGAAAGTCCGGTGATGATATCTCCGGTAATTAATTGCAGCTCGTGGGAAGAATTAGCCGAGTTGAGGCAAACCTCGCGTTCAATTAACAGCGAAGGAATTATGCTTAAAAAGTTAAGCTCTCATTATCACAGTGGAAGAAAACGGGGCGACTGGTGGAAATGGAAAATTAATCCATATACCGTTGATGCGGTAATGATCTATGCGCAAAAAGGAAGCGGTAGAAGGGCTAATTTCTTTACCGATTACACCTTTGCTGTTCGTGATGGAGAAAACTTAGTAACAATTGCAAAAGCCTATTCGGGTTTAACAGATAAAGAAATTAAAGAAGTAAATAGCTTTGTAACCCGAAATGCAATTGAGAAATTTGGGCCAGTACGTACGGTAAAACCCGAACTGGTTTTCGAAATTGCATTTGAAGGAATTGCTGAAAGTAAACGGCATAAAGCAGGTTTAGCTTTGCGTTTTCCACGTATATTGCGCTGGAGAAAAGATAAAAAAGCTGATGAAATTAATACTTTAGAAGATTTGAGGCAATTGTTGCAGTCGACTTTATAAGCTATCCCAAACCTCGCAGGTTTTCAAAACCTGCGAGGTTTAGCCTGCTTAGGTTTGCCTTACTATTTTAAACCCGACAGCAGCGATACCCTTTTTTGTTAGCGTTGGATCCTTGTTACAAGAATGATTACAAAAAAGGTAAAGCGAATGGCGGGACTGCTTTAACCGAAGCATTACTGTTCTCGCTTTTCAAAAAACAATTATAAAAATTAAAAAGTAAGGATATTTAAGCATGGACCAAACCAAGACCAGAGGTTATAAAAGGATAAAAGCATGGTTAAAGACCAATAAACGCAAGCCTTTTCAATTTCAGGAAGATGCCTGGCAGTATTATTTGAATGGTTACAGCGGTTTGGTAAATGCACCTACAGGCTTCGGAAAAACATTTTCTTTATTTCTAGCCGTAGTAATTGAGGCTTTAAATGCTACCGAGACCAACAATAAAAAAGCGAAAGACCGGTTACAGTTAATCTGGATTACTCCGCTCCGATCCTTAGCCAAGGATATTGCAAGAGCCATGCGCGAAACTTTATTGGAGCTGGAATTGGATTGGCACGTTGGTGTACGTAATGGCGATACTTCTCAGGCAGAGAAATTGCAGCAGAAAAAATCGATGCCCGAAATTTTATTGATTACCCCAGAAAGCCTGCACCTGTTACTGGCGCAAAAAGGCTCTTCAACCTTATTCAGAAATCTTAAGTGTATTGTTGCTGATGAATGGCATGAACTTTTAGGTAGTAAACGTGGCGTTTTGGTGGAACTGGCTGTATCGCGGATTAAAGGGTTGCAAAAGTTAGAGAAAAACCAGTTTTTAAGAATTTGGGGAATTTCGGCTACTATTGGAAATATTGACGAGGCTTTAGATGTATTAGAGCCAAATTTGGAAGCAAAACGGATCATCGTTAAGGCTGATCTAGAGAAGAAAATCATAATCAAATCAATTTTGCCTGATGATATCGAAACATTGCCCTGGGCGGGCCATTTGGGCTTAAAACTTGCCTATAAACTTTTACCGATCATCGAGAAAAGTAAAACTACTTTAATCTTCATCAATACCCGTGGGCAATCGGAAATGTGGTACCAGCACTTGTTGAATATCGAACCCGAACTGGCCGGTCGGATTGCCATACACCATGGATCAATAGATTTCGAACTCCGTAACTGGATTGAAGATGCCTTGCATACCGGACAACTCAAAGCAGTTATTGCCACCTCATCGTTAGATTTGGGCGTAGATTTTAAACCTGTTGACACCGTTGTTCAGGTAGGGTCGCCAAAAGGTGTTGCCAGGTTTTTACAAAGGGCAGGGCGCTCTGGCCACTCCCCTCACGAAACTTCTAAAATATATTTTTTACCTACCCATGCGTTAGAACTGGTGGAAGCGGCAGCAATTAAAGAAGCTGCCAAAACAAACAATATAGAGAGCCGTGAGCCTTTTATTATGGTATTTGATACCCTGGTTCAGTATTTGGTTACACTGGCAATAGGCGACGGATTTGATGATAAAATTATTTACGAAGAAATTAAAAATACCCATGCTTTTAAACTTATCCTACCCGAAGAATGGACTTGGGTAATGCAGTTCATTACCTCTGGAGGCGATAGTTTAAGTGCTTATACTGAATTTAAAAAGGTGATTAAAGATGAAGATGGGCTTTGGAAAGTGAAGAGCAGGCAATTAGCCATGCGGCACAGGTTACATATTGGAACAATTGTAAGTGATGCGATGCTGAAAGTTAAATTCATTTCTGGCGGTTACATTGGCATGGTTGAAGAATATTTTGTTACCCGTTTAAAAGCTGGCGATAATTTTCGTTTAGCAGGAAGGGTTTTAGAATTTATCCAGGTAAAAGACATGACGGTTGTGGTGAGGGTTAGTAAACAGAAAAATGCAATCTCTCCTAGTTGGAACGGTGGGCGATTACCTTTATCGTCCAATTTAGGATCAGTTTTACGAAAAAAATATAATGAAGCATTGGATAAAACGCATCAGGATGAAGAATTAGATGCAGTGTATCCTTTGTTTTTACTTCAGGAAAAACGTTCTCATGTACCCAAAAACGACGAATTATTGATCGAACTCATTAATAATAAAGAAGGTTTTCATCTCTTTGCCTATCCATTTGAAGGGCGTTTGGTACATGAGGTTTTGGCCGCCCTGGTAGCCTATCGTTTAAGTAAATTGTTGCCAATCAGTTTTTCTATTGCCATGAACGATTATGGTTTTGAACTTTTGAGTGAAACGGAGATTCCTATGGACGAATCGATTGCCTATGAGGTTTTTTCGCCTGTAAATTTAACTGAAGACATTACGCTGAGCATCAATTCAACTGAAATGGCAAGACGGAAATTTAGAGATATTGCCTGCATTTCTGGACTAGTTTTTCAGGGTTACCCAGGTAAATATGTGGCCAATAAGCACCTCCAGTCATCTGCTGGTTTGTTTTTTAATGTTTTTAGCGATTATGATAAACATAATTTACTTTTGCGCCAGGCATATGATGAGGTTTTTTACCAGCAACTGGAAGAGCCAAGATTGGCAGCAGCTTTAGAGCGGATTCAAAATGGAGCAATTATTATAACGAATCCTAAAAGTTTTACTCCGCTCTCTTTTCCTATTAAAGTGGATAGCTTGCGCGAGAATATGAGTTCGGAAGAATTGGAACAGCGCATTGCCAGGATGAAGGCCGAATCAGAGAAAATTAAATAGATGAATCTTTCTTGGATCTGTCGGAATTTAAAAGATCCTTCGACAGGTTCAGGATGACAATAAAGCGAAATAAATGACTATTACGAGCCGAGGTGAAGAACTGATTTTAGACAAAGAAAGGGCTTTATTTTTACCCAAATACCAGCTTTTGGCCATAAGCGATTTACATTTGGGTAAATCTGCACACTTCCGTCAGGCGGGATTGCAAGTACCTGCTACCATTGCTCAAACAGATCTGCAACGCTTAAGCTTATTAATTAAGCAGTATAATCCTAAAACATTATTGATCAATGGCGACATGTTTCATCATGGTTTGAATACCGATATTGATGAATTTTCTGCATGGAGAAAACAATACCAGGAGCTTAATTTTCTATTGGTAAAAGGGAATCACGACAGGCTTTCGAATGCGAATTATGCTGCAATGAATATCGAAATACATGAACCCAGTTATTGCTTAGGCCCTTTTTGTTTTATCCACGACGCGCCAAATTGCACCGAAGAAGAACTATACCCAATCAGTGGACATATCCATCCTGGAGTTACCATTGTTGGTAAAGCCAAGCAGCGTTTAAAATTTCCATGTTTTTATTTTGGGAAGGAATATGCCGTTTTACCAGCTTTTAGCTTATTTACTGGGCTTTATAACATTTACCCCAAAGCAAGTGAACGTATTTTTGCGGTAACACCTAAAAGTGTGGTAGAAGTTTAAGCGTGGGTATCAATTATCTGTTTCAGTTGGGATGCCTGTAAAACACCACTTTGCCTCCACACCTGTTTTCCGTTTTTGAAAAGAATTAAGGTGGGAACGCTCTGAACATTGAACGAAGAAGCGGCTGGTTGATTCTTATCGATATCTACTTTGATAATTGAAACCGAATCTCCAACTTGTGATTTTAATTGTTCTAAAATTGGCTTCATCATTTTACAGGGACCACACCACTCGGCAAAAAAATCTACAAGAACAGGTTTATCGCCGTTAATTAATTCTGAAAATTTAGCCATGATATTTGTTTTTATTTAGAAACAAAAGTAAACTGGATTGGTTTTTAAATGAAAATTCGTCATTTGCGAGGAGGAACGACGAAGCAATCTTCATACAGCAGTTGTTAGAACTTTTATTAATAAGATTGCTTCGTCGGCTGAAAAAGCCTTCTCGCAATGACGAATATCTGAGTTTAAGCACTTATCGGCAGCTCTGCAGCCAAGGCAGTAACCCAATCTTCAAATAAGGCTTTTTCGATTTTTATGACTTCGGCAGCATGATTTTCCCAATCATCAGAAAAACTGACCAATTGATTCATCATTTCTTCCAGGTGACCTTCTTCTTCCAGAATAATCGATTTTACGTTTACCTTGCTTTTTGCTTCATCTAAAACGGCTTGATAAATTGGATACAGTTCATCTGCACGAACTTCGATAGCGTAAGTAACAAATAAATAGGCAGCGAATTTTAAATCGTAACCAGAAAGATTAAATACAGCTTTTAAATAACGGCAAACCGCGATATCTAAAGCATGCAAATAGTACTTTGTATGGTTTGGAGATAACAATTCGGCATTTGTATAAGTTTTACAAAGCGCTTCGTCGATCTTCGAAATCTGCTTTTTTAAATAATAAGCATGACGGTGTTCTTCTGCTGCGTGTTTAAGAATAATCAGGTTTACATTTTCTTTATGCTCGGAAGCTGAAATCTTCTTTGCACCTGCATTCTCCATATAAGATAGTGTATTTAACCATTTAGCATGCAATACGTTGTCTGAAACTATAGATTTTAAATTTGAAGCTAACATTCTTAATTCTTAAACTGATAAATTGTTTAATTGCTGGCATTATGCCCACTGAAAACTGTTAATTGTAAACTGACTAAATTTCTCTGTTCAGATCCCAGCTTTCTAAATAATCTGCAACTCTGCGTACAAACATTCCCCCTAAAGAGCCATCTACAACTCTGTGGTCGTACGATAAAGATAAAAACATCATGTGCCTGATCGCAATTACATCACCATGTTCGGTTTCCAGCACTGCAGGTTTCTTTTTAATGGCGCCAACTGCTAAAATGGCCACCTGAGGTTGGTTAATAATTGGCGTACCCATTACATTTCCGAAACTACCTACATTGGTTAATGTAAAAGTTCCACCTTGCGTTTCATCAGGCTTTAATTTGGAATTTCTCGCTCTTGTGGCTAAATCGTTAACTGCTTTTGTTAAACCAACCAAATTTAATTGATCGGCATTTCTAATTACAGGAACAATTAGGTTTCCACTTGGCAAGGCGGCAGCCATGCCAATATTGATATCGCGTTTTTTGATAATCTGCGTGCCATTAACTGAAACATTGATCATCGGGAAATCTTTTATCGCTTTGGCAACCGCTTCAACGAATATTGGGGTAAACGTTATTTTTTCATTTTCACGTTTTTCGAAACTGTTTTTTACTTTATTGCGCCATAAAACCATGTTGGTTACATCGGCTTCAACAAACGAAGTTACATGCGGTGAAGTTGTTTTACTCATTACCATATGGTCGGCAATCAGTTTACGCATTCTATCCATTTCGATAATTTCATCTCCACCACTAACACTGGTTGTTGATGCTTTATTTACAGCTGGTGCCGATGAAGTGGCTTTATTTTCAGTCGGTTGGCTTGTTGGCGGAATAAGCGGTGTTATAATAACTGTTTTAGTTGCAATTGGCGCTGCATCAGTTTTATTGGCAATATAATTTAATAGATCATCTTTATTTAATCGCCCATCGGCACCAGAGCCTTTAATTGCGTCTAGCTCAGCCAATGAAATATTTTCCTGGGCAGCAATACTTTTAACCAGCGGGGAATAAAAGCGCTCAGATGAGCTAAAATCTGTGGCTATGGCAGTATTTTCTGATGGTAGTTGTGCAATTCCAGGAATGGTTTCAGTTTTTTCTTCTGCTATTGGCTTTTCTACAATCGGAGCTTCAGTTTTTTGGGACTCTCCACCTTCAGTTTCAATAATGGCAATTACATCGCCAACCTGGGCAACTTCATCTGCCGCAAATAACTGTTTTACCAATTTACCGGCAACCGGAGAAGGAACTTCAGAATCTACCTTATCAGTAGCGATTTCCAGAATGGTATCATCTAAATCAATAGAATCGCCTGGTTGTTTTACCCATTTAATCACCGTTGCTTCCGCAACACTTTCACCCATTTTTGGTAACAATAGTTCGTATTGAGCCATATTAAATTACAGTATTTTATATTGGTAACGCCACAAAAATACAGTTTTTATTCTTTCTAAACTGTTTCTTTAAGTAGATTTAATAGCATGGCTAGTGCCGATGCTGCAGAACGTTCGATGTTTTGAATGCGTTTGTTGCTGAAATTAAACACCTTAGCTACAGTTTTGTGTTTTGAAGAAATTGCAATCCATACCGTACCAACTGGTTTGTCTTCTGTTCCACCATCTGGACCCGCTATGCCACTAACCGCAATAGCATAATCTGTTTTAAAATGTTTAATTGCGCCTTCGGCCATTTCTGTTACAGTTTGTTCGCTCACAGCTCCAAAGGTGTTTAATGTACTTTCTTTTACACCAAGGATAGATTCTTTAAGTTCGTAGGCATATGCTACTGCCCCGCCCCAATAAACGGAAGAAGAACCTGGATGCTGCGTAATCAAGTGTGCAATGTAACCACCAGTACAGCTTTCTGCCGTTGATAAGGTCAAGCCATTACTTTTCATTAGGTTCAGAATCGCTTTTTCCAATGGAATATCTTCATCAGTTACCACAAACTTATTTACTTTTGAAATAATCTGTTTGGCATAAACCTCAACCTCTTTGTTTAATGCTGTTTCATTATCACCTTTAGCCGACAAGCGCAAACGTACTTGTCCTAATTTTGGCAGGTAAGCCAATTTGATATGCGCCGGTAAGCTATCTTCTATTTCCTCAATCTCTTTGGCCAGAAATGATTCGCCTATATTTGCAGTAAGAATGGTTTTATGAACAATAAACGGCAGCTTAAATCTACTTGTAATCCTTGGTAGAATTTCGTCATCCATCAGGTACATCATCTCATAAGGTACCCCCGGCATAGAAACAAAAATCTTATTATTCTGCTCAAACCACATACACGGAGCTGTACCGTTTTTGTTTACAATTACTTCGCAGCCATCGGGAACATCGGCCTGCTGAATATTGATGTCTAATAATGGGCGTTTGTATTTTTCGAAAATCTGACGAACCATCTCCAGTGCACCGGGATCATTACGAAAGCCCATATTAAAATACTTCGCCAAAGTTTTCTTGGTAATATCATCTTTGGTCGGACCTAAGCCACCAGTAATTAAAATAATATCTGCACGTTTTTCGGCAAGTTCGAGTGCTTCAATAATATGTTGCTCATCATCAGAAACGGAAGTAATTTGCTTAACGGAAACACCAATTAAATTTAACTGTTTAGCCATCCAGGCAGAATTGGTATCAATGATTTGGCCAATGAGAATCTCATCACCAATGGTAATAATTTCGGCTAGCATAAATTTATTGGTATGTGCTGTAAAAACCTTGTCTTTTGCTCAATTTCAAATCCTGCAATATCGATGCCTTAACTTTTATGGTAACAGAATAACTTTTGTAAGCACCGTATGGAACCCAGTTTACACTCATATCCCAGCAATGTAAATCGCGGTAAATAGCTAAATTCATTGGGGTTAAGCCATTGTTCTTAAAATCGTAACCTGAGTTAAATGTAACTTTCCATTTTGGCGTTAAGTTAACATCGCCATTAAAGTTTAGTGTATTCGAAATTGTATTGTTGTTTCCGTCATTCGAATATTGGAAACTATACGAGAACGAGAAATTCCATGGAATGTTGAAATCCACGAAGGCATTAGGATCACGGCTTATAGCCGCCAATTGTTCCGACTGTATATCGGTCATGCCTTTTTTATTGGCAGCCTCCCCTAATTTATCGTTGGCTTCGTTTTTACGTTTTAACGCCTCTGGGTTTAAACTGTAATCGAATGAGAAACCAAAGTTGGTTAAACGTGGTAGGAATTTATTCTTTTGGAAGAATAATCGGTCCTCTCTTATTTTAATGGTTTGACCATTAACTGTTGTGTCTTTTAACGCATATGGATCTAATGTTCCGTTGTAGTTTATGCCTAATTTATCGGTAAACTGCGATCGGCCACTAAAACCTATTGTAGATAATTTGTAGGATGGAGCTAAGAAATTATAAGAACCGCTAAAACTTAAACCTTGAATAATTGGGATTTTCTTTGAGCCTGTTCCGGTTGTATCGTTTTTATTTCGGACCTTCAGTTCGACGGTATTATCCAAGCCGAAACCAATGGATGCATTGGGGCCTCCAAAGGAGCCCGGCTGTGCCATCCCGTCAAAAATGGAATATTTTAAAGGTACTCCGTTAACTAAAATTGGGTTACCCTTGTATGTGGCTGGTTCAAAAGGTCCAGCTCCAGCTTTGGTAAAATCAGGAGAATAAGAAAAGGAAACATTTGGTGTCATTACATGACGTAATGCCTGAATTTTGCCAGCTGGATTAAAATCTCTTCTGCCATAAATTTTAGTAGACATGCTAGTTGATAAACTGTAACTGCCCGCTCTTTTAAAACCACTGAGGGTATCCTCTCTAAAAGTATAAGTGTTATCTGCAAACTGTGTATATCTTCTATTTACGCTTTGGAAATTCCAAACCTCATTATAGGTACCACCCAAACTAAAGTTTAAATATTTTAAGGCTGTGAAAGACATATTTACTGGAATACTGTGCGAAAATCCACTTCTTAATCGCTTTAAACCATCATTTTGAAACAACAAACTATCAAAAGTATCAATTCGGTTTGTTCCTTGTAAGCTATAACCTACGGTAAGTTTTTGATACCATTTTTGTTCGCCAACTGCATTTTTAGGACTAAAGGGGTTAAATGTAGGTACGTTGAATGTCATTTCAGGCAACCTTAACGATATTGCTCTTGTACTTAAAGTCTGATCACTTGATGCAGCCAGAGAGAAGTTCATACCGTTCGAATAAGCCTTCGCATAACTGATACTACTACTGGTTGAGTTGGTTGCGATGGTGTTAATGTCGTAAGTAGTACCTGCTGCAGTATTTTTATAGTATCCCCTTTTCCCTGTTGATACCAATCTTACACTGGCACTAAATGTGGTACCAGGATTGGCATTGGCATTTTGACTATGGCTCCAATTGATGCTAAAGTTTTTTGTGGGGTTTGCAAATGCTTCAGTGCCCTCTAGTCCGTCTTTAAAACTAGAGTAAGCTAGGTTAATGTTGCCATTGTATTTATATCGCTTGGTATAATTGCTTAAAACACTAGTTTCATATGAACCATTGGTGTAGATCGAGCCCATTAATTTGGCATCCCAATAATCGTTTAATCCGAGGTAATAACCACCGTTTTGCAGAAAAAAACCTCTCGTCGCATCTTCGCCTGGTGTAGGAAGGATTACACCTGATGTTCGTTTATTTGGTTTTGGAAAAAATGCAAATGGCAGCCCCAGAAAAGTGGGGATATCTTCGATAATCATATAAACCGGACCAGTAATAATCTGTTTCTCTGTTACCACACCTTTAGAAATCATTAATCCAAAATGCGGGTGTGGAAGATTACAGGTACTGTACATTACATTTTTAATGTGCAGTTCGTCATCTATTTGCTTTTTGCTTTGCCCGCCAGAGAAGAAACCTCCTTCTTGTTCAGAAAAAACACCATATACTTTGGCCCGGGTTGTTTCTGAATTGTAAAAAATAGAATCTGCTATAGCTGTTCCATCAGCACCCGATTTAAAGATTGGTTTTCCGGTATATCTACCAGTTTTCGGATCTTTAATACCACGTGCAAATATGGAATTTTGCTTTTTATCGTATTTGATATAAGCCGCATCTAGCTCAAAATCACCATATACAACCCTTGCGTTTCCGTATAAATAGACAATACTTTTATCGGCACTCATTTTTACGGAGTCCTCCGCTTTGTATTCTACTTTTTGGTCGATACTACTATTATTTTTACCTGTCTTTTTAGTAGTATCCTTTTTAGTTGTGTCTTGCTGGATGATTTGTTGCAATGAAAAATGGGAAAATGCGTTAGCTTTACCAACAACAAGTGTTAATAAAATGACAGATATTAGTAAAATAGAGCTCTTAAGAAGTTTCAAATTCGTATTTGAATGTTATTTTTGCACAAATGTTTAATCAAAAACGTTCAAAATTAGTGAAAAATATACCATTGATGTATCTTAAATCCATTTTAACAATTATTATTTATCTAGTGTTATCAAATTCTATTGATAATCAGGTGTTTGCGCAAGAATATAAAATTAAAACAATTGTGATCGATGCTGGTCATGGTGGTAAAGATGGTGCAACCCACGGTGTGTATTCTAAGGAAAAAGATGTGGCACTTAAAACTGCATTGAACCTTGGCCGGGCGCTTCAAGATAGTTTGAAAGATATCAAAGTTATTTATACCCGAGAGTCGGATGTATTTATTCCTTTATATGAGCGTATCAATATTGCAAATAATGCCAAAGCCGATTTATTTATTTCTATCCATTTAAATGATATGCCGGTTAGGGTATCGAGAGTGGTAGATTATTATAAAAAAGTAAGAGGCAGAAAAGTACCTGTGTATAGAACGTTTACATCTAAAAGTACCTCAACACGGGGAACAGAAACCTTTGTATCAGGAACTGGCCGTTTAGGTGAACAGGATGAGGTGATTAAAAGAGAGAATGCATCCATGTTTCTGGAAGAGAATTATCAGAAAAACTACGAAGGATTTATAGCGAACACACCTGAGAGCGACATTATGTTATCTTTAATGAAACAAACCAATAGAGATAGGAGTTTAAAGTTTGCTTCAATGCTTCAACAAGAATACGTTAATGCAGGCCGCACCAACAGAGGTGTACAAGAGAAAAGCCTTGCGGTATTAGCCCGTGCAGCTATGCCTGCAGTGTTAACTGAAATAGGTTTTGTGAGTAATCCAGATGAAGAAGACTACATGAATTCTCCTGAGGGACAAAATGAGATTGTGAATGGAATTATTAAAGCAATTAAAAATTATAAACGTATAGCTGAAACATCATTTTAATATCCCTCGTGCATGAAGATTAAACTTCTGATTACAATACTTTTATTTTCGTTACTAATTGCTGAAAAAGCGCCTGCTCAGGGTTATAAGATCAAAACAATTGTAATTGATCCTGGTCATGGCGGCAGAAAACCTGGTGCTTCTGGTAGTTTTTCGAAAGAAAAAGATATTTCGTTAAAGGTTGCATTAAAATTAGGCGCATTAATAAAAGAGGAAATGCCAGATATTAAAATAATTTTTACGCGTAAAACAGACATTGATGTTGATTTGTACAGGCGGGCAGAAATAGCGAACGAAGCCAATGCAGATCTTTTTATATCGGTACACTGCAATTCGATGCCTCCGGGCAACAAACATGTTAAAGGAGTAGAAACACTGGTTGCAGGATCGCATCGGTTAAAGGAACAAGATGCTGCCATCAGAGAGAATGCCGATATTAAATTGGAAAAGAACTACAAAAGCAAGTACGATGGGTATGATCCAAGTAACCCAAGTAGTTTTATTCTTTTATCGCTTTTAAAAAATACCTTTAGAGACAAAAGCATTAAATTTGCCAAATTAATACAGAATAGCTATATCAGCAGAGATGAACGATTTAGCCGCGGTGTTAAAGAACAGGGGGTTTTGGTACTGCAGCGCTGTGGTATGCCCGCCGTTTTAACAGAAGTAGGTTTTATTTCGAATACGCAGGAAGAAAAATATATTAATTCGCAAAATGGACAAAACGAGATCGCCAAATCTATTTTAGAAGCAATAAAAACATACAAAAAAAATATTGAGGTTAAATAAGTGGCATTATAAATGATAGTTATTTTAACTTTGTAAAAAATATAAAACTGATACCAAACAAATATTGCAGCCTTTGTGTATTTATAAGGTTTAGCACAAAAAATTAATTACGCTCAGACAAGTGAAGAAAGGATATCTCTGCACTTGTAGCCATTAAATAAAACACTCATGAAGATTAAGAACGAAACCAAAGTAGGTATTTTAGCTGCATTTGCCATTGCTTTATTAATAATTGGATATAATTTTTTAAAAGGAAATTCAATTTTCTCAAGTGAAACTACATTATTCGCAAAATATACCAGGGTTGATGGTTTAACTGTATCAAAACCTATCCTTATTAATGGCTATCAGATTGGCCGTGTAGCCAAACTGGAACTGCAACCAGATGGTAGTATTATTGCTACCTTAAGTGTGAACAGCAAATATGAAATTCCCGAAAACAGTATTGCCCGTTTAGAAGGTACTGATCTTTTGGGTAGCAAAGCCATTGTAATGTCGTTGGGTAACTCTAAAAAAATGGCAGAAGATGGCTACACCTTAAATGCTAATGTAGAGAAAGGGCTGATGGAGCAAGTTCAGCCAGTTCAAAAGAAAGCGGAGTTAATTATTGGTAAAATGGACTCTATTTTAAGTAGTGTAAATTCTATCTTAAACCCTAACTTTCAAAAAAATGTTGACAAGAGCTTTAACAGTATTGCAGGTACATTGGCTTCGTTAGAAACAACCTCTAAAAAAGTTGATGGTTTAGTAGGTTCAGAAAGCGCACGTATTGAAGCAATCTTCAAGAACGTTGAAGGCATTACTGCTAACTTAAATAACAACAATCAAAAGATCAGCGACATTTTAACCAATATTAATACGGTTACCGATAAGTTTGCAGCTGCTAACTTTAAACAAACCTTAGATAATGCAAACAATGCTATTGCTGATTTACAAAGCGTAATTTCAGGAATTAAAGATGGAAAAGGCAGTTTAGGATTATTGTTAAACGATGATAAAATGTATCAGAATTTAAATAATGCTTCAAAAAATCTCGATGAATTAATGATCGATTTAAAAGCTAATCCTAAGCGTTATGTACACTTCTCGGTATTTGGAGGTGGCAACAAAAAAGACAAGTAATTAATTTTTATAAATTTGGAAGCCTTGCAGTTTTAAATTGTAAGGCTTTTTTTATGGTTACAATTCTGTATGCCAATTTTTTGCCACGGAAGCACAGATGGCACGGAAAATTGAATAGCTTATTCTTTTACCATCCTGAGGTCAGTTTTAACTGAAAAACATTGGAGTTGCAATGACAGGTTTTAGCAGTTCGTCATTCCCAACTTGATTGGAAATCGTAATGCAATATAAGCTTTAAGATTCCCACCTGCGTGGGAATGACGCTCGGTTTTTGGAATCTGTCATTGGTAATGCAACGAAGGATCTTTAAACGATGCAAAATGTAAGATGTAAGGAATTTTGATTCTACGGTGATTTGCGTTATCTGCGGGGAATTTTCTGCTCTTAAGCTCCTGCAGATTTAAGAAGATAAACGCAGATTATGTTTAACGATTAATTTGCATCCAACTCTGTACTCTCTGCGCTTTTTCTCTGTGTACGCGTGGTAAAAAATGAAAAAAAAATCTAAAGCTGAAAAGTTCTCCCCTCAACCGCTAATTCAGTATTTTCGAAAACAGACTGTGCTTCTTCTAAAAGCATTTGTAAGGTTTTATACCGAGAAGAAAAATGCCCAATGAGTAACTTCTTTGCTCCGATGATTTTGGCTATCTCTCCCGCCTGTAAGGCTGTAGTATGATGTGTTTCTTTAGCTCTATCCAATAAGTCGTGCATAAAGGTAGCTTCATGGTATAACGTATCGGAATCTTTTATTGTAGCAAAGTAACTTTCATCAAATAAGGTATCGGAGCAATAGGCGTAACATCTCGGTGCCTCTGCCTCTGTGGTATAATCTTGGCTGCGTAAAATCTCGCCATTTGGCAGTTCTACATCAATTCCTTTTTTTAAGGCCGTGTAATAAGCCATAGGTACTTCATCAGTCTTCTCTTTTATCAGTTTTCGCTGACGTTTCTTTTGCTGAAAGATAAAGCCAGTAGTAGGGATACGGTGATTTAAAACAATAGTTTTAACTGTTAAATCACTATTCTCGAATATCTGTGTAGACTGATCGGCTTCAATTGGGAAAAATTCTATTGGATACCTCAACACCGTATCAGAATATTTAAACTGGATCTCTAAAATCTCTAATAAAGATTTGGGACCAAATATCTGCATAGGCTTTACCCTACCATTTAAGTGCAAACTGGATAGCAATCCAATTAAACCAAAATAATGATCGCCATGTAAGTGGCTGATAAAAATATAATCGATGCGGGCGGCTTTAAGGTTGTACTTGGCCAATTGCTGTTGTGTACCTTCACCACAATCGATTAAATAATATTTTTCATTACAATTTAAAAGCTGTGCCGATGGGTTCCTGTTAAATACAGGAGTAGCAGAACTGCTTCCTAAAATTGTAACTTCAAATTTCATCATGATAAGATATAAAAAGCCTCGTAGATTTTTAGAACTACGAGGCCGGAATGTTATTTAAATATTTTGTTATTTAGCGCCTCTAAACTCTTTTTCCAACTCATCCATAAAGATAAAATCAGTTGCTTCGTCTATTGTATTTACAAACGTTACAGATTGAAATATGTTTGATAATTCAATAATCGATGCCAGCTCATCATTAATTCCAGTTACGATAAATAATCCGCCTGCCGATTTGCAAAGTCTATCGCCAACCAATAAGCAGCTTAAATCCTGTGCATCGCTACACTCTGTAACATAGCTTAAATCAACGATTATATTTTGAAATCCCTCAGCATTGAGCAAATAGAATTCTGATTTCAAACCTGGGGCATTATCGTTTGTAAACTTAGGCTCTTCTAACTTTAAGGTTACATATTTATCGTGTTTATCTACTGAAAATTTCATCTCTCTAATCTTTATTTTACTAATGTATAAAATTTGTTTCGAATTTAAAGTGTTTCTAAAGCCTTTAAAACATTGGTTTCGATGCGGCTAGAAATGGCATCAGCATCAGCTTTTATAAAGCGCTCTCCTACAATTTGTTCGTAAAGTTCGATGTAACGTTCTGAAATCGAATTTACAATTTCAGGTGTCATTTCCGGAACAACTTGTCCATCTTTTCCCTGAAAACCATTTTCAATTAACCATTTTCTTACAAACTCTTTTGAAAGTTGTTTTTGTGGCTCATCTGCATTTTGGCGATCCTGATATCCGTCAGCATAAAAATAACGTGACGAATCTGGTGTATGAATTTCGTCGATTAGATAGATTACACCATCGGCAGCACCAAACTCGTATTTAGTATCTACTAAAATTAATCCGCTTTTTGCTGCAATTTCAGTTCCTCTTTGGTACAATGCATAAGTATATTTTTCTAACTTTTCGTAATCTGTTATTGAAACAATTCCTTTTGCTAAAATATCTTCTTTTGAAATATCTTCATCATGCCCTACTGAAGCTTTTGTAGTCGGAGTAATAATTGGCTGAGGCAGTTTATCATTTTCTTTTAATCCATCAGGCAAAGAAACACCACAAACAGAACGCTTACCGCTACTGTACTCGCGCCAAGCATGCCCAGCTAAGTAACCTCTAATTACCATTTCTACTTTAAATGGCTCACAGATACGGCCAATGGTAACCATTGGATCTGGTACATCTAAAACCCAGTTAGGAACGATATCCTGAGTAGCTGCTAAAAATTTAGCCGCAATTTGGTTCAATACCTGTCCTTTAAATGGAATAGCTTCAGGCAATACTACATCAAAAGCAGAAATACGGTCTGATACAACCATTACCATAAACTGGTCGGCTATAGTGTATACATCGCGAACTTTACCTTTGTAAAAATTACTTTGATTTGGGAAATTGAAATGAGTTTCTTTTAGTGCTTTCATGAGGGGATAAAAATAGGAAAAAAGTCTGAAAGTTAGAAAGTCCGAAGACCGGAGTCGGATGATAAAAGTTGTAAATAGCAAAAGTCCAAAGTAGTTCTATTATTAGACTTAAACTTCGGACCCCTGACTTTCTGACTTCCGACTTATTGAATATCGCCGTAAGCTTTCAAGATATCTTTCACCAGTTTATGTCTAACAACATCTTCACCGCTTAAGTAAATAATATCGATTCCTTTAATATCTTCTAAAATCCTTAAGCCGTTAAATAAACCCGACATCTGTTTTTTAGGTAAGTCGATTTGTGTAACATCGCCAGTTACGATAAATTTAGCAGTCGGCCCCATACGGGTTAAAAACATTTTTAACTGCATATCTGTGGCATTTTGGGCCTCATCTAAAATCACAAAGCAATTATCTAATGTACGTCCGCGCATGAATGCCAGGGGAGCAATTTCTATCGTACGGTTTTCGATGTAGAATTTCAATTTCTCTGCAGGAATCATATCGTCTAATGCATCGTATAGTGGGCGTAAATATGGATCTATTTTTTCCTTTAAATCGCCTGGTAAGAAACCAAGGTTCTCTCCAGCCTCAACCGCTGGACGGGTTAAAATAATCCGTTTAATTTCTTTGTTCTTTAATGCCCTAACCGCTAGTGCTACGGCTGTGTATGTTTTTCCTGTTCCAGCAGGGCCAATGGCAAATAGGATATCATTTTTAGTAATGCTGGTTACCATTCTACGCTGGTTAGCCGTTCGGGCTTTAACCAATAAACCGTTTGTACCAAATACAATTACTTCTCCACCTCCACTAGCAGGGTCTGCAACTGATTTTTTCTCCACACCAATTGCTTTGGCACCTAAAATAGATTCAACATCATTATTGCTCAAAGAACTATATTTCTCCATATGAGCAACCAGCTGATTAAACTTATCTTCAAAAGTCTTAAGTTCCTGTTCATCACCAAGAACTGTAACTCCACTCCCTCTGGCTACAATTTTTAGTTTAGCAAAAGAACCTTTAATCAATTCGTAATTCTCGTTATTCGGGCCCCAAAAGTGAGCAGGATTTACGGTGTCCAGGGTTAATTTTAATTCGTTCAAACTGTAGTATTTTAAAAAGTTATCGGGGTATATTAATTAAAATTTGAATATTTGCAGACGCTTAGGCCTGTACACAAGAATAAGCAATAATAATGAATTTTTAATGGGGATAATTACTTTAACAACAGATTTAGGTTCAAAAGATTTTTACCAGAGTGCCCTTAAAGGTAGTCTGTTGAGTCTTATGCCTAATGTTAATTTAGTTGATATTACCCACGAGGTCCCATCATTTAATATTTCTTACGCAGCCTTCGTTCTAAAAAACGCTTATCCATACTTTCCGAAGAACACGGTGCACTTAATCGGTATCGATTCTGTGTATAGCGAAAACACCAAATACATTGCCGTAAAGCATCGTGATCACTTTTTTGTTGGAGCTGATAATGGTATTTTCTCCCTTCTTTTTGATGATACCCCAGAAGATGTAGTGGAGCTAAATATTATGCAGGATTTAAAATATCTTCATTTCCCACTGGTTGATATTTTTGTTAAAGCAGCAACGCATTTAGCTAAAGGAGGCAAACTGAAAGAAATTGGTTTACCTGTAGCAGAGATTGAGCAGAAGATGCTTCTACATCCTGTTATAGAACGGGATGTGATTCGAGGAAGTGTGGTATATATTGATACTTTTTGCAACGTAATCACTAACATTACCAAAGATCTTTTTACTAAAATACAGAAGAATAGGGATTTTACTTTATATTTTAGAAAAAGCGAAACCATTACTCAATTGAGCTGGCATTATAATGAAGTACAGGAAGGCGAAAAACTTTGCCTGTTCGGCATTAGTAACCATTTGGAAATTGCTATTAATAAAGGAAAAGCAAGTGGCTTATTAGGTTTGCATTTAGGTGATATTGTGCGGGTTGAATTTCATCCTTAGTTAAGGTCAAAGTAGTAGAGAGACTAAAGCTGAATTTATTTCAGCACCTATCTTGAAAAAGACTCCGAAATAAATTCAGAGTGACGGAATATAAAACAACTTCTAACCTTTTCACGTTTATACCGCATGAAGAAATATTTTTACCTGCTTACTATTTTATTGCTGAACCTGAATGCCTTTGCACAGCAAGATACCACTGCTTATGCTGCACAGCGTGCTAAAGTAAATTCTTTGCTTGCAGAAAGAAGTGCCAAATTTGGTCAGTATGATGAAAGTTTAAATCAGCGAACTGGAATATTTGGCTGGCAAACCAAACGTGATATTAAAAATTCCAATGAAATTCTTCGTCAAGTAGTTTTAACAGATAATAATATTTTCAAAGAGCTGAAAGTATTAATGGATTATAAAGATTTGCAGAATCAGCAGAAAGTAGCTTTGGCGGATAACTCTCAGGAGCGAATAGCGCGTTACATGCAAACGATTAAAAAACTACAAGATCAAAATGCACAACTCAAAGAAGATTTAGATAAAAAGAATAAAGGAGGTTTATCAACCTATATTATTGTCTTTTTGATTTTAGTAATGGCAGGTGGGTTTTATTTTTTCAATAAGAAACTGCAGCAATATGAAAGCGCTAAAATCAACGCTTAAAATTACAATCAGATTTTAGCTGCTCTATAAATTTAAAAGCAATAAGCAGAGTATGAAAAAAGCGTTGTTTAAAGTCTTGGTTAAAATTAACAACACAATTTTACCAAGTTTGTATAAAAAAGATCCGAATAAGCTCACTACTTTTCAGAAGGCGTTATTGGGTTACCGCTATTGGGTGCTAACAAATGCGTTAGATTAGATATAAAGACCTTATAGGTTTTGAAAGCCTATAAGGTCTGGGCAATATTAAATTATTTCTTAAAATGCTCAATAATCAACGTTGCCAATTCCGTACCAATACGTTCCTGTGCTTCGTTGGTTGATGCACCAATATGTGGTGTTAATGAAATTTTTGGGTGTGTTAAAATTCCTGCCAATGGTGTAGGCTCGTTGTCGAAAACATCTAACCCAGCGAAAGAAACTTTGCCAGAATTTAATGCTTCAATTAAAGCTGGTTCATCAATTGTTCCACCACGAGAACAGTTTACAATGCCTACTCCGTTTTTCATTTTAGCAAATTCTTCTGCTCCTAAAATTGGCTTATCAGCAAATGGAGTGTGTAAACTAAAGAAATCGCTTCCCGTGATTACTTCATCTAATGAAACAGTTTTAATTGGAATACTTACTGATTTTCCACCTTGGAATTCTAAAGTGATTTCTGATTCTGAAGGATATAAATCGTAAGCTAAAACATTCATCCCTAAACCTAAAGCCACTTTAGCAGTAGCACGGCCAATACGGCCAAAACCGATAATACCAATGGTTTTGCCACTTAATTCAGTTCCTTTGGCATAAGCCTTTTTAAGGTTGTTGAATTGGGTAGAACCTTCTACAGGCATTTTACGGTTAGCATCCTGTAAAAATCTGATACCGGTAAATAAATGAGAAAATACCAATTCCGCTACAGATAATGAAGATGCAGCTGGTGTATTTACCACAGCAACACCTTGACTGCGTGCATATTCCACATCAATATTGTCCATACCTACCCCACCTCTACCAATTAATTTGATATTCGGAACAGCATCAATTAACTCTTTTCTAACTTTTGTTGCACTACGAACAGTAATGGCATCATAGTTTTTTAAAGCTTCAGCTAATTTATCTTGAGGAATGGTTTCGGTATCAACCTGGAAACCTGCTTTTTCTAATAATTCTTTTCCGATCGGATCGATCCCATCGTTTGCTAATATCTTAATCATTTTATTTATGATTGCACAGATTTGTTTGATTACACCGATTAAATAATCGCAATAATCATCTGTGGTTAAAATTTAAATTAATTTGCTTTTGCTTGTTGTTCTTCGAATAGTTGCATGGCATCAATTAAAGCATGAACGCTTGTAATTGGTAACGCGTTATACATCGAAGCACGGAAACCACCAACACTTCTGTGTCCTTTAATACCAACAATACCTTGCTCTTCAGCATATTTCAAAAATGGTTTTTCCAACGCTGGGTTTTCCATTACAAAACAAATATTCATTCTAGAGCGGTCTTCAACTGCACAGGTTCCTTTAAACAACGGATTACGATCAATCTCTCTGTAAAGTGCTTCTGCTTTTTGTTTGTTTTCTTTTTCAATTTCAGCAACACCACCTTTCGATTTTAACCAACGAAGGTTTAATAGAGCTACATAGATGGAGAAAACTGGTGGTGTATTGTACATCGAATCATTATCGATATGCGATTGGTAGTTCAACATCGATGGAATTTTACGGTCAATTTTACCTAAAACCTCATTTTTAACAATAGCGATGGTTAGACCAGCAGGGCCTACATTTTTTTGAGCTCCAGCATAAATTAAATCGAATTGAGAAACATCGATTACACGGCTCATAATATCAGAAGACATATCGCAAACAACAGGAACGTTTGTTTTAGGTACTTCGAAAAGCTCAGTTCCGTAAATGGTATTGTTTGAAGTATAGTGGAAATAAGCACTATCAGCAGGGATTTCAAAATCCTTTGGAATGAAAGTATAATTCGCATCTTTCGACGACGCAACTACATTCACATTGCCGATAAATTTAGCTTCTTTTAATGCCTTGGTTGCCCAAACACCAGTATCTAAATAACTTGCTGTTTGTCCATCGCCCAATAAGTTCATCGGAACCATTGCAAACTGTAAACTTGCACCACCTTGTAAAAATAAAACGGAATAACCCGACGGCACATTTAATAATTCCTTTACCAATTTATCAGCTTCAGCAACAACTGCCTCAAATTCGGTTGTTCTGTGCGAAATTTCTAAAATTGATAATCCATCGTTAAAATCTAAAACAGCCTGAGCTGCTTGTTTAAACACTTCTTGAGGTAAAATACAAGGGCCTGCGCCAAAATTATGCTTCATCTTATTATATAATGTTTTATGGGCGTAAATGTAAAATTTTTAAAGCAGTTATGCCCATAAAATCGTATCATAAAAAATTAAATTTTGCTAAAAAAAAGCAGAAAATTGATCAATTTGTTGCAGTTTTTGTAATTAAATCGTTTAACTAAAGTTGTTTATTCATTTTTTATTTTGAGCAGTAATTATAGCATTTTCATCAGTTGGTAAACCTTTTTCAGATTCAGCAATTTAATGTCATTTCTAGCTTATAAAAACAACGTTAATTGCGATTTGAATTAGCAGGTCTGATCAGTTACCTGCTACTGATTAAACACAATTTCCCCTTTTATAACTATTTATCACAACTGCTAGATTGCCGATCTTCGTATAAATTGAATTTGTCAAACAAAAATATGCGATAGCTGTTAATTAGGAGAGCAAAACAAAAGCGATTTTCAAACGCTATTACTAACCTATTTAAAAATTAAAATGTCGAGTTTATGAAGCATCTAAAATTTTCGTCAACGATTACAGCCTGTTTATTTATAACAGCATTTTACGCTTGTAAAAACAATGCAACTGAACAAACAGCAGAAACTAAAATTGATGTACCAGCTGATAAAATTGAGCAGATAAAAAGCTTGGGTTTTGGTACTAGCAACGTAGAAAAGTATGAGGATGGATACGTAGTAGAAGGTGATATTTTTTTAACTGAAGAAAATTTAACTGAAACAGCGTCGGGAATTAGCCTTAATATTGCTGAAACTGAACAATACAGGACCAAAAACCTTGTTAAAAGTTTACCACGAGTAATCAGCATATCGGTAGGCTCCAATTTAGCAGATCCATACAGTAAAGCTGCAGATATCATGATTTCAAGGTATAATGCGTTAGACTTAAGGATTAAATTCAAAAGAGCGATGTCTGGCAAAACAGGCGATATACACATCGGTGGCTTCCGTGAGGGCCCTAAACCTAATGGTACAATTTTGCTTGGGTATGCTGGCTTTCCTAAAGCATCAGGTGAGCCACATCCAAACATTAAAATGAATATACATCCGCAGGCCTATGGTACTAATCCAAACAAGAATTACATCGCTTCTGTACTCCAGCATGAAATTGGCCATTGTATTGGTTTCAGACATACCGATTATATGAACCGTAATTTTAGCTGTCCGAACGATCCCGGAAATAATAATGAGGGGAAGGATGATATTGGTGCCATTCGCATTAAAGGAACACCATCAAAACCAGACGCCGGATCTATAATGTTAGCCTGTTTTGATGGTAGCAGCAGTACTTTTAACGATAATGATATCGTTGCACTTAAGCATCTTTATAAATAAAAAGAAAGAAAATTATTTAATAAAGGCGTTCGATATCACTACAAAGACGCCTTTTTTAAATATCTTTAGCCAGTTGGTTAATGTTTACGGTCTGTTCTTAAGCATCACAATTAACTTTAAGTTAAACTGCCTGCCTGTTAAATAATTTGGAATGGCGTACTGAACATTATCTACATCCTTTAGCCATAGATAAGAAACCGTGTTGTCGATATTCAGCATATTAAAAACCTCGAAAAAGAGAATAACCGAACTAAAATTCTTGTCCAAAAACTTAGGTTTGTGCAGTGCGGCGTCATCGAGGAAATCTTTAGAGAAACCGATATCTACACGCTTATACGATGGGATAAAAAACTTATCCAAATACCTTGGCGTTTGTGATGGGCCAATTGGTAGCCTTGAACCATAAAGCGCGTTTAAGTGCACTTTATAAGTTGGACTATTTAATAATCTATCTTGAAAAAATATAGAAAAATTTAAACGCTGATCGGTTGGCCTTTTTAAATAGCCAGGATAAATTGTAGTTCCATTCTGGACATAACTATCTCCGATAATATCTTCATTTGCATGCATTACCGACATTCTGAAATAGGAAACCAGATCTTTAACAAATTCACCCCCAATACTAAAATCGGCACCATAAGCATAACCGCGCGATACTTCATCGGCAAGGTATTTAATTCTCAGGTTATCTATTTTATATGGAATCAATCGGTCAGAATATTTAAAATAAGCCTCCGAAGTAAATTTTAACCGCGTTCCGAAGGCATCGAAAGCATACTCATAGCCAAGAGAGGTATTGTAAGAACTTTGCGCTTTTTGATCGATATTTAGCACGCCCGAAAAACCACGAATGGTTCTGTAAGAAGGCGGTTGTTTATAAACACCAGCAGAAAACCTTAAAATTTTATTGTTCGAGTTGGGCCTGTAAGCAATTAACATCCTCGGACTGATTAATAACTGTTTGCTTAAGGAACTGTATGTAGCGCGTACTCCCAATTGCAGTTCTGCCGAATTTGAAAGTGAATAGCTATCCTGAATATAGGTACTGTAGTTTTTGATGTCGATATTATTCTGCACGTTAATCACATTTTGCAAAGTGATGTTTTTCGAATTGTTAGGTAAAATGAAGCCGGCAGAATCAGTGTAATTGTACTCGTTCAATTGGTCGTTAAATTTCGAATTGTCGAATTTTATCCCCCAGGAAAAAACATGGTTATTAAAATTCTGATCTATCTTAATTTCGGATGCAAAAATCTGTGTATTCAGGCTGTTCCGTCCATAGTTATAATAGCTACCAATGCCTCTGTTTTTATTGATTACACCAAAATTTTCACCAGAAAAAGTATTATCTACTTCATCGAATGTATAACTTCCATTAATATCGAAACGCTCCCTTTCGAGGGTGCTGAAGTAGCTGTTGATAAACTTGATGACCAAGTTTGGTTTAGGAGAATAAGTAGCGGTTATGGCACTACCTAAAGTTTGGTAATCATCAATCTCTTGTCCGGTATAATCAACATTTAACCTTAGCGTTGTACTCAAAGTTCCAAACTGTGTTTCTCGATTGGTTGGCACCAATTTAAACTGACCGAGGTTAAAGCTCCCTAAAAAACTGATATTGAATTTTGGCGAAAAATCATATTGATACAGGAGTTGAGCATCAGCAAAATTAGGGTTATAACTCCCTTTTTCATCATGTTTAATCAGTACACTCGAATTGTTTTTATAGCGTAAACTAGCTAGTAGGAAACTGTTTTTGAATATCTTTTTAGTCGTTAACGAAGTATTTAAAAGACTAGTACTAAAGATAGTTTGATTACTGTCCGGTTTATCGTATTTGATGTCTAAGATCGATGAAAGTTTATCACCATATTTCGCTTCAAAGCCACCTGCAGAGAATTTTGCTTTACTCACCAGATCTGAATTGATAAAACTTAGTCCCTCCTGTTGTCCGTTGCGGATCAACACTGGTCGGTTAATTTCTACATCATTAATGTAAATTAGATTTTCATCAAAATTACCTCCTCTAACACTATACTGGGCACTTAATTCGTTATTTGTAGAAACACCTGGCAGCGTTTTGAGCATGGTTTCAAAATTGCCAGAAACCAAGGGTATTGATGAAACATCGGCAATATTAATAGTAGTAGTGTTACTTAACTGATTCTGTTTATTGGTAATGTTAACCTGCTCTAACTCATTAATATTGGCAATTAAGTTTACCTGTTTAATAATCCTAGCACCTGAGCGCTCATTAAACTTTAAAATTTGAGGCTGGTAACCTAAAAGAGAATATTTAACGCTAAAAGTTTTCGATTTTGAATAAATGGTATACACGCCAAATTCATCGGTTACGGTAGATTGTGCCTGACCTAAAACAATCACCGTTACCTGCGATAATGGCAATTTCTCATCGCTGTAAACTATTCCCGAAACCCTAACTAACGGCTGAGCCACAGCAAAACCGCAACCAGAAATTAAAAGAAAAAGGATTAGCCGAAATTTGAGCATAGATTACGCGTAGAGATTTGGTTAAATTAGCCACAGATGCGCACAGATATTCTTCTTTTTCACAGAAGTATTGATTAGGTTAGAATTTTGAATCGAAAATATTTGTCCAAAATTTGTGTCTATCCTTTTGATCTGTGGTTGAAAAATCTTAAACGTTTATGCTGGTGGCCGTCAAGCTTTTCATTTTGGAAATGGTTTCTGATGGATTATCCGTTGCAAAAATTGCATTTCCAGCTACAAAAGCATTGGCACCTGCCGATACTAATGTACCAATATTTCGTAAACCAACGCCACCATCAACTTCGATAATTAAGTTTTCGTTTACACCTTTAATTAAGGCTTTTAAATCCTTTATTTTTTTGTAAGTATTATGGATGAACTGTTGCCCGCCAAAACCTGGATTAACCGACATAATTAGTACCAGATCAAGGTCTTCAATTACATCCTGTAACAAAGTTACCGGAGTATGTGGATTTAAAGCTACACCCACTTTGCAGCCAGAAGCTTTAATTAGTTGAATAGTTCTGTGCAAATGCGTACAGGCTTCATAATGCACGGTGATTCGGTCTGCTCCTGCCTCCTTAAATTCACCAATAAATTTATCAGGCTCAACAATCATTAAATGTACATCCAATGGTTTGGTAGCATGCTTTTTTACAGCAGCCATTATTGGAAATCCGAAAGAAATATTCGGCACAAAAACACCATCCATTACATCAACATGAAACCAATCGGCCTCACTTTGGTTAATCATTTCAATATCGCGTTGCAAGTTGCCAAAATCGGCAGAGAGTATGGATGGGGCAATAATGTATTTCATATTTAAGTATTAATCCTTTCAATTATGCAAGTAAATCGCTATCATATAGTATCAGCAAAATCTAAAACGATCGTCACCCTGAATTTATTTCAGGGTCTATCATGCAAGAAATATGCTGAAATAAATTCAGCATGACGCTACGATGCAAGTTACAAAAGAAGTGCGAAAGTTTTTAATTAGAAATACCGATGTTAATCTTTATATCAACAAAAAAACCCTTCCAGTAAAACTGAAAGGGTTTCGAAGTATCTAAAAGTCCCCTTTAGGGAATTTAGGGGCTACGCTTGTGGCGCAGCTGGTTTTTCTGGTCTTGGCAATAAAACTTTACGAGAAAGTTTCATTTTACCTTGTTTATCGATGTCTAATAGTTTAACCTCGATTTTATCACCTTCTTTTAATACACCGTCCATAGTTTCTAAACGTTCCCATGAAATTTCAGAGATGTGTAATAAACCATCTTTACCTGGCATAACCTCAACAAATGCACCAAATGGCATAATTGATTTTACTTTACCTTGGTAAACTTCACCTATTTCTGGTTTAGCAACGATGTTACGGATACGGGTAACCGCTGCATCAATTGCTGCTTTGTTATCTGCAAATACTTCTACAATACCTTTACCATCAACTTCTTCGATAGAAATTGAAGCTCCGGTTTCGCGTTGCATTTCCTGGATAATTTTACCTCCAGGGCCGATAATTGCACCGATAAATTCTTTATCAATAGTTAAAGAAACAATACGTGGTGCATGTGGTTTGTAATCTTCGTTAGGGCTGCCGATGGTTTTCTTCATCTCGTTTAAGATGTGTAAACGACCTTCTTTAGCTTGTAATAAAGCTTTAGTTAAAACTTCGTAAGATAAACCATTGATTTTTAAATCCATCTGACAAGCAACAATACCATTTTCAGTACCAGTTACTTTAAAGTCCATATCACCCAAGTGATCTTCATCACCTAAAATATCAGAAAGGATTGCGTATTTACCAGTTTTCTCATCAGTAATTAAACCCATTGCAATACCAGAAACCGGCGATTTGATTTTAATACCCGCATCCATTAATGCTAGTGTACCTGCACAAACAGTTGCCATTGATGACGAACCATTGGATTCTAAAATATCGGAAACGATACGGATTGTATATGGATTTGCTTCACCTTGAGGCAATACTTTCTTCAATGAACGTTGTGCTAAAGCACCGTGACCAATTTCGCGACGGCCAGCGCCTCTGTTAGGTCTAACCTCACCAGTTGAGAAACCAGGGAAATTATAGTGCAATAAGAATTTATTATAGCCATTATAGAAAGCACCATCAATCATTTGCTCATCATCTTTGCTACCTAAAGTAACTGAAGTTAACGATTGTGTTTCACCACGTGTAAATACAGCCGAACCGTGAGCAGCAGGTAAATAACCAACTTCACTCCAGATTGGACGGATTTCTGTAGTCTTACGACCATCTAAACGGATACCTTCATCTAACAATAAATTTCTAATGGCATCGTACTGAACATCATGGTAATAATGTTTAGCCATTGCTTTAGTTAAATCTGCAGTATCTTCTGGCATTGCTTCGAAGAATTCGTTAATGATCGCAGTAAAACCTTCTTTACGTACATCTTTATTGCCACCAGCTTTTGCTACAGCATAAACTTTATCGTAAGTATCAGCATAAACTTTAGCTTTTAAATCAGCATCATGGTCTTCATGGTTGTATTCACGCTTAACGGTTTTGCCGGTAGCTTCAGTTAATTCAACCTGGATAGCACATTGAACTTTAATTGCATCATGCGCAAATTTTAAAGCTTCAACCATTTCATCTTCCTGAATTTCATCGCACTCCCCTTCAACCATACCTATATCATTAGCCGAACCAGCAACCATAAACTCTAAAGTTGCACGCTCTAATTCGCTAGCTTTCGGATTTATAATTAATTTACCATCGATTTTAGCAACACGTACTTCAGAAATTGGACCATTGAAAGGAATATCAGAAACTGATAATGCAGCAGATGCCGCTAAACCTGCCAAACAATCTGGCATGATATCTTTATCAGCAGAAATTAAAGAAATCATCACCTGCGTATCAGAGTGATAATCACTTGGGAACATTGGGCGTAAAGCTCTATCCACTAAACGAGAGATTAACACTTCGTAATCAGATAATCTTGCCTCACGACGTAAAAAGCCTCCTGGAATACGGCCTGTAGCCGCATATTTTTCTTGATAATCAACCGATAATGGTAAAAAATCAGTGCCTGGTTTAGCACCAACAGTTGATACTACCGTTGCTAACAACATCGTATCGCCCATTTTTACTACAACCGAACCATCAGCTTGTTTAGCCAATTTACCAGTTTCAATTTCTACAATTCTGCCATCGCCCAAATCGAACGATTTTTTTATTACATTCATTTAATTAGAATTATGATGTGTTTTCCTCTTTCTACACACCGTTGTTTATATATGTTTTGTTTTTGCAAACGAAGATAGGATTAAAAAAGCCTATCTATAACAAATCCCGTCAAAAATAATTAACAGGAAATTAAAAAGCCACTCTCTAAAGAATGGCTTTAATGATAAACTTGCGCTTATTTTTGTTTAATGATATCACGAAGCGATAAAGCTTTGATGATAGCACGATAGCGCTCAATATCTTTTTTGTATAGGTAAGCCAAAATACCGCGGCGTTTACCTACCAATTTTTGAAGTGACAACTGAGTTGAAAAATCTTTACGGTTTTTCTTTAAGTGTTCTGTTAAGTGCGCAATACGGTATGTAAATAACGCTACTTGACCTTCTGCAGAACCAGTATTGGTTTCTACTTCTCCGTGTTGTTTAAAGATTACGGCTTTCTTTTCTGGACTTAAATACATTCTTGAATAATATTAAAGCAATAAAAAATTAATTAATTATGGCGCAAAGGTAAGGCTATTTTTATTTATAAGCAAGTGTTATTAAATGATAGTTAAAAGTCCCCTTTAGGGGATTTAGGGGTAAAGCAATGTTCAGTTTCAGGCGGTTACTACACTCCCGCCCTCGTTACAATCTTTTTGTGATTGTCAGTCTGAGCCTGTCGAAGACCTGCATCAAAAAGTATTTCCAATAACAAAAGCATTTCTGGGTTCTCTTTATCAAACGACATATGAAGCTTATACGTTTGGCTTACGGATGATAATACCTTTTCCTTGGGGAGATTTTAAAGGCTTGCCACCATTCATGGTAACTGAAATGTAGTTAAGTTGCAAAACACCAAAAAAGCGCTGCTCGGGCGAACGACTTAAATAAACATTTTCACGCTCTTCGACTATTGTTTCGCGTGGAATTGTAATATCAGATAAAGTTAGCTTTCCCATTTCATATCAAAAATACGATAAATTGCAACTAATACATAACATCATATTCACATTTAGCAAGTAATACTTTACATTCAGTCATTATTAATACTTTTGCAAAAAAAAAAAATATTTACCCTTGGAAAAGAATCAATATAGCATTTTCGAAAGTGAATTGCGCGTACGGCCTGATGATATTGACATGTTTAACCATGTACATAACAGTAAATACTTAGATTATGTATTGGCAGCCCGTTACGAGCAAATGGAAAAGTTCTATAACATGCCTTGGGAACATTTTACAAAACAAAGTTTGGGTTGGGTAGTAAGTCATGTTGATATCAATTTCAAACGTCCCCTGTTGATGAACGACTTAATGCTAATCAGAACAGGTATTTTAACCATGAACGATAAAGGCTGTGCTGTTCAGTTCGAAATAGTCAATCAAAAAACCGGTAAAATAGCATCAGATGGTATTTTTGATTATGTATTGATTGATCTCAATACAGGCCGTGGAACAAAGGTTTCAGAAGAAATGATTAAGGCATATAGTATTTAATATTGATTACACAGATTAATGAGGTTACAGAGATTTTAGTTTCGTCCTCATGTTATCCTAATTAAATTGTGACTAAATATAATTAAAGACATCCAATCAAAATTTCCATGCGCTCTGTGTTTCCGTGGCAAGAAAAACTCATAAATTTAACCTAAATCGTCTGTGAGACACAGACCATGGATCAGTGGAAAAAAATCCATCAATCAATAATAATTGGTCATCAAAATTTGACAATTCAAAATTTTATTTATATTTGCGTCATCAAAAAGGCCAGAACAATGATAGTATCTGCAATCCGTTTGAGGTTCTAAATAACCGAGGATTCCCTCCCATTTCAATTTTTAGATATGTACGCTGAAAGGCGTATAATTGATTTATACATTACACCTTACTTTATTATTATATGTCACATTCCACAAAGGCACAGGGCAAATTATCGTCTTTTTTCGATATCCTGGTACAGTCTTTAAAAGGTCACGAAGTTGATTTAACTTCAATTAGTATTAAACGCGCAATTATTTTATTGGCTATTCCAATGATGCTGGAAATGGCTATGGAATCGGTTTTTGCTTTGGTCGATCTGTATTTTGTAGGTCATTTAGAAAATAGTAGCCATGCCATACAAACCGTTGGTTTAACGGAATCGGTTTTGACCATTATTTATTCGCTGGCCATTGGCTTAAGCATGGCTGCAACTGCAGTAGTTGCACGAAGGATTGGTGAGAAAAATCCTGAAGCGGCATCAAAAGCGGCTATGCAAACTATTGTGATAGCGGTTTTCATTAACATAATAATCAGTATTCTCGGGTTAATTTACGCCAGAGAAATTCTATTGCTCATGGGTGCTTCAACTGAAACTGCTGAGCAAGGTATCGCATTCGTTCGCATTATGATGGGTGGAAGTATCATTATTGTACTTTTATTCTTAATTAACGGGATTTTTAGAGGTGCTGGTAATGCAGCAATCGCAATGCGGAGTTTATGGATCGCCAATATTGCGAATATTATCCTCTGCCCTATTTTTATTAATGGTTTAGGTCCAATACCTGCATTTGGTTTAACGGGGGCTGCAATTGCTACTACAATTGGTCGTGGTTTGGGTGTTACTTATCAGATTTATAATCTGTTTAGTGGTAAAAATATATTAAAAATACGCATTAGTCATTTCTTGCCTGATTTTGCGCAGATTAAGGCTGTCGTTAAGATTGCTGCGCCAGCCATTTTTCAATTTGTAATTGCGAGCTGTAGCTGGGTGTTTTTAGCAGAACTGATTGCCACTACTGGTGGCGATACGGGATCGGCAGGTTACCAAACTGCATTACGACTAATGATGTTCTTTATGTTACCAGCATGGGGATTAAGCAATGCTGCAGCTACGCTGGTAGGTCAGAATTTAGGCGCAGGCCATATAGACCGCGCTGAAAAATCGGTATTTCAAACCTTGAAGTACATTATTATTTTTATGGCAGTTGTAAGTGTGCTGTTTTTAACCTGTGGGCATTTGTTCGCGGCATTTTTTACATCAGACGAAAATGTGATTGCCGTTGCAAGCAAAGCTTTAAAAATTTTAAGCATTGGTTTTGTGATTTATGGAGCAGCGATGGTTTTTAGCAGTGCATTTAATGGCGCTGGCGATACCTGGACACCTACCAAAATTAATGTTTTTGCTTTTTGGTTATTCCAGATTCCTTTAGCTTACTTTTTGGCTAAATTTTTAGAAATGGGGCCAACAGGTGTTTTTATTGCCATACCAACGGCTGAAGCTGGTATTGCAGTAGCTGCCTATATTCTGTTTAAAAAAGGTAAATGGAAGAAAATTAAGGTTTAATTTTTTACCACAGATAAATACAGATGCACACAGATATATATTGTCAGATTGAATAAATATTATCTGTGTTTATATGTGGTTAATTTTAAGCATCAGGTCATAAAACTCTTCAAAAGAATTACTACAAATGGTTAATAAATCTGATTGGAACGAACATCCCGATTTTCTACCTATCGGACCAGCATTGAACCAACATCGGGATAAAGTGGAAAGCAGGACTGCAGTAACCGAAAAACCACTGCATTTGCTTTTCAAATTAATGTATCTGGTATCGATATTTTCTAGATTAAAAATTACCTTAAAAAACATATCTTTGCGCAAAGATGAAGCATATACGTAATTTTTGCATTATTGCACATATCGACCATGGTAAAAGCACCTTGGCTGATAGGTTATTAGAATACACCGAGACAATTTCGAAGCGTGAAGCACAGGCGCAGTTGCTCGATAACATGGATTTAGAGCGTGAGAGAGGCATAACTATTAAAAGTCATGCCATACAAATGAACTATAAAGTTGGTGATATTGAATATAATTTCAACCTTATTGACACACCTGGACACGTAGATTTTTCATACGAAGTTTCACGTTCTATTGCTGCCTGCGAGGGTGCTTTGCTTATTGTTGATGCTTCGCAAGGGATTCAGGCACAGACCATTTCCAACTTATACTTAGCTTTAGAGCATGACCTTGAGATTATTCCTATTTTAAATAAAATGGATTTACCTGGGGCAATGCCCGAGGAAGTTAAAGACCAAATTATTGACTTGATTGGATGTAAACGTGAAGATATTATTCCTGCATCAGGTAAAACTGGAATGGGAATTCCTGATATTATACAAGCAATTGTTGACCGCGTTCCAGCTCCGGTTGGAGATCCGGAAGCACCGCTGCAAGCATTGATTTTCGACTCTGTTTTTAACTCATTCAGAGGCATTATTGCTTATTATAAAGTAGTTAACGGCGAAATCAAGAAGGGTGATAAAGTAAAGTTTATTAATACAGGAAAAGAATATCTGGCTGATGAAGTAGGTATTTTGAAATTGGATATGTCGCCACGTAGTGTGGTTAAAACTGGAGATGTGGGTTACATTATTTCTGGGATTAAAGAAGCCAGAGAGGTAAAAGTTGGTGATACTATTACTACTGTGGCCAGACCATCGTTAGATTCTATTCAAGGTTTTGAAGAGGTTAAACCAATGGTTTTTGCCGGGATTTATCCTGTTGATACCGATGAGTTTGAAGAATTACGGGAAGCCATGCACAAGTTGCAATTGAATGATGCCTCTATCGTTTTCGAACCGGAGAGTTCTGCGGCACTAGGCTTCGGTTTCCGTTGCGGATTCTTAGGAATGTTGCACATGGAGATTATCCAGGAGCGTTTAGAGCGTGAATTTGATATGACCGTAATTACAACGGTTCCCAACGTATCGTATATTGCACATACCACTAAAGGTGATGAGTTTATCGTAAATAATCCATCTGATTTGCCAGATCCAAGTAAATTGGATTCGGTTGAAGAACCTTATATTAAAGCAAATATTATTACCAAGGCTGACTTTGTTGGTCCAATAATGTCGCTTTGTATTCAAAAACGAGGAGCGATTATTAATCAATCATATCTAACATCAGACCGGGTTGAATTGGTTTTCGAAATGCCAATGGCCGAAATTGTATTCGACTTCTATGACAGGTTAAAAACACTTTCTAAGGGATACGCTTCGTTTGATTATCACCAAATTGGTTATCGTAAATCTGATTTGGTACGCCTTGATTTATTGTTAAATGACGAACCTGTTGATGCGTTATCATCTCTGATTCACCGTAGTAATGCTTACGATTTCGGAAAGAAAATCTGCGAGAAATTAAGAGAATTAATCCCTCGTCAACAATTTGAGATTAAAATACAGGCCTCTATTGGTGCTAAAGTTATTGCCCGTGAAACGCTTAGTGCATTGCGTAAGGATGTAACGGCTAAATGTTATGGTGGTGATATTTCCCGTAAGCGTAAGTTATTGGAGAAACAGAAAAAAGGTAAAAAACGCATGCGTCAGGTGGGTAACGTAGAGATTCCACAAAGTGCATTTATGGCGGTTTTGAAATTAGATTAGAATAAGATTTGAGATGTTAGATTTGAGACATGAGACAATAGCCGTCCGATCTCAAATCTAATATCTAGTATCTCACATCTCATAAGAATGAAATTATTAGACGGTAAATACGTATCAGAAAAAGTTAAAGTTCAAATTGCAGAAGAAGCTGCCGAATTTTTAAATAAAAGTGGTCGCAAGCCACACCTAGTTGCTATTTTAGTTGGTAATGATGGGGGAAGCGAAACCTATGTAGCCAGTAAGATGAAAAACTGCGAAAAAGTTGGTTTTAAATCATCACTACATCGATATGATAACTCGGTAACTGAAGCTGAATTATTGGCGAAAATTGAAGAAATTAATCAGGATGATGATGTAGACGGGTTAATTGTTCAGTTGCCTCTGCCAAAACACATCGATCCGGAGAAAGTTACTGAAAAGATTGATCACCGTAAAGATGTAGATGGTTTTCACCCTGTAAATTTAGGCAGGATGATGCGTAACCTACCTTGCTTCATCCCGGCAACGCCTTATGGTATTTTATTGATGTTGCAAGAGTATGGTATCGACACCACAGGAATGCACTGTGTTGTTGTTGGTCGTAGTAACATTGTGGGTAGCCCAATGAGTATTCTAATGGCCCGTAACGCAAACCCAGGCAATTGTACGGTAACACTTACACACTCACGTACTAAAGATCTAAAAGAGCAGGTTCTCCAGGCTGATATTGTGATTGCTGCAATTGGTAAAAAGAATTTTGTTACTGCCGATATGATAAAACCTGGTGCCATTATTATTGACGTAGGTATTAACCGAGAAACTTCTGCTGAAACCAAATCGGGATTTAAGTTATATGGGGATGTAGATTTCGAAAACGTGGCACCAAAAGCTTCATACATTACGCCTGTACCAGGTGGTGTGGGTTTAATGACAATTGTAGGTTTACTGAAAAATACGCTGGCATCGGCAAGGAAAGAAATTTATTCATAAACGAAAAGGTAAAAGTTTAAAACTAAAGCGAAAACCTACTGCCATAGATATTAAAAATCGACTCAAATATTTGAGTCGATTTTTTTTACGTGTAATATTTTAAATCCCTACGTGTAATTGTTATATTTGAATTAAAATTTAATTAGATGGATACTAAGTTAACTTTAAGTTTTAATCAAGATGTTGTGGTAAGGGCAAAAAAATATGCCGCTGAAAACAACATTAGCTTATCGCGATTAATAGAGCACCTCTTAACTCAGGTAACTGCTAAAGAATATAAATCTTTAGAAGACTTTCCCATTTCAGATTGGGTGAGCATGGTAGCTGAGGGTGAAGTAGAGTATAAAAAAATGCCAAAATCAACACGTAAAGATTCAAAAAACGAGTACTATTCTTCTAAAAAGTAATTGATGAAGATATTTTTAGATGCGAATGTTCTTGTTTCTGTATTGAATAAGGAATTCCCACTTTATACCTATTCATCGAGAATTTTAAGTTTAGCATCGCATCCAAATTTTGAAATTTATACTTCTCCCCTTTGTTTAGCTATAGCATTTTATTTCGCTGAAAAAAAACATAAATCTCAATTAGCCAAGCAGAAAATAGATTTGCTTTGCCAACACATTAAGATTGCTGAAAATTCATCAAAAGGTGTTTTGGATACTTTATCGAACAAATCAATTCACGATTTTGAAGACGGACTGGAATATTATGCTGCCAAATCTGTTGAGTGCAAATGTATTATTACAGAAGATATTGAAGATTTTTATTTCTCAGAAATTGAAATTTTGAACTGCCAGGATTTTTTCAAGAGGCATTTGTTAAATTGATTTTATAATACACTCGTCACCCTGAATTTATTTCAGGGTCTTAATTAAAGAGATACTGAAATAAATTCAGCATGACGTGAATATATCATCCCCAAAGTTTACTCCACCAACTTTCTTCGAAACCAATATAGAGGCCATCTTCACGTAATTCGGTTGGGTAGATATTGATGTAATCGCCTTGCCCTTCTGCGCCCCTACCTGTGGTTAAATTATACTCATATCGATGGATTGGGCAAACAAGGTTTCCATTTTTGCACCAGCCTCCACTAAAATGGCCACCAGCATGCGGACAATGAGATTGAGTCGCGATAATTTTATTGTCATTATTGATCAGACAGATCTGTTTTCCGGCAACCTCAATGGTTTTGATGGTATCTGGACGGGGAATTTGGTTGTTATTTAATGCCTTAAACCACTTCATTCTGCTAAAATACAGCAAATAAATATCACTCTTATTTCATCTTTCCATTAAATTTCAAAAGAGGAACTGCTTCACCATATTTTTTTAGGATATTTGCATCCTCAAAAATGAAACAAGAAATACCAGAAGACGGCACATTACTTCCTTTAATGGAAGAATTTTATACTATACAGGGCGAAGGATTTAATACTGGTAAAGCAGCTTATTTTATCCGTTTAGGAGGCTGCGATGTAGGCTGCCATTGGTGCGATGTTAAAGAAAGCTGGGATGCAGAAATGCATCCACTTACCCCATCAGATGTTATTGTAGAAAATGCCGATAAATTTCCGGGTAAAGCTGTTGTAATTACTGGTGGCGAGCCCTTGATTTATAATCTCGATTATTTAACCAATAAGTTAAAAGAAAGAGGTATTCTTACCTTTATCGAAACATCTGGTGCCTACCCACTTTCTGGAAACTGGGACTGGATCTGTTTGTCGCCAAAGAAATTTAAGGCGCCAAGACCAGATATTACGCCATTTGCACATGAATTAAAGGTTATTGTTTTTAATAAAAGTGATTTTAAATGGGCAGAAGAATATGCAGCAATGGTATCTCCTACCTGTAAGCTATACCTTCAACCAGAATGGTCTAAATCAAAAGAAATTACTCCATTAATTATCGAATATGTAATGGCCAATCCTAAATGGGAAATTTCTTTACAAACCCACAAATTTTTAAATATTCCTTAAAAACAATACATTAGCTTTATAACCAAATGTTAATGTAATGAAATTCCGTCTCGTCCTTATCTTTAGCATACTGAGCATTTATTGTTTTGGGCAAAGCTCATCTAACAAAAAAGCACAGACTTTTTTCGAAAAGGCTGGTCCACTGATTCAGAAACTGGATTATATATCTGCCGAACAGGCTTTAAAAAGTGCTGTTGAGGCCGATCCATTATTTCAAAATGCCTATGTAGTATTAGGTGGTATTTATAAAGCACAAAAAAAATATCCGGATGCCAGAACGGCTTATGAAAAAGCGATCTTGATCAATAAAGCTGTGGCTCCACAAGTAATTTATGGCTTGGCCGAAACAGAATTTGCTACGCAAGAGTATTTAAAAGCGAAACAACATTTTAGTGAATTTTTGATGCTAGATTCGTCGTCTGATAGAGCGAGAAGAGCAAAAAAATACCTTTTAGATTGCGATTTTGCTACCATAGCAATAAAGAAATCCGTAAAATATAGCCCAACAAATTTAGGTGAAGGCGTAAATACAACTGATGCTGAGTACTTTCCTGCGATAACTGCTGATGGCGAAACCTTGGTTTTTACTCGTCAGGTGAATGGCAATGAAGACTTTTGGACCTCGCAGTTTAAAAATAACTCATGGGGTCTTGCCACACCATTATCAAGCAAAATAAACACAACGAAATACAATGAAGGTGCACAAACCATTTCTCCTGATGGTAAGTATCTGTTTTTTACCGGGTGCAACCGCCCTGATGGTTTAGGTAGGTGTGATATTTACGTTTCGCACCGTGAAGGAAAAGATTGGGGTGAACCTTATAATGTTGGTCAGCCCGTTAATTCAGAATTCTGGGAATCGCAGCCTGCAATAAGCCCCGATGGACGGACTTTATATTTTATCAGCAACAGACCTGGTGGATCCGGTGGTTATGATATATGGAAAAGTACCATTACCGACGATACCAAATGGGGACCTGCCATTAATCTTGGACCAGACATTAATACCGCTTTCGATGAGAATACCCCTTTTTTGCATGTGGATGGTAAAACTTTATATTTTTCTTCTGATGGTTGGCCAAGTTTCGGGAATAAAGATATTTATTATAGCAGACAGGAAAATGATGGCAAATGGCAAAAGCCCATTAATATTGGTTATCCGATCAATTCTTTTGAAGATGAAAGTGGTTTGGTAGTAAGTGCCGATGGGAATTTCGGCCTGTTTTCTTCGAACTTAAAAGGAGGATTTGGTTTACAGGATATTTATAGTTTTGGTATCCCTGAAGTAGCCAAACCATTAAAGGTTTCTTATGTGAAGGGGATTGTAAGGGACCGGGATACTAAGAAAACGATCGAAAGCAATGTTCAGGTGGTAGATTTGAAAACCAATAAAACTGTTTTTGATGATTATACTGATCCGGAGACTGGCCAATTTCTAGCGGTAATGCCAGTTGGAAGCAATTATTTGTTTAATGTAAATGCTGAAGGCTACATGTTTTACTCTGAAAACTTCGAGCTCAAGGCTGGGGATATTAATAAACCTTACCAGATTGAAGTTTATATCGAAAAGATCAAGCAAGGCGGAAATGTTACACTAAGGAATATATTCTTTGATACCAACAAGTTTAATCTTTTACCTGCCTCTATCCGTGAACTTAATCTACTTATCGATTTTTTGCATCAAAATGAAAGTGTTCAGATTGAGATTCAGGGCCATACAGATAATGTTGGAGATGATAAATTGAATGAGAAATTATCATTTAACCGTGCAAATGCGGTTTACGAATACCTGATCAAAAACGGTATTGATGCTAAAAAGCTTACCTTTAAGGGTTTTGGGGCCAGTAAGCCCATTGCCGATAATAAAACAGAATTAGGCCGAAAAAATAACCGTAGAACCTCGTTCTTGATCACTAAAATATAATTGGTGAATTTTATGGAAATAGAAATTGAAGATTACGACATAGAAATTATTATGTTAGCGCAGTATAAGCACCTCGATATTATACTAGAAAGCTCCTATTGTACAGAATGTAAAAAGATGTCTACTATCACGAATTATAAACCTTATTTAAATAAATTGAATGATATTATTTTAAGAGGCTTTTGTCTTAAATGTGGTGGACCAGTAAATAGGTATATCGAAACTGGAGAAAATATTCAAAGCGCAGCGGTTGCTGAACATATTAAAAATGTGCTTCAAATTTCAAGAAATAAAAAGTAATAATATATAAAATAGATAAAGATGTCGCAGCACTACGGAAACCATAAAAGATTTTATCCACCTTTTCATTTTTTCACAATACCCTTAGCAATTTTAGGATTAGGTTTTGCCATTTATTCTTGCATGGCCATCCCCACCATAATTACAGGCTTAATTGTGCTTGCATTTTTCCTGATAGCGATTATAGCTGTAATGGCACGGATGTTTGCGCTTAAAGCACAGGATAGAGCTGCAAGGGCCGAAGAAAAGTTGCGTTATTACATTCTTTCCGGTAAAGCGCTTCCCAATGAGTTAAGGATGAGACAAATAATGGCTTTGCGTTTTGCTAGTGATGAAGAATTTTTAGCCTTAGTTGATAGAGCTGTGGCTAATAAGTTATCTCCTGATGAGCTTAAACAAGCCATTGAGCATTGGCGAGGAGATTACCATAGAATATAATAGTAACTTTGTCATTCTGAGAATACAGTTTTTAGCTAAAACATTAGAGTGATACGTCATTCCCAACTCGATTGGGAATCGTAATGCTTTTATATGATTTGTAGATTGCATTAAGATTCCCGCCTGCGCGGGAAAGACGATCGTTCTTTGCAATCAGTCATTCTGAAAATAGTGAAGAATCCTTAGCTTATGAAATACAGGTTGAAATTTATATATAAAGATTCTTCATTGCATTCAGAATGACAAAAGTATGGCAGTATTAAAACTTCTTCCCTTTTAAAACCCTAATCTCGGAACCTTCTGCAAGCATTACGGAATCGGGATTGGTATGCGTTAAGAAAGCAAAATCACTACCATAATTAATCTCAAAATCGACATTGATTTTATAATCTTTTATAGGATAAGCTTCCCAGCGCGGATGCTCTACCCCGTATTCAGATGTTCTATTTTTCCCGATTTTGGTATAACCCCAATAATGCTCGGTGATAAACTCTTCTTCACTTCCGACCAAGATTTCTTCAGCTTTTGATACAGCCGTTACTGAAAAATTATGCCAATTTTTATTCTTCCAAAGATAATCTACCTCAATTTGATTTTCCTGTTCTATCCAAACATGTTTCATCGGAAATGTTTGGTAATTTTCTTTATAAATGGTATTTGCTACAAAGGTGATGGCTGGCTTGGGTACAAATTCTTTGATAAAAACTACTCCCCGCTTCCAGGTACTGCCATCTTTAAATTTAACATAAAATCTAAGATTAACTTCCTCAAAATTGGTATGGAAAGGAATGTTAAGGCCTCGAAGCTTAACATCAACAAACATAAAGCCCACTAAACTCACATAGTATTTACCTTGCCAATCATCCAGCTCAGTATGTGGAGGGAGATATTTCGAAAGTATTTCCTGATCTACAGCATACTGTGCCAAAGCAAGTTTGCGCCATTCGGCAGTGAGAAATACTTTCGGATTGTTCAAAATTATAGTATAGCTTGTCTGATTCGGATCAGTTTTGTTAACGTTTCTTCCAACAGGTCTAAATGTAACATATTGGCACCATCTGATTTTGCATTTGCAGGATCGGGGTGTGTTTCAATAAATAAACCATCTGCTCCAACTGCAATTGCCGCTTTAGCAATGGTTAAAATTAACTCAGGTTTACCTCCAGTTACACCACTGCTCTGATTAGGTTGCTGCAAGGAATGTGTACAATCCATCACCACTGGTACGCCAAAACTTTGCATCTCAGGTAATCCACGGTAATCAACAATCAAATCCTGATAACCGAAGGTATTACCTCTATCAGTTAGGATTACTTTATTATTACCAGCCTCTTTTACTTTTTCTACAGCAAATTTCATTGAACCTGCAGAAAGGAACTGGCCTTTTTTTACATTCACCACTTTTCCTGTTTCAGCAGCGGCGATTAATAAATCCGTTTGACGGCATAAAAATGCTGGTATCTGCAATACATCTACATAGGCAGCAGCCATTGCAGCCTCAGCACTTTCGTGAATATCAGTAACAGTCGGTACGCCAAATTCTCTACCAATACGTTCTAAGATGCGTAAAGCTTTTTCATCGCCAATGCCAGTAAAAGAACTTCGTTTACTTCTGTTGGCTTTTCGGTACGAACCTTTAAAAATATATGGAATCTGAAGTTTATCGGTAATTGTAATAATCTTTTCGGCAATTCTCATGGCAATATCCTCACCTTCAATGGCGCATGGACCAGCCATTAAAAAGAAATTTCCTGAAGCTGTATTTTTTAATTTATCTAAATAGTTTATCATTTTTGAGATGTGAGACATGAGACACGAGATGTGAGATCTGAATTTGTCTGAAATCTAACTTCTCATACCTCACGTCTAATTTTTAGTTTCCTAGTTCTGACATGAATTTAATTCGCATCAATTGAATTTCTTCGCGGGTATAATCGGTTTCGCCTAATTCATTGAGCGCTTCGTCGATAGAATCGCTTTCGGCCGCCCTGAAATAATCAAAAACTTCATCCTGCCTATCATCATCAATTACTTCATCAATGAAGTAATTCAGGTTCAGTTTAGTACCTGAGTTAACGATCGACTCTACCTCTTTCAGAATTTCTTCGTAAGTGATTCCTTTCGAATCGGCAATATCTTCCAAACCAATCTGTCTGTCGATATTTTGAATGATCGAAACCTTCATCTGCGATTTATTGGCCTGCGTTTTAATAATCAGATCAATTGGACGTTCAATATCGTTATCCTCGACATATTTTTTGATCAGTTCGATAAAAGGTGTTCCGAATTTCATCGCTTTACCCGAACCCACACCAGAAATCTGGCGAAGTTCTTCCATCGTAATTGGATAATGTGTACACATTTCCTCTAAAGATGGGTCTTGAAATACAACAAAAGGTGGCACGCTTTTCTGTTTCGCAATTTTTTTACGCTGCTCTTTAAGTAACGATAAAAGATGTGTATCTAAAGCACCTGTACCTTGTTTTACATCATCATCATCATCGTCAACACCATTCTCTATTGGTTCGTTTAGTATGAATTTAAGGCTATAAGGGTTAACAATAAAATCTCTTCCCTGCTTGGTTAATTTTAATAAACCGTAATTATCGATATCTTTAAATAGGTAATTATTTAAAACAGCCTGTCGAATAATCGATTTCCACATCAACTCACCTTCTTCTTTACCGATTCCAAATTCAGGAATTTTGCTGTGTTCGTAAGCAATGGTTTGAGCGGTTTCTAAACCTAAGAAAACATTCAACAAGTGTGCATCATCAAATTTTTCGCCTGATTTTTCGATAAATTTCAAAACGGTTGACAATTGACTTTCGGCATCAAATTGTTTTTTAGGCTTTTTGCAATTGTCACACATGCAATTACATCCTGTTTCATTAAAATTTTCACCGAAATAATGAAGGATTTGCTTACGACGGCAAACGCCAGATTCAGCATAATCAATCACTTCTTTCAATATCTGTGTGCCAATTTCGCGTTCTGAAACTGGTTTGTCTTTCATAAACTTAGCCAGCTTGTCTACATCTTTTTGAGCGTAGAAAGCGATACATACCCCCTCACCGCCATCACGGCCAGCTCTACCCGTTTCCTGATAATAGCCTTCCATACTCTTTGGCACATCATGGTGAATAACGAAGCGAACATCGGGTTTATCGATCCCCATACCAAAAGCGATGGTAGCTACAATAACCTCTGCATCTTCCATCAAAAACCTATCTTGTGTATCGGCTCTCACCTTAGGATCTAAACCTGCATGATAAGGCAAAGCGCTAATTCCATTCAGATTTAACGCTTCTGCAACTTCTTCTACTTTTTTACGGCTCAGGCAATAAATAATGCCCGATTTGCCTGGATTAGACTTGATGTACTTAATAATCTCTTTAGTAATGTCTCTTTTAGGGCGGATCTCGTAAAAGAGATTCGGTCTGTTAAACGAAGATTTGAACAATGTTGCCTCCGTCATTCCGAGGTTCTTCATAATATCCTGCTGCACTTTTGGTGTAGCAGTTGCAGTTAGTGCAATAATTGGAATGTTGTTCCCCAATCCTGCAATAACCTGTTTGATCTTACGGTATTCTGGTCTGAAATCGTGCCCCCATTCAGAGATACAGTGCGCTTCATCAACAGCAACGAAAGAGATTTTAATCAGATTTAAAAATTCAATATTGTCCTGCTTCGCCAGAGATTCGGGCGCAACATACAATAACTTAGTCTGACCGCTTAAAAGATCAGATTTAACTTGAGTAATTTCAGATTTGTTTAATGATGAATTCAGAAAGTGAGCAATACTGTCATTTCCACCAAAAGCCCTTAATTGGTCTACCTGGTTTTTCATCAATGCAATTAGTGGAGAGATAACGATTGCTGTTCCCTCGCTCATTAAAGCGGGCAACTGATAGCAAATAGACTTCCCTCCGCCTGTTGGCATAATAACAAACGTGTTATTGCCTTCTAAAATATTTGTAATGATCGACTCCTGATCACCCTTGAAATTATCAAACCCGAAGAAATTTTGTAGGTTATCAAATAACGACTTTTTCACGTCCATTTTGTGTAATAAAATATGCGATGCTATTTTTGTATCCAAAATAACATAATTTTACAAGAATTTCAAGTATTAACATACAATTATTTTCTCTTTGAAAAGTAAAAAATCGATAATCCAATCAGCTGTAAGCACATTAGAGCTTGAGGCAGCAGCAATATTAAATGTTGCAAAGAATATTAACAGCGATTTTGAAAAAGTCGTATCAAGCATTTTACATGGTAAAGGACGGGTAATTGTAACGGGTATAGGGAAAAGTGCAATCATCGCACAAAAGATGGTAGCAACTTTTAACTCAACAGGTACTCCTGCTATTTTTATGCATGCTGCTGATGCTATTCATGGCGATCTGGGGATGATCCAGGTGGATGATATTGTAATCTGCCTCTCTAAAAGTGGAAATACTCCAGAGATAAAAGTGCTTACTCCTTTGTTAAAAACTTCTGGCAATCTTTTAATAGGGATGGTTGGTGAGATGAATTCTTTTTTAGCTGAGCAAGCTGATCTGATTTTGAACACTTCTTTCGAAAAAGAAGCTTGTCCGCATAATTTGGCGCCCACTACAAGTACAACAGCGCAATTGGCATTAGGCGATGCCTTAGCGATTTGTTTATTGGAATGTAGAGATTTTAACGAATCAGATTTCGCAAAGTATCACCCGGGCGGATCTTTAGGAAAAAAATTATATTTAAAGGCCCGAGATCTTGCCCTATCTAATGAAAAACCTGCCATACATCCATCAGCTTCTGTTAAAGATGTTTTAATAGAAATTAGCAAAAACCGTTTGGGTGCTGTTGTTGTTGTTGATGATGACGATAAGGTGCTTGGCATCATTACCGATGGTGATATTAGGCGGATGTTAGAAAATAACAATTCTATTGCAAACTTAAAAGCCGAAGATATAATGGGCAGAACACCAAAGAGCATACAATTTGATGCTTTAGCAGTTGATGCCTTAGATATTATTAAACAAAACAATATAACGCAGTTGTTAGTTCTGGAACAAAATACTTACTTTGGCATTATCCATTTACACGATCTTTTAAATGAAGGTATCGTGTAATTTTAATTTATAAAATGAATAAAGATTATTATGCATTAATTATGGCTGGTGGCGTCGGAAGTCGCTTTTGGCCAGTAAGCAGAACAGAATACCCAAAACAGTTTATCGATTTTTTTGGCGTAGGTAAAACTTTAATACAAAGTACCTACGATCGATTTTTAAAAATTTGCCTTCCTGAAAATATTTTTATTGTTACGAACGAAATTTATTCGGATTTAGTAAAAGAGCAGTTACCACAGCTTAGCGCTAATCAAATTCTAGCAGAGCCTTTGTTAAGGAATACAGCACCATGTATTGCTTACGGAAGTTTAAAAATTGCAGAATTAAATCCAAACGCGACCATTGTTGTGGCTCCTTCTGATCATACCATTGCCAATATTGATGGCTTTATAGAGTCTATTGAGCAATCATTGGATGCAGCTTCCAAAAACGATTGTTTAATCACATTAGGGATTAAACCAAATCGTCCAGATACGGGCTATGGTTATATTCAGCATACCGATTATGTGCTCAACACTGATACTGATCTGCATAAGGTTAAAACATTTACAGAAAAGCCAAATTTAGAATTGGCGAAATCTTTTTTGCAAAGCGGCGATTTTCTTTGGAATGCCGGGATATTTATCTGGTCGGCTAAAGCGATTTTAAATGCCTTCGAAAAACATCTGCCAGATATGTATGAAATATTTAATATCGGTAGATCTGAATTGAATACTGAAGGAGAAAAAGCCTTTATTAATAATGCTTATTTCCAATGCACCAATATTTCAATAGATTTTGGGATTATGGAAAAAGCAGATAATGTTTATGTGCTTCCATCTGATTTTGGCTGGTCTGATTTAGGAACCTGGGCCTCTATTTATGAGATGGCTGAGAAAGACTATGTTGGTAATGCCGTTATCCCTTCAGAGCAGGTACTGATGTTCGATTCATCGAACTGCATGGTAAATGTTCCGAAAGATAAATTGGTTATCCTGCAGGGGCTTCACGATTACATTGTTGTAGAAAGCAATAATATGCTCATGATCTGCCCAAGAAACGAAGAGCAAAGGGTTAAAGAGTTTGTAGCTGAAGTTAAATCCCGATTTGGGAATAAGTTTATTTAGAAAGGATAATGTGTGATGTAAAATGGATGATGTGAACTACGCTACATCATCCATTTTACATCTCTCCTTTTACATTAAACTGTTCTTTGTCTAACAGCTTCGTATAAAATTACCCCGGCAGCTACCGAAACATTTAGCGATTCGATTTTACCAGCCATTGGTATTTTAGCTAAATGATCGGCTACCCTTAAAAGATCATTAGAAATTCCTTCATCTTCAGCGCCCATAACAATTGCTGTAGGCATGGTATAATCCGGGGCATAAATAAAATCACTGGTTTTTTCGGTACAGGCTACAACTTGCAGGCCACTTTCCTGTAGAAACAAGCAGGTTTTGTGCAGGTTGGCATGGCGGCAAATCGGAATGCTAAATAATGCACCTGCGGATGTTTTAATCGCATCAGCATTGATCTGCGCCGCATTTTTTAACGGAACAACAATAGCATGAACACCTACACAGGCAGCCGTACGTGCTATTGCACCCATATTACGAACATCAGTCACGCTATCTAAAACCAAAATTAATGGCACTTCACCTTTTTCAAAAACAGCAGGAACAATATCTTCAATATTCTGATAGGTAATCGGAGAAATCACCGCAATTACACCTTGATGGTTTTTCTGCGACATGCGGTTAAGTTTCTCAATCGGAACTGAATTTAACGGGATCAGGGTATCTTTTAAAAGTGCTTTCAGTTCTAAGAATAATTCGCCACCTAAGCCGCGTTGCTGATAAATTGTTTCAATATCTCTTCCTGCTTTAACGGCTTCAATTACGGCTCTGATACCAAATACAAACTCATTATTCTCTTTTGCGCGTTGCGGTCTTCTAAAATTATCCATGTTTTGAAATTGTTAGGCAAAAGTATTCAAATAAAATGTTTTAGCCCTAATCTATATCATTCTTATTAACATTTAATTGTTTAAAAATTTTTGCGATTTATAAAATCCTAGAAAATTTAATCTGATTATGCTTCAATTTGTTAACAAACAGCTAGTAACTAATTCAAACAATCGCATCAAAATTTGTTTACTTTTGTTGAATGAGTATCGATAATGAACAAGGCGGAAAGAATAGTATGACTGCTAGAAAAAGCAGGTTAAGTAATACCATTAGTTCACAAGGAAAAATTCCTCCTCAGGCATTAGACCTCGAGGAAGCCGTTTTAGGTGCCTTGATGCTTGAAAAAGATGCGCTTTCTGCTGTTATTGATGTTTTAAAACCAGAGGTTTTTTACAACATTGCTCACCAGAAAATTTTTGAAGCGATCCATATTCTATTTCAGAAATCACGACCGGTTGATATTTTAACAGTAACAGCTGAACTGCGAACATTAGGTACTTTAGAAATAGTTGGAGGCGCTTACTACATCACTAATTTAACCAATAGAGTTGCTTCAGCAGCGAATATTGAGTTTCACGCCCGTATTATTTCTCAGAAATATATTCAGCGTGAATTGATCAGAATCTCAACCGAGATTATTACAAATGCCTATGAAGATACGACTGATATTTTCGATCTCTTAGATCAGGCAGAAAAAGGACTTTTTGAAATCGCACAGAATAACCTGCGTAGAGATACACAGAAAATGGACGATATTATCAAACAATCGTTAGCCACGCTTGAAGAACTTCGTACTAAAACCGATGGTTTAACCGGTGTGCCAACAGGTTTTACAGGATTGGATAGAATAACAGGCGGTTGGCAAAAGCAAGATTTAGTAATTATTGCTGCACGTCCGGCGATGGGAAAAACGGCATTCGTACTAACCTGCGCAAGAAACGCCACCGTTGATTTTGCAAAACCAACAGTTGTATTCTCATTAGAGATGTCGTCAGTTCAGTTGGTTAACCGTTTGATTTCTGGAGAAGCAGAAATTGAACAGGAAAAAATCAGAAAAGGAAATTTACAGGAATGGGAATGGCAGCAGTTGCACAGTAAAATTGGCCGTTTAACCGAAGCTCCCCTATTAATTGATGATACACCTGCACTAAATATTTTTGAGTTCAGGGCAAAATGCCGAAGATTAAAATCACAATACGATATTCAATTAGTAATTGTCGATTACTTGCAGTTAATGCATGGTAAAGGAGAAGGAAAAGGTGGCGGTAACCGTGAGCAAGAAATTGGTAGTATATCTAGGGCGCTAAAATCTGTTGCGAAAGAACTTGATGTTCCGGTGCTTGCACTATCACAGTTAAGTCGTGCGGTAGAGAGTAGACCTGGTTTACAAGGAAAGCGACCAATGTTATCCGATTTACGTGAATCAGGTTCAATTGAGCAGGATGCGGATATGGTGTTGTTCTTGTACCGTCCTGAGTATTACGGTATTACTGAAGATGAGCAAGGAAGATCGCAGGCTGGTATTGGTGAGGTTATTATTGCAAAACACCGTAACGGTGAAACCGGAATTGTACCACTTAAATTCATAGGTAAGTTTGTGAAGTTCGTCGATCTGGAAGATGATTTTAACGCACCACCAAATTCATTTGCTGCAGATCCCTCTGCCGGAATGTACCCTTCTCAAGATTTCGAAAAACAAAGCAATGTGATTATCCGTCCATCAAAAATGGATGATTATAACGATGACGATCCGCCGTTTTAGGAACTAGTAATCAATATCCGTTATTCGGAACAAAACTTATTTTATTTTTTAGCATAGGGGTTTTAAGCTTTTTTGAAGTTTGCAGTTGCTTTATGCTATGATCTTTTTTGCCCTTCGACTCTGTTACCATTTACAGAATCTTATTGATAGATCGTCATCTCGACCAAAGCACCGCGGAGTGGAGAGATCTTTGAGGCAGATTAAATTGGAAGATAGATTTCTCGGCTACGTTGCACTTCGTTCGAAATGACGCCCCCCCGAGGAGATTTATTTTCCTTAAATTCTCCTGTCATCAATATTGTTTTTTATGCAACAAATTATCCCTAAGCATGACAAAAAAGGATTTCATCTGCAATAAAGACTAAAAACTATGTCACTGGCACGGAAACTGAGCCTAGTAGCACGAAGCCCAACCAATCTAAACCTGATAGAACGAATGCTCCCGATTCTTCATCGGAGCAGCAGTGAAAGCGGGACTGTATTAACCTGAAATTTACTGTATTTGCTTTTCAAGTTTTAACAATTTTTCTATAAACTCGATTTGGATATTATTTTATACTAAAATAAATATCCAATTAATATGCCTGCCAACACGATAACAGGTGGGCTTAGTTTAGTGAAATTAAGTAACAGAAACGTAGCGAGCATAATCCCCAAAAACACCCAGTTAAATCCCATTGGGATTAAGAGGAGAATAAACGCAGCGATAATAAATCCAACACTAACAGCATTGATTCCTGATAGGCTATGACGGATCCGAGAGATCTTTTTCAGATCATCCCAAAAAGGTACAATAAATAAAACGAGAATTAGTCCAGGTAAGTTTATGCCGATAACCCCAATTAATCCTCCTAGAATTTGGCCCCATAATCCGTATCCAAAATTCTTCATGCTTAATGCGCCTAAGTAGCTGGTAAACGAAAATGTTGGGCCAGGTAAGGCTTGCTGTAAGGCAAAACCAGATAAAAAACCGGATGAAGGTAAATAATGTTTCATCTCTACAAACTCAGTAAACATCAAAGGAACAAGTACCTGTCCGCCACCAAACACCAATATGCCGTTCCGGTAAAAATTTTCTAATAAACGGATAGGTAAGCTAAAAGGTGATGTTCTGTTAATGATCGCCCCTACCAATGCAAACAATAATAATGCGCCAATAAAGTAAACTAATTTCCGCGGGTTTATATTCGAAAAAAGTTTAACCCTTAACTCAGTTTCTTCTTTCGGGGTTTCAATCGCTGACGAGATCATTCCGCCTATTAATATAGATAGCGGAAATACATAAGCATTTCTTAAAACCAAGGTTGCTATAACCGAGGCAATGGCCAAAAATATAGAAACCTGCGAGGATAAAACCTTTTTACCAAGTTTCCATGCGCCGTAAGCTACAATACCCAGTGCAATTGGCTGGATGTATTCTAAAATATCATTAAACTTTTGCTTTTGATCGAGTAAAGCATAACTGATTGCAGCAAAGGTCATTATGGTTGCTGTTGGTAAAATCCAGATCAGGAAAGTAATAATGGCTAATTTAAGTTTTCCAACCTTCCAGGCTATCCCAACCAGGGTTTGTGTAGATGCTGGTCCTGGGAGTACCTGTGCCAGTGCATTTAGTTCTAACAACTCTTCTTCTGAGATAAATTTAGTGCTCTGAACGAAGTATTTAAGCAATAGCGCCAAATGCGCCTGCGCCCCTCCAAAAGAAGTAAATGTAAAAAAGATCACATTTCTGATAAACAGCCATTGTTTTTTAGTGGCAATAGGTTTTATCTGCATTTATAATTTAAACTAAAAGCCCCTTAAGGGGTTGGGGGTTAATCGTCTTCATAATCTAATCCAGCCGCTGTATTATATGCACCCTGTAATTCAGAAAAAGCATGCATGTCTCTTTTGTTGCGTGCCACTTGCATACCCTTCTGATAAATGGCTATAGCCTTGTCTTTTTGATCGTCTTTTTCGAGTAATTTACCCAAATGGTAATAAGTGCCAACATAATCGGGGTGTTTATCCGTTAACTGAAGGTAAAAAGAATAAGCCTTTTCCTTATCATTTTGTGCGTTATACTCTGTGGCTAAGGCATATAGTATAAAAGGATCGTTAGGATCGCTTTCTAAAAATTCTAATAACTTGATTAAACGGGTTGATGACATTTTATTTCCTTGCTTTTTTAATTAAATTTGCAGAAAGACCTTATATAATAAACACATAACATATGAAATTATCATGAGCTAAAAATTTCGGCTTGATAATGTCATAGCAATAAAAACCACTATTAACATATGAAAATATTAGTTTGTATCAGTAATGTGCCAGACACAACGACAAAAATAACTTTTACCAATGATAATACCGAATTCAATACGTCAGGTGTGCAATATATTGTTAATCCATACGATGAAATCGCCTTATCACGGGCAATTGAGTTAACTGAAGGCGGTAAAGGAACAGTTACAGTGATTAATGTTGGCGAAGCGAGCAACGACCCAACTATTAGAAAAGCGCTAGCAATTGGTGCAGATGATGCAGTTAGGGTTAATGCGGCACCGAGAGATGCCTATTTCGTGGCAAAACAGATTGCAGAATATGCAAAAGATAAAGATTTCAATATTATTTTAACTGGTCGCGAATCTATCGATTACAATGGTAATCAGATTGCTGCTATGGTTGGCGAATTTTTAGATATCCCATCTGTATCGATTATCAAAAAATTAGATCTTGACGGAGATACTGCAACGATAGAACGAGAAATTGAAGGTGGTAAAGAAGTTCTAACTGTTTCGGGTAAGTTTATCGCAAGTTGTGCCGAAGGTGTAGCAGAACCTAAAATTCCGAATATGCGTGGTATCATGAGTGCCAGAACAAAACCATTGGTTGTGATAGATGCTGTTGCAATTGAAGAAGTAACCAAAGTAACCAAATACGAAACCCCTGCTCCTCGTGGAACGGTAAAGTTAATTCCTGCCGATCAAACAGAACAGTTAATCAGCTTGTTACATAGCGAAGCTAAAGTAATATAGAACAGTTGGCAATTTTCAGTTGTCTAATAAGAAAGAGATAATAAATAGAATTAATTTCATTATAAAATAAAATTTCCCTTTAGGGGATTTAGGGGTAAATATATGTCAGTATTAGTATATGTAGAACAAGCTGAGGGAAAATTTAAGAAATCGGTGTTTGAAGCCGTATCTTATGCCAAAGCCATTGCCGATCAACAATCAACTAATTTAATCGCAATTTCTATAGGCGATGTAGCCGACAGCGAATTAAAGGAATTAGGTAAATACGGTGCATCAAAAGTATTAAATGTAAGTACCGATCAACTAAAAACATTTGTAAACCAAGCCTATGCAAGCGTTATTGCTGCAGCAGCAGAAAAAGATGGTGCCGATATTATAGTTTTATCTAACTCTTTCTCTGGTAAAGGTTTGGCACCGCGTATTGCAGTAAAACTTAAAGCAGGTTTAGCTGACGGTGCAGTAGAATTACCGAGCACTGATGGTAAATTTTCGGTTAAGAAAACCGCTTTTTCAGGTAAAGCATTCGCGATTACCGAATTAACATCGGCCAATAAAGTAATTGCCTTAAATCCAAATGCTTTCGGTGTTAAAGAAAATGCTACAGATGCAGCAATAGAAGTTTTTACCGCTGATGTTAAACAATCAGATTTAGGAACTGTTATTAAAGAGATTGTTAGGGCAACAGATAAAGTGTCATTACCTGATGCAGAATTGGTAGTTTCGGCTGGTAGAGGTTTAAAAGGACCAGAAAATTGGGGAATGATCGAAGAATTAGCTGGTTTATTGGGCGCAGCTACAGCATGTTCTAAACCAGTATCGGATGCAGACTGGAGACCACACTCAGAACACGTTGGTCAAACTGGTATTGCCATTAGTCCTAACCTTTATATTGCTATCGGTATTTCTGGCGCTATCCAGCATTTAGCAGGTGTTAGTTCTTCAAAAGTGATTGTAGTAATCAATAAAGATCCGGAAGCTCCTTTCTTTAAAGTAGCCGATTATGGTATTGTTGGCGATGCTTTTGAGGTTGTACCAAAATTAATTGAAGCATTAAAAGCACATAAAGCATAAAAATAAACCTTTAAACCTCGCAGGTTTTAAAATGGCGATAGCCTTTAATGAGACCGAAAAAAAACTTATCACCCGAATTAAACCTGCGAGGTTTGGAAAACAAATATGAAAAAAGTTAAATTAGATATTGTAGGTTTATCTTACAGCCAGACTCAATCTGGTGCTTATGCCCTTGTTTTAGGAGAAGTAAATGGACGCCGTCGCTTACCGATTATTATTGGTGCATTTGAAGCGCAGGCCATTGCTATAGAAATTGAGAAAATGACTCCTAGTAGGCCATTAACACATGATTTATTCAAATCAATGGCTGATACTTTTCATATCAATATTCAGGAAATTATTATTTACAACTTGGTTGATGGTGTTTTTTATGCTAAGCTGATCTGTAGCGATGGTAAAAATACGCACGAGGTTGATGCCAGAACATCTGATGCAATTGCTTTAGCCGTTCGCTTTAATGCGATGATTTATACCTACGAATTTATACTGGCCTCTGCCGGAATCGTAATTGAAGGAAACGATTTTCTTTTTCTGGAAAATATGGATTCAATTGCAAAGGAGCCAGAAGCAGATAGTGTGCCAACATCAACTACCCAACAAGGCTTTGGTGATCTAACTTTGGAAGAACTTCAGCAAAAATTACAGGAAGCCATAGCCGAAGAAGCTTACGAAAAAGCTGCGAGGTTAAGAGACGAACTAAACAAACGGGGAACATCTTAATTTTTCTTTAAAAATGTTCATCCAATCAAAATTTCTTCAGATTTTTCCTGAAAATCCCTAAATAAAAAGCTAAATTCTAAGATGACCCAAATTGTTTAAAATAATTTGGGTGCATTTTGGATTATGATTCAAAATAGTTCTATATTCAGCTTTTACTTTCAATAATCAAACTAAACTATTATTATGAATGTTAAGTTTCGCTTAACTATAATGAGTTTCATGCAATTCTTTGTATGGGCTGCCTGGTTAATTACGATTGCAAATTATTGGTTCGGGACCAAACAATGGGATGGCGCAGATTTTGGGATAATTTTTTCTACAATGGGCATTGCTTCGCTATTTATGCCAACCATAACTGGAATCATAGCCGATAAATGGATCAATGCAGAAAAGCTCTATGCCATTTTGCATATTCTTTATGCAGCCACTATGTTTTATCTGCCTCAGGTAGAAAGTCCGCATAGTTTCTTTTGGGTAATGCTGGTGGCCATGTGTTTTTATATGCCAACCATAGCATTAAGTAACTCAATCAGCTACACAACCTTAAAAAACGGCAACTTCGATGTTGTAAAAAACTTTCCACCCATCCGTGTTTGGGGAACCGTTGGTTTTATTGCTGCCATGTGGCTTACCAATTTAACCGGGAATAAGGCAAGTGCAAATCAATTTTACATTGCAGGTGTAAGTGCATTATTATTAGGGGTATATTCTTTTACACTCCCGGCATGTAAACCTCTGAATTTAATTAGCGAGAAAAAAACATTTGCACAAAAGCTGGGGCTAGAGTCATTTAAGCTTTTTGCTGATTATAAAATGGCACTGTTCTTCATTTTTTCTATGTTTTTGGGCGCTGCTTTACAGTTAACAAATGCTTATGGAGATGTTTTTTTAGATGAATTTAAGCTGTTCCCTGTTTTTGCGGAATCTTTTGTGATCAAGTATTCTACCATCATTTTGTCCATCTCTCAAATATCTGAAACATTGTTCATTCTTGCCATTCCGTTCTTTTTGAAAAGATTTGGTATTAAATGGGTAATTGCAATCGCCATGTTCGCATGGGTATTACGTTTTGGTTTATTTGCCTTTGGTGATCCATCCACCAATTTATGGATGATCATTGCCTCTTGTATTGTATACGGTATGGCCTTCGATTTCTTTAATATTTCGGGATCACTGTTCGTAGAAACTTCAACAACACCTAAAACACGTTCATCTGCCCAAGGACTGTTTATGATGATGACAAATGGTTTTGGAGCTGTTTTTGGAAGTTTAGTATCTGGCTGGATGATCAATAAATATTTTACTACTTATTATAGCAGTATTGATTCGCTATCTAAATATGTAAAGAGCGAAGCAGACAATAAACATCTGCTTCAATTTTTGAAAAACAAAGGAATCAGTGTATTGGAAAATGGAAATTTAAGCAGGGCATTAGATGTAAAAGACTGGCATAATATCTGGCTATCGTTTACCATCTATGTTTTAGTTATTTCAATAGTATTTGTAATCATATTTAAACACAAACATACCCGAGCAGAAGTAGAAGCCATTAACCATTTATAATTTCGATTTATCCCATGTCAGCTGGTAAGTATAGAAAAGAACACAATTGCTTAAACTGCGGTGCCCACGTTGAGAAACATTATTGTAGCGACTGTGGTCAACCTAATTTAGAATTAAAAGAAAGTTTTTGGGGCTTTATCAGCCATAGCGTAGCACATTATTTTCATTTCGACAATAAGTTCTTTCAAACCCTCTCTCCTCTTTTAACAAAACCTGGTCAGGTTACGCTCGATTATCTAGCTGGTAAAAGAGCCAGGTACATCAATCCGGTGAGTATGTACATCTTTGTATCCATCGTATATTTTTTGGTCGTGTATTCACCAAAACATGTAGAAAAGGATTCTGATTATGGCCATATCAGTATTGAAAAGAAAAAGGATCAAAATGTTACGGATAGTGTGAATAAAGCGCTAAAGCTGACTGGGATATCTAAAGACATTGCAAATAAAGCTACAAAATCGATTAATAAAGCAATTCAGAAAAAAGAATTTATTAATCTTGGATTTGCCGATCAGGGAAAGGAATTGAACAGATTAAACGCAGAAAATGCGAAGTTAAAATCTGATTCGCTTACTGATATCATTGACGAATATAATGATATCCATATCGAAAGGAACGATAGCACTTATGCTGCTTATCTATCCAGACAGAAAAAGCTACCTCTTTCTGAACAAGATGGCTGGTATAAGAAATGGAAAAAAAAGAGGGCGATTTCGATCGGAGAAAAATCAGAAGTAATTCAGGAAACCTTAGAACATAACCGACCAAAGCAATACTTTTTGTTAATGCCTTTACTGGCCTGGTTTATTATGCTCAATTTCAGGAAAAACCACATTTACTATTTAGATCACCTGATTTTTACCATTCATGGAATGATGGTTTATTTTATCATCTCCATTTTTACCCAACCCATCATGAAACATGTTTTCGGTGAAGACTCTGTGGTAAGTAGTATTATTAAAGTGGGTGTTACGGTATTTTTGTTCTGGTACATGTTTAAGGCCCTTACCATTTTTTATCAGCGCAAAACCTGGAGCACCATATTTAAAATCTTCTGGATTTTGATTCTTTATGCTGTGGCCTTCAAGTTATCGGAAATGGCAATGATCAATTTGATTTATTACGTAGCTACTTAATACGTTACGTCATCTCGACTGAAGCGCAGTCCCGACATTAAGTCGGGAGAGAGATCTAATCAGAAGTGTTCTCGAGACAGATTTCTCGACTTCGTTGCACTCCGCTCGAAATGACGGTACACGGGGAGCATCGCTACAATGACAGAATTTAATAAAAAATAGAACTCATAAAAAAACCACTCGATACTATCGAGTGGTTTTTTTATACTTAACGAAATTATTTTCTGTCTTTAAGCTCAACAAACTCTCTATCTGTTTCGCCAACATAAATCTGACGTGGACGACCTATCGGTTCTTTATTCTCATGCATTTCTTTCCACTGTGCAATCCATCCTGGTAAGCGGCCTAGCGCAAATAAAACGGTAAACATTTCAGATGGGAAGCCTAATGCGCGGTAAATAATACCTGAATAAAAATCTACGTTTGGATATAACTTACGATCGATGAAGTATTGATCGGTTAAAGCTGCTTCTTCTAATTTTTTAGCAATTTCTAAAATCGGATCATCAATACCTAAGTTTTCTAAGATATCATCACATGCTTTTTTAATGATTTTAGCTCTTGGATCGAAGTTTTTGTAAACCCTGTGTCCAAAGCCCATCATCCGGAATGGATCGTTTTTATCTTTTGCTTTATTAATCCACTTCTCTGTATCACCACCATCAGCTTTAATTAATTCAAGCATATCGATCACAGCCTGGTTAGCACCACCATGTAGTGGCCCCCAAAGTGCGGCAATACCAGCAGCAATTGAAGCATATAAATTACAATCAGACGAACCTACTATACGAACTGTCGATGCTGAACAGTTTTGCTCGTGATCTGCATGCAGAATAAGCAATTTATTCATGGCATTAACAACGATTGGATTTACATCATAATCTTCTGTACGTTGCCCGAATGTCATCCAAAGGAAATTGGTTACATAATCGTATTTATTTTTTGGATAAATAAGTGGATGACCTAATGATTTTTTATAAACGAAAGAAACAATGGTTGGGAATTTAGCCAAAAGTTTAATGATAGTTAAATCTTGTTCTTCTGCCGTTTGATTAGGTTTTAAACACTCTGGATAGAATGTAGACAACGAGAAAATCAGAGATCCCAATTGACCCATTGGATGAGACCTTGATGGATAACCATCAAAGAATTTCTTCATGTCCTCATGAATCAATGTATGCTTGCTAATATCGGCCTGTAGATCTTCTAATTCTTTTTGTGTTGGAAGATTACCATAAATAATCAGATAAATCACTTCCAGAAAACTCGATTTTGCGGCAAGCTCTTCAATTGAATATCCCCTATATTTTAAAATGCCTTTTTCACCATCTAAAAAAGTGATTTTACTTTTTGTAGAACCAGTATTTTTAAAACCAGTATCTAAAGTTACGAAGCCAGTTAAATCTCTTAATTTCGAAATATCAATGGCCTTTTCATCTTCTGTTCCTGTAATTACTGGCAATTCTACTGTCTTACCATCAACTTTTATCTCTGCAATATCTGACATATTATTGTATTGTGTTTATAGCTTTCTAAATTATATAAAATTAATATACATGCATAACAAATCTGTTAAATTAATATGAATAATTAGTCAAAATGACGTAACAATCATGCTTAATAAAACCAGATTTGGAACCTTATTTTGCTTTAATCTCTTCGGCAACCCTACCACATTCTAACATTTCGTTACCGTAATAAGGATTTTTAATTTCCTTTTCGCTTGATAACCAATCTCCTCCATTTCCTTTATTCGCCATTGGACAATGTTGAACATAGATTGTACCTTTTTCTATTTCTGCATTTTTAAGTAAAGCAATTAGATCAGCACTTAAAACAGTAAAATCTTTTCGCTGCGAAACCAGATTATTGCTTGCAGCAATTTTCCCGGCAATATCAGCAGTGGGTTCGCAACCTTCGTAGGCGGCTAAACTATTTTTTAATACAGCAGCAGATTTTTGTGCACTTACAGCATCAGATTTTACCAGCGCATTTTTTAAATCTACATATTGTGTAAATATGGCCAGCTTCTTTTCGTCTTTTATCGAAATCTCATTTTTAACCGATGCAGCATCCGTTTTGGTGGAGTCGTTAGTTTCAGCAGATTTTTTTTCTGCCTGGTTACAGGCCATTAAAGCGGTAAGTATTGCTATTCCGAATATTCTTTTCATTGTATTTGGTTTTGGGTTCAAAATAGCAATTAAAATGGTAAATAAATAAAAAAGTCCCGATTTTCATCGGGACTTTAAATTATATGATGTTTTAATTATAATTTGAAATTGTAAGCTAGTCTCAGATTAAATTGCCCGGTTTTCATGAAGTAAAGATCAGAAGCGCTATTGTTTACATAACCTTCGTATTTCACACCAAGATCAAGACCATTTTTCCATTCATAACCTAAACCTCCGGTATAGATAAAGTTCATGTTGGCACCATCTTTTATAGCTAAACCTGAACCAAGTTCAGTAGCCAGGTACATTCTTTCAATCGGGAATACCCTAACACCACCTAATAAAGGAATAAATTCGAATTTAAGCGGGCTACCTTTCCATTTTAAACGGGTATAGCCACCAGAAGCTGTTACTGCTACGAATGGGCTTAAATCATACTGAAGTTTTACATCTGCACCGTAACCGTAATCCATTTCAGACTTGTCTGGAAATAATCCACCATTTACACCTACACCGATTTTAAAAGCCATACCACTTCCGGCTGTCATTGGTTCCGTAGAATCCATGGTTTGTGCTTTTAGGTTTGATGTGGTTAAAATTGCAAGGGCCGTTAATGTCGTTGCAAAAAGTTTAGTAACTGTTTTCATTTTAGATATTTTAAGTTATTAATTAAGGGTTTAGTTTATATACGTTAAAATATCTAATGTGGATTTTAAAATTTTCATTTTTTTCAGAATGTTGTGAAATAAAAAAGCCCCGACTTTAGTCGGGGCTTTCGATATGATCTGTGATTAAGTTTACAAGCTAAATCCGTAAGCTAAACGAATACCAGCGAAACCAATACTGCCATTGTTTGAGTAACCTTCATATTTAGCAGCTAAATCTAAACCATTACTCCATGCATAACCAATTGCTGGAGAGTAAACAAATGAAGTACCTGAACCCTTATTTGTGCCAAAACCAGCACCAAGCTCAGCTAAACCATAAGCGCCTGCTCCTGAATCATTAAAGAAATATTTTGCACCAACCTTAACTGGGATAATTCCAAAACTTCCACCTCCGTAAGAGTCTTTTATTGAGAAGTTATTATAACCTGCTGTAACAGGAATAGATAATTGTTTATCAACGTTAAATTGATATCTAATGTCTCCACCTACTACTAAGCCATATCCAGTTGTTGTTCCAGCACCTACATTTAATCCTATGCCTAAGTTTCTAGATTGCGCGTTAGCATTTGTAGTAAAGAATAAAGCCACGACAGCTGCTGAAGTAGCAATAATTTTAGTAATTGTTTTCATTTAAGGTTATTATTATTTTTGAGTTAAACTAATATGTTCCAACAAACACAAAGGTTGTGCCAAAAGGGCTTTTTTGAAGCAATTTAGACCTTATTCCAACGTTAAAATGACTAATAAAAGTTAATTTTCGCTAATTGAAACTTTTTCAATAATCAGCTGTTGTAGTAAGTTTGTATCCGCTGAAGCATCTAGCCAAATGATCTCCACATTGTCCTTTTCCATTTTTCTAAAAAAAGTATTTTGTCGTTTGGCATATTGGCAAATGGCAATGCCAAGTCTTAGCTTTAATTCTTCAAAAGTTAATAATCCATCCAGGTAGTTTACGATGAATTTATATTCTAGTCCGTAGAAAACCAATATTTCTTTACTAATGCCTTCTTTAAGCAATTGAGCTACCTCCTCGATTAAGCCTGCTTTGAATCTTTGATCCAATCTTGCCAGGATTTTTGCACGTGTTATTTCCACTTCATTCTTTAATCCAAAAATAATGGGTTTAATTTCAGGCCGCGCTATAGCTTCCAGCGTATTATGTTTCAAATATTCTGCTATCTCTAATGCACGGATTAATCTCTTTTTTGAGGATAGATCAACATGATCAATATTTTGGTTTTTATCACTTTGCAATTTTGAAATCAATTCTTCTTTCGATAATAAATTGAATTGATCTCTTAGTTGTTGATTTACAGGAATCGCAGTAAAAGTTTGATTTTGCAAAAGGCTGTGAATGTACATTCCTGTTCCGCCACAAAGGATGGGTATTTTGTTTTTTTCTATTATAGATTCAAAGGCCTTGTAGAAATCGTTTTTAAAGGCATCTACGTGATAACGTGCGCCCGGCGCTAAAATATCGATTAAATGATAAGGGATTGTTTTGCCGTTAATCTGATATTCTTGCAAATCTTTTCCTGTACCAATATCCATCCGTTTAAATATCTGACGGCTATCGGCACTAATAATTTCTCCATTTAGCGCATCAGCAACCTTTACGGCAAGTTTCGTTTTACCCGATGCCGTTGCACCTAAAATGATGATGAGATTGTGCCTATTCATTAAAATTTGAGAATAAACTTTAAACTTCCTGTGTTAAACACTTCCTTTGACAAAACCTGATGGTCTTTTTTAAGCTGACGATTTAGGTTTTCATCCAGAACATATATTTGAGGTTCCAAAATTGCTGTTTGCTTAAAACCTAATTTGATATAAGCCTCTCCTGCAGACCAATCGCGATCTGCGTAGGTCATCAGGTCATTAGGTTTATACGTTTCAGCGAAAAAAGCAATCAGCTTACTTAGCCCTCCGGTAATAGAATAACCAGCTTTAACGGCAAACCTGATCAATTCTGCCGATTTATAATTTTCGGTATGATTCATTTTGCGAAGTGCCGAAAAAGTAGCAACGGCCACGAGTTCATCTTTTTCAACTAAACCAATTTTATAGCGGCTACTTACTGATCCCTGCAAGTGATTTTCAATTAAAAAAGAATCAGAAACTGGTTTAGTAATTTTGAATACTTTGGTTTTTCTACCGTGAATACGGATATTTTTGCCAAGCAGAGATTTTATTCTCGCTAAAACCTGATCTGGTTTTGATTGCCATAGGTCTTCCCAAAGGTGAATGAGTTTAATACCTTCTTGGTAATATCTTTCTTGCAACCCAATGAAATCTTGTGGGGTAAATTTATGGTTTAAACTTACCAGATGAATTAATAATTGATGATGAATTCGTAATAACCGAAATTTATCTTCTATAAAAAAAAGGCACTCAATTTTATTATTAGCAAGTGCCAAACTTAATTGATGATGCCAGTTAAAATCAGAGGTTAAATTATTCAATCAGTAGAAGATTATGCAGAAAAATTATCTGCTGCAAATTTAACCATCAGATTGTTAAATCCATTCTTTTTCTTTAAAGTTAGTATGGATAATTTCTACGAGGGTTTCTACTTCCTTTAATTTAGGATCATCCAATTCAGTAATTTTTAAACCTGCGGTATTTTCTCCGAAGTGGCTTAAGTTCTGATTCGTTGTAGAAAATTCGGTTGTATTTATTTTAACTTCTACTTCGCTCCCATTAATGTAAACACCAGTAAAAAAGCGTTCAGTTATTTTTTCTCCGCTTAGCTCAATATTTTTTTCACTATACAAATCGTATCCTGTTTCGGAGTTTTCATGTACGGTGTAACCACGTGTAGCATACGGTTGTATTCCGGCCCTAATGGTTTGAAAAATTTCTACAAGATCAGTTTTCATAATTGTATTTGATTTTAGAATTAAACACCATAGTACAATTATTGTTTAGTTTTTATTCTTCCAGCCACCAGTTTTCGGTAGGCAGATATTCAGTTATAATTATTGTTTCCCCTAATTTCGGCGTAACCAAAGGAAGCTGTTTTGCTGCAGCAGCTAGAACGACTCTTTTAATGGGCTCGTTCCATGGATGCATGGCTAAGCTAAATTTACCCCAATGTACTGGCATTAAAACTTTTGCTTTTAAATCGATTGCAGCCTGCACTGTTTCTTCCGGAAACATGTGGATATATGGCCAATAGGCATTATATTGCCCACATTCGAGCAGGGCTAAATCGAAAGGGCCAAACTCCTCACCTATTTTGGCGAAGTGTGTATCGTAGCCAGAATCGCCTCCCAAAAAGAGTTTATATTTGGCAGTGCTCAGTACGAATGCCGACCAAAGGGTTTGATTTCTTTTAAATTTCCTTCCGGTAAAATGCCTCGCCGGAACAGCAGTTAAAACTAAGCTATTAAACAACGTTAGCGATTCATTCCAGCGCAACTCATTTATCTTATCGGCTTTAATTCCCCATTTTTCTAAATGTTCCCCCACGCCAAGCGAAGTAACAATCGTTTTAACTTGTAGTGCAATCTTTAAGATACTATTATAATCCAGGTGATCATAATGATCGTGTGTAATGATCAGGATATCGATATTTTTAAACTCTTCTGCTTTTACTACATCCGTACCCAAAAAGGCCTTACTCCCGATAAATGAAAATGGAGAAGGAGTTTTGCTGAAAATAGGATCAACCAGAATTCTTAAACCTTCTACTTTGATCAGGTAAGATGAATGGCCAAACCAGATAATTTCAGGAGCATCGCTTTTAGGCTTTCCGTTTAAGTTAGGTGCAATAAAAGGAAGTGCTTTATCTGGAGCCTTATTAGGATGTTTTTCGAAAAGAAATGCGTTTAAAACCTTAAGAAAGCTAACACCTTCTGGTTGCATGGGTGTTATCGATTGGTTTTGTAATGCACCATCCTTGTAATTGGGCAATTGATGGATTTTCTCCAGCCTTAAATCTTTTGGTAAACGGCCAAAAACCGGAATATTGGTAATAATAAAAAACATTACAACCAAAAAGAGTACAATATATACAGCTATCATTTCAATTAAAAATAAAACCAAAGTATGAATATGCTTTTATAAAAATAGCTTCAGCTATATATATGACGTATGGATTACTTCCCTCCACCTCATTATTTAACAAAAAATGCCTCAAATTTTGAGGCATTACAACAATAGCTAGGAATAACTTGTTTAACGAATTACGTTATTAAAAATGCGTAAATTTTATACCTTTGAAATGGGTTAAACATATAGCTTAGATAACTTATTGTTTCCTGTTAGCAGGAAAATAACCCGTTTAACGAGGAGTGGTACGAACACTTCTCGTTTTTTCTTTTAAACACCCCTCAATTGAGGGGCATTTTTTGTTAATCATTGGGGTGTTTCTTTATCATTACAACTCATTTTTAATGTCGAAATTCGTTTTAAACGATCCAAAATTGTTTTCTACTTATAAATTTCCTATTATTAATTTTTAGAATAATGTATGGTTTTACTTCCCCGAATGTATCGATATTTACAGGTGGAAGAAAAGAAATGAAAGAAAAAAACAACGCAAACGTTTGATTAATTTTGTAATATTACATATTGAAGAAATTTAATGTAGTTTAGCACTTAGAATGCAATCGAAACCAACCACAATCAAAGAAATAGCCAGAATTTTAAACATTTCTCCCTCTAGTGTTTCCAGGGGATTGCACGATCATCCCAGTATTGGAGCCGTAACGAGAGAGAAAATTAAACAGTTGGCAAAGTCTCTAAACTATGAGCCTAACAATGCTGCAATCCTTTTTCAGAAGGGAAAGACTTATACTATTGGTGTAATTTTACCTGAACTTTCTGAGCACTTTTTCTCCATTGCCATTTCTGCAATTGAAGATGAGGCGATTAAGAAAAATTACACGGTTATTTTTGCCCAGTCGCATGATAACTACGAGCAGGAAGTAAAACTCGTTGAAAAAATGAAGAATCAGCGTGTTGATGGCTTGTTGGTATCCATCAGTAAAGACACTTCGAAATTTGATCATTTTGAGAAGCTGAATTCTTTCAATATCCCTGTTGTATTTTTTGATCGGATACCACCTTTTAAAAATGTTCATTACGTAGCTTGTAGTTTAGAAAGTGCTACTATAAAGGCCGTTAACTACCTACTTAAAAAGGGACATAGAAGTATTGGAATGATTAATGGGCCAACTACTTTATATGCGAGTGAAGAACGTAAAGATGGTTATATGCAAGCCATTACTTTTAACCGTTTAAAGTTCGATCCATCTTTGGTGGTGAACTGTGATTTAACTGAGGAAGGCACTATCGACGCTGCCAATCAATTTTTAAACCATAAGCGTAAACCTACGGCAATTGTAGCCTTTAACGATTATGTAGCACTCTTCTTGATCAAGTATTTCAAAAAACTGAATGTAATTAATGATTTTGATGTGGTGAGTTACGCAAATCTGCCAATTATCAGCTACTTAGATAATTCGCCTGTAGCTTCAGTAGAGCAATATCCATATTTACAAGGACAAAAGGCTGCCAATATCTTGTTAGATCTTATTCATAGTCCTAATTCTGAGAATCAAGCCTATTACAATACCATTGTAGAGTCTGATTTAATTGTAAACGAGGTAAAAGAATAAACAAACGTTTGCGCTGAATTTCTAGCTTTTATTTAAACTTCCTGGTAAAATATTATACTGTTTTTTAAAAGCTGTGATAAAGTGTTGGGCGTTTTTATAGCCTACAAGAAAAGAAACTTCGTTTACAGTTTTCTTTTCCTTGGATAGAAAATAATGGGCCTTTTCCATCCTGATCTTATGGAGATAACCAAATACAGTATGCCCAATTAATTCCTTAAAACCTCTTTTAAGCTTATAATCATTAATACCAACCTTACGCGACAGCTCCATTAACGAATTCGGATGTTGTAAATCGTACTCTACCAATTGTTTGGCCAACAGAATTTTTTCTACATCCTCCTTTTTTAAAACGAGTATTTGTTTTTCTAGTTTTTGATTAAAATAAGCGATAATTAACTCAAATATCCTGGCTTCCAGAAATAGGCGCTTTATCCTACCCTCGTGCTTAGGGTAAATAATTTGCTGCAGTATCAACCCGATTTCCGGGCTAATGGATTTTTGAATTGCAGTTTTGATATAATTAATAAGTTCTCCGCCAGTTACCTCTCGGAAATACTGTTCTGTGAGCTGTATATAAAGGTATCTGCTTTTCGCTGTTACCTTAAATTTAATCGAATTAACGTTGCCTATATTAAAATCCTGCTCGTTTTTAATCAATGATGAAAAATTATCCTGTTCATGATTATAACAATAATTGATCGCACCGCTCATACAAAATAGAAAGCCGATATGTTGCTGAGAAGATTCTAAGCAAAAATTCTCTTCCTGATGCGGATCGATCTCAATAATACCAATGTGAATTCCCCTAAACCACTTTTCTTTTACATGGTATTTCACACCGTCCTTTTCCAATGTTACAGCCTCCTCATTTACATCCTTAATACTATCAAAATTATCAGGATAGGTATTCTTATAAATAATTTTTCCTTTTGGATATGTTGAGAGTTTAATTTTCATCTGTATGTATTCTTTTTTAAAGGTGATGAAGCTATCATGATTTTATTCATTCCATTGAGTGATTTAAAAAATCATGATGGTTTCCTATTCATTTAATCCGTTTGGCGGTATTAATTATCCGTTTAACGTTATCTGTTTTTTGTGATTATCTACAAATTTGCATAATTATTTATAATTAGTCTAAATAAATGAAGATATATTTATCAGTTGTCTTATCGCTTTGTGGATTTGTTACTGTGGCTCAAGAAATTAAAGTTGATACTGCAAAGGCAAATGATTTAAAAGATGTAGTTATTACGGGGCAATATGGGCCGCAAACTTTGCGGAATTCGGTATACAATGTAAAAACAATAAGTGCAGAGCGGATTAAGTTAAGAGCAGCAACCAATGTGCAGCAGATTTTAAATACTGAACTCGGTTTTCGCTTTAGTAACGATTTAACCTTAGGTACAGCTGATGTTTCTTTGATGGGGATGACTGGCAGAAATATTAAAATCCTACTCGATGGCGTGCCAATGGTAGACCGATCGGATGCCCGTGAAAGTTTAAATCAGATTGACATTAATACTATAGAAAGGATAGAAATTGTAGAAGGTCCGATGTCTGTGGTGTATGGTACTGATGCTCTGGCCGGCGTAATTAATATCATAACCAAAAATCCTGGAAAACAATTACTGAGTGTTAACGCACGTGTACAGGAAGAAACAGCGGGAAAAGAATATAACCTACTCAATGGCGCAGGGCAGCACAACCAGAATCTAAGTTTTAGTTGGCAGAAAAAACGCTGGAGTGTGTTATTAGGTGCATCCCATGTCGATTTTGGTGGTTGGAATATGGCTCCAAAAACAGGATTTTTAGAAGAATTTAGTATCTATAAAAATCAATGGAAGCCTAAAGAACAATGGCTTGGTAACACCAAAATAGGTTATAGAAACCAAAATTTTAATATATGGTACCGTGTAGATGGCTTAAATGAAGATATAGATTCGCGTTTTGGAATAAATCCATCAAGTTTTGAAGGAAAGCTCGCCACCTATATGACAAAACGTTATACCCAACAATTGCAGTCTGAATGGAGGGTAAGTAATAAATTACAAGTCACAGCTATAGGAGGTTATACTGATCTAAAACGTTCGACCCATACCGTTATTCATAACTTTACAAATAATACTGAAATTTTAAGTAAAGATAAAGGTGAGCAAGACATAGCAAAATTCAACTCGACCATTTTTAGGGCCACTGCAATTTACACGTTAAATAAATCAGTTTCATTTCAGCCTGGCATCGAATACAATAGAGATGCTGCTAGCGGACAAAGAATTAATGGATCACCTGTAATTAATGATTACGCAGCTTTTATTTCTGCTGAGATTAAACTTACTGATGGAATAAATGTAAGGCCTGGATTGAGGTTTATCAAGAATTCTATTTATCATGCGCCTCCGGTTATACCATCATTAAATACCAAATTTACTTTAACAAAAGATTTAGATCTACGTCTGGCTTACGCTAAGGGTTTTCGTTCGCCTGCTTTGAGGGAGTTGTATTACGATTTTGTAGATGCCAGTCATAATATTTTGGGCAATCCGAATTTAAGAGCTGAAGAATCGAACAGTTTTAATGGCTCGTTGGCCTGGGCAGGCATACACGAAAAAGATCTGCAATTCCGTTCTACCCTATCCGGCTTCTATAATCTATTTAAAAACAGGATTAACTTTGCTCAATCTCCCACAGATAACACCATAACCTCACTATTTAATGTAGAAAAATATAAAACAACTGGTGGTACATTAGACAATACCTTGATTTATAAAAATCTTCAGGCAACTCTCGGGGTATCTTATATCGGCCGATACAATGATTTAAGAGAGAGCAATCTGGATTTGGAGACTCCTGAATTTGCATGGGCCACAGAAGTAAACTCGAATATAACCTATACGTTCCCTAAAATAAACAGTAGCATTAGTTTGTTTTACAAATACACAGGAAGCTTACCAAGCTATAAACTTACAATCGAAAATGATCCCAGCTCAATAAAACTGGTAAAGATTGGCGATTTCCATACCGCAGACTTAATGCTGAATAAAAACTTGTTTAAATCTTTAACCATTAATGCGGGTGTAAAAAACCTCTTTAACGTAACACAACTTAGCAATACTTCAACTGCCACTGGTGGCGCGCATAGTACAGGTGGCGATGTTCCATATAGCTATGGTCGATCGTATGTTCTTGGATTAACCTATAACTGGAATAAACTTTAACAATAAACAACATAATTATAACAAGATGAATAAACTTAACTCAATGATCGCCGTCGCTTTTTTGGCGGTAACATTTATGGCCTGTAAAAAGAACACTGAAGAACCTGTTCTTATTGCTCCTCCTTCTGATGGAAGTACTTTAACACTTAGTGGTAAAACAGCAGAATCAAACTATACAAATATCGTGTATGTAGACTTTAGCGCTGATAAACAAACTTCTGCAGATAGAAAGAGTTTCAATATTGGTTTAACCTCTGATAGTAAATTCAGAGTTGTTCTTAATCCTTCATATCAAACTACAGCAACGGCAACGTCTAAAACCGATATCACATCTGTTACATTGGCAGATCCAGGAACATCAGTTAATTTAAATCACGATATCATGGATCCACTCACTGTATCGTTAGTTGATTATTGGGATGGGAATATCACTAAAACAGCTTTTGCTGAAGTAAGTGCTACCGAGGCTGAAAACAAAGTTTATTTATTAAGTTACGAAGGAAATAAGGATAAAGATAAGTGGTTTAAAATAAAAGTTACACGTAATGGTTCTGGCTACAAAATTCAATATGCCCGACTAAATGAAACTGTAATAAAAACTTTGGATGTACCTAAAAGTGCTGATTATAATCTGGTTTTTGTTTCATTAGAAAACAATAAAATTGTTCAGGCCGAACCAGCAAAAAGTGCATGGGATATTTCATGGAGTTATAGCACTTTCAACTCTGGTTTAGGGTCGCCTTATTGGGTTCAGGACTTTGTTTCAATCAATAACTTAGGCAGTGTGAGTGCGGCAATGGTATCTAAAAAAGATGCTTACGCAACATTTACAGAGGCTGATTTGGCCGGTCTTACTTTTCTATCTGTAAAAGATGTAATTGGAACAACCTGGAGAACTTCGCCTAGCCAAGCCGGTACAGGTGGTGCAGTTAAAGGTGATCTATGCTATATTATTAAAGATGCTACTGGTAATTATTATAAACTGAAATTCAACAGTTACATTTCTGGTGATGGTGGTGAACGTGGTAAACCAGTAATCGAATATAAACTAGTAAAAAGGGATAATGTAAGCTAAGGCTTACGCGCAATAAAAAATATGTTTTGTTAGTTGGATATAGGCTCTCCGCGATGGGGAGCTTTATCTTTTTATAGGGATTATAATTTATGGGCGTCATGCTGAACTTGTTTTACAAGCAGAAATAGTATTTTCAATTGCCTTGTAGCTACTCCGTGGTCAGCATCTATCATGCTACAAGAAGACCCTGAAACAAGTTCAGGGTGACGAGGCGCAGACTGGCGTGGAGGCGTGAGAAATTGTAATACGAAACATTATAAACGCAAAAAGGGCCCCGGCATACCAGAACCCTTTTTGTTTCTTACTCGCGAAATATTATTTTCCAGAGTTTTTCTTGTCAGTTACTTCTGCACGGATTTCTTGTGCTAAAACTTTAAGATCTTGCATTGCTTTACGCACACGAGTACCAGCAGCTGCATTGCCAGCATTATAAAATTTTTCTACATCTGCTTCAATAGCAGCAACAGCAGCTTTAACTTTTGAGAATTTTTCCATCGCTAATTGATGTTTTTAAGGTTTAAAAAATTTATTTTTTCAATAATACATATTTACCTTGAATTAACAACAGAAAGCAAATATTTATTTGAAAGAAGTTTTGCACATTTACACAATCAAAAAAATGCCCTAGCACTATTATAGAGGTATTTTTTTGGATTTTGAGCTTAAAATCTGATAACTTAATTCAGTTGTTTAGATAAGTTGATCAGGTTATTGAAGGTTAAGTTGGCGCTATTTATACAGCGTTTATAATCTGCCTCTGCAACGGTCTGGTTTATTACAGTGACAAATATTTTCCATTTTGTACTCAACTCATCGCCATAAACACCGTAATAATTTAAGCCACCTTCGTGATCTTTAAAATTGGGATTGGCTAAAATATGCCTTTTAATTACGTTTCCACCCAATGTAGCGCCTTCTAATACATACAGCGCACCTAAAACTTCAGCTGTATTTTTTTCTGGAACAAACAATTCAAAATCTAAACCAGGTAATGTTAAACTATCCATATTCCAATAAATTAAGTCTTGCTCTAAAGCAGCGAGCTTTAACCGACCTTTCATTTCTAATTGCTCAGCTATATCGGTATCTAACTTATTCGCGAGCGTATTCTCTAATTTCTGGTGAATAATATAATTAATGGTTAACAGCTTTTTATACTGATCAATGCTTAAAGAATTGTTCATAATCTCATTAACAAACATTAAGGATTCTAATGTTTTATGGTTTTGGGCTGTTTCAGTTCTCAATAAATTGGCAATCATGTAAGGAAGTTTAATTATTAAAAAGAAAAGAGGCTATATCATAAATATAGAATTATCATCCTGAGCCTATCGATGAACCTGTTTAAATGTCTTGCGAGACATTTCCTACTTGTCCGGATTCATCGGAAGTTCAACGTGATAAATTTGAATGGAATTACAATTATGATACCGCCTGTCTCCATATTGGTTTATCAAGGTTTAATTTAACCGAAGGTGTTGGTTAAACCAAAAATCGTGTACCGAATGTACGCACTTAACCAGGTTCTCGTAACCATCAGGTTTGGTAAGGTACGCGTTGGCGCCAAATTCTATCGATGCTTTTACATCATCAGGATTATCAGATGTAGAAAACAAGATAACTGGTATCGTTTTGAGATAGGGAATATCACGTATAAATTTCAACAGATCTAATCCTGATAGACCCGGCAAATTCAAATCAAGCAAAATTAATTTAGGCTTGGTTTTACTTACCGCAAAATGTTGAAGTTTTTGTAATGCTACTGCTCCATCTTCAACTATAGTTAAACTAAGTGTATTCTTAACCTCTTGTACAGCACTTTGCATAAAAAATGCGTAGTCTACATCATCCTCAACATAAAATATATCTGGTGTTTTCATTTTATCTGTTTTTAAAAGCTACAAAAAAGGTTGATCCTACATTTAACTTACTTTCAAACCAAACCCTGCCGTTGTGTTTTTCTACAACCCTTTTTACAATTGCTAACCCCACTCCTGTTCCTTCTATGTCCTTAACATTATCCATACGCTTAAAAAGCTCAAAAACCCGGTCATAATAACGGTTGTCAATTCCTATCCCATTATCTTTAATCGCATAGATAATTTCTCCTCCATCTATATACCCAGAAACCTCAATTTTAGGACTATCCACCATGGCAGAATATTTTACCGCATTACCAATCAAGTTTGTAAAAACCTGTGCTATCATGGTTTTATCTCCTTTTATATCAGGTAGTTGCTCCAAAACTAATTCGGTTTGGTCTGCTTTAAAGGCCGACCACACTTCACTTCTTATTTCTTTTAACAATGATTCTATCTCAACTGTTTCAAAATTTATTTCAGAACGGCCAACTCTTGCTAAATTTAGGATCTCTTTAATTAAGAAATTCATTTTATCTGCGCCTGTTAAAATCCTACTTAACATTTTTCGGCCAGTTTCATCAATGCTCTTATTCTTAAGCATAAGCTCTGCATAAGTTTTTATCGAGGTTAATGGAGTTCTTAAATCGTGCGAAATGGTATAGCTAAAAGTATCTAATTCTTCGTAAGCGGCCCGCAGTTTTTCGTTAAGTAGTCTAATTTCGTTAGCCTTTTTATTGATATCAGTAATAATAATTTCACGTATCCTTAAAACTGAGGCGATTTCTTCCCCCATCCATTTTTCAGAAGTATTATTGACTACCTCCGACCAGATTTCGAAAGATTTACGGGGAGACAGGTTCAGCAAGCCATTTTCTGATGGAACTGAAGGTTTTTCAGGGTTTCCAGCCCAATTTACGGTAGTAATGATTTCGGGCTTAAACCAGATGATCATTTCGCCCATTTCTTTATTTAATATACATGAAAGAATTCCAGAGGCGATTGACTTGTATTTTTTAGCTGGAGAATGGATTTCAGACAATCGATGGGTATAATATATCGATTCATCATTGGTCGTTTTCAACCATTCAGAGAGTTCTCTTATTTCTTCTTCTGATGGCACATTTCCAATGGTTTTAAGTTCATTTTCGAAAATAATGGCCACTCCCGAGGCTTTGGTTGCATCTAAAATAGTTCTTTTGTGGGTGGTTATGGCTTCAACTAAATACTTATCGCGGTTTAAATGTTCTAAAAGAACATTGGCGGTACTTTTAAATTGCTCAATAACGGATGCATCTTCTTCTTCCTGGCGGTATTCTAATGCTGAGGAAAGAATCTGCCCGATTAACTTAGCGCCTTCTCTGGCTTTATAATCTATAAACTTAGGGCTATAGTTATGACAGGCAATTAAACCCCATAATTCGCCATGAGAAATTAGGGATATACTAAAGCTTGAATGCACACCCATATTTTTTAGGTATTGAATATGTATGGGCGATACCGCTCTTAAACTACCATTGGTTAAGTCAAGTGCTTCATTTTCTTTAAAAGTAAGAATTGGCGAATCGGCTATGTTTACATCTGCAATTAGCCTGGTTAAATTTAGTTTATAAAGCGCTCTAGCCTGTTTAGGGATATCTGATGCTGGGTAGTGTAATCCAAAAAAAGGCTCTAAATGCTCTTCCTTTTCTTCTGCGACAACTTCGCCATGACCATCCTCTAAAAATTTATAGATCATAATCCGATCGTAATTGATCAGTTTTTTTACTTCTTGCGCGGCACCTTTTAACAGGGCCGAAACACTTTTTCCCTGAAGCATAGATGAGGCGGATCGGCCTATCGAACTTTGAATATCGAATTGTAAGGTTACTGGCTCAAATTCTAATAACCAGTCGCTTATTGATGAAGAAATAATCAGATAAAAAGGAAGGCCATTAATTTCAACCGGATGGGGACTAATTGCATCAAAGCTTTTACGGATAATGCCTAGTTTAAGCAGGTCTTCGATATTAAACGCTAGATCTTGTTGTTTAATAAAATGATTTAAGACCGAAAGTTGTTTGTTTAATAAGCTTCTGGCTTGTTCCGCTAAAAAACCTCCTGCATTTTCACTAATGTAAGTGATAGATAGACTGTTCTTATCAGCTGCTACTAAAAAGCCATGTGATTGAATTTTACCAGGAATATGAATGGGCTCTTTATCGCAATTGCTTAGGTCTACAGAAAATTTAGTCATATGAATTTAATATTGCAGCGTATTTAATTTTACGAATTAACAAATATTAAGCCTATTTTTAGAATAGCTCTATTTTGGCAAATTCGGTTTTGAGATTTATTTTTTGTTATATATTTGCTTAAATTTTAAAAATCATCCCAACTTTGGCAAAGAAAAATATTCTGGTTATTGAAGATAACTATGCAATCCTAGATGTTATTACCCTTATTTTAGAAAGCGAAGCTTTTAATGTTGATGGACTAAACAAAGGTGCTGATTTTATTAACCATGTTCACAAACTCACGCCGGATGTGATTATCATGGATATTATGCTCCCAGATACTGATGGAAGGTTACTTTTAAAAGAACTTAAGGCTACCGCAACTACACAGCATATTCCTGTTTTAATGATTTCTGCCCGTTATAATGCCAGCAACTACGCATTAGATGGAATAGAAGCGGACGATTTTATGTCCAAGCCTTTTAACATCGACGAATTGATGGACAAGATTTATGCATTACTAAGAAAATAGATTTTTACTCAGCCATACCAGGTAATTTTATTCCGCCTAGTTTTAGGTTTTTCATCAGTACTTCCAAAAAAGAAAGTTTAGTATCCGTAAAACCATGTGCTTTAACCCAAACATTTAAACTTACTTTAAAGCCACTATCTTCTAAAGCAGACACACCAATCCTTCTCTCCGGTGTTTTTAAACAATCCTTAAATTCGTCGACTGTTTTATTGAAAATTTGTACAATCTGTTCATAATCGATACCATAACTAAATTTCATTTCAATATCCAACCTTCTGCTACCTTCTCTACTGATATTGATAATCACTTCGTTTGATAACTTGCCGTTTGGAATAACCACCGTTCTGTTATCGAATGTTTTAACAATGGTGTAGAAGATCTGTATAGACGTTACAGTTCCTTCCTGGCTTTGAGCTATAATATTATCGCCAACAACAAAAGGTTTGAGAAGCAAAATGAGTACACCACTAGCAAAATTCTGCAGCGTACCTGATAAAGCTAAACCTGCTGCTACGCCGATACCCCCAATTAATACCGTTAAAAAAGTAAGTTGAATTCCAATAATCTGCATTACCGTAAGTACCAATAAAATTCTTAAGGTAATTAGCATTAAACTATTTAGAAACGGCCGCAATGATGGATTTACACCTTTGCGATGCATTCCACCCTGCATCCATTTTCCCAATAATTTAATTAGCCATAGTCCTAAAATTAGCACCACTATACCTAAAATTACAGATGGCCCCTTATCAATTATCCAATCGTAGGCTTTATCATAAAAATGGTCGATATTACTGGCTTCAATCTTCATAAACTAGGAATTCTTATTATAATTATTACGGTTTTTTATGTTTAACGGGAGTATCTTTTGTTGTGTTTACTTTCTTCGCGTCTTTGGCTGATGTTATTTTATCATCAGCCCCTTTAGCTTTTGCATTTTTCGGTGCTGTAGCCTTGCTACTTTCTGCCGCTGTTTTAGAATTTTTCATGTTCTGTTCTTTAATAATTAATCTTCGGCGTTTAGCCAGGCTTTTGCTTCTTCTATTTCTTCTGGTTTAAAGCCTTTAGATTTACCTGGAGTAGCTACTGTGAAAATATCAGTAAACCACTCCACTCCTTTTTCGGCACTTACTACAGCAATTTTTTTCCATTTAGTAAAATTTTGTAAGCCGGCTTTAGCATCCTGTACCCACGCGCCAGCGGTAAAATTTTTTACATCAGTTTCTAAAACAAGTAGATACCTAATTTCCTCAAATCGCTCGGCTGTTCTTTTTAAACCGGTTAACAAAACGGTCTTTACATCATCACTCGTCACTTCTCCGGTAGCTCTTACACCAAAAATATGATCTGGTAGTCCCGTTATTTCTGTTAGCATAATTATTCGTTTATTTAAGAACACACTAATTCACTAAGATGTTTGCTAATTAAATAACTTCTGAAAAGTTGTAAGCAATGCAAACACTTATCTAACAGATTCTGTTATAGAAACAATATTTATAAAATAAAATAAATCCTATGAAAACTAATTGGTTAAAACTTGCTGCACTTGTTTGTACGGTGGCGGTTTGGCTTTCTGCTTGTACGGGTGGAACAAAAACTACTACTGTTACAGATTCGACCATAACCGACTCAACCTTAGCGGCAGCATTAAAACCTGCCGGGCCAGCTCCCGAATGGGGAAAAACAATAAAGCCAGAAATGCAGGCTGTAATAGAAAAATTAAGTAGTTATGGAGATAAGCCTTTAGAGACTTTAAGTGCTACTGATGCACGTAAAAATCATACACCAACAGATGCGGTAATGGATTTGGTAAAACAAAACAATATCACCTTGCCAACTGCTAAGGTAGATACCCTAGGTAAAGATATTGATGTTGACGGAGGCAAAATCCATTTACGGATCTACACACCAAAATTAGGAAACGGGCCCTATCCACTAATTGTTTATTACCATGGTGGTGGTTTCGTTATTGCCAATTTAGATGTTTATCATGCATCTGCACAAGCTTTGGCTGAGCAGGTTGGTGCAATTGTGGTTTCTGTTGCTTACCGCCTGGCACCAGAATACAGGTTTCCTACTGCACATAACGATGCTTTTACGGGTTATGAGTGGGCAGTAAAAAATGCGGTATCCTTAAAGGCCGATCCAGCTAAGATTGCAGTTGTTGGTGAAAGTGCTGGCGGAAATTTAGCGGCTAACGTATCTATTATGGCCAGAGACAAACACATTATGCTTCCTGTGCACGAAGTTTTGATTTATCCCATTGCTCAGGCAGATATGAATACCGAATCTTATAAAATGTATGAAAAAGCAAAACCGCTAAACAAAGCAATGATGAGCTGGTTTACAGAAAAATATCTGACCACAGTGATTGAAGCGCAGGATCCTAAAATATCATTAATTAATGCCAATTTAAAAGGGCTTCCACCAACTACCATCATTACAGCCGAAATAGATCCTTTACACGATGATGGTATAATGCTGGCCGATAAACTTAAAGCTGCCGGCGTAAAGGTTGATCGTAAAAATTATGAAGGCGTAACACACGAATTTTTTGGTATGGCGATTATTGTTCCGGAAGCAAAAGCTGCACAGGCTTATGCAGCATCACAATTGAAAGCCGCATTTAAATAAGTATTTTTAACCACAGATGGACACAGATAAACACGGATTTTCATATCTGTGTGCATCCTTTATATCTGTGGTTAAATTATTTTTTGAATTTGCCCAACTACTACATTGCCTCAAGCCCAAACGTATTTCTGGTTATAGCACAGCCCTAAGCGCTTTAAGCTTAAAATTAAACCTAACTAAGCCCCTTTCTTCGAACCCAAACTTTGCATCAGTTGCTCATATAGATCATCGCTTGAAGCTTTTTGTGGCTTCATTTTTTTAACTGTTGCCCGTTTGCCTTTAGATTTTGCTTTGATAATCTTCAATAATTCACTACTGTAATCATCTTTAAAGGTACTCAAGTCGAATTTTGAACTATATTGTTTAATCAAAGCTAAACCCACATCCATTTCTTTTTTGGTGATGGTAATATCATCAACCTTATTAATTTCTGATAAGCTTCTGATTTCCTGTTCGAACCTAATTTTAGTAATCACAATTACATGTTCCATAGGATGGATTACACAAAGATTTTCTGTGTTCCTTAATACGAACCTGGCTACACCAGCCTTACCCGATTTCTCTAATGCCTTAAGCAATAATCCATAAGCTTTTTTACCCTGCTTTTCAGGTTCGGAATAATAAGAAGTTTCGTAATAGATAGGATTAATGTCTCTTATATCAACAAAATTCTCTAATTCAATAATTTTAGTTTTTTCAGGTGCAGCCTCTTCAAAATCGTGCTTATCTAAAACAACGTACCTGTCTTTTAAAAAATAGCCTTTAACTATCTTCTCATAGGGTACCTCTTTATGTGTATTTTCATTCACTCTTAGAAATTTAATCTTTGTATGATCACGTTCATCGAGCATATCTAAATCAAGATTACTATTCTGGACTCCCGAAAACAACTTAATCGGGATATTTACCAAACCAAATCCAATCGAACCTTTCCATATTGATCTCATAGCTGCATATTTACTTACTAACAAGCACCTAAAACAGATTGTTTTGGGTTTATTAAGCCTAAATTGAGGAAATCACAAACTATTTAGATAATACAATGTTATTTAGGTATCAACCCTATTTGAAATACATATGAAAATCGCCTATATTTCAACCTATCCTCCTCGTGAATGCGGTTTAGCAACATTTAATCAGAATTTGGTTAATGCTTTAAGCTTAAATCCTGATTATAATTCACAGAAAAGTTTTGTTGTTGCCTTAAATGAATCGGATGATGTTAATGAACACGATTACCCAAACGAAGTAAAATTTGTCATCCGTCAACAAAATCAAAAAGATTATATTGATGCTGCAGATTTTATCAACAACAGTGATGTAGATAGTTGTATCATTGAGCATGAATTTGGCATATATGGTGGCAACAGCGGCGTGTTCTTATTGTCTTTAATTAATAGATTAAAAAAACCATTCATTACCATTTTGCATACGGTTTTAAAAGAACCGAATTTCATGCAGCAGACCATTATTAAAGAACTTGCAGTTAAATCATCCAAAATAGTGGTGATGAGTAAAAAAGCAGTCTTATTTTTGACCAGTATTTACCAAATTCCTAAGGCTTCAATCAAATTAATAGAGCATGGTGTTCCAGATCTAGAGCCTATATACAATAACGAAATTGCACAAAGTGAACTTTTTACAGATCGAAAGGTGCTCTTTACTTTTGGTTTAATTAGTAGAAATAAAGGTTTAGAAACGGTGATTAAAGCTTTACCTAAAATCGTAGCACAACATCCTGATGTTTTATATGTGATTTTGGGCAATACTCATCCTGGCGTGGTAAAACATAATGGTGAAGAATATCGTGATAGTTTAAAAGCATTGGCGAAAGATTTAGGCGTTGAAAATAATATTGCTTTCGTTAATAAGTTTGTATCTGAAGAAGAATTGCATCAATATTTAACAGCTTGTTATTTATACATTACACCTTATTTAAATGAAGCACAAATTACCAGTGGTACCTTGTCTTATGCGGTTGGTGCTGGTGCAGCAGTAGTTTCTACCCCATATTGGCATGCGCAGGAACTTTTGGCCGATAACAGAGGTCGGCTTTTTGATTTCAAAAATGACGCGCAACTGGCAACCATTGTAAATGAACTTTTAAGTGATAACGATAAATACCAAAAACTGAAGCAGAATGCTTACGAATATGGATTAAACCTTCGCTGGCCAGCAATTGGAAGTGTTTATCTTAACGTATTGAATGAAGCTTTGGCTGAAGGAAAAAAAACAGTAAGAGTTACGCCTCCCATTATTGATGTTGAAGGTATGCCCGTACTTAACTTAAACCATATTTCATTGTTGACAGATGATACCGGAATCATTCAGCATGCCCGTTTTGGTATTCCAAATTTGAAGGAAGGCTATTGTATTGATGATAATGCCAGAGCTTTAATTATGGCGTTAATGGCTATCGAGCAGGATAAAAATCCTAAAGCTTTAAAGTTCATGCCTGTATATCTCAGCTTTATTCAATATATGCAAACGGATGATGGAAATTTTAGGAATTTCCTGAGTTTTAACCGCAATTATTTGGATGAAATAGGCTCAGAAGATTCTTTTGGCCGTACCATCTGGTCATTGGGCTATTTAGTTTGCAGTGCACCCAACAATTCTTACCGTGAATTTGGCAGGGAATTATTTTCACATTCTATTCCACATTTTAAAGAATTAAAATATCTCCGTGGAAAAGCAAATACCATTATTGGTCTATCCTATTACCTGTGTGCCCATCCTGGTGATGAGTTAATTACAAAAGAAATCAATATGCTAGCCAATTCATTAATGGCATCATATAAAGACAATAAGGATGGCGATTGGCATTGGTTTGAAGATATTCTTACTTACGATAATGCAATACTTCCTTTGGCTTTGCTTCATCATTACGAAGTTACCGGGAATACGACATCCTATAAAATTGCCATGGAAAGTATTGAATTTTTAAATAGCTTTTCTTTCGAAAATGGATATCTAAATCCTGTTGGCAATGCAGGATGGATGAAAAAACATGGTAAAAATCCTGTATATGACCAACAGGCTATAGAAACGATGGCAATGGTTTTACTCTATGCTAAAACCTTCGAGGTGACTAAAGATGATAAATATTTAAATTTAATGCATACCAGCTATGAGTGGTTTTTAGGGAAAAATAGCTTGCATATTCCTTTGTACGATTTTGAAACACATGGCTGTGCGGATGGACTACAGTTTAACAGTGTGAATAGGAATCAAGGTGCGGAGAGTACCTTGGCCTATTTCATCTCCCATTTGGCCATATTAAAGGCCGCAGAAGCGGAATATGAAACGCTATCTTCTCCCTTAGTGGAAGTTGATAAATGTAACTAGAAGTTAAATTGTCTTGGAAATATAAAAGGCTGGTTCAGAAATGAACCAGCCTTTTTTTATTGATCATCATTGCGAGAAGGAACGACGAAGCAATCTTATTTTTACGATTAATCTATAAAATGAGATTGCTTCTTGCTTCGGAATATAATTTCAAGAAAACAAGGCTATTATAAATATAGAGTTGTCATCCTGAGGGATAATTTTTTGCATAAAAATCAATATAAATGACAGGAGAATTTAAGAGAAATAATATCGTCATTTCGACTGAAGCTTACCGATTTTTCATCGGTAGCGTAATGGAGAAATCTTTAAACATATAGGTAACATAGTTCAAAGATCTCTCCACTTCGCTTTGCTTCGGTCTAGATGACGATTTTTCTACTGGGGGTCTGTCAATGGTAGCTTGTTGAAGGATCTGTTTAATGGCTCCCAAAGCGTTTCGACAAGCTCTCCGTAGGAGTCCTTTGGACAACGTGACAACTTCGAATGGAACCACAATTTATGACACAGCCTCATGAAAGCTCTATTTTAATTATTATCCAGCAATTTAGCCAACAACAATTCCAGGTTTACACTAGCAAACGAAGAACTGTAATCAGATAAACCATAAGGAATAATTAATTCCCCATTACTGATAATCGATCCGCAGGAGTATACCACATTTGGAACATAGCCCTCACGTTCATCATTATTAGGAATAATCAATGGTTCTTTCAAATGACCGATTTCTTTGCTTGGATCATCAAGATCCAGCAGGCTTACGCCAATACAATACCTGCGCATGGGACCTACGCCGTGTGTAATTACAATCCATCCTTTATCGGTTTCAATTGGAGATCCGCAATTGCCAATTTGTACCAATTCCCAATCATAACGCGGTTGTTTTAAAAGGATTGGATTTTCCCAAACATTAACTTTGTCAGAAAACATCAGGTAATTGTTCCAGCCGTCTATCCTACTCATCATGACGTACTTGCCTTTTATTTTTCGTGGAAATAATGCCAGATTTTTATTTTGCGCACCATCGCCATATAGTGGAATTACCTTAAACTCATAGAAATCTTCGGTTTGTACTAGTTTGGGAATAATTAAGGAACCGTCGAAAGCAGTATATGTAGCGTAGTAAAGTACTTTGCCATCATCTTTAATAAACTTAACAAAACGTGCGTCTTCAATCCCTTTACGCTCAAATTCTGAAATCGGAAAAATTACACGATCAGAAATATCGGTATCTTTAGAAAAGGTTATGGTATGGTAAGTGTCTGATAACCACAGTATTTTATCGTATTCGATTAAACGGGAAGGATTATCTTTGTGTATACTTTTAGAATCTTTAATAATATTACTCAAACTGGTATATTCAAATTTATCATCCAGTTTTGATTCAATTTCTTCTAGTACAGAGGGATCAATCTGTGCGTAAGCTGCTTTCTTTAGGAATAATTTCTTCACGTAAATGGCATTTTTTACCACTTCCGCTTCATCAACATAATTTCCAACTGGCAAAACCTGAATATTATTGTTTTTATCAATTAAAGCACGACGGAAAACAATAGAAGAAATGTGGCCTTCGCCAACTGCCCTAAAACTGATGATTACCCGTTTTTCGCCTTCTACCAGGTCGGTCTGATCTGGGTCGTCTACAATACTCGGATTGAAAAAGGCAGCAGATTCAATAGAGTATTCGTGAGTAAAATATGCGCCAATAAGCAGCCTGGTATATTCATTCAAATCCTCTATTTCAGTACCAAGCGTAATAAACTGCTTTTTTAATTTTTTGCAATGGCGGGTTAAAATTTTAGTAATATTTCGATGCCTTTTCGAATATTCCTGTAATATGGGCGATATCAGCGAAAAAACTTTTTCATCTGAAAACTCTAAAACCTTCCTGATTACTTCTAATGCCCTCTCCTCTCCGTTAAAAAAAAAACGTGCAATAACTCTTTTAGTATCTGGGTTAACCTTAACAGGTTTACGTTCTATGTATAATCTCATTATTTAAGCTATTTTGATTGTAATTTAAGGCTTTCCGCCCTGTGTCTTCCGACTTTATATTAACGAAATTTACGACTTAATTGTTTATATTATCTACAGTATTTGCGCATAATTTTTACCTTTAGTTATTCACCCTTTTAAGAGAATGAAACCTTAAATGCATTACGAAAAAGCAGATCACATGATTCCACCAGATGAAACCTTGCGTTTAGGGAAATTGAGATACTATGAGATTTTAAATACACCTGCAGAAAGTGCTTTTGATCAGATTGCACAATTAGCTGCTGAGATATTCGATGTACCGAATGCAGGCATCAGTTTTCAGACAGATGGAGACATGTTTATGAAATCTCAAGTGGGATCATCAATCGAGTTACCCTTAAAAAATGATGCATTTACTTTTTTTGCTTCCACTTCAATCAAGTCACCTGAAGGTTATGAACTTGGTCTGATTTACGTTGCAGCTATCAAATTTAAAGAGGCTACGCTACAGCAACTTAAAATGTTAGGGCTATTAGCAGATATGGTAACGGAGAAACTTGAATCCAGAATTTCGATCAGAAGAACTTTCAGGGCTTATGATGATCGTTTACATGTGCTTGTTCACGACCTTAAAAATCCCATGACTACAATTTCTTTACAATCTGAACTATTGGGACGGATTCCTGGCGTTGATGAAAGGGCAAGCTTAATTGCGGATAAGATCAATACGCAATCTAAAAAGATAATTGAAAATCTGAACGGCCTGTTGATTTCTGCCCGTAAGGAAGCCCATTCATTTAAGCCCAAAAAAGCAAAAGTTGACCTGAAAGAAGTGCTCGAAGATGTAACGCTTAATTTAGATTTAGCGCTTAAACAGAAAAACCAAACCGTTTTGATCGATATTGAAGCTCCGCTAGAAATTTTTGCTGATGCTGACAAACTTAAGGTCATTTTTAGCCAATTACTTGACAATGCCATTAAATTTTCTCCAAAAGGAAGGGAAATTAAAATATCACATCAAACCGAAGAAAATGAAGTAACTATTCTGGTAAAAGATAACGGCGTGGGTTTGACAGAAGAAGATCTTGATAAAATTTTCTTAAAATTCGCTACATTAACTGCTGTAACTACACAGCATGAGAATAACTATGGTTTGGGGCTAATCACCGTAAATGCATTAGTGGACATACATAAGGGAAAGTTATGGGTAGAAAGCGATGGAAAAGATTTGGGTACAACATTTTACGTTGCATTACCCATTAAATAAGTCTAAATCCAATAATTCGCTGAGTTTCATTTCCTCGAGCAAAATTCTTTCTGGAATAGCATTTCTATGGTATGACCATTTTATTAGTCTTATAAAGCCATTATCGATTTCGATACCAGTCATATCGCCATCACTAAAACAACAACAACCACTATTAAAGTAGCCTGGTTTATATTTGCCAAAGTTTGGCTCTTTTTCTCCTTCTTTTATCAGTTTACGAAGCTCTGCATTTAAAAGAGTAAGATCATCAGTATTGTTTTCTTTTTTGGCTTTATTCAGTTTTATATAAATCCTTTCCAGATGTGTTAATGATGCGAAAACTGGTTGGTGTGTATGTCCGGTAATTAAAGCTATGTTCTTTTTTGTAGCTACCCAATTGTACATTAGTGCATTATGCGCTGTCTTTAGCTGATTGCTGTATGCTGGTGTATTCGGGTTAATTTGAAGGTACGATTGCAGTGGTGCCCAAACTGTACTCACAAACCATTTGCTAAACCAGTTTCCATCGCTCTGTAAATCGCCCTGATGGCCGTGGGTTAAGAAAATATCAAGTTTACTTCCACCCACAGGCATTCTTAAGATTGCCCCTTCATAAATGCGGATTTTAGTTCCGTATATTCTATTGAGGTTAAATCCCGCTAATGGATCATTATCCCAATATAAATCGTGGTTACCAAATATCTTTGTGAAATGGTTTTTTGAAATAAAAGCTTTTTCTGCTTCGAAAGTATCCTTATTGTGTTTAATTACAGATTCTAGCAAATTCTCCCAAAGTTCCTCGCTATCGCCCAAATTTATATAATGGAAATCTTGCTGATTGTAATATTCGAGTGCCTTTAGGTAATTCTTTTCAGCTAAAGTAAAATCATCGGCATAATCGCGGGCGCCTTTATGCTGATCTGATAAAATGATAAATTTATCAGTATCGGCAACATCAAAAATAAGTCCGCGTTTGCCAGGTGTTGCATTGATGGTTTTGTAAAGTTTATTTAAAGCAGCATGGATGCGTTTACGGTTGGGCCTTGAACCAAACTTATTCGACATGCGAATAATCCAGGCACTAAATAAACGTTGTAAGAATTTTCGCATGTATAAAATGAGCCTTCGCTAGTATTATTGTTTCTCAAAATAACAAAAAATATCGTGAATCGTTTGTTTCATCGTAACTGTCATTCTGAATGCAATGAAGAATCTCTAGCCTATAAAACATAGAACCCCAAACCTTTTCAGGAATGATCTTCATTACTTAGGATAAGAAGTTAAGTGAATTAAGCCCTGCCTCCTATATTTCGGTGATAAAATGCTATTACAGATTTAACTGAATAATACCCTAATCTGCAACTCGACTTCTTTAAAGATTCTTCATTACATTCAGAATGACAATTAGAAGCTTTTGCTTTTCTGTAAGTATTTTACTAAATTTGTTAGTATTGAAAAGATCAGGAAGCGCAGATTTACCCCTCCATTACGGCCATGTACCACCATGGCTGGCGCAGCGTATGGCTACACTTGGCTTGGCTATAACGGAAGCGATATTATTAGAATATGGTAAAGCAGAAGTAATACGCCGATTAAGTAGTCCTTTTTGGTTTCAGAGTTTAGGTGCTGTAATGGGTATGGATTGGCATTCTTCAGGAATTACCACCTCAGTAATGGGCGCTTTGAAGAAATCGATTAATCCCTTATCAAAAGAGTTGGGCATTTACATTTGTGGCGGCAAAGGAAAACACAGCAGAGAAACTCCAAATGAACTTTTAAAAATTGCCGATAAAACAGGGCTAAATGGAACAGCGCTGGTTCGCGCCAGTAAACTCAGCGCAAAAGTAGATAACACGGCCGTTCAAGATGGTTTTCAATTGTATCTTCATAGTTTTATTTTAAGCAACGAAGGCGATTGGGCAGTGGTACAACAAGGTATGAGCGATAGCAGCTCGACAGCAAGAAGATACCACTGGCATTCTGAGAATTTAAAATCTTTTGTCGAAGAACCTCATGCGGGTATCTGTGGCATTAATCAAGGCAAGATCTTAAACCTAACGGCTAATGATGCTGATAAAACAAGGCAGAGCATTATGGGCATTACAACCGAATCGCCAACGCGGATGCTTAGTGAAATACAAAGATTGGTCCTGCCCAATCACCATGAGGTAAAATCAAAAGATGTAGATCTAAAACGTTTAGGAAGTATTTTGTGGCTGGCACAGGAAAAGCAACCGAGTAATTTTGAGGAATTATTATTACTCGAAGGTATGGGCCCAAGAACGTTACAATCGATGGCTTTAGTGAGTGAGGTAATTTATGGTACACCTTCCCGATTTACTGATCCTGCCCGTTATTCTTTTGCACATGGTGGCAAGGATGGTCATCCCTTCCCTGTGCCGGTAAACGTTTATGATGAAACGATAAGTGTTTTGCAAAAAGCAATTGAAAAAGCGAAGATTGGAAATACGGATAAGCAGCAAGCGATAAAATCACTGCATCAAATTGCCCGTAATGCAGAAAAAGACTTTGTTCCAAATATGGATTTTGAAAAGGTGATTCAAAAAGAACGTGCTGAAAGCTGGAAATATGGCGGCAGAACTGTTTTTGGGAAAGAAAAGCCACCAAGAGATGAGCAATTGAAGTTGTTTTAAGTTGGATTTGTTTTACTTAACATTCCAAAGCTTGCGGATTGCAGAATGAAAAGATTCTCTGGCCAGCCATCCTATCCCTAATTATACTATGAAATCTACTTCTATTAATCCTTTTTCCGTCGTGTAATAATCAATTGCGGAAGAATAAACGTATTCTTCTGCATTTCTAACTGCTCCAGATCTGACTGGGTTTTCGTGTAAATAATTAAGTCTTTGATCCATCATTTCATTTGTAGAAAGTTCGACCGGATGATTTTCCTGCTGCCAAAACTGATAATCTTTGTTTCTTCTATTTTCTTCACCAGCTTTTTTAAATATCCAAAGCATCCAACTTCGTCTACTTTCGTGATTATTAGTTTTGATTGCTTTAATAACGTTACTTGAAGTAAACTTTTTAAAATCTCTCAATGCACCAGACAAATTATTATTTTCATCTACCGACAAAATCAAATGTAGATGATTGCTCATAATACACCAGGCATGAATTTTTAAACCTTTATTCTTTTGGCAATAATTTAAGCTTTCTACAATAATATCCGAATATTCCTTTCTGGTGAATACATCTACCCATTGTACTGTAGCAAATGTTATAAAATATATAGCTTGCTGATCTTTTATTTGATAACCATTTTCTCCCATATACCAATATAAGCTTTAAGATTAAGATATTTATAGCCTCTTAAATGATGCTACTGATTATATGCAGGATAAGAGTCTCTGAGTCAATCTTTAAGTTCAGCTATAAACTCGGTTTTATTCGCAGGGTTAGAGCTATCCGTAGAGTTCCAACGGGCTCTACGGATTAAAGAATGGATAAGAGTCTCTGACTCGTTTTTTATTGTTGAGTTATAAACTCGTTTTTATTCGCAGGTCCGTAGAGACGCTGCGCTTAACTCTACGGACAGAAATGATGCTACTGATTATATGCAGGATAAGAGTCTCTGAGTCAATCTTTAAGTTCAGCTATAAACTCGGTTTTATTCGCAGGGTTAGAGCTATCCGTAGAGTTCCAACGGGCTCTACGGATTAAAGAATGGATAAGAGTCTCTGACTCGTTTTTTAGTGTTGAGTTATAAACTCGGTTTTATTGACAGGTGTTAGAGCTATTCGTAGAGTTCCAACAGCTCTACGGATTAAAGAATGGATAAGAGTCTTTGACTCGTCTTTTATTGTTGAGTTATAAACTCGTTTTTATTCTCAGGTCCGTAGAGACGCTGCGCTTAAATCTACGGACAGAAATGGGATTGAACAGCATGACAGATACTGAAACAAATCCGATAGCTATCGGATCAGTATGACGATCGCATAAAAACAAAAAAGGTCGTGGTTTGCACCACGACCCAAAAAATATAGAATTTAAAACCTACTAAGCGTATGCAACAGCATCTTTCGATGCCAGTTTAGTTGTTCCCATTAAGTATTCGTCTACCTTACGGGCAGCTTCTCTACCTTCTGAAATGGCCCAAACTACTAATGATTGTCCACGGCGAACATCACCTGCGGCAAAAATCTTTGCAATATTGGTTTGGTAGGTGTGTTCAGATGCCTTTACGTTTCCGCGGTTATCTAATTCCACGCCTAATTTCTCAATTAAACCTTCTTTTTGAGGATGTAAGAAACCCATTGCTAAAAGTACCAGTTCGCATGGAAGATCTCTTTCGGTACCAGCCACTTCTTTAAAAGTAACCGGACGTCCATTTGCATCAATTTCCCATTCCACATCAACTACTTTTAATGCTTTAAGGTTTCCTTTTTCATCAGCAATAAAGTTTTTCGTATTTACCGACCAAGCCCTTTGTGCACCTTCCTCGTGAGAAGAAGTATTTTTTAGCAACATTGGGTAATTTGGCCAAGGCATATGTTCGTTACGTGCCTGTGGCGGCATCGGCATAATTTCGAACTGCATAACTGATTTCGCGCCGTGACGGTTTGAAGTACCAATACAGTCTGATCCGGTATCGCCACCACCAATTACGATTACATTTTTACCTGTAGCCATAATATCTTCCACTTCAACAGGTCTGCTCGCTACACGTTTATTTTGTTGTTTCAAGAAATCCATTGCAAAATGCACACCTTTAGCCGAACGGCCATCAATTGGTAAATCGCGTGGGATAGTTGAACCACCAGCCAATACAATCGCACTAAAATCGCGTAACAAAGTACCTATTTCAACATTCTCACCTACATTGGCATTACATTTAAAAATAATGCCTTCTTCTTTCATTAAATCGATACGGCGATCTACTACATTTTTCTGCAGTTTAAAATCAGGGATACCATACCTGAGTAAACCACCTGGAGCATCATCACGTTCGAAAACGGTAACTTCATGTCCAACTTTATTTAACTGAGCAGCAGCCGCTAAGCCTGCAGGACCTGAACCAATTACAGCAACTTTTTTACCGGTTCTGATTAATGGTGCTTTTGCTTTGATAAATCCTTTTTCGAAAGCAATTTCGATAATGTGTTTTTCAATTTCCTCGATAGAAACTGGCGGACGGTTGATGCCTAAAACACATGCTGATTCGCATGGTGCAGGGCAAATTCTACCTGTAAATTCAGGGAAATTATTGGTGCTTAATAAAATATTGGCAGCTAATTCCCATTTTCCCTGATAAACGGCATCGTTAAACTCTGGAATCACGTTACCTAAAGGGCAACCCGATTGACAGAAAGGAACGCCGCAATCCATACAACGGGCAGCCTGGTTATTTAATTCTTTGGAAGGCAATTCGTTTAAAAATTCCCCGTAGTGTTTTACACGTGTTGCAGCCTCTTCTTTAGTGGGCGCAACTCTATCGTATTCTTGAAATCCTGTTACTTTTCCCATGGCCTAGTGTGTTTTTACTTGTTGATTACGTTTGCTTAAAACTGCTTTGTATTCTTTAGGGAATACTTTTACGAAATGAGCAGATTGAGTTTTCCAGTCGCTTAAGATAAACTCAGCTACTCTACTGTCTGTTAAGCGGATATGCGTTTTAAGTAAAGCTAGAATACGCTCTTCATCTTCAGCTTGTAGCGGATCTAAATCGACCATTTCTTTATTGCATTTGCGTGCAAAAGTTCCATTAGCGTCATAAATCCAGGCCACACCACCACTCATACCAGCAGCGAAATTGCTTCCGGTATCACCAAGAATCAGCACTTCACCACCTGTCATGTATTCACAACCGTGATCGCCCACTCCTTCAACAACAGCTGTTGCACCAGAGTTACGTACTGCGAAACGTTCGCCAGCCTTACCGCGGGCAAATAACTCACCCGAAGTTGCGCCATAAAGGGCAACGTTACCGATAATGATATTTTGTTCAGGGATAAAGGTTGAGTTTGAGAAAGGATAAATAGCCAATCTTGCTCCCGATAATCCTTTACCTACGTAATCGTTCGCTTCACCTTCTAGTGATAATGTTACCCCACGGGTATTAAAAGCACCGAAACTCTGTCCGGCTGAACCTACAAATTTAAAGTTGATCGTATCTGGAGGTAAGCCAGCTCCTAAATGAACTTTCGAGATTTCATTCGATAACATGGTACCCAGTGCACGGTCGGTATTTTTAACATCGAAACTAGCAAAAACTGGTTCGTTATTATCAATAGCAGGTTGTGCTGCAGCAATTAATTTATGATCTAAAACATGATCTAAACCATGATCCTGACCTTCAGTGTTAAATAAAGGCAAGCCATTGTCTTCAGCTTTATATAATATGGCCGATAAATCAAGGTGTTTCAATTTCCAATCTTCAGCTGGCAATTCGCGCGCTTTTAGAATATCTGCCTGACCAATCATTTCGTGGATGGTTCTGAAACCTAATTCAGCCATAATCTCACGTAATTCTTCAGCAAGGAAATAAAATAAGTTGACCACATGATCTGCATCACCAGTAAATAGTTTTCTTAATTCCGGATCTTGTGTAGCAACACCAACCGGACAAGTATTTAAGTGGCATTTACGCATCATAATACATCCCGAAGTTACCAGGGCTGCTGTAGCAACACCCCATTCTTCGGCACCTAATAATGCTGCAATAGCAATATCTCTACCTGTTTTAAGCTGACCATCTGTTTGTAACACGATACGGTTACGCAGTTTGTTTTTCACCAAAGTTTGGTGCGCTTCTGCTAAGCCTAACTCCCAAGGTAAACCAGCGTGTTGGATAGAAGTTAAAGGAGAAGCTCCCGTTCCACCATCAAAACCTGATACCAAAATAACATCGGCATGTGCCTTAGCCACACCAGCAGCAATGGTACCTACGCCAGCTTTAGAAACCAATTTCACATTGATCCGAGCTGCACGGTTAGCATTTTTTAAATCGAAAATTAACTGCGCTAAATCTTCGATCGAATAAATATCGTGGTGAGGCGGAGGAGAAATTAAACCAACCCCTGGTGTAGAGTGACGAACTTTTGCAATCCAATCATCCACTTTATGTCCTGGTAATTGACCACCTTCTCCTGGTTTAGCACCCTGAGCCATTTTAATCTGTAGCTCATCAGCATTGGTTAAGTAGTAACTGGTTACACCAAAACGTGCAGAAGCAACTTGTTTAATTGCAGAACGCATACTATCGCCATTTGGCAATTTGGTATAACGCATTTCATCTTCACCACCCTCTCCGGTATTGCTCTTTCCACCGATGCGATTCATGGCAATGGCTAAAGTAGAGTGTGCCTCATGAGAAATTGAACCAAACGACATCGCACCAGTAGCAAATCTTTTTAAGATTGCCTCGGTAGATTCTACTTCATTTAAAGGTACAGAAGGGCGGCTATAGTTAAATTCGAACAATCCACGAATGGTATAAGCTTGTTGAGTTTGCTCATTAACCAATTTAGAGTACTGTTTAAAAATATTGTAATCGTTTTTACGGGTTGCATTTTGCAACAAGTGAATGGTTTGCGGGTTAAACAAATGCGCTTCACCTTTACGACGGAATTTATAAGTTCCACCTGCTGGCAACAAGTTTTCGGTTTGCGTTAACGGGCCAAAACTGCGGTGATGTTTAATTAACGTTTCTTTTGCAATTTCATCCAATCCTAAGCCACCAATACGCGAAACTGCACCAGTGAAATAAGTGTTTACTACTTGTTTATTTAAACCTAAAATCTCGAAAATCTGCGCACCTTGGTATGATTGCAAGGTTGAGATTCCCATTTTTGAGAAAATTTTAAGTAAACCGCTATTTACTGCGTAGATATAGTTCTTAGTAAGCTGTTCTGCTGATAAAGCCGATTCTTCTTTAAACTCATTAATAGTTTCCAAAGCCAGGTAAGGGTTAATCGCAGTAACACCAAAGCCCAGTAATGTTGCGAAATGATGTACTTCCCAAATATCACCAGCCTCTACTACAATACCCACAGCACCACGGTATCCTTTGCGGATTAAGTGATGGTGTACAGCAGAAACCGCCAATAAAGAAGGCATTGCAGCATGCTCAGAGTCAATAGCTCTATCGGTTAATACAATTACCTGGAAACCATCTTCAACGGCATCAACTGCATAACGGCACAAACGGTCTAAGGCTTTTGCCATAGCGCCTGGCTTGCCATCAGCCCTGAAATAAGTCTGTAAAGTTTTCGCCTGGAAAACCCCTGTATCAATACTTCTTAATTTCTCTAATTCCTGATTGGTTAAGATGGGGTGTTTAATGGCTACACAGTGTGCTTGTTTTGGTGTTTCTTCCAGCAAGTTACCCATGCTCCCCATAAAACTGGCCAAACTCATTACCACTTTCTCCCTGATCGGGTCGATTGGTGGGTTGGTTACCTGTGCAAATAACTGCTTAAAATAAGATGATAAATGCTGAGGACGTTTTGATAAAATAGCCAATGGCGTATCGGTACCCATCGAACCGATTGGTTCTTTACCTTCAATCGCCATTGGTTTAAGCAAAAGATCTACATCTTCCCTGCTGTAACCAAAAACCTGTTGATATTTAAAAATAGATTCAGTAGATAAGCCAGTGAACATTACACGTGGTTCAGGTAATTCCTCCAAACGGATTTGATATTGGTTAATCCAATCGGCATAAGGGCTTTTACCACAAACTTCTTCTTTAATTTCGTTATCGCTGATAATTCTACCTTGCTCCATGTCTACAACGAACATTTTGCCAGGCGTTAAACGACCTTTTTCGATTACAGTACTTTGATCGATGGCTAATGCACCAGCCTCAGAGCCCATAATTACACGGTCATCAGAAGTAATGGCATAACGAGACGGGCGAAGACCATTACGATCTAAAGTAGCGCCGATTAATTTACCATCAGTAAAAGCAATCGCTGCAGGTCCATCCCATGGCTCCATTAAAGTAGCATGGAATTCGTAAAATGCCCTTTTAACAGGATCCATATCTTCGTTGCCATCCCATGCCTCTGGTACCAACATCATTAATACATGAGGCAGGGTTCTTCCAGAGTGAAGTAACAATTCAATAACATTATCTAAACAGCCTGAATCTGAATTGGTTTCATCAATTACAGGCAATAACATATCTAATTCTTCCGGCGTAAAGTAAGCCGAAGCAAAAGACTTAACGCCGGCTCTAAACCAGTTTAAATTTCCTTGTAAAGTGTTGATCTCACCATTGTGTGCAATAAAGCGGAATGGCTGGGCCAACCTCCATGAAGGGAAAGTATTGGTTGCAAAACGTGAGTGAACTAAACCTAAAGCAGAAACCATGCGCTTATCGGTTAGATCGGTGAAATATGTACGTACCTGTAAAGAAGTAAGCTGACCTTTATATATAATGGTTTGCGCAGAAAGCGAAACGATATAAAAATCTTTACCACCGTGAACGGTGTTTACGATCAGTTTAATCAGGTAATTTTTAAAAATATAAAGTTTACGTTCGAAATCTGCTCCTGGTGCTACTGCATAAGGACGGGCAATAAATACTTGCTCAATTTCTGGTTCAACAGAAAGGGCCATATTGCCAATATCTGTGGTGTCCACATCAACTTTTCTAAAACCTAAAATTTCTAGGCCAAGTTTTTCGGCGGCACGGTAAATCAATTCTCTGCACTCTTCTCTCGATCTGATATCCTTTGGCATAAATAACATACCTACACCATAATTATTGGTTTCTGGTAGGCTAAAGCCAGCTTTTAAACATTCGTCGTAAAAAAATTCGTGAGGAATCTGAATCATAATACCTGCACCATCGCCTGTATTTGGTTCTGCTCCACATGCCCCTCTATGATCTAGATTCTCTAAAATAGTAAGTGCATCAGAGATGATTTGATGCGATTTTCGCCCTTTCACATGTGCAACGAACCCAATACCGCAGGCATCGTGTTCAAATTGCGCATCGTACAATCCACTGTTTGGTTCCATTCTTTGCTCGTTAGTTGTTAGTGTATAGGAAACACTAAGATACGAAAAACAAATTTTAAATTACAGAGTTGACACGATTTTTAGAAAAATTTTAGTCCTTATGTAATTTAAAGTCTTTGTATTGAAAAAATGATAATGATATCGATTAATAATTATCATATTTATAATGGTAATATTATACAATAAACTCGCTTTTTCCGCTAATTTCCTGCCTAAATCGTTTTAATTATTGATTTATTCATGAATATTTAATTTATATACAAATACAAGCACCTTATATATTACTTATGTCGTATTTTCTTCTATCATCTAAAAATACACATTTAAATTTTATTAATTTACTAATCAGCCACATAGCCTAAAAGAGAAAAAAAATACAATAATGCATTTCGCGAAACAACTTCTTTTTCTACCTTTGTGGCCGGGCAAGTCTTTTACGACCAGCTCCCTTTGAACTCCCCCAGGGTGGGAACACAGCAAGGGTAGAAGGTTGTAGCGGTGCGATAGAAGGTGCTTGCCCTTTTTTTCTTTTCCCTTAATCCCCTGAAGGGGGAATTAAATTCTTCAGGGTTCAATCATAGAAACTCAAATATTTAAGAATTTATAACCATGAAATTTTTTATTGACACAGCGAATCTTGATCAAATCAAAGAAGCGCAAGATCTTGGCATTTTAGATGGCGTAACTACTAATCCTAGCTTAATGGCTAAAGAAGGTATTACAGGCGAAGAAAATGTAATCAAACATTATAAAGCAATATGCGATATCGTTGATGATAACGTGAGTGCTGAAGTTATTGCAACTACTTTCGATGAAATTATTAAAGAAGGTGAAGCTTTAGCAGCTTTAAACCCAAAAATCGTAGTTAAAGTTCCGATGATTAAAGATGGTGTTAAAGCCATTAAATATTTCTCATCAAAAGGAATTAAAACAAACTGTACTTTAATTTTCTCTGCCGGACAGGCTTTATTAGCTGCCAAAGCTGGCGCTACTTATGTTTCTCCATTTTTGGGCCGTTTAGATGATATTTCTAGCGATGGCCTGGTTTTAATCGAAGATATCAGAACTATTTTTGATAACTACGGTTACGAAACTCAGATTTTAGCTGCATCAATCCGCGGACCATTGCATATTGTAAACTGTGCAAAATTAGGCGCTGATGTAATTACTGCACCATTGGCTGCTATTGTTGGTTTATTAAAACACCCACTAACCGATAGCGGTTTAGCCACATTTTTAGCTGACCATGCTAAAGCAGCGGGTAAATAAGTTTTGAGCATTGAGCTTGGAGTGTTGAGTTCCAGGCGCATACAAAAGTCCTAAGTTATTATTTAACTTAGGACTTTTTTGTTTTATGGAAATGTAAGAGGTGTAATGGATGATGGGCTAATTTCAGATTCCATCATCCGTCTTCCATTTTACATCTTATTTTAGAGAGCATAAACAGTGCTTATCGGTTTAAGCAGCCCTGCTTTCCATTATATTCCGGTAATTTTTCAGGAAAGATAAATTACTCTAATACCGGAATGCCATTTCAATCAGGTCTAGGTGGCCAGGGCATCTTACGAAATCTCAATGGGCATGCGCTTGGAAGGATTTCGTAAGTATTAGGTGGGGAAAAGCGTAATAGGATTTCAGAAGCTTCTGACTTACGAAGTTATTCATCCGCTCCTTCCCTTTCTAAACTTCGTAAGTCATCGCATTATTCTGCGTTAACGATGGAAACGGCATCCTTTTTGGCTGTTATCATGAGAGGTCAGTTTTAGAAAAAACAAAGGAGTTGGGATGACAAGATACGGGGTATCGTCATTCCCAACTTGATTGGGAATCTTAATGCCTTTGTACGGGTTTGTAGGTTGCATTAAGATTCCCGCCTGCGCGGGAATGACGAACGATTTTTAGAATCTGTCATTGGTAACGTAATCGAAGCACAGCCAAAAAGATATAGTGTACAGTGTGTTAAAACGCCCAAATCATTATCATGGATGATGTAAGATGGATAAAGGTTGAGTTGTAAACTACATCTTCCGTCTTCCCTATTCCATTTTACTTTACACTAAAGACTCACGACTAAGGACTTCCTTTATTTTCTCGTAGCTAATCTGCTCATCTGGCTCAATCAGAATGCCCTTCACTCCTGCCCCATTTGCAGCTTCAACATCTCTTGGTTTATCGCCGATCATAATAGATTGTGCCGGGTCGATATCGTACATATCAATTGCATCCAGGATCATTCCCGAAGCAGGTTTTCTGCATTTGCATTCTCCACCAACAGTTGGGTGGTGTGGGCAATAATAAAAACCAGCAATATCGGCTCCTTTGGCTATAAAAGCATTGCGAAGCATTTGGTGCATAATGGCCAGTTCTTGTTCTGTATAACGTTTTAAGGCAATACCGCCCTGATTGGTAATTACAATCAAAAGATAACCTTCTTCGAATAGTTTTTTTAATACCGGAATTTGGTAATCTAAGATTTTAAAATCTTCAACACGGCAGATGTAATCATATATTTCGTGATTGAGTACACCATCACGATCGAGAAAAATAGCTTTATTCATTATTGAGATATGAGTATTGTGATATGAGATATGAGATTCAGACCTCGTTTATAATTTCGCCAAAATAACTGAAAATTAACCGCAAAAGAAAGCCCAATCTAATTAAAGATCGGGCTTAATCATAAAAATTTATTTGGTTTTGGTTATTTTAAATTCAATCCTGCTTTGTGGCCTTTTATCGCAAAATACAGAATGTACAAGTAACATGGTAATACAGTTAAAAGATATGCCAATTGAAAGTTGACATGCAATTTTTCATTTAAGAAAGCGTACAATAATGGCATTAAAGCACCACCTGCAATACCCATAATCATAATGGCTGAACCGATTTTGGTGAATTTGCCTAAGTGGCTAATACCTAATGGGAAAATTGCCGGCCACATTAACGAATTGGCTAAACCCAATAAGGCTACGAAAATTACAGCGAACCAGCTTGAGATAGCAAAAGATAAAATGGTAAATATGATTCCTAAAATAGCACAAATTCTAAGTGCTTTTTGTTGAGAGATATATTTTGGAATCGTAATGATACCAATAATATAACCTATTAACATACTGAAAAGCGTAATAGAAGTTAATTTTCCGCTAATCTCTGCGCTAATACCCAACTCGCGACCGTAAATACCGATAATATCACCAGCCATAACCTCTGCGCCTACATATACAAAAATACAAAGTGCACCCAGGAATAAGTGTGGGAACTGAAAAATGCTTGTATGTTTTACTACTTCTCCTTTGGATTCGTCGATCGCATCTTCTTCTACCTCAACTTCTGGAAGGTTAGTGAATTTAATAAAAATTGCAAAAAGGCAGAAAACGATAGCTAAAACAATGTAGGGCATATTTACTCGGCCCAAAACATCATTTAATAATTGCTCGTGAACAGCGCCAGTAGCCGCTTTGATCTGTTTTTCCACTTCTGAAGCATTTTTCAAAAACAGACTCCCCATAATCAAAGGCACAATCATTCCAGCAAATTTATTACAGATACCCGCAATGCTGATGCGTTTTGCAGCACTTTCTATTGGGCCGATAATGGTTAAGTAAGGGTTTGATGCGGTTTGGAGCAAAGCCAATGCTGCACCCTGAACAAAAATTCCGGTTAAAAACAAACCAAAAGTTCTGGTTTGAGCCGCAGGTATAAATATTAAAGAACCTAAGCCTAAAATTACTAAACCTAAAACAATTCCATTTTTAAAGCCAACTTTCTTCAGTATCCACGATGATGGCAGTGCTAAAAAGAAGTAAGCCATGTACGATGCAAAGGTTACAAAGAATGCCTGTAAGTTTGATAAGCCGAAAGATAATTTAAAGAAGGGAATTAATGTTCCGTTTGCCCAGGTTACAAAGCCAAAAATAAAGAATAGGGCACAAATAATAATAAGTGGTTTAGGCCCTTGCGTTCGGCCCGAGTTTGTTGTTTGTTGCATAAAGTTTTGGTTCGGTTTAATTTGATAGGACCAAACTAAACAAATATTTTAATATTATATAAATCAAACGTTTGCGCGATTTTAACTTTAACAGATTATATCGTTAATTTGAGCTCACGCACCTAAAACCTGTATGTTCTAAGCCTGTATCAACAGAAGTTTTCATTCTCGAAGTTACGCGGTAACCTTTGCAATAAGAGGCATTACACATAAAAGAACCGCCCCTTACCACTTTTTTAGGTACGGTTGGCTCCATAGGATCGTAGCTGTCTGACGGACCTTTAGGATTGTTGCTCAACCCTGAAAGCGTACTGTAATATTCTGGGCGGTACCAATCGCTGCACCACTCCCATACGTTGCCCGCCATATCATAAAGCCCATAACCATTCGGCTTAAATTTTTTCACTTCGGCTAAGCCATTAAAACCATCCCAATTGGTGTTTTTAACCGGAAAGCTCCCCTGCCAGGTATTGGCTTTTACTTTACCTTTTTCTATATCTTCATTCCCCCAGGGGTATTTTTCATTTTTCAAAGCACCTCTTGCAGCATACTCCCACTCCGCTTCTGTTGGTAAACGTTTACCCGACCATTTACAATAGGCCATGGCATCATCCCAGGATACATGTACTACCGGAAAGTTTTCTTTTCCTTTAATATTGCTGTTTGGGCCTTGAGGATGTTTCCAATCGGCGCCTTTAACCCAACGCCACCATTGCGAAGCATCGTTTAAAGAGGTAACACTTTTAGGCTGATAGAAAACCAAAGATGCTGCCACAAACACACTGTCAGGCGGTTTTGGCGTACCTGCCGGAAGCTGTTTTTTCATTTCTTCCCAATCGGGTTTACGTTCGGCAGTAGTAAGGTATCCGGTTGCATCTACAAACTTTTTAAAACTGGCATTGGTTACTTCAGTAGCATCAATCCAGAAAGTAGAGACTTTAACCTGGTGTTGAGGGTATTCGTCATCTCTACCTTCTTTATCTGAAGCACCCATGGCAAACTCGCCGGCAGGAATTAAAATCATGCCTTCATGACTTACTTTATTATTGGAAGCGAAACTTGAAGAATCTTTTACCGCACCAAAACGACTTGGCATGTTTTTTTCGCATGAGGCTAATGAATCTTGCTTGTGTTTAGCCTGTTCTTCTTCTTTGGCTTTATTGGATTGGCAAGATAATATGGAGAGTGTCTGCAAAAAAAGTAAGGCAAGAAGTGATTTATGCATAGGATAATATTAAATTAGGAGCGATAAAAATATCAATTAAGTTTAAAAAAGAGAAGCTAAATAATTAATTCGCCTATAAATCAATACACTAACGCGTTTCGCAATTTTTTATTTGCAGGAAACACTCTATAACCCTATATTTGCACCACTTTAAAGGAAACAGATAACGTTTTTAAACAAAGTAGATTCCGTAGCTCAGCTGGTAGAGCATTACACTTTTAATGTAGTGGTCCTGGGTTCGAATCCCAGCGGGATCACACCAAAGACTATCAAAATGTATAAACCCCTGCAATCGCACGATTAGCAGGGGTTTTACTTTTAGGGAATTGCCAAAATTCGCACGAATTCACAAAACTTTGGTGAGTGATTCGGGATCAAGCAAAAAAGTTGGGGATTTGAGAATTTTATTTAATTTTGTTCAACATTATTATTTTGGACACCTCGATACTATCTTTTATACTTCCTGAAGGCTTAACCGAATACTTTGAACTTGATAAGTTTGAACTTTCTGAAGGCTCTTATCATATTTATCTTTTAGAAAAAAACATTCACCCTGAGGAGTATTCAGGTGAGAAATTGATTTCTAAAGGCTTTTTCGATGAAATTACCGTTCGAGACTTTCCCTTACGTGGCAAGCCTTGTTTTTTGAAAGTGAAGCGACGTAAGTGG
>NZ_SJSO01000016.1 GCF_004331735.1 Pedobacter psychrodurus
TTTTTTTTAAACGTGCATTTTCCTCCTCTAATGCCTTGAGCTTTGATAACTCTTTCACTTCCATTCCTCCATACCTTTGGCGCCATTTGTAAAAGGCTGCTGTGCTAATTCCTAACTCTCTGCAGAGATCGTGCACATTTTTGCCATTCTCATGTTCTTTGATTGCTTTTACAATCTGGGATTCCGTAAACTTAATTCTTTTCATATTGCCAATTAAAATTAATAGTTTTTCTAATAGCCTCGCTACGCTCGGTCTAGAATTATACTTTTAACTGGTCTGAATTTGGGGAAGTGCACAGACAGAACCTCTTTTTATGTCTACGATATAGACGGAACTGCTCAAAGATACGAGTATAGGCAATTAGACATTAATTCCGGACTTACGTATGAGCATCTGTTGGGAAAGTATTTCGTTATATCAGCGAAGGCAGGCATGAAGTATAGTCCGTCTGGAAGGCTGTTTAAAAAAGAAGACTCCTTTGCATCACCTGTACTTGAAATCAGTCCTGATCCAACATTCTTCTTCAATGTTGGAATATCTTTTAATCCTTTTACAGTGCTGTCAAGAAAGAAATAATCCTTCAAAAAAATTGTTGTGTGGACCGTTAATATTACCCCACACAACATTTTTTTTAGATAATACTGAGCTCTCTTTCCTTCCAGTGACGCCGATAAATAACAGCACTGTTAACGGGATTTTAGCAATCCGCCATCTATGGGAATATCGGCACCGGTAATGTATGCTGCCAAATCGGAAGCCAAAAATGCAACCAGATGACCATATTCCTCGGGTTTACCAAATCTTTTCATGGGAATGGCATTAGCCCTTTGTTCGTAAAGCTCATCAGTGAACACGCCCTTTGCAGTTGCTTGGTCCGCAATGAGTTTTTCAATTCTTCGGGTATCGAAGTTTCCTGTCAAAATATCATTAAATCATCCAGAAAACCTTGCGTAAATTTTCCCAACACAGGAACATATAATTTCGACGTATTTGATGATCGGAGCAGTCGGTGTACCCCTGTTTTAGACCTCTAAAATTGATATTTTTTTTTGAAAAGCTTAGTACAAGGTGGACATCTCGGCAAGGATGACCGCGAGTCGCTTTCACTGAAATACACACAATAAGCACTTAATCTAAGTTATTTAAATCAAGTATATATTTGTAGTTTCGCAGGCCTAGTAACGGTGTTAGATCAGGTAAATAAAGATAACATGAAGTCAATATTAATAGCTTTCTTATTACTGCTTTCCATAAATCTATTTTCTCAGGAAATTGATAAAGACAAAATAGATCATTATATAACCTATATCGAAAACAATAATGGAGGAATTGGAAGTTTATCCATTTATAGAAACGGAAAAGAAGTTTATACTAGAAATTTTGGACAAGAAAAGTTGATTAACACAGATTATAATAAAGATACTAAATATCAGATTGCCTCAGTGACTAAAATGGTCACCGCAATTTTAATTTTAAAGCTAGTTGAAAAGGGCGAACTAAAATTAGATGATAAGTTGTCTGATTTTTATCCAGAAATACCAAATTCAAAGAAAATAATAATTAAAAATCTCCTGGAGCACACAAGTGGATTAGGGAATTTTGCTGTCAGAAATGGAGCCATCTGGGTAACCGAGAAAGTTTCTGAGAAAGAAATATTTGAGGAGATAAGGAAACAAGGTGTAAGTTTTGAGCCTAATGAAAAGGTTGCCTATTCAAATTCAGCATACATATTATTAAGAATGATAATTGAAAAAAAATATAAAAAAGAATACCATAAAGTTGTCATACAAGAGATAGTGAAGCCACTAAATCTCAAGAATTTTGCTTCAATAAAATCAAATCCCACAAATACATTTAAATCATATAAATTCGCAGAAAACTGGAATGCAATCAAAGATATCGAATACTCAAACGTTATAGGTGTCGGAGATATAGCAAGTACAACAGAAGATTTAAACATTGTCATAAATAGTTTGTTTCAGTATAAAATTCTAAAAAAAGAAACTTTAGAATCGATGAAACCCACTATAGGAAAAGAAGACTGGGGAAGAGGCTTGGCGTTATTTGCGTACGGAGATAATTTGTTCTTCGGTCACAGTGGAGATGTGCTTGGTTCTCATTCACGCCTTATCTATAACCCGAAAGATAACATATCCCTTTCATATTCAACAAACGGTGAAAGAGTTCCCACTAATATTTTTGTAGAGAATTTGGTGAGTATTATTTACAATAAGGAATTCAAATTACCAGAGATCAAATAACAACAATAAATCTCGATCATATTACGCTAACTAGGCAAAATGAAGCATTCAGCGCAAATTTATTGGCAATTTATCAGTGTTAATCTTCATGTATAGTTTAAAAAAGTTTCACCATTTTCATCCACATACTCCAGCTATATTCCTTTTACAAGGTTTACAGAAACACATTAAAAATATTTCAAAATGAAAAAATCATGTTTAGCAATACTATTCCTCTTATCAACCAATATTTTTGCTCAAAAACCAAGTCATAAGTTTGACTTATTTGAAAACAGTGTATTTCATTGGGATAAATCTAAAAACAAAAAATGGACATTGAAGGAAAGAATGAATTTGTATGGTGTTAATGCTGTAAGTATAGCAGTTGTTAAAGATTACAAAATTGAATGGACAAAGGCATATGGGTTTGCAGATGTTGATGAGAAAAAAATGGCAACACCTGAAATTTTATTTCAAGCCGGCTCAATCAGCAAATCAATCAATAGTCTAGGTATTTTAAAGCTTGTTGAAGAAGGGAAACTTGCATTGTATGATGATATAAACAATTATTTAAAAACCTGGAAATTCCCATATGATGATATTTCAAATGGTAAAAAAATCTCTATCGCAGATTTATTAAGTCATAAAGCTGGATTATCAGTACACGGTTTTTACGGTTATGAAATTGGTCGAGAATTACCATCCACTATACAAATTCTTGATGGATTACAGCCTGCTAATTCAAAGGCTGTTCGGTCGGAGTTTGAACCTGGCTTAAATTTCGAGTATTCGGGCGGAGGAACAACAATTACTCAATTAATTATTGAAAATACCAGCGGCCAAACATATGAAGATTATATGTCGAGAAATATATTGGTTCCACTGGGAATGAGTCATAGTTCTTTTAACCAACCACCAATACAACAGCAAATAGCCAATTTTGCAACTGGCTATAATAATGGCAAAGAAGTGATTGGTAAATATCATATTTATCCTGAAAAAGCAGCAGCTGGATTATGGACAAATCCAACAGACATAGCAAAATATATAATAGAAACACAATTATCACTATCCGAAAAATCAAATAAAATACTTTCAAAAGAAATGTCTTTAAAAAGATTAGAGAATAGTTTTGGCGTTTTCTTAGATGATTATAATGGCGTGAAATATTTCAGACATAGTGGTGGAAGTGATGGTTTTGTTTGTAATTATGTCGCAAGCTTAAATAATGGAGATGGTATTATCGTTATGACAAATGGCATGAGCATGAGGCTTATAGATGAAATCGTTAATAGCATTGCGAGCATCAATAATTGGAAAAACTACCCTCTAATACCTCAAAAAGAGTCTATCGCTTTAGCAATAAGAAAAGAATGTGAAAAAAATATTGATCAGGGCATTGAATTATATAAAAACCTTAAAAAAGATAAGAACACTGAATATAATTTTTTAGATGAAAGCGAACTAAATACGCTTGCATATGAATTTTTAAGAGATGAAAAAATTGAATCTGCCATCAAATTATTTAATATAAATGTAAATGCGTTTCCAAATTCACCAAATGTTTACGATAGTCGAGCTGAAGCATATTTCAATAAAAAAGATTATTTTTTATCAAAAAGCGATTATTTAAAAGTGCTGGAGTTAGATTCAGCAAATCTGAATGCAAAAAATATGCTGTTGAAAATAGAAAAATTATTAAAAAACTAATGCTGTAAACTTCACCTGCATATCTGAGAGGTTGTTTAAACATTTGTAAAGATTTAACTTCGCGAATAATAAGGTCATCGAAGCGACCTAACTCCATGCCATCTACTAGTTAGACGGCTCAGTTTTTTATTGGAGATATTTTTATCTACAATCTATTGCTTGACCATAACCAATTGTTTTTTTAGGGGATAAAAAAGGGATCCCAAGATCCGCGGACCTCAGTATGATGATCACTCCCATGAAAAACATAAACCACGGGATAAACCTATTTGTATTGAAATGAATATATTTTTTAAGAAATATTCCGCCCAATGAAACCATCATCATAAGCGGGGCCGTACCCAGCCCAAAAAGAAACATAAAAATACCCCCAGATTTAGCATCACCCGTATTTAGTGCTGTTGCCAATGCCAGATAAACCATACCACAAGGAATTAACCCATTGAGCATACCAGCAAACAGGCCCCAAAACGGAAGATTGAAAATCTTCCCCATAAGTTTACTTACAGGATTTAACAATTTAAGCTGAATTTTTGAAAATCCGCTGTTATAGCTTTTGCTAAACTGTAGCAGGGTGAATAAAATCAACAAAATACCAATAAATATGCTCAGTGTTTTTTGATTGCTAAAAACTGTAATACTATTGCCTAATACACCAACAATAAACCCCAAAATGGTATAGACTAATATTCTTCCAAACTGATAAAGAAAAAGTTGAAATCCGCTCTGAAAGAAACTACTTTTTTGAAAGGGCATCCCAAGCATAATCGGTCCGCACATTACGGCGCAATGCAGGCTCCCGAAAAGGCCCATCAAAAATGCCAATGGTAAAAAATCCATCATAGGGTGATGTTATTTTTAAACAGATAATCTTTACCTGAAGAGCGCCATTGAAGGTTTAAAAACCACATACCCCTGGGCATTTTAGTTTTATCTACCAGAATAAGATTGGAAGTCCCTGAGGTGTTTCCCTTTAGTTTAACATCATCGTCACTATTAACAGGCCGCATTAAAATGAGGCTGTAAGTAGCACTATCTTTAATTTCGATAATAATCTGAGTTTTTGTAATGGTAATTTTAGGACTGGCATTATCGTCTATAACGTTCACTTTGGCATTGTATTCTGCATTATAATTGATTCCCTTTTCGTAATAATTTTCTTCGATCAGGGCATCCCTGCCATGCACATGAAACATATAAACCACCATACACACAATAAACAGCATAAAAGTAATCATGCCCAACACTATTTTTGTTCCCCAGTTCATATCTCTTTTTTTAATTTTGAATAATTGAGTTTCGAATGAGTGACTGTTTACAGGCAAATATCAAATCGATCTTTCAACCATTCTCTCATCCAACCATTCTCTCATTCGATCCTTCTCTCATTCAATTCCTTCCGGTTGCGCGAAAAAACTTGTAGTTGCCGTACTTAAAACTTCGCCATTTACAACGATTTCGAAAATCGCATCGGTTTTATATTTTTTTATAGATTTATTCTTCCTGATTAAAAAAAACGTGAGATGTGCCGACCCCTCTTTTGGCAAAACATCTGCTTTTTGGATAAAATTAATTTCGTCTCCCTTATCCTTCGATCTGAAAGTAAATTTTACGGTCTTATTGGTTTTGTTTATTAGTTCTGCATTATACAAATTACTTGTTCTGTCTGCTCCCCTGCTCTGGTATAAGGTGCCACTCGCTCTTAATACGGTGGTTTCAATATCTTCTCTTTTATAAATCAACGAAGAAAAAACCATCAGTACCACAAATAAAACTGCAGCATAGCCGTAAGATTTTAGGCCAATTTTATAAGGTTTACGTTCGTTAATAAAATCCTGATTAAAAAAACCAATCAGATTTTTGGGTTTGTTTATTTTAAGCATCACCTCGTTGCACGAATCGATACAAGCGGTACAGTTTACACATTCGAGCTGCGTACCTTCGCGGATATCGATACCAGTGGGGCAAACCTGTACGCAAAGCCCACAATCAACACAATCTCCCGCGTTTAAAGCCACTTCCTGTTTCTGAATACGACCACGGGGTTCGCCCCTGGTAAAATCATAAGCAACAACCAAACTCTGATTGTCTAACAGCACGCCTTGCAGCCTTCCGTACGGACAGATTACCGTACACACTACTTCGCGTACATAGGTAAATACCCCATAAAAGATTAAGGTAAAAAGCCAGATGGATATAAAGCCCGAAATATGGACTGAGACGGGCTCCGTTATAATTTTAAGGAGTACATCTGAGCTGATCATGTAAGCCAAAAAGGTATTCGCAATGGCAAAAGAAATCACCAGGAAAATGAAATGTTTGCTTCCTTTTTTGGCTATTTTCTCAGCGTTCCAAGCGCCTTCGTCTAATTTTTTTTGTTTATTGGCATCTCCCTCGATCCAATATTCGATCCTGCGAAAAACCATTTCCATGAAAATCGTCTGCGGACAGGCCCATCCGCACCATAGCCTGCCCAACACTACTGTAAAGCACACAATAAACATGATAAAAATGAGCATCGCGAGCGCAAACAGGTAAAAATCCTGCGGGGTAAAAATCAATCCAAAGAATACAAATTTTCTTTCTATAAAATTGAGGAGTACCAGCTGCTCATCGTTAAGTTTTAAAAATGGACAGGAAAACAAAAATAATAGCAACACATAACTTACCCATTTCCGATAGGTATATAACTTGCCCGATGGCTTTTTAGGGTAGATAAAATTTCTGCCCCTGCCTTTATTTTCGCTTTTATTTTTTGGTAACATTGGCCTGGCTCACACTGTCTGCTGGTGATTTCATCTCATTATCTTTTAAATCTTTCACTTCGTATTGTTCACCCTGTGGTGCTTTGGCACCTGCAGGATTTGTTCCTTTTAACGACAGAATAAAATTGGTAACAGCACTGATTTGTTTTGGGTTTAAGTTTTTCTCCCAACTAATCATTCCCTTTGCAGGAACGCCATATTTAATCGTTTTGAATACATTGTTTACACCGCCACCATGCAACCAATACTCATCGGTTAAATTTGGCCCGATGATGCCCTGGCCTTTATCCCCATGGCAGACCACACAGTTTGTATTATAAATAGTTTTACCATCTTCTAGCACCGTTGGTGTATTATCAAACTTTACCGAATTCTCATCAATAGTATTGGCCGATTTTTCGAGATAGGCTGCTTTTTCTATCTTCGCTTTTGCCATTTCATTTTCGTATTCTTTGTCCTGCAGGTCTCCATACCCACCAATGTGGTAATAAAAAAGATAACCAGCCGCGAAAATCATGGTACCGAAAAAGAGGAAGTTGAACCATGCCGGAACAGGATTGTTCAGCTCATTAATGCCATCGTAAGCATGATCGATTACCAGATCCTTTTCTTCTTCAATGGGCCTCAAGCTTAAAAGTTTGATCCAGATTGAAGGTTTAACTGGTTGTTGTTTTAACCAGGTATCGTAATCCAAAACCGGTTCTTTTACAGGCTTAACATATGGTGTAGGGTTTAACTGTTCGTTATACATTACCTTGAATGCATTTAACAGGGTTACTGAAACAAAAAGCAGCACAATAGCAAAAACCAAGAGGATTATAATCAGTATTTCCGATTGGTTTAGTCCTAACCCGGCTTTAGCAGGTGTTACGGCCTCTGTGGCTTTCTCATCCGCAGCAAATGCTGTAATTGATAAAAACAGCGACAATAACAATAGTTTAATCTTCTTCATGTACATTAGGTTGATTGTCTTGAATGGGAAGCTGGCTCATTACCTCGATATGTTTTTTGTCTAGTTTGAGCAGGTAAACACCCACGATTACAAAAAACACCATGAATATGAGCAGTGAGGTGATGAGGTATAATTCGCCACCGGCTAAATCTTTTATCTGATTAAACATATTTATTGATTTGAAGGAATGCTTTCTTTATTTGCTTTTATATCGGTACCCAAACGTTGCAGATAAGCAATAATGGCTACTATTTCCCTGTCGCTTTTAACCTGAATGTTGTTCTGTTTTAGGTCGAATGCAGTTTTTTCGGCCTGAACTTTTAAATCATCGTTAGCACGTTTATCATAACCATCGGGATAAGGAACGCCCAGTGTTTGCATAGCCCTGATCTTGCTGGCTGTGGTTGTAATATCCAATTTCTGCTCCATTAGCCATGGGTATGGAGGCATAATGCTTCCGGGCGACATTGACGTAGGATCAACTAAGTGATTGTAATGCCAGGCATCGGAATATTTGCCACCTATGCGGTGAAGGTCTGGGCCTGTTCGTTTACTTCCCCATAAAAACGGGTGATCGTAAACAAACTCTCCGGCTTTGCTATATTCGCCATATCGCTCTGTTTCTGAACGGAAAGGCCGCACCGTTTGCGAATGGCAGTTTACACAGCCTTCTCTGATGTACAGATCTCTCCCCTGAAGTTCGAGCGCTGAGTAAGGCTTAACACTTGCAATGGTGGGGATATTAGATTGAATAGTAAAAGTGGGCATCATTTCTACCATACCTCCGATAAGGATGATGATAAGTGATAACACCATAAATTTCATTGGTTTGCGTTCTAAAACCCTGTGCCAGGCTTTATCAGCTGAAGAAGTTTCGGTAATAATTTTGCTTAGTGGCATGGCTTCTGCCGGTTCGTTGGCAAGCAATTTAGCCCCTAACATGGTTTTGGCCAGGTTATAAGTCATGGCAATAACCCCTATTAAATACAGTGCCCCACCTATTGAACGTAAAACATGCATCGGAATAATTTGCAGGGTGGTGGCTAAGAAATTCGGATACTTTAATAAACCTTCTGGTGTAAACTCCTTCCACATCAGCCCTTGGGTAAAGCCTGCCCAATACATCGGCACGGCATAAAAAAGTATGCCCAAAGTACCTATCCAGAAATGGAAACCGGCCAGCTTTTTAGAATATAATTCTGTTCTGTAAATACGGGGGATTAACCAGTACAGCACACCGAAGGTTAAAAAGCCGTTCCAGCCCAAAGCACCAACGTGCACATGGGCAACAATCCAGTCGGTAAAGTGGGCTACACCGTTAATCTGTTTTAAGGATAATAACGGACCTTCGAAAGTGGCCATGCCATAAGCGGTAAGGGCAACCACCATAAATTTCAGCGTTACATCTTCTCTTACCTTATCCCAGGCACCACGCAAGGTTAACAAACCGTTAATCATACCGCCCCAGCTTGGGGCAATTAGCATAATAGAAAAAGCAACGCCTAATGATTGTGCCCAACCGGGTAGCGAAGTATAAAGTAAATGGTGAGGACCTGCCCATATGTAAATAAAAATGAGGGACCAAAAATGCAGGATACTCAATTTGTAAGAATATACCGGCCTGCCAGCCATTTTGGGCAGAAAGTAATACATCATGCCCAGGTAGGGTGTGGTTAGAAAAAACGCCACTGCGTTATGCCCGTACCACCATTGTACCAGCGCATCCTGTACGCCGGCATACACATAATAGCTTTTCATGAAAGAAATGGGCAGCTCAAAAGAGTTTACAATATGCAACACCGCTATAGTAACAAATGTGGCAATGTAAAACCAGATGGCCACATATAAATGGCGTTCTCTTCTTTTAAAAATGGTACCGAACATGTTTATACCAAAAACTACCCATATGATGGTAATGGCAATATCAATAGGCCATTCGAGTTCGGCATATTCATGCGAAGTGGTAAAGCCAAGCGGAAGCGTGATTACAGCCGACAATATGATCAGCTGCCAGCCCCAAAAGTGGATTTTGCTCAGCACATCGCTAAACATCCTTGCTTTTAATAAACGCTGGAGGGAATAATAGACACCCATAAATATCGCATTGCCTACAAAGGCGAAAATTACGGCATTGGTGTGCAGCGGCCTGATCCGACCAAATGTAGTGTACTGACTGCCCATGTTCATTGCGGGTTGGAAGAGTTGCATAGCCACAAGCAAGCCAACAGTCATCCCGATTATTCCCCAAACCAAGGTGGCAATACCAAAGTTCCTGACAATCTTGTTATCGTAAGTAAATTTTTCTAACTGCATAATAGAAACAGAATTTTGTATGTTTTGTAGGCCAAAGGTAGCCGGCAGTGGGCGGATAAAGGATGATAACGGTTAGCTGGAAAAGTGATCTTCTTCACTTTTTTCGGCTACAACCTCATCATCGAAGAGCATACGGATACCTGGGGTATGTACATCATCGTTCTGACCGGTTTTATAGGCCCAGAAAAACGCTCCCAAAAAAATGAGCGCCATTAAAATACTGCAACCAACCAAAAAGTAAAGGATATTCATATCAGTTTATTTTTATGGGCAAACCACCGGGTTGCCAATGTTGTAAAGGAAATAATGGTAACCGTACTAATGGGCATCAGCACTGCGGCAACCAAGGGATAAAGTGTGCCCTGTACGGCAAAGTAAATACCAATACAATTATACGCAATGGCTATAGCGAAGCTTGTTTTAATGATCTTTAACCCGTCTTTACTTAACTGGATAAAATCTGGCAGAAAATTTAAGGCATTGCCTTTCAGAATGGCATCACAGCCTGGCGTAAAATTGTTGATGTTATCTGTTAATGCGATTCCAAAATCGCTTTGCTTTAAGGCCCCTGCATCGTTTAAACCATCGCCGAGCATCATTACTTTATTTCCTTGCTTTTGAAGCTGCAGAACAGCATCCAGTTTTTGGTGCGGGCTCTGGCGGAACCTGATCGTTGTTTTTTTCGTAAAAATGGTATCCAACATCAAACGGTCTTTATCGGTATCGCCAGATAAAACCAGCAATTTGAATTTCGAAAGTTTTAAGATCAACTGCACCAATCCTGACCGCCACTGCTGCTTGATGTCAAAACATCCTTTATAAACATGGTCAATTACAATATGTACTCCTGTTTCGCTAGTAGCCTTTACTGCGATCGGCAACATGGATAAATGTCCTGCATAAATGCTGTGGTTGTTTATTATAGCAGTCAAACCTTTTCCTACCACCTCTTTATAATCACGGAGTGAATAAAACCGATCAACATTTAAGGCTTTTAAGATATGCCTGCTTAGCGGATGGATAGAATTTCGCAACAATGACGCCATGATAATCTTTTCATCGTCGGTTATAACTCCGCTAAAACCGATCTCCGCATTTTCATTGCTGGTTAAGGTACCTGTTTTATCGAAAATCAGGGTATCGCATTTGGCGAGCTGTTCAACCGCATCTGTATTTTTCACATAAAACCCTTTCTTATCAAAAACCGATAAAATTGCCGATAAGGTAAATGGGGTACTTAAAGCCAGTACGCATGGACAGGCTACAATAATTACCGCTGTAAATGCCGACCATGCTTTGTGGCTATCGTTTTGGAGCAACCAATAAGCTGTAGCAGCAAATGCAATCAGGAAGACACCCAGGCTAAAGTATTTGGCTACGGTATCGTTAAAGTTCTGTTTTTCGGTATTGTTTTTATAATTATCGTTGTTCCATAAACCGGTTAAATAACTCTGTGAAACAGGTTTAATCACCTCAAGTTCTATGGCTTCAGTAGTTTGCCTGCCACCTGCATAAATAATCTCGCCCAAAACTTTGTGTACGGGTTCCGATTCGCCGGTAACAAAACTCATGTCCATCCAGGCCTCACCTTTCATTAAAATCGCATCTGCAGGAACCAATTCTCCATTTCTGATCCACAGCCGGTCGCCGATCTTGATTTCATTTATGGATACTGGCTTTTCTTTACCGTTTTGTAGTGTAGTTACTGCAATTGGAAAGTAAGATCGATAATCGCGATCAAAAGAAATGTGATGATAGGTGCGCTGTTTAAGCCATTTGCCCATTAAAAGCAAAAACACCAACCCGGTTAATGTATCGGCAAAACCTGGCCCTGTACTGAAAATGATTTCGAAAGCTGTGCGTAGGAAAAGTACCGCAATAATCAATGCTAAAGGGGTATCCAGGTTAATGTACCTGTGTTTAAGGCTTGTTATTGCTGAGGTAAAATAATCGCTGCCACAATAAAAAGCTGCAGGAATGGCAAATGCAAGGTTTAGCCAACCAAACAGCGACTGAAACTGCTTTTCAAAACCAGAAAGACCAAAATATTCGGGAAAGCTAAAGAGCATGACGTTGCCCATTAAAAATCCGGCAACGGCTATTTTTAATACCAATGTTTTATCTACCGAACCGCTGTGTTCCTTTACTACATCCTGAAGACTGATCAAAGGCTCGTAACCAATCTGGTTTAAAGTTTCTACCATTTGCCTTAACGAAATTTCGTTGTGATTGAAGCTTATGGTAACCTGTTTTTTAAGAAAATCGATCCGCGAGCTGAATATGGCAGGATTGATTTTATAAAGGTGCTCTAATAACCAGATGCATGAACTGCAGTGAATGGCCGGGATATAAAAGGTAATAATGCTCGAACTTTCATGTTTATAATCGAGTAGTTGATCAATAATTTTAGATTCGTCGAGATATTCTAAATGATGCTCATTTTTAAACTGCTGGCCTGGGGCATTGTTGTACACATAATAATTGCAAAGATTGTTCTCTGAAAGGATCTTGAAAACAGCCATACACCCGGCACAACAAAAATCTTTATCCGCTATCTGATATTTTACCTTGGGCAAATCTTCTCCACAGTGGTAACAGACAGCTTTTATTGCAGTTTTATTTTGATGTTCCATTTAAACTATGCTTAAATTGATGAACTGAATAATTGGGTTTCGGGCTGTTTAAGCCATAGTTTTTCATCGAATGCCATACAGACATTCCTGAGGAAAGATTTTCCTTTTGTGGTAATCTTAATTTCTTTTTCAGTTACCCATATCAACTTATCTTGCAATAAGGGTAACAGCCTACAATATACAGGTTCAGGAATTCCTTCATTATAAATCGTATTTTCCCTGCACATGATGTTGAGGATATGCTTTCTCACCTCAAGGTCCTTATCCGTAAGGAAATGACCCTTTTCTACGGGCAATATTCCCTGCTCAATTTTATCCAGATAAGCTTCTACCGTTTTGGGGTTCTGCGCAAAAGCCGTCCAACTATCACTTATGGAAGAAACCCCCAACCCGATAAGCAAATGGGTATGCTGATTGGTGTAGCCCATAAAATTGCGATGAAGTTTCTGTTCAGTCATCGCCTTAAACAACGAATCGCTTTTCAGTGCAAAATGATCCATCCCTATATCCTTATATCCTGCTGCATCAAGCAAGAGTCTCCCCAATTGGTAGAGCGCAAATTTTTCGTCGCCCAGGGGAAGATCTTTTTCCGTGTAATGTCTTTGCCCTGGTTTTAGCCAGGGCACATGTGCATAACTGTAAAAAGCAATGCGGTCTGGCTTCATGTAAATTACCTCCTTTAAAGTCTTTGCCAAACCCGAAATGCTTTGTCCCGGAAGACCATAAATCAGATCGAAATTAACAGAGGTGTAACCAATTTCCCTTGCTTTTGCGGTAACCAGTGCAACCTGTTCAGGAGTCTGAAACCGGTTAATTAAAAACTGAACCTTAGGATCAAAATCCTGGATACCCAGACTTAATCTTTTAAAGCCGAGTTTGAACAAGGTATCGAGGTGTTCGGTAGTGGTATTTGCCGGATGTGCTTCGAAAGAAAATTCTGCATCTGGAGTCAAGGTCGTATTTTGAATAATTTCGTTGATCAGTAATCCTAGGTTTTCTGGGCTAAAAAAAGTAGGTGTTCCTCCACCCAGGTGCAGTTCTTTTACTTTGGGCTTCTCCCTCAAAACTTCTACATACATTTTCCATTCTGCAAGTACAGCGTTTATATATGGTACCTCTACGTTATGGTTTTTGGTAATACGGGTATTACAACCGCAATAAGTGCACAGGCTTTCGCAAAATGGAAGGTGGATATATAAACTAATCCCTTCATCTTTATGGCTTGTATAGGTATTGGCTACGTTGGCTAACCAACCATTTGCATTGAAACTTTCATTATCCCAGTAGGGAACAGTTGGATAACTGGTATACCTTGGGGCCGCAACATTATATTTTTTAAGCAATGCAGAAGTTTCCATTATTTGAGCGTTTTAAGGGTAGAACATTCGTTCTGGCAGCAGCATGCCTTACCTACACATTTTCCGGCAGCCCATTGATCGAGGTTTTTGATTACTTGTTCCATGCGAAGGTTAGCTTCTGCGTTGCCAGAGGCTAAAGGAACATTTGCTACCTTTATGCCGGCCGAACCTGCGGCTTTTAAATCCAGATGATCGGTTTCGGATGATGAGGTGGCGATGTATTTTATGCCCAATGCTTTTAGGTCTACAATCATGGCTTCACTCAGCTCATCGTTATTAAAAACCAATAATGCCTCTTTTCCTGCTGCAAATGAAAGTGTATCGGCGGTTAAGCTGTTGGCAATTATGGTAATGTCATGTTTTTTATAATTGGCCAATACCAACCATTCCTTTTCATCAGGTTTGATGTTGTAAGCTATAGCTTTCATATACAGAGTTTATGTATACAAAACTATGGTAGAAGTGTGCGGCAACAGGTGAGAATGCTTAGAGAAAAAAATGATTTTTGTTACATTTCTCAGTTTGGCGTTTAGCGTTGGGCGTTTGGGGTCGGTTAACCGATTTAAACAATTTGAGTTTGGAGCTTGGGGCTCGGAGCATAGCGTTGATTAACCGATTTAACAATTTACTGATGAATCACCCATGGTAATAATCACGAACTATTGACTAATTTTTATAATATGATCATCATTCCCACGCAGGTGGGAATCCTAATGCACCGTTCAAATTTAATGCAGGTAAGGTCCTCAAAACGAGTTACCATTGACGTTATTTTGTAATTACTTATCAATGAATGATTTGCGGAAGTATGCATTTTCACCCAGCTAAGCCACAGCACCGTATCTCCGTTCTGCCAGAATCCGGCCTAACAAATTTTTCGGGCTTTACAGACCCTGCCACTCCACTGACTTCGAAAGAAAACGGCGAAGCCCTCATGAATGCAGCTGAAAACTACAATACAAATGAATAAATTTTCAGCCGGTGGTTTTTGTTTTTTCACATGACTTTATATTTTCAACTGTGTTCAAGCTAGCTTTGCTGGTCTTTTTGGCATCAAAAAGAAAGAGCCTTCGGCGGCGGCGAGCCGAGGCAAGATTGTGCAGAGGGCAAAAAACAATCAATTGAATACGTCAATCATATTGATTTTTATGAAATAAATTAACCCTCAGGATGACGACCGACGCAAGTTTAAGGCAAGGGAGAATAACGACCGACGGTGAGACCAATGATCAACTAATGACCAGATTAAGTTTGGAGCTTGGCGTTTGGAGTCAGATAACCGATTTAAACAATTAACCGATTAACCCCATATGCAATGAACCAAATTACTGTTTGATATTTCGTAGTCTTTCTAAGGAGAGAATATTAATGGCATTGCCAGTTTTATCGATCAGCTTTTCATCTTTAAAATCGGCCAGCATTCTGCTTACCGTTTCGCTTGCCGTACCCACTAATGCAGCAAGATCATCTCTGGATATCCGGATGGTACAATTGTCAGCAATACCATCACCAAATTTAGTGGCAACCTGTAACAGTGCTTCTGCCACACGTTTTCTTACTGAGGAATAGGCGAGTTGAAGCATCTGTTTTCCTTTATCGCGTACATTTCCAGACAATAAACCGATAAAAGTTTTTGAAACCGCCTGGTGATTGAGCAGGTATTCCATAAAATCTGCCTTAGGGATCTGGATAATGTCGGATTCTATTAAGGTAGCTGCATTGTCTGTGTATATTTCGCCATTGCATAAACTTTCATATCCAAAAAAATCACCATCACGATACAAGCTCGACGAAAGTTCCCTACCGTCCTTAAAACGTTTGTAGGTTTTTACCTGGCCCTTAACTACATAATAAAGATGGGTTGGTTCATCTCCTTCCACATAAATAATCTGTTTGTTGGCAATTGGCCTTGGTTTACCCTTTTTACGAAGTTCGTCCATCACCGTTTCGCTATTGCCAGTGCCTGAATTAAAGTTGGCTGATTGTTCTTTTTTCTTAAACCTGCTTTCTATGGCCTTAAAAAGTTCGATGTCATCAAATGGTTTGGTGAGGTAATCATCTGCACCCATTTCCATACCTTTTCGCATATCTGCCCGCTCGGTTTTTGCGGTAATGAAAATAAAAGGGATGTTGGCCGTTTTCTGGTTTTTGTTCAATAGGTACAGTACTCCATAACCATCCAGTTCCGGCATCATGATATCGCAAAGGATCACATCTGGCAAATGGTTCAAGGCCATTTCAACACCTAACTTACCATGTTTAGCCGTAAAAGTTTCATAACCGGCCAAATCGAGCACCTCGGCCGTGCTTTCCCTGATATCATCATTGTCTTCAATAATTAAAACTTTCTTGTTCATGGCAATGAGTATTAGGCTGTAAAATTATTTAATGAAGGTAAAGGTGAGCGTAAAAACCGTTCCTGAATTTTGTTCGCTCTGGCAGCCTACAGTGCCATTCATCAGGCCTACATATCTTTTAACAATGTTCAGGCCTAAGCCTGTGCCAGGGATATCGCCGGTATTATGTGCCCTGAAAAAAGGTTCAAACAGGTTGTGCAAATCGACTTTTGGAATGCCTATACCATTGTCTTTCACCTCTAAGATCAGCTCGTCATCTTTTAAAATGGAATTGAACTGGATCAAAGTATCTGCACCAGAATATTTTATAGAATTGGAAATCAGATTGATCACACAATTTTTCAACAGGTTCGGATCGAGGTAAACCTCGGCGGTTGTACCCGTATGTTCGTAAATAATGTGCTGGTTCTCTTTGGTCATCATCTGCATTTCTTCTGCTATTTCTTCAGCAAAGCTGATGATGTTAAAAGGTTGTGCCGACGCCTCAACTTTTCCTGCTTCGAGTTTTTCCAATGAAAGGAAATCGTTTAAGATCGTAGTGAGGTTATTAATCGAATTTTTGATTTTCAGCGTATGTTTTTCTACACTGGCCACATCCTGTTTGCTTGTATATTTATCTATTAAAGAAGCCGATAACTGAATGGAGCTCAGCGGTGTTCTAAACTCATGCGAAGCCATGGAAACAAACCTCGTTTTAAGTTGGTTTAGCTCCTTTTCCTTTTGAAAAAGTGCCTGCATATTTTCTTTGGCCATCTCTAGTTCTGAGACGAGTTTAACCAGATCGTGTGTGCGTTCCTTGATCTTAACCTCTAATTTCTCGGTGTAACTTCTGATCTGCTCTTCATTGGCTTTTTCTTTACTCAGATCGTGGATAAAACCGGTATAAATTTTACGGTCGCTAAATTTGATTTCGCTAACGCCTAATCTGAATGGAAAAACCGAACCATCTTTGCGTTTTCCAGAAACTTCACGTCCCGTTCCGATGATGTGCTTCTCGCCGGTATGTTCATATCGGGACAAGTATCCATCGTGGCGGGAATGATCAGGCTCCGGCATCAAAACTGATACATTTTTGCCTACCAGTTCTTCCCTGCCATAACCAAAAAGCTCAAGCGCAGCAGGGTTTAAATGTTCTATAGTCCCCCTATCATCAATGGTTATAATCCCATCAATGGCATTTTCAATAATTGCATCTAAAAATTTCGATCTATCCATGTAACACATCAGTATGTCCCTGTAAATATAGAAAAGTTATTACCGATCTTTTTTCCTTATTCAACAATCAATCCTTCTAGTTTGTCTTTCGACTTTGCCAGCTGTTCATATAATTCCTTTAACTCGCCCGATGCCTGATCGGCAACCTCGTTGAATAGTTTTTTATAATAGTTAATCCCTTCGGCCAGTTGCAGTTTGAATCCGTTTAACTGCTTTCTTTTTTTATCGCTGAAATTTTGAAGCTGCTTTTTGATATCTTCCTGAAGATAATCGATATAAAGATTGAGCTCTTTGATGAATACATGTGGCCGTTCTACCTGCGTTAACAGGTTAATTTTTCCGTAAATATGGCCAACCATTTCATCAAGTGAGTATACATCAGAAAAATAGGCGAGGTTTGGCCCCGGACAAATGGCTACTGCTGTATTTTCTTTTGGTTTAGCGATATTGTATTTCAAATAAGTGGAAGCACATAAACCTTCGCAAAGGCAAACTTTTTCGGTTACCAGGTTAAATTGTTTTTGGTATTCATCTGCCGATAATCCGGCTGTTTTTAGGCTTTTGATCTTTAAGTGCTGATACTCGCGTGATGCCGTACAGATGGCCTGCAGGGTAAATTCTGTATTGTTGCAGAGGTATTTTTTGGTACATGGGCTTCCCGGCCGCCCCTTTTCAATCCGCTCGCTACGTTGGAGGTCTATTGTACTGTTTTTAAAGTTATTAAACTGGATACCCAGCGGAGAAGCTCCACTTAAATAAAAGTCATTTTCTGTTGAGCTCGCCAATTGCGCCAGCGTCCCGGCATCTACATTCGTTACTTCGGGTACCAACAGGAAAGGGCTTCCCCATCCTGTGGCATCAAGATTGTAATATTGAAGGAGGAAATCGTGTTCTGCTGCAGTACCTATTCCACCCTGAACACTGATCCGTAGTTTAGGCTGTTTTTCTGTTTGGATCCCCTTTTGCGCCAAAGCAGATTGGTACATTTTAAAAAGCTCAATGAGCATGTCGCTTTTTTTGAGCTTAAATTCTTCTAAAATTGGCCCCAATAAATAACCTTCTGTTGCAAAAGCATGGCCACCACAATTGAGTCCCGATTCTATCCTGAATTCTGAAACCCACAAGCCCTTTTTTGCCAAAAATTTAGCCTGTATCAGTGCCGACCTAAAATCGCTTACTTTTAAGATGATTTTCTTTTTCAGCTTGCCATTTTCATCTGGGAAAAAGTCTTCAAAATTTTCCATATAGCTGTATAATTTCGGGTTCATGCCAGCAGATAACACGACTGAAGCGTTCAGTTTACTTTCGGCAAAACCGCGTAGTGCGGTTAATGCATCGGTATTGGTATCGCCCGAATATTCGCCATCTACATAATTCATTTTATCTACCTTGGCCATGATATTCACATCAATAGCCCCCATCCGCATCGCATTTTTTAAAAGTGACTGGAAGGTCTGCTTGGTTTCACCTTCAGGATATTCCAACATCAGTTCGTAACCATGTTTTAATTTAGAAGTATCAGGCAGTAGCTCAAAATAGCGGCAGATATCGTTTCCAGCAGTAAAATCCTGCTGTTTTAAGGCTTTAAAATCGTTGGTGATGGTTTCTGACAGAAAGTTGAGGTAGGCGGTGATGCGTTTACTTCGGCTGCCCGTTTCATCTTTTGAAATCGCTTCGAAATGAATCGAGCGGCTTTTTGAATGATAAGCACGCATGCGTTCGATCAGTTCGTCATCAACAATAGAGAGCACGGAGGAAATACCGTACCTGGCAACTTTTAATGGGGTATCAATAGAATAGCCTAAGCCCAGTACGGGAATATGGAATGAATGTGGCATGGTATTTCGTTATATAGGTTTGGCCTTTCACAACAAAAAGCCAATAATTTCGGCAGCAAAACTATTATAGTTGAACTGATCTGGTGATGATGCCTGTCAAAGCAAAAAATGAGTTGGATCATTTTTTAGTGGATCATGATATGCGATTTGAGTGATTGAAGGTTTATTCCGTTAATCACTACTATCGTTAACCTCAAACCTACCCGTTTTAAGGTGCATTATAATTTTAAATACGATCATTCCCTCCTCATAAGGATCTGTTTTTCCTGTGCCATGTGATGGTTGCGCTGAGGGGGTATTGGTTAAAGGCATCATCCGGTGAATAATCCCCTGAAGTACCCTTTGTTTTTCTGCGGCATCGATGATTTCTTCAAATTTGCCCCAGCACACCACACTCTTCCAGTTAAAGGTGTCGCGGATCTGATCGGTTTGAAAGCATACCTGAGGATTACTTTTCATCATCCTGATTTTTTGCCCTGGAGCAGAATGAGCGTAAACCGTGCCGCTATTGTACACGTAATTGATGGGTACAATGTAACTTACCCCATGGGCATGGCAAGCCAAACGGCCAATATATTGTTCTTTAAGGAGTTTTTCGATCTCCTCTTCTTTTAATATTCCTAACATCTTCTTATCGTTAAATATTGATTAATAAACACCTAATCACCAGAGATATTCAGAACAATCCGTCCCTCAATCTCACCTTTTTTCATTTGATCGAACACATTATTGATGTCTTCGAGTTTTGCTTCTTTAACCTGTGCCCTTACCTTTCCATCTACTGCAAATTCGATGGCTTCCTGCATGTCTTTTCTTGTGCCTACAATAGAACCTCTAATGGTTATCCTGTTCAACACGGTATCGAATATGGGCAGATCAAAACTGCCGGGAGGTAGTCCGTTTAGGGATAAAGCACCTTTTCTTCGCAATGCCGAAAGCCCTTGGCTAAATGCAACAGGTGTTACTGCAGTTACCAGTACGCCGTGCATACCACCGGTTTGTTTTTTAAGAAATTCACCAGGATCATGTTCAAGCGCATTAACAACAATGTCTGCACCGAGTTTTCTGGCCATCTCCAATTTATCGTTTGAAATATCAATTGCAGCGACCTGAAAGCCCATGGCTTTTGCATATTGAACGCCAAGGTGGCCAAGTCCACCGATGCCCGATATGGCTACCCATTCGCCTGCTTTAACCTCAGTTTCTTTTAAGCCTTTATAAACGGTAACGCCAGCACAGATAATCGGTGCCATTTCTGCAAAATTTACGTGCGAAGGGAAATGGGCAACGTATCTGGAATCGGCAATTACATATTCGGCGAAACCTCCATCAACACTATAGCCTCCATTTTGCTGCTCGTAGCATAAGGTTTCCCAGCCTGTTAAACAAAATTCGCAACAGCCACAAGCACTGTACAACCAAGGCACACCAACTACATCACCTTCTTTAACACTTTTAACATCATGCCCCATTGCGGCTACCAAGCCTATGGCCTCGTGGCCGGGTACCAATGGCATTTTTGATTTTACCGGCCAATCTCCATTACAGGCATGCAAATCAGTATGGCATACCCCGCATGAAATTACCTTAACCAAAATCTCATATTGATTGAGTGGTCTAACCGGAAGTTCTTCTATGGCCAGCGGCCCTCCATACTCATGGATAACCGCGGCTTTCATTGTTTTAGGATACATATATTCTGTTTAAAAATAGATTGTAGCATTTTATTTAATGATCGGCTAGTTTTACATTGGGATATTGTGTTCGGGCGGTAAAACCAAAAGCGGGATCTGAATATGATCAGACATGTTTAGGGTATAGCTGCCTTTAAGCAGGCGATGAAAAAAACTGTGTTTTCGGTGCACCATTGCCAGAATATAGATCTGTCCGTTTTCAACGATCCAATCTAACCCGTCCTTAATTCGCTCACTGTTTACATGTCTATGGTAGATATTTCTATAGTTCACCCTATCGGCAACCCGGTTTAAAAATTCTTCGGTTTCTTGTTTGTGAAGGGTCGCGTCTGATTTTGAATCACCGGTATGTGTAATGAGTATATCGGCATTAAAGGGTTTTGCAAATTCGGCAAGTGCACATAAAACCGAAATATCGCTATGGCTAAAATCTGTGGCAAAAGCGATTTTTTTAGGTTTCTTAAACCGATATCCCGCAGGAATAAGCAAAACAGGTATTTCCTGTTCGATGATTTTTCTGGCAACACTGCCCATAAGTGTTTTGGTTAATTTATCTGCACGGTTTAGTCCGGCCACAACGAGGTTCATTTTACACTCAGCAAAATATTTACTAATCTCTTGTTCAACCTCGCCACGAACAGACCGCCCAAACACTTCTGCTTTAAAACCAAACTCATGATGAGCCTTTTTATATTTTTCTTCAACTTTTTCAACCAGTTTGTCCAAGGCTTTTTTAGCATCAGCTTCTATAAGCTTATATTCTTCAAGCGGCCATACCAGAGATGCGGCAGCCGGAGAAAATTCAGGGACCTGAAAAACATTTAACAGTTCTACTCTGGCACCAATACCGTAGGCCAGATCAGTTGCATAATCAGCTGCGTTCTCTGCCGTTGCAGAGAAATCAACAGGTACCAGGATTTTTTTCATATTGTGCGCTGTTTAATTAAGCATAAAGTTTGTAAAAACCCGATGTTAAAAATATGAGCAGCATCAGTTATTAAAATGATCGTCATCCAGCGCATCACTAATAAGGCAAATCTTTCCACCAACTATAAGAAAGAGATATTTAGACTAATTATCATTACCACAAAAAAGATCGAATTCATCATCCTTTCTGTAATTTCAGTGTTTTAAAATTATCCCATTATACAAGATGAGTGTGCATATAGGCTTAATGATCTGGAAGGAAATGAAGCAGAAAGATATCTCTGTTTCAGACATTGCTGCCACCCTTGAGATCAGCAAAACAAAGGCACAGGAAATGCTGAATACCGCAACTATCGATATCCTTACTTTAGTCCGTGTCAGTGAAATCCTGAACTACAATTTTTTCAGCTATTACGAAAGTGGAAAGGTTTTTTCTAAGATCGGGTTACAGGAAAAAAACCGCCTAACCGCAGAAGTTGACCGGTTGAAGGCTTTGCTCGCAGAAAAGAACAAAGCCCTGGAACTTCAGGAGAGGTTAAACAAGATTCAGCTCAGCACGATTTCGCTATTGGAAAAAGGACAGTTTAGGTAAAATGTAGCCCAAATTCGTTAACACATCTGAATCACCCTACCCGTTCCATTTTCAAAAAGAAGATCACAACCAATTGATCTTTTGCCTGTATGAGCATGCCTATTTTTTTTGGAGGGATCAGATGAAAATCCGAAAAATTGACGGTCTGTTGCCCGGTCAGTTCTATTAAGCCCCGTTTAACATTTATCTGATAACAGATTTCGAATTTTCTCAATACACCTGATAGCATGATCTCGACATCACCCTTAACAAAACTACGCTGATCTGCTGAAGGGATTTCTTTCAAAGACAGGAATCTGATCCTTAGGACTGGAAATCTGTTCTCCTTTAGTGTGCTTAGTAGTTGTTTAGTCATCATTGTACTGCTACAATCAAAATCCTTTACCTCCAGGTTTAAGGTTCCAGAAAGCACCATATGATCTGTTTTATCCCTCGAAATCAGCACCGTATCGCTTTTTGGATAACGTAAGATTGCACAGGAAAACCTGTTTATATTGGTAGTTCCGTTAACGGTGAGCATACTGTTTTCGCTCACTACCCACCTGGAGGTACTTTTGGCTTTATCCACAGGCCTCAAGCTGGCCAACAGAAAAACAAGGATGCTTATCAGTAGTTTCATGATGATTTTTTTAAAGGCAGGAACAAATTGTACCCGCCTAGAGGTCTACTGGCTAAAACCCTACAACGGCCTGGATCACATAACCTTTGAATTTTCCCCCACTGCGAAAATCAGCTGTCGGGAAATCTTTATATTTCTGGTTCACATACTCGCCCTTTAACAATATATTTTTGGTCATAAACCATCCCGCAGCAAAAGCAAAACGGTCTATTTTTACATCTCCGGTATAGGTTATTGCAGGGGTGGTTCCGGCAACTGCTACATTAGCCATAGCAGCGGTAACCGTGTTATATTTTACACCAACAAAGAAGTTTTCTGACTTCCCGAACCTGTAAACGCCATCGATTGCCACCTGCTCAGCTCCCCTACTGTTAGTCTCTGCTTTTGATCTGCCCTTTGCATTTTCATAAGTAGCAAAGAGTTCAACTCCCTGTAGTTTTATAAATGCATTTAACTGAAAGGCATTCACTTTTTTGGTAAAACCAGGGTTAAATCGTCCGGAGAAGGCATTGGTGGTATTTACTGCGCCAACTTTTTCCAGTACCATAAAATAATTTGACCCGGTACGGTCGCCGCCATATAACGTTTGTCCGCCAGAACTGTTATTGCTGTAATAAGAGGCGGCCAAACGCACCCTCAAATCGCTGTTCAGTTGTTTATCAAAGCCGCCCTTTACGTAAACGGCTGGTGATTTGTGCACATTTGCATCCTGAGGAGTGGCGATCAAACTATCGATGTTACCTTTAATCATTCCGTTGGAAATACCGATTAAACCAAATAGCGCATTTTTTCTCACTAAAACCTCTCCACCTATCTCAGTTGTAAACCCATCCATGATGTAATTTTCAATAAAAGGATTGTAGATCGTCTGTCCACCATCAGACCTGCGGAAATGCTGATCGCCATAGTTGATTTCCATATGCCCGATCTTGATGGTTGTTACCGACATTATATCTTCCCACAATTTACCCTTGAAGGGGAGCTTATCAAACTGGATATATCCGCCCTTTACCCAGGTTTCGTTATGGTGGCGGGAAGAAAGGTAGCTGGTGAGGTTAAGTCTGATCCCATCTGAGAGTTGTACATCCATGAACAGATTGGCATTGGCAGTGTTGAAGCCAGGGGTTATTTTATATAGAATGCCCGATGTATTTTCATGTTTCAGTCCTTGGAAAGACTGGGTAAACCCTGCACCAAACTGAACCTTTATTTTATCGAACACGGCATTGCTATCTTTAGGCGCCTCAAAAACATTGATACCGGATTTATCATAGGGTCTCAAATTGGAAACCTGGGCTTGTGTTTCAAAGCTATACAAACTTGTAATTGCTACCGCAAGGACTGAAACTAGTGTAAATTTATTTTTCATGATCTTCTGTTTATTGATGGGCATTATTTTGCCGATGAAGCTTTAGCATAGTCGAGCTCGAATTGTACAACCAGGTTATTGCCTACTTTCATGGCACCAAGCATAAAACTTGGCGGTTCAATACCATAGTCGGTAAGCATTAATTTTTCGCTGCCGTGACAACTGATGGAACCGTCTGCATTTACCAAAGCCATTACCTTCATCGAAAGGCTCTGTGTTTTACCGGCAATGGTCAGAATTCCTGTTGTTTGGATCGAATACCTGTTTGCCTGTACCATGGTAACTGTTGCAAAAGTGAGCTGATAGCTTATTTTAGGAAACTCAGTTGCACGAATCGTTTTATAGGTACGGTCGTCCATAGAAGATTTCCCGCTTTTGAGACTCTTTGCCACTACGCTAAATTTCAGCGTTGTTACGTCCGTCATTTCACCCCGGGCATTAAAGTTAAACGCACCTGTGCTTTCAAATTGTTTGGATGTCATTGACCAATCGTGAACGTTAGATGTGCCCATTACTTTCATTGAACCGCTCCCTGTTTTAGAAAGCTGATAGGTCGTTTGCCCAACTGTTATCAGCGGCGAGAGCATAAATAATAGGATGATAGGTCTGATTTTTTTCTGGAATATGTTAAATGTTTTCATGGCAGGGTTTATTGGATTAAACTGTTCGTCAAACCTACCCTGTTTTGCGGCAAATCTTATGATGAGAACCAGATGAAAAACTGATCGTCATCACTTTTTAAATACTACAATAACCTAAAAATCAACAATATAACTTAAACACCGGCATTGTTTTTTATTTGTTCTATTGCAATCTGTATTTCAAGTACCCTTCCAACCCTTATGCTATCAACACTTGCCAACAGTATATAAAAATTTCATCTTGTGCTGCAGCACTAACTACACCCTTATGCAATGGTTCTATGGATTCTCCCCTTACACTTATCATCCTAAGCATTAAAATATTCGCGACTTTTGCCAATTCTGCAAATCAGCTCAGAAATATATTCGAGCGCATTAAGTGTGACTAAATCGGAAACAGTCTCCGGATAAGCTCCGTTTTTCAATCAGGCACTATAGTTTAATTAAAACCCCTTAACTTTGTTTAGGCCTGACCAGAACACAAAAGATAGAATAACTTAATAACTAAACATTGTTGAAAAAATGCAACCATGAAATACATACTCATTTTATTATTTACAATTTCCTTTAAAGTATCCGCTCAAAAACTCGATGTACTATTGATCGGTGTTTCCCATAATTATGGCAAATATCCCCAACAGGATTTCACAGAAATCTACCGCAAGATTGAAAAATTCAAGCCAAAGGCATTTTTTGGAGAATTTTTGAGTAAAGAAGATGAGCAGAATGTTATGGATTATTGGTGTAAAAAAGACAATCTCAACCGGATAAAAATACTTCAAAAGAACAGAGATATTACCATAGAAAAGCTATCCAAAAGCATTGATAGCCTAAAGAAACTCTGCTTGCAAAACCCTAAAGACTATCAGTTGAAGACTGACCTGGCACATGCTTACTATCTTAATCAGGATGTTTCCAATGGTCACTACCAATACTGGCAGGTTTTCGATCAGCTACAAAATTTCCCGGATGACAAGCTACAGACCTATGTTGATCAGTTACTAAGTCCGGCTTTGGATACGACAGGGCGAAGTATGAGGAGGTTAAAAACCTCTGAATACGCGTTAATTGCTTTTCCATTGATGCAAAAATTGGGAATCCGGGAACTTCTTCCAATGGATTGTCAGGATTTTGATCTGAATTGGGGAGCATCATGGGCGGCATCCGATGCCAAGTTCAATACATTCAGAAAAGATACTTCAGCAGCTTTCCAAAAAGTACTGAAAGAAAAATTGACACAAATTAATAAAGGTTTCGCAAAATATGACAGCGTTGAGAAATCATCTGCAAAGGTCACTGAATGGCTGAACACTCTTGAGGCATCTGCGATTTCTGCATCGGGGGATTTTTACCTGCCAGAGATGTATGATATGAAAAACTTCCCCAAAGAAGAAATGCTTTCCAAAATACATTGGTGGATGATGAGAAACCAGGGCATGTGCAACAATGTAGTGAACCGTTCCAAAGTTTTGGGTGTCAGAAGAGTTGTGGTGATCGCTGGAGCTAACCATCGGAAATACATGCAGGAAATTTTTGAAAAGATGCCAGGTGTAGAAGTGAAGAATATCAATGAAATAGAGTAACTAGACCTTAAGCCTTCGGCAAACCTTGTCGTTTTCTATCCTGTATTAATGAAATGACCAGAGAAAAAAGTTCTTGTTTAAGTTTTCTGTAAGTTGAAGTCAGGTGGAACATGCTGTGTTCCATTTGTTTTTGTTTTTGTTTTATCGCAAGCAGTTCTCCATGGCCATCTACCAGATTTTCTGTTTGCCACTCCAATACTTTTATATAATCGGTTAGATCGGTATCTGCGCTATATTTATCTTTTTCAAGCTGTAAGAATTTTTTGCCGACGGCTTTCAGATCAGCGATATACGCTGGACCTGAGAGCAATATAAAATGATCATCGAGCAAATGATGAAGGAAAACCATTTCTATTTTAAAAAAATCGATATCTGATGCCCAGTGCTTTGCAATAGCATGGTATTGGATATATGCCGGGGAGGTACTCATTATGTTGTTCATTTTAAGCATTTTACAAGTATGAAATTATGATGGGAATATCAGTATGGGAACTGGATTATACAGCGCGCACTCATCTTTGAAATATTGCTGGGTAAGAATGGATTCATTTGTTATATGCTTTAAGCTATACGCTGACAACAAAGGTCGGTATAGCTTAAAGCAAATGAAATGATGGTAGTCACCTTAATGATTGCGGGTGGTCATGATACGAGCGTTTAGTACAGGAAATCAAAAATAACGTAGTTTTTTAATCGGCCTGGCGATACATCTGCTTATAATAGGCTTCTGCCATTCTCGCTGACTCGAATTCAGGGAGAACTCCTTTTATACCGTTCTGAACAATATTAAACCACTTTGATGGATGATCGTAGTAAGTAGGCAAAACTGTTTTTTCCAGAACATCCATTAAGTTGCCGTTTTCTGTTTTATCTCTCTCCTCTTCGGATAGCGAATCTTGAGCAGGCTCAATAAGAAAGCAGTTTTCTCCATTTAAGGCAAACTCAGGAATCCATCCATCTGGAATAGAAAGGTTAATAGCGCCATTCATAGCCGCGGTCATGCCGCTAGTTCCTGAAGCTTCCCGATACATTTTTGGATTATTAAGCCACACATCAGCTCCCTTTTTTAGAAGTGAGGATAAACCGAGTTCGTAACCTACCAAAACGGCACAATTAGGAAACGCCTTTGTTTTATCTATGATCTGATTGAAGATTTGGTTTGCGCCTGTATCTTCTGGATAGGGTTTTCCTGCCCAAATGATCTGGATAGGATATTTTGAATGCTTTAATAAAATCTCGAAACGCGTCCAGTCATGCATCAGAAGATCTGCCCGTTTGTATCCGGCGAAACGCCTGGCCCATACCAGGGTCAGCACATTTTCATCAAAGAGCTTTCCTGTCTGATCGGCAACTTGCCGAAACAAGCGTGATTTTAATTCCTTTTTCCGGTCTAAAAACTCCTGCTCCTTATGCTCAGTCACGCTTTTAGCAATAGCCTTATCCTGCCAATACTTCTGATTCTGTGCATTGGTAATGGAAAAAATCTCGCATATGCCATCATAGCCTCCCCACATTTTGCGGGCAACTTCCCCATGAAGTTTGGAAACAGCGTTTGCTTTGCCAGAAAACTTCAATGCTGCCAGCGTGTAATTAAACTTCTCCCCTTCCAGTCCCAGCACAAATTTAACTTCATGTTCCTGCATATGGTAAAAGAAAGACATCTCTTTTAATAGCGAAAAATCATGCTCCTCATTGCCCGCAAGCTCAGGGGTATGGGTTGTGAATACCATTCTTTTTTTAATCTCATTGAGATTTTGATACTTTGAATACAGGTAAAAATTTAGTGGTACCGCATGCCCTTCGTTCATGTGATAATAATCTGGTTGCAGATTGAGCTGATCCAATAGCATCCCTCCTCCGATCCCCAGAATGATTGACTGTGCAATCCGGGTGGTCTCGTTTGGGTCATATAACCGGTGAGTAATGCTTCTACTTACTTCATCATTTTCAGGAAGATCGGTACTCAGCAAAAATAAAGGTGCAGTGCCAAATGTTGTAGGCCGCAATAAAAATGCTTTGACTTTAACAGTAGCACTATGTACCGGAACAGAAAGGATAATTCCTGTATCTTCCAGAAACGAATAATCTTTCTGAACGAAAGCCGAAACCATATGGTTATCCTTATCCCTTACCTGGTCATAATAACCGTATTTCCAGCGCATGCCTATGCCTAATAAATTTTGCTTCAATTCGAATGCACTCCGAAGATGGGATCCGGAGAGAAAACCCAGGCCTCCGCTATAAATCTTAAGGGATTGATCAACGGCAAACTCCATTGAAAAATAGGCTACACTGGTTTGATATTCTGCATCAGGGCTGTACCCAAAGCGCTCGGTTCTGGTCATAAAAACGTTTTGTTACTGGATTATTTTATAGGAGCATAAAGAAATTGTCGTTACGAACCTATTTATACATTCAGGTTCAAATTACAAATTATTAAAGCGCATCCTACAAAAACCAATCCAATGAACCTGCCCGCACTAAATTGTTCCGTGTTTTTTAAAGATTTTTTTGATAAACCTTCCTAAAGGTAGATATGGCCAGCGCATTATGTTTTTGGAAAGCGCTATAAATAAATACCCGCTTGAGATCCAGTTCAATATACCTAGCCTTAAAAGTAAATATCGACGGGACAAACCAGTTCCATTTCCCTTTTCACCAGATTTCATTACCGCTTCTTTTAACATGAAAATCCGGATGCAGAGGACCTACGAGATTCATAGGCTGGTCATAATCATTTTTATAGGCATGCTTACTATCCAAGGCCAGATTTGCACCTATGTAAACGATCAGGTTGCTTGTAAATGAAAACCGGACATCTATTTTCTGAATAACATTTTTCACCCCTTTCACAGATTTTGCTACATGTTCCGCGGCAAGTTTTTTGGCGTAGCTGTCTACCGATCCTTTAAGGGTAACAAGACCATCTTCAACCGAAATCTCTATTTTCTCTACACCTATAAGCGAATCGGTAGTGATGGCCAGTCTAACTTCATCCGCTAATTTTTTATTCTTTTTTTTCATCATAATTTCCATTATCAATGGGCCAAATTTGCTCCTTCTCATCATAATATTTTTTCTTTACTTTTTATTAAATAGTAGACAGATCCGGTTATCCAGCGCCCTTGAATCTCCAGTTTTTTATTTCTGGCATATCATCAAGATGAATGCCTATGTATTCTTTATGGCTGGCTAATTTGTCCTCACAAAAACGAATGAACACATCAGCCTGTTGCTGAAACCGGGGAACGCGTTTGACGGCTTCCATGGCTAAATGATACCGGCTCATTTGATTTAATACCACCATATCGAACGGTGTAGTGGTTGTTCCTTCCTCCATAAACCCCCGGACATGGAAACGGGCAGGATCCGGCCGTCCATGAACCAGATCATGAATAATACGAACGTAACCATGGAATGCAAAAATCACCGGGGCAGCATTGGTAAACAGGTTTTCAAAATATTCATCACTCAATCCGTGTGCATGATATGCTCTCGGGGAAAGGGACATTAAATCAACCACATTAACAACCCGTACCCGAAGCTCAGGTAGATGTGTGCGAAGAATTTCAGCTGCGGCGATAGTTTCCTGCGTGGGTACGTCACCGGCGCAGGCCAGGATCACCTCAGGTTCACCAAAATCATTTCCAGCCCATTCCCAAACCGAAGCGCCTTTTTCACAATGTGCTACTGCTTCTTCCATCCCTAACCATTGCAGCTCAGGCTGTTTTCCGGCAACCACAACATTAACATAGTTTTTACTTCTTAAGCAATGATCCATTACGGAGAGCAGCGTATTGGCATCGGGTGGTAGATAGATCCTGATTACACTGCTTTTTTTATTGACCACTGTATCGATAAAACCTGGCCCCTGATGACTGTAACCATTATTATCCTGCCTCCATACATGAGAAGTTAGCAGATAGTTTAACGAAGCTATTGGCTTACGCCATGGAATTTCCTGAGTGGTCTTCAGCCATTTTGCATGCTGGCTAACCATGGAGTCGACAATCGTTACGAAAGCCTCATAACAAGGGAACAGGCCATGTCTGCCCGTTAACAGATAACCTTCCAGCCAACCTTCGCAAAGGTGTTCACTCAATACTTCCATCACCCTCCCATCCGGAGATAATTTATCATCAGTATCGATAATTTTTTCCATGAAGCATCGATCAGTCACTTGAAAAACAGCCTCTAATCTATTTGAGTTCGTTTCATCTGGACAGAACAATCTAAAGTTCCTATTCGCTGCATTCATGGTAAATATTTCACGCAAAAACTTACCTAGATTCCTGGTACTTTCTGCTTCAACTGTTCCCGGATGTGCTATTTTGATGCCGTAGCGTTTGAAGTCTGGCAGAATAAGATCCTTTAACAATAATCCCCCGTTTGCATAAGGTAATGCACTCATTCTTTTATTTCCAACGGGCGAGATGCTCCGCAGTTCAGGGTTTAGCGTGCCATGCTCATCAAAGAGTTTTTCGGGCTCATAGCTACGCATCCATACCTCAAGGGCTTGCAATTTCTCAGGGTTCTCTTTAACTCCAGCCAATGGAACCTGATGAGAACGGAACGATCCCTCGATAGGCAAATTATTCCATGATTTAGGTCCGGTCCATCCTTTAGGCGTTCTTAAAATAATCATAGGCCACTTTCTTTGGTGGATTATACCTTCAGCCCTGGCATTGTATTGAATTTTTCTAATCTTCTCATAAACAATATCCAAGGTGGAAGACATTTGGCGGTGAACATTGTGTGGGTGTTCCCCCTCAACGAAAAACACCTCATATCCATAACCTTTGAATAGTTCACTTAAAGCGCTATCATCCATGCGGGAAAATATTGTAGGGCTAGCTATTTTGTATCCGTTTAGATGAAGTATAGGCAATACCGCGCCATCTCTTGCAGGATTTAAGAAAGCAACTGAATTCCAGCTTGCTGCCAGCGGACCTGTTTCCGCTTCCCCATCACCAATCACGCAGGCAGCAATCAGGTTTGGGTTATCAAACACAGCGCCGAAAGCATGCATCAGGGAATAGCCTAATTCACCACCTTCATTAATTGATCCTGGTGTATGTGCACTGACGTGACTGGGGATTCCTCCGGGAGTTGAAAACTGCCTGAAAAGTTTAAGCATACCTTCCTCATCCATTGTTACCTCAGGAAAAAGTTCGGTGTACGTACCTTCCAAATAGGTATGCGCTACCACAGCGGGTGCCCCATGACCAGGTCCGCACACATATAGAATATCCGCATCGGTATCTTTTATCAACCTGTTCAGGTGGACGTAAATAAGATTTAATCCGGGAGAGGTACCCCAGTGGCCAAGCAGTCTTGGTTTAATGTCGTCTGGTGTAAGCGGGTTACGCATTAGCGGATTGGCCTGTAAATAAATCTGACCAGCAGATAAGTAATTTACCGCTTGCCAATATTGATGTATTTTATCGATTACTGCTTCTGAAATTTCATGCATGGTATTTTGGATTTAAGCTTTAGAACAGATGTATTGTTTTAAGCTTCATGGATAATGATTCGATAGGTTTTTACCTAAGTTTATATAGATCTGGCATTAAAAATCAAGACTTAAAAAACTACCTATCAAGTCGCTATATAATTCTAATCTGGTGTGTTTAATCAAATATCCTCAACTATTCTGGGCCAAGAAATGATAGTGATCATGTTTAATAGAGATGTTAATCCTGAAATAGAAGATTATGACTGAGCGGTTATGTTATTTATTTCTCCTGATTGAAAATGAGCATGGGGATAGTCAGCTTTCCGGCAAGTTTTTTAGTCACACTATCATATAATAATTTACTAAAGAAGCCATGCTTCCGATGAACCACTACCAATAGATCCATACGTTTTTCGATCATCAGTTTTTCAAAGGTTGATACCTCGTTATCTCCATTTATTTCCCGAAAATGTATACCCGGATAATCCAGTGCTTTCCTCAAATCATTTATCATATCATAGATTTTTTCTTTCATTGACACATCTGCTTTCGTGGAAGAAATATGGACTATAGCTATTTCAGCCATAAAAGATCTGGCTAGCTTAGCAAGCTGACTGAGGAAAAGCCTGTCCCCCGGAAGATCACTGAGGTCAGATGCAAAATAAATGCTGCGGATAGGTTCAAACTTTGATTTCAAAGGGATTATTAAGGCCGGCAATTGCAAAGAATCGATCATTTTTCTTGCCTGGTCTATTTTTAAAAAACTATCCATGTTATTATCATCATGAGTACCCATGGCAAGTAAATCTATGGGCCTGTCTGAAATAATTTCAGCAACAACATCCTGAAGCCTTCCAGACTGATTGATGATAGTTAGTTGGGGCTTTTTTATATGGGATTGATCTCGCTCTTGCAAATGTACCCTCAGTTTATTGAGATTTATTTCACTCCAATCCTTGATGACCTCTGGAGATTCCATTGGCCACAAAACCAAGCCTGCATTTGGAAGTTCTGAGGGAATAGTCATCGCATTACATAGGGTAACATCGGCTTGAATCTTTTTGGCAAAATCATATGCATAGTCTGCAACATGGTTTGCATTAGCGGAGAAATCTGTCAATAATAGTATATTTTTCATAGCAGGTATTTTACATGTACTGTCCTTGTTTTATTTTTTGCAGGTCCTAATTGCGTTGATTATTTTTGATGGTTTTTACCTAAAATCAACTTGTATAACTGAACCAACAGTAGTGGCAGTGTACCTGCAAAAATTGCGGCGAGCCATGCCTTTAATGGTATAATATTGAGGTTAAGGGCCTGCCGGCTTTGGGGAAAAACATATACCAAAGCGATAAGAGAAAAACAAAACAGGATTGCCATCCAAACGAATTTATTTTTGGTTACCTCATTTTTCATCATCCCCGAGTGCAAAGAAGACATATTAAATACATGAAATAATTGGGCAGCAGCCAGGGTAATAAATGCTACATTATTGATAACCTCTACTTTTTCACTCACGTATCTCATGCATATAAAAATAGCAAGCAGCACAGAAAGCGTCATGAGCACTGCATAAACCAAAATGACAAGCCAGTTTCGATTAGATATAATTTCAAGGCCTGGATCTCTTGGAGCCTTTAACATAATGGATTTATCTCCTCTTCCCAGGCCAAGTGCCAGTGCAGGGAAAACATCAGTAACCATATTTAAAAACAGAATCTGCAGGGGAAAAAGAATGGCACCACTTGCAAAGAAGCCCAGCAACGTCACAATGATGATCTCGCTCAAATTACAGGAGATCAGATAGATAACAAATCGCTGAATATTCTGAAAAATCTCTCTTCCATTGGCAACAGCCCGGGTGATCGATACAAAGGAATCATCCTTAAGGACAATATTTGCGGTTTCTTTGGCCACCTGAGTTCCTCTAAGTCCCATGGCAATTCCTACATCTGCCTTTTTAATTGCTGGTGCATCATTTACCCCATCTCCGGTCATCGCCACCAGGAAGCCTGCTTTTTGATAGGTATCCACAATTTCCAGTTTCTGTTTAGGAGAAGTTCTGGCAAAAACTGTAGTAGAGAGGATCTTATCTCTCCATTGCTGATCCAATAAGTCTTCCTGTGGGAGTGCATTCCCCAAGATGACCTGATTATCGTCTGCCTCTGTAATCCCAACCTGTTTTGCAATACTTAGGGCAGTGAGGGGATGGTCACCTGTAATCATAACGATTTTTATGCCAGCGGTACGGCAGGTTGCTATTGCACCTTTGATATCACCTCGCGGCGGATCCAAAAATCCAACCATTCCAACATAGGTTAGCTCAGCTATGAAGTCTCCTTCAGGGATTTCATTCAGGCTTTTGAAGGCAAAAGCCAATACCCTTAATCCACTTGCTGAAAGGGTTTCTGCATTAGCAAGTATTTTTTTCCGATCAATGGAAGTGAGTTCATTTAAACTATTTCCAGCCTGAATATGTGTACACTTTAAGATCAAACCTTCAACTGCCCCTTTTACTGAAATGAAACAATCATTTCCATTTTGATCGGCAGTTGCCATCAGTTTAGTTTCAGCGCTGAAGGGAATCTCCGATATTCTTTGGTAATGCGCTGCAGACTCCTCCCCAGAAAAACCGGCCGCTTTGTTTAATAGCAATAAAGCGATTTCAATAGGGTCGCCAGATATTTTAGATTTCTCAGTTTGCTCCCCAGGGGCGTTGTTACAAAGCGTGCCGATTTTAACCAATAGCTCAAAATTCTTCTGGCTGCTATTGATACCCATATCATCGTACACCAGATGTCCTTTTTCCATGGAAACATGTACCTCTTCCTGGGGAAAAGACAGGACTCTCACAAAAATCTTATTTTCAGTCAGGGTTCCGGTTTTATCTGTAAGGATGACGTTCACTCCGCCGAGCGTTTCGACCGAGGAAAGTCTTTTGACGATGGCATCTCTTTTTGCCATACGCAGCATGCCAAAAGCGAGTGCAACGGTGGCGACAATTGGAAGGCCTTCAGGAAAGGCCGCAACAGCAAGTGCTATGGAGGTTTCCAAGATTTGCAACCAGGGCTTCCCTTCAATAAAGGCGGTGAGTGCAAAAAAAGCAGTCATGAACAGGGTAATATAAATTAATTTTTTGGTCAGGTTTCCGATTTTGATATCCAAAGGGGATTTGGTGGTAGCTGAACGGCCGACCAGCTCACTGATCTTGCCCAGTTCGGTATTTGCTGCAATGCCTGTAATAATGACCTTGCCATTTCCATTCATCACTGCGGTACCTTTGTATACCATGTTTACTGAGGCCGAGGCATCAGTATCTACCCCCTGGCTATCGCTTGTTTTAAGGATGGGGAATGATTCACCTGTTAACGCAGACTCATCTACCTGAAGTCCGTTTGATTCGATAACCCGGCCATCGCCAGATACCATGTCTCCGGCTTCGAGCAGCAGCAAATCCCCGGGCGTTAATTGTTCGGAAAGCACTTCTATGGTTTTTCCACCTCTGATGACTTTAGAGACGCTTAGATCCATTTCTTTCAACGCCCGCATGGAGCTCCTTGCCTGAAGTTCCATAAAAAAACCAATCAGGGCATTAACCAAAATAACGATAAATATGGCGATTGCTTCCAGTGAGTTTTTAAAGTATAGCGATGCAAATGCTGCAACAAACAGCAGGTAAACGATAGGACTTTTGAATTGCTCAAAAAACATCTGCCAGATGCTTTTGACCTTTTGGCTGACGTTAATGTTGAGTCCAAATTGGACTGAACGTAACGAAGCCTCCTTATTACTGATACCCTGCTGGCCATCCGTTTCAAAAGCATTAAGTAGCTCACCAATGCTTAAAACTGGAACAGGTGTATTATTGGCGGCTAAGTTATTGTTCATCTTCTTTTTATAATAGTCAATGCCAGAATTGACAGATGACGCTACATATAGCAAAATTACCGCCCCAGTTATAATTAGAAATGATAGTCCCTACCTGAATTGATGATGCTCATCATAAACGGTTAAGCATTCTTCCATTTTTGAATGACTACCTTACGTGTGCTGATATTCTTTGAAAGAATAAAATCCAAACAATCCCCTCTGACGATGGTTCTATTAATGCAGCTAAAACATTTAGCTGTTAATCAATAAATTATGGAAAATTCCGTATTGCTAAAGGCAATTATTGACCATGCAATAGACGGACTGATCACTATTGATGACAGCGGTGTGGTAGAGTCAATTAATCCATCTGCATGTCGTCTTTTCGATTATACTCCTGAAGAGGTTATTGGACAAAACATCTCCATATTGATGCCTCAATCAGACAGATCCAACCATAACCGTTACCTTTTTAATTATAAACAAACGGGGAATGCAAATATCATTGGGATTGGCCGAGAGCTGATAGGCAAGAAGAAAAACGGGATTTTCTTTCCATTCCGGCTGGGCGTAAGTGAGGTTAAATATTCAGGCAGGATAATTTATGCTGGTTTCATTCATGATCTGACCAGGGAAAAAGAGGCAGAAGGAAAATTACAGGACTATGCAGCACAACTTGAAATGCAGGTGGAAGAGCGAACGCATTCATTGAGAATGAGTGTGAATCAACTCCAAAAAACTCAGGTTGATTTGAACCTGTCACTTAATAAAGAAAAAGAACTTGGACAGTTGAAAAGCAGGTTTGTTTCCATCGCTTCCCATGAGTTTAGGACACCATTGAGCCTGGTTCAGCTATCCGCCTCCTTAATTGAACGTTATGCCGAATCACTTGATCAAAAGAACATCGGAAAGCACGTAGGCAAAATCAAGAATGCAGTACTTAATATTACAGCAATTTTAAATGATTTTTTATCCCTGGAAAAATTGGACAGCGGTATGGTCAAGCCATCGCTGAGTCACTTTAACTTATCAGAGATGGCAGAAGAAATTACCGGCGAAATGCAGGTTGTTTTACGAGGAAAGCAAAAGATTATATTTAAACACCGGGGTACGAACCAGAAGATAACGCTCGATCAAAATCTATTGAAAAATTGTATTATCATATTAATAGACAACGCCATTAAATATTCAGGGGCTGATAGTCAGATTCAGTTTTATACTAAGATTAATGAGCATAATTGTACCATCAGAATTTGCGATGATGGGATTGGTATTCCAGAAAGTGATCATAAGCATCTTTTCGATGCTTTTTTTCGTGCCCACAATACCGGTAACATATCAGGTAATGGACTTGGGTTAAGTATACTTTCCAGATATACCGGATTGATGGATGGGCATGTCAGTTTTAAAAGCAGAGTTAACCGGGGAACGTTATTTACACTGACCTTCCCACAAAAAAATAACCATGAGCAAAAAAGTATTGATTATTGAAGATCATGATGAGATCCGTGCAAACCTGGTTGAAATTCTTGAAATGGCCCGTTACACGGTATATCAGGCTGAGAATGGTAAGCTTGGCGTTGATCTGGCCATCAGCCATGTTCCCGACATCATACTTTGTGATATCATGATGCCCGAACTTGATGGATATGGCGTATTATACATGCTCAACAGGCATGAGCAGACATCAGGGATTCCATTTATTTTTCTTACTGCAAAGGCCGAACATGCAGATCTTCGAAAAGGAATGGAACTGGGCGCAGATGATTATTTGGTCAAGCCCTTTGATGATATGGAATTGCTTAATGCCATTGATATTCGTTTAAGAAAGAAAGCTGCAAACGATCTTTCCCACCAGAGCAGAACTGAAGCGTTTAAAATATTGGTTGAGAAAACAGATGGTCTTGCTGAATTCAATAAAATTATTGAAGAAAAAAAAAGCAGGGATTTTAAAAAGAACCAGGTCATCTATTACGAGGATGATCATGGAAAAGGGCTCTATCTGGTAACACATGGAAGAGTTAAAACCATAAAACTGGCGAAAGATGGCAGGGAGCTAATGACGGGGATTTATAGCCAGGGTGACTATCTGGGAATTAATGCGGTATTAAGTGATAGTTGTTATGCAGATACTGCCACAGCCCTTGAGGATAGTAGCGTGTGCCTAATTCCGCTAGATCAAATGGAAACCATACTTAATTTATATCCTGAGGTGGCAAGAAAATTTATCCATTTGCTTTCCAGAGATAATAGAGCAAAGGAAGAGCAGCTTTTAGAACTGGCCTATCATTCAGTGAGAAAGAAAATGGCTGGTACACTGCTCAGACTTTATGGACAGGCAAAGGTAAATGATAATTTAATAAATATCTCCAGGGAAGACCTTGCCGCTATGGCGTGCATGGCCACTGAAACGGTGAGCCGCACCTTATCTGATTTCAAGGATGAGCAGCTCATTGATAGAAACGGAACAAAGATTATGGTACTTAATCATGAGGGACTATCTAAGATGAAAAATTAAAGTCTATTAAGGGAATTTAAGTAGCCCCAACGATTCGATTATTCTGCAAAGGAATAACCTTTCGCCCAAAAATCCTTTTATCTAGATATAATACCTTAGGTTTGATTAACAATGAACTTAACTCCTGTAGATGAGGAGGATAAATGGAAAAACTTCGGTTTTCAATCCCCCTTAATATCTCTTTTCAAGAATTTCCATCCATTAAATGAGGCCATAGAGTCGATCATCAATGCACAGACTTTCCCTGTCTACTTCGCCAAGCACAAGCATATCGCCTCCCCACAAAAAAGAAACCGCTATATCTTCTTGATCATTAAAGGTGCAGCCCACGGCTACCTGAAGATTGGCAGTAAAAAAATAACCACCTGGATCGCCGTTGAGAATGAACTTGCCGGAACGATCAGAAACCTCTGGACTGATGAGGTATCTGAAGAATATATCGAATCCATTGAACCGATAGTGGCTATTGCGGTACCTCATGAAATGTCGAAGTTATTATATCAACAGTTTGAAATAGCCAATTATGTGGGCAGAAAAATAATGGAAATCCATTATCGAAGTGCATTTGAGCGGGCATTCATCTGTAGGTTGCCCACAGCTAAAAAGCGTTATGACCGGTTTATCCTAAGCTACCCACGTTTGTTAGAACGCGTACCACTCAAGTACATTGCCTCCTTTCTGGGAATGAGAATGGAAACCCTGAGCCGTATCCGATCAGGGCTGAACAAAGCCAAGGCAGCTTTAGCAAATGTAGTATAGATCAGCCATGGCATCTATTCTCGAGAACTCAATTTCTATAAAATTGTTTGCACATTGAGGTAGAAGTTAAATTTGCATCAATTAAGTTTAAAATTTCTTCCCATACAAACCTTCAAGCTTATTTTTCAAAGTTCTTTCAAATGAGTAACTTTTAATCTCATCTGGAATTGGGATTTCAGATTGATTACACTGCATTAAAGGAATTCCTGGTCTCCAGATCAAATCTCCAACATTCGTACGCTGTTTATTATTAGTTAAATAACCCAACTTTTAAAATACAGTTAAAATTCGCTTAATATAGGAGGGCTAACTTCGCGTGTCCTAACAACTTCGCTTTGCTAACGCCTATCCCCTAAAAAAATGGACAAAGAACGTCTGCTATTATGATTTGCTTTTGCTTGCGAGCCTTGGGAAGAACTTCTAATTACACACCAATATCGAAAGAAATAAATAACCATCTGAGTATCTATTCTAACTACACACACAATTTCATTTTTGTAAAAGAAGGACAGCCGAAACTGCCAGGTACCGCTAAAGATATTCTAAACTTATCTCTAGCTTACGAAGTTAAACGCTTCAACGTGCGTCTTTCCTACAACAATACCTCCGACTTTATCACCATATTAGGCGTAAATAACAAAGGTGGCGTATATTACGACAAAGCAAATTATCTTGATGCAAACATAAACTTCTTCATCACACCGAAGCTTTCCCTGTATGGCTCTGCTAATAATCTGCTTAATCAAGATCAAAGAAGACACCAGTATGAGCAGGAATATACCTATTCCTCTTTAACTACCGGTAAAACAGCATCATTTGGGATTAAATACAATGTATACTAATAACGATTAAAATAAGCCATGAAAAACAAGCTGGTTATCATTTTATTCCTTTTCAGTTTTATCCTAATCGCAGCAAAGGTTGGAGATGATGGGAATATTGGCGCCAGCCAAGGCCTGGAGTATTATAAAACCGAATTAGGCATTTTTATCCGTTCTACCCAAATGTTGCAGAAAGTAATTGGTAAGATCAGCGAGGATTCGAGTTCAATTCAAAATGCAAAAAAGTCCCTTTTACAATGTCGTAGAGATTATAAAAGAATTGAATGTTTTCTGACATACTTTTTTCAGAGTGAAACCGGATTTTACAATGCCGCCCCAAAAACAGAGGTAGAGGAGCCAGAGTTAGAACTTGTTGAACCGATGGGATTACAATATATTGAAACGCTGCTTTTTGAGGAAAATCCGCATCTTGCTAAAAGTAAATTAGTTGAACAGGCAGAGATCTTAACCTCATCAGTGCAGGATATGCCTTCACTCCTTTATAATTTCAAAATCAACGATGCTCAAATGATGCAAAGCCTACGGCTCGAGCTCATTCGTTGGTCAACACTCTCCATCGCAGGCTTCGACGCTCCACTGCTCAAATCCAGCATGAGTGAAATTGCTGAAGCATCGGCTTCAATGCGAAGGGTGATTAAGCCTTATTCAGATCAGAAGCCTTTACATGGGGCAAGAGTGGATGCTTTACTGGAGCAATCCATCATCTACCTCCATAATCATTCAGATTTCGATACTTTCAACAGAATGGATTACCTGCTTCATTATGCGCTTCCACTGCAAAAGGAAATGCGCCTTTTAACAAAGGATTTGAAACTTGAAGCAGATTCCGCTGGATTTGTTAATTACGATGCAGACAACATTTATCAGCCCAATGCGCTTAAAGGTTTCAGAAAACAGCAAAAGCATTCAAAAAAGGAATCGCGACTTGCCAGGTTGGGGGAAAAGCTCTTTTTTGACCCGGCATTATCCGGAAATCTTAAAGTGAGTTGCGCCAGTTGTCATCAAAAAGAAAACTATTTCACCGATCTTAAGGTTCGAAGCAGCGCTTTAATTCGGGATTCTATTCTGCAACGCAACACGCCTACGCTGTTTTACGCAGCCATGCAACACAGCCAATTTTGGGACGGAAGAGCACAAAATTTAGATGCACAGGTACATGATGTAATTTTTAATCCTTTAGAAATGGGCGGTTCAAAGCATTTGATTTCAAAAAATATTCTTTCAAAAAAACAGTATAAAACAGCATTCGCTGAATTATTTGTATCATCCAGAACACCCGGTATGAATGAACTGGCCGCTGCTATTTCTGCCTATATTAAAACGCTTGCACCAATGAATTCTGCTTTCGATCGGGCACTGGCAGGCAATAAACATTCCATGACCGCTCAACAAGTTGAAGGATTTAACCTTTTTATGGGTAAAGCACAATGCGGCACATGCCATTTTCCACCATTATTTAACGGACTGGTACCACCCCTTTTCGATCGATCGGAACTTGAAATATTGGGCACGACTAAAAACGATGATTTTACAAAGGCTGAGCTTGATTTAGACGAAGGAAGATATAAAATATATAAAATCCATTTCTATAAAGGCGCATTTAAAACTCCTACAGTAAGAAACGCAGCTAAAACATTCCCGTATATGCACAACGGTAATTTTTCCAGCCTTGAAAAAGTTGTAGAATTTTATAACCTGGGCGGAGGCAAAGGCTTAGGTCTTGATGTTCCCGATCAGACCCTTTCTTCCACCCCATTAAAGCTTAGTCCAAAAGAAACAGCATCAATCGTTTCCTTTATGGAAGCATTAACAGACAATTACAAATAGCAAAAATTAACAAATAAATCAATGAAAACAATCAACACATTACTTTTAATAATGGCGCTGCCTTTTGGCGTTTTGGCTCAAGACGTTGCCGCACCAAAAGAAGTAAAAAAAGAGAAAAAGGTACTCTCGGGTATTCAAGCTGAATTACTTAGAGGGCCGTATTTACAAATGGCAAGCCCAACCAGCATAACCTTAAGGTGGCGCACAAATGTATACGACAGAAGTCGGGTTAGATATGGAGAAAGCCCTGAGAAATTGCAGTATGAAACTATAGATTCGACTTTGGTTAGTGAACACATTGTTAAGCTGAAAAACCTGAAACCAATGACGAAGTATTATTATACCATTGGGAACCATACAGATACGACACTTCAGGGCGATAATGAAAACTATTTTTACACCTTTCCTCAAACAGGCAGCGAACAACTCATCAGAATTGCAGGGTTCGGCGATTGTGGCAACAACTCCGCTAATCAGAGAAATGTGAGAGACCAGGTAATTAAATATCTGGGCAACAATTATCTAAATGCCTGGATTTTAATGGGAGATAATGCCTATTCTGACGGTACAGATGCAGAATTCCAAGCCAAATTCTTCAATATTTATAAAGATAATTTGTTAAAGAAATACCCACTCTATCCGGTACCAGGTAATCATGATTATCACGACTTTGATTCATCAACAGCAACTGACGAGAATAAAATGGCGTATTATCAAAATTTCTCGGTACCTACTCAGGCAGAAGCGGGTGGTGTTCCTTCAAATACAGAATCTTATTATTCTTACGACATTGGAAACGTTCATTTTCTTGCGTTAGATTCATATGGTCCAGACAATAAAGGCCAGCACATTTACGATGAAATGGGTGAGCAGGCAGAATGGGTAAAAAAAGATTTAAAAGCAAACAGCAACAAGCAGTGGACAGTGGCTTACTTCCATCACCCTCCTTATACCAAAGGATCACACGATTCGGATACTGAATCTTTATTGGTAAAAATCAGGGAAAACTTTATTAAAATTCTGGAAGAAAACGGAGTAGATTTGGTGTTGTGCGGCCATAGTCACGTTTACGAAAGAAGCAAGCTTATTAAGGGTTATTTCGGAAAAGAAGCAGATTATGATGCTAAGAAATATGAAATCAGCTCATCTACTGCGCTCTATGATGGCAGTAAAAATTCAATGCCCTACCTCAAAAGCAGTAGCGATAAAAAAGGCACCGTATATGTAGTAAGTGGTTCTGCAGGAGCATTAGGCGGAAATAAAGCAACCTACCCTCATGATGCCATGTATTACTCCAATAACAAAGTAGGCGGAGCGGTGATGCTCGAAGTTCAGGGAAACAAACTTGATCTGAAATGGATTGCCTCGGATGGTGCAATATATGATCACTTTACCATGATGAAAGATGTTAAAAAAAGTGATTTAGAAATCCTAAAAGCCGACAAAATTCTTGGCAAATCTTCATCTAAATAATATCCAAAAATTACAATACCATAAATTGAATTAAACAGATCTTTAGCTTAATTGCAGACATTGATCGCTGAATTTCTTAAGTTAAAATATTAAGTCCGAGAACTAAACTTGGACTTAATATTTTACATCATGCAAGGCTTCACCCAAACGTTAAATACAACATACTAAACCTTTGAATGCAACCTCATCAATTATTTTATCATATCGTTTAAACAGAAAGATGCCTTTTTGAAATCTTTGATCTTCAATACCAGGCCTACACCATTGATCCGTTTATTAGCATATAAATTTCCGCTTGGAAAAACCTGCGATCTGGGCAGTCGTTGTTTATTAAGAAATGTACTAAAGGCTTTAAAATAGTCTTTCAGGTTAATGTCGGTATCAATCATCGGCCATAGGTCTGATATATTTTTCAACGCGAGTGATTTATTCTTTACGGCGTAACTGATTACGGCTTTGGTAATATTTTTTTGCCTTTCAACCCGTGCATGATCACCATAGCAAGTGCCAGCCACCCGCACACGGGCATAAGCAAGCGCCTGATTACCAGTTAACTTAAGTATCCCTGAACGGGTTAGGGGCAGAAGTGGCACCCCCTTTAAGTATGACTGTTCTGCTATGTATCTATTCACATATTGGTGGATGCCTTTATCTATATTTATGGTTATTCCTCCAAAAGCATCGATTACCCTTGCCGTATTGTTAAAATCAGTAACGATTGAGGACACCAGCTTGGTTTTAAAGTTTGCATTAATGGTGGATATCAATAATTTTCGCCCGCCCAACCGGTATGCTGCATTGAGCTTCTGATTGCCATATCCTTTAATGTACACATAAGTATCTCGCAAGATGGAAGTTAACTTTACCTCCTTGTTTTTTACAGTGATAACCATAATCAGATCAGCATTGCCCCTTTGATTTTCTTCTCTCGAATCTGAGCCGATCAACAGAATCTGTTGGGCATAAAGCGTATTTGCCACCATCATTAGCAGCAATATCATTAAGAATCTGTTTTTGATTTTCATTATAGTGGTAGGTAACATATGGAGATCATGGTAAAATTTATCCGGTTAGTAGTTGCATGCAAAACTACCATTGGGTTTTAGGATGGCATATAGCCTTTTTTCGTCATTTATGATCTTTGCATTTTATGCTAGCTAAACCACCCGAAAAGGCTATAGACTGATAAAACCGCTTTCGCTAAGTTTGCCGTAATGGCAAAAACATCAATCATCACCGTTAATTATAATCAGCCCGGCGTTACACTGGATCTGTTGAAGTCAATTAAAGAGAATTGTTCATTAGACCAAATAGAGGTAATTCTAATTGACAATGCGAGTGAGGTAGACAACGAAAATCTGTTCAGCGCCTGTTATGCTGCAATAAAATATATCCGTTCGGAAGTAAATCTGGGCTTTGCAGGAGGAAACAACCTGGGTATACAGCATGCTACCGGGGAGTATATCTTGATGATAAATAACGATACTGAGCTTATTCCAGGATTTATTGAACAGCTTATAGCAGAAATGCTTATCCATCCCGAAATAGGGATTCTCTCCCCTTTAATACTTTATCATGATGACCCAGATATTATTCAATACGCTGGCTACACGCCAATAAACTTTATTACTGGAAGAAATCAAACCATCGGATTTGGACATTTGAATAAAGACCAATATGCAAACATCAGTCATCAAACAGCCTTTTGTCATGGAGCGGCAATGATGTGCAGAAAAACCGACGTTGATCGCATCGGCCTGATGCCCGAGCAATATTTTCTATATTATGAGGAGCTAGACTGGTGTGAAATGTTCAAACGTGCAGGCAAAAAAATCTGGTTCAGCGGAAAAACACATATCCTTCATAAGGAATCTATGAGTGTGGGTAAGGAAAGCCCTATAAAAACTTATTTCATTACCCGTAACCGGATGCTGTTTATGCGGCGGAATACCAGCTGGATCAATGTAATGCTCTTTAGCACCTATTATCTCCTATTGGCCATTCCAAAACAATTGATTGGCTATATGTTGAAAGGAAGGTCTGATCTTATCCCTTCCGTTTTAAAAGCACTAAAATGGAACATATTTCATTCAAAAAACCATCTTGGAGGCAGTGCTTCAATAATTTCATAAGAGAGTCTACATGAAACAACTCACAATAGAATGGTATTAAAGGACTATTGGGACAGGGTTTCGCTAAGCCTAACTTCGTGCCGACTGGTGATCAGGTGGGTTATTGATCTACCAATTAATATCACCTACTTAATCTATATCCGATAAACAATGATTATTTTCCTTTGGGCCTGCCTTTTTATCGTAACCTACACCTTCGTTGGTTACGGACTATTGCTTTACGTAATCATCAAGATCAAGCGGTTATTTACCAGACCTACAAAACTTCTCCCCGATGCGGTGTTACCGACGGTTACTTTATTGGTAGCAGCCTGGAATGAAGAAGCAACAATTATTGATAAAATAAAAAACACACTAGCCCTAAGTTATCCAAAAGAGCAATTACAGATCATCTTCATCAGTGATGGATCTACAGACCGTACCCCAGACCTTATTTATCCTTACGAAGAGATTCTGCTTTTACATGATCACGCACGCCACGGCAAAATGGCGGCAATCAAAAGGGCAATGCCATATGTGAAGGGTGAGATCATTGTCTTTTCTGACGCCAATACCTTTTTGAATCCGGAGGCACTGAACGAGCTTGTTAAGCATTACCAGAATAAAAAAGTTGGCGCCGTTGCTGGCGAAAAACGGATAATGGTTAACCAACATGCCGATGCCAGTTCTGCAGGAGAGGGTTTTTACTGGAAATACGAGTCGAGACTTAAAAAATGGGATTATGAACTATATTCAAATGTAGGCGCGGCAGGCGAGCTCTTCAGCATCCGGGCTTCTTTATATGAACCTATCGAATCTGACACGATTATTGATGACCATATGATCGCAATGAGAATTGCAGAAAAAGGCTACCTGATTGCCTATGAACCTGCTGCTTACGCGAGCGAGACAGCCTCAGAAAACACAACTGAAGAACTTAAACGAAAGATCAGGATTGCCGCAGGTGGAATCCAGTCGATTCTTAGACTAAAAGTTGCCGCCAACCCCTTTCGCTATCCGGTTTTAACCTTTCAGTACCTTTCGCATCGGGTATTGAGATGGACTATTACCCCATTCCTTCTTGTGCTGGCCTTAATGGCAAATATTTGGATTGTTTCCCAGCATGGTGGTCAATTTTACATGCTCCTATTGATCGCACAAGGTGCCTTTTATACCTTGGCCATACTTGGCCTTATGATGGAACGGAAGAACATCAGGATTAAACCACTTTTTATTCCCTACTATTTCTGCATGATGAATTATGCGGTGGCAGCAGGGATTTTCAGATATATCAATAAAAATCAGAGTGCGGCCTGGGAAAAATCAATAAGGAAGTAGCTATCCATTATTTTACAATAGCACGCCCTCCCCATTGAAGGGAATTCCTGCAATAGACTATTTTTCTGGCCACCTACAAGTTTTCTATCCTATTGCATACTCAATATACTTTTTTCTGCTATTTCCCTTCATTCGCAAAGACTGACTGATCATAAATACTATTCTACAACAAGGAAACACCTGATCTTTTCAAATACTAGTAGCCCTTTCGCACTATTCCGATCTAAATCTATATAAGGTACTTTAGTAAAAAAATACACGATCAGTAATAATTCACAAAACACTTACAAACAACAGTTTACGTAATCACACATTAGAATGCGGCACCACCAATCTTAACCTCGTATGCTTAATAAGACCCTTTCTGCCCTTATCACTGTCCAATGTAATGTATCTCCAGATAACATTGCTCTCGAATATAATAATCAATCGCTTGCCTACGGCGAACTTGATACCAGATCCAACCAGTTAGCCAATTTTCTTACTGAAAAAGGCATAGACACGAATTCGCGGGTTCCTATTTTACTCAACAGATCATTTGAAATGATCATTGCCATTTTGGCCATAATGAAATGTGGTGCCAGTTATGTACCGATTGATCCGTTATATCCTATGGAAAGGGTCAGTTATATCATCGAAGACATAGAAGCAAATTTCCTCATCACTTCCCTTAAAACCCCTCCAGATTTCGCTGGAACCGTAATACTGCTGGATGGAAATTCATTTCCCGTCGATGTGGCTCCAAAAACTCCCTTACCGGTCAACACTGATGTGGAAGCGGTAAGTTATATTATCTACACATCCGGTTCAACAGGAAAACCAAAAGGCGTGGTTGTACAAAATAAAGCAGTTAGTAGCTTTATTACCAACCAAAGCAATTATTACGGTATAACAGCTGAGGACAGGATTTTGCTATTTTCCAGCATTTCCTTCGATGCTTCTGTTGAACAGATATTTATTGCTTTAACTACCGGTGCGTGTTTGGTTTTATTGCCCGAAGAGCTGCTGGCCGATATGGAAGGGTTTACAAAATATGTTTCAGATAAAAAAATCACACATCTGGACGTGACTCCAGGCTTTTTAGAAAACCTTGATCCCGAAAAATATACAACACTTAAAAGAATAGTTGTTGGTGGCGATGTCTGTCCAAAGGCATTGTTCTTAAAGTGGCAGTCAAAGGGCGATTTTTATAATGTTTATGGCCCGACTGAAGCGACTGTAACCGCAACCGCATTCAGGTGTAGCGTGGATCAGATTTCACTCTCTGAATCTTTGCCCATCGGCAAGCCGCTTACAGGGACAGAGATTTATATTCTCGACGAAGCAAAGCAAATGGTAGCGGGGGGAAAAGTTGGCGAAATTTATCTGACGGGCATGCAGCTGGCCAAAGGCTATTTAAATAATCCAACACTTACCGCTCAGAATTTTATAAAAATAGGTTCATTGGGCAACCACCTTTTTTACAAGACAGGTGATATGGGAAAATGGCTGGCAGATGGAAATATTGAATATATTGGAAGAGTTGATGAACAGGTAAAAATCAGGGGCTACAGGATTGAAATTGGGGAAATTGAAAATGCGCTGAATGAAAGCTCGCTGATAAGCCAAAGTGTTGTGCTGGTTAAAAGTAACACTGATAGCGATAAGCAATTGATTGCATTTATTGTTTCTGGTACATCATTTAAGAAAACCGATATTGAGGATTACTTAAGCGCTAGGTTGCCCGAATATATGGTTCCCAGAATATGGGTGGAGCTTGAACAAATGCCGCTTACCGTCAGCGGGAAAATTGACAAAAAAAGCCTGGTCATTCCCGATTATTCTGACCTGCTTGCCAACCCCTACGTAGCACCCAGAACCGCACTAGAGACCAGAATCGCTGCCATCTGGAAAAATGTATTAGCAGTAAAACGTATCGGTACACACGATAATTTTTTCGATCTGGGCGGCAACTCGCTTTTATCACAGCGTTTGATCATAGCCATGGACATGCAGGATATCAAAATCCCTGTTGTAAAACTTTATCAGTATCCAACGGTTTCAGGACTTGCAAATTATCTTACAAAGGCATTGGAATCCACCCGCCTAAAACGTCATTCAAACGGTAACAACTCCAGAGATATTGCCGTAATTGGTATGGCTGGCAGGTTTCCCGGAGCAGAAACTATAGCTGAACTTTGGAATATATTGGCCCAGGGCAGGGAAACTACAACCTTCTTCAGTAATGAGGATCTGGACGTTAATATACCAGAGCAGATAAGAAAAGATCCCTTGTATATCAAAGCCCGTGGTATTATTGATAATCCTAAAATGTTCGATCCGGATTTCTTCGGAATAAACAGAAAGCTGGCTGAGTTAATGGATCCACAGCACAGGATATTTCTGGAAATTGCATTCGAAGTATTGGAGAAAACAGGGCATCTGCCTTCAAAAGTCGATTATAAGACTGGAGTATTCGCGGGATGCGGTCCGAACTTCTATTATGAAAACAATGTACTGGCTCATCCTGATAAAATCGAAACCATGGGCAAGCTACAGGTTACCACGGTTAATGATAAAGATTATATCGCTTCAAGAACAGCATATCACTTAAATCTCAAAGGGCCCGCAATCAATATCAATTCGGCCTGTTCTACTTCCCTGTTGGCAATTTTAGAGGCGGTAAACAGTTTAAGGGCCATGCAGTGCGACATTGCATTGGCAGGAGGCGCGAGTATAAATGCATCCATCAATAGCGGTCATATTTATCAGGAAGGAAGCATTTTAAGCAAAGATGGTCATTGCCGGCCCTTTGATGATGAATCAACTGGCACCGTTTTTAGTGATGGTGCGGGTGTGGTATTGTTGAAGAGACTTGAAGATGCACAGGCCGACGGCGACACTATATATGCAGTGATCAAGGGTGTGGGGGTAAGTAACGATGGATATGACAAAGCCAGTTTTACTGCACCAAGTACCGATGGCCAGGCAGATGCAGTGCTCTCAGCCATTGTGGATGCCGACATCGAAACCACGGAAATAACCTATATTGAAACCCATGGTACCGGAACGCCTATAGGCGACCCGATTGAATTTGAGGGCCTTGTTCAGGCTTTTGGAAATCAGAGCAATAATCAATACTGCGCCATCGGCTCCATAAAAAGTAATTTCGGCCATCTGACAGAAGCAGCAGGTGTAGCCAGTTTTATCAAAACCTGCTTATCCCTATATCATAAAAAATTAGTGCCATCAATTGGTTTCAATACCCCAAATAAGAACATTGATTTCGATAACAGCCCTTTTTATGTAAACAATCACCTTCAGGCTTGGACTGATCAAAAAAGGGTTGCAGGAGTGAGTTCTTTCGGGGTGGGCGGTACAAATGTGCACGTTATTCTGGAAGGTTATGAAAACAACATCAAAACAACCAACATCAGCCGTGAATATGAGTTAATTCCTATATCGGCCAAATCGGTTGAAAGTTTGACAAGTTACAGGTCACAGCTAAAAAACTATGTATCTCTTCACCCTGAAACCCTGGCTGAAGATATGGGCTTCTCGCTACAAAACTCACGTGGCGTTTTCAACCATCGTGGTTTCATCGTTGTTGATACTAAAGAGCATCTGGCAAACCAGCTGGCAAATAACAATCCGGATGCATTTTCGATCAACCATTTGACAAAAAAGGCGAATGACCTCATTTTTATGTTTCCCGGACAGGGTTCACAGTATCATAATATGGGCTATGGCCTCTATCAACAGGAACCAGTGTACCGCGAGGCGATTGATGAGTGCTCCGATATCCTAAAGGAATTTATCACGGTTGACCTGAGGGATCTTTTATTTTCTTCCGGACAGGAAACAGAATCATTGCAAAACACCCGATATGCTCAGCCCGCAATTTTTGCTACGGAGTACGCAATGGCCAAATTATGGATGAGTTTTGGGTGCAAACCAGATGTGCTTTGCGGCCACAGCATTGGTGAATATGTTGCAGCACATCTTTCAGGGATCTTTTCCTTAGCTGATGCACTGAAACTTGTTGCCCTCAGGGGGAAGATGATAAGTGAATTACCCGCTGGGGGGATGTTATCAATCAGGGTTAAAAATTTAGATCTCATCAGTATTTTACCAACCGATCTTTCTATTGCAGCAAAGAATACAAATAATTTATACGTAATCGCCGGCCCAGTCGAATCGCTCTCCACGTTTAAGACCAAACTTGACGGCCTTGGTATTCCCAGCAAATTCCTATCCGCCAGCCACGCGTTCCATTCTTCAATGATGGATCCGGTAATACCTGCATTCCGCGAATTCGTATCCACCATTGCCCTTTCTAGTCCAAAAATTCCCCTAATATCAACGGTAACAGGTGTTTTACTTGAGGATAAAGATGCACTAAATATAGATTACTGGGCGGATCATTTGAGAAAAACAGTAAAGTTTTCAACTGCAGTAGAGCATATTGCCACCGCTTACGATCCAATGTTTCTGGAGGTCGGTCCCGGTGATACCCTAAGTATCTTTATCAGGCAGATTTTGCTCGAGCAGCCTGTTTCGGCCTCAGTTATTCCTGGCATAAAGCAAGGAGATTCAGAAACCAGACAAATCATTCACTCTCTGGGGCGGCTATTCCAGGAAGGGCAGGAAATAAACTGGGAAGAATATTATAAAAATCAGCAGAGAGGTTTTCTCGAACTCCCATCTTACTGCTTTGATAGAAAAAAATACTGGGTAGAGCCAGTCCAAGGCAACCTGGCCCATCAAGTCATAACGATACATAACGATACAACTATGGATACCGATCAGAAAGAGATACAAAAAAGAATGTTTATTACAAAAGTTAAAACCGTGCTGGAAAATTCTTCCGGGATCGAGTTTGAAGGGGTAGATATCAATAAAAACTTTTTGGAAATCGGTTTTGATTCATTACTGCTAACCCAGGTCGCGAGTTCACTTAAAAAGGAGTTTAATGTACCCATCACATTCAGGCAACTAAATGAAGAGTGCTCTTCTATAAATGCACTGACAGATTATATAAGCAAATTTATAACTCCACAACAACCTTTAGCAGAACCGCAGCAAAACTTTTCAGTGCCAGGAGTTCAACATCAAAGTCAGGATCATACCGCTTTATCCCTACTGTCGGCCCAGCTTGAGCTAATCGCTAAACAGATTCAGCTATTAACCAATCTTCCGCAGCCTGTGCAAAACATAACCCCTCTTGTTCCAGCAGAAGCACCTGAAAAGGTAAACAAGCATGTGAATGTTGCGCTGGGCGAATTAACACAGGATGAACAAAAAGAAATACGCAAACCTTTTGGTGCCACACCAAAAATTGAATTCACCAAAACAGAACTCGACGATAAACAACGTCTTTTTTTAGCGGAACTAACGCAACGCTATAATTCAAAAACTGCAAAAAGCAAAAATTACACGATAGAAAGCAGACCTTATATGGCAGACCCACGGGTTGTAAATGGATTTAAGCCTACGCTTAAGGATCTGATTTACCCTGTGGTGGTTAAACAATCAGAAGGAAGCAAGCTCTGGGACCTGGATGATAACGAATATATTGATGCCCTAAATGGATTTGGATCCAATATGCTGGGCTATCAACCCCAATTTATTAAAGAAGCCCTCCATAATCAGATCGAAAAGGGTTTTGAAGTTGGTCCGCAGCACGAATTGGCCGCAGAGGTGAGCAAACTGATTTGTGAATTTACTGGATTTGAGAGAACAGGTCTATGCAGTACGGGCTCTGAGGCTGTGATGGGCTGTATCCGACTGGCCAGAACGGTTACTGCCCGTTCAATTATTGTAGCCTTTTCAGGTTCTTATCATGGAATTTTTGACGAGGTATTGGTAAGGGGCACAAAGAAATTAAAATCTTTTCCAGCAGCAGCAGGCATCATGCCGGAAGCAGTAGAGAATATTCTAATCCTTGATTATGGAACAGATGAAACGCTTGAAATAATCAAACAACGGGCAAATGAAATTGCGGGGGTGTTGGTAGAGCCAGTTCAAAGTAGACGGCCAGAATTTGTACCAATCGCTTTTTTAGCCGAACTCCGTGAAATTACCCATAAGCATTCCATCGCACTGATTTTTGATGAGGTGATTACAGGATTCAGGATGCATCCAGGTGGTGCACAGGCACAATTTGGGATAAAAGCAGATCTTGCCTCATATGGAAAAGTGGTGGGTTCGGGTATTCCCATAGGCGTGATCGCGGGAAACAGGAAATTCATGGACGCACTTGATGGCGGCTCATGGAATTATGGTGATACGTCGATACCTGAAGTAGGCATTACTTATTTCGCCGGAACCTTTGTTCGCCACCCCTTAGCGCTGGCCGCCGCCAAGGCATCCCTGCTCTATATGAAAGAACAAGGTCCTGCACTACAACAAAGCCTAAATGAAAAAGGGAATTTTATCGCTCAGGCATTAGAAAGGGAAATCGCGGTAAGGCAACTGCCTATCAAAATCGCTAATTATGGTTCGCTATGGAAAATAAAGTTTGAACAGGATATACCCTATAGTGAACTGCTTTTTGTATTAATGAGGGAAAAAGGAATCCATATCCTGGATGGATTTCCTTGTTTTATGACAGAGGCTACAACTTATGATGACATCAGTAAAATCATTAGCGCTTTTAACTCATCAATAGATGAACTTATCATCGCTGGCTTTTTTCCCAATCTCAGAAATCAGGAAACTATAGTGCCAAAATCGCAGACCACCGCTGTGGTGATTGACACCAATACCCCTCCTATTGCCGGAGCCAGGCTGGGGAAAGACCGCTACGGTAACCCCGCATGGTTTTTAGAAGATCCACAAAACGACAAAAAATTCCTACAGATCCAATTATAAGTTAGCCCAGATGATACCTTTAGCATTACAAAGTGAGCCGTTAACCGTTGATTTTAATCCCTTTGAAGATGAGCGGGCAATTAACAAAGTAATCTCCATCAATAAAGCACAACAGGAAATTTTCATATCCTGCTTATTGGGCGGCGATGAAGCCAGTTTAGCTTACAACGAGTCGGTTTCGATCAACCTGGAGGGAAGTTTTGAAATTGAATACTTTAAAAAAGCTTTTGCCCAGGTTATCCATAGGCATGAAGCCTTGCGGAGCGTGCTCAGTGGAGATGGAGAAAAACTCATCATTTACAATGAGATGCCCTTTGAGGTTGTTTTGCATGACCTTTCTGTTTTGCCATTGAAAAGAAGACAATTTGAGTTAAGCGCTTTTCTAAAAGATCAAATGTCTACCCCTTTCGATTTAAACGAGGGGCCGCTCTTTCGGGCATTTGTACACCGGGGCGAAATAGGGAAACATCAGGTAACCCTCATTTTTCACCACATCATTTGCGATGGGTGGTCATTTGGCATCATTCTCGAGGAGCTCAGCAAACTGTATAATGCATACGCTAATGGATCTACGCCTTCCCTTCCCGAACCCTTCCAGATCAGCGATTTTGCGGTAGTAAAAGAAGCATACCGCAACAGCCCGGATTTCCACCATACAGAAAACTTCTGGCTAGGAGAATACGCCGAAGATCTTCCGGTGGCAAACCTCATAACAGATTTTCCCAGAGGTACTCAGCGCAGTTATCAATCAAACAGAATCGATCAACACCTGAGCGGCAGTCTTGTCAAAGCGCTTAGAAGCCAGGGTGCAAAAATCGGATGTAGCATGGTAACCACTATGCTATCTCTATTTGAAATCCTCATTTTCAAAAAGACCCGCCAGGCAGATCTGATTATTGGTCTTCCGTCGGCAGAGCAGGCGGTAAGTGAATTTTATAATCTGGTAGGCCATTGTGTTAACATATTACCGGTAAAAACTTCTGTTGATGCCGAAATGGGCCTAAATGATTATCTCAAAGTGCGCAGGGAATACTTGATGAACGTGTACGATCACCAACAGTATAGTTTCGGTGAGCTAATAGAGAAACTTAAAACCAAAAGAGACCATTCACGCGTGCCGCTTGTGCCTATTGTTTTCAATATTGACATGGGTATGGACAGTGACGTGAGATTTGAAGGACTTAAGCACCTGATCAGCTCAAACGTAAGATGTTGCGAAACTTTCGAACTTTTTGTCAATGCCACGGATTCGCCAGATGGTCTTATTTTAGAGTGGAACTATAACGCGCAACTTTTCTCAGCGGCAAGCGTTGAGGCCATGATGCAGGATTATGAGCTACTGATCAATTGTATGATCAAAACTCCCTCGATGTCTATATATGAAGCAGTAATGCAGGGACAGACCAAATCTGTCGCAAACGGTAAGCCATTGCTTAATAATCAATCTTTTGTTGAACTTTTCACCAATAGCGTATCGCAGTTTCAGAGCAGAAAGGCCGTAAGTTTTAATCAGGATACTTTAACATTTTTATCACTTGAAAACAAAACCAACACCTTCGCCTCCTTTTTGCAAGGCAAAGGAATAAAAAAGGGACATATTGTAGCCATAGCCATCAGCCGTTCAATAGACATGTTAACGGGGATAATAGCCGTATTAAAAACCGGTGCGACATACCTCCCTATCGACCCTACATTGCCCCGTGATCGGATAAATTATATGCTTACAGATTCGGGGGCAACAATACTTTTATCCAATTTATTGGGTGATGTTCCCCACAAAATCGAAGTGCTGGATCCTGCTGAGATTTTTGCCTCGTTTGATGCTCATCCCTACAATTGGCAAGCTCCCGCTATCGGTTTAAGCGATACTGCTTATTTACTCTATACTTCCGGCTCAACGGGACGCCCTAAAGGAGTAAAAATAAGCCATGGTAACCTGGCGAATCTTTTGTTGAGTACAAAGGAAATGCCCGGCATAAGTTATACAGATAGACTGCTGGCAACAACAACCATCTCTTTTGATATCGCTACACTCGAACTTCTTTTACCCCTTATTGCCGGTGCGGAAACATTAATCGCAGACGATGCCACCTGCAAGGACGGACGGTTAATCAACAATCTCATTTCTGCCCAGAAGATTTCGATCATCCAAGGTACGCCATCCACCCTAAAGATGATCTTAAACTCAGGTCTCGGGCCTAACAGCCTTAAGGTGATTGCGGGTGGCGAACAACTAGATCTTAGTCTTGCCAAGTCGATTATTGCCACAGGAGCAAGTTTGTGGAACATGTATGGCCCAACTGAAACCACCATCTATTCCATTGGTAAACAAATATTAGTTAGCGATGAGCTGATTACTATCGGAAAGCCAATCCATAATACAGTAATTTACATCAACAATGCTGCAGGGCGCTCTGTGCAAATGGGAGACGTAGGGGAAATCTGTATTGGTGGAGAAGGTGTAGGTTTAGGCTATGTAAACAATAATTCGCTCATCAGCGAAAAATTTATTTTTGCAAACGATAGATCCAATATTATTCTTTATAGAACAGGCGATCTTGGAATCATGCTCAGTAATGGTGAAGTGCAGTGCCTGGGAAGAATAGACCATCAGATTAAGGTGAGAGGTCACCGGGTCGAATCGGGTGAAATCGAGACCGTATTATCTGCTCAGGCAGAAATCAGCCAGGCATTAGTCATTCAACGCAATGACACTGGAACTGATGAATCCCTGGTGGCTTACATTTCGATTTGCGAAACACAACTTTCCAATACAGAAATCATCCTACCCAGAGAAACGGACGATGAAAAAGAAAACCAGCTTCTATTAAATAAAAATTATAGCAAATCATTAAAGAACAAACTTAAAACGCTGCTACCAGATTACATGGTACCGGATTTTATTGTTGCCATGCGCGTTTTCCCCCTAACAGCAAGCGGAAAAATAGACCGGGATTTATTGCTTAAACCCGAAAAGGAGAATTATCCCTTAAACCAGGAGATCATTAAAGAATTAAACGCGACCGAGCAGCTACTCATGAACCTTTGGAAAGATGCGCTGGGTTTAGAAACCCTGGGCATAATGGATGATTTTTTTGAAATGGGCGGCAATTCGCTGATGGCCGTAAGATTGATGGTGGCTCTGGAAAAAAAGACCGGCATACGCCTGCCGTTAAACAATCTACTTACCCACTCTACTATTGAAAAACTTGCCACCCAAATTCATATCAAAAATAACGATAGGTCAACAACGATTATCCCGATCAGAACTGGAGGTTCAAAAGACCCGGTTTATCTTATTCATGGTAGCGGACTCAATGTGCTGTTATTTAAATCGATTATTCCCTCGCTGGATGACGACCAGCCAATTTATGGGGTACAGGCAGTGGGTTTAGACCGTTATGAAGATCTTCCGGCTACCATTGAGGATATCGCAAAGAGATACATAGATGAAATTCTTGAAATCCATCAAAATGGACCATATAATATTGTTGGTTACTCACTGGGAGGTTTTATCGCTTTTGAAATGGCCAAACAGCTAAAAGCATTGGGAAAAACAATTAACCTTTTAGGGGTAATAGATACCGACACAGGCCACAATGGACCGAGCGGGCAATTGACCAGCAATTTTGGCTATTTCATAAAGAGACAATTTAGAAAAATTCCTTTCATAGCAAATTCATTTAAAAAAAGACCTGTCAATACGCTCAAATACCAGCTTGATGTCACAAAAAAACGCCTTTTTAAAAATTCCATTAACCAGCAGCCCAGTGACTGGGGTTTGTTTACCGATCGAGAGAAGGAACTTTATAAAAAATATGACCTTGCCCTGCACAACTACGCTCTTCAGCCGAGCGAATTAAGGGTGACTTTATTCAGAGTGAGTGAACGGCTATATTTTCTCGACGACCTGACCTATCTTGGATGGGACCGGTTTGCGCTGCAGGGGGTTGAGGTTTGCGAAATCCCCGGAGACCATAAAACATTTATATCCTCACCCCACCATGAGGTATTTGCCAATATCTTACAGACAAACCTCAATAAGCATCAAAATGCAAACTAAGCAACTGCCAATTATTTTAAATGCGGCCTGGCAGGACTTCCATGCTGATCAGGACATTGACCGGAAAAAAAACAACATTTTCAGGATAAATTTTGAGCATTACTATAAAAAATCCTTCTTTCAGATTAATGAAATACTTTCCCCGCAGGAAATAAAAAGATCCAGATATTTTTTAAAGGAACACGATACCCGGCGTTTTATTTCCACGAGGCTTGCCATACGAAAAATAATTTCCCGATATACAGGCGCTGTGCCGCAGTCGGTGATTTTTAACCAGGAGGCAAACAAAAAGCCATCTAGCATGGGGGTCGAATTCAACATCAGCCATAGTGGCCATTACATTCTGATAGCGATGAGCGAAAATCCTATTGGGATAGATATAGAACATGTAGACCATCCTGTAGATGTGGCACAATTAATACCCTACTGCTTTGACACAGTCGAGGAGGGATTTATAGCATCATCCGTAGACGAGAAAGAATCTTTTTTTGCATTATGGACCAGAAAAGAAGCATTGTTAAAAGCTACCGGGGAAGGGCTGATCGACAATCTTTTAGAAATCAACTGTTTGGAAAACACACTAACCAGATCTAGCAGGCCCTACCGTTTGTTAACCATGCGGATAGATGCTGATTACATTTTTACCCTTGCCACAAGTGAGGATCTGGAAACCGTTTTTTGGAATTTTAAATAAACACAATCAAGCAATGCAAACCGTAAACAGGCTAGATCAAATCTCCTATGAAACGTTTATAAGAGAATATGTAAACAAAAGAATTCCCGTTGTTTTTAAAAATGCTTCCAAAGTTTGGGGCCAGCATACCTTTGGGCCAGACTTTTTCAGTACGCACTTCGGAAATTACAAAAAGGAGTTTGAGGGAAAAATGTATAGCATCAATGAGATTTTGGAACTCACCAGTAAGAGTACTTCGAAAAATCCGGCTCCCTACCCGATTACTTTTGAAATCCCTTACGATTTACCTGCGTTGATGGAGCATATCAATCCCATCCACATGAATTATGCAATACCAAACTGGTTTGATTCAAAGATATTCCCATATGGTAAATTCGGCAAGAACATCAACCTGTTTTTTGGTGGCCAGGGTAACCAATATTCACTGCATAAAGATTTCTATCATACCAATGCCTGGATCACCCAGTTATACGGTGACAAGAAATTTATCCTTTTTCCAGGGGAGCAGGATGAATTTTTATACGCAGGCAAACAAGGTTATTCGAATTTTCTTTCTCCGGTAAACATCCTTGATCCAGATATTCAAAAGTACCCCCTTTATCAACAGGCCAGATCGGTTGAAGTTACACTTCACCCGGGGGAAACAATCTTTGTCCCAAATGGTGTATGGCATACCACTGTAGCTCTAGAGCAAAATATTTCACTGATTTTTGATCAGCTGAACAGCACAAATTACGAGGCCTGGCGAGTAGACATGTATGAGATCAAGAAACAGAAAAGCCGTCCAGGGGCCATCGTCAATTATGGCTTTGCCATTGCCGCTGGCATGGCCTGTAAAATGAAGGAATTAGTAAAAAAGTGATCCAAAGATATCCTGAAGAAAGAAATGGAAACAATTATACACCCAACACTATTACTGTAACAAGCCTATCGCTTACAATGGTATTAAAGGGCTATTGGTCTAAAATAAGGCAAAGTTTACCTTCGCATTGATAAAAAAAATTAAAGCCCTTGAAAGAAATATGAAAATAGCAGTAATTGGCACTGGTTATGTTGGCCTAGTAACAGGCACCTGTCTGGCAGAAACAGGCAATCACGTTACCTGCGTGGATATTAATACCGATAAAATCGAAAAGATGCAAAGCGGTATATTACCAATCTATGAGCCAGGATTGGAATTGCTTTTCCACCGCAACATCAGCCAAAACCGATTAACTTTTACAACCGATCTGGCTTCTGCCATAGACCAGTCACAGATTATTTTCATGGCCCTGCCAACTCCACCCAACGGCGATGGGGCAGCTGATCTTTCTTTTATACTGGGCGCGGCAAAAGACGTAGCTGGTCTGATTACCGATTACAAAGTCATTGTAAACAAATCTACTGTACCAGTAGGCACTGCTGAAAAGGTTAAAGCAATCTTTAAGCAATATACCCATATTGAAGTCGATGTGGTTTCCAACCCTGAATTTTTGAGAGAAGGGGTTGCAGTAGAGGATTTCATGAAACCAGACCGCGTGGTACTAGGCACTGTGAGCGAAAGGGCAAAAAAAATAATGAGCGACCTGTATGCCCCTTATGTGCGGCAGGGAAATCCGATCCTGTTTATGGATGAAAAGTCTTCAGAACTGACAAAGTATGCTGCCAATTCATTTTTGGCTACAAAAATAACTTTCATGAACGAAATAGCCAATCTGTGCGAACTTGTTGGTGCCGACGTGGATTCGGTAAGAAAAGGGATTGGTTCTGATGAAAGAATAGGAAAGCGTTTTCTTTTTCCAGGGATAGGGTACGGAGGATCCTGCTTTCCAAAGGATGTTCAGGCGCTGGTAAAAGCCTCAGATGATTATGCTTATGATTTTAAAATATTGAAGTCGGTAATCGAGGTTAACGACAGCCAAAAAACTGTTCTAATTGATAAGGTAATTAAATATTATGGTGATGATCTTAGCGGAAAACACTTTGCCTTATGGGGACTGGCTTTTAAACCGGAGACTGACGACATTAGGGAAGCACCGTCGCTTTACATCATAAAAGCACTGCTCTCCAAAGGTGCTACGGTGACCGTTTTTGATCCTGAAGGAAGTGAAAACACCAAGGCCATATTTGGAGATAAAATCTCTTATGCCGCAAACGCATATGAGGCTGTTAAAGGGGCAGATGCTTTGCTGATCGCTACTGAGTGGTCGGTATTTCGAAACCCCGATTTCGATCAGATCAGTGTTCTGATGAAAGAAAGGGTGATTTTTGATGGCAGAAACTTATTCAATCTTGACAAGATGATCGATCTGGGTTATTATTATAATAGCATCGGAAGGCACCTAATTGAAAAAGCTGAAGATATAGCAAAACTTCAGCCTGTCCGTGATTAACATATGACCCTTAAATAAAAAGCAGAGATCCGGCAGCGATGCTAAACAAATTGGTAGGGCTGCAGGGTGGTCTGGTAGAAAAGGGCTATTGCCCCAACTGGCCTTTGTATATATCTTGCAGCAGACTCTCTGAAGTGATGAAACACCAGATGCAAAAGAACACCATTAGAGAAAATAATTAATTCATGTTAAATAACCAATGATCAGATGGTGAGGAAATCCAATTCGACACTGCATACATAATACAAACAATCAAGTGATAACCCGACCTGAATTACAGTATAAAAACATACTATACATAGGAGTAAAATTTTACTACTATCACCAGCAGTTAATTGATAAACTTGAAGACACTTATGGTGCAAGGGTCGACTATTTTCCTGAAAGAGATACCAGCATTTTGTACGGCATTATCAACCGGTTAAGCCCCTCGCGTTTAGAGGCCTATCAGGAATTTCATTACAGAAAAATATTGGGCGAAATCATCGGTAAAAAATTCGACTACTTTCTGGTGATCAGGGGTTTTAAGATGCCACTATGGTTTGTTAAAAAAATTAAGGCGCTCAATCCCGGGCTCAAATTGATCAATTACCAATGGGATTCAAATACCAACAGCCCTTTCATCAACCTTCCTCCACAGTATAACATTCTTCCAGAGTTCGACGTGAAATTATCTTTTGATTATAAAGATGTTGCAGACCATGCACAACTTGGATATTCTGCCACCTTTTATACCGATGAGATAAAGGAACTCGGTGAAAAAACCAACAACGAAAATTTTAAATATGACTTGTTTTATTTTGGTTCCTATCTTCCTGAGCGATATGTAGGCTTACTAAAATTCATGGAATTCGCAAAAAAGCATAAATACTCTGTTAAATTTCACTTTTATATGCCCATTAGGTATTTCATTATCGAAAGGCTCAAAGGCGTTAAGATCGACTGGAAACTCATCAAGTTCAGAAAAATGTCGAGGACTGATTACATCACCAATCTTTCCAAGTCAAAAACCATTATTGATGTAAGTAATACAAAACAATCGGGTATGGCTATGCGGGTACTCGATGCTTTAGGTTCGGGCAAAAAAGTAATCACAACCAATAAATGGGTAACCAAAGACAGCATTTACGACCCGAGGCAGATTGCCGTAATTGATATTGAAGATATAAGGCTATCGGATGGATTCATAAAAGACAACACCTATCTACCACGCAAAGCAGAATTTAATTTAGACAGGTGGATTGAGCGGATATTTATCGAGAGTTTCGAGGATCCCAAAGTAAAAGCTGGCACCGATGATATCAACATCACTAAGCAATTCTCAAAATAAGAATGAATAATACACTATAAATGAAAATTGTACAGAAACTTAAAAACATACATTTTCTCTCGTTAATGGGTACCGGCGGCATGTCGGTATTGACGTTTTTGTTGACTGCTATACTATACCGCTCCTTATCCATAAAGGAAATCGGCATTTGGTTTTTCTTTCAATCCATGTTATCCTTTCTTGATACCTTTAGGCAGGGTTTTTTGTCTACCGCATTTGTAAAGTTTTATGCAGGCACTTCACCCTCAAGAGGTCAGGAGGTTATCGGATCAACCTGGTTTATCGCCACCGCTACAACTATTGTCCTGTTATTGCTTAACATTCCACTTATTTTCATCGCTTTTCTGATCAAAGATGAAAGCCTCATCTATTTTGCCAAATTTTATTCCATCAACCTACTGTCATCTCTACCCATGATCGTAACGATGTGTATCGCACAGGGCGACCTACGTTTCGGACGTTTAATGTACATCAGGGTTTTTCAGGTCGCTATCCTAATCCTGTGCCTTGGTTTTTTAATATTGACAAAACAGAATAACTTGTACAACCTGATGTACATCAATATCATTTCTGGAGCGATAACCAGCGTGCTGTGTATCATTTTAGGCTGGTCGGGTATAGCTTTTTACGCCAAGCGGAGCAAAGCATGCACAAAAGAAATTTTCGATTTCGGAAAATATACCGTTGGCACTTCAATAAGCTCAAGCCTTTTCGGTGTTACTGATACCTTTGTCATCAATTTTATGTTGGGACCATCTACTCTGGCTGTTTACAACCTGGGGCGGAGGTTGATGGAAGTTGTGGAAATTCCTTTGAGGAGTTTTGTCGCGACTGCCATGCCGGCCTTGTCTAGCGCCTTCAATCAGAATAACAAGGCCAAGCTTATATCCACCATGAGCAAATATATCGGTATCATCACCATTGGTCTCATCCCGTTTTTAATAGGAACCTACATATTTGCCGGTTATGCACTTGCCATTATCGGAGGTGGAAAGTACAATGGTACCGAAGCTGGTTCTATAGCGGTTAATATATTTAGGATAAGCGCAACAATTGCCCTGCTTAGCCCTGCTGACCGGTTTATGAGCGTTACCCTTGATGCGATACACAAGCCACAGATCAACTTATATAAAGTAATCGTAATGGTTATTGTAAATGTGATTTCAGACTTTGCTGGAGTTTACTTTTTCGGAAACATATACGGACTTGTTGTTGGCACTTTCTTTCCCACTTTAATAGGCATCCTTATCTCCTATTATTATATCAATAAAGGATACCAGAGCTTCTCCATTTTTCACAGCTATATCCTAAGTTTTAAGGAAATTAAAAAATTTATATCGAATGGATTTAAAACCCCTGGTACAATATCAAATTAAAAAACCTGTTAACCCATGAAAACGATATTTTCAGCACCTAAATGGTTGGATCAATACGAGTTTACCTTTAAGAGCATTAATGAGGTGCCTCCATCTTTCTTCCAGGGAATTAATAAAAAACTAAAGGAATTGCAGAGCCCGAAGCCCGTAGTTACGATACTAATCGCCGCATGGAACGAAGAGCTGAATATTCTACGCAATATTTCCAGCCTGGCCAATCTCGTTACAGATTATCCCCTTGAAATTATTGTGGTTAATAATAACTCTACTGACAGAACACAGCAAACCCTTGATAACCTCAGCGTTACCAGCTACTTTCAGGAAATTCAAGGTTGTGGTCCGGCAAGACAAATGGGAATGGAGCGTGCAGGAGGTGAATACATTTTGCTGGCAGACGCAGATTGTGTGTACCCCACCAACTGGGTTAATGATATGATGGAAAAGCTCACCATACCTGGCACCGCCTGCGTATACGGCAGGTATTCCTTTATACCCGAACCTGGCTTTTCGCGCTGGAAACTTTTTGTTCTTGAAAAACTCAAAGACCTGGCTGCAGAACTCAGACAGGTTAAACGGCCATATCTGAATGCTTTTGGAATCAGCATGGGTTATGTTAAGGCTTTTGGGTTACAGGCCGGTTATATTATGCATAATACGAGGGGTGATGATGGCAGATTATGTTTTGACCTGATGAAATTTGGGAAAATATTACCTGTACGCACGAACCGCGCAAGAGCATGGACCGCTCCACGCACCCTTCAGCGTGATGGTGATTTTGCGACCGCACTGCGCTCAAGGTTAAAACTAGAGTTCAGCAACCTTACGAGCTTACTGCGTGCCCACCCGGCACATGATACGAAGACAAGTAAAAATGAATAACCCCCTTATGAAAACATTTAATTTCCCGGAAATATCATTACTGATCACCCATTATAACCGACCTGAATCTTTAGAGAACTTACTGGCTAAACTAAAAGACACCGGTTGCGTTTTCGGGGAAATTGTAGTATCTGATGATGGCAGTAAACCGATCATCCGCGAGCGGTTAAATCAACTTGCCCAGGTTTATGGTTTCAGGTTGGTAGGAACGGAGGCAAACCGTGGGCTGGGCAATAACCTGAACAAAGGGCAGGATGCGGTAAGCAAACCATATACCCTATACCTACAGGAAGATTTTGAACCCAGCGTACTGTTTGGCGAAAAGCTGGCTTCAGCCCAGGGTGCTATGGACAATGATACGCAAATCGACATCGTAAAATTTTACGCCTATTACGCCTATCCTTATCTTAAACCATTTGATGATGATTTCGATGAAATGTTCATCCCTAGAATGGCATTAGATTATACGAAAATCTATTTTTATACCGATCATCCGCATTTGAGAAGATCTAATTTTTTTGAAAAATTCGGCAAATACCCTGAAGGTATAAAAGGCGATACGACAGAATATAAAATGTGTATATCCTTTATCCAAAATAAAGGCAAAGGATTGTTTTATAAGGATTTTACCAATCTGCTTTCACAACGCAATTCTCTTAGCGAGCCCAGCACCATGCAAAGGACCAATTGGAAACACCGTCCTAATATATTAATCAAGGTATTGCGCGATAGCTACCGCCAGGTTAAATACAATATCGACATCCTTACCATGAAAAGATTAAAATAATCAACCAGCAGTAACGCTTTTCTTTGACTTATACTGGAATCTCATTTCGATGTGCTGATAAGTCCACCTGGCGGCATAGTAAATTACGATACAATTCGGAATAAACAGGTAGGCATAAGCGCTTTCTGGCAGTTTAAATACTCTAATAAAAATAACATTAAACATACTGATAAACAGGGTATGTACCATGTATATGGAATAGGAATACTTACCGAGTTTTTTGAGCAGGCCAATTTTACTTATAGCTTTGGAAACCAATCCCTTTTCGAATGAAAACACCATTATCGAGATAAAAAATACGATTTCGTAAATGAACCCGTAAGGTTTAAGTACCGGGCCGCTAATGATGGCCATGCCTATTAACAGCAATACCCCAATCTCCATAAAACTGAATAATGACTGCCTGAAATCCGATAGCCGCTCGTGCAAGTATTTAAAGCAATATAGACAGCATGCGCCAGAGAAAAAACCGATCAATCCTCTTAAAAAACCATAATCGTACGTGTAATCGAGTTTAAAGGATCCTGTTATCGTGTATAAGAGTATTGCCGCCAGAAGGGCAATAAACATATAAAACATTGGTTTCAATGCATTTCCTCTATTTGTACTGCTCAAGTGGCAACTAAGGGCAAATATGATGTAACTGATAACCTCTGCGCTGATAGACCAGCTCACCAGATTCCAGCTCACATCATGTACATGCGGAAGCTTAATCGAATTAATCAGAAATAAAGAGGAAAAAAACGTTGTGGGTGAATTATCAAGAAAATTGTTGATATGGATATGATTAACCAGACCAAGTTTTACTCCTTCTATTGCAAGGAAAATAAGTAGCATTAAAAGATGCAGGGGATATAACCGCCTGATCCTTTTGGTTAGAAATAATTTTAGTTCTGTGAGGCTGTTGATACTTTGATAGGAATAACAGATTACAAATCCACTGAGCACAAAGAAAAAATCCACGAACATATCAGCGTTCAAGATGAAGCTGTTGTTCAGTACCGGAGTATCAGAGAAAGCGCTCATGTGATAGAGTACAACAAGGGATGCGAAGATTCCCCTGAACATATCCAACACCAAAAATCTGTGTTTCATAATGATTGATTGAATATTAGAGATAAAACCCCGTTTTTCGTCATGATTATTTTCATTTTTATTGAATATTGATCAAAAGGTTTTCATCGATCTGAGAGAGAATCTTCGCATCAATATCGATATCAAACTTGCGCGCAAATAATTTCTCTGAACTTCGGATACCTGCAAAATCCACCGACTTTAAAATCAAGGGATTGGGAAGATTTTCATCCCATGTTATCATACGGAGATTATCATTTACAATGGTATTTTTATAAGGTGAGTCCATTAACAGGGTTGCAATAAAAAACTCATCAGCCGCCCAGGTGTACTTCATAAAACGCATTAATCCTTGCTCCTCTTTTATGTAGCTGGTAAGGTATACCGCACATGCTGAAGAAATTGACCACCAACTGGAAATACAGGCTCCATACAGCTTTGCTGGCAATGGAAACTTTCTTTTCGGCAAAATATTGTTAATGACGCGCTGCAGCAGATATTTTCCCTTAAAGTTAAAATCGGTGAAATGATAACTTTCAAACCTTGATCTGGCATGGCTCCACCACTTTTCATTGCCTTCCGTGTCATAAGAGACAAAACTCTTGCCGATATTTTGTCGAAAAAAATCGGCAATTATACCAACAGGTTTAATGGGATAATCCTGTGCACTGAGCAGATTATAAAAATCGTAAGCTATTCGCTTTTGCAGGATCTCTTCTAAAGACCTTAATATGGCCTGAACAAACTGAAAACCTCCCCAGTTACAAACCGTTCTGTTAATGATGAAGTAAACATTAGGCAGATCCTGTAAATGCTGAAAACCGGATATCGCTATTTTCTTGTCGAGGTGGATGTAAAAATCGAACTCGGGATGCGCCATGGCTTTGATCATCATACCCAGTTGTTTTGGATTTTTATAAGCCATTATGATATTAGCAACTCTCATGGCCCAACAGGATTAACTTTATTCATAAATCGGTACATCGTCCCAACTGAATTTTTCCAGGTATGCGACCTGGCAAAAGCCTTTCTTTTATCCGTCAAAACACGATCTTTCTCTTTTAACAATTTTTCTATACCATTGCTGTAACCCTTTGCGTCCTCTGCCAAATCCACATAATCAGCAAATGGCTCCATAGCATCAGTTCTTGTGGCTATTGTTGGCTTGCCAAGAGCGAGGTATTCATCAATTTTTCTTGGATAGTTTCCAATAGTGAGTTCATTAACCGCCTGTGGGTTAAAGCATACATCGAATTCATCAATAAAAGCAGGTAGTTCATCTACCGGCCTTGCCCCTAAAAAATGAACGTTGGGTATCTGGTGTAAGGAACTTTCCTGAAAGCTGGCATCTTCGGGTCCAACCAATACAATGTTCCAATCTGGTCTGGACACCGCAATATTCCCTATGAGAGAAATATCCAGCCTGGCAGATGTTAGTACCCCAACATAGCCAATCCTGGGATGTGGGATATGCGCTAATTTCTTTTCTTCTTCACTTGAAACAAACCTGTCGAAAACAGTAAAATCACAACCCTGCCCAACGTTATATGACCTGGGATTATATTTTCGGCAATAGCTCTCCAGATAGGCCGAATTGGTGAAACATAAATCACTTTGGGCGATGATTTCAGGTTCCATATATGCACCGTGTTTTCTGTAATAATCTGTAGCGAGCATATTGTCACGTGAGTAATATATACTCAACTTTGGCTTCAGCAGATCCTTTAAAAAAAAACTTCTAAACATGTCGCTATCATTAAAGAGTACATCGCTCTTAAAAGATAAATTTTCAGTCACTTTTTTGATTGCCTTAAAAAGCCGCTCATTGTTGAGCCTGTTGAGATAATTATAAATCCGTCCAGGGGGTAACCAGTTGATGGATTCTAAAATGGAATCGCAATTTAATACATATAGCCTTTCGTTAATTTTTTCCAGGCCGTTCTTCTTGCCCGAAATAACTTTGAGCTTTTCAATTACCTCCTTGTTTTTACCATAACGCCATTTTGTAATCCGGTCGAGTGAAGGGTTAACATATAAAACACGGTTACTCGCTGAAAATTCTACAGCAATATCTTTACAATTACTCCCAATTTTGGTATCCCAGCCCTGCTGTCCGACGATAATAATATCTAAGTTTTCCAAATTGCTGATGATTTAGGGATGAATAATATGTTTTGTAGCTACCGATCTTTTGTTTGCACCTCTTGCATAAACGAGGGAAACCACCTGATAGTAAATAAATTTTGGGATACCTGCCAGTGATCTGTATATGCGGGCATCGGTTGGCTGTCTGAGCAGGGCGATTAAGAAACTGATCAAAAAGCTGAAAATCGCAAGTATCCAATAAACTGAGGCTACACTACCTGTTAAGATACTGATCATTAGGAGAAGCAAGGAGAGAATCAGAAAGATAAATAAAGGTGGCCTGAGCAGAATAACACCAAAAAGCAACTGGTTTAAACTTCTATTTTTTATTCCCTTACCAATGATGCTTAACCCGTAGCCGCAGAAACGGAACCATGTATTGATCCACCTTGCACGTTGATTGACTAGTTGAGTAGGGTTGACGGTTTTTTCGTCATATACAATCGCATTTTTTGCAAATGCGATTCTTTTGCCTGAAAGAAGAATACCTGCCTGAACCACTTTATCAAATCCAGCGCCATGAAAATCCATCGCTGCAATAGCATCCTGGTACAACCCAGCTTTAAATGCCATCCCCGATCCCGCCAAAGTTGCCGATGAACCAAGTTTAAACAACAGCTCCCCGTCGTAAAAGTGGTAGTAAAGATCTCTCGCCGCATCCAGGCAGGCATAAGTACTGTTCAGATTTTTTGCGGCCCTTAATCCCTGTACCGCTTCAAATCCCTGATCAAAATATTTGTTAAGTTCATTGATATATTCAGGATGGACCAGATTGTCGCTATCGATAATGGTAATGATATCGTGCTTCCTAATAAAATGTTTAATGGCATAATCATGCGATTTTATATTGCTGGCGAGCGTTTGTGGAGGTCTTAAAACCACTACACGGTCAGCATCGAATATCAATGAAGCTAAAGGGCAATTATCCGCAACGATATAGATCATGTAATTATGATAGTTGAGATCGAGTAGAGATTTTACAACCTGTTGCAAATAATCCGTTTGTTCGTAAGCAGTCACAATAATCGCATAATCAGGCATTTGCTTAATTAACGTTTTCCCTATCCTGTCGCGAACAAAAACAGAAAAGACCACCATCAATAGTGGAAGTACCAGATTGTATCCGATTAAAACCTGAAAAACCAGCCAAAGCAGGTTAATGATGTTATTGATCATGGGGGCGCGTTTGTGTGTTTTTAGTATTCCTTAAAGCTTTATAAAAAGCATAGGTAAAGCATATCAATCCGGGTATAACAAAAAATTCAAATGGCATATTAAGCAGTTAAATAGTTTAGTTCTTCAGGTTCGGCAATCGGTTTATCCATTATGCGGGCATTATATATGAAAACCCACGACAGGTATACCACTATGGCAGTGGGCATGGTATTAAGCACTTCATTTCCATAACTACAGAACAGTACCCCACCAAAGCCCGACGTGAGCGCAATAAGTTTGATTCTTAATCCATTATCGCGGATCGTCCAGGTAATGCCACAGCATTTCCCCAAAATAAACATCATGATACAAAACCATAGGGTGAGACCTACAACCCCATACATAGCCCATATTTTAACAAATAAGCTATCGGGAGGAAAGGTAGAGAGATAGGTTCCGCCATTATATAACACCCCGTTATAGCCCAAACTACCCAGCCCGCCACCAAATGGGCGGGTCTCCATATAATTTTTTAGGTTGTTTTGATTGATAAGCCTCACGTTTAGAGAGGCATCCTCTGGATTAAGGGCGGTGCGCAATCTGTATATCTGATAGTTATTATCACCGATATGGGTAAACATCAATATACTCACCAGTGCAAGAGCTGTAGCGCCACCAAGAAAAATGGCCTTAAGATTTTTACTAAGAATAATTGCGATAACTCCGCCCACTAACAGGGCAAAAAGTGCTCCACGTGTACCTGAAATCAGCATGCCATAAATACAAAATGCTGAACTGGCCAATAGCGCCATGCGTTTCCATACCTTCATTTTACCAAACGAGAGTATCAGCGCAATTAAGCCGATATGGGCCTGTGATGCCCCAAACTGCCCCGCATCGGTAAAGAACGAAAAAACCCTCAGTCTCCCCCAGAGCAGGTGGGTAGCGGCATTGGCTTGCAGAAATGCATTCTCACCTGCCGATAATCCAAAAAACAATTGCTTGATGCCATTCAAGGTTGCTAATACTGAAAGGGAAATAATAAGTATCAGGAAAAGATCAAGGTCCTTTCGTGTTTTAAAAATAACAAGCCCCAGCCAAGTCATCACAAAAGGATACAGCGCTATACTGCGTAATTCGGCAACCCAGCCTAGCAAACTCGCCTCAGGATTAAATACTTCAAGTAAACTCAAAGCGAACCATATCAGTAACGAATAGAAAAGATCGTTATTGATACTTTTAGCATCAAAGCCGGGTTTAGAAACAATTGTGGCAATAATAATGAGTATCAGAAACCCCTCTACAAAAATCCCGAAAGGCAGCCCTCCTATCTCACGGAAAAGTATTCCAAAAATGAAACCGTAAACCAAAAGAATTATAAATATGCTTCTTTGCATTTAAAAGGCAGTGTGTTAGGTTATCGGATGATCATAAAAAACCCAACCGGCAAAGCCCTGCTGCTGTTTAATATATTCAATATGTTTGCGTTGGTCATCTGAAATGATGTTGCCTGACCTGAAAACCAGTACACTCATATCTACAAACAACAGCCATTCTTTTGTAAGGTTAAGGTCCTGAAGACTGCTGATATCGATCACAATATTATCAAACTCTTTTCTTAGCTCATCAAACGCACTGCGAAGGTTTTTAAGACTTTGCGTTTCCAAAAGCGATTTTTTTACCGCATTTTTAGTCATTACCGTGATGAGATCTTCTGTTTGTAGTTTGCGTTTGACAATAAAATTCTGAAAGCTCTGGCTTGATGCAATCTTCTTTTGTGCAGCACCTTCAAGAGGTAGTTCTTCAGCGATAAGTAGGGTCTTCCTGCCTACCATTGCAAAAGAATAAGCAAGGTTATAAGCCAGCTGGGTTTTTCCTTCCTTAGGCAATAAACTGGAAATTCCCAGCACCTGTTCTTTGTTCTGGTCCAGTTTCTTTAGTAACTCAAACCTCAGCGACCTGATCTCGTTTTTGTAGTCATCATGGGTAGCACTACTATTATCGTTCCAAATGTAACTCGGGTTGCGTTCGCTCGTGGTAATTTTACTAAAACTGCCAATCACTTCTGATCCAGTTGCGATTTTGAGCCTATCCACATCTTTTATTTTTTGATCCAGTATAAGCATGAGCAGTAAAACGCCAAAGCATAGACCAAAACCAGCAAAACTAGATCCCATTACATATAAAACTTTCTTTGAGCGTAGTGCCTTACCAGGCAAACCTGCCTGCTCAATTTTAAGGTGCATACCCAAGCTGTTGCTCGTTTTGCTCTGATTGGATTGATCCAGAGCAGCCATATATTCTTTCGTGGCCAAATCGGCATCCCGTTGGTAATTCTGGATATCAGCATCATAAGGCACCATACTGGCATACCTTGCCCTTAAGGTGGAAAGTTCATGATCAACGGTTTGCATACTGCTTTTAGCCTGTTGGAGCTTAATCTCGAGATCGAGCTTCTGCTGTACCAAAGCCTGCTTGGAAGTACGAGGGTCCAATACGTTTTCATCTGAATTCGAATTGCTTTTGGCCGATATCAGCCTGTTTAGCGAATCGATCTTCTTTTGGCCCGACATCTTAAATCCACCATCAATATAAGTATTATTTGCCACTTCCAACTGTCGTTTTAAACTCACAATGGCCTTATTATCACTATAGCTGCTTCCTTCAACAAAAGAATCCCCCCCTCTTAATTTACCTATTATCGTGCCGATTGCTGCCTGGTTGGATGCAATTGTACGAAGCATTTCCGCACGTTGGCTTTCATATTTTGAAATTTCATTGTAAACTGTTGCCGATTGTTCATTCAGGTTAAGTACCCCTTTTGTTTTTTTAAATGATGAAAGAGAAGAATTCTTCTTGTCCATATCCAGTTCTTTTACTTTGAGCAACGAATCCAAAACCGCCGCGGCATTGCTCTGGTTTGTGGAAACATCAGAGCTGTAGATATTGATACATTCCTGACTCAAACTATTTACCACAAATGCGGAAAGACTTGGATCCTCTGAAGTAAAGCCAACCATAATCAGATCACTGTTACCCGCATGGGAGATTTCTAGCTTATCTCTTAACGCGTCTTCTCCATAGCCCATATTTTCCGCAAGGTCAAAAATAGCGTAAGCGCCACTGTTATCTTCGAGGGTAAGTAGGGATTTTGTTGCCAGCTTGGTTTTTAATATGCCGATAATTTTAGCCTTGGCAGCTGCATCCATTGACTTTAAATACTTCGAATGATCTCTAAAGGAATGTTTCACATCGCTCAGGTCGTGGATCATCAAATTATAGCTCAGAATGCTTAACATCCTTTTCATGCCAAATTTTTCGATGATGTTGGAGAATTGCTGATTCACCGCAAAAAAATCGACAGACTGATTGCTTATGGCTTTTTTGGACGGATCGAGTAAACCGGTAGATATCTGGGTTTCAGAGTAATATTGCTTGGGAATTCTTTTAACTAAAATATAGGCAATTATCCCCACCAATACCGGAGAGGAAATGAGTACCCACTTGTAGCGCTTAATAAGTTTGAAAAATATTTTAATGTCCATTACGATTTTCTTATCTATTTAACCTCTGACAATGGCTGACCGATAACCTCTTCCAATAAATCTTTGGCTTTCAAATAATCAGACTCTGCCTGTACCTGCAGCGAAATGGCAGATGTTTGGGCAATACGCGATTGATTGTAAACATCGAGAGTAACCTGACCTTTCTCAAATTTATACCTCGAGCTTTCCGCCACACCTTTGCTGTCTTGAGCACTTTGGGTGTAAACTTTTAGCAGACTGGTTTGCAGTAAAAAATCATAATATCTCTTCTTTACTTCAACAATTAGTCCGTTGTCGAAATCAAGTTCCTGATATTTGGCGATCATGTAGTTCGCTTTGGCTTTTTTAACGTTATAAGGTTTCTGCAAAAACGAACCCAGGTTAAAATTAATTCCAAACTGAAAACCGTTTACGTTGTATGGATTAATCGGATCGACAGCAGTTTTACCCTGCGGGCGATAAATGTATGAAGCACCGAACATATCCAGATAAGACATTTTCGCTACGCTAACATCCTGTTTAAAACTTTCACTGGTAGCTTGCTGAACTTTTCGTTTGGCGTAATTCTTTTTTGCAAGTTCAATGTACTTTGCAAGATCATTGTTATCAACAGCACCAATCACCGTTTGTTGAGCCTGAGATTGAAAACTGATGAAGCTGCAGGCTATAATAATAAGTATATAAGATATTTTTTTCATTGGGGGTATATTAAATAGTTTAATTGAAAATGGGTTACACATCTTCTTTCTGAATCAGGGCAGGCAATGTTTTAAGAATAATTTTAAAGTCGAGAAAAATGGAATAATGGTTGGCATAATAATTATCAAGTTCTTTACGCTCACTCTCTGACATGTCTTTTTTCCCTCTGCGGCTTATCTGCCATAATCCGGTTAGTCCTGCTGGCCCGTTAAATCTGGTAGACCATTTATTCGTAGTGAGTTGCTCGGCCTCGTAAAGCGGCAACGGCCGGTTTCCCACCAGCGACATGTCGCCGATGAGTACATTAATGAGTTGTGGAAGTTCATCAACACTGGTTTTCCTCAGTATTTTCCCTATCCTTGTAATCCTGGGATCATTAGAAAATTTAACAAAGGCTGATTTTCCTTTTGAGTTGCCCTCATTCGCATATTGATTGAGATTAGCGAGCTGGCCAATCATTTGATCAGCATCACTGCGCATGGACCTGAACTTATAAAAATCAAAAATCCTGTATCCGGCACCAACGCGTTTGCTTTTATAAATAATGGCACCTTTAGATTCAAGTCGGATCATTATAGCGATAATGATAAACAATGGCGACAATAAAAGTAAGGCAATGCCCGAAGCGATGATATCGAATATCCTTTTGCTTAAAGGCATCTTGTAGCTTTCCTGCATATCAGCAGAAATTTCGAGCACATTCGGCTTTATTGCTTTAAACTTAACCAAAAAAGCAATCCTGGAAATAAAATCTGCCGCTGGAAAGGGATGCAGATAGTAATCGTTTGCCCTCACCTGAAGCGCTTTTTTTCTCCAATCGGCATTTTCAGTCGTACCGATCAGTACAACAATAAGATGACTGAGTATAGGATGGTCTCTGATAAAAGAAACCTGATTAAACCATTCAGGGTTTCCGTCAACTTCAATCATCACCAGATCAGGAAGACTTAAAAAAGTTTGCTGCTGGATATAAGACTGAAAGTCATCAATAAAAATAAGTTCTTTGATGCACCCGCCCAGGCTTTCAAATATGAAGTCCCTCAATAATTTACCAAAATACACTGACCGGACATTGGCCACAGCGCTATCTTTGTTCGGAATGTTCATTATGCGATCAACCTGCTAATCTGATTTTTCAAAACTGTCGGATCAAAAGGTTTCTCCATATAGCTATCGATCCTGAAAGACATATTTTTTACTTTTTCCTCCAGATTTTCCTCTCCTGAAAGCACCATTATTGGCGTGTTGCGGTAGAAGCCGCTACACTTGAGGTTTTGGATAAACGCGCTCCCGTCAAAATACGGCATCCTTAAACTGGAAATGATGAGATCGGGATCATTCCCGTTCTCCAGCCAGCTCAATGCATCAATTCCACTGGTTTTGATGGTCAGCCTATATTCTGGTGCCAAAATGAAGTTCAATAACTTTCCGAGATTTAATCCTCCATCTACCAGCAGAATATGTTTCTTGGTATAAGGCTTGATACCGTTCTTTAAAATAAGATTTTTCATTAGTTTATTAATTGTTCACGATACTATTCTTTACAATAATTGCCGGGAGTTATAGGTTTCATAGATCTCTGTAAAGGTCATATATCCCCCACCGAAGATCAATAGCCCGATAGGGCTAATCCCTTTATCTATGGTGTTGAAATGGTAAGAGGAGTTTTTTTTAATTGGAAAATTATTGAAAAGAAGAATATGAAAATGAGCTAGCTTTGGCTTCTATTAAGTTTTCTCAACCGAGATAATATATTTCTTCTTTAACACCGTAGCTGTATTCCCTACCATTACACAGTTATCTTCAACATCTTTGGTAATTACCGAGCCTGCTCCTATAATTACATTATTTCCGATGTTCACATCACCGAGTATTACTACATTAATGCCGATATCTACATTATTACCAATCCTTGGCGCCCGGCTGTAGCTTCCATTCTCTTTCATCTTGGAGCTGATGTTGGTAAGCTGCCTGATATTACAGTTTTCGCCGATGACGGTGTTGCTACCGATAACCGTTCCAAAACCATATTGAATCCTAAGGCCCCTGCCGATAACCGCACTTGAGTTGATACCGATATTCATCATCCAGCCAATGGCAAACTTGTAGAGCAGTAAGTACCAGAAAAAAATGAACCGTAAAAATTTGTACCGGTAAATTAACGATGAGATTCTATAGAAGAGCATGATCATCCTGGACTTGAAGTTTCCTTTATTATCCTTCCAGTCTTGAAAGATATAAAGTGACTGCTTCTGCCCCTCAGAAATCATTATTATTCGTATTTATATTCATATACATTAAGGCGCATGCAAAAAAAATCGGGCACGCTATATCGCGTATAGATCCTAAGCCTTAGCTTCTACAAAGCTATCAGTTACTTGCACCGCGCTCAATAGCCCTTAAGTACCAATAAAGTACCAAGCAACATAAAATAAGTGTGTATGAATTTTATTAAAGAATAGGTTAACGCGGGCAATGCAGAATTGACAGCGTTTATTGAACAGGCTCGAAGTTTATAGTATTGCCCCTGTATTTTATAATAATGCCTATGCTTTTTATAATACTTATGATATAAAACGTAAAATGGATGATGGTTTTAATTCCATCATCCATTTTACACCTTCTATTGTTTATAATTTCTACTTTGGCTGTACAAAAACAGGGGTTTCAGTTACCTGGATCTGCAAAATACCATTTTTGGTGGTTACTGTTTTACTGTCCATTTCATCTTTACCAATGGCGAAACTGTAAATAATGGCTTCCTTGCTTTGTCCAAGATCAAGATCGTAGGATTTTGATCTACCAACCTGATCGGGGATGGTGAGTACATAAGTCTTTTTTCCATTAAGCAGGTATACATCAACCAGAGGATCTTTACTGATTGTTGAAGAAAAATGATATTCACCAATAAGCTTATTTGCCTGGAGTACATAATCTGCAGACGGTCTTCTGGAAAAGTTCAGATTGATAAAACCCGATGAACTATATTGTGTCCAGCTATTAACATCCACATCATCGAGCATATAAAATATACATTTTGAAACACCTGTTCTCGCATATAACAGCGCTGTACGCAGGTTCCAATCCGCTTGGGTAACCATCGTACTTTTATTTCCTATTTTTAAAGCCCTTTGAGGCGTATGCTCGCCTACATCAAAACCTGTTTCAGTTACCCATACCGGAATACCACCATTTACCGACTTTGCAAATTCCTTGAAAAGGGATGCTACTCTACCAAGATCAGAAAGTTCCGGTGCCATACCTGATGTAGCATTTCGATTGTTTTTAAAGGCATCGTTAGCATACTGATGATAGTTGATTACATCAAAACAGAGATCTATCTGCCCATTCGCCTTCACCCCCCTATTAATTTTACACCACTGAACCATCTTTTGCACAAATTCAGGGTTTGCATCGGCAAGGCCTCCCATCACTACGATCATGTTTGGATCGGCGGTTTTAACGCCTATCCCCTTGCCAAGCGTGCCTTTGTGACCATCGTAAAAAGCAGAAAGATTGGCTGCGTATTCTTCTGCAGACTGCTGGGCTAGCGGTCCCTTCCACCATTTGTCGCGTTCATTGTCGTTTTCTATGTGGGTAATGAGGCCTAAACCAGCTTTGGGCATATTCTGTGGGTCATCTCTCCAGCGTACAGAAGGATCAGCTAAAAGCAAACTCTTATCAACATTTTTGTTCGAGCCATAACGCGCCGCCAATTGAAAACCTGCACGCGCTTGCTTTATATAAGAGGCAGGTGCAGACCTGTCTAATCCATAGGGTGCAGGAACGTTCTCTGCATCTCTTTTACCGATGGGATAAGTAGCTAAAAGCCAGTCTGGACAACCTTTTAGATCCAATAAAACATATTTTCCGGCATCTTTCATCCGCTGGTAAATCTGGTCATAATCCCAGTTACCGTTATGGGATGGGCTGTAAGTGAACAATCCTTCTTTATTTTCAATTCTTTGCCAATCCAGATAATGCCTAATGCCTGTAAAAGATTTGATCACCTGAAACCTGGATTCATCAACCTTCCCATGGTCGACTTCAGAAGTAAAGTCCCACTCGAAAGCATTAACACCAAGGTAAGCTTTGAAAGGCTCATTGCCCAATAAAACATTAGCCCCAGTATTAGCGGTATTATTTGTATTATCGGTATTATCGGGTGCGGCGACTACTACCTTATTGCAATTTGAAAAAATGATTACGCTAATAAAAGCAGCAGCGATGGATACTTTCTTAAAATGACTGTTCTTCATGACCCTGGATTGGCCAACAAGATAACAAATATATCTTCCTATCCCCTATCAACAGCTATATATGTGTAAAACTTAATATGATGTTAATGCAAATCGGCAAATAAAACCTCAGGCAGAGCACATAATGAAAATAGTTTGTTTACTATCAAGCAAAAATATAAATTCAACTAACTCATCCCTGACCTTCTTTTCGATCTTCACAACTTTTCCGCTGGAATGATATTCATCCATAACTTCATCTCCAACTTTAATCTTGTCTAATTTAGAAATAGGAGTACTATACGCTAATTTAACCATATTGAGAAACTTAAACTTTAAACTGTTGCCAGCCAAACATTGGCTCAATAAAACGTTCAGATCAAATTTGACCATTTGACAGTTTTAATAGGGAATTGACAACTGAAACATAAACAGAGTAAGTACCTAAAAGGTTTTATTGTTATATTATTCAATTCATACGTATGCATTTAATTAACCCAAAAAATTATTGAAATAGTTGCAAAATCAGAAAGGTAAACCTTTCACTAATTTTAAGCCAGTCCGAACCCCAGGAGCATAACTGTTAGCAGTTTAATAGCCAATTAGTTATAGCTATAATCTTTAAACTTGTTGAGGGCTTCAATCTTATTCTGAACATGCAATCTTTTATAAATATTTTTACAATGATTTTTCACTGTATTCGGACTGATAAAAAGCATTTCTGAAATTTCCTTGTACAATAAGCCTTTACTTAACAGCGACAGAACCTCCAGTTCTCTCTCACTCAGGCCTAAATCAACTTTCTGTTTAGCAGGCTGCCTTCCCTGGATAAGACTGATCACCTTTCTGGCAATATAGGGGCTCATTGGCGAACCGCCATTGTAAAGTTCTATCAGGGCTTCATGGATTTCGGTTGAGGTAGAGCCTTTGATGATATAACCTGATGCGCCTGCCTGCAATGCACTAAAAATTTTTTCATCATTCTGAAAACCAGTGCACATCAAAAAAAGCGTTTTGTTTAACCCTTCCCTACTTTGCATAACCAAGTCTATCCCCGACATATTAGACAACTTAATGTCTACAATGGCTATATCCGGACATTCATTGGGCAAGTTCTCAAGTGCTTCTTCAGCAGAAGAATAAACTCCTTTAAGTTCAAAGGATTTGTTTTCGAGGATGGAACTGGCCAAACTATTTCTGTAAAGGCTGTGATCTTCAATAATCGACACTGAAATCATAGTAATGCGTTTTTTTTTAGGTAATATTGTTATTTGCCCGTATCCTTTCATTTGTTATTAATGTTAACCGGTGCGGAGCATGTTAATGCTGCTGATGGTTTAGTGATTTAGAAGGAAGACGATCTTTTGTTCGGTCTTAACCGAACATGACAAACCTATAAAAAAGAAAAGTTTTAGCTATGCCCTTTGATATCACACAGTTACTACACATCACTTTTACGTAATGAGGTTGTTATAAAGACAAATCTAAGCTGATATAGCAATACACAATTAAACAAATACCGATAAATAAAGCATTATTAATAATACAAAATTTTAAAAAAATGCACGATTAAGCATTTCAATCTTATTATTACAAAAAATATGCAGCTAAATTCTTACCACTATTCTTTCAATTTTTTATCAATTTTTCTAGTGATTTTAATCTTATTCTTACTGGTTTTTTTGTTGAGATATTATAAATCAGCAATAAAATTCAAAAAAAAATATAAAAATTTAGCTGTGCTTATCAAAGCGGAACGGGACAGGATCAGTGGTGAAATACATGATGATATCGGATCTGGCCTGACAGCGATAAAATTATATGCAGAATATGCAGCACGAACTAAGCCCGATATACCAGAGCTTAAGAACATGGAAGGGATGATCAGCGATATCACGGTTAAGATCAGAGAAATCATCTGGAGTTCAAATACAGACAGCGACAACCTGGAAAGCTTAATATATTTTATTGACGAACAGATTCGAAAACTATTTGAACATACCGATATTATTTTCACGTCTGAACTTCCCGAATTCATTCCAGTTATTGAGCTCGAAAGCCAAAGTAGACGGGATTGTTATCTAATTGCAAAAGAAATCGGTCACAATGTACTTAAACATTCGCAGGCGAGTGAAGTAAAACTACTTATCGAGTTGGAAAAAGATCAGCTGATATTTTCCATAAAAGATAATGGTATAGGGTTTGATCCGGCCGGACAGAAATCTACAGGATTGGGTATGGAAAATATCCGGATCCGAACGGAGCGCTTAAAGGCTGGTCTGATTATCGAAAATTATAGGGGTACTCGGATCAGGATCAATATACCCATGAAACACAATCTGCCCTATTAAAAGCTAAAGTATAAAAACCTATGTTATACCTGGTGAAAGGATTTAATCACACTAACCGTTCACATGAATCAGAAACACCACCCATTATCTAAAAAATAATGTTAGAAAAATGGTTACATGATTTATGAAGATGACAAATTATAGCTTTTTGAAGCCATTAGATGATCAGTATATAGATCGGTTAAACACTTTAGAAACCCAACGATTAATGTTGGGATTCCAAAATGCTAAAACCTATATTTGATGGAATAATACTCCTGTTTATCACCCGCACCACTTCCCAAAAGCAATTGCCATTTAAGTCCCGTACTCCCATTATACGCACTTCATAAGCTTTTCCCATATAGCTTGTAGAAACCTCAAGAAAGTCATTCTCTATATCTAAAGGCTTTAAGGCAGGCCGAAAGCGCTTTAGGATAATTTTTTTGAAACTGTCGAATTCAGTATTGTTAAACATAGTTGGTAAGAGATAGTTGATTATAGTCTACCAATTTCAACTTTTGTGCCACATAGGCTAAGCAATTGCCGTGAATAAGACAAATGTTTATTTTATTGACTATTATCAACTTCAGCGTTATTAAAAACACAAATTTGATTTTTTTTTACGAAAGTCAGACAATTCGAAAAATCAATATTTATAAATAATGCATAACTTATACTACAGCTATTTAACTTACTAATGCTTGTATAGCGTATCATTTTATGCGTGGGATAGTTTTAAGGGACGGCTTAGTAACCAATGAAACATTTAAGAAGATAAACCATTCCGCTGTTTGTTTATTTATTACCCTATGAAGATCTAAAACAACCAGGGCATTTGTTTTATTGTGAATTGACAGCTAATGGGTTACCTCCCGAAAAATGGTGGAATAAGTATAAAGTAAGGCATTTCATTGTAGTAGAAATGAAAATTGTAACAGAATGAGTTAGCTAGACACGATGGTCTTAGCAAAAATGTATTGAATTGGTTGGCAGGTACTAGAGATTATTGCGATATGAATTTTAGCCAATGTTGAAGAAAAATTCAGATAGTATGGAAAGATTTGAAGAAATACTAACAAAATATAACATTACTAAACGGACTAACAAACCAAACACCACTTTTGAGGAAGCTGAAAAAATAATAAACTTCAAACTTCCTAACGATTATAAAACCTTTGCTTTAAATTATTCAGAATTTGAAGGTATTATTGGAAATCAATATTTTAGACTTTGGGACTTCGACGAAATAATTGGAATGAATACTGACTATCGAATTTTCGAGTATTTACCAAAGACATTAGCAATTGGGGGAAATGGAAGCGGAGAATACATCGCAATAGAACAATTAAATGATAGTCGTTTAAGAATTGTGTTATCTCCCTTTCTTATTGAGGAAGAAGCACATATTGAAATAGGGATTTCCTTTACCGACTTTCTAGAACGTTTAGAAAATCGAAAAGAATGGTTTGAATAATTAAAACACATACCGCTAATAAACCTAGCTAGAGAGAGGTTAGACTATGATGCCAATGACCATACTTACATTTAAAGATTGGATTTTAACAGTTGATCACGAAAGTACGAAATCAACTTATGCTGCTGTTGAAAATGGAAGTGCGGAGGATTGTAATTGTAATGATTGCCTGAATTATATTCTGAACAGAGATAATATATTTCCAGAACAGGTTAAACATTTATTCAATCAACTAGGTGTTGATTATCATAAGGAAAGTGAGGTTTGGCGAATGTGTAAAGAAAACAACTGTATCCACCGCTATAGTGTAATATTTCACTTTAAAGGAAGCTTTGAAGGTACTGATTGTTTAGTCATACTTAATAACGGCACACAAACAACTAAACTGAATCCTATAACAGACTCTTTTAAAATTGGCTTTACCAAGGGTGACGATCTAGTCTATTTTAAAGATAAAAATGATTTGATTCAGATTGAAATTGAAATAATGGCACCTTGGGCTATCGATAAAATGCTGGAAAGCGAGTGGTAGCTTCTTAACCCAATCAAGGAGCACTCAAGTTTTATTGTTATCCAAATACCCAGCTCCTGCAAATCTTAGCACCATTAAAGCAATGGCCTGAATAAGTTTCTTTACATCAATCTCTTCATGCACCCTCAGTGCGTTACGTATTATTCTAGATGCAAAGTTATCGGGTAAAAAATGTTGGTTATTTTTACAAATTGCAATTTTTACATGCCATTACATGATAACTAACCTGAATAATGAGCTGGCCACCAAGCCACACTACCCCATATTAGATGGCCTCCGCGGTATCGCAGCCATAATTGTTGTCACCTTTCACCTCACCGAGCCGTTAGGAACCGGGCACCTGGATATCCTGGTTAACCACGGTTATCTGGCTGTAGATTTTTTCTTTTTATTATCGGGCTTTGTGATGGGCTACGCTTACGACGACCGATGGCAAAAAATGACGGTCGGCAATTTTTTCAAACGCCGTATCGTACGTCTTCAACCCATGGTAATTTTGGGGATGACACTCGGCGCTATCGGATTCTATTTTACAGATTCTACCATATGGCCGCTCATTCATACTATCCCCATCTGGAAGATGCTGCTGGTGTTGCTGATTGGTTATACGATCCTTCCTATACCATTATCGCTTGATATACGTGGCTGGCAAGAGATGCATCCCATGAATAGCGTGGGCTGGTCGCTGTTCTTTGAATACATAGCCAACATTCTTTATGCCGTGTGGATCAGGAAGTTTTCTAAAACGGCTTTAAGTATCTTAGTTGTTATCGCTGCCATTGCACTGGCACACCTGGCCATTACAAACGGCGACTTAAGTGGTGGCTGGACACTGAATGTAGAACAGGTACGCATTGGGTTTACCCGTACGATATACCCTTTTTTTGCAGGCCTGTTACTTTCGCGTATAACGAAGCCAAGCCGAATTAAAAATGCCTTTTTATGGTGCAGCCTTTTAGTGGCTATTGTATTGTATATGCCACGCATTGGCGGTGCGGAGCACCTTTGGATGAACGGGATTTATGAATCTGTTTGTATTATCATCGTTTTCCCACTTATCGTATACCTTGGTGCCAGTGGTGTGCTGCAAACACAAAGGGAACACAGGATATGCCAATTTTTAGGAGATATATCCTATCCGTTATACCTGGTACATTACCCATTGGTTTATTTTTACGTGGCCTGGATCAGCAACCATAAAGGTATAACCATTGTACAGGCCTGGCCATATGCCTTACTCATTTTAATAGGCGGCGTTGTTTTGGCCTATGTTACATTAAAATGGTATGATGAGCCGGTGCGCAAATGGTTGCGGAAAAAAATTGCTTAGAATTGGTTTATGCTGTTGCCCTTTAGATTGGGATGTGGCAAACAAGATGATTGCAATAAGTGGTATCGATTTAAGGATTTTACCCGTTTGGAATAAATTTTTCATGAAGCTATTAGTTTGAACGATATTGACCATACAAATAACGAAGTGCATTCCAGGCTTTAAAACGACAAATCAGTGGCGAATTGCGACATTAAAAATTTGGTAGTCACTGCAGGTGAGTTAAGAAAAAAATCGCAATTTCTGGCTTACTAGTAGCGCCTATTATTTATATTTGAGTGTTAACTACGGTATTGAAATACCCTATCAAAAAAATGATCTAATAAACCAAAAATGGAGCAAAAAAAACTATCTGAATTAACTGACCATGAATTGTTGCTGGAAGCAAAAAAGAAGAAATCAGCTGCTATAACCAATGCAGTATTAATTGGCTTTCTGGCTGGTGTTATATTTTACAGCCTAATGAAAAACAGTTTAGGTTTTTTGACACTCATCCCTTTATTTTTAATCTATAAATTGGCAAATAATTCGAAATATGATAACAAAGAATTAGAAAATCTTTTAAGGGAAAGAGGATTGAAATAAAGGGCAATGGCCAGGGGATCTCTTTTCACAGAAGAGCGGTCAGCAATTGGCACAGTTATCGCTTATCCTTTATTATGAAACAGATATATCTTATTGTAGCCTTATCAGTAATGCTGCTTACCAGTGCTTGTTATAGTACCAGAACTGCTGGTAATAGCGGAAAAGTTCCTCCAGGGCAAGCCAAAAAAGGAACAGGTTCAAAATCGGCTAAACCTTTTGCTCCAGGACAACAAAAAAGAAATTAAAAAAGAAAACCCTCCAAAATCTGGCGGGTTTCTTTCTTTATTACACAAACAACTAATGTTTTCCTTTACCATTTCCATGGCCTTTGCCATTTCCGTTTCCTTTATTAAAATGCGGTGAAGGTTTTCCTTTATCACCTTTATAAACTTTGGCATTACCCTTTGCCGGTGAATATTTTTGGCCTTTGCTTTTCCCTATTGCCGATTGACCATGGTTGCCTTTAAATTTAGCATATTTTACTTTGTGGGTTTCAAAATAACGGTAAGGTTGACGTGAGTTAATCACGACTTTGTAGCCATTATATAAGTCATACCCGCTATATCTCGATGGAAGCGCTGTAGTAAAAACCCAGCCTCCGCTACCTAAATAAATAAACTGTTTTTTAGGTACATAATAATAACTCTCAATATCGGGTAGGTAGTAATAATCTACATAATCATATCCGGTTGGCCCCCATGCAGGCTGTGCCCCAATATTTATGTTTACACTTACCTGGGCCTGAGATTTGAAAATAAGGCCGCTGCTTACCACCATTAATAACAGCAAGAATAACTTTTTCATAAGTTTAAATTTAGATGTGAATAATTGGTTTACTGTTTTAAAGTAACCGTTCCTAATAGCGTATTTTGCCCTAAAGCTACTTTTACTGCGGTAATGGTGCTATCTCTATAGCCTACAACCGGTACAAATTTAACCGAGTAGGTACCAGAAGATAGGCCGCCAACTGTAAATTTACCCGTTAAAGGATCCGCAACAGTACCTACAGTATCTGTACCTGCAATAACCAATACTTCAGGATGGCTTGCCAAAGGCAGAACAGTTCCCGAAATTAACCCGGTAGTTGCTGATGCAATACCACGTACCACTGGTTTTAATAAATATTTTCCGTTTCCTGTACTTACAATCGATTTCGCCGCATCAAAATCTAATAGTAGTGTATAAGCAGCCCCTTCAACCAGTTCAGGATTAGCTGTTAATTTTACCTTCCAGCCAGATGTTTGTGCACTTGGTGTTTTAAGTTCCTGCTGAACACCATTTACCACAATTGTATTTCCGGTTTCGTTAAGTACCAGTCTGATTTCGGTGATTTCACCAGAAGGCATTTCGCCTGAAGCAACCAAAATATCAGGGTTACTGGTCCCGATTCTAAAATCAAGAATATCGAATATACCAGTACTGGCCGCAAATACATAAGGTTTATCGCCTGATACCAGTACAATCTCTTTTACGCTTAAGTTAATCTTATCGAAGTTACCCGGAGCATCGGTCATTTTAATCTGAACTTTAGTTGTTCCCTGGCTTGATTCATTTTTTTTACATCCATAAAAAGCAATCATCCCGATTACGACAAAGACCGCTAAAATGGTATTTACAAAATTTGTTTTCATAACTGTAGATTTTATTTAAAGTTTTACGTTTCAAAGTTGAGGGCCGAAGATGAAACCAACATGAAATTTAAAATTTATTTTTTTCATCTTATTTTCATGTTGCCCGTCTACTTTTGAAATGTGAGCGCACCATGTATGGTGGTTTTTAGGTAGGGTTTACCTCTTAGGGGGTAAACTTTTTTTATATTTATAAAATGATCCGATTCGCCGTTATTTTTTGCCTGGCTATTGCCCCGATATCGGGTGTTTTTGCCATGCAACAAGATTCTACCGCCTTGACTGTTTCAAATCGGCAAGAAGAACAAGTGGTTAAAAAACAGGATAAAGAAAAAAAAGATAAACAGTCTGAAAATCAAAAACCTGAACCACTTCAAATCAAAGAAGTACCAAAGGCCAAAAAACAGGTAAAGCCAATGGCAATAAAGCCTAATGTAAAGGTAAAACCCATCAAAATTATTAAACCAAAGATTAAAAGGCCGTAAAGGATAAATATATGCGCATCCGTCTCTTAATTTTCTTCTCGTTTTTGGTGATATCGAATGTAAAGGCACAGCAAGATTCTACAAAAGCTACGCTTACACTTGCGGCCATGTATAATAGTAACATTAATTATTACGGACAAGTTACCCCTGAAAAATATCCTTATGTGCTCTTTAACGCCACATTACGATTCCCAAACGGTTTGTATTTTTCGGGTGGTGGTTATAAACTCTTAAATTATGGCTCTACCATTTCGGAAACAGATTTAAGCATAGGTTACGATTATGATTTTAACGAAAAATTTACCGCAGGACTAGCCTATACACATTCGTTTTTCCCTTCTAATTCTCCTTTGCTCCAGGCATCCAACAACAATAATATCAATGCATCGGCATCCTACCAATGGCCTTGGTTTAAAACAGACCTTAGTGTCGATTTGGCCTTCGGAAAGCAAACCGATGGATTTATCAGTTTTGGGAATTCAAAAGAAATTGAGCTGGGAACGGTGTTTAACGAAAAGAACCTCATTTCAATTACACCAGCCATAGAGATTACAGCGGGTACTACCCACTTTTACGAAACCTATATCATCGAAAAAAACAAGAGGCAGAATTCGAATGGGAACGGGAAGGGAAAAAGTGATACCGCTCCCGGAATCGTTAACGGAAATACGACAGAAGTAGTTGAAAATTCGGTGAATCAGTTTAAACTATTGTCTTACAATTTTAAGTTACCTTTAAACTGGAGTAATGGAAATTTTCTTGCAGAAGCGAGCTATCAATTCTCTATACTTGGGAACAGAAAAGAAGAAAACGTAAAACACCAACAATCTTTCTTTGGTTTAGCAGTTTACTATCAATTTTAATCCACACATGAAGGTACTGATCATAGAAGATGAAAAAACGCTAGCCTTTGAGATGGAAAAGTTCCTTAAAAAGGCTTTTTTCTTATGTGATCTGGCCCATAGCTTTAAGCAGGGCGCTAATAAGCTAGAGCTAAATCAATATGATTATGTGCTTATTGATTTAGGTCTGCCAGATGGCGACGGCTTTGAACTGCTTAGCAAGGCGAAGAAAAGCAATCCTGATGCCGCTTACATTATTCTTACGGCCAGAGGTAAATTAGAAGACCGGGTGGCAGGCCTAGATATGGGAGCAGACGATTATTTAGCGAAACCCTTCTTCTTACCCGAACTTCAATCGCGCATGCAGGCCATTGCCAGGCGAAAATTTAAAGTTGCCGAAGATTTAATTCCCCTGGGAAACTTTAGTATCGATCTGCAAAAACGCTTTGTATTTTTTGAGGAAGAGCAGATTGAACTTTCGCGCAAAGAATTTGATCTTTTAAGCTACCTTTTACTGCATAAAAACAGGGTGCTTACCAGAATACAATTGAGCGAACATATTTGGGGCAACTTTGTAGATGATGACTACGATTCTAACTACATTGATGCACATATTAAAAATATCAGAAAGAAATTAAATCTTTATGCCCCTACCGAATGGTTAGAAACCGTTAGGGGCGTTGGTTATAGAATTAAAAAATAATTTGAAACTATCTACTAAACTCACCTTATTTATTACCGGATCTAAACTTGCCATTGTAGGTCTGTTTATTCTATTGCTCCCTTTTCTGATCAGACAGATCGCTTCTAACTACACCAACTTTTCACTTAGAAACCAGCAAAAGAAAGTACTCCAAAACATCGATAAAAAGGGAATAGATTATTACTTCGAAGGCGATAACAGTTATGGGAGTTACACCATGCTTAAAGATGAATATATTGCACTCGAAACTGTAGCGCAAACACTGAAACTAGATACCATACGCGATACCAAACGTATTGTAGAACAAGATACCATTGCTTATCGGGTACTGAGTTTTACTTTTCAAAAAAACCAAAAAAACTACCTCTTAGAAATCGGCAAAACTACCGCTAGTATCAACCACTACAATGATGCGCTCCAACGCTTTGCTTTATATGTGCTTATCATTCTTATTGCCTTAAGTATTGTTATAGACCTGATTTTTACACGACAGTTAATCAAACCACTTGGTCAGATCATCAAATTAAGGCTAACCAATAGCCGGTTTCCTTTTAAAAAAAAACACGGCAATATTAACACCAGTACGCAAGACTTTAAATACCTCGATCATTCGCTCATTTCGTTAATGGATAAGATTAATGAGGCTTTTGAAAAGGAGCGGGAATTTACGGCCAATGCCTCGCATGAGTTTATGACGCCCATTAGTATATTACAAAACAAGATGGAAAACCTGCTTACTGAAGAATCGGCATCAGAAGCGGTACAGGAACATATTGTGGATATGATGAAAACACTGGAGCGGTTAAAGAAAATATCGCGTTCGCTTTTGCTTATTTCGAGAATAGAAAATGAGCAGTTCTCCAAACAGGAAGAGATAGAACCACAAACACTCCTTAATGAAATAGTGGAAGAAATAGGCCATAGGCTCGAAGAGAAAAATATTCATATCGACATCAAGCTTAGCCATAATAAGCGTTTAAGCCATATCAATCATGATCTTTTATTTCAACTCTTTTATAACCTAATTAACAATGCAATTAAGTTTAACAAAGAAAATGGGCGTATACAGATTTCTGATCTTATCGAAAAAGGTTATTATTCCATTCAGGTTAGCGATAGTGGTCAGGGTATTAAAGCAGAAGATATACCACATGTATTTGATCGATTTAAAAAAACCGGTCATGCCGAAAATACGGGTTATGGATTAGGTCTTGCCATTGTTAAAAGCATAGCCAATTATCTTAGTCTAAAAGTTCTGGTGAATTCAATACCAGGGGAAGGAACAAGTTTTAAAGTTATTTTCGAAGTAGAACAACACAATGAGGTTGTCTCACAAATGTAGAATTGTCATCCTGAGGAATATTTTATTATATAAAAATCAATAATGATAACAGAGGATTTTTTTTGCAGTAATAGGCTGCAAGGAATCGTCATCCGATAGCTATCGGATGCGAGAAGACTTTTTCAGTTGTTTTTAAAGGCATTCATGAGCTCACTTCATTCGGTTATCTTCATTCCTCGCAATGACGGCTTTTCTATTGAAATCTGTCATTGATAGCCTGTCGAAGGAACTGCTGGCGATTTGGTTAGTTTCGGGCGATTTTACTCTTTAGCCCATTTATTTTCAGCATATTATTTGGTATGTAACATGCTAAAAGATGGAAATTTTACGAACGTTAATGTTTCATCAATAAATCGATTAAAATGCCCAAAAGCACTAAAAAAAGGCCAAATGTTAACATCCCCAGGCTATAAGCAATAATTGCTTTTAAGTAGTTTGCTGCTTTTTTCCCGTTAAAAAACTGTGCTATAGCCCATGTACTGTAGGCTGCGCCTATCATGCCTGAAACTTTCATGAAACTAATTTTGATAAGTCCTTCGGCAACGGCAAAAACAGAAATGATTAACATACCAATCCCCATCACAAAGCACAGCAGGATTAATACTTCGAAGAAGTTGTAGTTGTATTTTTTAAAAAATAGTTTTAACCATAAGGAAATACAAACGCCCATTAAAATATTGGCATAACCATAATGCCCCTGTACCCAATCGAAAATTAAACCAATGCTTGTTTTTTTTACCTCGGTAAATTCAACGTAACCTTCTTCAATATGAAAGAAATGACTAATTACCGTATAAATTAACGAGCTAACGATGATAAATATAACAGGCTTTACCAGCCGGCTGCGGTTCTCGGTAATGAATGTTCTGATATTTTGGCCAGGTCTGATGAGCAGTTCTTTTACGGTAAACAATATTCCTTTTTCGAAATGTAGAATATGTTGTATTTCATGTAAGATATAGTGCGCATCTACCCTTTTAACCTGCACAGGCTGGCCGCAATGGCCGCAAAATTTAGTGTTAACGGTTTGGCTACAGTTTATACAGTTCATGGCATTTGGTATCATAAATAATTATTGATTTGCGTAATTTGATTTTCTCATCTATCGATTTTTAAAAAAGCATATGAGTGTCCAAGTTATGGAAAACATCATTACCTGAATAAATAAATAAATTTTTGCCCGAAGAAAAAGCAATTTAAATGCGAAAACTAAACCCAGTATCATCTAGACAATTAAGGCTTTCTTTAAAGCCAATTTACGCTTGTTTAATTCTACTAAGTTTAATTCAGGGTGTTTTTTCATGCTACAAAATTGCTTACAGTAAAAGTAAGCACAAAAACATTTTCAAAGGCTACACTTTAGTGTAAATTTGCTATTAAGCCATCCCCTAAATGAAAGATAACGTCGCCTCCGCTCTGCTGACCAAAAATAAGGTTGAAAAATATCAACCGAAAACCTTCTCCCGCAAGATTACATGGAAGCTATAAAAGCTTTTGCGCGCTTAACATACGAAAGTGTATATGTGATCGATTACGAAAAAATGGCGTTTGAGTATGTTTCAGAAAACCCCTTGTTTTTATGTGATTATTTGCCTGAAGAGATATTGGTTTAGGATATGAATTTTATTTTAAAAATGTTCCTGAAAAGGATCTCGTATTGTTGAGTCTGATTAACGAAGCGGGATTTGATTTTTTCGCGAAATTGTCTGATGGAGAAAAAAAACTATAGCATTACATACGATTTTCATCTGATTAACCAGGAAGGTAAACCCACGCTGATTAACCATAAGCTTACCCCCTTATTTTTAACTGGCGAAGGAAAGATGTGCGTTAAAAGGATTAAACTTTATTTCGATCAGATTACACATATTCAGGGTTTAAAAGATTATGCTATTATTCATGCCTCAGCAGAAAGGATCGTGATTAAGGGATCGATAAAGATGGTACAGGAAATGTTACCTGTGCAACTATTTATTCGGGTACACAAATCGTTTTTAGTAGCCCATAAGGCAATTAAGCGGATACAGCACAACAAGATAACCATCGGCACTTACCAGATCCCAATCGGCCGGAACTACCGCGAAACATTGGAACAAAAGATTAACTTAAATAGATAAACTTTGGCCGGGATTTGCCGCCCCAACCAAAGTCTAGTTTTATTAGAGATCACACTAAGCGTTCAATCCACCGTCGATTGTTAAAAACGAACCGGTGATATATCTGGCTTCTTCGCTTGCAATAAAGTTCACAAATGCAGCGATATCTTCTACTGTGCCGTAATCTGGCAATGCCATACGGGTTCTTAGAAAATCAGCTAATGGTGCATCAGCAGGATTCATGTCGGTATTAATTGGCCCAGGCTGAATCAGGTTTACGGTAATTTTTCGGGCGCCCAGATCGCGTGCCAAACCACGTGTAAAACCCTGAAGTGCCGATTTGCTCATGGTATACAAAGTGGTTTCAGGACCAACAGCGTTATCGCCCATGTTGCTACCAATGGTAATGATCCGACCACCCTCAGGCATGCCTTTTACAGCGGCCAAAGCAGCCACAAAAACCGCCTGTACATTAATAGCCATAATTTCGTTATAATCCTCAAGGGTGTGTTCTTCAAAGGCTTTACCAATATAGATGCCTGCATTGCTAATCAGCACATCAATACGGCCAAAATCGGCAATTGTTTTAGCCACTGCACCAGTTACTTCAGCAGGTATTGTACTGCTTGCTTTTAAGGCAACCGCAACTCCACCAGCAGCTTCAACATCAGCCACTACGGCTAAAGCTTTTTCGGCTGAATTGGCATAAGTAAATACAACTTTTGCACCCTCTGCAGCCAATCTTTTTACAATCGCTGCACCTATGCCCCGGCTTCCTCCTGTTACCAGCGCAATTTTATCTTCTAATTTTTTCATGTGTATTTTTTTTAATTTTATGCTAAAGTAAAAGAGATACTTTACATTTGCAGGTAAGCAACAAATTGTTAGGTACTAACAAAAAAGTAAGAAATGAGAAAAGAGACATCAACCAATGCTTTAAATGAAAAAATGATGATCGACAGTTGTGGCATGTCTTCATCGCTGGCGGTAATTGGCGGAAGGTGGAAACCTGCAATATTGTGCCGCCTTTCTTATGGCACCATGCGTTATGGCGAACTTAAAAAAGACATTATTGGTATATCAGAACGGATGTTGGTGGCACAGTTAAGAGAACTGGAGAAAGACCAGATTATTACCCGTGTTGTTTTTCCGGAAGTACCACCAAGGGTAGAATACCGCTTAACCGAGTTGGGTCGTACCATGAAACCGATGCTGGATGCGATGTCTAACTGGGGCAATATGTACAGGAAACATATTAACCAAACACAAGATTTATCTGGTGATTCGGCAACATTACACGTGCTTGATGAGACCAAAATTGGGATTTAGGGATTAGCTGTAATAAATAGAAATTTTAATAAAAAACAACATGCTGTTTTTCGACTGACAAACAGCTGTCATAATGCAGTCTTAGCTTTGTTCTATTAAATTAATATAACATCATGTCAGCAACTATGATTACTAAAAGCGAATTACTACAGCATTGGTTAGGCCACAGAAAACTAACCAGAAAAACCATTGAAAAATTTCCCGAAAAAGAATTGTTCGAATTTTCGATCGGTGGAATGAGGCCTTTTTCTGCATTAATTAAAGAGTTATTATCGATTGATGTTCCTGGTTTAAAAGAAATGATCACCAAGGAAACATCGCCTTTTAGTCATGATCTTCCACTGAATACCAAGGAAGAGATTCTAACAAAATGGGATGAGGATACTCCAAAAATTGTGGAGTACTTTAACCAAATCTCTGAAGATCAGCTTCACGAAACAATTAAATTATTCGGACAGTACGAGTTTACAATCATTAGCCATCTCTTGTATTTCATTGATAACGAAATACACCACCGTGGCCAGGGCTTTGTGTATTTACGAGCCTTAGGCATTGAGCCTCCATTTTTCTGGGACCGTTATTAAAAAGCAAGAGACTGTATCATAAAGGTTATTTCACCTCAGATGCTGTCATGTTGTCCAAAGGACTCCTACGGAGAGCCTGTCGAAACGTTTTGCGAAACATTTAAACGGGTTACTCCAACTGGCCACCATTGATGGACTGCAATAGAAAAATCGTCATTGCGAGGAGGAACGACGAAGCAATCTTTCATGCTAGTGATCCTTGCCATAAAGATTGCTTCGTCGGCTGAAAAAGCCTTCTCGCAATGACGATACTTGGAGGGGATTTATTATCTTTTAAATTCTTCCTTCATTTTTATAAAATAAATTATCACTCAGGATGACAATTCTATATTTATGATACAGCCTCTTTGTTTTTTATTCTCTTCAGACCAGATTCCATGATTTCAACCAGCTCGTTATTTAAATGGGCTGGTTCTATAATTTCGGCAACATCAACAAATTTAAGAAACCAGCGGACAAAAGAAACAACAGAAAGGGAACAGTCGAAATACATGATCACAAAATCATCTGAAATTTCTTCGCCCGTAAATCCGAAAATCTGTCGTTCCCAATATAGAAAATGTGCATACTTCCGGTCTACCCTGATTTCTATTTTCATTATATTTTCGGATAGACCTTTATCCCGGAATTCATTAATTGGCGGGTGTGTAATGGTGAAGTTTTCTTGGAGCACTAAAACTTTTTTAATCCTGTCTAGCCTAAAATTGCGGTAATCTTTTCTTAAATGGCAATAGGCTAACAGATACCAAAGACTGTGTTCGTAGAATACACCAATTGGTTCAACAGATCTGCCAACGGTATTAACATCACCACTTTTGAGGTAATCTATCTGGGTTATTTTTTTCTTTAAAGTGCTATTGAGTAAAACATCAATAATATTGGGCAGGTAATCATTTGATTTAATGTCACTTTTAAGATGTACTGCATCTTCCAAATGCAGGAAATCTCTTTTTTGATGCACCTGAAAAGAGCTTTTTATTTTGATAAGTGCCGCCTCAAAATGTTTTTTAACAAATTCGGTTTCATGTTTTTGCATCACTTTTTCGGCAACCATTAAACTGAGAATTTCTTCCTGACTAAACCTTGATGGCTGTAGCCTAAACCCTTCCATAATCGAATAACCAGTTCCTGATTCGTTTACGATTGGAATGCCAGCAATCTCCAGGGCTTTTAAATCCCGGTAGATCGTTCTTATACTGATTTCGAACCGCTTTTGTAATTCTTCTGTAGTTACTACAGATTTAGATTGCAATAGAAAAAATATCTGTAGTATGCGGTCAAATCTTTTGGTAATATCCATTTTTAAAAATGTATGTATTTACTTTAACAGTTAATTTAGATGGTTTGCCCGTTAACGGAGAAATTGCTTTGGCAATACGTTTTCTGATGAGGATTTTATAAGTTCAAGAATTCTGTTTTGCCGGGTTTCTGGCTTTTTGGCTAGTACAATCCATTGCAGGATGGATTTCTTAACCGATTTACTAAGACTCAGAAAAAAAATCTTTGCGTCTTTTCTATTTTTAAATTCAGCGGCTAAATCTCTAGGTATTTTAAGTGTTTCCGCTGCATCTAAAGTTCTCCATGATCCATTTTGTTTGGCCCTTTTAATAGCTTCTAAACCTGCTTTTGCAATAAGTTCTTGTGCCAATAGGCGCTTTACCTTTTCCTTATTGATTTTTGACCAAACACTTTTAGGTTTCCGTTTACAGAAAAACTGCATAAATGTCTTCCCATCTATGGGTTTTTTTATACTGTCTATCCAGCCGAAACACAGAGCCTCATCTACAGCTTCGCTCCAGGTAATGCTTGGCAAACCAGAACCCTTCTTGCCATAAATTAGCCAAACTGAAGATTTAAGATCATGATGGGCTGCTAACCAATTCCGCCATTCTATAATGCTGCCTGGGCAAAAAGTTTCTATATCTTTTACTTTATTTTCCACTATTTCGCAATTAATAAAATAATTTTAAGGAACAGATTGTACATAAAATTATTTTTAATTAAGCAACAAATTTAGCAGGCCAACTGACAACCCTATGGCAGTGGTGATTTTATCTTTTATAAAATTAGCTAAGATATGCTATCGCATTACGGAGATTAAAAAGAATCATTGGTCTGGACCATAATAAACTCCACCAATGCCAAAAAGCTTAGCGGTTAAAGCCTTCGCTTGCTATTATCATCTTTAATGTTTCCAATTGCCAAATACGTTCGGCTTTTATCCGATTTAAATCTTTATGGAAAGCTAAGCCAATGGTTTTAATTGCATAATCCGCGCATACCATGGCATGCTCCCTCATGTGCCCAACACCTACCGCCTGACCAGCTGTTCGAATAGCATTTTTCGTCACCTCGGTACTACATGCCCTGGCAAGCTCATGAATTTTGAAACCAGCCTGTCTAACCTCGTGAACACTTGCTTTTCCAACTTGCCAACGTTTATTTATTTCGAATCCGATTTCAATAACGGATAAATCTATATTTTCATCTGGCAAACAGGTTAACAAATTTTTCGCACACTTAATTGCCCACTTTGCTAAAGAAACCTGATCTGTTTTCTCGTAAATGTTATCAATTTCAGTTCTTAAATCGCTATCATCAAGTATTTTGATTTTCGATATAGTCGGCATAAATTTTAAACTATGTTAACCCCTTCTTTATTCAGTTTGAGTCGGCAGCTCCCTTCTTTATCTGGATAATAGATTTCAAAGGCATAATAAAATGAAATTAATCAATATTACAGAAAAGGCTGGCAATTCAAACAGCGAAGACAGTAAAATACTACGTTTACAAAGGAACGGTAAGCCTTAAGTTCAAGCTACCAATTTATGCTGCATTTTTAAAATGATGACACAAGCAGGAGTCAGACCTTATACTGATTGATGTATTTAAATATAGGCAATCGTTATAATCACAATCCAGATCAAGCTAAACACACCTCCAAAATAAAACATTGGCATGTTTTGTTTCAAGTTTTTCTTAACCAAGGCTGCGTAAATGATCCAACCAAAAAAGGCAATAAAATATAGCGGAACCGCAAATAATAACATAAGATTAAAATTGGTAATCAAATGTAGCCATTTAACTAAAGTGAAGCCATAAAATTGGCAAAATAAACGATCTATAGAGAAACCATAACACCAAAATTCCACCCCAACCAACCTTGCGCACCGTTTTTAAAACGACGACTCCAGGCAGGCGCCACCTCCTTTTTATAATTTTCTCCAGAAATAACTTCTCCATTTACGTAATGCGAATAGGCTGGTCCTGCAAAAATAGCAAGCCTCGACAAAGCGTTAAACTGCAGGTTTACCTGTAGCCTATAGAGGTTATTTGCTTCTTCAACATTATTGCCGAGATATATCGACTGAATGGTTCCTTCGGCGGCGATGGCAAAACGTTTGTTTAATATAAAATCATGACCAAGACCTAATCCAAAAGTAAATACCCGGGCAGTATCTGAAAAATTTTTACCCACGATTAATAAGGTATATAAATTGGCATTTCCAGTTTTAAAGGCAACGTTGGCATTGATTACCTCATTGCTATATACTGTTATTTTACGGTAGCCATTATTGGATAAATTGATCAAACCGATACTGATACCCGATGATGAATCGGCCAGATTTACCACGCCAAGTTGAAAACCATCCATATTTTGAGCATGGTTAACCAATCCGGCAAGCTGCATGCCCTTCAAACGGCCCGAGGTTTGATTCAATACGCCTGCCAGCTGAACCCCAGTGGTATTTTTGCTCCAATTAACCAGTCCAGCTACCTGCGCTCCTTTAACATCTTTGCCCGCAAGGTTGCCTACCCCGGCCAATTGCAGACCCCTCACTTTACTTTCTACTCTATTTAACAAACCGGCCACCTGTACACCATCCATATTGAGGTTTACATCGTTGTACGCACCCGAAAATTGAGTGCCTTTTACCGATCCGCCCACTACATTGAACAAGCCTGCTACCTGAATCTTTTTAATATCGCCTTTGGTTAAATTAAACGCACCCGCTATTTCAAAGCCATTTGTTCCGGCAGTATAACCACCAAGTATATTTAAAGATGCCTTGTTTACTACACTAGAACTCATGCTGCCATGCGAGCTTAAGCCAGGGGTAAACGATGCCTGAAAAGGTGTTTGCGCCAAAAAATCGGGAATATTCAGGTTTTGGATGCGTTGTTTTGAGGAGAGCAAAAAACGCCATATCCCGCGTCCCCCAAAAGTGTTGGTGAAAAATGCGCCTTTCTCTTTGTCTGGATCTTCGTATTTCTCAGGTTTTATATTGATATCAGCCAGGAAAACCAGGGCGGTATCTCGATAGGTTTCTTTACTTGCCGTTAAAATTACGCCACTGTGTTCACCCCTAAAACGTAGTGTAAAATAACCATTGTCATCTGTAAGTGCAGCCTGAAGTAGTTTTTTTTCATAAACACTTGCCTGTTTAACTTTATTTCCCGTTCTGGTATCAACCACATAACCGCTTATCGCATATTCATTATCGCCGTTAGCAATGTGCTCTGCTTCTATTGTTAAATGATTTACGGCATAGCGAAGAATAATGTATTCAGCATTTTCTTTATAATCTACCTTACCATCAAATAGTTGATCTAAAACCTCGCGCACCGGAACATTCTTCACATTCAGGCTAACCAGGCTATCCTGCCTGAACAGCACACCATTGTAAGAAAAATAGAATCCGCCAGCTTTGCTTATCATCTGCAAAACATTGCCAACCCGTTCCTGCTTAACATTTATACTTACCCCTTTTGATAAATTTCTTCTATAATCGACGGTGGTAACCTGTGCGGTACAATAGCCTGAAATAAAGAGCAATAAAATAATCAGTTTTGTCTTCATTATTTTTTATCAGACAACAAAATGGTGTTACCGTTACGGGATAACTGTAAATTTAAGGTTTGGCAGATAATATCGAGATTCTGGTTTATCGATCCCATTTTTAAAGTGGTATTGATTGTTAAACCCTTAATCTTTTCACCCAAAGAGATGTTGCTTCCATAAGCCTCGTTCAAGGTGGTCACCAGTTTGGATAAAGCAATGTTATTTGCCTGAAACAGATTGCTGCGATAATAGTTGTAAAGCTGATCGGTACTTTGTTCTTTTACCAGTTTACTGGTATTGCCATTAATGATAATTTTTTCGCCCTTATAAAGTTTAACTTCATCACTGCCCAGGCTAACCTTCACAATTCCGGTCTCTACATTAATTTCGGTATCCTTTTGAATGTGCTTAATGTTGAACGAGGTGCCTACCACTTCTACACTTATCGTTTCGATATTGATTACAAAAGGATGGGTTTTATCTTTGGCGACGTCAAAAAACACATCACCTTGTTCCAATTTCAGTTTTCTGTTGTTTTTAAAGTTACCTGCATAACTTATTTTAGTATTCTTGTTTAAGGTAAGTGCCGATCCATCAGGCAAGGTTTCAGTACGGACCTGATTAGTGGCAGTTAGTTCAGTATAATTTTCGGGGCCGTACAAAACATATACCATCCATCCGCCCACAGCAATAAACAATACCGCAGCTATCCTAAGCCAAACTTTACGGGCATCTAATAGTTTAGTATTTCCGCCCTGCGGTTTTAAATCTGCTCTTCTCGCCTTAAAACTTGTCCACGCCAGCTCTTCATCCCTTTTATTTTCATTTTTCAGGGTATCGCTTACCTGCCAGATGGTTTCTAACTGCGAGAAATGTTTTTTATTGGCTTCAGTAGCGTTTAGCCATTTTTCTACCTTTTCGTTTTCTTCTACAGTACTTTCTTTTAGAAGAACCTTTATCAATAATTCATCATTCATACGCTTTCTTCTAATTAAAAAAATCTTTGTAACACCATAGCCCAAGTAAAATAAAGACCAGAAAATCAGCCAGTTTAAGTCTTAAAATCCTTAAAGCCTTACCCATTTGATTTTCTACGGTTTTAATCGATAAACCTAAATGATCGGCAATTTCGCGGTATTTCAATTCTTCGAACCTGCTCATTTGAAAAATGGTCCGGCATTGCTCTGGTAAGTGATTCAGGGCTTCTCTTAAATGCTGCTGTAGCTCTGAAAATTCGACTTTTGCAGCAGCAGGCTCGTGTTCTGTATTCATGGTGTGTACCGTAAATTCCTGGTATTTGCTTTTGGTTTTTTCCTGTTTAATATAATTTAAACTATCGTTGTAAACACACTTGTAGAGATATGCTTTTATAGATTGTATTTTAAGGTTTTCCCTTTTTTCCCAAAACTTCAAGAACATTCCCTGTACAATTTCCTCAGCAACATCTTCATCCTTTAAAATCACCTGAGCATAAGTGTGCAGTGCATTATATTGCGTTTTGAACAAATGTTCAAATGCGGTATCATCATGGTATTGATGTCTGATTTCGGAAGCTACTGCTGTTAATTCCACGGGTTTAATTGTAATCAAATATATATTTTTAATAATTTAATGAGAGAATTAGAGAATGATTGAATGAATAAATGAGAGCATGTTAGATAGTTCACAAAGTCAATCATTCAATCATCCATCTTAAAAACTAATAGCCAAACCACCAGTATAACCTAAAAATAAGGCATGTAGGGTATTGTCTTTTCGATCCCAGGTTTTTACATAATGTTTCTGTAGGCTTTTGCCCTCTTCGGTATTGGTTGATACAAAATTGAACGATGGTCCTGCAAAAATTTCTAAATTTTGGCCTATCCTAAGTGATGGCAGTAACTGGAAGGTCGATTTGAAATAATTGCCCCGTTTAAAGTTTTGCAATGAGCCAGCGGTAAGTTCTGCATTTAACCTAAAGTGTTCCGATTGAAAAAAGTGAGCCCCTAAGCCTGCTTCGAAAGCATAAACTTCATCTTTATTTTTAAAATTATAACCAGCACCAATAATACCATATAATACTTTCCCACCCGATCTGAATGTGGCCATGGTAGTTAAATTCTGGTTGGTGGTTAAAGCAATACTTTTCTCACCGTTTTTAACAATATTGATAATCCCAATTGGATAATCGCTGCTATCAGCTACGTTAATAAAACCTGCAAGCTGTACGCCCTTCACTTTCTTTGCCACATTGATAAAACCTGCGATCTGTGATCCTTTTACATCGGCGGCTTTATTCATAAAACCTCCAACCTGCAGTACTGAAACATTTTTCGAAGTCCAGTTCATAAAACCAGCTACCTGAGCACCACTGTTTTCTTTTGAGATATTGGCGAAGCCTGCAATAGCTGCTCCATTTCCACCCCCATAGGTATTGATAAAACCCGCAAACTGTGCCCCACTTGCTTTACCACCAATGTGGTTAGAAAAACCTGCGAACTGCGTACCACTTGCATTTTTACGCACAATATTGGAAAGACCTGCAAATGAGAGTCCTTTTTCTGCTGCCGAAACGCCAACTAGTGCGTTTAAAGAAAATACGTTTGTATCAAGAGCAGCATGGGTTCCGTTCGTACTTACCGGGTATACAAAACCAATATTTACTTTACCTTTTGTGCCTTCCTGTGCAAAACCATTTAAACCAGTGCTTAAGAGTATAGCTAAACCCAATGCTTTAACACCATATGCTTTATTGAAATTGATGTTTGCTGTAAAGCTGTTTTTAATTTTTGTCGAAGTTGTATTCATATCTATCTAATTTTAAAATGAGACAACAAATACAACACTTACCCCTACGTGCAACAAAAAAATATTTCTTTGCTCATTAATACCTTCGCCGTTCCCCGCATTATACCAGCGAAACCTCAAACATGCGCGCAATATTATTAAGTTAAGTAGAAGTCTTGTCAGTCTGAGTGTAATCGAAGACTTCTTGAGTGATAATCGCAAATAAATGCCCTTCTACTACGCTACCACTGACGTTATTTTACAAATTGTTATTAATCAGCATTTTAACTACTTTCGCATTTCCATCCAGCTAGGCCCTATCACGGTATCCCCGTTCTACTTAAATCCGGCCTAACAAATTTTTCGGGCTACACTGTTTTGGCCGCACAACTGGCTTCAAAAGAAAAATTTTCAGCCGGCATTTTTTGTTTCTTTTTGATGCCAAAAAGAAAGAGCCCTTCGGCGGCGGCGAGCCGAGGCAAGATCGTGGTGTATGGCAAAAGAAATCAATTATACCTCACTCATATTGATTTTTATAAAATAAATTATCCCTCAGGGTGACAATTTTTTTTACGATTATCTCTTAACTTAATGGTATTGACATGGGCGTTGGATTGATTCTGGAATGAGTCTGCCCAAAAGAATTGAGCATTATTAAAAGTATTTTTTTAGAGCCTGAAAATAATAAATTAAAAGTTCATTAGCCTACTTATGGACTCCCAAATCATCCATAATATACTACAATATCGACCTTACTAACCCACCCTCTACCCTAATGGCTGCCCCATTGGTTCCTGAGGCTAATGGACTTACATAAAAAGTAACTGCGTTTGCAATTTCACTAACATCAAGAAAGCGTTGCAGTAATGAAGTAGGCCGCATGTTCTTAAAGAAATCGGCTTCTACCTCAGCAATGGTGATGTTTCCTTTTTTTGCTAAATCTTCAATAAAACCACCAACCCCTTTTGATTTGGTAGGGCCGGGCAAAATTGAATTGACGGTTACTTCAGTACCTTGAGTTAATTCTGCCAAGCCACGACTAACCGCCAGCTGTGCAGTTTTAGTCATACCATAGTGGATCATTTCATCCGGGATAAACACTGCCGATTCGCTAGAGATAAAAACAATCCTGCCCCAATTTTTCTTTAACATCTTAGGGAATAGCTGCCGCGATAACCTGATTCCGCTCATCACATTGACTTCGAAAAACCTAAACCATTCTTCATCACTGATGTTTTCAAAAGCTTTAGGTTCAAAAATGCCTGCATTATTGATCAGTATATCTATCTCCGGAAGTTTATCTATCAAGTTACTTACTTCGTCAGCTTTCGAAAAATCAGCAGCTATGCCCGAAATAAATTCTTTCCCAGCAATACCTTGCAACGATTTCACTGCATCATCTACACTGCTTTGCGATCGGCCATTGATAATCACTTTTACACCTTCTTTTAATAAACTTTCGGCAATTGCAAATCCGATCCCAGCAGTAGAGCCACTTATAAAAGCTGTTTTATTCTTTAATTGTAAATCCATTTTTAATTTCAAAATAATGTTTATAATAAATAGTTATTACCTTGTGGGCTATACAAACTGAACAATTTTCTAGCTAAAAAGTGTCATAGGAATATGCTAAAATTCAATTGTTGGGTTTAGGTAATTCGGGCATCATTTTTGAACAGGCAGCATTGGGGAAGCAAAAAAATCCCATAGCTAAAACGTAATCAAACCTATCCATAAAAAAAACAGCAATCGCCCTCGCATTCGGAGTAGCCTTCGTATCTTGTAAAAACAACGAAAAGAAAACAGCAGAAAATTCTAAAGACAGTATAAGCACCAGTCAGGTTGAAGCACCAAAGGTTAACGACAGCGTTACCACCACAACTATCGATTGGGATAACATCCACGAAGCCAGGGAAATCGGCAAGTTTCCTTTTTTCACTACCCCAAAGGAATTTAAGATTTTAGATGAAAAAGATGGTTTATCAGATGTTTTCGACAATGAAAAATTAGAGAATTATACTGGCAATGACATATACACCGCAGAAGGAAAACTTGGGACAATTATTTTTGAAAATGTGGATGAACAAAGGTTTAATCAAAGATTATTTAATCAGAACATTAGCGATTATTTCACGAAAATAGGTGCAAAGCAAATATATAAGGGTAGCTATCCAGCCAATGAAACGGCCAATGAGGCCTTAAGAAATAAATTGAAAGAAAACCAATGGAATGGCAAGCACCATACTTTTGGTTTATCGGATGATGAACCCTTCACTGTATATGCTTTCAGAAATAATGGCAAAAATTATATCGTAAATGTACAAACCAATTCTGCCCAGGGCCATATTTTTATTATGGAGCTAAAAAGTGAAGTAAGATAAAATACAGAAGATTTTGCCAGTGCAAGGCTTGTATTTTATTAGACATATAAATCAAATTTATCTCTGTCCAATCTGATGAACAGGGATAAATTTTCATTCTATTTCGCGTTGTTCGACGTTTCAAAGTGTGTGGCTAATAACACCCCACCAAGAGCGGCTGTTAGAAAAACTCCCTCAAAAATCCATAGCCGTTTTTTCTTTTCTATGCCTCGGTAAAAGGTATGTGCAGCAATAACGCCCAAACCAATAAACTCGATGTTTCTTTGCACTCTTTTAGAAGAATCTTTATTTTTGATAAGGACAATGCGCAATAATTCATCAATTAAACTGATGTTTTTAGAAACACCTTTTCGAATCTGTGCCTTACTGGCCTCCGCACCCAGTTTCTTTGCAGCAGCCTGCAATCCTGCGGTGGTAATCTCGTTAATCAAATGTGTTTTGGTATCCTTTTTTTCCATATCGCTTTCCATAGGTCTTATTATTTCAACCCAACATAAAGGGATATGGTTTTGACTAATTTGAGAATTATGTGAATAGCCTTTGTTATTTAAGATAGGATAACTAAATCGATATCCTTCAGCGCCAGATTCTTCAACAGACCATTAAAAACCGCCGTACGTAGGATGACCTGAAAAATATTTAGATGGGGTTTCCCAATACAAATGGTGGTAATTTCTTTTTCGTTTGCGATATCGATGATGGTTTTGGTTATCGCATTACTTTTTACTTTGATCACTTCGGCCCCAAGCTCGGTAGCCAGTTTAAAATGATTAATCAGATGGCGTTGTTTATCAAGTTTAATGCGTTCCATGCTTTCACTATCGCTCTGCACATACAGTACAATCCATGGCGATCGGTAATAGGAAGCCAGTCTAGCTGTTTTCCGGATTACCACTCCTGCAGTTTCGGCGTTAGAAGAAATACAGGCTAAAAACCGTTCAGGCCGAAGTTTGATTGATTTTGGAATTTCGGTCTGGATTTTCCGTTCCACCTGGTGCACCACCTCTTTTAAGGCCAGTTCGCGCAACTGAAGAATTTTATCAGATTGAAAAAAATTGCCGAGTGCCCTTTCGATTTTCGATTGATCGTAAATTTTACCTTCTTTTAACCGGGTAACCAATTCGTCAGCCGTAAGGTCGATGTTTACGATTTCATCGGCAATTTCCAGTATCTTATCCGGGATACGTTCGGTAACCGCTATTCCAGTAATCTGTTCAATTTCCTCGTTAATGCTTTCCAGGTGCTGGATATTAACAGCCGAAATTACGCTGATCCCTGCCTCGAGCAGGTCGAAAACATCCTGCCAACGTTTGGTATTTTTGCTGCCTTCGGCATTGGTATGGGCAAGTTCATCTACAATAACAATCTCTGGATGGCGGTTCATGATCCCCTTGAGATCCATTTCTTCGATTTCCTTGCCCCGATAAAAGATTTTGCGTCTTGGAATATTGGGAAGACCTGCAACAAGCGCTTCTGTTTCTACCCTTTTGTGGGTTTCAACATAACCGATACAAATGTCTACTCCATTTCGCAACAATGCATGCGATTCCTGGAGCATCCGGTAAGTTTTACCCACACCAGCACTCATGCCAATATAGATCTTGAGCTTGCCGCGCCTGGATTTCTTCACCAGATCTAAAAAGTGCCTGACTGATTCTTCTTTTTGTTCTTCTTCCATGATCTTTTTACCAGGTAACAGTCATTAATCCTTTTTCTATCAATATGGTAACTGTGGTAATCATTATAAGGGTAAACAATACCAGCATAAATTTAAGTGAAATCTTTCTAGAAAGCAGTTTAAAGTATTTTTCAGTAGCATAACTTTTTTTGATAGCAGATGTTCTTTTCCTTTTTAACGAGCTTAATTTTCTCATCATTAACATTCCAAGGAACGCTAAAAACAGGCTGAATAAGATTTCTATATATGGATGCATTGTTTTTTTATTAAAAAATCATTCTATATGTCACGTTGAGCCTCCCGATGAATCGGGACAAGTAGTCGAAACGCTTTACCATGCATTTTGGCAAGTCCTTCGACAAGCTCAGGATGACAGATCTCAAAGAGTAGTCGTCATTCCCACCTGCCTGGAAATGACGACCGCGAAGCTAAAACGAAACTGCTATACTCGCTGTAAGGGTTGCATTGGCATTTACCGCTGCCGCATCTCTTACAAAGATTTTGTCCTTGCTATCATAGGCCTTTCCTTCTAACCTGATCACGGCATTGGAGATTGGCGAATAATCAAGGTTTAACGAGTATCCTTTGGTTTTGAAACCTTCTGGTGTTCCGGTTGCAATGAAGATCCCGTTTTTATCTTCATAATATTCGAATCTTCCGGCAACAGCCCATTTCGGTGCAAACTTGTATTGCAGGATTGCCACTGGTGAGATTACCTCGTTTTTATCGTCACTGCCTTTTGCTTTCTGCTGCGTACCATAGTCAAAACCAACAGTTACACCAAATTTATCGGTAACCTGAAAGATACCATAGATGTTGTGGTAAAACCTGTTTACCCGAACCGAATCCACACCCTCTGTCCCAAGGTAGTTGCTGTAGTTCACCGTGATCTTGTCTGTTGGTTTCCAGCTTAATTGAAGTCCGCCCGCAGGTTTATTATTTCCATTCTGACGGGTAATACGCTGCCACCCATTAAGGTAAAGTGCTGTTGCTGTAAATTTGCCATCTTTGGTGCCATAAGTAATTTTTGCACCTGATTCGTAGTAAGGGGTATTCTCCGAAGAAATGTTCCTGGTTAACACCCAACAGTCTTTTGAAACAGCACCTTCAAAACCGATGTGCGAAGAAAAGATTCCGGCATCAACCCAAAGGTTTTCCGATTTGGATAATTTCACGCCAGCATTGGCTTCGAAGATATTTTTTAATACACCCGGCTCAGCAGCAAGGTTTGCATTGGCATAAGTTCCTGCCATTACAGCTAAGTTTGCGCGGATATTTCCACTGTCATACGCAGCTTTAATAAAGCCAAGGTTCAGGTTAACCTCGTTTGCACGGTTATGTGAATAAATGAAGCCCGGGCGGTTATGGTCTGCCGGTTTGTTAAAATCGTATCCATAATAGGCTTCAAGATAGCCGGTTACTTTAATTTTCGGTTCTTCCTGTGCTTTCGCGAAGAATCCTGTAGTAAGTGCAGCAGCTAGTAATACTAATTTTTTCATAAAATTGGAATTGTTTTGTGTAGGGCAAAGCCAATGAGGCCCGTGCTCGTTTTTACGGGCCTCATCTGCTTTGTTATTGTTAATTTTTGGATATTGTCAGATTGACCGGTGATGCTGCCTGCCGGACTGTTTTGGCAAACGCTTTACAGGCAGGCAGCAAGATGGTCAGTTTTTTAAAGTTCGTCCAGGGCAAGGTTCAGTTTCAGCACATTTACCGATGATGGCCCGAACATTCCCATAAAGGGCTTAAGGGTATTCATTGCAACAAGTTCTTTTACTTTCTTCTCATCTATTTTCCTGGCCTTGGCCACTCTTGCCACCTGGATGGCAGCACCGGCTTCAGAAATATTCGGGTCAAGCCCACTTCCTGATGCGGTAACCATATCGGCAGGGATATCTGATTTTTTGATGCCTGGGTTGTATTTCAATAAAGTATCGATACGCGACTGCACCTCTTTTAAATAATCGGGGTTAGACGGGCCTTTGTTGGAGCCCGCAGAACCTGCGGCATTGTAAGCAACTGCTGATGGTCTTCCCCAGAAATATTCTGGTTTGGTAAAAGATTGGCCGAGCAGCGCATAACCTACTGTTTTACCATTTTTGGTGATTTTTTCTCCTCCCCCGTTTCCTTTAGACATTTTGCCGATAAAGGCTACACTGATGGGATATATTACGCATAACAGTACCAATAGTACAAGGGTTAAGCGGATGGATTGAATGATATACTTTTTCATTTTATTAAGTTTTAATTTTTCTTATTCGATTCGTCATTCCCAACTTGATTGGGAATCTTAAAGCTCTTGCATTACGATTCCCGCCTGCGCGGGAATGACGAACTCTTTTACACAAATAAACCAACCAATAAATCGATTATTTTAATGCCTATAAATGGAGCAACTACACCACCTATTCCATATATAAACAGGTTTCTGCGCAATAATGCTGTTGCACCAATAGGTTTGTAGGCTACACCTTTCAATGCCAGCGGGATCAGGATCGGAATAATGATCGCGTTAAAAATCACAGCCGACATAATTGCCGATTCTGGTGAATGTAGTCCCATAATGTTCAGGCTCTGCAAGGCAGGAATTGATGCGATAAACAATGCCGGAACGATGGCAAAATACTTGGCCACATCATTCGCAATGGAAAAAGTAGTCAGCGTGCCACGGGTAATCAGTAATTGTTTACCGATTTCTACGATCTCGATGAGCTTAGTAGGGTCGTTATCCAGATCGACCATGTTACCGGCCTCTTTTGCCGCTTGTGTTCCACTGTTCATGGCTACACCAACATCTGCCTGAGCCAAGGCAGGAGCATCGTTCGTACCATCCCCCATCATGGCTACCAGCTTACCGAGGGTCTGTTCATCTTTGATGTAATTCATTTTATCCTCAGGCTTGGCCTCAGCAATAAAATCATCAACACCCGCTTTCTCAGCGATATATTTAGCTGTTAACGGATTATCGCCCGTAACCATCACGGTTTTCACACCCATTTTCCTTAAACGTTCGAAACGTTCGCTGATTCCGGGTTTAATGATATCCTGCAACTCGATTACCCCAAGGGCTTTTTCATTTTCAGATACTACAAGCGGCGTTCCTCCATTAGTGGCAATAGCCTTTACATGGTTTTCGATATCAGATGGAAAAATATTTCCAGCTTTTTCTACAATATTTCGGATTGAATCGAAAGCCCCTTTTCTAATTCTTCTTCCTTCGGCAGTATCTAAACCACTTGACCGGGTTTCGGCTGTAAATTTAATAAACGTAGATCCCTGTGGTGTTCCGATAGATTTAATACCTTGCTCGGCTGCAAGCTCAATAATTGATTTTCCCTCTGGGGTTTCATCAGCCAACGAGCTCAGTACGCAGGCATCGGTAAAAGCTTTAATGTTTACCCCTGCTGTTGGATAAAAATTGGTGGCTTTACGATTACCAATGGTGATGGTTCCGGTCTTGTCTAAAAGCAGTACATCAATATCACCTGCAGTTTCTACGGCTTTACCCGATTTGGTAATTACGTTAGCCCTTAACGCCCTGTCCATTCCGGCAATACCGATGGCAGATAAAAGTCCGCCGATAGTAGTTGGGATCAGACATACAAAAAGGGAGATCAATGACGCAATGGTGATGGGTGTATTGGCATAATCGGCAAAAGGTTTCAACGTTACGCACACAATGATGAATACCAAAGTAAAACTAGCCAATAAAATGGTTAAGGCAATCTCGTTTGGTGTTTTCTGACGAGATGCGCCCTCAACCAAAGCAATCATCTTATCTAAGAAACTTTCTCCAGGAGCAGTACTCACCTGAACTTTAATCTCATCGGATAAAACTTTTGTACCTCCGGTTACCGAAGATTTATCACCTCCCGATTCGCGTATTACAGGAGCAGATTCTCCGGTAATAGCCGATTCGTCAATGGTGGCAATACCTTCTATAATCTCTCCGTCTGTTGGAATGGTGTCGCCAGTTTCGCAAACAAATACATCGCCTTTTTTTAACTGGTTGGATGAACGGATTTCGATGGTTCCGTTGGCCAAAAGCACCTTTGCTGGTGTTTCTTCCCTTGTTTTACGAAGGCTGTCGGCTTGTGCCTTACCTCTTGCCTCTGCAATGGCTTCGGCGAAGTTTGCAAACAGAACGGTAAGTAATAAAACCAAAAAGATGAAGAAATTGTATAATGGCGATCCTTGTCCGCTATGGCTGAAAGAATATACGGTAACATAAGCCATTACAAGTGTTCCTATTTCCACGGTAAACATTACCGGGTTGCGGACCATTACCCTTGGATCAAGCTTGATGAAAGATTGTTTTAGTGCGGTCTGCACCAAGGCAGGTTCGAACAATTTATTATTGGGTTTCATTGTATGTTTATTTAAGCATAGTAAAATATTCTGCCAACGGGCCTAAAGCCAGGGCAGGGAAATAAGAAAGTGCATTTAACACTATGATCACCGCAAAAGTCATCAGTGCAAAGGTTTTGGTATCTGTTTTAAGTGTACCAGCAGATTCAGGGATGAATTTTTTGGCGCCTAATAATCCTGCAATGGCAACAGGACCGATAATCGGCAAGAAGCGGCCGAGGAAAATCACAATACCAGTAGATAGATTCCAGAAGATATTATTATCGCCCAATCCTTCAAATCCCGATCCATTGTTGGCGTTAGATGAAGTCATTTCATACAGCATCTCAGAGAATCCGTGGAAACCAGGATTATTGAGCCAGTTTTTAGGCTGCACAGCCCAAGCGGCATCGCCATGACTGGTAAAGATGTAACTTGCAATTGCGGTTCCGGCAAGGATCAAAAACGGGCTTAACAAAGTAATAATAGCTGCAATCTTGATTTCTCTGGCCTCTACCTTGTGCCCAAGAAACTCGGGCGTTCTCCCTACCATTAATCCAGAAATAAATACGGCAACAATCAGGTAAATAAAATAGTTTAATAAACCAACACCACATCCTCCATAGAATGAATTGATCATCATTCCCAGTAATTGCCATGTACCTGACATCGGCATTGTACTATCGTGCATACTATTCACCGAACCAGTAGAAATAATGGTAGTTACAGTAGCCCAGTAAGCAGAGGCAGCCGGGCCGAAGCGTACTTCTTTTCCTTCCATGGCACCAGTGGATTGGGAAATTCCCATTTTAGCTAATGCCGGATTACCGCCCAACTCTGAGCTAAGCATAGGGATGAGCAGCATAAACAGACCAATGGTCATAACACCAAAGATGGTCCAGGCTAGTTTTTTTCTTCTAATAAAAAAGCCAAAAGCAATAACCATAGCAATAGGGATGATTACCTGTGCAATCAGCTCTACCATATTGGTAAAGTAGCTTGGGTTTTCAAATGGATGTGCCGAATTGGCGCCAAAATAACCTCCACCGTTTGTACCCAAGTGTTTAATAGCGATCAGTTGAGCAGCAGGACCGCGTGAAACGTTTACCGTATCACCCTGTAAGGAAATAAACTGGTCTTTCCCCTCATAGCTCGCTGGTGTACCGTTAAAGGTTAAGATTAAGGCTACCACAATGGATAAAGGCAATAATAAACGAGTAATTGATTTTACAAAGAATTCCCAAAAGTTACCCAGTTCGGTAGTTGTTTTATCTCTAAAGGCTTTAAAAAGGACTACTGCAGCGGCAATACCTGTAGCAGCACTTACAAACTGAAGAAACATAAGTACATATTGCTGGGTAAGGTAACTTACGCCACTCTCGCCCGAGTAGTGCTGAAGGTTACAGTTAGCAACAAAACTGATAATGGTGTTGAAAGCAAGATCTGGCGTCATCCCAGGATTTCCATCCGGATTGAATGGAAGTTTATCCTGATAGATGAGTACAAAAAAACCGTAAAACAACCATAGTACATTAATGGTAAGCAGTGCTTTTAACTGCTGTTTCCAGTTCATCTGTTCTTTAATATTGATTCCGGAAAGTTTGTAAATACCAGTTTCCAATGGTTTTAAAAAATCTGTCCAGACTTTTTCTCCTGCAAAAACCTTGGCCAGGTATTTACCCAATGGTATTGCGATGACCAGGGTGAGCAGGAATGTGGCGATAATGCCGGTTAATTCAGTGTTCATTTTTTGATTTGTTAATTATCCTCCTTAGAGGAGAAAGGATTAAAATTTTTCGGGTTTGATCAGCACGTAGATCATATAGATAAATACGGCGATGGCGATAATAAATAATGCGATCATAGTGTTAGATTTTTTCGAACCAGTCGATTGATTTGTAAGTAGCCCAGCAGAGTAGGATTAGGATTAAAAAAATTAGTATTGTCATGATTGTAATGATTTTGTATGCCATTAGCCAACTCTTATACCACAAAATAGAAAACACACACAAACCAATGATTTACAGATAATTACACATGAAATCCGTTTTTCAATTAAATTCAGGCATAAAAAAACCCTTCCATTTTGGAAAGGTTTTTTTCATTTGGGAAAAATTTGCCGTCATTGCGAGGAGGCTATTTTATTAGTAGTCTATATTTTTTTTCAAAGGCCTAATAGCTACTTAGTGGTCAGCTTCTATTTTATTGTAAAGATCCTTCAACTCCGCTCAGGATGACAATCGCAGCTGGAAGTATCCGTGGTAAAAAATAAAATTTCTGGTCTTAGCCTCTCGCTAAGACCTCATTATGTAATTGCGTGTTTTCTGAGTTTTTATAACACAATCGTCATTCCAACGCAGGTGGAAATCTTAATGCAACCTCCAAAGCCCAACAAGGCATTACGATTCCCAATCAAGTTGGGAATGACGAATCGCCAAATCTAATCTCATAGTGTAATTCTGTGCTTTCTGAGTCTCCGTGGCAAAAACTAAAGTCTTAGCGAGACGCTAAGACTAAGAAAGAGCGAGACGCTAAGACTAAGAGATTAAGAATGCCCGCCTAACTCCAAAGCTTCAAGCAGACTAATGTAAATATCAATCCCTTCTTCTATTTCTTCAATACCAATAAATTCATCGGCGGTATGAGAACGTGCAGAATTACCTGGCCCCATTTTAACCGAAGGCATATCCAGCCAGCCTTGGTCGGAACTTGTTGGCGAAAGGTAAGTTTTCCTGCCAAGTGAAAGTCCACTTACCACCACAGGATGCAGCATATCAATAAAAGATGGTTTTAATACATTTGGGCGCAAAGTAAAATGGCATGAAGTGTGATTGATGATGGTGTTCACAATTTCCCTTTCGGTATAATTATGATCGAAACGTATATCTACCGTAAAACTACATTCAGCCGGAACAATATTGTGTTGAATACCCGCCCTGATCTCTGTAACCGTCATTTTCACAGGCTGCGGTTGATCATCCATAATTGGAAACAGATAACTTTTGAACCATTCGATATCTTTAAGGGCATGGTAAATGGCATTATCACCTTCTTCCCTTGCTGCATGGCCTGAGCGACCTTTTGAAACACAGTCGATTACCATTGATCCTTTTTCGGCAATGGCCATATGCATGCCCGTAGGTTCGCCTACAATGGCAAAAGATATTTCTTTAATATCAGTTAATATGCTGCGGATGCCCAATTCTCCTGAGGTTTCTTCTTCGGCTGTTGCCGCTAGGCAGAGGTTAAAAGGAAGATCTTTTCGCTCATAGAAATACAAGAAAGTAGCGGTTAAAGCCACCAGCGGACCGCCAGCATCGTTACTGCCCAGGCCGTATATTTTTTCATCCTCTATAATCGAAGTGAAAGGGTCTCTGGTGTATTGTTCATTGGGTTTAACAGTATCGTGGTGAGAGTTTAACAGAATGGTAGGCTTTGAAGCATCCATGTGTTTATTATAACACCAGACATTATTGTATTTCCTAAAAGTGTTTATGCCTTGAAGGTTTAAAAAAGATTCGATCTGATCGGCGGTAAGTATCTCATCGCCACTAATAGAGGGAATAGAGATTAAAGCTGAAAGGAGTTCGAGTGATTCCTGATAGAGGTGGTTAAGATCTGGACCCTCGGTAAGTTTTATTTTACTGATCGTATTCATAACAATGTGGTTAGGTGTTTTAGGAATAAGTGATTTTCTGGTAGGTCTCAGCATGCTGATAAACTACGGGCTGTGCATCAGAAAAATATTCTGGATCGAAAAGCATAGCGGTACAGAGACAGTTGCATTTTTTCTTGCGGGTTAAAATATCGTAGTTCACACAGCTTTTGCATCCTTCCCAAAAATGCTCATCATGGGTAATTTCGGCAAAGCTGACCGGAAGAAAACCAAGTTTGGCATTCATCCGCATAATTGCAGGACCAGAGGTAATGCTAAAGATTTTTGAATTGGGATACAATCTTCTCGACATTTTGAAGATTCTGTTCTTTATTGATCTGGCTACCCCAGAATTCCTGAATTTGGGCGCAACAATAAGCCCTGAGTTAGAAACGAAGCGTTCATCTTCCCAAGTTTCGAGATAAGAAAAACCTACCCACTCGCCTGTATTGGTTAAGGCAATAACTGCTTTGCCAGCAGCCATTTTATCAATTACCGACGCTAAGGTTCTTTTCGCAATGCCTGAACCCCTTGCAATGGCCGATTGTTCTGTTTCCTTTATAATTTCTTCTGCGTAATGTGCATCGCCTTGATCAGCAATGCGTACAAAAATGATGTGGTTATCCATTATGATTTAAATTTCATGCTAGGCCAATCGCAAAGGAGATGCCCCAAAGCAGTATTAACACCTAAAAAGCAGTTTAAACAATGGTACAGGCCTCTATTTTTTTTCTTCGAGTATCATATCTTGTTGGCACCTTACCAAAATGGAAGGATTAATTTCATTATGGCAATCTATTACCCCATCTTGCAATTAGGAGCATTAACAAGCTAAAAAACTTTGTTGCTACATTAAACGTATGTTGGTTAGAATTAAGTGGAATTAGAATGAGGAAAGGGAGGATAATACGAATCGATCAATTGGTGGGCCGTGGATTTATACAAGATGAAAATGAACAGGAAATTGCATTTTGTTTAGCAAATCTTAATGGAAATATTAATATCGGTGACCTAGTAGAATTTAAAATCGAACTCACGACGTATGGACTTACGGCAATTAACCTTCGCGGATTATTACTTATTTAAATGCAAGTTTTCAGATTATTTTGTATATTATGAAATAGCAAGATGATTATTTATCTTAAAAAGATCCCTTTTAAAAGCTAAAAGTTTATAACATTATGCTCAATTCTAACAACAACAGTTCTTTTGTACGGCCACTTATCCAGTATATGGAGCAATATCATAAGCTTTCCAGTAGCCTTATTGCACAGTACGAAAAACATTGCTCATTGGTCATAGTCAGAAAGAATAAATACATTGTTTCCCCTGTTGATAGTAATGCAGCACTTTACTTTGTAAAAAGTGGCATTGTTCGTGGTTTTATAAAAGATGGCGCCAAAGATATTACCACCTGGTTTTGTTTTGGGAATAATATTGTAGGAGCCATTCGTCACCCTGATTTACAAGCTAACCACTCTGTAGAATATTTACAGGCACTAGAAGATTGCGAGCTGATCCGCATTCCTTATACGTTAATCGACTATGCGTATTCCCATTTCGAAGAAGCCAACATTATCGGGCGAAAACTGTTAGCGGTACACTACTATGCTGCATCCGAGAGATCTATACTGGCTAGAATACCCAATGCCTTAAGACGGTACCAAAATTTAGCAGAGAGCAGAAAAGTAGATTTGAACAAAATACCGCTTCGCTATCTGGCAAGCTATTTAGGAATGAGATTAGAAACCTTAAGCAGGATCAAAAAGAAAGTACTGCATAAAACCGAAAATCGTGGCGTTCCAGTATCAATAGAAGATTAGTGCATTAAACCCCTCAATTTAGTTTGGAATAAAAATCCTTCAAAAAACAAACCCCGTACAGTTATTTGTACAGGGTTAAAAATTCTAGTAAAACAAGAAGGGTTTAACCTTTTTTAATCATATCAATCATCATCGATATTTCATCTACTGCAGCTTCATTGCTACCATCAAAACCCATCAGGTTAAATCTGATGTTCCCTGCAGGATCGATCACAAATTTTGAAGGAATTCCCGACACTTTGTAATCGGTAACCACCTTGTTAACTTTCGAATCAGGATCTTTCGTATCCATTAACACCTCGAAACTATATTTCTGCGATTTAATGTAATCACTCGCATCTCGAGTTGGCGTAGCTGTTTTCTCCCAGGTATGAATAAACAAAAATTTCACGTTTGGATCTTCTTTATATTTATTAACGGCCATTTGCATTGCAGGGAAAGAAGCCTTACATGGCCCACACCAGGTAGCCCAAAAATCGAGGATTACCACCTTACCCTTTAAACTGCTTAGTGTAACTTTCTTACCTTCAATATCGGTTAATGTAAAATCTACAGCTGGTTTATTGATGATTTCTTTATTGAGTTTTTGCTGTAGATTGGCCAGAATCCCTTTTCTGATTTCAGCAGCATATGCATCGAAGCCTGCATCACTTCCCTTTACTTTGATATAAAGTGTTTTAAAGGCACTACTCATTTCATCATTAGCCTTCCCCGATTTTACGGCCTCTTCCAATTTAGTATAAGCCTCTTTGCTTCTATTCAATGCCATTAATATTTTGGCGTATTGAAAATTCGATCTCGGAGAAGCAGTTTTTGGATTTTTAGCTGCTAAATCGGCATAAATAAGTGCTTCATTATACTTTTTCTGTTCGAAAAGAATACCTGCATAAGTCATGGTTAAACCTGGGTAACCTGATGCGGCAAATTTGGATGAATTTTCGTCAGGTAATTTTCCATCATAATAAGTTTTAGCACTTTCCATGGCTTTTTTATAATATACAGCTGCATTTTTTAAATCGCCGGTTTTATAAAAAGCCTCCGCAACACCACCAAACCCGTTTCCTTTCCAAAAATCTACCTGAAGCTTGTTAATATACTCAATAGCCTTAGCCGCATTTTTTTCTTTGGCATATTCGGAAGCAATAGCCGATACCACATAATCATACACAATCAATTCTTCTCCAGAACCCGAAACCGGAAATTTCTTAATCCAGATTTTATAGGCATTTTCTTTGCCCTGTGCTGTTTTCTCGTCATAAATTTTGCTGGCTTCCTGCGCCCTCGCTCTCGAACCTTTAGGGAACTTTTGTAATTCTACCTGAACAAGCGAATCGGAAGCTTTTACATTTTTTAATCGATAATAGTAATTAATGGCCAGATCTACATCCTTTTCTTGATCGGCAGCTCCCAGCTTTTGTAAGTTGGCTACCAATAGTAACTTATCTGCAGGTTCCTTCGAAGCCAGCAATTTGTCTAGATAAATTCTGGTTGTATCTACTGGTTTGGTTTGTGCTTTTAAACCACTTATACTTCCTAAAATGATAATAGAAAGCAATCCTAACATTTTGTTACTGATATTTAATGTGCTCATGTGACTAATCTTTAAATAGGTTTGACAATGTGTTGTTCAATTCTTCTCCACGTAAATCTTTTGCAACCACTTTTCCATCCTTATCCAATAAAAAGCTAGCGGGAACCGATTTTACACCATACAATGCCGCAGCAGTATTCGACCAACCTTTAAGTTCAGAAACATGTTTCCATATTAAACCGTCGTCGTTAATTGCTTTTAGCCAGGCTTCTTTTTTACTGTCTAACGATACGCCTAAGATTTCGAAGCCTTTATCATGGTATTTTTTGTAGGCTGCCACTACATTAGGATTTTCTTTACGGCAGGGACCGCACCAGCTTGCCCAAAAATCTACTAAAACATATTTTCCACGAAGTGCAGAAAGTTTAAGTGGTTTTCCATCCACATCATTCATTACAAAATCCGGAGCCAGTTTTCCTGGAGCAGTTTTATTGGTTAATGCTAAACTGGCTTTAATGGCCTTCCCATAAAATGAAGCTTTAACCGCAGGACTAAATAACGCGTACATGGCTGTTGCTTGTTCCGGATAGGGATAATTAATAAAACGGTCTTCTACAATTGCAGCAACTGCTACCGAAGAGGCATGTGCCTCTACATAAGTTTTCACTGCCTTTTGATTGAGCACGTCAAGTGCTTTAAATTCATCATCAAATGGTTTTCGCTGTGCAGGGCTTAATGTAACTTTACCTTTTTGATTTGCACTATCTAAACGCCGGTAAATATCACCAGCTTTTGAAGTTATCACTTTCCATGGTCCATTATAAAAACCAAAATAAATATCGGTTTCTGGCGAACCGATCACTTTGGCCATAAACAACGAATCCTTGTCGCCAACTATTGAGATTTCTTTATTTTCTAAAAGGAAGTTTTTTTGTTGCTTACCGCCCTTAAGCTTTAAGGCATACATTTTAACCTCGGGTACTGTGCCGCTGAAGGTGAAGCCACCATTGGTAATTTTGGTAGAATCTTTAATTTCTTTATCGCCAATATTATGCAACAAATAAATCATGCCACTGTCGGTCCCTTTTATTTTACCGGTAAGTTTATATCCCTTTTGTGGGGCAAAGGCTGTTGCGCCGAAAAGCATTATGCAGGCCACAACCGATAATTTTATTATCTTTTTCATAAAAATGATATAGTTAGGGGAGCCCGTGCAGGCTCCCAATAGTTAATTTTGGTAACCTGGATTCTGCGTTAACGAAGGATTAACAATAATCTGCGCCTGTGGTATTGGAAATAAGACTGAAGTTGATTTCCAGGTTGGTTTTAAGGCACTGATTACTGTAGCTGCACGATTAGTACGTTTTAAATCGAACCAACGGTGGCCCCACTCGCCAAAAAACTCTACTTTTCTTTCTTGCTCTACAGCAGTTAACATCTGTGCTTGTGTTAAAATAGCACTCACACCACCTAGGCCAGCTCTGGTTCTAACCATATCGATATCTGTTTTAGCACCCGACACATTATTTTGTTGTGCACGGGCCTCAGCACGGATCAGGTATTGTTCTGCAAATCTTAGCGCAACGTTATACTCATTTCCGGTACCTGTTCCTATTTTATACTTGCTGATACCATAATAAGTTTTTCCTCCAATTGTTTTTGCAACTGTCCAATTGGTACGGCGTAGATCAGTTGTACTTTCAAAACTTTGATAAGTTGCATCTGCCAGGGTGTAATTTGGAATTACATTCGCTAATGTTACATATGCCGCCCCAGGCACAGAGATACCCGGGATATTGCCAATCTGCCAGATAATTTCATTACTGGAATTGATAAAAGCTACCTCAGGCGCAGGCAATGTATATACAGCTGAATTTATAACTTGTGTAGCCTGTGCTTCTGCATTAACATAATCTTTTTGGTAGAGGTATACCCGGGCCAAAAGTGCTGTTACAGCATACTTATTTACCCTACCTCTAAATGTACCAACATAAGCAGTAGGCAATAGACTTTGTGCTTCAGTTAAATCTTTGATAATCTGGGCATAAACTCCGGCAGTTGAGCTACGTGGCAATACAGCATTTTCGAAAGCAGAATAATCATCCTTCAAGGGCAATGGCACGTCTCCATAAAGATTAACCAGATGGAAGTAAGCATAAGCTCTCATAAATTTCGCTTCACCCAAAAGCTGGTTTTTTACCGATGGAGTTAAGGTTGTAGAAGCACTAAGTCCACTTATGGCATTATTGGCATTTTTTATCAATTGATAGGTGGTTCCCCATATCGTATTTGCAGTGCCGTTGGTATTGGCAATTGAATTGTTTGCAAACTCCTGAACCAAGGCATCGCTGGAATTGTATTGCAGTTCATCGCTAGAAACGCCGGAATAAAAAGTGAGGGAGGTGATCAGGCCGTTAGTAGCCTGCGAAGAAAATGAATATAGCCCCATAACCACACTTTGTGCTGCTGCATCTGTTTTAAAAGAATCTTCGAATAATACCTGAGTTGGCGGTGCACCAAGTTCGACAAATTTTTTACACGATGAAGCGGTTAGGACCGTTATAGTGATCAATGTTTTATAAAAGATATTTTTATATGTTTTTTTCATGATTGTTTTGATTAAAATGAACAGTTAACACCAAATACAATGGTTCTTAACGGAGGTAATACCTGTCCGATAGTACCGGTTCCCAAGCCAGTAGGTCCACCTTGAACAGTTGTTTCTGTATCCAAAATATACTTGTTCTTTGCCCAGGTGTAGAGGTTCTGGCCTTGAAGAAATACGCTACAGCTAGATATTTTAATTTGCTTTAGCCATTCTGTCGGCAAACTATATGATAAGTTTACGGATCTGAGTTTTAAATATGAGGCGTCTCCGTAAACGGCATCAGATGAGGTATAGTTGTTGTAAGAAGTAGCTATTGCTGATCCTGCTGTTGCCGAAGAGCCTGGGATATCCGAATTGTTGTTTGTAGGTGTCCATCTGCCTAACCAATAATCATTTTGGTTAGTAAGTGCACCAGGACGCGTGTTCACAATCTTTGTTACCCCAAAACGATGGTTGAACTGGAAGAATATACCAAGTTCGAAATTTTTATAAGTGAAGGTGTTATTAAAACCTCCAAAGAAAGGTGTTCCCAGATCTGCAATGTATCGGTCGTTTGAATTGATTATGCCGTTACCATCTTTGTCTTCGTATATTGCTGTCCCGTTTGTGGGGTTAACACCAAGATAATGGTAAAGACGGATGAGGTTGATAGATTGGCCGACAACATAAGAAGAAGCATAAGATGATTTGTCAAGGTTTGGAAAATCCGTAATCTTATTATCGGTAAAAGTAAAGTTTGCCGAGGTTTTCCATGAGAAATCTTTTGTGATCACATTTGTAGTGTTCAGTTCAAGTTCCAGTCCCTTGTTCTGGATGGTGGCGGGCAGATTTAGTGTATAACTACTATATCCACTCTGACTGCCTAATGCATTCAGAGTAATCTGATCCGAAGACCTGTTTCTATAATAATTTGCTGTAAAAGAAATGCGGTCTTTTAAGAAACCTAGGTCAATAGCAAATTCTAGTTTTTTGGTGGTTTCCCATTGGATGAATTCGTTAGGAAGAACATTTACGTTTGTTGCAGCATTACCAAGATAAGCGGTTGCTGAAGAATATAAAGGCAGATAAAGGTAATTGGAAATCTGATCATTTCCTGTTGTTCCAAAGCTTCCCCTTAACTTTCCAAAACTTAGAAAAGAGAGGTTGTCCTTTACAAAATTTTCATTTGAAAATACCCATCCTGCACCAATTGCACCAAAATTACCAAAACGGTTCTTAGGGCCAAATCTTGATGAACCATCCCTTCTAAAGGTGGCATTAAAAAGATATTTTTCCTGCAAATTGTAATTTAGTTTTGCAAAAACTGCATCATATTTATACTTCACGATGTTATTGTATATCACTGTTGTGGTACCCGCTGCACCAAGTGTACCCAACAATGACTCATTGCTGTAATTTGTTCCGAAAAGATAAAGTCCATTTGATGTGTTTTGCTGGAAACTCGTTCCGATAAGTGCAGTCAGTGTTCCGTCTCCAATAGGCTTAACATAATCTAGAGTAGGTTCGATAATCCAGTTCTGCGCATTGAGATTGGTGAAATTTGCAGAGCTTGTAGGGCTGTTCGCAGGATTTTGAGATGATGCAGGATTTGTAGAGGTCTGATCCAGCCTGGTACTGGTATAACCAAAATTGGCTTTAGCAGTTAAACCTGGTAAAATGACATATTTAATATTGGCATTGGCAATTAAGTTATTGGTTACGCCATTATACCTCTTTAATAAACTCGCCAGTGGATTGGTAAAACCAGTAGCCCAAAATAATTTGCCGGCAGCATCGTAAAGTGGGAGGTTGGGGGGCAGATTGTAAACCGATGACAGATCAGAAGTTGGGATATTGGTATTGTCGTTGGAATAGCTGGCAGAAAGTGAGACAGTGAATTTTTTATTTAATGAACTATGGTCTAGGTTCAGTCTTGAAGAAAATCTTTTAGCACTATTGTCGCCCAAAAAAACGGTACTCTCTCTACGGTAGGCAGAATTGAAGAAAAAACGAGTCTGCTCGTTACCACCAGACATTGAAGCCTGAATTTCATTAACATGGCCCCTGTTTCCAATAAACATTTTCTGGAAATCTGTTGAACTATTTTGATCCCAAGCAGTTAAATCTGGAGCATTATTGGTATTCGGTGTAACGCCGTCATTTTTGAATGCTTCTGTTCTTAATGCCAGGTATTGCTGAAGATCGAGCACAGGGATAAATTGATTGACTTCAGTAAAGCCTGTATTAAGGTTAAGCCCAATTTTTACACGGCCTGATTTTCCCTTCTTAGTTGTGATCAAAACGACACCATTGGCACCTCTGGATCCGTAAATCGAAGTCGCATCTGCATCTTTCAGAATGTCTATACGCTCGATGTCTGATGGATTGATCATACTGAAGGGACTTAATCCGCCACTGGCCCCCGAAGTTCCGAAAGCATTTAAATTATCTGTTGCGGGCTGACCTCCATTGAAATTGGTAAAAGGAACCCCATCAATTACATATAATGGAATTCCTCCCTGCAATAGTGAATTTTGCCCTCTGATCTGCACCTGGATTGCTCCACCCGGAACACCATTGTTCTGGGCAATCAATACGCCCGACATCCTGCCGGATAGTGCTGCCAAGGGATTTCCAACTGGTTGCTTTTCGATTTCTTTCGCTGTAATAGATGCAATAGAGCCTGTACTCGTTTTTCTGGTTGTAGTTCCATAACCAATAATCTGTACTTCATTTAGGCTACCAACTGAAGGTTTCATTACAATTTTGTACGAATTTTCTGAGCCAATAACCTGTTCTGCATTCTGATAGCCAATACAAGTAAAAAGCAGCACTTTCGTTCCCTCATCCGGAAGGTTAATTCCAAACTGGCCGTTTCTATCGGTCGCTGTACTTACCTTATTACTTTGTTTCAGCATTATTGAAACCCCTGGGATGGGAACTCCATCCTCATCTACCACAATACCAGAAATCCTGATGTCAACAGGCAAAGCTTTAACTTCTGGCTTTATCGAAGAAATTAAAATCCTGTTATTTAACTGCGTTATTTTAAAATGTTTGGAGTTAAACAGCACATCAAGCAGTTCCTGAACCGTACGTTTTTGTACCGGGATATTTATTTCCTTTAGTTCTTTAAGATCGGTATTTCTATAAATGAAAATAAAAGGTGTTTGCTTTTGAATTTTTTCAATAGCAGAGAATACACTCTCATGATTTAATCCAATTATAACTTCTGTATTGGAGATCGATTGACCCTTGGTATTAGAAGCAAAGATTAATGAAGAGGTGGCAAAGGTTATTATAGCTAATACAAAGCTTAAACGCATAATCTGACGAATTAGATATCGTGATTTTTTAGAAGCGAAAAATTTCTTACAGGGATTCCCGCTCTCTGCTGATTGTGCAGAAAATTTCATAATTTTAAATGTTTTAAATGATGCCTAAATTGTTTAATACAGGCTGTTCCAATTCCAGCTGGAACAGTGCAAATTTTATCTCTCTGTCTTGCAAGGACAGGGAGATTTTTTCATCAAATGTGGAAATAATAGAGTTCTTTCATGTAGTTTGGTTTGTTTGGTTTTGGTTGATATTGATTATTTAATTATTGCAATCCTTACCCGAAATAAAAATCTCGTTGGCTTTGGTTACATATACTGCATTATTAAAGGAAGTTATGACCTGCAAAATCTCATCTAAACTTTCTCCTTTCTGAAAAGTTGTGGTAAAGCGGCAGTTTTTACCGCTATCATCAACAAAAGTAATTTTGGTCCCGAAGCGTTTAGCTAATACCTCAATGGCATCTTTCATGGTAATATCTTCAAAGAAAATATCTTTTGCCTGCCAGTCTACAACTTCCTGCGATATCACTTTGGTCTGGCTTGGCATTTTTCTTTTCTCATCAAAGGTTAGCTGTTGATTAGGTGTAAGTACCCCTAAAAGCTTTTGATGATCTTGCACACTTACTTTTCCACGGGTTACCGTTATCACAACTTTTTGCCCCTCAATAGCTTTAATATTGAAAGCAGTACCTAAAACTGTTGTTTTAACTTTCCCTGCATAAACAATAAAGGGCTTAGCGGGATTATGAACAATATCAAAATATCCTTCCCCTTTAAGTGTTACTTCTCTGGTATTTCCATCAAAATGTTGGGGATACAGCAAAACTGCACCATTGTTTAATATCACTGTACTCCCATCTGGCAATACTATTTTTTTATGCTCCGTTTCTGCTACTACATTAACAACTGCTACATTGGCTTTAGCAGTTATTTTTTGCGTTGCAGGCTTTAAAAAATAAAAAGTAGAAAAACCTGCAATCAATAATACAGCAGCCCAACCTATCCAGGCAAAATTTAATTTAAACGACTTTTTTTCTTCCTCGTCAACAATTTCACTAAAAATTTTATTGGCCTTACTTTCTGCTATAGTTTCTTCAGATTGAAATAAATCCCAATCCTTTTCCATGAGGCGTTTTTCAAATTCAACATTGCTTGAGGCGTTAAGATGATTAAATAAAACGCTCTTTTCTTCTTCGGATATAGTATTTTGAGCATACTTCTCCAGAAGTTCACTTATTTCTTCATTTTTCATACAAATGGCGATATAGAAAAGATATTATTTTGTTCGTTTTAATAGTTGACGTTTGTAAAGCACAAAAAGGGGTAGTCAAAAAATATTTTTTTTTGAATATTTTTAAATTTCAGCCGTATTTTAAAAGAAAACCGTTCTAAAACAGGAATAGATTATATTATTTTAGCAATCCAATGAAAACGAAAGAGATGAGTGGTATCGTATTATTTTCGCCAACCAAGGTCCGCAATGTTTTTAAGGCTTCTCTTAAGTGGACCTTAACGGTAGAGGGGGCAATATGGAGTATTTCTGCAACTTCTTTCTGCTTCATCCCTTCAATATGGCACATACGGTAAACCAATCCCTGTTGCTTGGGTAGCTTATCTAATAACTGATCTACATAGGTCTGTGCATCTTTCCGCATAATCTCATCTTCGGTTCCTGTGTCGCGTTCAGTCCACATAACCTTACTTAAATCTGATGTTTTGTTTTCGGTAGCAATAGCCCTAAGCGAGTCTAGTGTAAGGTTAACAGCAATCCTTCTAATGTAGCCTCCAAAGTTTCCAACTTCGTTAAGACCATCTCTTTTTAACCATATTTTAAGGAAGGTTTCCTGAACCACTTCTTCAGCCCTTTCTTTAGATTTCAAGTAGCGGTTGGAATAAGAAAAAACTTTATTTTTATAAGCATCAAAGATCAAGCGAAAGGCCTGTTGATCGCCAACAGCAATTTTGAGCATTAAATCTCGTTCCTCTCCCAATTCCTTATTTTGCATATACTAATATAATATTTCCAAAGCAGGTTTCCTTGCTTGATTAAGCATTTTAGCCCGTAAAAACCCTTTTAATTTAATAGATTGAAGTTGGATTTAGAAAGAACCTATTTTATGTTAAAAAATCAGTCCACAATCTACAATTGCTGCAAATCATGTTTTCTCTCAAAATCTATATTTTTTGGTAAGGCTACAAAAAAATCCCACTATTATTTCTAATTCTTCTATAATTTGACAATAAAAATCTTCAAACACTCAAAATATGATCGTTCACTCCAAAAATAAATCAAGAATTAAAAATAATCATTCAAATGTTTGAAAATATTCAGTCAAAAAAGACTTTAGTATATTTGATGGTATGAAAGCTATTATTAATATAAAGCTGGAAAAAGAGCTAAAAGATTCCTTTTCGATTACCTATTTTAAGGATAGTTTTAGCGTTGAGCAATCTGCACAAGGTGCATACCGATTAACCTACAACCGGATTATATTAATCACGAACGGATCGGGAGAAATCTACATTGATGACCAGGTTTTTCAAATTACCGATCACGAAATCTTTTTAATAGCAAAAGGACAGATTATTAATTTTAATGAGGGTACCATATTTTCTGGTTTTGAACTGAGTTTTGGAGATTGTTTTTGGGAACGGAGCCCGTCAAGTGCAAATAACTGCAAGGCTGTATTATTCAATAATGCAGCAAACAATCAGTGGTTATCCTTAACGTTAAACGATCATACTCAATTAAGTGTACTTTTTAAAAGTTTATACATCGAATTTTCGTCGGCAGATTATGTTAATAAGCTAGATGCCATGGCAGCCTATTTAAAAATCATCATGATTAAAATTGCGAATGTAAATGCAGCATTAGCACCGGGGATTGATAGTTACGAAAATAAGCTTTATAGAAATTTTATCGAATTGATCAGTCAGCATTACCAAAGCTCACATGAGGTTGGGGATTATGCCGATTTGATGGGTATATCTGCAAGAAAATTAACCGAGCTTTCTAAAAAATGTAGTGGCAAAGGCGCTAAAGATTTAATAAACGGTCAACTTATAGCCGAAGCCAAACGTGGTTTACAATTTTCGTCGAAACCAGTTAAAGAGATTGCCTATCAACTTAATTTTAGTTCACCAGATCAGTTCAGTCATTTTTTTAAAAAGAATACGGCCATTTCACCTCAAGATTATAGAATGCTCTTTGTAAACATTGGTGTTTAATTTTCCAAAAAAATGGTAAGCGTGGATAATATCACAACACCTACCATTTTAAAAGAATGTTATTCACTCCATGGAGAATGTAATATACAATCGCAAAAGTTTTTACGGTAAAAATTAGGGATCATGTAGGCACATACATCTGCTTTGATGTTCCCAAATGTGGTTTCCGTTTTATGCTCAAAGCCACTAAAAAATGTTGGAATAATCTTTTTCTTAAAATCATTGCGAGGAAAGGCCTCAACAATAGCTAAGCGATCTGCTTCAGCAAGGTTTTCATAGCCCTCGCCCATCACATCCAGCCCCACACCACTATACATTAATGCTACTTCATTTTCTTTATGTTCGGCAATGCCAATGGTAGTATGTAAAGCGATGGTATCCCACACCAATTGCAACGATTCTTTTGGCAGGCCATGACTTTTTAAGAAATCTCTGGCAGCATTTGCGCCATCAACCTCGAAACGGAGGTCTGCGCTGCTGTATTTTTTAGTCAGGCCCAAATCATGAAACACAGAACTTACGTATAGCAATTCCGGGTCATATTTAAGGCTGTTTCTTTTTCCCTTTAATGAGGAGAAAAGAAAAACACGCAGCGAGTGGTTGTAAATAAATTCTGTTCCATGCTCCAATAAAAGTTCAGTTGCCTGTTTGGCGATCGAACTATCGGGAATGGAGATTCCCGCAACTGATTTTGGTTTAATAACTAACATATTTTTAAAATTTATAGATCAAAGGTAGACCTATAAAAAAGCCCCAGAATGTTAAAAATGGATAAGCACATGTCAATTTATACAATGTAAAATAACATCGCCCTACATTTGTAAAAGATGCACTGTACTTTACAATACCGTGCATCTTTTTATATTATACTGAACCAATAAATCTATGCGTTAGGATTAGAAATTTGTATTAACGATTAATTGGCTTCTGTTCGAATCAACAAAATCAAGTGGAATAATCCCGAATTTACCATGGGTATTGTTGGTAAAAAACGTAGTGATTTTTGGATTGATGAAATTCGATACCGTAGTAATACTTGGGATACTGAATATACCTGCCTTATAACCGCTTGCATAGTTCAAATAAAGCCTGTTAGAAGCATCATTTTTTGCCTCGTTTAACAATGTTTCTACTTTTGTCCATTTGGTATTAACATCGTTAACATTGTAAAAATCCTGAACTTTTAAGTTTGCAGCGGCATTATTGATATCAAATGTGGTATTATCGGCCCAGGCCGTAGCATCGATTCCTTTTGGCGATGATCCAGAAAACCTTCTCAACAGTCTGATTTTTCCACGAATACTGCCCAGTGTTGGAATATTATTCCCCAAATCCCATTTAGCAGGATTTTGCTGAACATAAGCATCAAAAGTTTGCTCAAAGGACCTGGTATTGTTTGATGGCGTATGCTCTTCTTTCACACTCATAATAATGGTTTCGGTTGGATGGCTATTCAGGAAATTGATACTGGCATTTAGTACGTCATTAAAATTAAGGTTCTGATAAATTGCCCCGTGATGGATCGCGAAGGCATTATCAATGTGCCTACACCGGATGTCGAGATAACGGACACCCGCATTTAATTGATCGGTAATACTCAGGTTCTGGCACTTTGCAGTACCTGCAACCGGTTCTTGTGTTGCGCCAGAATCATGCGTACCAGGAATGGAAATGGCAGCGATACTGGTTTGGTCGGCTACTACACTCATCCAATTGTTTAATGAAAAGCTTAACAGTTGAGCATTTGGATTTGCCGAGCTTTTTAGATTGGGGTTTGAAAAGGTGTCTTTAGTCTGTTCTTCTTTTTTACAGGCACTAAAGGTTAGCACCAGGGCCACAAAAAGTGGCAGTTGTAATTTTCTCATAGTTTTTAGGAAGATTGATGATCTATTTGGTTCAGTATAATAAAGTTAGTAAAAGGTTTTACTAACTCGATATACTAAAAATAATTTCATAATTAATTAATATTGTTTAGGGATAATAGAGGTTGATCTATCTCGTATTGACGGACTGGCTTTAAACATCCCTGCCATCCTAAGAGACGCCATTGTGTGTTAAGTGGCAATAAAAACATAAAAAAGCCACGATGAGGTACGCCGTGGATTATATTAATCAACTAAACCTTATAAATACTAACCAAATATTTATGATCCAAAGGTAGAGTTAGCTTATTAATTTCAAATTAATTTAGCGTTAAATGCGAGAAAATTAACTCAATTTGTTCATCACTATACCAGCTAAGCAGTGTCTAAATTAAAAATCAAATACAAGGGCAATTCGCCCCTGCATTGATCGCGTTTGTCATCACTAAGCGACGTTTACTAGATATCCCTAATATCTGATCGAGCTGCAATGATAATTGCTTCTGTAAACAAATTAATTTAAACCGATCCAATGGGTGTCCAAAAGCATGAACGGCTAAAAAAACTAATGATCAACAATATAAACTACCACACTTATTTCAACAATAAAGAAATCTTTAAAACTCAGTACAACAAGGCCATTGGAAAATTGATGGGTTTTAAGATCGCTTTTGCCGGCATCGCTTCTTTCAAAAACTTTAGCCTCGTAGATTTAAAAACTGGCGAAAAATTCTAATAAATCTTTTGCTTTAAATCAAACTTTAAGGCCATTAAAAGAATAGTTTATTCAGCAAACTGTTAAAATAGTTATATTAGCAGCACTAATCATAATGAACACTTTCACAAAAACTAATCTGACTAAGCTATCCTCATTTCTTTTAAAAAAGCAATGTGTGATTGTCGTTTACTTTATATTAGCCATTATAGCTGGTTTTAAACAGTATCATCACCATTCTTACAACAATTACCTGATTTTTAAATATGTGTATTGGCATACTGTCGATCTGCAGAATCTGTACAATAATTACCCTGAATATCTCGATAGTAACCATTATGGTCCTGTGTTTTCAGTTTTTATTGCTCCTTTTGCATTATTGCCAGATGGTTTAGGTTGTATCCTTTGGAATATTGCCAATGTATCTATACTGCTCTGGGGAATTTACAGTCTCCCGATTTCCCATAATAAACGTACAATTATTGCCTGGATATGTGCACACGAAGCATTAACTGCACTCTTCAGTTTTCAGTTTAACATTGCCCTAACGGGATTAATATTGCTCAGTTTCTCTTATCTGATTAAAAAGAAAGAAGTACAATCGGCTTTTTTTATTGCCTTCGGCACATTGGTTAAACTTTACGGGATTGTTGGACTGGCATTTTTCTTCTTCGCCAAGAATAAGTTAAAATTTATCGTGGCTTGCTTTATCGCTTTCCTGGTACTATTTGCCTTACCCATGGTTATTTCATCACCGGCCTTCGTTATCCAATCTTATGCAGACTGGTATCATTCACTTGCCCATAAAAATGATTTAAATGCATCATTAACTTCATTTCAAGATATTTCTTTGATGGGAATTGTAAGAAGAACAACAGGAAATATAAATATTCCAAATGCACCATTTTTATTGGGTGGACTAATATTATTTGGTTTGCCATACTTAAGGATCAATCAATATAAACATCTAGGTTTTAGGTTAATGTTATTGGCATCAACACTTATTTTTACGGTTATATTTAGCAGTGGTTCAGAATCGCCAACTTATATTATTGCTTTCGCAGGCGTTGCTATTTGGTTTATGGTGCAGCAAAATCCAAAGAAAGGATGGATAACAACCTTGTTTATTTTTGCCTTCATATTAACCAGTCTATCGCCAACCGATATTTTCCCGAGGTCGGTTAAAGAATTTATTCGTCTATATTCGCTTAAAGCCCTACCTTGCGTGATCATTTGGCTAACCATAATTTACCAAATGATGAAAGAAGATTTTGAGTCTTATCTGATTGCCGATAAATGAATAAATTAGTTTCTATAGTAATCCCTGCTTACAACGAAGCCGATAATGTTTTTGTAATAGCCGAGAGTATTAAAAAAGTTTTTTCGACTATCAATTATGATTACGAAATTATCCTGGTTGATGATGGAAGTGCCGATCATACTCTCGAAAAAATAAAGGATTATGCCTCAACAGCAAATAATATATTTTTCCTCGAGTTTTCTAAAAACTTTGGCCACCAATTGGCGGTTAAAGCGGGCATGGACCATGCTTTTGGCGATTGTGTAATTTCTATGGATTGCGATATGCAACATCCTCCAGAATTGATTCCAGAAATGCTACAGAAATGGCAAGAAGGTTTTGAGGTGGTGTACACCATCCGGGAAGAAGATAAAAATTTATCAAAAGGAAAAAGAAGTTCATCAAACCTATTCTATAAAACCTTAAACTGGCTATCGGATATTGATCTCGAACCAGGTGCAGCCGATTTTCGCTTACTTGATCAAAAAGTTATTAGTGTTTTTAGGAATTTTCATGAAAACGAGCCCTTTTTACGTGGTTTGGTAAAGTGGCTCGGTTTTAAGCAGTTTGCCATTCGTTACAATCCTGCAGCACGTTTTTCGGGGAATAGTAAGTATACCTTTAAAAAGATGTTAAGGTTGGCGTTGCACGGCGTTACCTCTTTCAGTATAAAGCCGTTGTATTCGGCAGTTTATCTAGGGTTCATTCTGTCGTTTGCCTCTGTACTGTATATCCCTTACATTATTTACGCTTTTGTAAACCATGTAGAGGTATCTGGCTGGGCCTCTGTAATTATGACCATTGTATTTTTTGGAGGACTACAACTCATAATCTTAGGCATTATAGGCATTTACGTAGGTAAAATGTTTATGCAGTCTAAAAATCGTCCCAATTATATTATCCGTTCAACCAATATTCAGCAAAAATAAAATGGTACTGTTAAGTTTTGATATCGAAGAGTTTGATATGCCTTTCGAATATGGAAAAGATATTGTTTTCGAAGATCAGATTGCCATTTCGAGGGCAGGTACAATTGCCATTTTAGATATTTTGGATAAATACAAAGTAAAAGCTACCTTTTTTTGTACCGTTACTTTTGCCGAAAATATTCCTGATCTGATTAAACGGATTACCAAAACAGGGCACGAACTTGCCTCGCATGGTTATTATCATTCAGATTTTAAACCAGAACATCTTCTCCAATCGAAACTGAAGTTAGAAGAGCTTTCAGGTAAAGAAATTACGGGTTACCGGATGGCGAGAATGATGCCTGTTGACGAAAGCGAAATTGAAAAAGCCGGGTATACTTATAATACGTCCATTAATCCAACCTATTTGCCAGGGCGGTACAACAATTTTAACGTCTCTAGAACACACTTCATTAAAAATAACGTATTGCAGATTCCAGCTTCAGTAAGCCCATTGATTAGGTTTCCGTTATTTTGGCTGTCTTTTCACAATCTGCCTTTAGGCATTTACAAAACATTAGCCAGCTGGACATACAAAAAAGACAAGTACCTGAATATCTATTTCCACCCTTGGGAATTTACCGATTTAGAAGATTTTGATCGCTTTGGTTTCCCAGGTTATGTAAGAAAAAATACAGGCACAAAAATGGTAAAACGCATGGAAGAACTGATTTCGTGGATGAAGGCTAAAAATTATCCCTTTGGCACCTTTCAGGAATTTATCCGTACTATTTATGCAAACTGAAAATTGTCAACTGAAAACTATTTATATGTTTCAGCCAATTTTAAGGCATTGTAGGCATTAACAATACCTCCGCTAACACATATTTCACTAAAAAGCGAGCGGGTATTCTCGCCTTTTTCATTTTTATATTTCACCTTGTGTGCAACCTTCGAAACAGATTTCATGATAACCTCTCTTACCTGCGCTGGTTTTAAATCTGGGTAATAGCTTAAAATTAATGCCGCTAAGCCAGCCACAACAGGCGAGGCCATACTTGTTCCATCAGCCTCTTCATATTTGCTACCAGGAACGGTCGAGTTGATTAAAAATCCAGGGGCAAAAACATCTACGTTATATTTGCCATAATTAGAGAAATCGGCTTTCAGGTTATCATCATCTTTATAAGCACTTGCACCTACTTCGATCCAATTACTGGCATGGGGCAGATTAAACTTTGCTGAATCGATTGGCACAGGCTTTACTAATGTAGATCGGTCATAAGCTGGCCTCATGCCCATCCCGTTATTTTGCGCCATAGGCCTAGGTGGGGTAAAATCTGGCTTGCTAGGCTTCTTATTAGCTTCCTTATAAACTTCAGCCTCCTTACTATCAAAAAACTTATTAGGAAAATTCTCTTCGATATCATTATTCTGATTATCGTTTCCGGCTGCATGTACCAATAATACACCTTTAAGTTCTGCGTATTTTACTGCTGAGTCTACTGCTTTTTTATCCCACTTGTAGCTTTTACCAAAACTCATGTTAATTACTTTAGCACCATTATCTACCGCATATCTGATACCATTGGCTACATCTTTATCACGTTCATCTCCTGTTGGTACCACTCTAATGGCCATAATACTTACATTATTGGCTACACCCAAAATACCTATTGAATTCGTACGATCAGCGCCAATAATCCCTGATACGTGTGTACCGTGAAAAGCGTCGGGACCTTTTACATCATTGTTTCCATAATTTTTTTGGTAAGCATTACTGTAGTCATCTCCCACCAGTTCTGCACGCATATCATATTTAGGATTTAAGTTGTACTTCAGCATCGCATCGTATTGTTTGTACCCTTCCTTTATACTCTTATAAAACTTCTCAAAACTACCATCTTCCTTAGCCCCCTTTCTGATGATTGTTTTTACCTGCTCTTCAGTTTCATCATCAGCTTTATAACGATCTACGTCTTCTAAACTTGGGATTTCCTTTTTATTGATCTTGGCTACAGAATCTAACACTTTGTTAATGGCAATTAAAACAGAAAAAGTATTGCTGGCGTCTTCGTATTTCTTACCGAAATCGCCAACCATCTTTTTATATAGCTTAAACTCTTCCTTTTGTGTACTATCTAAAGGCGTTAAATTGGTTGTTGATTGATACTTTGGGGTATAAATTCTTAGTAAGCGAACCAATTCTAAATTATCGAACTCAAGATTACCTTTCTTAGAACCAATAAAATTCCAGCCATGGATATCGTCGATATAACCGTTTCCATCATCATCAATTCCATTTCCTGGGATCTCTTTTTTGTTCGTCCATAAAACACGCTGCAGGTCAGGGTGATTAGTATCGACTCCACCATCTATTACAGCTACTATGATATTCTGTTTAGGTTTTTTATCTTTTAACAGATCGCGGTAAGCTTTCTCCGTACTGATACCAAAATATCCATTCTCCAATAAATCGAGGTTAAACCAATTTGCAGGCAGCCGTACATTCTTACTTTGAGCAAAAACGTTAAAATTTACAAATAAAATAAAAGCAAGAAAAGTTAATTTCTTAAGATTCACATTCATCATCATAATATGTACGTAATACTACAATAATACGGTTTTATTACCTTGAGACTGAAAGATTTTACATTTTTTAACAAGAGTAAATTAATGATTTCTTTTAGGTTGATGTCTTTAACAACATTAGATTTTGCTATTTCCTATTACTAGCCGCCATTAATAAAAAATAGGACTTGGAGTTATAGGTATGCAAACAAAACTTAAAATCAGATTGTTTATTTTGAGGCTTTTGGAGCGCAATAGTTGTAATATGTAGCTTGGGTCCCGTCCTGCTGTACGTTTTACTTCGCCAATGAAGAATTGGCTTCGTGCCCACTTCCATCAGGGCTATGTGACAAGCTCCGGTATGCAAACTCTTAACTTTTCTTCAATCTTGGTTGAAATAAGCTCTATTATAATTCTTTTATCATTAAGGGATTGTGAGGACACTAAGAAGAATATACCCAATACCTTAACTATCTTCATTTCTTAATGGTAAGCAAACAAAGAATAGGCCAAACAGAATGCTTATAAACCAAGAAAACCCTTCAACATTTCTGCTGAAGGGTTTCTTTTAAGATTTGGCACCGACCTACTCTCCCACGTGTTACCGCAGTACCATCGGCTCTGGTGGGCTTAACTTCTCTGTTCGGAATGGGAAGAGGTGGACACCACCGATATAGGCACCTAAATGTTTTTATTTGAGCTGAAAGGATAAAGCTCAAAGCTTAAAGCTACTGTATTTCGCTTTAGTCTTTAGTCTTTTAGCT
>NZ_SJSO01000017.1 GCF_004331735.1 Pedobacter psychrodurus
AATAGAAGAAGTAGGCTTTTCATTTAGATAAGCCAATATTTTCCTGAAAGATTCAACCTCTATTTCAGCAAACCTTAACTTATAGTTAAAATGCTCAATCAATTCTTCTCTGCTTAATTTGCTGTTAACATGAGAAATAGCATCTTCAATATCATTCATATTTACAATGTTTATACAAATGTTGTAAATATTTATTTAAAATAAAAGCAATATTTAAAAATGTTGATAAATAATAAAGGCATCTAAATCAGATGCCTTTATTATTTTTTTTTTAAAAAATTAATTCCGCCAACAGGTTAATGTAGTTTATACAAGATAAAGATTTTAGTTGTAAGTAAGTTGGTAGTCTACTTTACTATTTGGCCAGAACAAGTTATGTTATTACTATGCTTATTTTTCCTTGCAGATTTTTAAGTACTTGGTGTATTCGTTTATAAATCGGTCGCGTTGTTTTTTATAGTCAATTACACTTTCAAAATTTCTATATTCCGGTTTCATATTGTTAAAGTAGAAATAAACCGTTACACCGTTTCCTGGAAACATAATAAATGTACCTAAGGTGCTGCCTGTTTCTATTGTTGCTCTGCTGAGTCCGTAAACCTTATAGCCATTAAACTCAAGTTCGATCAAATCTTTAGTTTCCATACCCGTTGTATGTGAGTTTAAAAATTTCAGATTATCAATCAGATTCTTTTTGTCCTGGTTATATGCTTTTTGTTCGGAAAGTTCAACTTTCAAGTTTACGAATGGAGCTTTCTTATTGTTATTGTACAAAATTCTATAACCATCTGTTCTGGTTACTTGAACTTGTCCAACAGCTGTTGGTATAATCTTTATCTTTTCTGAACCTTCTGGCAATCTGTTTGCACTGGCAGCAGTAAAGTTCGTTGCCGTTTTAAACGAAATATAACATTGTGTAATTTCATTTGTACTGGTAAAGCTAATTAAAAATGTTCCTAATAGAATGGCGGAAAGCAAAGTCAATTTTGATTTCATGTTTTTAAGATCTCGTATAATTTAGTGACAACAAGATAAATAATTTTTAAACTTTAGCTCAACTAAATCAAGAAGTGATGGCGCTATTGGCGTCAGTCTTGTGTAAAGGACATGTGAATCGGGGACTTATGCTTCCCGAAATTTAGCTAGATTCATTTAAGAGCTTCTTTTAAAACACAAGTCGGGCCTTTGCTTGGGCCGTGGCGCTAAGACTTGCGCTCAATGTCATTAAGTTAATGGATAAATCGCAAAAAGATGTCACCCTGAGCGTAGTCGAAGGACATTTATTTGCGACTTATCAATCTCAAGAAGTCTTCGACTACGCTCAGACTGACGACCGTGGTGCTTAACTTAATGACATTGGACTTGCGCTAGCATGCGTTGAGCGTTTGGAGTTTGGAGACCGATTCGTCATTGAGAACGGAAGCCTGTCAGCTTATATTTCCTTCTATGCCTTATATGGTCAAATGTCACTTTTAAGGTGTTTGGTTTGTTATACCCCTTAACAAAATCAACCGGGAACTTTCGTTATTCCCAGTTGATTAAGCGATTTCTAGCCTTTAGGTTTCGAAATATGAGCATTATTGCGATATGGGCAATTAATCTTTTACCAACCTTACTGCGGCACCTGTGGTTTTACTATAATCGGTTACACGCGGTTCGCTGTATTTGTTAAAATCAAGGTAGTAGGCAAAGCTGTCGCCGCTTGATTTGGTAGTGCTCGACCACCAATAACTTAACCATACGCCATAAAGGAAAGATTTTCCCCCGCCGTATTCATCGCCACCTGCACTACCATTGTGAAGTAAATTAAGGCCCGAAGAATTATCGCCATTGCCATGCGCAAATTTGTAAGGATCTTTTATGTCCCAGCCAGTGGTTGCCCTCATTTTTTTACCGGCCACTTTTTCGCCGCCTAAAGCCGCGATAAGGGTTACGAATTCATTGCTGCTGGGCACATGCCAACCAGCAGGCGCTAATCCACGACGATCGGTAACCGCATAAAAGTTGTACAGCTTTCCGTATTTCTTTTCATTACTGCTATCGAAATTAAGGTAACAAAAAGCAGGAATTTTTTCTCTGCTTACCTTTTCCCATTCTTTTTGGTTGGCCACGTAATAAATCTGCTCGCCGTTTCTATATGTACTCACGTTTAAATTGGTGCTTGTCCATACCTGGTTGCCAATTTTTACCGGACCTGTTATTTCTGGCGAGGCATTGTATATTTCTTTTAACTGTGCCGCTTGTGCTGCATTACAGCTCCAAACAAAGTTAGTAGGTTGTATGCCACCGCTTCTTTTTAAACATTCTTTCGTAGCTATTGCATCGGCCTCTTCTTTGGTTTTTGCTATGCCCCAGCCAAATGCAGTACCCACATTACCGTTTATGGTGCGGTAGGCTGCACAACCTGTACCCGAATAGGTGAGTACAATGCTACAAGATCCGCCACGTTTGTTGCATTCGTCAACCGCTCTTTTTTCGGCTTCTGCCCGATTTGGCTGATCGAACGAAAAACCATAATAAAAACCATTAGATCGGTCTATAGCCAATGCACCATATTTGGTTTTAACCGGAACAGCCGTTTTGGTCGCCGATTTTTTTACCTGCGCAATTAAATTGGATGTGGTAACCAATTGCACAAGCATTGCCATTAGTAGTAGTTTGTTTATTTTCATGCCTTTATTGTTTGTTTGTTATTGGCAAATCTCCCGATTGTATATGCGGCAATCAATACCGCTTAATGGGTATATTTTTACGATGAAAGTCCGAAGTCAGGGGTCGGGGGTCAGAAGTCGGGCTTTCTTAAAGAGATGAGGATTAGAGAGGTTTTTGGAGCGCAAAGACAGTAATCCTTAGGCTGGCTTCGGTCCTGCTGTCCGTTCCCCCCGAACAAACCTGTGAAACACGCAAGCACACAATAAAAAAGTAAAAACTAGTGCTTAAATCGGGATCCACTCCCATCAGGGCTATTTAACAATAGGCTGCAGCCCGAAAACACAATGAATGTATGAAGTAATCTATTTTGTTGGATTAGTCTGGGGTCGGAGGGGCGAAGTTTGAGTTTATAAAAGCGAAATTGTACGTCATTGTGAGCGGAAGGCCAGGGCTTGTGAGCTAGCGTGAAGCCTGTCTGCTGCAGGCAGGCAATCTATTTGATGATTTCAGCCGCATTACATCCACATCATGGATTAATCGCGGTTTTTATTTAACCTGTCCCAAAAGCTATTGTGATCTGATTTACTAACGAGGCCTTCGCTGAGATATATTTCAAGAAATTTTAGAATAGAAGTGGCCTGTACTGCCATTTCCTGAGTGCCATGATCGTCGTTTATAACTTCGTATTGACCTCCTTCCTGGAGTTGGATTAACCATTGGTCGCTGTAGATCATATATTCGGCAAAATGGAAAATATTGTTTGCTAATTCACTTTTATAATCAATTGCCTCATGTACTGGAATTACCCTGAATAACCAATCATCGGTGTTAAATCCATTACAAAATGTATAGAATTCAATAAGGTCTGGTGGAAGTGGGTGGTTAAGCTTTTGTTCAAGGTCTGCAAGATCTTCTGGGCTACAGGGAGCGTTAAAGGTAATGCTCAGTTGCTTTACTGCAAGTTGATGATCTTTGAAAAGTTGTTTGACCTTGTTCATGCGTTTAGTAATTCAAGATTTCACACGCGGCACGCGTGAACTAGCGATGAGATTATATCACTAAAGGCCAAAGCGATAATCTATTGTTTTTACATCATCGGATTTAATTGAAATTATCTTTGTGGCTATCTTACCGTTTATTTCTGCGACCGTCAAACTTGTCCTGCCCTTTGAGGTTATTATAACTTCGTAAAGTCCGGGTGATAACTTAACCGAATAGCTGCCATTTCCGTCAGCAGTAACAATCTTAGCAGTTTCATCCCTCTCAATTGAGTACATATCTTTAATTACAGCAGAGCTCAACTCATCAAAGCCTGCTTTGGTGTCGCCATTCATCTCTTTTAATTGACTGCTGTACTTTTCAACGTCAACTTTATTATCAACTAAATATTTTAATACTGCTGCTCGTTCATATTTGGCTGTTGGACTTTGTTTACGGCCGGTTGTATCAGTCTTTCTAACATAAATTTTTGCTCCAACGTCGGGCTTATCCCCATAGTTTTTATTGAAATAGTATGTTACTACTCCTTTTAATTCTCCATTTGATAGATTTTTGTTAGACGCAATTGTCTTTAGATCTTCTTTAACAAAGTCAATAGATTTTAACTCTGATTGCTTAATGTTGATGGGATTTCCTTTAAATGAAATTTTCAATATTCCATTTATTAAGGAGGTGACATTACCTTCGATTATTTCGCCACTCTTAAGAGTTATAACTGTTTGACCAAAAGCGGTGGTGACGAAAGATAATATCATCACGATTACGATTAATTTTAGTTTCATAGTCTACTTGGATATCTGTAACCAGATTTTATTGTTTCAATTTAATATTTTTATTAGAAATTAATGTATACTTTAATGAAAGCGTATATAGTATACGATGATTTCACACCTTCAGCGATGAGGCCTTTTAACGTATTGCATCTTTTATTATATCAATCAATTCTTTTTTATCTTGAGGATCTACATTTTTTAAGCTCACTACAAGCTGGTGTAAAAGAGTGGGACTTGCCTTTTGGTAAGCTTTAGCTCGTTGCTCCACCGTAATTAATCTGAATAATTCACAAAAAGTTATTGTTTCGCTTCCTTTTGATGTTTTTGCAACGAATACACATTCATTGATAATATCTATATGATCTGAGTAGTTGTCATAATGAGCGTGAATTATTTTGAAATTTTTTCCATTCTTAGGATAATTTACAATTGCTCTATTCAAAACTGGCTTAGTACTTTTCTTCGTATTGCAGGCAGGGCAGCTTAGTGCTAAATTCAGAGTTTTAAATGTAAAAACTTCATATTCCGACTTTGGAATAATATGTTCTATATCTACTTCCTTGATATCAAAACCAAGTTGATATTTACAATAGCAACACTCATTAAATTGCTGTATTCTTAAATGAGAAATGATATTCATTTTTATTGAATCAAATACAGCTTTTGTCCAGTCAGTATGGGTGCTAAAATGTTGCGTAATTATTAACGCTTCTTCTGCTGTAGGAGTATACGGAATTAAGATTCTATTACTCATTAGAATTCGCTTCAAATATTGCTTTAATAACAGATTTCATAGGATCTTTATCCAAGATTGAAGGGTAAAATTCTCTTAGTTTGTTTTGAATTTTAATTAGTTCTTGATTTGATCTTTCATTATTTGATAACAAAACTAGTGCTTTGGAAACATTTTCATAGAGATTAAAGTTGCGAGTAGATTGCATTTCAAACACATTTAATAAAATATCTTCAGCAGACCACCCATAGGTTGATTCATCAATTTTTTTTGCATATATTATACCTTTCGTGTTTTTTAAAGATATTACTGAAGAGTTATTTGGTTTTAAATCAGATGCTAAAAAAGGTGAATGAGAGGCTATTATTATATGACAACCTGAGACGTTCTCCAAAATTTTATTAATTAGATCTATATATTTTACTTGCCATTGGGGATGTAAGCTTATCTCTGGTTCATCAATTAAAATTAAGCTATCATTTTTTAGCAATGGAATAAGTGATAACAATGTTGATAATATATTAGCTTCTCCTGAACTAGCTTCTCGAAAATTAAAAGGTATTCCTCCTTTTTTAAATACCTGAATTTCGAATGTTCTGATAAAACCAATTTTTCTTAAAATACTTATTATTTCGTATTCGTAAACATTTTCGCTATAAAGTAAATTGTCTTTACGTATTCTACCGATATTCTTTTCTGAAAAGTTGATCGTCAATTCATTTTCACTGGTGCCGTATTGTAATTTATCTATAATAAAATCACATATTTCGGATGCTCTTGCTTTTATAATATTTGAAAAAGTCTCACTTCTATAGGAAAAGCGATTGGCATTGTATTTCTCTAAATAATCTATTAATGATTTTGGAGTAATATCTTGTACCGTATCAAAGAATGAATTCATAAACTTGTAACTCAATTTAATTATTGGCTCATAGTCTAAATAATCAAAAATGTGTCTATAATTTCTTGAAACATCAAGTTCTGAATAGCTTTCAAATACTATTTCAAGAGCTCTGTTCATTAAAGCTCTATTAGAAAAACTATTTACACTATTTCTAGTTCCTAAGTAGTTGTATTTAAAATCTTTATGATATATTTCGCGTATTAAATGTGACGAGGGTCTAAAGCTTTGGTCAACTGGAAATTTATCAGATATACTGTTTGTAATTGCAATTATTTTTGACGGAATTTTATTGAATTCAAAATGAGAATCTTTAAAGAGATACTGTTGATTTTCGTTACGGTTCAAGCTATTGAAAAATCTCGCAATTTCACTTAAAATTCTACTCTTTCCAGTTCCATTATTGCCTATGACAAGAGAAAAATAGTTTTCATTGATAGATTCAGAGTTATCAATTAGTGTAATTTTATCCGTACTAATTAATTTGTTGTCTATTTCTAAACTATAGAGTCTAAATCCATTCATGTTTTATTAACTAAGGTAGTAGTTTTAAATTTTGTATCTCGTTTTGTCAATTGGTAGAAGCTTGGGACTTTAGAATAGTCTTTAAGTGAAGAACTTCTGGACACCTAATCAAAACACTTATTATACCGTTTTATTCAGCTAGAATTTTAGCTAAAATGATTTCTAAGTCTGTAGAGCCATCAACTGGATATGCACTAGCTAGCCATTCTTCTTTGGTCATTTCGTCAAAAATGCTCATATTGTTTTTAGCTTTAAAGTTGATATTGAATGCTTGAATTATATGAGTTTTAATATCTTCTTTAATATCAGAATATTCTGTAATTTGAAATTCATGAGACAATATATTTGCATTTGTAATTAAGCGTTGAATAGCATTTCTTGAATAGTAGTTCTCGATTTCACGCTTTCTTAAAATATCAAAGCCGCCACCTAACTCTTGAACTTTATCTATGAGCAACTGTTTATTCGCTAATTTTGTATCATAGTCGGTAGCGCCTCTATCTGAATCAAGAATAAAAATAAATTTGCGATTTATTTTTCTGCACAGCTCAGCATTCACAAAAAACTCCACTTGATCACCGCCACAAGGAATTAATAAAATATCATCAGGTAAACCACCGATAATTTTTTGAAATGCTCTTTCCCAGAATTTAACATCTCCGCTACCCTCCACAAATACAGCTTTTCGATAATTTTCGTTTAGCAAATTATAGTTCGGCCTAATTCCTAGTTCTTTTATAACGACATCCAAAATGTCAGCTTCATTCTCATAATTGAAATAGTTTGATATTTCATTTTCTTTTTTTACAACTACAATATTTGAATTTTTTGTTGCGCCTGCAAATACTGGCGAATGCGTTGTTACGAAAAATTGGCTGTTTTCAGATAAAGTAATGATAGAATCTAATAAATCATTCTGCAATTCGGGGTGAAGAAATGTTTCAGGCTCTTCAATTCCAAATATTTGATATTTTTTTGTTGCCTTTTGTGCTAAATATTCAAAATATGCAACCATTAAGAGTCTTTTAAATCCTGTCCCTTTATTTGATATTGGGATTTCAAAAGTATCAGTTGAAAATTTAAGCGATAGATCAAACTTTACTAGATTGCCCCAATTACAGGCGACCGAGGGTTTTATCTTTTCTAAGTTAGGAACATTTCTTTTCATTAATTCAGTTATAATGCTGAATTCTGTTTCTAAATCGGTCTGAACATTCGTTTCTATTTGAGTTGTCAATGCAGAATTATTTTGCAAAGATTGAGTTGCAATTGGCTTAAATTGTGTTTGAAAAGCAGTTGAACCAATATTCAAATCTTGTTCTGCATCAAAAAGTGAGTAATCTGGCATTTCAAAGAATTCATATTGTTTTTTCAAATTCTTTAAATATTCATCGCCTGGATATTCCTTTTCAACTCTGCCTAAGTCTTGTGTGTTTGCGTCTATGAGTTCGATCTTTGAAATATTTGTTACACCTCGTCCTGAACGTGAATGTTCAACACTTAATGCACTTAAATATCCGTTTATATCAACTTCTTTTACGCCCCAACAATTAGAATATTGTTCATTACTTATGTCATAGCAAGAGTAAAATAGTTCTTTTACTAATTTACCTGCGCTTGAGAATGTAAAGACTTTCTTTAGTTTAATTTTGCCATCAACATCTAATGCTAATGAATTAATAGTTTCGTTCGTCTCAAAACGAATTGTAATTTCAGTTCGTTCGTTGTCAACAATGCCTTTAAAAACATCATTTGATGTGAATTTGTCATTAAAGAAAGCGTCGAGAGCTTTAAGTATATTAGATTTTCCTGAGTCATTTTTTCCTACGAAAGAATTAATTTCACCGACTTTAAGATTCTGTAGAGATTTAATTCCTCTAAAATTATTAATTGAGATGTCGTAAATTTTCATTATCTGTTTTTAGGATTGTAAAAGACGTATTAGCTGTTAAATACACACAATTATTATGTAGTGAGATGTTTGTCTCGAATAGACGAAAAAAACCATTAATCCGGTTGATTAGTATATTTCCTATTCGTATTTGAACCTATATAAATTTTTAAGTTTGGCGAGTTGAGAAAGAGCATTACGAGATATTTAATGTTTACTAATGTATAAAGAAAAAACGACAGCAAATACTGGAAACCGTAAATACTGATAAATAGGTATACGCTTATGTTCTGCGAATTGAGAAAATGTGTGAGAACGGGTAATTGCTTAATAATGAGGTTCGATCTATGTTTTAACACAAGCGACTAATTATTGTTGTTTTTCTCCTATATTTAATCCACCAGACTTCTTAGCTCAGTTGGTAGAGCAACAGACTCTTAATCTGTGGGTCCAGGGTTCGAACCCCTGAGGGGTCACAAAATCACTTATTGTATTTGAACGAAACATAAAATCAATCGTTATGAACGATATTTTGACAAAAGATCCTTCGGCTGATCTGCCGGGAGATACTGCTACTCGTTACGAGCAGTTTTTCGGCCCATTATTTTTTGAACCCTACGCTATAGAAGTTGCAAAACGAATTCATTCCATTCCAGTTTCTGTAGTGCTCGAAATTGCGGCAGGGACAGGTCGTGTTACCCGCCATATTCGGGAGCATATTCCATACTCAGCAAAGCTAATCGCTTCAGATATTAGCGAGGAGATGTTGGCCGTAGCCAAAAAGACACTGGGCCACCTTGATATCGACTGGCGAAATATTGATGCCCAGCAACTTCCTTTTAGCGATAATAGTATAGATTTGGTTATTTGTTGCTTCGGGTATATGTTTGTTCCTGATAAACCGAAAGCATTTGCAGAGGCCTATCGGGTTTTAAAACCGGGTGGTCTGTTTTTATTTACAACCTGGGATAAGCTGGAGAATAATGCGGCATCTTATTCTGCCAGGTCTATTGCAACGGAATATTTAGAAGAGCCCTTGCCCGAATCGCATAATCTTGCAACTTCGATGAATAATGAAGCGCTTATAACACCATTACTAAAGGATGCCGGCTTTGCAAAAATATCAATTGAAAAAATAAAACTTTTTTCCGTAAGTCCAACCGCAAAAGAAGCTGCATGCGGTCTGGTAGAGTGGGGGCCTGTTTATGAGGAGATCAAAAAACATAATCCTGCCAGTATAGACGAGATAAAAGTTAAGGTGGAAAAAGAACTTGCTGAAAAATTCGGGGCTGCTCCCATGATCGCTCCAATAAGTGCTGTATTCAGTCAGGCTTGGAAATAATAAGAACACAGCACAATTTATGTTCCTCAAATCCTTCCTCTCCGTAGTGTTCAGCGCAGCGTCACTACGGAGTAATACATAAGATAAGTTATGAACACGCAATTACGCTTCTAAAGTCCAAAGAACAGATCGGTATCTGGTTTTGCGTAGCCATTTGCTATGCATGCATTATAAAACTGTTATCTTTGCAGCTTTTATCAATTATTAGCATTCATTAACATATTCATGGGCAAAAACAGCATCGGCTCTACCATTTCGTATTTCTTTTTAGGTGAATACTTTTCTGATGCCCTGCGCACCACTATAACTGTGGTATTGCCCATTATTTTATTCTTTTACCTGGGCAACCCCGAGGCAGCAAAAGGAATAGGGGTCGGGGCGTTGCTGATCAGTCTGACTGACTTACCCGATAACCGCCTGAACAAACTGAAAACAGCGCTGTGGAGCATTATTGTTTTTTTTGCTACTACACTGGTGGTTTCGTCGGTTTTAGATCATGTTTATTTAACTGCGGTTGTAGTAGTTATTGCTGCTTTCAGCTTTTCGATGTTTGCCGTATATGGGCAGAAACTATCGCTGATTGGTACCATGGCGCTGATTGTGTGTACCTTTGTGATGGGGCTTCATCCAGAAAGACCGCTGTATTTTAGTAGCTATATTTTGATTGGTGGCGTTTGGTATTACGTGATCAGTTTAATCCAGATTTTAATTCGGCCTTATCGCTCGCTTCACCATGCCATTTTCGAGTGTTTGATGAGCAGTGCGGTGTTTTTAAATGCCAAGGCCAAAAATTACGATGTGGATGTTCCGCTCGATCTGCAACAAAAAGAAGCTATAAAACTGCACATTAAGGTTAACCAGAAACATGAGCTGATCCGCAATCTGTTGCTTACTGATAAATACGCCATGAACCCCGATAACCCCAAAGGTCAACTGTTGTTGGAGCGGGCGAGGCTATTGATCGATTTATATGAACAGTTGAATGCCGTGCATTACGATTATGCTTTGGTGCGCAAAACTTTGGCAACGGGCCCGAGTTTAAAACTGATTGCCACCTTGATTGAATTACTGGCCAAAGAGCTTGAACAACTGGGTAGGCACGTCCGGTCCGCCAAGGCTTATAAAGGTGAGGTGGCCACCAATATCGAATATTACCAGAAACGCGTGATGTTGTTGCAGGAGATGGAGCGTTTAAACGAGACCCAGCGTAAAATTGTGCTCAAAGTAGTTTCGAACATGAACGATATTGTGCGCATTATCGAAATGATCAGGGGCAATGAACGCACACCAGAGAAACACTTACAGGAACCGAGCGGATCGATTTCATATCCTTTGTTTATTACCGGCGATCGATTTTCGATTAAGGAGCACCTGACCTTAAAATCGCCCATTTTCAGGTTTTCGCTGCGGCTGGCCATCTGTTTCCTGTTTGGTTTTTTGCTGATCTGGCAATTAGAACCGAGTAAATACAGTTACTGGCTTTTTCTCACCCTGGTAATTGTGGCGCGGCCGAAGTTCTCGATTACCTGGAAGCGGAACTTACAGCGGTTAAAAGGAAGCCTCGGTGGGGTTGTAATCGGACTGATTTTGATCTATTTTGTGAAGAGTCCGGCAGTGCTGCTATCTTTTTCAGTTCTTTTTCTGCTGGGTTTTTATGCCTTTAACCGTTTAAATTATACCGTAAGCGTATTGTTTATTACCCCTGCGGTAATTTTAACATTGGGCAGTTATCAGGGCCATTTCGATCATATTGTACACGACCGGATTATCTTCACCGTGCTGGGCTGTGTAGTTGCCATTTTTGCCACCTATCTTTTCCCCATATGGGACAGTCGCCAGTTGAAAGAGAAAATAAGCAAAGCAACAAAAGATAGCTTACATTATTTGCAGGTAGCGATAGAAAGGAAGGAAAACCTGGGGGAGAATATTTCGCGGATGGCCAGGAAAAATGCCAACCTGAGTTTATCAGCATTAAGCGAAGCGATTGAGTCGGCAAGCCAGGAGCCGATGCGTAAACACATCGATTTTAATGGTTTGTATGGCGTACAATCGACCATTTACCAGATCAATGCGATTATTACTTCTATATACCTTTCACTTAACCATAAACCTGAACAGGCCGACCCGTTATTGGTTAGCCAGATTGTAAGTAACCTCAGTAATGAAGTGGTATTAAAAAGTAATGCTGTGCCTCATGTTGACGCAATAGATGTTGATCATGATGACCATTCTACCAAACAGAAACTGGCACATATTGCGGTGTTATCGTTCGATTTCAGGAGATTTAGTACTGGTTTTAGGGGCTAAATTTCGGTTGTTTGTCCGTCTGAGCGGAGTCGAAGACCCTGCCAATCGTCAACTTTTGCAGTGTATCTATCATAAAAGATCCTTCGACTCCGCTATCAATGACAGACTTCAATAGAATGGTCGTCATTCCCGCGCATGCGGGAATCTTAATGCAACCTACAAACCCTACCAAGGCATTACGATTCCCAATCGAGTTGGGAATGACGATCTCTCGCAGCCTACGATTAGCAAAAAAAATGTCATTTATATTGACTTTTATACAATAAATTATCTCTCGGGATGACGAACGCACTGGAATTCGCGGTATCAGCGGGAAACCCTTATTTGTTCCCGCTGATTTAAGATAATTTGCGCAGAAAATCAGGGTTATCAATTTTCTAGCGATACATTAACTGTTTGAGCTTATATGAAACTTATATTTCTTAAATGGTTCAGAAAGGATGCTGTGTTATCGCTACTCGTCTTCGACAGGCACAGACTGACAAAGCATGGTTTTATTATCATATTCATATAAGGAACATAAAGACATTTACGTTCGCAGGATCCCAGGATTTATTTAATTCAAAAACTTGTCCGTCTGAGCGGAGTCGATGACCCTGCCAATCATCAACTTTTGATTGTAAGCTATCGTAAAAGATCCTTCGTTGCACTATCATTGACAGACTCCAATAGTGCGGTCGTCATTCCCGCGCATGCGGGAATCTTAATGCAACCTACAAACCCTACCAAGGCATTACGATTATTCATATGTTTTCCTTTTTTCAGAGGCATTCATGAGCACTCCGTGGTTCCCAATCGAGTTGGGAATGACGATCTCTCGCAGCCTACGATTAGCAAAAAAAAAGTCATTTATATTGATTTTTATGCAATAAATTATCCCTCAGGATAACAGAGTGATGGGCGGAGTCGTGTGCGCTGCACCCTTATCTGTGTTACTTTGATTGGTTTGTTTCTGCAAAAAAAAAAGATAGGTATAGTATTGTACTAATCATTGCAGATTGTTCGTTAATAGTCTTCAAGAGGCTCAGCGTGATGAAACCCGATTTATAGTTTTTATCATTTTCGCTAAGTAACCTTCTTTAAAATTATATGTTGATTATTAATGTCTTACTACTTTTTTAGTTAAAAATTGTTAATTATTTAGAATAGTTCTAAATAAAGACCTATATTTGTTCATCATTATATTTGGTTAGTTGATGATAGCAAGACCTGTTTGCCTGCATTATTCAATGCAGGCGAATCAGGCACTACTCCCCAGAAAAAATTCAATCTATTCTTTTACATACGCACACAGTAATAAATTTGATTGAATTGATTGTAGAAAATAGGATATTGGTATATTGTGAGCCTTTAAACATCCTTATGCGCATGAAAAAATCATTTTTAAGCTTCCTTTTGATATCTTTTTTAACTGTAAGTGCATTTGCCCAAAACAAACCTAATTTTTGGGATGATGTGCAAACCATTAAAAAGTACGATCAGTTGTATAAACCACCCGTTCACCCGGTTTTGTTTGTAGGAAGTTCATCCATCAGGAAATGGGACGATTGTACACAGATTTTTGCCAAATATAACGCGTTAAACCGCGGAATTGGTGGTGCTGTAATTAACGATATTACCTATTATTTAAATGATGTTGTTTTTCCTTACCAACCTAAACAAATTGTATTGTATGTTGGCGAAAATGATCTGGTAAACGATGCGGTAACACCTGATACCGTTTTGAATAGAACAATCCTTTTATATCAGGCCATCAGAGCAAAGTTGCCAACGGTGCCAATTGTTTACATCTCGATTAAACCGAGCCCAAGCAGGGATAAATTTAAAGAAAAGGCAATAGCATCTAATGCATTGATTGAGAAATTTTTAGCCGGAGAAGCCAACACGAAATTTGTTAATGTATATCCGTTGATGTTAACCAAGGACGGGCAGCTTAGACCAGAACTTTTTGTGGGCGATATGTTGCACATGAATGCTGCAGGTTATGCCATCTGGCGAAAAGCAATTGAGCGGCATTTATTAAAGTAATTTTGCTCTCAATTCGTCATTCCTGCGCAGGCAGGAATCTTAATGCAATGGTATCACCTAAGCATTGGTTTTATACTTTTAATTTATTGCACCGGCCTCCAATAAACTAGCCCCGATCCGATAGCTATCGGATGAACGGTAAGCCCGGAACGAGGTACGAGTGAGGACTTGGAGTGAAAGCGGGACCGGAACACACCGAAGCACCAAAGGTAAGCCGCTCCAAAAAATAAGCATCCTTTATTTTTCTTACCACCTTCGCACCTAAGCATTTGGTTTTATACTTTTAATTTTATTGCACGGTCTCCAATAAACTAGCCCCGATCCGATAGCTATCGGATGAATGGAAAGCCCACAGCGCAGCGAGGACTTGGAGTGAAAGCGGGACCGAACCCAACCCAAGAACCACAGGTATTGCGCTCCAAAAAAATAAGCATCATTATTTTCTTACCACCTGATCACCTCAGAAAATAATAGCAGCCTGGTTTAATATTGGCGGATAGTTGTACGCAAGGTTAATCGGAATTAAAATTATATATTTATTATTGCGTTCAAATCACCCTCCCTTAACCAGATGAATAAACTTCTAGTTGTTATCATATTTTTTTTCGGTTACCATGTACATGCTCAGGACCTTTTGGGTATTCCACAGATTGTAAATTACAATAACGAGCAGTATAATGCGGGAATGCAGAACTGGGATGTGAAGCAGGATAAAAACGGAATTCTTTATTTTGGGAACAATGAGGGGCTACTTACCTTTAACGGGCGCTATTGGAACCTGTTTCGGTTACCTAATTATACTTCTGTACGCTCGATCGGGATCGATTCTAAAAACCGGATTTATGTAGGCGGTCAGGATGAATTTGGTTTTTATTACCCCAATGAAAAAGGGATTTTAAAATACACTTCGCTTTTAGGTCTGCTGCCCGAAAACCTTCGCAAACTGGCTGATATATGGGACATTTCGATTATTCACGATGAAGTTTTTTTTAGATCGAACAACGCCATTCTACATTATAAGGATGGTGTGATCAAAAACTATAAGCCCAGTACCGCCTGGCTTTTTATGGGTATAGCCAATAATAAAGTGTTTGCGCAATCGGAAGAATCGGTATTAATGGTTTATGAGCAGGAAATGTGGAAGCCTTTTTGTGCTGATCCAATTTTTAAAAAATCGTCTATTACGGCTGTTTTACCTTATAATGGCGATACTTTAATGGTTTCTACCTTAAAAGGCGGTTTTTTTCTGCTGATTAACCATCAGCTTAAACCGCTAAAAACCAATCTCGACCATGTGTTTTTTAACGACCGGATTTATTTTGCCGATCAGATCAATCAAAATCTATATGCAGTGGGTACTACTTCTGGTGGGGTATACATTATGAATAAAGGTGGAGAACTGATTCAGAAATACAATTACAGGGAAGGTTTGCAGAACAACAACGTAAGGGGAATTCTGCAGGATAGGGATAAGAATATGTGGCTGGCTTTAGATGATGGGATTGCTTATGTGGCCATAAATAGTGCCATTAAAAGCATCTTCCCCGACCGCAATAAACAGATTACCAGTTATGCCTTCAGAAAATTTGACCAATCGGTTTATATTGGTACATCGAACGGCTTATATAAAACAAAAGTTAATCCCGCTGCCAAAGATTTAAGTTATGCCACCGCGAATTTTGAAGAGGTGAAAAATACCAAAGGACAGGTTTGGGGGCTTGATGAAATTAATAACCAACTGTTGTTGGCACACGAGGAGGGAACACTTTTGGTGCAGCATAATGTAGCTAAGTCGCTTTACAATTTGCCCGGTACCTGGTTGTACCAAACTTTAGACCGGGTTTATCCAAGCAGCGAGGTTATTGCCGGTACCTACTGGGGTTTACAGCGCTTGATTTATAAGGATGGGCTTTTTAGCAATGGCGGAAGAATTGACGGGATAAATGAGCCGCTGCGGTTTATTGTAGCAGACAATAATAATCCCGACCACATTTGGGCATCGCACCCTTACCATGGGGTGTATAAAATAGAATTACAGCCCGATCATAAACGTGTGTTGCGTACCACCATGTACACCGACCGTGATGGATTACCTTCTAAACTGTACAATTATGTGTACCATATTAAAAATAGGGTGGTAATTGCAACTATAAACGGCGTTTATGAATACGATAATACAAAGAAAAAATTTGTCCGCCTAAAACTATTGGCCAATGCCATAAAAGGGATTTCGGTGCAGTATATGAAGGAGGATAACGACGGGAACATCTGGTTTGTAAGCAATAAAAAGGTAGGTGTAATTGATTTTAACCGACCATCGGGCTCGAACCCTTTTAGTATTTTTTATCTGCCCGAATTAGATGGGAAAATAGTGGGTGGCTTCGAATCTATTTACCCTTTAGATAGTAAGAATATATTTATTGGGGCCAATAAAGGAGCCTATCATATTAACTATGAAAAATACATCGAAAACATAACCAAGCCAATTGTAGCATTGGGGCAGATTAAACTGCTTGGTAAAAAAGATAGTTTGGTTTTTGGTGGCTATTTTGTAACCAAGGGCATAATTTCTGCCAAACAGGATCAGCAAGAAATACCAGAATATACCAATAACTTAAATTCAATGCATTTCGAATATTCGTCTACACTGTTCGAGCATGATAAAAATATTAAATTCAGCTATCAATTGGTTGGTTTCGATAAGGATTGGTCGGCATGGACTACTAAAAGCGAAAAGGATTATACCAATTTACCTGCAGGGAAACATACTTTCAATATTAAAGCTAGAACGGGCGTAGGTAACGAATCGGAAGTGGTGGGTTATACTTTTGTCGTGCTGCCTGCCTGGTACAATACCATATGGATGAGGGTTTTTTACCTGATCTTGATTGTGTTGTTAATCAGGTTGATTATTAGGTGGCAAAAGCGAAAACATTTAAAAGAGCAGGAGCGGATGAGTTACCTGCATCAGCTGGAGCTAGACCGGAATGAAAAGGAAATTGTTAGGCTGCAGAACGAAAAGCTTGAGGCCGATGTAAATTATAAGAACAAAGAGCTTTCTACCATGACTATGCATTTAGTGCAGCGGGGTAAAGTATTGGCCAAGATTAAAGAAGTAATATCGACCGTAATTAAAAACCACGATATTAATGAGAGCTCACCAAGTTTCAGGCACCTCATCAGGCTGATCAGGGATGTGGAAAAGAAGGATCAGGAACTGGATCATTTGAGCGTGCACTTTAATCATGTAAACACCGAATTTTTTAATAAACTCAAAGACCTTTATCCCGATTTAAGCCAGAACGATTTAAAATTCTGCGCCTATTTATCGATGAATCTTTCGTCAAAAGAAATGGCACAGTTGATGAATGTAACCATTAAAGCCGTCGAAGTGGGCCGATATCGCTTAAGAAAGAAGCTTCAGCTCAAGCCGGAGACCAATTTATATGAGTTCCTGATCGGCATTGCCCGTCAAAAAACACCTTAAACCGATGTTTTTGTTACAATTATAAACATTTTAAGTTAAAACAACTTAAGTAGTTGATATACAGTTTACTTGTGTTTTACTTGTAGGGCTTATGTAGGCCTAAAAATCTCTTTTTTTGATTAATTGAGGGCTTCTGTATGGTTTGTGTAGTAGCGCCAAATTGTTCTATTGCATTGCATGGCTATAGATTTGATTTATGAAACGGGCCACCAAGAGTCCCGGTCATTAACTAACCAAATATTAACTTAAAACTAATTTCTATGAGAGGAAGATTTACATTCGTATTCTTCATTTACTGTATCATGGCATTTCCGCTGGCCTTATTGGCACAAGACATTCCGGTTACAGGAAAAGTAACAGAACAAAATGGTAGCCCTTTACCTGGGGTAACAGTTAAGCTTGATGGAACTACCAGAGCCGCATCTACTGATGCCAATGGTGTTTTTAGCATTCAGGCACCCGTTGGAGGCAAATTAACCATCAGTTTAATTGGTATGGCAGCACAAACCGTAACTGTTCCGGCAGACGGCCGTATTAATGTATCGCTTACTGCCGATTCGAAAGATTTAACAGAAGTTGTGGTTGTGGGTTACGGTACACAGAAAAAAGCGCTTGTAACGGGATCAATCTCCAGCGTAAAGGCAAAAGACCTGGAATCGATGCCTATTAACAGAGTAGAGCAGGCCTTACAGGGAAGAACATCTGGTTTAACTATTGCCAGTGGTAATGGTCAGCCAGGATCTGCATCAACAGTGAGAGTAAGGGGCTTTACCTCTTTTGCATCTTCAGGGAATAATGATCCGCTTTGGGTTGTTGATGGTGTAATTGTAGATAATGGTGGTATTGGTTATTTAAATCAATCAGACATCGAATCTATTGAGGTTTTAAAAGATGCAGCTTCGCAAGCAATTTATGGTGCCAGAGCTGCAAATGGAGTAATTATTATCTCAACTAAGAAGGGTAAAGAGGGAAGGTTATCTATAAATTACAATGGATTTTACGGTACGCAAGCACCGGCTAAAAAGCTAAAACTGTTAAACGCAAGTGAATATGCGATGATTAGGAATGAAGCATATTCAAATAGCTTTAATGCAGCAACCGATGGAACTTTTACACTTCCGTATTCAAATCCGTCATCTTATGGAGAAGGTACTGATTGGCAATCGGTTGTTTTTAATGACGATGCCCGCAGACAGACCCATGAGTTTAGTGTTTCAGGCGGAACTAATAAATCTACCTTTTATACTTCTTTTGGTTATCTAGATCAAGAAGGGATTGTAGCCACACCAATTTCTAATTTTAATCGCGCTAACATTCGTATCAATTCTACCTTTAAACCTGCCAAGTGGATAAGCTTTGGTGAGAATTTAGGCTATAGCCATTCGGTTAACAGTTCTTTAGGTAATACAAATAGCGAGTTCGGTGGCCCTTTAAGTTCAGCAATCCATTTAGATCCAATAACCCCAGTTATTCAGACCGACCCAACGGCTATAGGCAAATCTCCTTATACCATTGCAAATATTATAAAAGATCCTGCAACAGGATTTCCTTATGGTATTTCAGGCCCTGTTGGTCAGGAAATGAGTAACCCGCTGGCTTATATTCAAACCAGATTGGGTAACTATGGTTGGGATCACAATATTGTTGGTAATGCTTTCTTAGAAATTGAGCCAATTGAAAATTTAAAATTCAGATCATCACTAGGAACAAAACTTGCTTTTTATGGTTCGGAGTCTTATACCCCGTTATTCTGGTTAAGTCCTTCAAACACAAATACTAAGGCGAATTTCTATCGCGAGATGAATATGACAATTAATTATAATTGGGAAAACACCATTAGCTATTCAAAAAGTTATGGTAAACATCATGCATACGCTATTCTTGGTCAAGGTTATTATATGGACAACAATAACCGAGGCTTAAACGTAAGGTTTAACAATATAATTGCACAGGACTTTTATCAGAGTAATTTAAATTATAAACCGGCCACTGCCGATATTCAGGGTGATGGTAGTGATGCTACGTTGCATGTTGTTAACTCTTTATTTACCCGCGTAACTTATGATTATGATGAAAAATATCTATTTACGGGGATTATTCGTCGTGATGGTTCTTCACGCTTTGGTACCAACAACCGATTTGGTTACTTCCCATCAGCCTCAATAGGCTGGGTGCCCACAAAAGAAGGTTTCTGGAAAGAAAACAACATCGTTAATTTCTTAAAATTACGCGGTAGCTACGGAATTACAGGAAACGATGCAATTGGCGATTTCAGTTACGTGTCATTGGTGAATAGCGGACGTAATTATACTTTTGGTACTACAGATGCAAGTATTATTGGATGGAGTCCGGCTGCCTTATCAAATCCTGATTTGAAATGGGAAGAAACCCGACAAACAGATATTGGTTTAGATGCTACGCTGTTTAATGATTTTACACTTAGTGCTTCTTACTTTAAAAAGAAAACTATTGGCGTATTGCAAACACCCTCTATTCCACTTTATTTAGGTGCAGCTGGTGGTGCCGCAGAAAATGTTGGGGATATGCAGAACACCGGTATCGAATTCGAAATAGGCTACAGAAAAAAAATCGGAGAACTTAATTTAGGTATTAACGCTAATCTTTCTACCTTAAAAAATAAGGTAACCAAGCTATTGCCAGGAAGAGAGTTTATTGAAGATAACGCACAGAGTTTTCAAGGCATGGGTAACTTTACCCGTACCGGAATTGGACGTTCTTTCAACGAGTTTTATGGCTACGAAGTGGCTGGTATTTTCCAAACACAAGCAGAAGTTAATGCTTACAGAGGGCCGGGTGGTACAGTGCTGCAACCTACTGCAAAACCAGGAGATATTAAGTTTGCCAACCTAGATGGAAATGAATCTATTAATGGTAGCGACCGTACTTATTTAGGTAGTCCGCTTCCAAAATATACATACGGTATTACCATTAATCTGGCTTATAAAAACTTTGATTTTGTTGCCTTCGGAAACGGTGTAGGCGGAAATATGATCTTCCAGGGATTAAGACGTTTAGATGTAACCTACGGAAACTGGCAAAATTCAGTTCTTGACAGGTGGACACCTACAAACCCATCCACTACTGTTCCCCGTGTTGCCGATAAGGATCTTAACGGAAACTATACCAAGTTCTCTAAAAATTATCTAGAAAAAGGAGATTACTTCCGTTTAAAAACCCTTCAGGTAGGTTATAATTTTCCAGCTAATGTTACTAAAAAAATTGGAGCACAAAAAGTCCGGGTATATCTTATGAGTGAAAACCTTTGGACCATTACAAAATATACAGGTTACGATCCTGAAATCGGAGGAACTGTATTGGGTGTAGATCGGGGGATTTATCCGCAAGCCCGTTCGTTTATGGTAGGTTTAAATGTTGGATTCTAAAAAAAAATTAAAATGAAAAAGAATATTTTAGCTATTGCAGCCCTTTTAACCGCTTCTCAACTAATAGTCTCTTGTCAAAAACAGCTAGACGTAAACCCACGTGAACGTATTCTGGAGACAAGTTATTACCAAAACCAGCAGGAGGCTTTTACGGGTTTGGTAGCTGTTTATGACCAATTGGGTAATCAGTCTAGTGGGTACCTCACAAAACTTAATTTATTTAGCTCAGCATCAGATGATCATTTCGCCGGTGCCGATTCTCCATCAGATTTAGGAGATATGCAAGTGATGAATAATTATACGGTAAACTCATTATCAGGTGGCCCAAGTTATTTATGGAGTAAGGGTTTTACAGGCGTTTACCGTGCAAATATTTTATTGAAAAAAATAGAAGGTATTACAATGGATGCTTCAACCAAGGCAAGATATATTGCCGAAGCTAAAGCATTGCGTGCTATATTTTATTTTGATTTAGTGCGCATCTTTAAAAATATACCATTAATCTTAGCGCCTGTTGAGCCTTCTGGTATGTTCGATGTTACGCAGGTTGCCCCTGCAGATGTTTATAAACAAATAGAAACAGATTTAACAGAATCGTTATCTGCTCTTCCTGTAACTATTCCTACTGCTGATGCAGGGCGTTTAAGTCAAGGTGCAGTTCATGCAGTTTTAGGTAAGGTTTACTTGTGGGAAGAAAAATGGGGACCAGCAGCTGCAGCGTTTGCACTGGTTAACGGTACTGCACCAGGCGCGAGTACTTATGGGTATAAATTATTACCAAAATTTGCCGATCTGTGGAACTGGAAAAATAAATTCAATTCAGAATCTATTTTAGAACTCAGCTACAATACTACCTCTAACATGGGCTGGAGTAACGTTGGAAGCCGTGAAGGTAATGTTATGGGCATTTTGGTAGGACCACGTAATTATGTGCCTGTAATTGCTGCACAAGCACCCGACTACGTTTCGGGTTGGAGTGTTATGCCAATAACCAAAGAATTATTTGACCTAATTCACTACGACCCGCGTAATAAACCTACGGTTGCCAATTTAGATAGTTTGGAAAAGGCAGGTATTGTAACCTACAAACATGCCAATGATAATACCGGGTATTTTGTTGAGAAATATGCTGGAAGGGTTTCTACCAAAGCAGCTGTGGGCCAGTTAGAATTAAACTTTGGTCAGAATATGTACGAAATACGTTTAGCTGATACCTACTTAATGGAAGCCGAAGCATTATTGAAAAGTGGTGCTGCAGTTGGTTCGGGTACCAGAGCTTATATTTTCTTAAATGCAGTTAGGGCCCGTGTAGGTTTAAATCCTGTTGCAGTAACCATGGATAATATAATGAAAGAAAGACGTCTGGAAATGGTAGCTGAAGGACAAAGGTGGTTTGATTTAGTTAGATGGGGACTTGCCCCAACTAAACTGGCTTTTAAAGGATTTCAGGCAAATAAAAATGAGACCTTGCCGATCCCACAGGCTGAGTTAAATAATACTAAGATTCTTCAAAGCAAAGAATGGGGCGGAACAAAATAATTGCTCATCTATGCACGCTTAATGTTTAATTGTTAACAGGGAGAAAGCGAAATCTTTCTTCCTGTTTTTTTAATCTGATCATCATTTATCTATGCTTTCTACCAAAGCCTTTCGCCTTTTTATTACGGGTGTTTTTACCTTTTCTTCGTTTGCTGTTCTTGCTCAAAACCAGGCAGAAGTTTGGCTTACCAAAGCAGATCGATCTGTTTTATTTGCAAGGCAGGCAACCAACTTAAGTTTTACGGCTACTAAAAACAATTCGCCAATCATTACCGTAAACGATAAAGAAACTTATCAAAGTATAGATGGTTTTGGTTATGCATTAACAGGTGGAAGTGCACAGCATATTATTAAAATGTCGGCACCAGCCAGAGCTGCCTTACTAAAAGAATTATTTGCCACCGATGGAAACAACATAGGAGTAAGTTACATCAGACTAAGCATCGGTGCTTCTGATTTGAATGAAAAAGTATTTTCCTACAACGATCTTCCCGGAGGCCAAACCGATTTAATGCAGGCGAAATTTGATCTCGGCCCGGATAAAGTGGATGTGATTCCGGTAATGAAGGAAATCCTTGCAATAAACCCAAAGTTAAAAATTATGGGTTCGCCATGGTCTCCTCCCTTATGGATGAAAACCACTTACGATGCCCGTGGAGGGATGTTAAAGCCCGAATATTACGATGCTTACACCAAATACTTTGTACGTTATGTACAGGAAATGCAAAAAGAAGGAATTCCTATCGATGCGATTACCGTTCAAAATGAACCTTTGCACCCAGGCAATAACCCTAGCTTGCTCATGGTAGCACCAGATCAGGCACTTTTTGTAAAGAAATTTCTCGGTCCTGCTTTTGCTAAAGCCAATATTAAGACCAAAATTATTGTTTACGATCATAATGCCGATCGACCAGACTACCCGATTACCATTTTAGATGATCCTGAAGCCAAAAAATATATCGATGGATCTGCCTTTCACCTGTATGGAGGAAATATTGAAGCTTTAAGCGATGTGCACAATGCCCATCCTGATAAGAATATTTACTTCTCTGAGCAAATGGTAGTAGAGCAGCCAGATGCTAAGGATATTAAAATTGTTAACCCGGTTAGGCGTCTAATCATTGGTGCTACACGTAACTGGAGCAAAAATGTGCTCGAATGGAATCTAGCTGCCGACCCCGAAAATAAACCTTATACCGACAGAGGAGGTTGTTCGATGTGCCAGGGTGCGGTAACGATTGATAAAGATGCCTACAGCAGAAACCTGGCTTATTATTCCATTGCGCATGCTTCTAAGTTTGTACGGCCAGGTGCTGTTCGCATTGCGACGAACGATTTAACCGATCTGCCAAATGTTGCCTTTAAAACCCCTGATGGGAAACATGTTTTAATTGTAGCCAATAGCGGGAAGAACGCCAATACATTTAACATTGTTTTTAACGGCAAAACACTTGTAGCCACACTCGATAAAGGATCTGTAGCCACATACATCTGGTAATTATCTCATACCTAATCTTATTTTTATGTCTTTTACAAAATCGATATTATATATTTTTCTGCTCAGCACCATTTCGTTTACAGGGTTTAGTCAAGGGTTTTTAAAAGCCGAGGGTAAAAAAATAGTAAACCAAAAAGGGGAGAATGTTTTACTCCGTGGTTTTGGCTTAGGAGGCTGGATGTTGCAAGAAGGCTATATGCTCAAAATCAATAAAGAAGCACAACAGTATCGCATCCGTGAGCGCATAGAAGAATTGATGGGACCAAAACAAACCCAGGAGTTTTATGATGCCTGGCTGGCTAACCACATGCGTAAAATCGACGTGGACTCGATGAAACGCTGGGGCTTCAATTCCATTCGCCTGCCTATGCATTACAACTTGTATGCGTTGCCGGTTGATAAAGAGCCTGTTGTGGGAAAAAATACCTGGCTGGAAAAGGGTTTTGCCCTAACCGATAGCCTGCTATCGTGGTGTAAGGCCAATAAAATGTACCTTATTTTAGATTTACACGCTGCACCTGGCGGACAAGGAAACGATTTAAACATTGCCGACCGCGATCCGTCAAAACCGTATTTATGGGATAGTGAGGCCAATCAGGAAAAAACCATAGCGCTTTGGAAAAAACTGGCCGAGCGCTACAAGGATGAACCTTATATTGGCGCATACGATATTTTGAACGAACCTAACTATGGTTTCACAAACCCTGAAGAAGATAAAAACGGAACGAAAGAAAAAGTGAATGCGCCTTTGAGAAAGTTAATGGTCGAGATTACCAAAGCCATCCGCGAAGTTGATCAAAAGCACATCATTATTATCGAAGGCAATGGCTGGGGCAATAATTACAATGGCATTTTTCCGCTGTGGGATAAAAACATGGTGTTGAGTTATCATAAATACTGGAATTATAACGATCAGGCCTCAATAGCGCATATTATTAAAGCCAGAAATGAACAGAACGTTCCGGTTTGGCTTGGCGAAACCGGCGAAAATTCCAATGTTTGGTTTACTGATGCCATCCATCTTTTAGAGCGGAATAATATCGGTTGGGCTTGGTGGCCTTTAAAAAAGATAGGGGCAAATAATCCGATGGAAATTAAATCGAACCCTAATTATGATGCACTGGTAAATTACCTGAATAACGGTGGAAACAAACCTAAAGATAGCAATGTGTACAGCGGTTTAATGGAGCTGGCTATTTATTCGAGATTAGAAAATACCATCATTCATAGTGATGTAATCGATGCCATGATCCGTCAGCCCTTTAGTCATGAAACAAAACCGTTTAAGGCCAATTTAATTAAAAATAAAAGTATGGTATATGCTGTAGATTACGATTTAGGTAAAAATGGTAAAGCTTATTTCGATACCGATACTGCCGATTACCATACCTCAACAGGAAAACGAAGTGCAGGTAACCGCGGCCGGATTTACAGAAACGATGGTGTGGATATTGTTAAAGATTCTACACTGTACGAAAAGTATTATGTAAACCATATCGAAAAAGGAGAGTGGTTGCAGTACACTATAAATGTTTCGCAAAAGGGAACTTACACTTTAAAAATAAATGCTGCGGCAGATAATGCCAAAGGTAGAATTATGATTTCGATCGATGATAAAGTGGTAGCAAAGGACATTGCGGTTCCAAATACGGGAGATAACAAGAAGTTTTCAACCTTTGAAGTAAAGAATGTCGTGTTAAAAGCAGGTAAACAAAAAATTAAGATTTTCACAGCTGTTGGAGGTTATAATTTTGGTTATATTCAATTCGTAAAATAAAAACAAAACATCCTCTTGAAAGGCGCAAAACGTATCCTGTTTATTTTAGGGGCAATGGCCGTTGCAATCATCATTTTGTCGAGATGTATGAATACGGCCGATAAATTACCAACCGATATCAGGGGCGAGGCCTATGCAGGGGCGGTTACCTGTGTTAAATGCCATAAAGATTTATCACAGTCTTATGCCCATAGTCCTCATGGTTTAACCTCTAAACCTGTGGTAGATGCAGCCTTGTTAAAGGTGTTTGCGCCCGATTCGAACAGGTTTTTGTTTAATGCGCATCAAAACGTGGTGATCGAAAAAAGGGATAGTGGAATTTTTCAAGTGGCTTATCAAGATGGCAAAGCAGTTCGTGCCCAAAAATTCGATTTCCAATTTGGTTCGGGTGAAAAGGCTTTTACTTATGCTTATTGGAAGGGAAAGAAACTGTATGAATTGCCTTTGTCGTATTTTTCCACCATTCAGAATTGGGCCATTAGCCCTGGTTTTCCGAAAGAAAGTTTTTATTATGACCGGGCGATAACCAGTCGCTGCCTGGAGTGCCATGCCTCTTATGTAGACATTAAACTCACGCAACAATCTACTTTTTCAAAGGATGAAGAAATGGAAAAAGGCTCTGTTATTTATGGGATAGATTGCGAACGCTGCCACGGGCCAGGTAAACAACATGTTGTTTTTCATATGGAAAACCCGGAAGAAAAGACTGCGAAATTTATAACACTTTATAAAACACTTACGCGTAAACAGAAAATGGACGTCTGCGCCGTTTGTCATTCGGGCAATACTTTGGTGGCGCAACGATCGGTATTCGGTTTTCAGCCGGGCGACGATCTGGATGCTTATTACTCGCAGGATTTTGTAGGTTTTGGCGGTGGTAACATTGATGTGCATGGTAACCAAAGTGCTATGCTAATGGGCAGCAACTGTTATCGGAAAAGCGAAACCATGACCTGCCAATCGTGCCACAATACGCACGAAAATATTAAAGGTAACTTAAGTCTTTACTCGCAGCGCTGCATCAATTGCCACAAAAGCACCAATCACAGCAAAGCCACATTAGCAAAAGGATCGCTCAGTAGCAATTGTATCGACTGCCATATGCCTAAAGAATCTTCAAAACTGATCACTTTTCAGCAGGCAGGTAAAGATCATTTAAGCCCTTATATGTTGCGCTCACACCATATTGCCATTTATCCCGTTATTAAGTAAATAAACCAGGTTGTAAGAAGAAATTCGCTGTTGTCCGTTAAAAGGGCTTGGATTTCGTACATTTGGTTTCCACCTTAAAAATTAGATAGTAGCCGATATGCTCATAAGACACTACTTAGCGTTATTCTCCCTCCTTTTTCTTTCAACCTCTATTTTTGCTCAAAAGAAATTTACCCTTAGCGGCACTATTCGTGATGCAGGTACAGGCGAAACTTTAATTGGTGCAACAGTAAGGATTTCTGGTGCTTCTACCGCTGCAACCTTAACCAATAATTATGGTTATTTTGCTTTAACACAAGCCGAAGGAACCTACACTGTGGCGGTAAGTTATACGGGCTATGCCTCCGTTGTTAAAACCATTAATTTAACAAAAGATACCAAGTTAAATGAGGAATTAAAAAGTGCAAACGATTTGGACGAAGTAACGGTAAGTGCCAATAACCGTAAAAACGACAACGTTAAAAGCGCGCAGATGGGTTTGGAAAGGATCGATATGAAATCGCTTAATTCTATCCCGGTACTGCTTGGCGAAAAGGATATCTTAAAAACTATCCAGCTTTTGCCAGGCGTAAAATCTGGAGGTGAAGGGAATACAGGCTTTTATGTTCGCGGTGGTGCTGCCGATCAGAATTTAATTATTCTGGATGAGGCAGTAGTGTACAACTCATCACACTTACTTGGCTTTTTCTCTACTTTTAATGCCGATGCAATTAAAGATGTAAGTTTATACAAAGGTGGCATGCCTGCACAGTATGGAGGCCGTTTATCGTCGGTTTTAGATGTTAAAATGGATGATGGGAACAATAAAGAGTTTAAGTTTCAGGGAGGTATTGGTTTAATCGCTTCGCGTTTAAAAGCAGAAGGACCAATTGTAAAAGACAGAGGCTCGTTTATGGTGAGTTTCCGTAGAACCTATATTGATCTGTTTTTAAGGGCTTCGCCAGATTCGTCTGTTAACGGCAGTACCTTAAATTTTTATGATATTAATGCAAAGGCGAATTATAAAATCAATGATAAAAATACCATTTACATTTCTGGCTATTTCGGTAAGGATAATATCGGTGTTAAAGACTTGTTTGAGAACAACTGGGGTAATGTAACCACCACCATTCGCTTAAACCATATTTTTAACGACCGCTTGTTTTCCAATACCTCGTTAATTTACAATAACTATAATTATACTGTTCGCCTATTAAATGATGCCACGAATTTTAAGGCAACCTCATTGGTACGGGATTTTAATTTTAAAGAAGATTTTCAGTATTTCAGCAATAAACATACACTCCGTTTTGGGGTAAATGCTACACAGCACCGCATCTCACCGATCGATATCGATAGCGATGAAGCATCGCAGGTTAATTCGCTTACACAAGAAAGACGTTACGGCATTGAATCGGCAGCTTATGTTTCTGATGAATGGGCGGTGAACGAACATTTAAACTTTTTATATGGTGTGCGTTTGGCGGCTTTTTCTTTAATGGGCCCAGGTAATTTTAGTACCTACGATGCTGATGGGAATATCTTATCTACTGAAAATGTAGCCAAGGGGAAATTTCATAAAAACTATTTTAACTTAGAGCCACGTTTTTCGGTGAGTTATCTGTTTAATGAAGAGAATTCGATCAAGGCCTCTTACAACCGGAATACACAAAACGTACATATTTTAACCAATGCTACCTCTAGTTCGCCTACCGATCAGTACGTGTTGAGTAGCAATAACATTAAACCCGAAATTGCCGACCAGGTGGCCTTGGGCTATTTTAAAAACCTGGATGAGAACAATTACGAACTCTCGGGGGAGATATACTATAAGTGGCTTCAAAATCAGATCGATTATAAAAATGCAGCCGAATTATTGGCCAACTCCAATGTCGAATCAGAACTTTTATACGGAGTGGGCAGGGCTTATGGAATGGAGCTGTTTTTTAAGAAAAAATTTGGTAAGCTGAACGGTTGGGTGGGTTATACCTTATCGCGTACCGAGCGTAAATTTACAGAATTGAATAACGGTAAATATTTTCCGGCGAGGCAGGATCGTACACATGATATTTCGGTAGTTGGTATTTACAACATGACTAAGCGGTGGACCTTCTCCTCAAGCTTTATTTACAGCACGGGTAATGCAGTAACCTATCCGGCAGGAAAATATAGCGTTGGTGGGCAAATGGCCTACTATTATACGGAAAGAAATGCTGGCCGCATGCCTTACAGTATGCGCTTGGATGTGAGTGCAACTTTAGAAGGGAAGGTGAGGAAGAAATATCAATCGAGCTGGAATTTTGGTATCTATAATCTATTGGCCCGAAAAAATCCTTATGCAATTGAGTTTATTACCGATCCCGATAATCCAGGTAAAACTGCTGCGCAGCAAACTTCGTTATTCGGTCTTATTCCATCCATTACCTGGAACTTTAAATTTTAAAAAAATGAAAAAACTGGTTATATACTTTTCGCTGTTCGCTTTCTGTTTAACAGGTTGCAAGAAAATTATTGAAATTGACACTGAAAATGCCGATCCTCAGCTAGTAATTGAAGGTAGAATTAACGATTCGCTCATCGATCAGCAGATTAAGATCAGCAAAACCATCGGTTACACCGAAACCAATGTTTTTCCGAAAGTTTCGGGTGCTTCAGTTACAGTTACCGATAGTAAGGGAAATACCTTCGTATTTAAAGAAGGTAGCACCTCAGGTACTTATATCAACAAGATGAAAGGCGTTCCTGGTGTTACCTATAATTTAAATGTTACTGCCGAAGGACAAACTTACACAGCAAGTTCGAAAATGCCCAATGTGGTTAAAATGGATTCGATAGGCGTGATTAACAACTTTTTCTTTGGAAGAGAACGTAAAACCGCTGCCGTATTCTTTAAAGATCCGGCCAACGAAACCAATTTTTATCATTTTAACCTGTATGTTAATGATGTTTTATCGGAGCGTTTTTATGTAAATAACGATCGTTTAACAAATGGAAATGACTTAAGAATCCAGTTATTCTTTAACCCCCCTACTAACGACCACGACAGCGATGAGCTGAACGCTAACGATAAGATTAAAATAGAAATGGAGTGCATCGATTCGAATATTTTCGATTATTGGTATGCTTTAAGTCAGCAATCGAACCGGGGCCCCAACCAGGGTACAACTCCGGCCAATCCAACTTCTAATATTTCTAATCAGGCACTGGGTTATTTCAGCGCCAATACTTATCAGGTCCTTTCCGCAACTGTTAAATAGTAACCTTAGGTCAATTTGTATTACCCAAAACACCTTAAAATTTTTACTGTTAATAAAGTATGAAAGTATTTATAAGTGGCAACATTGCTTCAGTTGGAATAAAAGAACTGGAAGAAAACAATATATCCATCACGCAGTGGAAAGAAAACCGACAGATTACAGCTGCAGAACTGATTGAGGCCTGCCAAGGTCAGGATGGTTTGATTAGTGTTGGTCCGAATAAGATTAATGCCGAATTTTTAAAGTCCTCTAGCCATTTAAAGGTTATTGCGCTACATTCTGTTGGTTACGATCAGGTAGATTTAGCTGCCGCCAAAAAATTAAACATCCCAATTGGTAATACGCCTGGCGTTTTGAGCGATGCAACTGCCGATACTGCATTTTTATTGATGCTTGCTGTATCGCGAAAGGCCTTTTTCTCACATAAAAAAATTATTAAAGCTGAGTGGAAAAATTATGAGCCAACACCCGAACTGGGGATTGAGGTGAAGGGTAAAACACTTGGTATTTTTGGACTGGGGAAAATTGGATTAGAGATGGCTAAAAAGTGTATAGGTGCCTATCAAATGCCAGTAATTTATCACAACAGATCGCGTAACGAAGAAGCTGAAAAAGAAATCGGTGCAAAATATGTATCCTTCGAAACGCTTTTGGCGCAAAGTGATGTACTTTCTATCCATACGGCATTAACGCCCGAAACAAAGGATAAATTTACGCTTGATGTTTTTAAGCAGATGAAACCCAATTCGATTTTCATTAATACTGCCAGGGGTGGTATCCACAACGAAAAGGATTTGATCAAAGCTTTAGAAGAAAAAATGATATGGGGAGCAGGTTTGGATGTAACCAATCCGGAGCCAATGGATAAAAATAATCCATTGCTCTCCATGGAAAATGTTGCTGTTTTACCGCACATTGGCTCAGCTACCGAAGAAACCAGGGCGGCCATGGCGCAGATTATTGTTAAGAATATTGTGGCAGGGTTAAAAGGAGAGAAGTTGCCGTTTGAGGTGATGTAAAACGGATGAGGCAGATGTCTCATTGACTTAAACATAATTGTTGTCAGTCTGGGGGATAGTCTATTTCATAAAAATCAATATAAATTACGTTAAAGGATTTTGCATAACCGCTTGCCGCGGGGGCATCTTTCTTTTGATAGCAAAAGAAACAAAACTACCGGCTCGCAATTTTTTTATTAAAGCCAGTGAGTAGGCTTAAACTGTGCCTGCCAAAAAATTGACCATGCCGGTTTAAAAGCAAAACGAAGAAACAGTGCTTCGGCCTTGCAGGATGGTTATACAGAAAGGAAATAGCATTGTGCTTAAATATATTGTTTAGGCTTTTCGCTAACAGACGCTAATATCTTACTGTACTCCGCTATTACGGACTGGCCTTGTAGGATTTCGAAGGAGAGCATATTAGAATTTTTGCAGCGTCTTTCATATCCCGAATAACCAAAGGGAATATGCAGCGAGCATAAGGCTTTGAGCAGAGGGAAAGCCTCATATTACCGCTGTAGAAATTCTGATGCTGCTATTCAAGAAAGCATGCAAAGCCTTGATTTTTGTTTCTTTTTATCAAGAAAAAGAAAGAAGCCTGTCTGGCCAAGACAAACCTTCTTATATCTATCATAAGATTGACTAGATATTAAAAAAATAAATACTGAATTAAGAACCTTCAAAAAATACGTCAATGGTAGCTTGTCGAAGACCTTTATTTTCTCTTTAAGTTAATGATATTGGAGTCAATCGAAAACTAAGATTCCATCAACTACCTATTTAACAAGATACTTAAACACCGATCTTCCTAAATTTCCGTTAGCATCTACACCTTCGATAATTACTTTGTATTGGCCTTTACCATCTGCGTTGTAATATTCGAAAGAAGAATTACCGGTTGCATCAGTAACAACTTTTGGATTCCAATAAATGGTAGTCCTTAAATCGTTGCGGTTCATGCTGGCAGGAACATCATATTTTGGCGAATAGAACTGTTTTTCTTTGTTGTAACCTTGTGGTGAGAAAGTAAGCTCATAGTATTTTGGAAGCATATCCATCAGCTGCGCTTTAGATATTTTAGTGCCTTTAGGTGCTTTCTTCTGGTTGAATACAATAACCCCATTTACATTGTTTGCACGGTTTACCAAGCCCAGTTCATCTCTTAAGAACACCTCAACCGATTCGATCTGGTTGGCATCTAAAGTATTAATCTGGTTTACGTCTACATTCATTCCGTTAATAAAAATTCCCATTGGTATTTTTTTGCCCTGGTTATAATCTCTGCTTACATAGAAATTATTATCAACGAAGGTAACACCCGCAAGCATACCCTGTAAACAGTTAATCAGTAAACCACAACCTTTTAATCTATCGCCGCTCACTTCATGGTCGGCCATTTGGCTAAGTCCGGTTAAGGCTGGGTAATCTTTATGGCTTACTTTAGGAATAACTGCCGCTTTAATGGTTACATCTTTTAAAGTATGTAAATAAGCGTATTGCCTTTTACTATTATCTAAATAACTGGTTAAAGCGCTATCGATATTTAAAACCTCTTCTGCTGCACTAAAGTTTTTGGTTAGCGTAGGTATAGGTGCACCATTTAAGCTTAAGGTCATGTTTTTATAGTTTACATTGTACTTAGCGGTAATGGTCACTTTAGATGAATCGTTAAACATCAGGTTTTGGAATTTAAAATTCCCTACAGGATCTGTGGTTGCTTCTAAATTAAAACGTTTGTCAGGAATGGTTAATAACAATGCCCCTTTTCTAACCGGGATGCCGTTATTCTGTCGTAAAATACCCGAAATTTCGATGCCTTGTTCTGGTAAGAAATCAATTTTAGGTAATTTATTGGCAATAATATCAGTGTATTTGAAACTGCGATAGCCCTGGGTAAGTAACAATACATCTAAATCTGCATTTTTCTTCGCGTCGGGTGCATTAAAGTAATAATTTGCTTTTTCGATATAGCCTTTAACATCGCTGCTTAATAATAGTCCTGTTAATATCGTACTGGTTGCATCTTCGCTTGATGGAACCTTTGATTCATCTACAACGGCTACTGAGAAGCTACCTTCTACAGGGGCGCCATCTTTTTTGGCTGCCACATTTATTTTAACCTTTTTCTTAATTCCGTAAGTGGTTGCAGCACTGGTTAAAGTTACCGCCATGGTATTTTTTTGCTGAACAAAAACCAATCGCTCGCTTAGTGGTTTACCAAATTCATTAAATAGGGTAAACTGTGCAATTCCATTTGGGAATTTAGATTTAAGTACGGTTGTATTGTACTCTTTGTTTGATAATGCGGTTTGTGCACCATAGCAGATAACGCCTTTACTCTGCGCAATTAAATAAAGCTTTTTACCTTGGTTTTGTTCAAAGAAAGCATCATTTGCTGCAATTTTTATGGCCACATTATCTGCGCTGCTGTTATCTATATTTATGGCAACCCCATTTGCAGCAACTGCCGGCAAATTATAATTTTGAGTGCTGCCGTCGGCATAGGTTACTATTGCCTTGTAGGTTTTTCCAGCCTCAGCCAATAAGTTGAAACTGCCCATTCCTAAATGCTGTGCAGTAAAAGTAGCAACAGTTTTACCGTCGTTATCGGTTATGGTACCTTTTGAGCTAATGCCCAAACCATCACTTTTAATGGCTTTAAAGGCTACTTTGTTGGTTAAGCCAGCAATTAAACTTCCGCCTTCTGGGAAAAATTGAAAATCTTTGCTTACGATAGCGTTTTTAAGTTGAAAGCTACTGCTTGCCACATCTTTGTCAGTTGTATTAATACTAGTGATCAGTTCGCCTTTTTGCAATTGATATTCTGCCTTTTGTGCATTGCTCATGGCTATTGTTAAAAAACCATTTGCATCCGTTGTGCCCCTTCCTTTGGCAATAACCGTATAACTGGTAAGCACTTGCCAGCTTACATTTTTATTGGCATAAGGTTTATTGTTGGCATCTTTAAATTGTACGCGTGCATCAATTTTTTCTAACTTATCGGTAGAGGTATTTTTATAGGTGATATGGGTTTTTACCTCCTTGTCAATCGCTTCTCCTACATAAAAAGTCTTGTTAAAATAAGCAGGATCTTCACTGTTAAGCATCCATAAAGTATAAGCCCTGATGTGGTAATTACCTTGTTTATAGTTAATCTGATCTAAGGGGAAACTGCCATAAGCAAAACCACCTGTAATGGGTAATTTTAAGGTTTGGATAAGCGAATCCTTCTGGTTAATCACATCTACATAAATAATTTTACTAATTGTAGATAAGAAATTCTGGTTTTCGGTAATGTAAGCTTTAAACCAAACCGTATCAGCTACTGCATAATAAGGTTTGTCGAAATGGAGGTAAATCTTTTCAGCAGGGTAATCGCTTAATACCTTATTTGTTTTGGCAATGATGCTGTTTATGCTAATGGTATCGGTTTGGGCCGAAGAAGAAAAACTTAGTGCTGATAAAAGTGACAGTATTATTAACGATAATCTAAAAATCTTCATGGATTGGATATTAAATGCTAAGCCCGTAAATATATCCAATTATAAATAGAGCACATAAAATGTGATGATGTTTAACATTTTTTTACAAAAGATTTAAGTTCACTGGTTAATTGTTGGCAAACTCCAAGTCGTCATTATAAGGAAGCTTTTTCGGACGACGAAGCAATCTTTCTGATAGCGTTAAGCTTATATGTAAAAGATTGCTTCACTTCTAGCCCACAAGCAACGCTTCAGTTCGCAATGACGAATTAGAATAAACAAAACAGGCCACTAAAATAGCAGCCTGTTCTAAATATAATGGCGTTTGCCTGTTATTTAAATTCGATTAAGAATTCTTCTTTAGGTGAACGTACCTTTTTAAGGTTTACCAACCAATCGCCGGCTTCATCTCTGTTTCCTAATGGCAATAGCGTAACACTTTTTAAACCTTTTTTATCTAACCCTAAAAGTTCATCTAAAGCAGGGCCATTAAAGCCTTCCATTGGGGTGGCATCTACTTTTAACAAAGCGGCTTCTGCAATAGCAATACCGAAAGCAATATAAGCCTGACGCGCAGCATGATTAAAGTTTTCTTCTGCTGTTCTAGATAAGACCATACCTTTTAATTGTGCTTTGTAGGCATCAGTTCCACTATCTGGTAAGCCACGCTCAGCATTCATTCTGCTAAAAACGGCATCAATACCCTCTTCTGTGTAGTTTTCGTTCGCTGCAAAAATCAATAAGTGAGAAGAATCGATCACCTGCGATTGGTTAAAAGCAATTGGCGCAATTTTCTCTTTTAATTCCTGGTTGGTTACCACAATAACTTTAAATGGCTGTAAGCCAGATGATGTTGGTGCCAAATGTGCTGCAGCAATAATTTTATCAACCTTTTCTTGTTCAACGGGTTGACCGTTCATTTTCTTAACGGCATAACGCCAGTTTAGTGCATCTATTAAGCTCATATTTTTGGAGATTTTTTTAAATTTTATACAGCAAATATGAGCATAAGCCATAAAGCTATTGTTGATGTATGGTAAGAAAAAATAATAGTGAGTAATTCGGTCGTGATTACCATGGTTTGTGTCTCCACGGAGCATAAGAATATTCTATCGGTCGATGTCTCACCAACCGAAATAGAAACATATTTACTATTTATTGAATGGAAATGAATGGCTTGTGGTTTTTGGAGGTTGTCAGTCCCGCTTTCGCTTATAGTCCTCGCTGCGCTCCGAGCTATTCCGCTCTATCGGGTTTAGGAACAAGGGTTTGTACACCCTGCAGCCCCACAAATGAAATACTGCTATAGCCATCTAGCCTTGGTTGAAGCGTTACCCTGCAGCAACGAGGCACGAGGAAGCGAAGCGGAAAACGGGAAGAAATTTATTGTTTTGCAGCGGCCTTGCGCTCCGAATAAAAAATCGTTAACCTGCAATCGAAAGCATGATTTTTTCCATCGCCATGGTTCATGTCCTCACGCATAAGATCTTAATTAAATCTTATCCTCTTGGTTAGTGTCTCATCGACCGAAATAGAAATAAATTCAGAATGAGGAATTATGCAAAGATCTATTAAAATTAGGAAATGAAAGGTTTGTGGTTCTTGGCAGGTTCAGTCCCGCTTTCCATTACTTCCGATGAAGAATCGGAATCATTGCATCCGATAGCTATCGGATCGGGTTTAGGAACAGGGGGTTGTGCAACCCTACAAATGAAATACTGCTGTAGCCACCTAGCCCCGGTTAAAGCGTTACCCTGCAGCAACGAGGCACGAGGAAGCGAAGCGTAAAAGCGGAAAACGGGATGAGTCTTATTGTCTTGTAGCGGCCATGCGCTCCAGATGAAAGATTATTAATCTACAAACAAGAGCATTATTTTGTTATCGCCATGGTTCGTGTCCCCACGCACCATAAGATCTTAAGGAACAAACCTCAAATCGCTGCGTACCGGAAAGTGATCTGATAATTTGGCTTGGGTAATTTTGTAATTTAACACCTCTAGTTCTTTAGAAGTGGCAATATAATCGATCTGGAAATTAGGGAATTTGCCATTATAAGTTTTACCAAAACCATTCCCTTTTTTAATAAAACTATTGTTTAATCCCGCGGTAATTTGAGTAACCACGTAAGATGCTGGCGTATCGTTAAAATCGCCCGCAATGAGATAAGGTGTTTTACAGGTTGCCATTTCCTTTTTCATAATATCTACCTGGTCGCTACGTTTCAAAAAAGCACTTTTCAGCATTCTTAAAATCCGTTTAGATGGCTGGAGTTCGGTATTCATTTCCTTAACCTTATCTAAGTATTCGTAGTCTTGCTTTTCGAAAGAAATAGATTGAAAATGTACATTATAAACCCTTAGCGTTTTTCCTTTAATGTTTAAATCGGTGTAAATACTCATATTACCAGCAAAGCCTTCAAGAAAAGGTATTTTACCAGACGCTTTAATCGGGAATTTAGAGAAAATGGCTAAGCCAGTTGCTTCGTAATCATTTTTACTGGTTGGTACGAAGTAGTAATATTTTGTATTCAATAATGCTTTTAAACTGTCAACCGTATCAAATGCTCCCTTGTAACGGGTAAAAAATTCCTGGAAACAGATAATATCGGGATTTTGGTCTTTTACCACCTGAAGCATTTTTTCTTTTACTGATTCGGTATTGTCTTCGCCGTACAATTTAAAGCTATGCACGTTGTAAGTCATCATTCTGACGCTATTTTCTGCCTTTTCGGTGCCACCTTCATCACCACCAACGGCAAAGGTCGCCTTTAACGTTTTAGCACCAAGTGCGATAAGAAGAATGGTAGCAATTGCGAAAACCCATTTTTTGCTTAAAAACCACCAAACCAGAAAGATAATATTTGCGAATAAAACGAAAGGGTAGGCCAGTCCGAAAAAAGCAATGATGCTGTGCGCTCTTGGATCCATATTGCCAGCGAGAACCCCTAAAAGCATTGCGATTGCCAATGCAACAGCAATGGGCAAAAGGAGTTTATCTAAAAAACTATATTTCTTCTTTGTTGTGGCCATTAATCTTTACTTGCCTTAAATAGTTTTTCTTTTTCTACCGCTGTTAATTTATCGTATCCTGAGGTTGATATTTTATCTAAAATGGCATCTATTTCCTGCTGAGAAACGCCGCCTTTAAAATCGGGTTTTTTAACCGGTTTTTCATTCCGAACTACCTTTAGTTTCGGTTTGCGTTCGAACAACTTGCTCCAATCCCTTCCGCTTTGCAAACTTTTAATGAAGGCGAAGCCCAATAACGCACCACCAATGTGTGCTAAACTTCCGCCAGCATTTACTGAGCCGATGGCAATAAAATCGAGTACAAAATATACAATGGCAATCCATTTAATTTTAACCTCACCAAAGAAAAGCAGCATGATGGTGTAATTGGGTACCAGTGTTGCGGCAGCAAAAATAATGGCCATTACGGAGGCTGATGCTCCAATAATGGTTACACCGGCTAATCCATCAGCATAAACAGGGAATATATTTAATGCTGCAATAGCAAATAAACCACCAAACAAGCCACCTGCCAGGTATACAAAATGAAATTGCCTGCTTTTTAAGAAATTCATAAATATGTTGCCGAACCAAAATAATCCCAGCATATTAAACAGGATGTGAAGAATCCCATCATGAAAAAACATATAAATAAATAGGGTATAAAAACGCTCCGGTAATTTCGAAATGTTAGCGGGTAAGCCTACATATTCTCTGATCCATAAATTAGCATCGATAGGGATACGGCCAAAAAACACAATTAGACCAATAATGGCTGTAACTAAAAAAAGTATTACATTAATCCCAATGTAAAAGAACAATGGGTTGCCCGATTGAAAAACCTTGTATTTTAAATCTTTGAAAGTATTATTCATAGAGTGTATAAAATGTATCGTTTTTGTCTTTCCATATTTTAACAAGTATAAAGCCAATTAAGGCACCCCCAAGGTGGGCATAATGGGCAATAGAATCGCCTTGTATTGATGCAATGCCTAAAGATAACTCTACTAAAATATAAATTGGTATAATGTATTTAGCTTTTACAGGAACTGGAATAAACATAATCAATAATTCGGCATTTGGATAAAGCATGCCAAAAGCGACCAACAAGCCGAAAATGGCACCAGAGGCGCCAACCATACCACCATAATAAATCCCGCCTAAAGTATCCATTTGAGCCTGACTGGTAATGTGTTTCTGCCAACCATCAAATAGGGTAATGTGACCAATAATCTGCTGAACTTCAAAAGCTTGTACTGCCCACTGTAAAAATAATGCGCCTAAACCTGTTATGAAATAGAATGCTAGAAATTTTTTAGCTCCCCACCTCGATTCGAGCAAGCTCCCAAAGGAATACAATGCAAACATGTTGAAGAAAATATGTGCAATACCCCCATGCATAAACATATAGGTAATGGGCTGCCAGAGTCTAAAATTTGGTGAATCGAAATAAAATACAGCGAGTAAATTATCGAGCTTGAGGCTTGGAAGCAGGTTTGCCGCTGCAAAAAATAAGATGTTAATAATCAGTAGATTTTTTACTACCGGTGGAATATATATGTTATTCATTTAATTTTTTGTTGTTTTAAGCGGCAAAGTTTAATCTTTATTTGTTACCCTAAACCCTAAACCTATTTCTCAAACTTCCTATCCAACTCCGCTAAAGTAATCGTTTGGATAATCGGTTTGCCACTCACGCTAAAGTTAGGTGTTTTACAGGCAAAAAGTTCATCAATCAAGGTATTCATTTCTTCCTGGCCAAGGCTTGTTCCCGCTTTTATGGCGCTGTTTTTCGCTAAACTCCTGGCAAGGCTGTCGCGTTTGCTTAGTTTTAGTTCTTGTTGTGAATTTTTAAAGCCTTCAATCAATTGTTCAAATAACTGCGTTTCGTTAATGTTGCTACTACCCAGGTCAACTGGCACACCTTCTACTACCAACGTATTTTTCCCAAATTCCCGTACATCGAAGCCTAAACTTTTTATATCATCCAGTAAACTTTTGGCCAGTTCAAAATCATTGGCATTAAGGGTAATGGTTTGTGGAAATAAACTCTGCTGCGATGCACCTTTGCGGTCATCCAGATGTACGAGAAAACGCTCGTAAAGGATCCGCTCATGTGCCATTTGTTGATCGATCACCATTAATCCCGACTTAATCTGCGAAACAATATAACGGTTATGCAATTGCATGTACTGCTTTTGCTTGGTTTCTAAAACAGTTTCATCAGCATAAATAGAGGTTTGCTCTACAATTGGCTGTTCTGTTATTTCGTAAAGCGAACCCCAGTTTTTAGCACTTGGCTTGGCTTCATAGTTTCTTGGTGAAGTAGCATAACCCGATGTAGAACTGCTATCACTGGCAAAAGGATTAAAATCAGGATTGAAATTGATGCTCGGCGGTACAATATCTTCAACCGCTTTTTGCGTAATCATGTTACTGAAACCCGTTTCCTGATCAAAATCTAAAGTTGGCGAAATGTTATACCGCCCAATGGAACGTTTTACGGCCGATTTCATGATTGCATAAATAGATTTTTCATCCAGATATTTAATCTCTGTTTTGGTAGGATGCACGTTTACGTCAATTTTCGACGGATCGATCTCGATAAACAGCACATACAGCGGGTAACTGTCATCCGGTAATAAATCTTCGAAAGCAGAACTTACCGCATGGTTTAAATAGGGGTCCTTAATAAAACGGTTATTCACAAAAAAGAACTGTTCCCCCCTGGTTTTCTTTGCAAAAGCAGGTTTTCCGATGTATCCTTTTAGGTTAATAATGGTCGTTTCCTCTTCAACAGGAACCAAACGTTCATTATAGTTGTTGCCAAACAGGTGGACTATACGCTGTTTTAAATTGCCTTTTGGTAAGTTGAAAATCTCGGTGCCGTCATGGTGCAAACTAAAAAATACAGCAGGGTGCGCCAATGCTATCCGTTGAAATTCATCCAGAATATGGCGCATTTCTACCGGATTGCTTTTAAGGAAATTCCTTCTGGCAGGTGTATTGAAAAATAAGTTTTTAATCGAAATTTGCGTTCCTGGAGAAGTGGCAACGGGCTCCTGATTGGTTACCTGCGCACCTTCGATAGAGATACAGGTACCGATTTCATCTTCATGCCTGCGGGTTTTCATTTCTACCTGCGAAATTGCCGCAATAGAAGCCATGGCCTCACCTCTGAAACCCATGGTACGGATGGCGAATAAATCTTCCGCTTTTTTCACCTTCGAAGTGGCATGGCGCTCGAAACACATTCTGGCATCTGTAACACTCATTCCACAGCCATTATCTATAATCTGAATCAATGCCTTACCAGCATCTTTTACTACCAGTTGGATTTTGTCTGCGCCGGCATCTATCGAATTTTCGAGCAATTCCTTTACCGCAGAGGCAGGTCGTTGAACAACTTCTCCAGCAGCAATTTGATTGGCTACAGCATCAGGCAATAAGTGAATAATATCAGTCATGTATTAAGGCAAAGTGAATTTGCTAAATTATGCAAAATAAGCTTAAAGAACCCGATTTGTTTAAAACTCAACATGTAAATGACTGTAGGTAAATAGATTTAATTGCCTGGTAGGTTTGTTTTGCATTGGTTGTTATTCTGAATACAGTGAAGGATCTGTAAGGGGAATAATTAATTTCGTACGTTTCCAATTTTTGAGAATTATTTTTTTGAAAAGCAGGGTTCTGTGTTTATCGGTTCCAATAGTCCTGCCGTACACTGTAGTCCCGATTGAAAAAATCGGGAGCTGCCGTTCCCGTCAGGTTTATTTCACGAAAGTTTGTCATTCTGAACGCAGTGAAGAATCTTTTATCTCTAAAAGCGGTGGCAAATCATACATGTCAGATGAGATTGGCATCAAAATGACGCAAATAAGTCGCAGTTGAATGTAGATGCAATCCATTACATTTGTTCAACGCAATTGTTTAAAAATCATGAAATTATCTGATAAGGTAAAAGAACTTAGAATCCAGCATGGCTTTAGTCAGGAAGAACTGGCCAGGCAAACGCAATTGAGTTTGCGGACCATTCAGCGGATCGAACAAAATGAAACCGAAGCAAGAGGAGATACTTTAAAAAGGTTGGCCCAGGTTTTTAATTTAAAGCCAGTGGAGCTAATCGGCCAGGTTGAACAAGAGCAGACTTATTTGATCCCCCTCTTAAATCTCTCGGCGCTAAGTTTTATCATTTATCCAATATTGGGTTTTATTGTGCCTTTAATTTTGTGGTATTTTAAACGCAACGGAGATAAAAGTCTGGATGAAGCAGGTAAAAAACTAATTAACTTTCAGGCTACTTGGACACTAGCAATAACTTTGGTATATGGCTTTTCTATATTTGCTAAAGTAATGCATTTTAGAGGTATGTTCAGTTTTTATACCTATCTGGCAATCCCTTATGGCTTTTATGCATTAAATTTTATACTAATTGTGATTAATACTATCCGGAGCAAGAATTTGAAAGAAGTAATTTATAAGCCTGCAATTCCATTTTTTTAAGCTTCTTCAAATCAGCTTTTTGGAGGTTTGTTATCTCAAATTAATTCGGGGTTGTAATGCCTTGCTAGATTTTGTAGGTGCATTTAAAGGGTGGTGCCAGAAATAAATAATCTAAGTATTCTGCAAGACACCGACTGCGGCTAGTTCCGTGTTTCGGTGGCAAAAAAACTAAGAAAATAAAAATCTGTGTTTATCAGTGCGCATCTGTGGTAAAAAAACTAATTGTCGCAGTTCAACACGATAACTATCCTTTCTGTAAAACCGAATTTACAAATCCAAATGCTTTCAATTTTCTATCTTTATCGATATGAAATCCATTTTATACAGCCTTTTTCTAGCCATACTGTTCACTTCTTGTACCAAGAAAGAAGAAGTTGATGTAATTGTGTACAACGCAAAGGTTTATACTGTTAATAGTAAATTTGATACAGTTGAAGCTTTTGCGGTAAAAAACGGTAAAATTTTGGACCTCGGTAAAACGGACGATATCCAGGCAAAATATGCAGGAAAGGAAGAAATTAATGCCGATGGAAAAGCCGTTTATCCAGGTTTTATAGATGCCCATGCCCATTTTTACGGCTATGGCCAAAGTTTGCAAACAGCTGATTTAAGAGAAACGAAATCGTGGGATGAAGTGCTCGTACGCTTAACCGGCTTTGCCAAAACGCATCCTGATGGTTGGTTAATTGGCAATGGCTGGGACCAAAACGATTGGGAAAATAAAGCTTTTCCAACAAATGAAAAGTTAACAGTACTTTTTCCAGGTCGCCCGGTATTTTTAAACCGTATCGATGGTCATGCAGCCATTGCCAACCAAAAAGCTTTGGATGATGCTGGCATTAAAGGCGAGCAGAAATTGGTGGGTGGCGATATGCTTACCGAAAATGGAAAGCTCACCGGTGTGCTAATTGATAATGCTGTAGCTTTAGTAGAACGTAAAATTCCATCACCAGATGCTAAATTGGCCGAAAAGATATTTATCGACGCACAGAAAAACTGTTTCGCAGCAGGCTTAACCACCATTGATGATTGCGGCTTAAGTTATCTGGCTGTCGAATTTATCGAAAAACTGCAGAAAGAGAACAAACTGAAAATGAGGCTGTATGTGATGCTTTCGGATGAACCCGATAATTATAAATACCTGTTTAGTCGCGGACCGATTAAAACTGATCGGTTAAATGTTCGGGCATTTAAAGTGTATGCCGATGGTGCTTTAGGCTCGCGTGGGGCCTGCCTGCTGCAGCCTTATAGCGATATGCCCAATAAAACGGGTTTTCTATTGAGCGATCAAAAACATTTTGAAGAAGTAGCCACAAAAATTGCTGCTAATCATTTCCAGATGTGTACCCATGCCATTGGCGATTCGGCTAATCGGGTAATCCTCAAGATCTACAATAAAGTGCTGAAGGGCAAAAACGATAAGCGTTGGCGCATTGAGCATGCTCAGGTAGTGAATGCCAACGATTTTGGTTTATTTGGAAGCGCCAGTATTGTTCCATCCGTTCAGCCAACGCACGCCACTTCTGATATGTACTGGGCCGGACAGCGTTTGGGTGACGAAAGATTAAAAAGTGCTTATGCTTACAAACAATTGTTAAAACAAAACGGTTGGATTCCTTTGGGTACCGATTTTCCGGTCGAAAACATTAATCCATTATTAACGTTTTATGCAGCAACAGTGAGAGAAGATGCAAAAGGTTTTCCAAAAGGGGGCTTCCAGGTAGAAAATGCCCTAACACCTGAAGAAGCTTTACGTGGAATGACCATTTGGGCAGCAAAAGCCAATTTTGAAGAACACGAAAAGGGCAGTTTGGAGAAAGGCAAATTAGCCGATTTTGTTATACTCGATCACGATATTTTGAAATCATCACCACAAAACATATTGAAAACAAAAGTTTTAAAAACCTACCTGAACGGAGAAAAAGTATATGAAGCGAAATAGATTGTGTATCCTGGCTGTAGCATTTTGCTGCAATGTTTTATGTTTAATGGCTTGCGCACAGGAGCATACTGCGAATGAGAAAAAACTGGCCATTGCCAATGCGATAGCTAATACAACGGTGTTGTTAAACAATCAGGATGGTGTTATTCCTTTAAAATCACTAGAGAAAAAGAACATTGCTTCGGTTAGCCTTAGTTTTGCTTATAGTGCCGTTTTCGATAGTCTGGCCAATAAATATGATAAAATCACTTCATTTTCTGCCGATTCTTATAGAGATAGCTTGAATTTGAACGATTTAGAAGATGATCTTAAATATTTTAATACCATCTTAATTTCAATTGATGATCAAAATGTAAACAAAGCCAAATACATTAATTTCATCAACAGTATAAGTAAAAATAAACAGGTAATTATTTCTTTTTTTGGTAACGGACCTGGTTTAAAATCATTCGATCTGTTAAAATCGCCAATTGTATGGACAGGTCAAAACAATATTGATGCTGCTGCTATTGTGCCACAATATATTTTTGGTGGCATTGCCGCTTCTAATAAGTTAACCACGGCATATTCTGCCCGTCATACCATGGGCTCGGGTTTTACTACAACGGCCACACGTTTAAAGTACACCGTACCCGAAGATGCAGGTTTAAACTCCAATAATTTAAAAGAGATTGATGCCATTGCTGCTGAAGCGATTGCACAGAAAGCAACGCCGGGATTGGTGGTTTTAGTAGCCAAAGATGGCAAAGTGATTTTTAATAAGGCTTATGGCACACATACCTATGATACCAATGTGCCTGATAAAGTAACCGATATTTTCGATCTGGCTTCGGTAACCAAGGTAACAGCAACCACGCCTGCTGTAATGCGTTTGTTTGAAGAAGGAAAGTTAAAACTAGATACCAACATTGGTGCTTATATCCCAAAGGCGCGTACCACGCCGATGAACAACATTCAGGTGCGCGAAGTGATGTTGCACCAGGCAGGTTTCATTCCCTATATCCCTTTCCACGATTATGTTAAAACAGGCGATTATAGCAGGGATTCATCAGCAGCCTATCCAACCAAGGTTGCCGATAACTATTATATCAAAAAAGGCTTTTTTAAAGATTTTATGTGGCCTAAAATGCTCAATTCGCCGATTAAAACACGTGGTAAATATGTGTACAGTGATATCAGTATGTATGTGATGAAAGATATTGTAGAACACATCAGCGAAGAACCTTTAAACCAATATACTTACGAAAACTTTTACAAACCATTAGGTATGCAAACGGCAGGTTTCTTACCTCGTAACCGTTTTAAACCGGAGCAGATTATTCCGACAGAAGATGATAAGTATTTCAGAAAAACCCTGCTAGTAGGTTATGTACACGACCAGGGAGCGGCTTTGGCGGGTGGTGTTTCTGGCCATGCAGGTTTATTTGCCAGTGCCAACGACCTGGCCATTATTTATCAGATGCTTTTAAACCGAGGTACTTATGGTGGTGTAGAATATTTCAAAAACTCAACGGTTGATATGTTTACGTCGAAACAATCAAATGTAAGCCGTAGAGGCCTAGGCTTCGACCGTTGGGATCCGGATAGTACCAAACATTACCCGTCGGAACTGGCTTCTCCACAAACCTATGGCCATACAGGTTATACCGGAACTTGTGTTTGGGTAGATCCATCCCGTGGTTTGGTGTATGTATTTTTATCTAACCGTGTTAACCCTACCGTTACGGATAAACTATCAAACCTAAAAATTAGAGGTAGGATAGAAGATGTGGTAAACAAAGCTATTGATGAATCGAAGAAATAAACCTGGTTTGGATAAATAAATTGAGAGTTGTCAACTTTAGTAGCTGTTTGCCTAAAAGTTGACAACCCTTTAAATCAATGACTTATCACTAACTTATAAATTACCGTTTTAAGTTCTTCGTTATCACGATCCTCACACAATAGAAAGCTTGTGTTATGCTTACTTTGGCTTAATAAAGTAATGCCTTCGAATTTATGATTATCAGAAATTTTATTGCTGAAGGTTAATTTTAAAGTCTGTAGGTTAATACTGCCGATAAAACTGCCGAGAATTTCGCCATCCGTATAAGTCGATTTGGTGTCTTCTGCAGTAGCGATGAAAAATATTTCATTTTTAACCAATGCGGCATCAGTAAAAGAGGATTCAACATGATTAATATTTGGGAGCTTAAAGCTGTTGAATTTAATTCGATCGGCTTTAGTCAAATCTGCCCCTTCGATTTTAAATCTGCCATTCTTTGCATCGATCCCGTTGCCACGGTTAAAAAGTAGCCACTCTTTACCCGTAAAAATTGCCCCTTCAAGGTTAAAGTTATGTTCATCTATTTTTGCAATAGATTTAAGCCGGGTATAGGTTTCTGTCAAATCTTTCTGAACCACTTTTTTTGTTTCCAGGTTAAATTCGATCATGAGGTTTCTCTTTGATGTAGAGCCAGAGCCTAAAATGTAGAGCTTATTACCGTGCTGACAAAGGATTTCAAAATCGGGTTTTAAGGATTTGGGGATATTTTCTAACTGATCAGGTGCTTTATCAAATAAGATCTGAATTTTACGTAGCGCTTTAGTTTTGATGTTGTACTCATTCAAATGGCCACTGTTATCGCCAATGATATGCAGTAAATCTGCATGAAGGAATAGGCCAGAAGCAGAACCAATGCCATCAATCTCGGCGAAAACTTCTAAAGTTGTTGAATGCATGCTTTGAAAATAACAAAAAAGCACCGGTTTTGGCCGATGCTTAATATTTTTTTCCAATAAGATTGCCACGTCTCGATGAAGGATTGAGCCTCGCAATGACGATGTTTTTTACTTCTTCAATCCAATCTCTCTTAATCTTTCATCCAGATATTCTCCGGCAGTCATATCGCTATAAGCTTTAGGGTGTTCTGCATCAATGGTTGATGGTAAACTGGTTAAGTCCATATCGCTGCGTGGATGCAAGAAAAACGGAACCGAAAAGCGCGAAGTCTTCATTAACTCACGAGGTGGGTTTACCACTCGGTGTGTAGTCGATTTTAACTTGTTGTTGGTTAAACGCTGTAACATATCACCTACATTCACCACAATGTCGGTATGGTGCGCTTTAATTGGTAACCATTCGTTGCTGCGGGTTAATACTTCTAATCCATCAGCACTGGCACCAATTAACAAAGTAATCAGGTTAATGTCTTCATGTGCGCCTGCACGTACCGCATCGTCAGGAATGGTTTCAGGGTTTTCGATTGGGAAGTAGTGGATTCCCCTTAAAATAGAGTTTCCGTTATGAACGTGTTTATCGAAATAATTGATCGGCAATTCTAAATAAGTAGCAATGGCGCGTAATAAATGTGCGCCATTTTCTTCCAGTTTTTTATAAATATCGCCCGTTACTTTGTTAAATTCTGGTAATTCTTCTAAAACTTCATTATCAGGATATTCATTTTTAACAGGATCACCATCAGTTACTTCCTGGCCAATCTGCCAAAATTCTTTTAAATCTGGTGTTTTAGCGCCTTTAGCTGTTTCTTTACCTGCACTAGTGTAACCGCGCTGGCCTGCTAATTCTGGTTTTTCGTATTTCCTTTTGGTTTCAACGGGTAGCGAAAAGGCAGCTTTAATATTTTCGTAAAGTTTATCAATTAATTCCTGACTTAAGCCATGATTGGTAATGGTAACAAAACCCGAATCGTTAAATGCCCGGCCCAGTTCATCCGAAAATTTTTTACGGTCTTCTGCTGAACCATTAATGTAAGAGCCTAAATCTAAACAGGGAATATACAGTGTAGACATAATTTTATATTTAATGTTATACGAATTTAAAAAGAATTGTTAATAACTGCGTTTAGCTTGTGTGTTAAGTGTTTAATAAATTAATATACAGTTTTTTAAGTTATTAACAAAATTGCAAAATCAATACAATGTTCGATTGTCACACCAAATCCATTATAATTTAAAGGCAAACTACAGTTTGTTTAATTTCGTATAATTAACTAGAAATAACATTAGTGGCCTGTAAGGTAAATTGGTTATTTGCGACTAATAAAATATATAAACACAAAATGAGACCATCATGATTAACCAATTAACAATCAGATAAAAATCATGATAGCCTCATTACGACTAAAAACAAATAAACACACAATGAGAAAAATAATATTAATTCTATTGTCGGTATTGGCTTTAAATCAGGCGAATGCACAAGGGAAAAAGACGGAGAAAGCTACTTTTGGCATGGGTTGCTTTTGGTGTACTGAAGCCATTTTTCAACGTTTAAAAGGCGTGGTGTCGGTTAAGTCTGGTTATGAAGGCGGTACTTTAACCAATCCAACTTACGAGGAGGTATGTACCGGTGCCACAGGGCATGCAGAGGTTTTGGAAATTACTTATAACCCGATGGTGATTTCTTACGATGATTTATTGGAAGTTTTTTGGAAAAGCCACGATCCAACTACATTAAACCGCCAGGGTGCAGATAGCGGTACGCAATATCGCTCGATAGTTTTTTACCATTCAGCAGCGCAAAAAGCTTTGGCAGAAAAGTACAAGGCAGAACTGAATAAAACTAATGCCTATGGCAAGAAAGTGGTAACTGCTATAGAAGCGGCCAAACCTTTTTATGTTGCCGAAAGTTATCACCAGAATTATTTCAATAAAAATGGAAGCGAGCCGTATTGTAGATTGGTAATCCAGCCAAAAATAGAAAAACTCGAAAAGATATTTAAAGCGAAGCTTAAAAACTGAGAGAGGGGATGAGGTTGTATCATAAAGTCGATTTTAATTAGGGCCTGTCACGTTGAGCCTCCCGATGAAAATCGGGACAAGTAATCGAAACGCTTACAGAAGATCCTTCGACAAGCTACCATTGACAGGTTCCTAGAGAAAGGTCGTCATTGCGAGGAGGAACGACGAAGCAATCTTTATAGCAGGATCACTAGCATGAAAGATTGCTTCGTCGGCTGAAAAAGCCTTCTCAGCAATTACGATACCCTCAGGTTATTCATTCCCTTAAAACCATGTTATAAATTAACCCTCAGGATGACAACCATATATTAATAACCCTCTTTTGAGTTTCAACACTTAAATATCTAGTATGGTAAAAAGAATAGTACTTAATATTGATACTCAAAAAATTGAAGAAGCTGCTCGTTTCTACAAAAATGTTTTGGGGCTTGATTTAATGATGGATCATGGTTGGATTGCAACCTACGGTGCTGCTGATCAAAAAATGGATGTACAGATCAGTTTTGCTTCCGAAGGTGGATCGGGTACCCCAACACCAGATCTATCCATCGAAGTTGAAAATGTTGATGAAATATTAGAGAAGGTGAAGGCAGCTGGATTCCCGATCGAATATGGCCCAACTGACGAACCATGGGGTGTTAGGCGGTTTTACACCAGAGATCCTTTTGATAAACTGATTAATATTTTAAGTCATTATTGAGGCTAAATTTATTGCATAAAGATCAATATGAATGACAGGGAATTTTAAGTAAATGATACTCTCGAGATATCGTCATTCCCAACTAGATTGGGAATCGTAATGCAATACGCTTTAAGATTCCCGTATGCGCGCCTATCGTGTGGACACATCATTTTTAATCTAGATTTGTTTTTAATTCCTTTGTCTAAGGCGATCGTCATGCTGAATTTATTTTACAAGTAGAAATGGTTTTTTCAATTGCCTTGTAGCTACTGCGTGGTCAGCATCTTTCCTGCTATTAACTGGCCTTGATTCCTTAAGAAGCACAAATGTCATTTTTTTTCGCTCTTTGCCGCGGGGCATGGTAGTTTTTCGCAAATCATGTTGTTTTTATTTGTACTCAAGAATGCTGGCGCATTTTGGAGCGCCAAAGTACCCAAAGCGCTTTGTCAATCCAGCAAAGCGGCTCAGCACAATCCAAGCACATCAAAAAACAGCGGCACTTTGTTTTGTGTTCAATTTTCGTAACATTTTGAAGCAGCGTTTATGAACACAAAACCACTGCGTTTAAGGTTTGGTAGTGCTATTTTTTCTTTTGTGAAACTGTTTTTTGATTTCTCCGCCGCTTGGGATTGACGGCGTTCTTCGGTAAAACCTTTGCTTTATTAAAGTTGGTTAGCAAAACGCATAAAAACCCAAGCCAAAAGATGTGTCCACGATAGGCATGCGCGGGAAAGACGGACGCATTATTGGAATCTGCAAATAGTAGCGCAGCTGAGAAATCTTTTCGAAAGAAAGTTAAAAAGATCTCTCCATTCCAGTACGCTTCATCCGATAGCTATCGGATCGAGATGACGAATCGTCTTTTAGTTCAAAAACCCTTTAGCTTTTTCGAGCAGTTCACTGCCCTTTTTGCCAATTTCTTTTTTTTCTTTTTCTATGGTTGAGGGCTGTGTATACTCGCTCACAGAATTGGAAAGCGCTTTAAACTTGCCAATGCCGGCAAATACTTCTTCAGCATGAGGAACACCATGTTGTTTCATTAGTTTTTCCCAATCTACTTTCGATAACATGGCTATCGTATATTTGATGGCAATTTTGCCCATAAATGCTTTGTCGTACACACCAGTTAATGCTTTGTCTGCTTTACGGTCTTTTACATAAACAATGGTTTGTTGCAGGGCCTCGCGTTCGCTGTTAGAAAATAATGGACTTTTGCTTAGCTTTTCCAGCGCTGGAAGCGACTGCTCTGGTCTTTCTTTTTTTAAATTCAGGTAAGCGGTTATTCCCCAAACCAGTTCATTTTGAATGCCGAGTTTATTCATGTCGTTTAAAAAAGCCTCAAAATCTTCAAGCGATCTTTCCTCATCAATTTTTCGCTCCATTCTCATCCGGTCAAAACCTCTAAAAAGGTAGTTCATGCCATGGAAAGCTAAATGTGTTTGTTCGTCATTTAAGCGGCTCCAGCCAAAAAAGGCTTTGGTGTAAGGGAGTAGAATTTTCTCATTTTTATCAAGCCATTTAATATTCCGCGAAAGGCCATCTTCTGATAGGTAGAAAAGATTGTTGCCAAAAAACAGAAAGCCGCGTACAAATTCGAGCAAGGTTTTAATTTCGCAATCATCCAGCAACTCAGGCTGAGTTTTAGAACATTCGTATAGTGCAAAAGGTTGCCCTAAATCTCTGGTGGTCAAAACCGCCATACTTAAAATCGCATGTTCGATGTTTTGATAATAAACTTTCTTTAAATCTTTAAAAAAAGGATGTGGTGTTTTAACGCCAGTTTGCATCGCAATAAACCCAGCTGTTAGGAGTGGGAAAACATCTTCATCGGTTTCTTTCACAAATTGTTTAACCGATCGATATTCTTTATATACCCTTAAGGCGTCTATTACAGAAATATTTTCGTTGCCGTGTCCGTCCACAGTATTTAAGGTTCGCACAACGCTTTGTGCCTGTTTACTGAATTTCTGATATTCGGGCTGACTAGTATCTTGAACCGCGGTTGAACGGACAGCTATTTTAGCGAACTTATAAAAAATGATTTTATCGTAATTAATGTTTTCTGTCAATTTCTTTTTGTCGAGTTCGAGGAGAACCTGATCTGTTTTTTCGCGAGAGCAGGCAGCTAAAAATAGTACAGTGCAAAATAAAACTAAATTCTTCATGAGGTAGGTTTTAAGCAAATAGATGTATAAAACTAACATTTTAGGAGAAAAAAAACGATAAATGTAGAATCTTATGCATTTTTCCTGTAAAACGTCAGGGCTTGTTATTGAAATTTAAATTTTTTTGGCCATTTAAAAATAAAATGACAAATATTTTAAAGGAATGGGTGGTGCGATTAGCAAATTAATAATGAGCTTTTAATAGTGGGTGAATGTCTGTTTTGATTTGTTCTTGATAAAACTGTTTTTTGGATTAAAATTTGATTAGAAATTGTCAAAAAACAGAAAGTATTTCTAATTTTTTAGCAATTTTTTCAGATTTAATGCCTTAAAATTCGTGGTATGTTTAAAATCATCCTAAATTTGTAACTCCTTTAAGCTAAGATGACAAAAAAGAAAAAGACAGTTGGTAAAACTGACGCTGATGTAATTTTAATAGGGGCTGGCATCATGAGTGCAACCCTGGGTGTTTTGTTAAAACAATTAGAACCCAATTTAAGCATAGAAATTTACGAACGTTTAGATATTGCGGCGGCAGAAAGTTCTGACGCCTGGAATAATGCCGGAACGGGACACTCTGCTTTTTGCGAATTAAACTATACGCCTGAAAAGAAGGATGGTACAGTTGAAATTAAAAAGGCGGTTCAGATTGCAGAACATTTTGAAGTTTCTAAGCAGTTTTGGTCATATTTAGTAAACAAGGGATTGGTTTCTGATCCTTGTAATTTTATCCGAAATATTCCTCACATGAGTTTTGTTTGGGGAAAAAAAAATGTAGAATATCTTAAAAAACGCTACGATGCATTAACACAATGCGATCTGTTTAGCGATATGCAATATACCGAAGATACCGAGTTGGTAAAAAACTGGGCGCCCTTGATTATGGATGGCCGTAAGAAAAGCGAAAAAGTTGCGGCAACAAAAATGGATCTGGGAACCGATGTTAATTTCGGAACTTTAACCCGCGATATGTTTAACAACTTAAAGGAACAAAGTAATGTTAATCTATATTTCAATCACGAAATACGCGACCTTAAAAAGGATAAAGACGGTAACTGGATCGTGAAAGTTAAAGATTTAGAAAGCGGAGACAAACGCAAACGTGTAGCTAAGTTTGTATTTATTGGTGCAGGTGGCGGTTCCTTGCCGCTGCTTGAAAAATCGGATATTCCTGAAGGAAAAGGTTTTGGCGGTTTTCCGGTAAGCGGGCAATGGTTAAAGTGTACCAATGAAGAAATTATTAAAAAACACCATGCTAAGGTATATGGAAAAGCTGCGGTTGGTGCGCCACCAATGTCGGTTCCACACTTAGATACCAGAATGATTAATGGTAAACAGGCACTGTTGTTTGGACCTTACGCTGGTTTTTCTACCAAATTCCTTAAAAACGGTTCTTTCCTGGATTTACCAAAATCGATAAAATTTAATAATATCCGTCCGATGCTCTCTGCAGGATTGCATAACCTCGATTTAACAAAATATTTGATTGAGCAGGTTAGGCAGTCGCCAGAAGATAGATTGGAAGCCTTGAAAGAATATTTACCAACTGCCGAACTTAAAGATTGGGAACTGGAATATGCCGGTCAACGTGTTCAGGTAATTAAAAAGGATGAAAAGCAAGGTGGTATTTTAGAATTTGGTACCGAGGTAGTGAGTGCTGCCGATGGCTCTATTGCGGCTTTATTAGGTGCTTCGCCTGGAGCTTCAACAGCAGTTTCAATTATGCTCGACCTATTAAACCGCTGTTTTGCTGATGATCTGGCCACTGAAGAATGGCAGGCCAAAATCAAAGAGATGATCCCTACTTATGGAAAAGATTTGGCACAAGATGCAGATCTTTGCAAAGAAACCAGAAACAGGACCTCAAAAGTGTTAAAAATTGAGAATGCTGTAGAAGCTTAATTGAAACAACGATATGATTTTATACAAAGTCCCGGTGTAAATTGGGACTTTTTTTGTTTTATGTGGAGGCTCTTTCTTTGCATCCTCGGTCTGTGTCCCCACAGATCGAAACCGGATAAATAATTAATCGTTTGTGCCATCAATCGTTCCGAAGGAAAATGTCATTAAGTTACGCCCTGCGCTTGTCAGTCTGAGCGTAGTCGAAGACTTCGAGAGTTTGACCAATTAAAAAGATGCCCTTCGGCTACACTGCCATTGAAAGACTCCAATAGAAAAATCGTCATTGCGAGGAGGAACGACGAAGCAATCTTTCATGCTAGTAATCCTGCTATAAAGATTGCTTCGTCGGCTGAAAAAGCCTTCTCGCAATGACGTATCCCGAGATTATTCAGCATTCTGTCAGTCATGAAAAGGTGATATGATTTGGAAAGCAATTGCAGTAGTGCTTTGGTTAATGAATTCCCGCCCCCGTTTCTGCTCCGATAAAAAACGGGAGCATCAACTATGGTCGGGTTTAGATTGCCTTTGCTCCTGCAGCTATGAGGAGTTTTCAGTGCCACCGCCCTAACCAACTTAGCCCTGATTGGAGCAGAGATCCTTTTTTGTCACCCTGAGCGAAGTCGAAGGGCAAAAAAGATCGGAGCGCAAAGCAGGACGAGCATTAATTCTTGTAATGCAACTGCGCTCCAAATAAATCGAAAAGCGTTTACAAATCGTAGCATGCCGTCAGCGATGAAAAGGTGGTAAAACGAACATTGCTTTTCCGAAAATAAAAATTATTTTTAACCTTGAGTCTTTGAAATAAAAAAACGCCTAAAAATTATTTTAGACGCTTTAGATCCTGAAATAAATCCGATAACTATCGGATCAGGATGACGATTCTCTTGTTGTATTTAATTAAGCAGCAATCACCTCTGCAACTTCATCAGCAGAAATATCGCTATGTGATGCTTCTAATACGCAATCGCCATCTTTAATCAATAAAATCTGTGGCGATTGATGTGCTACCTGAAAAACTTCGGCAATCTGGTTGGAAATATCACGGTAGCTAATCAGATCTAAAAAATAAAGTTTGGTATCTGCCGGAATGATCTCCCAGTCAAATTCAAAATTCTTTTTAGCCATCAAACTAATAGAGCAACGTGTACTGTGCTTGAAAATAAGACTAAAACCAGTTGCATTCTTGATCTCGTCAAGCTGTTCTATTGAAGTTAAGTTAACCCAAGTCATGATTTATACGTATTGTTTTACAGGATAACAATTACAGTTAAATAAAGTTCTGTAAATGACCTGAATATGAGATTACAAATGAGGTAGATTAATTCCTTCTGCGTTTTCCTTCTGGATAAGATCCATAAGCAGGACAAAGTTTAGAAGAACAAGACTCTAAAATGGTTATGGTGCAGAACACCGCCAATAGTAAGATGGCTACTTTTTTCATCCGTATATATTTGTTATTTCAATGGTAATGAAGCGATCATGATTAGTCATAATAGTTTCATCGGATCTGATAATTTTTAAACTTCTAAGTTACAAATATTTATTAAAACGCAAGTTTAAATTTGAGCCGAAAAATCAGCCATTTTAATGGCAGTAATTGCAGCTTCATCACCTTTATTGCCATGTTTCCCACCAGCACGGTCTTGTGCTTGCTCCAGGTTATTAGTTGTTAAAACCCCGAAGATAACCGGTTTACTATACTTAATGCCAACGTTGGTTACCCCTTGGGCTACTGCGTCGCAAATAAAATCGAAATGTTTCGTGTCGCCCTGGATTACGCAACCTAAACATATTATCGCATCTATATCATTTCTTTTGCTTAATAAAATTTCTGCACCACCTGTTAATTCAAAACTTCCTGGTACGGGTAAAGAAATTATATTTTCTTCCTTAACGCCATTAGCTAAAAGCGTTTTTAATGCACCATTGTATAAAGCGCCGGTAATTTCGGCATTCCACTCCGCTACAATAATTCCGAATTTATAGTTTGCTCCATTAGGAACTGTGGTATGAGAGAAATCAGATAGATTTTTTAATTGTGTTGACATGGAGCAAAGATAATGTTATGCTTTGAATGTTAAAAACGTTAATGTTTGCGGCTTGTAACATTTAATGTATTAATAATTAGATTCGTATAATAATCAGATAAAATATTAACCTCTTATGGAATTTTAGTATTTGTCCCATCTCTATTAAAACTCAAAGCTATTTTATGAACTTATCTTTACGCTTTTCCACTTTATTACTTTTCATCCTTTGGTTTTCGTTCGATGCGGCTGCGCAGCATAAATATACCCTGGCAGATTTTTATCGGATTGATTCTATTGCGAACCAGGGCAAACCTAAGGATGCTTTGGCTTTGATCGAAAAAATAAATAAACAGGCACACCAAGATCGTAATGCCCAATTACTGATCAAATCGGTTATTTATAGAATGATGTTTCAAGGTTATTTGGAAGAGAATGCCTTTGATAAAATCTTGATTAATCTGCGTGAAGATATTACCAATGCCAAACAGCCCGAAAAAAGCATTCTACAATCACTTTTAGCCGAAACTTATTGGAATTATTTGCAACAAAATAGGTGGCAGATTAGTCAGCGCACACAAGTGCAAGGCGATATGGGTAATGATATTAAAACATGGAGCATTAAAAAACTGAGCGATGAAACGGTAAAATACTATCTGTTATCATTAAACGAAGTTCAACTTTTGCAACAAACCAAAGTTGATGTTTTGGATGCTGTTTTAGCAGGTGATAAAAATAACCGGAGTTACAGACCAACGCTGTATGACCTACTTGCACACAGGGCCATCGATGTTTTTAGCAATACACAAATTAACCTTACACAATATGACGATGATTTAGTTGATATGAGTGATGCTGCTTGGTTTGGCAACAGACAAGGTTTTTTAGCCATGGAACTACCGAAAGATAGCACATTGTTTAAACCGCAAGCTTTGCAATTGTTTAGAAACCTGATCAAATTTCATCAAAACAGGAATAATTTATCTGCACTGGCCGATGTTGATTTAAAACGGCTAAAGTTTGTGCAACAAAATTTTAATGGCGATAACCAAGACTTGTATTATAACGCATTAAACCGGTTAGCCGAGCAAAGCATGCAAACGGAAGTTTATACTGATATTTTATACGAACAGGCTAACATGCATAAAAATGCAACTTTACCAATTGATACCAATAAACAGAACCTGATTAAAGCTATAGCCTTAGCCGAAAAAGCCGTTGATGCTTATCCAAAAAGTATTGGTGCACAAAATGCCAGGAATTTAATTGAGCAGATAGAAAGCAGTGAATTATCAATTAAAACCAAGGGGTATGTTCTGCCGGATAAACCTATACAGCTGCACTTATCGTACAAAAATGCTGATACCATACAACTTAGGTTATTTAAATCCCCTGATTTTCAGGTTGAGTACCAGCAATTTAAAAGCAAGGCAGATTTTTTGACTTTTTTCACTAAAAATAAAATAATAAAGCAGTGGACTGTAATTATACCAAAAACAGGCGACTACCAAACCCATACTTTAATTGATAAAATAGATGGTTTAGCACTTGGTGCTTATACCTTGATTGCCCAAACCATTAACCACAAACAAAAAGATAGCGTTTACAGCAACGTCGACTTTAAGGTTACAGCGATGGCGGTAATTAACAGGCGCAATATCGAAAAACATGAATATTTTGTGAATCAACTTAGTGATGGAGCACCTTTAAAAAATGTCAAAATTCAACAACGGCGATATGATTACAATACCCGAAAATTTATTGATGGCGCTTTAATTACCACTAACGATAAAGGTTATGCCAGCACAAATGAAACTGATAGGAACATGTCATACGCGGTGGTTAGCCTCGGGAAAGATGAATTGAAATTAAACGTCAATAATTATAATAACTATCAGGATGAGGAGGATAAAGAACGCGTAATTCTTTTTATTGATAGGCCGATCTATCGCCCGGGACAAACCATTTATTATAAAGGCCTGTTCTTGAAATCTGAAAAGGGCAAAAATAAAATTGTGGTAAATAAGGTACTTGAGGTTTTTTTTAATGATGCCAATGGTAAGGAAATAGCAACAAAAAATGTTACCAGTAATGATTATGGTACTTTTCAAGGCTCCTTTAGTATTCCAATGGGAAAGCTAAACGGCAATATGGAGATCGAAACTGATTATGGAAGCATTAGCGTACAGGTTGAGGAATATAAACGCCCAACTTTTGAGATTGTTTTTGATAAGCCCAACCAAAAATACAAATTGAACGATAGTATTAAAGTAGAAGGTAAAGCCAGTGCTTTTTCTGGATATTCAGTAAACAATGCGAAAATAAATTATAAAGTTTTTCGTAGAGTAATGGATGAGATTCGCTTAACATTTGCCCAACGTAGTGCTATTTATGGTTCAAGTATATATTCTGAAAGGAAACAGATTGCCATTGGAAAAACAAATACCAAGACAGGTGGAAAATTCGAGATTACCTTTTTTGCAAAAGCTACCGATATCAGGCAAAATTACAGTTATGAAATTGTAGCTGATATAACCGATTTAAACGGCGAAACCAGAACGAAAAGTACCAGCATCAATGTAGGGCAAAAAGATATTAATCTTAATATTAGCACAGAGCAGGTTATTTATGTAAGTAATAAAACAGATAGCATCCCGTTTTGGATAACCAATTTAAACAACGAGCCTATAAAAGCTAATGTTAAAGCAGAATGGAGTTTGTTACAATCGCCACCGAGGTTAATGAACAAGAGTCCTTTTTATGCCGAAAACCATGCAATGAGCAAGGAAGAGTTTATTAAGAATTTTCCGGATGAGGATTATAATAATGAACTCGAAATAGCCAAATGGCCTGTAAAATCGGTAGAACTGAAACAAAACCTCTCTATTGATCATGGGCGTGGAAACCTAACCTTTAATCAAAAGACCCTAAAGCCAGGCTGTTATAAAATAAGCCTGTTGGCTGTAAACGAACAGAAAGATACCATTAAAGTTGACAAGTATTTAGTGGTTTATAACGATCAGCCTGCTGTAATACAGTCGAATGTCGAATGGATTGCACCTGAAGTAAGCGTAATAAAACCAACTGAAAGTGCTGTTTTTCGTTTGGCTGGTTTGGCCAATAACAGTAAAGCTTATTACGAAGTTTATTATCGTAACAGTATTGCCGAAAAAGTTTGGATCAACCTATTGCCTAAACAAAGCATAGTTAAAATTAAACCACAGGCAAATTACGAAGATGGTTTCGCCGTACAATTTACCATGATACATCAAGGTACGGTTTACAATTCGATGCAGCAGGTTAAAATTATTGAACCTGAAAAAGAATTGAATATTAAATTTTTAACTTTTAGAGATAAACTACAACCTGGAGAAAAGGAAAGTTGGAAGCTGCAGATCAGTAATAAAAATGGTGAGAAGCAGATGGCCGAAATGGTGGCTACGCTTTACGATGCAAGTTTAGATAATCTGAAAAGAATGGATTGGAATACGCATCTACCAACAGGCTTTAACTACTATTATTACAACTGGAATTTTAATACCAATGATATCACAAATCCAAGTTATTTATGGTTTTTAAGGAATAATCGGAATTATGCAGTGGTTACACGTGGTTATGAAAGCCTGAATTTATTTGGTTACAATTATTATGGCGGGTACAACTATAGTTACCACAATTACATCAACAATTTAAAAAGACCAAAAAAAAGAGGCTTATCTCCTGAGGCTATTCAGAAATTAGCTGAGTTGGCTAATGGCAAATTAACCTATGGAGTGGTATTCGATAGTCAGGGAGAGACATTACCAGGCGTACAGGTGAAATTTGGCAAAATAGTAACCACTACTAATGTTTTTGGAATTTATACTATTGATGCTAAAGTAGGGGAGACATTGAATTTTGCTTATTTAGGCTTTAAAAACCATGCTATAAAAGTAGGAGCTAAAAAGCGTATTGATGTAACCCTCAAAGAAGATGGAAATGCTTTGAATGAAGTAGTGGTCGCGGGTTATGGTGCGCAGAGAAAAGAAACCATGTCTGCAGCGGCAATACAAATTAGAGGTGTATCGAGCTTGAAAGGGAAGGCAGCTGGCTTGGCTACAGATGCTATTTATGGCAGTAGATCTGCAGATACAATGCTCTTTGCAATGGCTGGTGAAGATAAGTCAGCAACACTACGTCAGGAAGTGGAGTCACTTAAAAACAAAAAAACAAATATTACCGCACGTACTAACTTCAACGAGCTTGCATTCTTTTATCCGCAGTTGTTAACAGATGCCAAAGGCGAAATCAAGATCGAGTTTACCATACCCCAAAGTTTAACCCGATATAAGATGATGGGTTTTGCGCATACTAAAGATTTAAAAACAACATCCATCACCAATGAGCTGGTTACGCAAAAGCAATTGGCTATTGCCATAAATGCCCCTCGTTTTTTCAGGGAAGGAGATACGATTTTATTAAGTGCCAAACTGAATAACCTGGCCGGTAAAAAACTTGTTGGCAATGCCAGTTTAGAACTTACGGATGCCTTAACTGCAAAACCAATCCGAATTTTTGAGGCAAACGAAAAAACCGAAAAAACTTTCGAGGTTGATCATGCGGGCAATGCAGTTTTAAAATGGACATTAATTATTCCATCAGGCATTGGTGCCATAACCTATAAAGTTTTGGCCCAAAGCGGTAGGTTTAGCGATGGAGAAGAAAACACCATTCCGGTTTTAGCAAATGCCATGTTGGTTACCGAAAGTATGCCCATAAATGTACGCGGTAATACTACTAAAACTTTCGATTTTGAGAAACTGGAGAAATCAGGCGCTTCAAAAACTTTACGCAACCAAAGTTTAACTTTCGAGTTTACCTCAAATCCGGTTTGGTACGCGGTACAGGCACTACCATATTTAATGGAATATCCTTATGAGTGTGCTGAACAAACTTTTAGCCGGTTTTATGCCAATAGTTTTGCAACAGGGATCATTAACGCATCACCAAAAATTAAAACCGTTTTTGAGCAGTGGCAAAATACCAATAACGGTCAGGCACTTTTATCTAACCTGGAGAAAAACCAGGAATTAAAATCAATTTTGTTAGAAGAAACACCATGGGTACGCAATGCAGATAACGAAAATGAGCGTAAAAAACGTTTGGCTGTGCTTTTCGATTTAAATAGAATGACTTACGAATTGAAAAACAATTTCGAAAAGCTGGAGAAAATGCAATTTAATAATGGTGCTTTTCCCTGGTTTAATGGTATGCAAGAAGATCGCTACATTACCCAGCATATTGTTTTGGGGATGGGCCAGTTAAAAAAAATAAAACTGATCGACGAAAAGGCTTACCCTAATTTTAATGTAATGCTTAACAAAGCCATTATTTATTTGGATGGGCAATTGGTAAAAAATTATAAGAATGAAGTTGAAGGGAAACGCTTTGCCTACTTGCCACTGCATTACCTCTTCGCCAGAAGTTATACCGATCAAAAAAATACAACTGTAGATTTTACAAAAGCCAAAGATTTTTACCTCAAAAAATTAGCCGCCAACTGGAAAACATTCGATACCTATCAGTTGGCGCAGACTGCGCTGGTTTTAAGTAGAAACGGCAATAATTTGGAAGCAAAAAAGATCATTACATTGTTAAATCAAACTGCGCAGCAGCATGGTGAAATGGGCATGTACTGGGCTACGAATAAAGCGGGCTGGTGGTGGTACCAAAGCCCGATTGAGACACAGGCGTTATTGATTGAGGCTTTTGATGAAGTAGCCAACGATACTAAGGCTGTAGAAGAAATGAAAATCTGGTTACTTAAGAACAAACAAACAAATGATTGGAAAACGACTAAAGCTACTGCTGCTGCCTGTTATGCCCTGTTAATGAAGGGTGCCGATTTATTAAGCGAAAGTAATGAGCCGGAGATTATGATCGGAAATCAAAAACTAGCCGATTTACAGCAGCTAAATGCCACAAAAGAAGCTGGAACGGGCTATCAAAAGTTAACCATTGCAGGTACTGATGTTAAACCAGAAATGGGCAAAGTACAGGTTAAAAATAACAACAAAACAATCGCGTGGGGAGCGCTTTATTGGCAGTATTTTGAGCAATTGGATAAAATAACCACAGCAAGTACAGGTGTTAAAATCAAAAAGCAGTTGTTTATCCAAAAAGCAAGTGATAAAGGCGATATTTTGACCCCATTAACTGCAACAAATATTTTAGCTCCCGGCGATTTATTGAAAGTGCGTATAGAAATTTATTGTGATCGAAATATGGAGTATATTCATTTGAAAGATATGCGTTCATCGGGTTTTGAGCCTGTAAATGTTATCTCTCGGTATAAATACCAGGATGGTTTGGGTTATTACGAAAGCACAAAAGATGCTTCAACCAATTTCTTCATCAGTTATATGCCAAAGGGAACCTATGTATTCGAGTATCCAATACGGGTTACACATGCCGGAAATTTTTCTAATGGAATTACCAGTTTGCAAAGCATGTATGCGCCAGAGTTTACTACGCATTCTGCAGGGATAAGGGTAAATGTAAAACCTTAGTTTTTAATTATAAACCTCGTAGGTTTTTAAACGGCGGAGCCTTCAACGAGGCCGATAAAACTGTTAAAAAACCCGAGTTAAACCTGCGAGGTTTAAATTGCATTAATTAAGTTTAATTCCGCCATAAGTTGCGCCAATAGGAATCACTTTTTCTCCAATCCAAATTTGGCTGCGGTCAAATTTGAAGACTTTGTTTTTGGCTACAATAAAAGCCCGGTGACACCGGATGAAATCTGTTTTTGGCAACAGTTCAGCCAAATCGTTAATGGTAATCCTCGAGCTTAAAAGTTTGTCTTTTAGTTGTATCTGGGTATAGTTGCCTGAGGCTTCCACGAAAAGAATTTCGGCTAACTCAACCTTAATTTGTTCATAGCCATCTTTTATAAAAATGTATTCCGTTTTTGTATCCTGTTTCTGGTTGCGCAAGTTAAGGAGCTCTTGGGCTTTATTGCAGGCTTTTAAGAAACGAGAAAGTGAGAAGGGTTTTAACAGATAGTCTACGGCATCGAGTTCAAAACTTTGTACCGCATGCTCCGTGTAGGCTGTGGTAAAAATAACCATGGGTGGCTTGGTCAAACTTTTTAAAAAATCGATACCACTAATATCTGGCATTTTGATATCCAGAAAAATCAGGTCAACCTTGTTGTGCTGAAGGTAACTGATGGCCGAAAAAGCATCTGTAAAAATTTGCTGTAATGCTACAAATGGAACTTTTGAGGCATGCGATTTTATAATCTCTAACGCAATTGGTTCATCATCTATAGCAATGGCAATCATTTTTGGTTTATTCTTTTTATTTATGGTCTTTTGTTATGCAATGACCTTTTTTAAAGATTCTTCATTATATTACAAATGATAAATTCTAAAAATCGGGCGTCATTCCCGCGCAGGCGGGAATCTTAAAGTTAGGGCATTACGATTCCCAATCAACCCGATAGCTATCGGGTTGGGAATGATGAACCGCCGATATCCTCATCACCACGCCAAAAAACTATCCTTGCATTATCCCAGCTCTAATATTTACATCAATAATATGGTTTTTTATGGAATTAATTATTCTTAAGCTCCTAAGCTTTTACAAATAGGGGCTGTCCTTATAATCATGTAACACTAATCCAACTCCAAAGTTAAATGAACAAAAAACTCATTGGCACTTTCGCGGATAATTAATTCGTGTTTTCCATAATAAAGCAATGATAAACGTTGTTTAACATTTTCAAGTCCGATGCCACTTTTTAATTTCTCAGGGTCGTTATCTGCCTTGATGTAAATGCTATTGCTTACATCAAAATATAAAGTTTTTTCTTTGGTTTGCAAGGTAATCTTAATGTACGAAGGTTGTTGCAGGCTGATACCGTGTTTAAATGCGTTTTCGATAAATGGAATCAAGAGCATCGGCGTAATCTGCAAGTTATTTAACTGTTCTTCAATATGGGTATCGATCCTGATATCTCCAGAGCGAGAAATACGGAGCTTTTGTAAATCGATATAATTGTTCAGGTATTCTACCTCCCGGGTTAAAGAAATTTTATCCTGTGTATTTTCGTGAAGCATAAAACGCATCATATCGCCTAGTTTTTGGATACCCTCGCCGGTCCTTTCTGCATTTTCCTGTAAAGCTGTTCCAAATAGTGTATTTAAAGCATTGAACAAAAAGTGTGGGTTGATCTGTGATTTTAAGAAATTCAGGTTTGCATCCGATTTGCCCAACTCCGTTTTAAGCATCTGGATTTCGCTCAGCTTTTCAAATTTATGCTTGTAAATATACCAGGCAGATGGAGTAGTAATGCAGACTAAGCATATGGCGTTTAAAATTAAAGTAATTGGTACCACTTCGCCATTGCGCATAAAAGGGATAAGCACCATCAACAGCAGCAGTGAGACAATAATGGTTAAACCTACATTTCCCCAAAAATACCGGCCAAAACCTTTAAAATTCTTCCTGAGGTTTGGAATGATGTAATAAATAGAACAAAAAGCAAAGAAAATATTTACAGGTGGTACAATTAGCCAAACAATCAATATTTCGTAATCTATCCTTACAGAAAATATAGCTGCAAAAATCATCAGCGTAATCAGCCAGATTCTGGTAGCGGTAAAAAGTTCTGGAATGATATTTTTGTTATAACTTTTTAAAAATTGAATTCTATTTAACATTTCCAGGCCCCGCTCATTAAAATATGCGTAGACATTAAAGAGTAGATAGAGAAAGAAAATATATGTAAATGCCTCACCAAAAAAGATACCGTAAGCGTTGTCGATGTTATCATATTCTAACAATCGGTAAGCTTGGGAGTAGGTATTAAAAACCATCCATGCAACAACGGAAAACGATGTAACTATAATGGTAAGAATGATATTAAGTGCGATATTTTTTTTATTCGCCAGTTGCGGCATGAAGCAAAAATTGAACAATAAAAAACTGATATACAAAATGCTGATCTTAAATAATTCGGGGATAAAGAAATTTGCCATTATACTATAGTCAATTTGGCTTTCTTCAAAATGATAAGAACTGCCCCTGCTATAAATGGTAGATGAACAGATGCTGATCAATGCCAGGATATATAGTGTTGTAGAAATCCAAAACTCAAGCTGGTTGATGTTTTTGGTTTTTATTGTTGATGAGTTGCCGGATAGAATTACCATTTGTTTTAGATTATGCTACAATTTTACAAAGAGTATTTGCATGAATATTTAAAATGTGATGGATGAGCCTAAAAATGTGACGAACGAATAGGATTTTTAGGATTGCGGGATTTTAAGATAGGTTTTCTCCTTCATTATGCAGGCTTATTATAAGTTATAATTCCATTCGAATTTGTCACGTTGAGCTTGTCGAAACGCCTTTCGAGATATATAAACAGGTCCTTCGACAGGCTCAGGATGACAGTTCTATATTTATGATGCACCTGTTGTTGAGTTTAGAAAATTGATAAAGAGTTACACGATAAAAACGACGATCTTCAAAATATTAAGTATAAAGCTAAACAGTTTATTAACTTTGCTTTTACATTCATTCATTCATTCATTCATTCATTCAATCAATCACTCACTCATTCATTCAATAATTCAATATGACCGTTTACGGAATACCAAATTGCAATACAGTTAAAAAATCGCTCGATTGGTTAAAAGCACATCAGGTTGATTTTGAATTTCATGATTTTAAGAAAAAAGGCATTACAACAGAAAAGTTAAATGAATGGTGTAATAGCTTCGGTTGGGAAACTGTATTAAACCGTAAAGGTTTAACCTGGAAAAAACTAACTAAAGAAGAACAGGCTAAAATTGACAACCAAGATTTGGCAATCGCTTATTTAAAAGAAAATACCAGCGCAATAAAACGCCCGATTATTGAGCAAAATAGCAAAGCCATATTAATTGGATTTGATGATGACAATTATTTAAAAACACTAGCCTAATTCAATTGTTCTAATGTTAAAGTTTGTTAAATGCAGCTTTAAAATGTCGAACTAAGTTACTTTTGAGTATGTACAAACTGATCATTTTTCTATTACTTGCCTTACCAATTAGCGTTTTTGCACAGACGGTAACTACAGGTACGGTTTTCGATTACTCGAAAAAAACGCTTTCTCTGCCTGGTGTTAGTATCAGAAACCTGAACAGTAAAAAATCAACCAGTACAAATAAAGAAGGTAAGTATGCTATTGGCGCTAATATTGGCGATCTTTTGGAGTTTTCTGCTGTCGGCTATCATACCGATACGTTGTACTTAACCAACCTGTTAAATAGAACGATATACCTTCCGGTTAAATCGAACAGTTTAAAAGATGTAGATGTTACCGCAGTGCGGATGAATAGTCAGGTTACAGATGCGAAAGATCCATTAGCCGAAAAATATACACTATTGAGTACCGGCGGAAACCTAAACCGTAAACGTATGACTGATAAGGTTGGTGGTTTAAATCTAAATCTGGGTTATGGTAAATATAAAAGACAGCAGCGTAAAGAGGCCGATTTGGAGGAAAAGGAAATGTATCTCGAAGAAATTGATGAGAACTTTACCGCAAAGGCCATCACAGATATGACCAAGCTAGAAGGCGAAGAACTTAAAAACTTCATGATTATTTATCGTCCTTCGGTAGAAACAGTAAAGGCAGAAAGGCCATACCGTTATGCTTATTATATTTCCCTTGCCTTTGTAGCATGGAAAAAATTAACCCCGCAAGAAAGAAAACTACAGGATCTACCCAAATTAAAAACGAATTAACAAAGACTCGTCACCCTGAATTCATTTCAGGGTCTATTATTCAGGAAAGATGCTGAAATAAATTCAGCATGACGGTTAGTGTTAGGAAAGGAAATTAAAATTGATAGATATGAATAAATATTGATCGAATTAAAGTTTAAAAAGCCTTTTTGACTACATTATAGCCATTATTGGTAACATTATAACCACATATAAATCTATATGTGGTTATTTTTTATATTTACCGCCTGATTACAACCTTATTATTATCATGAAATTGAATAAACTAATAACTTTTTGTTTGGTTTGTTGCGTTTTTGCCTTTTCCGCATCAGCCCAACAACCTACAACACCGAAGCCAGCTAGCAATTATAACCCTGCTGAAGCCTTTGGACCACTATTTTATACACAAAACGGGAATGAATTCCGTTCTGCAATTGGTGCACCTGGACCAAAATATTGGCAAAACCGCGTTGATTATAACATTACAGCGAGTCTCGACGAAACAAAAAACACGGTTACTGGTACCGTTACCATTACTTACAAAAATAATAGTCCCGATAAATTGCCCTATTTATGGCTGCAATTAGATCAGAATACCTTCAAGGAAACTTCACGTGGGTATGCCATTACGCCGACCCGCAGCCGTTACGGTGCCCAGGGCGAAAAATTTGATGGTGGTTATAAAATCCAGAACATCAGTGTTTCGCAAAAAGCTGCAGCAGTAAAATTCACTTCTTTAGTAGAAGATACGCGTATGCAGATCCGTTTAGAACAACCAATGGCAGCTAATGGCGATATCGTAACTGTTAAAATGGATTATTCTTTTGTTGTACCAAAAGAAGGATCGGACAGAACAGGACATTTAACTACAAAAAATGGTGAAATTTTTGCCATTGCACAGTGGTTTCCACGGATGTGTGTTTATGACGATGTGCTGGGATGGAATACTTTGCCGTATTGGGGCGGCGGTGAGTTTTATTGCGAGTATGGCGATATTAATTTTGCCATTACTGCACCGGCAAGCCATATTGTAATGGGATCAGGCGAATTATTAAACCCTGCAGAAGTTTTTACACCAGAGCAGTTAAAGAGATGGAATGTAGCTAAAACCAGCGATGCTACGGTTCATATCCGTACCGAAGCAGAGGTTACCAACCCTCAATCCCGTCCGGCTAAAGATAAGCTAACATGGAAATTTAAAATTACCAATGCACGTGATGCGGCCTGGGCTTCATCAAAAGCATTCGTTTTAGATGCCGCAAGATATAAACTGCCAAGTGGCAAAACAGGTTTAGCCGTTTCTGCACAGCCGGTAGAAAGCAACGGTATTGATTCTTATGGCCGAGGGGTAGAATATGTAAAATCTACCATTGAGCATTATTCTACAAAATGGTTCGAATATCCATATCCAATGGCTGTTAATGTAGCCACAAATATTGGTGGTATGGAATATCCTGGTATTGTATTTTGTGGCTGGAAAGCTAAAAAAGCAAGCGCATGGGGCGTAATTGACCACGAATTTGGTCATACCTGGTTCCCAATGATTGTAGGTTCTAACGAACGTAAATATGGTTGGATGGATGAAGGCTTTAATACATTTATCAACGGTATTTCTAAAAGTAGTTTTAACAAAGGCGAGTATGCTGCTCCACCAACCGATTTGAACAGAATTGGTAAAGCCGTTATCGGTAACCCCATTTACGAAAACATTATGCAGATGCCTGATGGAATGGCAGAAAGAAATATCGGTGTTAACCTGTATAGCAAACCAGGATGGGGACTTGATATTTTAAGAAATCAGATTTTAGGCGAAGACCGTTTTGATTATGCTTTCCGTTTATACATTAAAAACTGGGCGTTTAAACACCCAACACCATCTGACTTCTTCCGTTCGATGGAGAATGGTGCGGGTGAAGATTTAGCTTGGTTCTGGAGAAGCTGGTGGTTAAACAACTGGAAAATGGATCAGGGTATTGCTGGTGTTGAAGCCGTTAAGCAAGATGATAAATTGGTAGGTTACACCATTAATGTTGTAAATCTGGAGAAAATGCCAATGCCAATTATCCTGCAGATTAAAACCAAAAGCGGTAAAACGGATATCGTAAAAGTTCCGGTTGATGTTTGGATGAAAAATACCAGCTGGTTAGTGCGTTATCCAACAACTGAAGAAATTGAATCGGTTACTTTAGACCCGAATAAGGTATTACCAGATTCGAATACGGATAATAATACCTGGACAGCCACAGGTAACTAGTTTTATCGACATAATGAAGCCTTCTGATTTTAATAGATCAGGAGGCTTTTTTATTGCAAAGTACCGACGGTTTACTATTTCTTATCGAATAATTTAGCGCCTGTTAATTTATAGCAAATGGAAAAACCTAATCTAGAAATCAGTAATCCCGAAGGGATATACGATCCCCGTTCACATGGTTATTCTCACTTAGTTTCAGTTCAGGCCGAAAGCCTGCTTGTATTTGTTGCCGGCCAGGGTGGCAGTAGGATGGATGGTTTACTCAGTACCGATTTTCGAACACAGCTAAGTATTGTATTCGAAAATATAGCTTTGGCTTTAAAAAGCAAAGGTTTAACCATGGCCAATATTGCAAAGCTCACTACATTGGTAGTAGATTATGATGAGGAGAAACATCATATCTTAATCGAAGAATCTACTAAAATATGGCCAGATCTAAAATTTCCAGTGAATACACTCATCCCTGTACAGCGATTGGCTTTAAATGGAATGCTAATTGAAATTGATGCCACCGCCATCGGATAATTTAAGCAATTAATATGGAAAAAGGAGAACGCAAAAACGTATATCAAGTTTACAATAAGATGGGTAAATGGTTTGCCGAAAACCGTTATGCTGGTTTAGAGGAGAGAACCTATATGGACGATTTACTCAAAAAGTTGCCTCCAAATGCAAGTATTTTAGATTTAGGCTGCGGTAGTGGAAAGCCTATAATGGAATATCTGATCAGTCAAAATGTAAAAGTTTTAGGAATCGATGCCAGTGAGCAGATGCTCGAAATAGCTAAGCTAAATTTTCCTGGTACACGGTTTATGCTGAAAGATATGCGTAAGCTAGACTTAGATGAAAAATTCGATGCGATAATTGCCTGGCACAGTTTTTTTCATCTCCCCGCGGCCGACCAGCCCGGTATGTTCAGTATTTTTAGGCGTCACCTTAAACCAAATGGCATTTTGTTGTTTACCTCGGGAAAGGATAGAGGAGAGGTTTGGGGAATGAACGGTGGGGAAAACTTATTTCATGCTTCTTTAGATGCAGATGAATATCAATCATTGCTTGAATCTAATCATTTTGAAGTGCTTGCCCATAAAATAAACGACCCCGATTGTGGTGGCGCAAATGTTTGGATGTCGCAATATAAACCCCGATAATTTTGCCTTAACTTTGCCACATGGCCGAACAGCAAAAAAACAACCCCTTACACGGTATTACCTTAGAGAAAATTGTAACCGATCTTCAGGTGCACTACGGTTGGGAAAAACTGGGATCACTAATTAGGATCGATTGCTTTAATAATAACCAAACGATAAAATCGAGTTTGAAATTTTTAAGGAGAATGCCCTGGGCACGGAAAAAGGTAGAAGAATTATATCTTGAAACGTTTTATAAATGATTGATTGAATGAGTGAGTTTTGAAGGATTGAGTGTAGAATGGTTTAATTATTCTCTCATTCAGTCATTCCCTCATTCAATAATTATCTCTCCTTGCAACCTTTCCCTGATAACGGTCGTCATCTTGATCTAAACCTTATCAAATGAAAAATATTTCCTTTTGTTTTTTGTTCGCACTTATGCTGAGCAGCTGTTCGATTTCAACCATGACGACGTTCTATTCCATGTCGAAAGGTAAAATAGATGTTCCTAAAAAAGAAAGTTACAATGTACTTTATCAGGCTAGCTTTGGCGATGGTTTAACAGCCGATGTAGCTTACGCTGATGAAAGTGGAAAGCAGACTGAATTAAAAGAAGTAAGTGGTGCCTGGGAAAAAAGCGTTACCTTAAAATCAGGAACACATGTTCAGCTTAAAACTTTTGCCACCGCTAAGACAAAATCTAAAGGGGAGTATAAAATATTGGTGGATGGGAAAGTAATTTCTGAGTACGTGCTGAGTGGAAAAAAATTAAATTATACTTTTGCTTTCGACTTGCCTTAATTCAAAAAAACACCACCATAAAAAGCACAGCAAAAAAGTTGCTAAAGCTTAAAAATCGAAAGTCTTTCAGGTAAAACTGGAAGACTTTTTTGTTTTGCGACCAATTCGTCATACTGAACTTGATTCAGTATCTATTATGCTATCGTCCATGACTCCCGAATTATAGTGACGACGTTTTGCCACGCCTGCCCAGACGTTTAGGTGGGGAAGCATGGATTAACAAGAAAAATCGGTTGCTCACTATGAGTGGAGTCGAAGGGTAATGATGTCCCCCTACAATACTTATTTCGGTGTCAATGGACAATAATACACAGGTATTTTTATTATAAAGCCCTTAGCATTTAATCTTTAGATTTAATTGTTAGGGGCTTTTTCGTTTCCTGTTTAGTGAAAAACTTAACGCAAACGTTTGTTAGTTTTTTATTCAAGAGCATCCATCCTTTTTTTTTTGGCAGATTTCTGAAATTGAGGAGGAATAAAATCAATTCATTCCTATTCTAAGCATCTTCTTGCTCTAAGTTTCAGTCCATGTCTGGTAATGGCGACAAAATCGGCAATATTCTTTATTTATGATCAAACGTTTGCGTAGTGTTTAGTGATTTTATGCGTTTCAAATCGCATAAATTAGGTCTGGAAAGAGAAAATCATGAAGATTAACCAATGTCATAATCATTTTCTTTTATAATAGTCGGGTAATAAATTACCAAAATTTTTTATGGTGTGATGAAAAAAATAACAGGCCTATGATTTAAAAAAAACGCATCTAAATTATCCCACAACAACCTATCAACTAACTTAAAAACAACAAAACATGAAAATCAAGTCTTTACTGATTTTTGGGACAGTTGGCTTATTATGGCTAAACGAAAGTAAGGCTTTTGCCAATTTTGACCACAATGCAAATACGAAGTCCAAGACCATTAATCCCATTAATTTTGATGACATTACCATCAAAGGAAAAATAACAGATAAATCAGGGCCAGTTCCCGGAGCAACTATCACTTTAAAATCAAATCCGAGTATTGGTACCTCTACAGATGGATCTGGTAATTTTGCCATCACAGTTCCTGCCGATGGTATTTTAATCATCAAGTCTGTAGGATATTTAACACAAGAAATCCCTGTTCAGGGCAAGAGCACCTTCAACATCAGCTTAGTGGAAGAAAACAACATCCTTAATGATGTAGTTGTAGTAGGTTATTCATCAAAAAAGCAGGGAGAACTATCAAGTTCGGTTTCGGTAATCTCTGCCGAAAAATTAAAAGGCGTTGCTTCTAATGATGTAATTTCTATGATCCAGGGTAAGGCGCCAGGTGTTGTGGTTTCATCTGGATCAGGCGATCCAACTTCCGCACCAAAAATGACGATAAGGGGTATTGGAAGTATTAATGGAGGAACAGCACCACTATTGGTTGTTGATGGAAATATCCTTGGTGCTTATGGTACTGAAGGCGCTACATACAGTCCGAATGATGTAGAATCTGTAACCATTTTAAAAGATGCTGCGGCAACAGGGTTATACGGTTCGCGTGCAGGTAGCGGTGTGATTATCGTAACCACGAAGACTGGTAAAACCGGTGAGGCAAAAATCGAATTTAGCTCTATAGTAGGTTTCAATTCACCTTCTACAGGCAACTTCAAATTAATGAATAGTCAGCAATTGTATAATTATCAAAAAACATTTTCCAATTCCGATCCATCGGTTTTAAACAATGATACCAATTGGTGGGATTTGGCTACACGTGATGGGATGACGCAGAACTATACCGTTTCTGCATCTGGTGGGACAGAAAAGACAAAATATTACATTGCCGGCAACTTTTATAGAGAGCAGGGAACCGTAATCAATAACGATAAAAATGCCTATAATTTAAGGGCAAATTTAAATAGCCAATTAACAAAAAAACTTAAGGTAAGTCTGTTGTTAAATGGTGTATTTACCAGAAATAACTACGCCAATAGCAATACACTTGGAGATGGATACTTAAATCTTCCATTCGATCCGGCTTACAATGCAGATGGCACGCCTGTAGATGCACGCATTACCCCAACGTGGAAGGGCCGTGATATTGAAAATTTTCTTCATTCTACGCAATACAACCTTTCTTACGCAAGAAGCTTAAATCTGAGTGCCGATGTAAACATTGATTATAACATTGTAAAAAACCTAACTTTTTCCAGCTATAACAGAACTACTTTTTACAATACGTTTGCTGTAGATTATTATGATAAAAGAACCAAAGAAGGTGGAGCAACCAATGGTTCTCTTTACAACTCAACAACCTATAAAAACAGGTTGTTAAGTTCGAACAGGCTGAAATATGAAAATAGTTTTGGCCAAAATCATTTAACAGTTTTAGCCGTGGGTGAAGCTGAAAAATCTTATTACGATGAAGCGAATTTAAATGGGAAAAATTTACCAGCTGGCCGTCCGGTAATGTCAACCGCAACCGATATTATTAGCAACCCATCTGGCGGTACCAACGAATATAATTTTAGTAAATATTTAAGTCAGGTAGATTACAATTACGCGGGTAAATACTTTGCAATTGGATCTTTTGTGCACGAAAATTCATCACGCTTCGGTTTAAACAAAAGTGGCGGAGATTTTTATCAGTTAGGTGCATCCTGGATTTTAAGCAGCGAAGCATTTTTAAAAGGAGTAAAACCAATCAGTTTCTTAAAGTTAAGGGCAAGTTATGGTACAACGGGTAATGCTGAAATTGGTGATTATCCATCTTTAGGACTGTATGCAATTGATGCCTCGGCCAGTTATGGCGGAATCCCGGGAGCAAGGCCCGACCAAAAAGGTAATCCAGATTTAACATGGGAAAAGCAAAAAACAGCGAACATTGGTTTGGATATCGGTTTTTGGAATAGAATTGATTTAACAATTGATTTGTATGATAAACGTGCTAATGCGCTTTTGTTCCAGGTACCACTTCCATCTACTGAAGGATACCGTTACATTTTTCAAAACGTTGGGGCATTAAAAAACAGAGGCCTGGAGTTTAGTTTGAACACTAAAAATTTTACAGGCGAATTTCAATGGGAAACCAATTTGAATATGGCCTTTAACCGCAATACCATCTTAGCACTTACTGAAGGAAAAGATGCCATTACACCAGCTGGCTCTCAACCTAAAGCGATAGGTCATGATATTTACGATTACAAAATGCCGATATGGGCAGGTGTAGATCCCAATAACGGAGACCCGCTTTGGGAAAAAGTGATTACGGATGCAGATGGGGTACAACATATTGCCGTAACGAATACATACGCTCAGGCAACCCGCCAATATACTGGTACATCAGCCTCACCGAAATTTACAGGTGGTTTTACCAATACCTTTAGCTACAAAGGCGTTTCGTTAAGCGCGTTTTTCAATTTTGTTTATGGCAACGAAGTATACAACAACAGCCGAGCATATTTTGATAATGATGGTTTATACGAAAGTTATAACGCTATGGTATTAAAATCAGGCTGGACCAGGTGGGAAAAGGTTGGAGATATTGCTACGCATCCAAAACCGGTTTTGGGCGGTAATCACGATTCCAATCAACAATCATCTCGTTATCTGGAAGATGGAAGTTACATCCGTTTACGTAATGTTACGCTTGGCTACCAGATCCCAGCCAACTGGTTGAGTAAAATCAAAATAAGCAGCGCAAGGATTTTTGTAAGTGGAGATAACTTATGGACGGGTACTAAATTTTCGGGTATTGATCCTGAGGTTGTACTTGCGCCGGATGACAATGACCCTAATGTTATTCCGGGTAGCTCAAGCTTTAGATACCCAATGAGCAAAAAAATATTGTTTGGTGTAAACATTGGTTTATAGGAGAGGAAAAACATGAAAACGAATCAAATAAAAATATATATTGTTGCACTTGCATTAATTTTTAGTGTAAGTAGCTGTAAAAAGGAAGTAAAACCTTCAACTGCGATTGATGACGAATCTGCATTGACAAATCCGGGCGATATTGAAACTGCAACGATTGGAACTTATGCAGTTTTAAGAAATGCTACTTATGTTCGGAGTGCGCATTTTTTAACCGAATACCAGGGGGATAATATTGCCCAGGGACAGCCCTCATCTGATGATTTATCAAGATGTTATCGATATACACACATTCCTACCGGGACGCATGGCGCTAATTTTTGGCAACAGGCTTTCTATGTCATTGTAGCGGCCAATAAAATTATTGCAGCCATCCCAGAGAATGCTACGGGAGATCTTAAACAGCTTAAGGGTGAAAATCTCTACTTAAGGGGAATGATGGAATTTAACCTGGTACGTGTGTTTGGTAGGCCTTATACTCAGGGAAATGGCGCAAATCCTGGCGTGCCTATCTTAAAAGAAGGTGTTGCAGCAGGTACTCCTGCCAGAAATACCGTTAAAGAAGTGTATGATGCTGCTATCGCAGATTTATTAAAGGCAGCAGATTTAATGACTGTCGCGAAACAGGATATTTTCGCCTCAAAAGAAGTAGCTTATGCATTACTCTCACGGATATATTTAAACATGGGCGATAATGCCAACGCCGTTAAATATGCCGATTTGGTAATTGCTTCTGGCCGGTATAAACTGCTTCAGGGAGGAGAGTACCAGAGTTATTTTACCAAAACACCTGAAGCCAACTCAGAAACCATTTTTGCCATTCGTTATACCAAAACAGAAGACCAGGATTTTGGTGCAATTGGTTCGATGTATTATAGCGGCACACCGGGAAGTTTGGCTACACCTGGTCCGCAAGGCAGTACGGGTTATGCTGAAATTTATGCTTCTCAACAATATGTAACGGAGTTGGATAAAAACCCGGCGGATTTAAGACATAGTTTTATTGCACCTTATAAAGTGAATGGGGTACAACAGGTAAATACCAAAATTTCGCCAAATGTACCGATGTACTATGTTACTAAATACAGCTTACAGGAAGGAATCGCAAATTTAAGTTCACCAGTATACCTTCGTTTAGCTGAAATGTATTTAAATAAAGCTGAAGCCAATGCCAAATTAGGTAATGCACAATTGGCGTTAGATGATGTAAATCTGATCCGCACGAGGGCAGGAATTCCGACTTTAACACTGGCGGGTATCGCTGCAGCAAATAAAACTGCATTAGATGTAGTTCTGGAAGAAAGAAGACTCGAATTTGCTTTTGAAGGACAGCGTGCTTACGATTTGTTTAGAAACAATAGACCGATGATAAGAAACTATCCCGGTACGCACGCTTTAAATAATACGCCAAATACCAACATTACGCAAACTATTTTGCCAACCGATGCACGTGTTATTTTTTACGTTCCCCAGTATGAGATAGACAATAACAAAAATCTAACTCAGAACCCTTAGATCATCGCCCCTTGAAAACAAAATTAAAGAGATGAAAAATATAAAGATATATGCCATGTGCCTGCTTTTTGCAGGTATGGTAACAAGTTCGTGTAAAAAGGAAAAAAGTGCAGAACTCACATCCAATTTGGAAGAAGTGGTATTAGACCGTTCAGGTTGGAGTGCAACAGCCTCTAGTCAGGAAACAGCTAATCCGCCAGCAACGGTTTTGGATGGAAATACTAACACTTTTTGGAGTTCGAATGCTACCACTGCATTTCCGCATTGGTTACTGATCGACATGAAAAAACAAACGGTAGTAACAAAGATTGGTTTGACTACTAAACAAAGTGATCCCAAAGGTTTTACCAAATTTAGGTTAGAGGGCAGTAACGATGGAACTAATTTCACGATCATTGGAGAACTTGTTTTTAATCCTGCAATTTACACCGAACAGGCATTTACCTTATCTCCTGCAAGAAATGTGAGGTACCTTAAGTTAACAGCTTTAGAAAAGGCCGCAACACAAACAGGTAACATTACCTTTTTATCGGAATTTAGTGTTACCGGCTTACAGGAAAGAAAACCGATTACCGATATTGCATTGAGCAAAATAGGGTGGACGGCCACAGCTTCAAGCGAGGTAAATTATCCTGGCGATGAAACCAACTTAGCTGCTTATGTAGTGGATGTAATTTCGGCCAAAAGCCCAACCGCAACAACTGTTCCTTCATTCTGGCAGGCAGATTACGATGTGCTGCATCCTTATCCACATTGGATTATTGTTGATATGAAAAAAGCAAGTTCACTTTCTTACATCGGACTTAACGCACACACCGATCCAAAACAAGGTTTTAGCAAATTCTCTATTTCGGGAAGTGTGGACGGTGTTGCCTATACGCAATTGGGTGATGACCGGACTTTTAATCCAACAACAGTGAACGAACAGCGCTTTGCCGTTTCGCCTGCAGCTCCTGTACGATATGTCAAAATTACTCTGATTGAAGGTACCAGTTACCCTTGTCTGGCTAATTTTGAAGGATACGTGAAATTATAAAAATTGAGGCATTTCAACGAAAGCGATCATTTCTGACCGCTTTCGTTGTTTATATTACTTTGTAGAATGTTACCTGATAAATAATATCTTTGAATAGCATTTTACACTTAATCTATGAAGAAAATTTTACCACTCATTTTTGCGATTGTGATCAGCCTATCCTTTTCGGGGTGTAAAAAAGGCGATATTAAAACCTTAAACAGCATTGGTTATGGCTCGTCATTTGGGATGTGTGTAGGCTATTGTTCAAATAATTTACTCATTAGCGATCTGAAACTTACTTTTTCAAAATCGAAAAATGGACAAACAGCTGATACTAAAACCTGTAGCAAAACAATTTCTGAGGCGGATATAAACGCGATCAAAAACGAATTGAATTTGGAGAAGATTTCGGCCCTGCCAGAAGTAATTGGCTGTCCTGATTGTGCAGATGGAGGAGCAGAGTGGATCGCGATCAGTGCCGATGGCAAACAATATAAAATTACTTACGAATACGGTAAAGCCCCGAAAGAATTAGAAGCTGCGGTTGCGCGGTTAAAAGTGCTTAAAGATAGTTTTAAGGATTGCAATTAAGTTTTAGCTTTTATCATCGTGCTTTAATAATATTACTGCTGATATCGGTTCCTTCAAAAGTTATTCGTTTATCCCGTGTGCTTACTAATTCAGAAAGTTCATACACATTTCTATATCCATAGCCGTATAGGTTAATATAAGTAGGGATATTTAAGGCCAATGAAATAGGCGCAATTTTTTTCTTTATTAAAACAGGTATAACTACTTTGCTGGCGAAATTTGCCTGGTCATCTATAAAATTGTTATTGCAATAGATTAATATTTTTGTATCTGCATCTGGTATAATCCTTAACAGGTTTTGTTGCGTGAAATCAGAAAAATTTAGATGAATGGCCCCCTTAACATGTTTTCGTTTAAATAGGCTATCAGACCGTGTATCTAAAATAACGGTGCCTTTTTCTTCCGCCATTTTTAAAAATGTTGGTAAATCTAGGAGCTTACTTTTGCGATGGGCTTTAACCTCCGGTATGAGTTTCTCGTAAGCATCAAAATCTACATTGGCCTTTCTTTTAATAGTTGAAGATGTTTGTGCATTACATAGGTATGCAATACTACAAAGTATGATAGTGATGATTTTTGTTTTCATTTTTTTAAGAACCTTTAAAAGGTTAATTAATTTCCACCTAAAATAATCGGTGCACTTTTGCCATTACCCATAATAATAACTTTGGTATTGGCCGATTTTGCAATTTCTTTTTGAGCTAATATCGATTCGTATTGGAGCTGGCGATCGCTTAATCCTGTAGAAAGGATGCGTTGGTAATCGGCAATTCCTTGTGCTTCTACTCTTTTCCGTTCCGCTTCCTGGCGTTCCTTTTGAAGTACAAACGTCATCTTTTGTGCATCTTGTTCTGCGTTTATCTTAGATTCGATACTTGCTTTTACCGATGCAGGTAAAGTGATGTTACGCACCAAGAGCTGCTCTAGCTCTAAACCTCTTTTCGCAAAACTCTTCTCTATGGTGTTAAATATTTTAGATTGAAATTCGTCTCGCTTGCTTGAGTATAATGCAACGGCATCGTAAGCAACAGCATTATCGCGTATAGCGGTACGAGAAACCGGACGAACAATCTTTTCCAGATAGTCGGTTCCTATTTCCCTTAAGATATTTGGAGCGGCACTTCCTTTTACCCTGAATAGCACGGAGAGATCGATAATGACCTCTAAGCCATCAGCAGATAAAACACGTAAAGCGTCATCCGTTTGTTTGTTGCCTTCATCATGCACGCCAGACATGGTGTAGTTCTGTGTTTTAACATCAAATGGGGTAATTACCGCTATAGGATTAATTACATTAAGGCCACTATATAAAACTTCGTTATCTACCTTTCCGAAAACGGTTTTAACCCCAACCTCACCCGCATCAATAACTTTAAACATGGAGAACGACAAACCTATGATAACCAGTGCCACACCAATAATTTTCGTGATGCTGCTGTAACGGCCGATAAGATTATTTTGGCTTGATACGGCAAAGCCGATAAAAATGATAATAATTCCGAGGATACTTAAGAACATATAATTTAGATTTTTATTAAAGATAAAGTATTTAACACAATCTTTTATGAATTTAAGGCATGTTTGGTTTTAAGCCTTTTTAAAGCGTATGGTAAAAGGCTAGGAAAATTAATTTTCTTGTAGACGCTGAAACTAGAACATTAATAGGATCGGTTTACTTTGCTAACTAAACCCGATATTCGTGGAATTGAGTTCTTCACGAGCTTGTAACATTAGCTCCGAAGGAGTTCCTTTGGAACGGGGCCGAACCCAACCTAAGAATTGCTGGAATTGCTTTCCAAATAACAGTTTATAATCATAAAAAGATACAGTAATCGATTTAACGTTTAAGGCGAGAAAGATTGCTTCATGCCATTACCATTTCCTCCGCTTCAGTTCGCAATGATGGCAAGCGAGAGGAAGAACCGCAACTCCTTAATCTTCAATTGAAAACTGATAATTGCCGACTGAAAACTTTTTACGCTAACCCCTTGATTTTTAAAAAGAATTGTTCTACTTTTGCAGTCCGTTTTATGGGCTATCTGCAAGGATGCCGGGGGAGCGGTAAATTTTTTAATAAAAAAACATAAAAAAGCACAATGCCAACCATTCAACAATTAGTTAGAAAAGGTAGAGTAGCACTGGAGTTCAAGAGTAAGTCTCCAGCGTTGGACAGCTGTCCACAGCGAAGAGGTGTATGTACACGTGTGTACACCACTACCCCTAAAAAACCAAACTCAGCAATGCGTAAAGTAGCCCGTGTTCGTTTAACGAACGGTAAAGAGGTTAATGCATACATTCCTGGAGAAGGTCACAACTTACAGGAGCACTCAATCGTATTGATCCGTGGTGGTCGTGTTAAAGATTTACCAGGTGTACGTTACCACATCATCCGTGGTGCATTAGATACATCAGGTGTAGCTGGTCGTAACCAACGTCGTTCTAAATATGGTACTAAACGTCCTAAACCAGGACAGGTAGTTGCGGCACCAACAAAAGGTAAAAAGAAATAATCGGGAGGAAATAAGAAATGAGAAAGTCAAAACCAAAAAAGAGAATTATTCTTCCTGATCCAAAATTTAATGATGTTCAGGTAACTCGTTTTGTAAACAATATGATGTACGATGGAAAAAAATCTATCGCTTATTCTATTTTTTACGATGCTGTTGAAATTGCTGAGAAAAAAGCAGGTGAAAGTGGTTTAGAGATATTTAAACGTGCTTTAACTAACATTATGCCAGCTGTAGAGGTTAAATCTCGTCGTGTTGGTGGTGCTAACTTCCAGGTTCCAACTGAGGTTAGACCAGAGCGTAAAACAGCTTTAGGTATGAAATGGTTAATTTTATACGCTCGTAAACGTGGTGAAAAAACCATGAAAGAGAAATTAGCTGGTGAAATCGTAGCTGCTGCTAAAGGTGAAGGTGCTGCTGTTAAGAAGAAAGAAGATACGCACAAAATGGCTGAGGCTAACAAAGCGTTCTCTCACTTCAGATTCTAGTAATTAGGATTAACAGATTAGTAAGATTACACAGATTTAATTAGAAGATTATACTGATTAGATAAATTACACCGATTTGTTTTAACATAATCGGTGTAATCATTTAAAATCAGATAAATCAAAAACATAACATGGCAAGAGATTTAAAATTTACAAGAAATATTGGAATCGCGGCTCACATTGATGCAGGTAAAACTACAACAACAGAGCGTATTCTTTATTATGCTGGTGTAAGTCATAAAATTGGTGAAGTGCACGAAGGTGCTGCAACAATGGACTGGATGGCACAAGAGCAAGAACGTGGTATCACAATTACTTCTGCAGCAACTACGGTTGATTGGAATTACAGAGGTCAAAAATATCATGTTAACGTTATTGATACCCCAGGTCACGTGGATTTTACCGTAGAGGTAAATCGTTCATTACGTGTACTAGACGGATTGGTATTTTTGTTTTCAGCTGTTGATGGTGTTGAGCCTCAATCTGAAACCAACTGGCGTTTAGCGAATAACTATAGCGTACCGCGTATCGGTTTCGTTAACAAAATGGACCGTTCTGGTGCTGACTTCTTAAAAGTTGTTAAGCAGGTTAAAGATATGTTAGGTAGTAATGCAGTTCCATTGCAATTGCCTATCGGTGCTGAAGACGGATTTAAAGGTGTGGTTGATTTAATTAACAACCGTGGTATTGTTTGGAATGAGCATGATAAAGGTATGACCTTTACTGAAGTGCCTATCCCGGAAGATATGCTTGATGAAGTTGCGGAGTGGAGAGAAAAATTATTAGAATCAGTTGCTGATTATGATGAGTCTCTAATGGAGAAATTCTTCGATGCACCTGAAACCATTACTGAACGTGAAGTTTTAGATGCTTTACGTGCGGCTGTATTAGATGCTAAAATTGTTCCTATGGTTTGCGGTTCATCTTTCAAAAACAAAGGTGTACAAACGATGCTTGATTATGTGATGGAATTATTGCCTTCACCTATGGATAGCGAAGGTGTTATTGGTACTAACCCAGATACAAACGAAGAAGTTTTATTAAAACCAAGTATTAATGAGCCGTTTGCAGCTTTAGCTTTTAAAATTGCAACCGATCCGTTTGTAGGTCGTTTATGTTTTATCCGGGTTTATTCGGGTAATTTAGAAGCGGGTTCTTACGTGTATAATTCACGTTCAGAAAACAAGGAACGTATTTCTCGTATTTTCCAAATGCATGCTAACAAGCAAAATCCTGTGCCAAATGTGGCTGCTGGTGATATTGCTGCTGTAGTTGGATTTAAAGATATTAAAACAGGTGATACACTTTGTGAAGAGAAACACCCAATTGTTCTTGAATCAATGAACTTCCCTGAGCCAGTTATCGGTTTAGCTATTGAGCCTAAAACTCAGGCTGATGTTGATAAATTGGGTATTGGATTAGGTAAATTGGCTGAAGAAGATCCTACATTCAGAGTTCAAACTGATCAGGAAACTGGTCAAACGGTTATCTCTGGTATGGGTGAGTTACACTTAGATATTTTAATTGACCGTTTAAAACGCGAATTTAAAGTTGAAGTTAACCAAGGTGCGCCACAAGTAGCTTACAAAGAAGCTATTTTCGGTACAACTACACACCGTGAAACTTACAAAAAACAATCAGGTGGTCGTGGTAAATTTGCTGATATTTCAGTAGTTATCTCACCAATTGATGCTGATTTCGAAAAAGGTGGTTTACAGTTCGTAAACGAAATTACAGGTGGTTCAATTCCACGTGAGTTTATCCCTTCAGTAGAAAAGGGTTTTGCTGCATCTATGGCAAACGGTGTATTAGCTGGTTATCCACTTCCTGATATGAAAGTTCGTTTAACTGATGGTTCATTCCACGCAGTCGATTCAGATGCTTTATCATTTGAGCTTGCAGCTAAAATGGCATACCGTGAGGCTTTACCTAAATGTAAACCAACTTTGATGGAGCCAATCATGAAAATCGAAATCTTAACCCCTGAAGAAAACATGGGTGATGTGATCGGTGATATGAACCGTCGTCGTGGTCAATTATTAGGTATGGATACCCGTAATGGATCTCAGGTAATTAAAGCAACTGTACCACTTTCTGAAATGTTTGGTTATGTAACTCAGTTACGTACAATCACTTCAGGACGTGCAACTTCTACAATGGAATTTGACCACTATGAAGCTGCGCCTAAAAACGTACAGGATGAAGTAATTGCTAAATCTAAAGGAAGAGTAAAATCTGAAGATTAATAATGTGATGCGAATAGCGTTTTGCGTTTAGCGATGATTTGTCGCCACACGCAAAGCGCGTAACGCAAAACTCAAAATAAATCCGGTTTCTGTTGTTAATAGCTCTAACAGGAAACCATAATTAAAAATAAGATGAGCCAAAGAATCAGAATTAAATTAAAGTCTTACGATTACAACTTGGTAGATAAATCTGCTGAGAAAATCGTAAAAACTGTTAAGCCTACGGGTGCAGTTGTAAGTGGACCGATTCCACTTCCTACAGAGAAAAAAATCTTTACTGTTTTACGTTCTCCACACGTAAACAAAAAAGCTAGAGAGCAGTTCCAATTATGCGCTTACAAACGTTTATTGGATATTTATAGCTCTAACTCTAAAACAGTTGATGCTTTAATGAAACTTGAATTACCTAGCGGTGTTGAAGTTGAAATCAAAGTTTAATTGATTTTAAAAGAATAGAAAAGGTCTCGATGCAAATCGAGACCTTTTTTTATGCACCCAATTTTCCAAAACAAAAGCGACATTGACTGGTTGTAATGGTATGATTAAGGAAGATAAGAAGCACGAAGGATTACCGGTTGAAGGACAGGATTTTGCAGATCCTAAAGAAGAACTGAAAGAAACTCCCTCTTCACATGGCGAAGTGGCCAATCAAAAAGGTGGTGATTTTTCTGAACTGGAAGAAAGTAGAATGGAAAATCCACCAAAACATCGGGATAAAAATGGATCGACTAAAGATGATTTAGATAGTAGTACGGAGATTGATCAAAGTAAAGGCGTACAATAGCAGCAAATTGATTGTTGGATTCGGTAAAATAAGATGACCAGGCCACACTTATATATTATGGCCTGATTAAACTTTTTTATGGTACCAATTGTTGTTAAGATGGAAGTATTTACAAAAAATAATGGCTATGGAAGTGAATGAAAATAAAAATATAGATCCTAATTCGGAAATTACCCACAATGAGGAGGATATAGAATGGGATAATGGAGAGGCTACTTATGGACATAAACGCGCCGATTTTAAACGTAAAGATCAACCGGAAGAGTCGCATTTATTGAAAACAGAAAATGATCCTTCACATCCCGTAAACGAAAATTTAAATAATTCGAATTTAAGTCAGGGTGAAGACATTGGAAATAGAAACGAGAACAATGAGAAAGGTTTGAGGGGGAAGGCTTTATAATTTAGTTATAAAGAGATTATCCATATAGAATAATCCCTTTATAAAATTATGCATTTTCCGGTAGATGGAAATTAATTAGGATTCCACAACTGAAATGCGTTAATCAAGAAGCAAATGCCCTTAAATAGTTAGTCTCTGATTTTTTAGTTAATCTTTGTCGCGAATCCTACAGCGCTGCAAATTTGAAGAACTTATTATCAATTTACAAGGCTTACGGGATTAATATATTGATATATGTCAATATAGCGTGTCTTTTTGCTCCCAATTAATTGTCAGTATAAATCGCTTGTTTGCCGATAATCCTGCCTTATTTTTTCAGAATAATTATTAATTTTATCTACATATCCAGGAGCTTTTTCCTTAAGATCATCAATCAGCGATTTTCCATCAACTGCCCGCTTTTTTGTGACATATTTAAAGCCATATATTGCTGCTGCGCCTAAAATGGCATATTTTAATAGTCCCATAATTGTCTGCTTATATTCCAGTGTTTAATGCATGGTTTTCATCAGCCTCATTAATGCTGGTATTCATCTTAAAATCGTCAGATGAACTTCCGGTATGGCTTGCTGCACTCTTTATGGTTGGGTTTTTATCCGAACTGTTGTATGCATCATCACTAAGAGAATCTTTGCCTTGTGTACCCGAATTGTCTAAACCATCTTTTGCTAATGGATTTCCCTTAATCAGTTCGCTCGGTTCTTTGCCATAACTGGTTACTACATCGGTGTTGTTACCAGCTTCATAAGCTTTTTGTACATCAGATTTTTCCGGTTTTTCGCTGTTTGGCCCCACATAACCTTCGGTATGTTCTTCTTTGTTATATATACTCGTTTTCATAATATTATCCGTTTAAGAATAAACAGATAGCAGGCTAAATAGTTTTTGGACAGACAAAGCAGAAAATCAGCGGAAACAAAAAAGGCAGATATTTCTATCTGCCTTTGGCTTAACTTTTATATGGAAAGTTTCGCGATATTTTCCTCATCATCCTTTCTACCATGTCATCAGTAGAGCTCATAATGCTATCGTCCATGGTTTTGAAGAAACGCCATAAGAGTTCTCCATCAGGTCCATTGTTAATGGTTAAGAACATCGTTCCAGTACCCGATTTCCCACCAAAGCCACCGAATAAAACAGCAGAAGCAATTGCACCTGCTTCAGATTTGGTTTGTTCAGTTTCAAAACGGCCACCAATTACAGCATCAACACCAAGTATTTTGGCTAGCTCATCTTTAGTAGTTTCATCCAGCTTGCCTAAAACACCTGCTTTCTTTAATAAGATGTTGGTTTTGTCAACATCCTGGAATGTTACTGTGTAATCAGAAGCTTTCCTTAACAAAAAAGTGTACATACTTGCCTGAATAGACTTCGCCATCGATTCTTCCTGAGTTTTGTTTCCTTCTGCGCTGAAATTTTTTGGTTGTTTTCTGTAGGAGATTTTGACCTCGAAAGGTAAAATAGCTACAATTTTTTGTGTTTTGATCGTTTCCTTTAATTTCGGACTTTCAAAAATTTGCTTCGAGCCTTCGAATTGTGCTTTCGTTAAAACGGTAAAGCAGCATAAAATAGCGAGCGTTAAAAAGATTTTCTTCATTATTTGTTTGTTTAATTTTGTGCCGAATATAAATAATCTTTCAATAACTGTAATATAAATTTACCTGAAACTTTATGCTTAACCATTTTCGCGTTTTGTTTAACTTGCGCCAAATTTTAAAGGCAAACGGGATAAATGGAGTGGAAATATTTACTTTCGAATAAGCGGTACGGACAGGAACAATATGGTGCGAGCACTGATCGGGCACGGTCGGATTTTCAGCGTGATTATGACCGTTTGATTTTTTCATCTCCTTTTAGAAGGTTACAGAATAAAACCCAGGTTTTTCCATTGCCCGGAAGCGTTTTTGTACATAACCGTTTAACACACAGTTTAGAAGTGGCGAGCGTAGCCCGCTCGATGGCGAATATATTTTTAAAAAGTGTAGAAGAACATCAACCACAACTGATTAAAGATGTTCCTTTAATTAATGAAGTAGGTAATATCGTGGCTGCAGCTGCACTGGCGCACGATTTGGGAAACCCAGCCTTTGGACATTCAGGAGAAGCTGCAATTTCAAGATATTTTACCGATGGCGATGGGAAAGTTTATCAGAAAGAAATGAACGAATCGCAGTGGCACGATTTAATTAATTTTGAAGGTAACGCAAATGCCATCCGGATTCTTACCCATCCGTTAAAAGGAAAAGGCAACGATGCTTATGCATTAACCTATTCTACTTTAGCTTCGATTGCAAAATATCCCTGTGCATCAATCGCAGGTAAACGGAAAGGTTTGTTGCACCGTAAAAAGTATGGTTTCTTTCAGTCAGAATCTGATACCTTTAAAAAGATAGCTGCCGAACTCCATTTAGCGCAAGAAGAAGGTGAACACCTCATTTACAAACGCCACCCTTTGGTTTATTTGGTGGAAGCCGCAGATGATATTTGTTACAGTATAATCGATTTGGAAGATGCGCACCGCTTAAAAATCCTTTCTTACGAAGAAGTAAAAAACTATCTGTTACCTTTCGCCAACTCTACCACTATCGAAAATCGTTTAAAAAATGATTATGAAGATGATGATGCAAAAATTGGTCTTTTAAGGGCGAAAGCCATTAATACGCTAACAAACCAGTGTGCAGCTATATTTTTCAGCGCGCAGGAACAATTATTAAAAGGAGAGCTGAACCAGAGTTTAACCGATTTACTGCCCGAACCTTATATCTCAGCTTGGAAAGCTGTAGAGAAAATTTCGGTTGAGCGCATTTATAACTTCTCGTCGGTTATACAGAAAGAGGTTGCTGGTTACAAAATTATGGCCGGTTTATTAGAGGAGTTTGTCCCTGCACTTATTCATAACAACACACACTATTACAAAAAACTAGTAAAACTTATTCCTAAACAATATCATACCGATTTGACCGATATCTATTCCATAATACAGAGTGTATTGGATTTTGTTTCGGGCATGACAGATTTGTATGCCGTTGACTTATACCGCAATATTAAAGGGATATCTTTCCCCTCTGAAACATAATGTAAATTCGCCTGATTAGAGGTTGCAACTATATGTTTTCTTCTGTTAGTTCGGTTTTAATTCTGTTAAAGTTGGTTGTTAGTGTAAAATTATAAAATTAAATTTTATTTAAGTCGTTGTTTTATAGTTGTTTAAAATCGTTTTAGTATTTATAATCAGCCTTTCGTGTAAAGTGAATGCAGTAACTTGCACTAATTGTTAGATTTGATCGTTAGGCTCCTTTGTTTTTAGGCCTGACGCTTTAGATCTCATCCCGATTCATGAAAAAACTTTTATTAATTGCTTGGTTATGCATGGGCTTGACCTTGGCTGTTAAAGCGCAAGCCCCACAACAGTTTAACTATCAAGGAGCTGCAAGAAATGCTAACGGTACGCCATTGGCCAATAAAAATATAGCCTTGCGGATTAGTATTTTGGACGCATCCTCAACAGGTACCGTTCAATATTCGGAAGTAAGAAATGTAACTACTAATGCTTTAGGATTATATGCATTAGCTATTGGCGCTACTGGTGCAAGTTCGGTTAATGGTACAATAGCTGGGGTAACTTGGGCAAGCGGATTAAAGTTTGTTAAGGTTGAAATCGATCCCGATAACGGTACAAATTTTAGCTTGGCCGGAACCGCACAATTATTAAGTGTTCCATACGCACTTTACGCTGCCAACGGGCCTAAAGGAGATCCAGGTGTAGCCGGTCCTACTGGCCCACAAGGTATTGCTGGTCCCCAAGGCCCTGCCGGTGTAGTTGGCGCTGTTGGTGCACAAGGACCAATTGGTTTAACTGGTGCACAGGGAGGAGTGGGTGCAACAGGTCTGCAAGGAGCAAAAGGAGATACAGGGGCAACTGGAGCCACCGGATTACAAGGTTTGCAGGGCGTGCCAGGAGTAAAAGGAGATAAAGGTGACATAGGTCCAGTTGGTCCGTCTACAGGAGTAGCTGGTGGCGATTTAACGGGCAATTATCCAAATCCTACTCTAGCTAATCTCCAGGGAAAAACATTAAATGCCACTACGCCAGTCAATAATCAGGTGCTTCTATTTGATGGAACAGCATGGAAACCCGTAACATTGGATGTGAATCAATTGTCAGGAGCTAAGGCATTAACCTCGACTGATTTAAGCATAAGTACTAATGGCGCTACTGCTTTATTGAAGGATGTGGTAATTGATATTAACGCAGGAGCGGTTAATACCCTTAAACTGGCAGATGGATCGGTAACAACACCAAAATTAGCAGATGCTGCAGTATCCTCCGTAAAAATTGGAAGCAAGGAAGTTAAAAATATTAATATAAACGATGCTGCTGTTAACACACTACAGCTTGCAGATGGTTCGGTAAGCACTCCAAAGCTCGCTGACGCTGCTGTATCCTCTATAAAAATTGGGAACAAAGAAGTTAAGAATATTAATATCGACGATTTGGCTGTAAATACACTTCAACTTGCCGATGGATCAGTAAATACCCCAAAACTTGTTGACGCTTCGGTTACCGTGGCTAAACTAACTACTGATGGTCTGAGTGATGCAAACAAAGTGTACATTACCAATGCAACAACAGGAAAACCCGAATTAATTAGTAGAACATTATTTGCGAATGCCAATGCTTGGGCGTTAAAAGGAAATACGGGTAGTACTGATCAAAACAATAATTTTCTGGGCAATACAGATGATGTGGCCATTAACTTTTTAGTTAATGGTTTAAAATCTGGCCGTTTAGGAAACTCATCTGAAAACAATATTTCTTACGGTTATAAAACACTTACCGCCAATGTATCTGGCTTTAACAACAGTGCATTCGGGCGCGAGGCATTATCTGTTAACATTTCGGGTTACGAGAACAGTGCCTTTGGTTACCTGGTGTTGCAACGCAGTTTTAGTGGTATCAGCAACAGCGGATTTGGTTCGCAGGCGTTAGCAGTTAATACGGTAGGCTCTAACAATACAGCCGTAGGCACGCATACCCTAATGGCGAATGGAACTGGTATATCAAATACAGCTATAGGAAGCTTGGCACTTGAAGCTAGTAACGGTGATAACAACACAGCAATAGGTTATGCCGCGGGCTCGAAAAACAATGGGCTAGGGAATATTTTTATTGGAAGCAATGCCGCCGCTAACAGCACAAACGTAAATAATACTTTAATTGTAGCTAACTCAAGTACTTCATATCCTTTAATAGCTGGCGATTTTACAGCGAATGGGGGCGCATTAACCATTAACGGAACTGCTGCTGTATCTTCTGTAGCTTATGCACCAGCAAATAGCAGTACTTTAAACATCAATGGTTCTGTTGCAGCAAGTGTTTTAACCTATTCTGCCACAGCGGCATTAACACTCGATGCGAGTCATTACACGATCCGGATAAAAAATGCAGGTACGGCGGTAAGTGTTAATCTTCCAATAGCCTCGAGTTGTAAAGGCAGGATTTATGTAATTGTGAAGGCTTTATCATCAGGTGATGTTACTTTAAATAGTCCTGTTTTATTGAACGATGATTCTAATGTAACAACCATTACGGGGGCAAAAACTTTCACCATCCAAAGCGATGGGGCGACTTGGATTTCCTTAAACTAAACATGATGAGAAAAATATCCTATCTGTTTGTTCTCTTGCTGGCGATGTTTTTCGGGAGAGGCGTAAATGCGCAAAGTTTGCCCTATGTGGTTAATTCGGCCAGTGGCAATGGTAAGATTAATAACCAATTATACGATTTCAGTATAGGAGAAATGGCCCTTGTGCAAACTTTTCAGGCTGCCAACACCACATTGACTCAAGGTTTTTTACAACCCTTTTTGATTATACAGACTACAGCGGAAGTAGCCATTGTAAATAATATCCTAACCCCAAACGGAGATGGGAAAAACGATTTTTTTGTAGTTAAAGGCTTAGAAAAGTATCCGAACAATAAATTATCCATTTTTGATAGGGGAGGAAGGTTGATTTATGCTATTATGAACTACCAAAACAACTGGGATGGCTACTTTAACGGTAAGCCACTAATGGAGGATACCTATTATTATATGCTCGATTTGGGGGCAGATGGATCTATTAAAGGTTTTATATCAATTTTATATAAAAAATAACAGCGTGAGAAAATTGAAATGTTATATAGTTGGGCTGTTGTTTTTATGTATTACGCCAGTATTTGCCCAGCTTAATCCCATGGGGAGCATCTACTACCAGAACCAATTTCTGGCCAATCCGGCAATGGCTGGTTTAGCGCCTGGTCTAAATTTAAATGCGGCATTTAAAACGCAGTGGGTTGGGGTAGATGGTGCGCCAAAGATTCAATATTTAACTGGTGATTATGGTTTAACTGATACTAAAGTAGGCTTGGGTGTGCTTTTTTACAATGAAGGCGCAGGAGCCATTAACCGTACAAGGGCAACAGTAACCTATGCCTATCATTTACCTTTAAACGGCGAGGCTAACTTCCTGGATTTTGGTTTATCTGCTGGCATTATGAACGAATGGGTTGACCTTGGTAAGGCCAAAGGAGATTTAGATGATGATGTGCTCAATAGCTTTAATGATCGTAGGCTATATCTGGATGGCGATTTTGGAGTAGCTTATCGCACCGACAAATTAACACTACAGGGTGCTTTGCCTAATCTTAAACGGTTTTTTAAAAGAGATGTACTTAGAAATGTGGTAGACCGATCCATTTATTTTATTGCCGCAGGGTATAAATTTAATACTAATAAGGTAGTTAATAGTATTGAACCAAAGCTGGTGTATAGAGGGGTGCAAAACTACGATGGCATTTTTGATGCTGGTGTAAATCTTCAGATCTTAGATGATAAATTAATGTTGAATGGCATATATCACAGCACCAATAGCTTTACAGGAGGTTTTGGCGCGAACTACAAAAATCAATTTTCTCTTTTGTTCCAATATACCACCAACACTTCCAAAATGCAAAATTACAGTAATGGCGAATTTGAGGTGGGTTTGAAATACAGCATCAAAAATTAAGCGGAATAAGATAAACCAGCTACAGGCAAACATTCAATAAACCCGACAGTAGCGGTTCCGATCCTTCATCGGATTAGCGAATGGCGGGACTAGCGGAACCGAAGAACCGCAAGTCCTGCTTTCCAAAAAAATAACCAGGTTTAATTTATTCTTAAAATGTCGGTTTAGGTTATCTACCTCTACCGTCATCCCATTTATTCCGTTCATCCTGCAACTCCCGCGCAAGTTTCATTTCTTTATCCTTGGCTTTTACCTTGTGTGCCTGAAACTCGTCGGCTACTTCCTGATAAAGTTCCGTCCTGTACTTTGCTTCATGTCTTAATTTGCCTGATTGGAAAATGATAAAGGCCAAGCCTATACCAAGTACAATAATAATAGACCAAACAATGGTGTTATAGGTGCCTTTGTTAAAAGATATCCCTAAAAATTTAATCTCGTTAACAGAAGCAGTAGCACTGGCCAGCGAACTTTCTTTTCCATTTACTTCGCCTTTTAAGCTCGAAATGTTATCCGTCTGTGCTTTAATTTCCTGACGGGCTTCCTGCAGCTGTCTGCGTTCTTTTCTTAGTGTATCACTAACACTTTTCCATAGGGATGATAACCGTGATGGATTGATCAGCCTTGCGCCGTTGAAGCTTTTAGATTTCTTTAACATAAACTGATACTGGCCATTTAATGATGGGTCGGTATTTTTCGTGGTGTCAGGTAAAGTTTGCCCAAACGCAACGTTTAAAAATAGCATAGCGCCTAAAAACAATAGGGTGTGTTTAATTTTCTGCATAGTTTAAATATAGGTGTTAGAATGTAAAACTACATTTTTATCCATTTCCCGGTTAATAAATTTTGTTTAAGGTTTTGGCAAATCGATAAAATTGTTTTGGTTTAACATTCTAAATAACAATTTTATCTAAGTTTTATTATAAATTTATTTGCGATAGATTACATTTGTTTCATGCAAATAGGAATTATTGGCTTGGGCGATATGGGCAAATTGTATGCACTATCATTCGTAAGCGCTGGTTATAAGGTATGCGGGGCAGATATGCCCTTACGTTTTACGGATTTAAAAAATGAGCTAGAACCTAAAGGAATCGAGGTTTTAATCGATGGTCATGAGGTTGCCCGTAAATCAGACTTTATTATCTATTGCGTTGAAGCCGAAAAAATTGATGAAGTGGTTGCTACTTTTGCCCGCTCCACTAAATATGGCGCCATAGTTGCTGGGCAAACCTCGGTTAAACATCCTGAAATTGCTGCTTTCGAAAAACACCTTCCTGAAGATACCCAGATTGTAACCTGTCATTCTTTACATGGCCCCGCATTTAGTCCAGAGGGGCAAACGCTTGTGGTGGTGCGTCACCGTGCTACCGATGCCGTGTATGTCAAAGCTTTGGAAATCTATAAATCTTTAAAATCGAACATTATTGAAATGGACGATTACAGGGAACACGACCGTATTGTGGCCGATACACAGGCGGTAACGCACATGGGTTTCGAAAGCATGGGCTCAGCATGGAAAAATGCAGGTTTCTTTCCCTGGGATAATCCGGCGTATGCTGGTGGAATCGATAATGTGAAAATTTTAACCACACTCAGGATTTTTAGTTACAAATCGCACATTTATGCTGGTTTGGCCATTTTAAATCCTTATGCGCAGAAACAGGTAAAATATTATGCGCATGCAGAATCTGAACTGTTTAAGCTGATGATCTGCGAAAATGAAGCGGAGTTTAGGGAAAAGATTTATGCGGCCCGAGATTTCGTTTTTCACGAAAGTCGTGCACTATTGCTGTTAGACGATAACATTATGAAAGAATTCAGCCTATCCGATGCCAGCCATAAACAGAAACCAAATTCGCATTTAAGTTTGTTAAGCATGGTATATGCCTGGTACAAAATGGGGGTAAATCCTTACGATAACCTGATCTGCCAAACACCACCGTTTAAATTGAGGTTGGGCATTGCCGAATATCTTTTCAAAAACGAAGCAATGTTAGAAGAGTCGATCAATACTGCTTTGTATGATAAATCTATCCGTGGCGACGATCTGGAATTCCACACCGCTGTGCACGAATGGGCATCGATTATAGGCTATGGTGATTTAAAAGGTTACAAAGAACATTTCGAAGCCGCCAAATCATTTTTCGCAAACCGTTTAAATGATGGAAGAGATTTAAGTGCCGAGATGATTAAAAGATTGGGCAAGTAATCATTCAATATGAAAACCATCTTGAATAAACCTGAATTGGTTTCGCTGCTGCAGCAACAATTAAAGGATATAGAAATGCTTTGTGTAGAATATTATAAGGGAAATGAAGCCGTTATACAATCAATTGCGGAGAGAATAGTGCCGATTTTTCACAACACTGATTATTCGAAAGCGTTGTCGGGTCAGCTTAAACTCAATCACCTTGATCTATACTGTAGTTCGGAAGTTTATAACCCTAAAAGCCTGACCAATTTTATCGGTTTATTGAAACTGACACATAAGGCAGGGAAAGGCTGGAGATATGCTGCCAAGTTAGAGCGTTCTGCTTTAATAAAGGTATCGCAAGAAAATTGGTGGAGCAATAAAAAAGTGATGATCGATTCGGATGGTAATGCTTTTACACGAGCTAAAATAATTAAATCAGTAGCCAATGCTGAGCCCTTAGTGCTCAATACTTCGGGGTGGACGGTAAAAGATGCTGAAGGCAATAAATCGACCATTGACCCAATTCCTGAAACTGTTCGGCAAATTGCTTTTGAACTGCTGGAGAGCTTTCGAGATGTTGATCTTAATAAAGAAAGTAAACTTCATTACAAGGCATAGTTAATGATTGAATTTTGAATGAGAGAATTATTTAATGGTGTACGCTATATTCATTTATTTGTAACCCCATCATTCTCTCATTCAATCATTCACTGCTTCAAAATTCTATTTATCCATATAACATATAGACTTTATTTTATTCCTTTAATCCTTCGTTTCCCCAAAAACAGTGCATTATATTTGCCCGCATGTCGGTATTGCTGTTTACCATTATCGTTTTATTAGGTGCTTTTTTAGCTGGATTATTGGGCTCACTAACTGGCTTAGGTGGGGGAGTAATTATTATTCCATTACTCACTTTAGCGTTAGGGGTTGATATCCACTATGCCATAGGTGCATCAATTGTTTCTGTTATTGCCACCTCTTCGGGTTCGGCAGCGGCTTATGTTAAAGAAGGGATTACCAATATCCGGATTGGGATGTTTCTAGAAATCGCTACTACGATAGGGGCCGTTTGCGGGGCAATTGTAGCCGTATACCTAAATGCGAATTACATTGCAATCCTATTTGGTTGCATTCTGATCTTTTCGGCTATTATGACTTTAAAGAAAAAGGTAGACCATACTACTTTGGATAATACTGATAAATGGGCAAAATTTTTTAAACTGAACGGATCTTATCCTGATAAAGGTGTAGATCATCCATATTCGGTAAAACATGTTCCGGGAGGTTTTCTGATGATGCTTTTTGCAGGAACATTATCGGGTTTGTTGGGTATCGGGAGTGGGGCATTAAAAGTAATTGCGATGGATAACATTATGCGTTTACCTTTTAAGGTTTCAACCACTACCAGTAATTTTATGATGGGCGTTACAGCAGCGGCCAGTGCAGTGGTTTATTTACACCGTGGCCAGATTGATCCCGGGATTGCCATGCCGGTGTGTATCGGCGTTTTAACAGGGGCAACGGTTGGCTCGAAAGTTTTGTTGAAGGCCAACACCCATAAACTTAAAATTGTATTTGCTGTTGTGGTTGCCTTTTTGGCACTGCAAATGATATATAAAGGAATAAGCGGATTATAATGGATACAACGAAAAAAGATAACCTAAACGATAAAGATATCCAGGTAATTCTGGGTACACTTCTACGCGCAGGTGTAATTATTTCGATGAGCATTGTATTAATAGGTGGTGCAATTTTCCTGATCCATAATAAAGGGGCCATTACCGACTATAAAGTTTTTAAACCCGAGCTGAGCAAGTTTTCTTCCATAGTGGCTATATTTAAGGGGCTATCTACTTTTCAGGGCGATGCCATTGTGCAGTTTGGTATCCTGATGCTTATTTTTACACCGATTGCCCGCATTGTTTTCGCTATTTTTAGCTTTTTAATCGAACGCGATTACCTATATGTATTGATCGGATTTATCATTTTGACCATCATAACCATCAGTTTAAATGGTGGTTTGGCACATTAATTTCCTTCAACATTATTTTTATCAAAAATTTATTTTATAATTAAGTCTAAACCATTAAAATTGTGGTTTAAAATTAATTCTAATGGCAAAATCTGGGAAAGTTGTTCAACTGTTTCAAAAACCTGAAAATTTCATCAAATCTCGCGCAAGAGCGTTACCGCTTGGAAAATGTTATATAACTGAACAATGGGATGAAACCGGTATTGCCAATATATTGGTTAGCAGGAAACATACCAATGGAAATTTTACTTTAGGTATTTACCTTATAGATTTAAAATGTTTAGGAATTAAGGATACTACCTATAAGTTTAATGTAAGTGATGATGAATTAGATTATTTTGCAGATTATGTTGGAGGTAATGAGATTGCCTATGATGAAGTGCATAACATTATCTATGGTGCCGAAACTTTTGCCGATAGTTGCGGCTTTAAAGCGCATAAAGATTGGGCAATAACCCAGTTCATACTTGAAGAGGATAATGACCATATCCCTTTAATTGATATCGAATTTGGAGAGGGGGGTGTTCCAGCCTATTATGTCGGTCCAAATGATAATCCTGCCAAAATAAAGCAAATACTGGCTACGTTGGATAAAAATGTTGGTCAGGGCAATTACCTGTTTTATAATGATGAAGATGAGTTTGATGATGATGAAATCACTGAAGGCGGTGATAAGCAAAATTTTAAGCAGATATACTATACTTTTACTAGCGCCTACCGCGATAAATTTGAGGGCAGTAGTACAGTTACCTTAGATAAAGATCATATTGCCGAAATTTGGAACCAAAAGGTGGATTTGGGACTTTATAGCCTCAATGATGAATTAGATGATCGTATTATTGAATGTGCCGAAGAATATGAGTCGATTTTTGAGGACAAAAGCCTCAAAAGTATCAGTCAGATTCATGCTTTACTGATCAAAAACCCTGATATGCCATTATTTTATGCAGAATTATTTTTGCAATATAAAGTAATAGGACTTCATGCAAAGGCCGATGCCATAGCTAAAAAGGGGATGCAGCTTTTTCCTGATTTCTTATATTTAAGGCTTTATGTGGCTCACGCCGCGATGGTTGATGGTGAATTGGAAACGGGCTTAAAGTTATTGAATAAAAAGCATAACCTTGATGAAGCATTCCCACAGCGAACAGTATTTTCCGAAGGCGAGTTTATGCTTTTTTATGCTGCATTGTGCCAATATTTTATCGCTAAAGGTAATTTAATTGATGCCATAATCTGTAGCGATGCGTTAATCATCGAGATTTATAAGTATGCCTGTAGCGAAAATGCGGTACTTGCTGTTTTAGATCAGGTGAAATCCGAATTAGACGAGGTATTTTAAACTGTGAATATTTATCAAATTAAAGCATTTTAAATCTGAAAATGTTACCTAAAATGCTTTTAATCAAATTTATAACCATCAGTTTAAACACCCTAATAGCCCATTAACCTCCATTTTTAGGTTAACCTCCATCATATCAGCAATTTATTTGAAAAAATATTTAGCTAACTATTTGAAAATTAATAATTCTTGCCTATCTTTGCCGTCCCTTTCGGGGGATGTACAACCACCTTGAACGAAGCCCTACTGCTTCGATGGGTGTTAAAAAGAAAAGATAAAATGTCAGGAATTATTGGAAAAAAAGTAGGAATGACCAGTATCTTTGATGCCGAAGGAAGAAACATTCCTTGTACGGTAATCGAGGCTGGACCTTGTGTAGTTACACAGGTAAAAACCGAAGAAGTAGATGGTTATTCATCAATCCAACTGGGTTACGATGAGAAAAAAGAGAAAAACACAACTCAACCATTGAAAGGCCATTTCGCGAAAGCAAACACAACTCCGAAACGCAAGCTGGTAGAATTCGATTCGTTTACAACTTCACTTAACTTAGGTGATGTAGTAACGGTTGATTCTTTCGCAGAAGGCGATTTTGTTGATGTTGTAGGTACCTCAAAAGGTAAAGGTTTTCAAGGTGTTGTAAAACGCCACGGATTTGCCGGTGTTGGTATGCAGACTCACGGTCAGCATAACCGTTTACGTGCCCCAGGTTCATTGGGTGCATCATCATTCCCCTCACGTGTATTCAAAGGAATGCGCATGGCTGGAAGAACAGGTGGAGACAGAGTAAAAGTTCAGAACTTACAAGTTTTGAAAGTTTATGCTGAGCAAAACTTATTAGTAGTTAGTGGTTCCATTCCAGGAGCTAAAGGTTCTTACGTAATCTTAGACAAGTAATCAGATGGAAGTTAAAGTATTAAACATTTCAGGTAAAGAAACAGGTGCCAAGGTGCAACTTCCTGAATCGGTATTTGGTATCGAGCCTAACGACCACGCGATTTATTTAGATGTAAAACAGTATTTGGCTAACCAACGTCAAGGTACTCACAAATCTAAACAACGTAATGAGATTGCTGGTTCAACACGCAAACTATACAAACAAAAAGGTACAGGTGGTGCCCGTGCTGGTAGCATTAAATCTCCGTTATTTAACGGTGGTGGTCGTGTTTTCGGTCCTCAGCCACGTGATTATAGCTTTAAATTGAACAAGAAATTAAAATCACTAGCACGTAAATCTGCTTTAGCTTATAAAGCAAAAGATAACAACGTGGTAGTTTTAGAAGATTTCAACTTCGATACAGCTAAAACTAAAAACTATACAAGCTTATTGGCTGCGTTAAACGTAGGTACTCAAAAAACTTTATTGGTTTTACCTGCACAAAATAATAATATCTATTTATCAAGCAGAAACATTCAGAAAACTAAAGTAATCTCGGCAGCAGATTTAAATACTTATGATGTATTAAACGCTGGTGTACTTGTGTTAACTGCTGATTCTGTTAAAACTTTGGAGGAGGCATTTGCCAAATAATATGGACATTTTAAAAAAACCAATATTAACCGAAAAAGCTTCAGCTTTAACTGAGAAATCTAACCGTTTCACATTTAGCGTTAACCACAAGGCTAACAAAATCCAGATTAAAGCAGCTATTGAGAAATTGTACGGTGTAACCATCGTTGCAGTTAACACAATGGTTGTTGATGGAAAAGCTAAATCTCGTTACACTAAAGCAGGTTTTGTATCTGGCCGTAGCCCGAAATACAAAAAAGCAATCGTAACGTTAAAAGACGGCGAAACAATAGATTATTACGCAACCCTTTAATTTAATAATATATTATAACTATGGGCTTAAGAAAATTTAAACCAGTTACTCCAGGTACCCGCTTCAGAGTTGGTGCTAGTTTTACGGAGATTACAGCAACCAAGCCCGAAAAATCATTGGTTGTATCATCAAAAAAGTCTGGTGGACGTAACAACACAGGAAAAATGACTATGCGCTACATGGGCGGTGGTCACAAAAAATCATATCGTTTAATCGACTTCAAACGCGATAAATTCGATATTCCTGCAACAGTAGCTACTGTTGAATACGATCCAAACCGTACTGCCCGCATCGCATTATTACATTATGCAGATGGCGAGAAGCGTTATATCATTGCTCCTGAAGGATTGCAAGTTGGTTCTGTATTATTATCGGGCGACAAAGCAGCACCAGAAGTAGGTAACACTTTAAAATTATCGAACATTCCATTAGGTTCTATCGTACACAACGTAGAAATTCACCCTGGAAAAGGAGCGCAATTAGCTCGTAGTGCAGGTGCTTACGCACAATTAGCTGCCCGCGATGGTAAATATGCTACTTTAAAAATGCCTTCAGGCGAAACCCGTTTAATCTTGACTACTTGTCTTGCTACTATCGGTGCTGTATCTAATTCAGATCACGCAAACGAAGTATTAGGTAAAGCAGGTCGTAAACGTTGGTTGGGCCGTCGTCCGAGAACTAGACCGGTAGCGATGAACCCTGTCGATCACCCAATGGGTGGTGGTGAAGGTAGATCATCAGGTGGTCACCCACGTTCAAGAAATGGTGTTTTAGCTAAAGGCTTTAAAACCAGAGAACTTAAAAAATATTCTAATCGTTACATCATAGAGAGAAGGAAGAAATAATGGCTCGTTCGATAAAAAAAGGACCTTATATTGACCATAACGTAGAGAAAAAAGTAAACTCTATGAATGATTCAGGCAAAAAGTCTGTAATCAAAACTTGGTCTCGCAGATCAATGATATCACCAGATTTCGTGAATCATACATTTGCTGTACACAACGGAAATAAATTTATCCCTGTGTACGTAACAGAAAACATGGTTGGTCACAAGTTGGGAGAATTTGCTCCAACCAGAACATTCAGAGGACACGCTGAAAAGAAAAAATAATTAGACAATGGAAGCAATAGCAAAATTAAACAATTGTCCAACCTCACCGCGTAAGATGCGTTTGGTTGTAGATCTTATCAGAGGTGAACGTGTAGAAAAAGCATTAAGCATTTTAAAGTTTACCAATAAAGAAGCAGCAATAAGAGTTGAGAAATTATTATTATCTGCTATCAAAAACTGGGAATCTAAAAATGAAGGTGCTCGCCCTGAAGAAAACCAACTTTTTGTAAAAACAGTTATGGTTGATGGTGGCCGTCAGTTAAAACGCTTACGTCCAGCCCCTCAAGGCCGTGGATATAGAATTCGTAAACGTTCTAACCACGTAACGCTGATTGTAGATAGTAAAAGTACAGAAACAACTCAAAACTAATTTTAGGAAATGGGACAAAAAGCAAATCCAATAGGTAACAGGTTAGGTATCATCAAAGGATGGGATTCTAACTGGTTCGGTGGCAACAACTACTCCGATAAATTAGTTGAAGATGAGAAAATAAGAAAATACCTTTCTGCCCGTATCGCTAAAGGCGGTGTTGCAAAAGTAGTAATCGAGCGTACGTTAAAACGTATCACGGTAACTATCCACACAGCTCGTCCAGGTATCGTAATCGGTAAAGCAGGTGCTGAGGTTGATAAAATCAAAGAAGAGTTAAAGAAATTGACTAAAAAGGAAATTCAAATTAACATCTTCGAAATTAAACGCCCAGAACTTGATGCACAATTAGTTGCAGAAGGTGTTGCAAAACAATTAGAAGCAAGGATCTCATTCCGTAGAGCAATGAAATCTTCTATCGCATCAACGATGCGTATGGGTGCTGAAGGTATCAAAATCATGACTTCTGGTCGTTTAGGTGGTGCTGAGATGGCACGTACTGAGCAGTACAAAGAAGGAAGAGTGCCTTTGCATACATTCCGTGCTGATATCGACTACGCTTTAGCTGAAGCCTTAACTACTTATGGTAAAATAGGTGTTAAAGTTTGGATCTGTAAAGGTGAGGTTTATGGAAAACGTGATTTGTCTCCAAACATTGGTGCAGCAAACAACGGTCCAAAAGGCGCATCAGATAAACCAGCTTTCGGTGGTAGAGATAACAGAGGTGGTGGAAGAGATAACCGTGGCGGTGGTAACAACGACAGACGTGGTGGAAACCAAGGTGGTGGTCGTGGTCCAGGTCAAGGTGGTCCCGGAGCAAATAGAGGTGGTGGCGCAGGCGCTAACAGAGGTCCTCGTAAATAATTGATTTATTAACATCGTTTAACGATTAGAACAAAATAAAATGTTACAGCCAAAAAGAACGAAGTTCAGGAAGATGCAAAAAGGCAGAATGAAGGGTTTAGCTTCTCGTGGAGCTGAGTTAGCATTCGGATCTTTCGGTATCAAATCTCTAGAAGCAACTTGGATCACAAGTCGTCAGATAGAGGCTGCCCGTATTGCGGTAACTCGTTTCATGAAACGTGAAGGCCAAGTATGGATCAGGATCTTCCCGGACAAACCGGTAACTAAAAAACCTGCTGAGGTACGTATGGGTAAAGGTAAAGGTGCTCCTGAGTATTGGGTAGCAGTTGTAAGACCAGGACGTGTAATTTTCGAAGCTGAAGGTGTGCCTTTAGAAGTTGCTAAAGAAGCATTGCGTTTAGCAGCTCAGAAATTACCGATCCAAACCAAATTCGTAGTACGTAGAGATTACGTAGAAGCATAGTAAAGTGTTGAGGTGAATGTTGTAAATACTTGTTTATTATAACCGCTACACTCAACGTAAAAGAAAAAGAAAAATGAAAAATTCAGAAATCACAGGGCTTTCAAAAGAAGAATTAGTAGCTAAGATTGCGGAAGAAAAAGAGAACTTATCAAAATTAAAGTTCGCTCATACTATTTCAGCTATCGAAAATCCTTCACGTATTGCAAAAGTAAGGAAAGACATAGCCCGTTTAAACACTGAGTTGACTAAAGTGAAAAACACTGAGTCAGCTACTGAAACTAATTAATTTGAGAGTCGACATGGAAAGACAATTAAGAAAAACAAGAACCGGGTTAGTGGTAAGCAACAAGATGGATAAATCTGTTGTAGTGAGCGTGGAACGTAAAGTAAAACACCCGATTTATGGTAAGTTCGTAAAGAAAACTACCAAATTTATGGCTCACGACGAGAAAAACGAATGCGGTATCGGTGATACAGTATTGATTATGGAAACTCGTCCTTTGAGTAAAAACAAGAACTGGAGATTGGTACAAATTTTAGAAAGAGCTAAATAAGATGGTACAACAGGAATCGAGATTAAACGTTGCTGATAACAGCGGCGCAAAAGAAGTATTAGTAATTCGCGTGCTAGGTGGAACCGGCAAACGATATGCTTCAATTGGTGATAAAGTAGTTGTTACCGTAAAAAGCGCGTTACCTTCTGGTAACATTAAAAAAGGTACAGTTTCTAAAGCAGTTGTTGTAAGAACTAAAAAAGAAATCCGTCGTAAAGATGGTTCTTATATCCGTTTTGACGATAATGCAGCTGTATTATTGAACGCACAGGATGAGCCAAGAGGTACACGTATCTTTGGCCCGGTTGCGAGAGAACTACGTGAAAAACAATTCATGAAAATTGTATCATTAGCACCGGAGGTATTATAAAATGGGAAACAAAGTAAATACACCATCAAAACTTAAAATCCGTACAGGAGATTTAGTTAAAGTCATTGCTGGCGATTCAAAAGGTCAACAAGGAAAAGTACTTTCAGTACTTATAGATAAAAACAGAGCCATTGTGGAAGGCATTAACTTAGTATCTAAACATACTAAACCAAATGCTGCTAATCCTAACGGTGGTATTATTAAAAAAGAAGCTGCTCTTCACATTTCTAACTTGATGTTGGTTGATCCAAAATCTGGTAAAGCTACCCGCGTAGGTCGTAAACTTAACGCAGATGGTAAATTAGTTAGAGTTGCTAAAATTTCAGGAGAGGAGATTAAATAATGGCTACACCTAGATTAAAAAGCAAATACAAAGAAGAAGTTGTAAATGCACTAAAAGAAAAATTTCAGTACAAAACTGTAATGCAGGTTCCTAAATTGGAAAAAATCTGTATCAATCAGGGTGTTGGTCGTTTTTCTGTTACTGATAAAAAGATTATGGATACCACAATCGTTGAGTTGTCAACCATCACTGGTCAACAAGCGGTTCCAGCTAATTCTAAGAAAGATATCTCTAACTTTAAATTACGTAAAGGTATGCCAGTAGGTGTACGTGTTACTTTACGCGATAACAATATGTACGAGTTCTTAGATCGTTTGATCTCTGTAGCTTTACCACGTATTCGTGATTTCAAAGGTATCAATGATAAAGGATTTGATGGAAAAGGTAACTATACATTAGGTGTTACTGAGCAAATCATCTTCCCTGAGATTAATATCGATAAAATCAATAAAATTTTAGGTATGGATATAACTTTCGTAACTTCGGCAAAATCTGACGTTGAGGCTCTTGAGTTATTGAAACAATTCGGATTACCATTTAAAAATCAAAAAACAGCAGAATAATGGCAAAAGAAGGTGTAAAAGCACGCGAAGTTAAGCGCCAAAAATTGGTAGCTAGATACGCTGAAAAACGTGCAGTATTAAAAGCTGCGGGAGATTTCGAGGGTTTAGATAAATTACCTAAAAACTCATCTCCAGTACGTTTACACAACCGTTGTAAATTAACTGGTCGCCCTCGTGGATATATGCGTACCTTTGGTATTTCAAGGGTAACGTTCCGCCAAATGGCACTAGACGGTAAAATACCAGGTGTTAAAAAAGCATCTTGGTAATATAAGCTTAAAGCTGAAAGCTCAAAGTCTAAAGCGGTATATGTCGCTTTAGTCTTTGTGCTTTAGTCTTTTTGCTTTTAAAAGAATTTTAACCGATAGCAGGTCCCATCGCCGGGTGGTGACAGGAAACCACTATCAAAAACAATAAAAAATGAATACAGATCCAATAGCAGATTATTTAACAAGAGTAAGGAATGCCATTAAGGCCAACCACCGTGTTGTAGAAATTCCTGCATCAAACCTTAAAAAAGAGATTACTAAAGTTCTTTTTGACAAAGGTTACATCGCGAACTACAAGTTTGAAGATACTACAGTTCAAGGCATCATTAAAATTGCTTTGAAATACAATCCAATTACTAAAGTTCCTGCTATTCGTACTTTGATGCGAATTAGTAAACCAGGTTTGAGAAACTATGCTGGTGTTGAAAATATGCCAAGAGTATTAAACGGTTTAGGTATCGCAATCTTATCTACTTCTAAAGGTGTAATGACCGATAAAGAAGCAGCCAAATTAAACATTGGTGGTGAGGTATTGTGTCACGTTTATTAATATTAGGAGAACAGCACAATGTCAAGAATAGGAAAAGCCCCAATTACAATCCCTGCAGGTGTTACAATTACCGTATCAAAAGATAACGTAGTAAGTGTAAAAGGTCCTAAAGGTGAATTAACACAAGCAGTTGATACAGATATCACTGTAAGTCAGGAAGACGGAATTTTAACAGTTCAACGTCCTTCAGAACAAAAGAAACACAAAGCATTACACGGTTTATATCGCTCATTGCTTAACAACATGGTTGTTGGTGTTACAGAAGGTTATAAATTAACTCAAGAATTAGTAGGTGTTGGTTATCGTGCTACAAACCAAGGTAACACACTAGATCTAGTTTTAGGTTATTCTCACCACTATGTATTCCAGTTACCAGAAGAGATTAAAGTAACTACATCTTCAGAAAAAGGTCAAACGCCTAAAATCATTTTAGAAAGTATTGACAAACAATTGATCGGTCAGGTAGCAGCGAAAATCCGTTCGTTACGTGCACCAGAGCCATATAAAGGTAAAGGTATCAAGTTTGTAGGTGAAGTGTTAAGAAGAAAAGCAGGTAAATCAGCATCTAAGAAATAGTAATCATGGCAGGTAAAAAATTATCAAGAAGAGATCGTATTAAAAAAGGGATCAGAAAGAGACTTACTGGTTCGGAAGAACGTCCAAGGTTATCTGTATTTAGAAGCAATAAAGGGATTTATGCTCAGGTTATTAACGATGTAACCGGTACTACAATAGCTTCAGCATCATCTTTATCAAAAGATTTTTCTGGAACAGGTAACAAAAGTGACCAATCTTTAGCTGTAGGTAAATTAGTAGCAGAAAAAGCAATTGCTGCTGGTGTTAAAGAAGTTGTTTTCGATAGAAATGGCTATCTATACCACGGTCGTATTAAATCGTTGGCAGAGGGTGCCCGCGAAGCTGGTCTAGTATTTTAATCTGAAGAAAAAGTAAGATGTCAACTATTAATATAAAAAGAGTAAAAACCACCGATATCGAATTAAAGGATCGTTTGGTTAGTATACAACGTGTTGCCAAAGTAACCAAAGGTGGCCGTACTTTCAGCTTCTCAGCAATTGTTGTTGTAGGTGATGAAAACGGTGTTGTTGGTTTCGGTTTAGGTAAAGCGAAAGAGGTAACTGAAGCAATTGCTAAAGGTGTGGATGATGCTAAAAAGAACTTGGTAAAAGTTCCAATTTTAAATGGTACTGTTCCTCACGAGCAAATCGGTAAATTCTCAGGTGGTTTTGTTTTAATCAAACCAGCTGCAGTAGGTACTGGAGTAATTGCTGGTGGTGCGATGCGTGCTGTATTAGAGAGTGCTGGCGTGCATAACGTATTAGCAAAATCTAAAGGATCATCTAACCCACACAACGTGGTAAAAGCAACTGTTGATGCGTTAACTAAAATGCGTGATGCTTATACAGTAGCCCAAACCCGTGGTATAGATTTAAACAAAGTATTTAACGGATAATATCATGGCTAAGATCAAAATAACACAAGTAAAAAGCGTTATCGACAGAAGCGAGCGCCAAAAAAGAACCGTTCAGGCTTTGGGTTTATCTAAAATGAACCAAAGTGTTGAGGTTGAAGCTACGCCACAAATTATCGGTATGGTTCGTAAAGTGAACCATTTGGTAGCAATCGAAGCAATCTAGTAAAAGTTTTAAAGGTAGTATTGGTAAGCCGGTACTACCTTTATATATGTTTAATCGTTGTACCTGTTTAGTGAAAGCGAAGGGCAACACAAATTCAAAAAAATGAATTTAAGTAATTTAAAACCTGCAGTAGGTTCTACAAAAAACAGCAAAAGAATTGGTCGTGGTACAGGTTCTGGTCGTGGCGGTACATCAACTCGTGGTCACAAAGGTGCGGGTTCTCGTTCTGGTAAAAAAACAAAGATCGGTTTCGAAGGTGGTCAAATGCCTTTACAACGTCGTGTGCCTAAAGTTGGTTTCAAACCAATTAACCGTACAGAGTATGTTGGTGTAAACTTAGATGTTTTACAAGCTTTAGCTGAAAAAAACAGCTTAACAACTATCGATTTCGCTGCTTTACAAGCACATGGTTTAGCTTCTAAAAATGACTTAGTTAAAATTTTAGGTCGTGGTGAAGTTAAAGCAAAGCTAGAAATCACAGCACATGCGTTCTCTGCAACCGCACAAAAAGCTATTGAAGCTGCAGGTGGTTCTATTGTAAAATTGTAATTATTAAATGAAGAAGCTATTTACTACTTTAAGTAATATCTGGAAAATTCAGGAATTAAAAGAGCGTATATTGTTTACGCTCTTAATTCTTTTGGTATACCGTTTCGTATCTCACGTGGTTTTACCAGGTGTAGATCCAACTGCTTTAGGCAATAACGAAAAATCAGGAATCTTAGGCTTACTAGATATGTTTGCCGGAGGTTCTTTCTCTCGTGTGTCTATTTTAGCATTAGGGGTAATGCCTTATATCTCTGCATCGATTGTGGTGCAACTATTGGGTATTGCTGTTCCTTCTTTCCAAAAAATGCAGAAAGAGGGCGAAAGTGGTAGAAAGAAAATGAACCAGATTACCCGTTACCTAACGGTAGCGATCACAATCGTTCAATCTGTTGGTTACGTTAAAACGCAAGTTCCTCCAGAAGCTATTTTATTGCCAAATACTTTATTCTTAGTGTTATCTACGTTTGTATTAACGGCAGGTACATTATTTGTAATGTGGTTAGGTGAAAAAATTACTGATAAAGGTATTGGTAACGGTACATCACTAATCATTATGGTTGGTATTATTGCCCGTTTACCAGTTGCAATTTCTCAAGAATTTAGTGCACGTGTGGGTTCATCTAGTGAAGGTGGAGGCCCGGTTGCATTGGTTTTAGAGATCGTTGCATTATTTGCCGTGGTAATGTTTACCATTTTAATTGTTCAAGGTGTACGTAAAGTACCTGTACAATACGCAAAGAAAATTGTTGGTAACCGCCAGTTTGGTGGTGTTCGTCAGTACATTCCTTTAAAGGTGAATGCTGCTGGTGTTATGCCGATCATTTTTGCTCAGGCGTTAATGTTTATTCCAGGTGCTTTAATGCAGTTTGTTCCTTCATTACAAGGTTCTTGGTTAATCCAGTTCAGCAACACAACTTCGTTGGCTTATAGCTTAACGTTCGCATTTTTAATTATCGCATTTACTTTCTTCTACACTGCAATTACAGTTAATCCAACTCAAATGAGTGATGATATGAAGAAAAATGGTGGTTTTATTCCAGGTGTTAAACCAGGTTTTGCAACATCAACTTTTATTGATGATGTAATTTCTAAAATCACTTTCCCAGGTGCGGTATTTTTAGCGATCATTGCTATTTTACCTTCGTTAGCGGTTAAGTTTGGTATTAAACAAGAGTTCGCTCACTTCTTCGGTGGTACTTCTTTATTAATTTTAGTAGGTGTTGTATTGGATACTTTACAGCAGATCGAAAGTTATTTATTGATGCGCCATTATGATGGTTTGATGAAAACGGGTAGAGTTACGGGCAGAACAGGTGTTCCTGCTGCAAGTAGCAACGCAGCGTTGTAGTGTAACGGATGTCTAAAATTTATTACAAATCTCTCGAGGAGATCGAGTTAATAAGAGAAAGTTCCATGCTTGTTTCTAAAACTTTAGCCGAAGTGGCCAAGGTGATAAAAGCAGGCATGACTACTATCCAATTAGATAAACTAGCCTACGAGTTTATAAGTGATCACGGAGCGATTCCAGCATTTTTAAACTATAATGGTTTTCCTAATTCTTTATGTATTTCGCCAAATGAACAGGTTGTTCACGGTTTTCCAAGTAAATACGTAATCCAGGAGGGAGATTTAATTTCAGTTGATTGTGGTGTAATTAAAAACAATTATTTTGGTGATTCGGCCTACAGTTTCTCTATTGGAGAAATTGATGCAGAAAAACAGAAATTGGTTGAGGTTACTAAACGTTGCTTGGAATTGGGTATAGAAAAAGCAGTTGTTGGTATGCGTATCGGTGATATCGGTTTCGCGGTTCAACAGTATGCAGAAGCTAACGGATTTGGAGTAGTAAGAGAACTTGTAGGACATGGTGTTGGTGTAAAACTTCACGAGAAACCAGAAGTTCCGAATTATGGGAAGCGTGGTGCAGGACCAAAACTTGAAGAAGGAATGGTAATTGCGATAGAACCCATGATTAATGCAGGCGTTGCCGGTGTTAAATTCCATAACGATGGATGGACGGTAACCAGTAAAGACAATAAACCATCGGCACATTTTGAACACACAGTAGCCATAAAAAAGGGCAAAGCAGATGTTTTATCAACGTTTTCTATAATAGAAGAAATTTTACAACAAAAAAAATAAATAATTAAAATTTTTTATTTAATTTTGCAACCCTGTTTAGAAGCAGCTAATTAAGTAACAATCAATAAAATATGGCTAAACAAGCCTCAATTGAACAAGACGGAGTAATCAGAGAAGCATTGTCTAATGCAATGTTCCGGGTAGAACTTGAAAACGGACACGAGATTATCGCGCACATTTCAGGTAAGATGAGGATGCACTACATCAAAATCCTTCCTGGTGACAAAGTAAAATTAGAGATGTCTCCTTATGATTTAACAAAGGGACGCATCACTTATAGATATAAATAAAATGAAAGTTAGATCATCAATTAAAAAACGTAGCGCTGATTGCAAGATTATTCGCCGTAAAGGTAAACTTTACGTTATCAACAAGAAAAATCCTAAATACAAGCAACGTCAAGGGTAATTAAGAATATTGTAATGAACCGCACAACGGTGGCCCGCCGTTCGGAATTACTTAAAACATAAATAAATATGGCAAGGATTTCAGGTATTGATTTACCAAGAAACAAAAGAGGAGAGATTGGTTTAACTTATATCTACGGAATAGGAAGAACTACTGCACAACGTATTTTAACTACTGCAGGCATCGACCTAAACAAAAAAGTACAAGACTGGTCTGATGATGAGTTATCAGCAATCCGTACAATGATTAACGATGAGATTAAAGTAGAAGGTGCTTTACGCTCAGAGGTTCAGTTAAACATTAAACGTTTAATGGATATTGGTTGTTACCGTGGTTTACGTCACAGAAAAGGTTTACCTTCTCGTGGTCAGCGTACTAAAAACAACTCACGTACTCGTAAGGGTAAGAGAAAAACAGTTGCTAACAAGAAAAAAGCTACTAAGTAAGAGGTAGATTTGAGATGTTAGATTTGAGATATGAGACAATTGTATTATTAAGTCAACCTCTCAAGCTAATGTGTAAATAGTTAAGATAGTGGTATGAGTGAGGGTAAGATCTCAATACTCATATCTCATATCTCATATCTAAAATAAAAAATGGCTAAGAGTAAAAAAGTAACAAAAAAACGTATCGTTGTAATTGAGTCTGTTGGACAGGCGCATATCAATGCTACCTTCAACAACATCATCGTTACCTTAACAAACAACGGCGGACAAACCATTTCATGGTCTTCTGCTGGTAAAATGGGCTTTAAAGGTTCTAAAAAGAACACACCTTATGCAGCTGGTCAAGCAGCTTCAGATTGTGGTAAAGTTGCGTTTGATTTAGGTTTACGTAAAGTTGAAGTATTTGTAAAAGGTCCGGGTTCAGGTCGTGAATCTGCAATCAGAACTTTACAAGTAGCAGGTATCGAAGTAATGTCTATTAAAGATATCACTCCACTTCCTCACAACGGATGTCGTCCTCCTAAAAAGAGAAGAGTTTAATTAATTTTAAAGCTAAGAATCTCCAGCTTCAGGTTGGATGATACTTTAAAACAGAAAAAAAATGGCAAGATATACAGGCCCAAAATCAAAAATCGCCCGTAAATTCAGAGAACCAATCTTCGGTCCTGATAAGGTGTTAGACAGAAAAAATTATCCTCCTGGGCAACATGGCTCATCAAAAAGAAGAGGAAAACAATCTGAATATGCTATCCAGTTAATGGAGAAACAAAAAGTAAAATATACTTATGGTGTATTAGAAAAACAATTCAGTAACTTGTTTAAAAAAGCATCTTCTCGTGCTGGTATTACCGGTGATAACTTACTTCAGTTATTAGAAGCACGTTTAGATAACACAGTTTACCGTTTAGGTATTTCAACAACCCGTTCTGGTGCACGCCAGTTAGTTAGCCATAAACACGTTACCGTGAATGGTGAAGTTGTAAATATCCCTTCATATCAGTTAAAAGCTGGTGATGTGGTTGCTGTTCGTGAAAAATCTAAATCTTTAGAATCAATTAGTAACTCAGTTGCAGGCAGAACGATTAATAAGTTTGCTTGGTTAGAGTGGAATGCTGGTGAATTAACTGGTAAATTCTTAACCTACCCTCAACGTGATGAGATTCCTGAAAACATCAAGGAAAACTTAATCATCGAGTTATACTCAAAGTAATAAATGATCTAGTTAATTACCTCAAAAGGGTAATTAACTTTTTTCATGTTACTATATATTCAATAACGAATTTAAAAAATTATAAATGGCAATTTTAGCATTTCAGAAACCAGACAAAGTGATCATGCAGAAATCAACCGATTTCGATGGCACATTTGAATTTCGTCCTTTAGAGCCCGGTTTCGGTGTAACAATTGGTAATGCCTTAAGAAGAATTTTACTTTCTTCATTAGAAGGTTATGCTATTACTACTATTCGTTTTTCAGGCGTTTCACATGAGTTTTCTACCATGAAAGGTGTTGTAGAAGATTTAACTGATATCATCTTAAACTTAAAACAAGTTCGTTTTAAGAAAACTGGCGATTCAGGTGATGCTGAAAAAGTTTTCATCATCGTTAATGGTCAAGATCAGTTTAAAGCTGGTGATATCACTAAATTCTCTAACAACTTTACAGTTTTAAACCCTGAGCATGTTATTTGCAACATGGATAAATCTGTTACTTTGGAAGTGGAATTAACCATCAATAAAGGACGTGGTTATGTACCTGCCGAAGAAAATAAAGTTGCTGATGCTGTTGTAGGTGTAATCGCAATCGATTCGATTTATACTCCAATGAAAAATGTAAAATACACGATCGAAAACTTTCGTGTTGAGCAAAAAACGGATTATGAAAAATTGGTTTTAGATATCTCTACTGACGGTTCAATTCATCCTGAAGAAGCATTAAAAGAAGCGGCTAAGATCCTTATCCAACACTTTATGTTATTCTCTGATGAGAATTTGGTATTAGAATCTCAAGCTAAAGAAGAAACTAAAGAAGTTGATGAGGAAATTTTACACATGCGTAAGATCCTTAAAACTGAGTTAGTAGACATGGATCTTTCAGTTAGAGCATTAAACTGCTTAAAAGCTGCTGATATCCGTACTTTAGCTGATTTAGTTTCTTACGATGTTGCTGATATGTTGAAATTCAGAAACTTCGGTAAAAAATCTTTAACAGAGATTCAAGAACTAGTAAAATCAAAAGGTTTATCATTTGGTATGAACCTGTCTAAATTTAAATTAGACGAAGAATAAAACGCATGGCGCCATGCGCTTAGCACAAAGCGTTGAACAAATTATTATTTCACAGTGTATAATTCCCTCAGCTTAATTGCAACGAGACGGTATACACTCAATTAAAAAACAATGAGACACGGTAAAAAAGTAAACCACTTAGGTAGAACCGCAAGCCACAGAAAGGCGATGTTAGCTAACATGGCTTCATCACTTATTTTGCACAAAAGAATTACAACAACTTTAGCTAAAGCTAAAGCTTTGCGTACTTATGTTGAGCCAATTATCACTAAATCAAAAAATGATACTACTCACTCACGTCGTACAGTTTTTGCTTATTTACAAGATAAAGAAGTAGTAACAATCTTATTCCGCGAAATTGCTGAGAAAGTTGCAAACCGTCCAGGTGGTTATACTCGCATCATTAAATTAAACAACCGTTTAGGTGATAACGCTGAGATGGCTTTAATTGAATTGGTAGATTACAATACAGTTTACGGTAAAGACGTAGAAGCTAAAGAAGAGAAGAAAACAACTCGTCGTGGTAGAAGTAAAGCTACTGCTGCACCTAAGGCTACAGAAGCGAAAGCTGAAGTTGCCGAAGAAGTTGCTCCTGCTGAAGAAGCGCCTGCTACTGAAGAACCAAAAGGAGAATAATTTAATTCACCTTAAGATTAAGAAAGTCCTGTTCGAAAGAACAGGACTTTTTTTTGTTTTGTATCATTATGAACGCAGTGTTTTGTGCCGTCAGATGTTTCCATCTGACGGTTTGTTAAAAATAAATTAGAACTTATTAATTTCTTCTATGTGTTAGATGGTAACATCTGACATCACTATGAATCTATGGCATAAACTCCATTGAGCAACATGCTACCACTAATCAACCATTTACCAATGTACTAATCAAATCAATCAAACGTTTGTCTCATTTTTTCATTACATAGCTTTATTTCAGCCAGGTATCTATAAATTAGCCAAAAACAAATTTGAAATGAAATTTAGGCTTTTTCTATTACTCTGTCTTTTCGCACAGCTATCTCTTAATGCTCAAACACTAAAGTATACTAACGGTAGCAATGCCTGGAATCCCGATTCGTTAGGTAACCATAGAGTTGTTGTACAGTTTGCCGGTACAGGCAGAATCGCCCATGTTAAAGTTGATTGGCGTAGGCGGGATGAACATCCAGAATTAAAAGGAATCATCGTGCAAGATGTAAATGGCAAAACTGTTTCGGTTGTGGGCACAGATAAATTGACCAGAGAAAGTGCTGATGTTTATTTCGAAGCACCTGGAGCTGGAAAATATTACATCTATTACCTTGCGTATAAAAATGAAGGCAGGAGTAATTATCCAAAAGGAGTTTACTTAAAAGCCAAACAGGCTGACCAAGCATGGTTAATGGCTGCAAAACAAATTAAGGTGAATACTTCTGTTGTCGAGATCCAGTCTATTGATGCTTTCAACTCATTCTATCCGATGGAAGTAATTGCCACAAGTAAAGAAACAGCATCAATAAAAGCTAAATATCCATTAGAAGCTTTTATCGTTTTTCCAGAGGACAGAATGTATCCGATCAAAATGCAGAACGATTTACCTTATCGTTGGATACAAAAAGGGGCAGCAAATACTTTTACAGGCTCGGCGAGTAAAGGCGAAAACTATGCTTTTCAATTGGGCATATTTGCTTTGAAAGATCTGAAAAATGTAGTAGTTAGCTATGGCGATTTAAAAAATGCAGCAGGAAAAGTAATTTCTTCAAAATACATCAACTGCTTAAATACCAATGGAACAAGTTATGATAACAAACCTTTGGTTGAAACTGTAAATGTAGCCTCTGGCAAGATTCAGCCAATGTGGATAACGATAAATATCCCTAAAAATATCGCGGCAGGTATTTATGCCGGAAAATTTACGGTCAAAGCCAATGGAAAATCTAAAGTAATTGATGCCAAAATTACAGTAGGTAACGAAGTTTTAGCTGACGCCGGTGTAGGAACTCCAGATAAACAGACTCGCTTAACCTGGTTAAATTCTACCTTAGCGCAAGCGAATACGGTGGTTGCTCCTTACACACCGTTAACTGTTGATGGCAATGTAATCTCACTTTTAGGAAGAAAGTTCGAAATTAATAGCGATGGTTTTCCTAAGCAGATTCAAACGTTTTTTAATGCTGAGATGACGGCTTATAGCGAAAAACCTAATAATATTTTAGCAGAGCCTATCCATTTTCACTTTTTTAATACACCAAAAACACAGGAGAAATTTGTGACAAGTAATTTCCAGATTACCAGTAAAGAAGCTGGAACGGTAAAATGGACGGCTACCAATACTTCCGATAATCTAAAAATGGATTTAGAAGGTGCTTTAGAGTTTGATGGGTATGTGCATTACGTAGTTAAAGTAACTGCTTTAAAAGATGTTGAATTCAGTAATGTTGATTTTCATATCCCATTTGATAAGAATGCTACAAAATATTTGATGGGTTTAGGTGAAAAGGGTGGTGTTAGACCAGATACTGTAAAATGGAAATGGGATGTGGCCAATAAAAACCACGATGCCGTTTGGATCGGGAATGTAAATGCAGGCTTGTATTATAACTTAAGAGACGAAAACTATGTTCGCCCGCTTAACACCAATTTCTATCTTCAGAAGCCTTTATTGTTGCCTAAATCGTGGGGTAATGGAGATAAAGGTGGTATTCAGATTAATGTTAAAGGAAGTTCGATGCTTGCCGATAACTTTACTGGCGCCAGAAGTATGAAAAAAGGCGATGTGCTGTATTACAATTTCAATTTATTGATCACACCTTTCCATTTACTTAATACCGATTTTCAATGGGATAACCGCTTTTACCATAAATATGGTGATCTAGATTCTATTAAAGCTAAAGGTGCAACCGTAGTGAACATTCATCATGCTACGCCAATTAACCCATGGATTAACTATCCATTTATCGAATGGAAAAAGATGAAAGGTTATATTGATAATGCACACTCGAAAGGTTTAAAAGTTAAAATTTACAATACTGTTCGCGAGCTTTCTAACCACGCTTACGAGTGGCCAGCTTTAAGAAGTTTAGGTACTGAGGTATATTCTCCAGGTAAAGGTGGAGGCTTTAGCTGGTTACAGGAACATTTAGATTCTAATTATATTGCCGCCTGGTTTGTGCCCGAAATTAAAGATGCGGCTGTAATTAACAGCGGAATGAACCGTTGGCACAACTACTACGTAGAAGGAATGAAATGGTTGGTGAACAATGTTGGCATTGATGGCGTGTACTTGGATGATGTGGCATTCGACCGTGTAACCATGAAACGTATAAAACGTGTATTAACGCAAGATAACCACCCAGGTATTATCGACCTGCACTCGGCCAATCAATACAATAAAAGTGATGGCTTTAACAATAGTGCCATTTTATACCTGGAGCATTTTCCTTACCTGAACCGTTTATGGTTCGGCGAATATTTCGATTACCAAAAAAATAATCCCGATTTCTTTTTAACAGAGGTAAGCGGAATTCCTTTTGGTTTGATGGGAGAGATGTTGCAAGATGACGGAAACCCTTGGCGTGGTATGATTTACGGTATGACAAGTCGCTTGGGTTGGTCTGACAAAAGCGATCCAAAACCTTTATGGAAAGCTTGGGATAACTTTGGAATAAAAGGATCTGAGATGATCGGTTACTGGAGTGAAAATTGTCCGGTTAAAACCGACAACCCTAAAGTTTTGGCAACAGTATATAAACAAAAAGGTAAAACAATGATTGCCTTAGCCAGTTGGGCAGAGGGTGATGTAAAGGTTAACTTGACGATTGATTGGGCTAAACTGGGTTTAGATGCAAGCAAAGTTAAGATAAGTGCTCCTTCAATTGATAAATTCCAAACGGCAGGAAGTTATCCTGATGGAAAATCAATTCCTATTGAAAAAGGAAAAGGTTTGATATTGGTAGTGGAGTAAATCCCTTGCGCCGTGGTTTGTGTCCTCACGAACCATACAAATTTGGTATGTAATGACATGTGCCGAGGAGAATAAAGAAGTCAAGTTTTTATAGCACATTGGCCATTAAACTTGACTTCTTTCGTATACGATTATACCTTCACATTCTCCATTCCGTACTGTTTCAGCACATCTATTGGAACACCAGCCCACTGGTTTGGTGCATTACCAACGTAACCAATATCTTTTACGCCAATTTCTGTAGTGTAAAAACCTGATGCAGTTAAGTCTCTCATTCTATTGAAAAAAGTTACACCTGCCTGCATTTCTGGTCTGGCTTTTTTAGGATATGCAATTTCATCTACAATGGAAATCTGTTGATCTGCTGATGCCTCAACAAATGATTTTTGGAATTTATTAAAGCTATATACGTCCAGCCACTTTAAACCACCACGCATTGGTACTTTGTGTTCAGGAATATCTTTTACAATAAATTCGATAAACTCTGGTACTCTAGCATCAGATGCACTGCCCGATACATCATCTTTAGGGATAATAATATCAGCCAGAATTGTAATTGTAGCCATTTCATGTTTAGTGAAAAAGATTTCAGCTTTTAATTTCTTATCACGGTCTATTTCCCACTGCTCTCTTCCGGCTTCTTTTGCGGTTTCTTCTGGTGCGGCTACTTCGGTTTTTGTTTCAGGTTGTTTACAGGCATCGAGTAGCACAGTTGTACTTATGGCTGTTAAACCTAATGCTTTTAGTGAATCACGTCTGTTCATATGGTAATTCTTTAAATGTTTTGTTTTTTCTTTTGAGCTAAAATATATTCGGCGGTGCGCATAGAAAGTGCTAAAATAGTCCAGGTGGCATTTTTATCGCCTTGTTGAACAAATGGGCCAGCATCTACTACAAACAGATTTTTACAGTCGTGTGCCTGGCAGTATTTGTTTAATGCCGATTTTTTAGGATCGTCGCCCATACGAATAGTCCCAACTTCGTGGATAATTTTTCCGGGGTTGAGTAAACCGTAATTGGTATCTGCTCCCTGAATTTCAGAAGTAACCACCGCACCCATTTCTTTCATGATCGAAAGGAAGGTATCTTGCATATGTTTAGCCTGTAGAATTTCATCTTTGGCCCATTTATAGTTAAACCTTAAAACGGGAATACCATATTTATCTACAGTATTTGGATCAATTTCGCAGTAGTTATCTTCTCTGGCAATTGCTGTACCGCGGCCTGCCATTCCAACGCCAGTTCCATAGAAACGGCGGTAATCATCTTTTAACGATTTTCCATAACCTCCGGCATCTTTCATTTTGCCATCTCTACCTGGTACCATTCCGTTCATTTGTGTTACACCGCCACCAAAGCCATATGCAGGCATACCCATACCACCCCAGTATTCGATGTGGTAACCACGCGGGAAGTTTAGTTTACGGTTATCTAACCACCAGGGCGAATAAATATGCACACTGCCAAGGCCATCCTCATTGTAACGTTTTCTATCCATTAACTGTGGAAGAAAGCCCGAAACACTTGCGCCTGTAGAATCGTGTAAATATTTTCCTACAACACCGCTGCTATTGGCTAAGCCATTAGGATGTGATGATGATTTTGAGTTTAATAAAATACGCGCCGATTCGCAGGCACTGGCACCTAAAATAATGAGTTTACCGTTTACCTGGTATTCTTGCAGGTCTTTTCGGTTTACATAGGAAACCCCTTTTGCGGTACCATCTTTATCGGTAATTACTTCGCGCACCATGGCATCGGTAATTACAGTCAGATTTCCTGTTTTTACTGCAGGGTTTACCAAACAAGATGAGGATGAAAAATCGCCATAAACTTTACAGCTTCTTCCACATTGGCCGCAATAGAAACAAGGTGCGCGATCGCTGTTATTTGGTAAGGCCTCGGTAAGTACCGATCCACGGCCGGTAATTACTTTTACACCTGCTTTTTCTGCACCTTTTTTTATAAAAAGTTCATTTAATCTTGGTTTTGGCGGTTTCATAAAGATTCCGTCTGGCTCATTTTCTAAACCTTCTGCTGTTCCATAAATACCGATCATGCGATCTACTTTATCGTAAAATGGTTTTACATCGGCATAGGTAATCGGCCAATCGTCGGTTAAACCATCAGTAGGTTTAAAATCCTGTGGCCCCATGCGGAGCGAAATTCTTCCCCAGTGATTAGTACGGCCACCGAGCATGCGCGAACGGAACCATTCGAACTCGCTTTTGTTTTTCTGAGTATAAGGCTCGCCTTCTAATTCCCATCCTCCATAAGAAGCATCAAAATCTCCAAATGGACGCGTTGTACTGGCACCACGACGGGGAGATTCCCAAGGCCATTTTAATTGATGTGAATCTAATCGCGGATCGAAATTTTGACCAGCCTCGAGCATTAAAACCTTTTGACCTGCATGTGCCAGAACGTATGCAGCCATTCCGCCACCTGCACCTGAGCCAACAACAATGGCATCATAAACGGTAGGCGATTTTTTTATCTGAAAGTCACTCATTGATTATGGTTAGCTATTTTTATATAATCTAATCTAAAGCTTAATTTTTTGAAAAAAAAACGTTCGGCTTCTTTGGAATCAATATAGATAATAACAGCATCAAGTATTTCTAAATCGTATTACCTCATTCATTTGTTTAATGCAATGCCAATGATTTTTTGAGATGAAAATGCCTGTCACTATTACATTTTACATCTTCCATTAATTTATAAAGTCGCTCTATTGTTACATTATCATGGATATGTTCTGCTCCGGATAAACTTGATTATCTTTGTCGCTAAAATTGATCAATGCCAGTGTTAGAATATATAGAACAATTTACTGCAGCTTTAAAGGAAAGTTTGGATGCTGCAACTTTTGTAAAGGTATCTTTAGGGAACTACAAAGGCGAAGAAGAAGCATTAAAGCAAATTCTTATCCGTAAAGTTGTGATTAAACGTGAAGATAAACTGGCTTTTACCTATCGCTATAAAACCCGTGATGTGGTGAAAAACTATGCAGTTGATGAAGCAATAGATTTGATTTCCGACTATCTGGAAAAAGGTTTTAAAATCGGTACTTTGTTTAGCACCGAAAAAGACCTGATTTTGGAGGAACTGAATAATGGCAAGGTTGTTTTTAGGGAAAGTAAAGCATCAAGTGCAGCAGCCCCGTCTGCCAGCCACGATAAAGAGAAAAGCAGGCTGATTAAACCCGATTCGAAGTCTTATTTAACGGAGCTTAAAATTACCGACTCAGAAGGGAAGGTATTTAAAAATGCGCAGGATAAATTTCGCCAGATTAACCATTACATTGAAATTTTAAGTTCTTTAATTAAAGAGCTGCCTGCAGGTACAATTAAAAAAGTAGCCGATATGGGCTCGGGCAAAGGTTATTTAACTTTTGCATTATACGATTATTTACACTCGGTTTTAAAGCTAGAAACTGAAGTGGTTGGGGTAGAGTATCGCGAGGATATGGTCGAATTATGTAATCAGGTTGCTGTTAAATCTGCTTTCGATAAATTGAATTTTGTTCAGGGAACGATTGAAGATTACAATGCTGAGGATGTAAATTTATTAATTGCCCTTCATGCCTGCGATACCGCTACCGATGATGCTATTTTTAAGGGAATTAAAGCCAATGCCGAACTGATTGTTGTTGCGCCTTGTTGCCACAAACAAATCCGTAGAGAGATTGAGCAAAATAAAGTGAAGAATGATGTTTCATTTTTAACTAAATATGGCATCTTTTTAGAACGTCAGGCTGAAATGGTTACCGATGGAATTCGAGCGTTAATTTTAGAATACTTCGGGTATAAAACCAAAGTGTTCGAATTTATTTCAGATGCACATACGCCTAAGAATGTACTCGTAGTTGGGATAAAAGGCAAAGCGCATAGTTCAGAGCGAAAAGCGGAGATTTTACAGAAAATTAAAGCAAGTAAGGAATACTTTGGGATTGGCTACCATCACTTAGAAAGATTGTTGGAGTTGTAGTAGAACGATCGTTATTCTGATCCGATATCTATCGGATTTGTTTCAGAATCTGTCAAACCAACCAGGTGTTTTCAGTCGGTGAGACACCGACCGATAGGATCGTATCAAACTTACAGATGCAACAAAATCAACGCAATTAAAGCTGGTATTGATTGTACATAAAGAATTTTTTTACTCGCTGTTGCTGCGCCATAAATACCGGCAATAATCACACAGGTTAAAAAAAATATCGCTACATAAAATCTCCAGTGGTGATCGGTTATACATAATGACCAGATTAAACCTGCAGCTAAAAATCCATTGTATAATCCCTGGTTTGCTGCTAATGCTTTAGTTGGTGGGAATAAATCTTTCGGGATGGTTTTGAAAACTTTAGGCGCTTTGGTTGTCCAAGCGAACATTTCTAGCCAAAGAATGTAAATGTGAATCAAGGCGACGAAGCCGATTACGATTTGAGCTGCTAATTGCATTATAGATTGGATTACACAGATTTTTTAAAAGGATTACACAGATTAAAATGATTGCACAGATTGATTGTAATTTAAATATAGGAAACTTTGTGGTTATTTTTTGCATTAACTGGTGTTAACTAAACCCGATAATAGCGAACATCCCGATTTTCATCGGGATAAAGCGGTTAGCGGGGCAGGTGCTCCCGAAGCACTGCTAACTTTCATTTTCAAATCATTTAAAAGAATTTAAACTTCGCTTTGGCCTTTCATCTTTAGCCTTTCAGCTTATTTCTGTCATGCTGTCAGTAAACTATAACCTCTTTTTTTACATTTTATCAGTCTTTTGCTCATATTATCTGCCAAAAGGCAATTGGCACAAGCATTGTTTAATAGCAGTAGAAATTATAATACTTTAAAAAGAGAAATTAAAAATACAATGGGAAAAATTATTGGAATAGACTTAGGAACAACAAACTCTTGCGTAAGCGTAATGGAGGGCAACGAGCCTGTAGTTATCGCAAACAGTGAGGGTAAACGTACTACACCGTCTATTGTTGCTTTTGCAGAAAACGGTGAGCGTAAGGTTGGCGAGCCTGCTAAACGTCAGGCTATAACCAACCCAACCAAAACGATATATTCGATTAAACGCTTTATGGGTAACAGCTACGACGAAAGTGCGAAAGAAGCTGGGCGTGTACCTTATAAAGTTATTAAAGGTGATAACAATACACCACGTGTTGAAATCGACGACAGAAAATATACTCCACAAGAAATTTCTGCAATGATATTGCAGAAAATGAAAAAAACTGCTGAAGATTTCTTGGGTCAGGAAGTAACTGAAGCGGTAATTACTGTGCCAGCTTATTTTAACGATGCACAACGTCAGGCTACTAAAGAAGCAGGCGAAATTGCAGGTTTAACTGTAAAACGTATCATTAACGAGCCTACTGCAGCTGCTTTAGCTTATGGTTTAGATAAAGCACACAAAGACATGAAAATTGTTGTGTTTGACTGTGGTGGTGGTACACATGATGTTTCTGTTTTAGAATTGGGTGATGGCGTTTTCGAAGTAAAATCTACTGATGGTGATACGCACTTAGGTGGTGATGACTTTGATCACATTATTATCGATTGGTTAACAGACGAATTCAAAGCTGAAAACAGCATGGATTTGGCTAAAGACCCGATGGCTTTACAACGTTTAAAAGAAGCTGCTGAGAAAGCTAAAATTGAGTTATCGAGCACAACTTCAACTGAAATTAACTTACCATATATTACTGCTGATGCTAGCGGCCCTAAACACTTAGTACGTACATTATCTCGTGCTAAATTTGAGCAATTGGCTGATAGTTTGATTAAACGTACTATCGATCCTTGTAAATCTGCTTTGAAAAATGCTGGTTTAAGCACAAGCGATATCGACGAAATTATTTTGGTAGGTGGTTCTACACGTATCCCTGCTATCCAGGAAGCAGTTAAAGCTTTCTTCGGTAAAGAGCCAAGTAAAGGTGTTAACCCTGATGAGGTTGTAGCTATTGGTGCTGCTATTCAAGGTGGTGTATTAACTGGTGATGTAAAAGATGTATTGTTATTAGATGTTACACCTTTATCATTAGGTATCGAAACTATGGGTGGTGTAATGACTAAATTAATCGAGTCTAACACAACTATCCCAACTAAAAAATCGGAGACTTTCTCAACTGCAGCTGATAACCAGCCTTCAGTAGAAATCCATATTTTACAAGGTGAGCGCCCAATGGCTGGTCAGAACCGTACAATTGGCCGTTTCATTTTAGATGGTATTCCACCAGCACCTCGTGGTGTGCCTCAAGTAGAAGTATCGTTCGATATTGATGCTAACGGTATCTTACACGTAAGTGCTAAAGATAAAGCTACTGGTAAAGAGCAAAAAATCCGTATCGAAGCATCTTCAGGTTTAACTGATGCTGAGATCAAAAAAATGAAAGAAGAAGCTGAAGCTAATGCAGCAGATGATGCTAAGCAGAAAGAAGAAGCTGATAAAATTAACGGTGCCGATGCTTTAATTTTCTCAACTGAGAAACAATTAAAAGAGTTTGGTGATAAATTATCTGCTGATAAAAAAGCGCCAATCGAAGCTGGTTTAGAGAAATTGAAAGCAGCACATGGTTCTCGTAACTTTGCAGATATCGATGCAGCACAAGCTGAATTGCAAAATGCATGGAACGCAGCATCTGAGGAAATGTACAAAGATGGTGGTCAGCCTCAAGGTGGCGAACAACCACAAGCTGATGGTCAGCCTCAAGGTGGTGGCGATAATGTTACCGATGTTGATTTTGAAGAAGTAAAAGAAGACGATAAGAAATAAGTCTTGAGTCTGAAGTCCTGAGTCGTAAGTTTTGGGAGGATATAAAAAGCGTTTCTGATTAAGTTCAGGAGCGCTTTTTTGTTTTCTGTCATTCCGAAGAGGTCAGTTTTTTTTAAAAACAATGGAGTGACGATGACAGGATACGGGGTATTGTCATTCCCAACTTGATTGGGAATCGTAATGCCATGGTAGGGCCTGTAAGCTGCATTAAGATTCCCGCCTGCGCGGGAAAGACGATTTTTCTATTGGAATCTGTCAATGGTAGGAACGAAGAATTTGTTTCATCCGTTGGGATTGCTTCATGTTTCGCAATAATGATACTTGTGTTGTTTTGAAAACGAACGGTTCTATCCTTTTCGGAAACTATAGCCCCGCCATTCGCTGCAATCTTTTTCAAACCCATAAGGTTTTTAAAACCTTATGGGTTTAATCAAAAGTATTTTCGCTGCTGTCGGGTTTAGGAAGGATGGTTTGGTGCTTTTGGGAAGGGTTTTATAGCTATTTGTTTAGCCGATGCGATCGTCGTGCTGAATTTATTTCAGCATCTTTTCAACAATTAAGACCCTGAAATAAATCCGATAGCTATCGGGATCAGGGTGACGAACAATATCTAAACCAAATTCTCTTCAATAATATCCTGCAATTCCTTTTCGTTTACTGATAATTCGTGCAACAGTTTAAACTGGTTTTTAGCACGATCTAAATTTTGTGTGGCATAATTGGTCGGGTAATAGTTATTACCACTTAAAAAATCGGTTAAAAAACGCAACGCCTGCATATAAATGATGTACTTGCCCGAAAATAAGATAAGTTCTTTTTCCGTTTGGGTTAAAATGCTTTTCATTTCAGATAAATAACCCTTTATCATAGCCTCAAAATAAGGTAAGCGAATTTTAATCTTAGCCAAATCGGTTTCGTTTTCTGAGAAAGCACAAAGGTAGGTGCGCATCATATCGCCCAAGTCGGAAATAAATTTACCGGGCATGATAGTATCCAGATCAATTACACAAATCCCTTCATTGGTTTCATCATCTAACAGCACATTACTGATTTTAGTGTCGTGGTGCATTACCCGGTCTGGAAAATCATTTCTATGCGAGTAGGACGTATAATAATCTAAAATATACTTATGGCTTATGGCATCATCAATCTGCGCTATGGCCTGCTTTTTAAGGGCTTCTGGTGCTTGTTTTAAAGCAAATGTAAATTGCTCGTATCTTAAACGTAAATCATGAAAACCAGGAATGGTAGGCTGAAGTGTTTTCGCGTCGAAATTATCAAGTAGCCTGCTAAGTTTGCCAAACTGTTTTGCGGCCTCATATGCTTGCTTAGGATCTGCTAAAACATCCAGTGAAATGGTATTGGGTACAAAAGGAAGCATCCGCCAATATTCATGATGGATATGTGCCATCTCTTCACTACTGGTTGTAGAAACAGGCTTTATAAAAAGGTATTCAGGGTAAGTGAAGCTAAGGTAATCGGCAATAGACCTCAGGTTGTTGGCAATGGCCTGTGGCGATTTAAAAACCGAAGTATTTATATTTTGAAGAATGTATTTCTTCTCTTCAGATAGGGGAGAAAGCAAATAAGTACGGTTAATTAAACCCGTACCTATTTGTGTAATTTTTGTATTTTCTTTAGCGTATCCGTAGGCTTTTAAAACTTCGGAATCTAAATTTAGTTCCATAGTTTTTCTGGATATGTTCCGTTTTTAACCAATTGGTTAATGCTGTCCTGAACATACGGTTTATCTTCTTTATAGGTTACACCAAACCATTTGTTAGAAGTTGGTACCACTTTGAAGGTAGCAGTGTTGCTTTTTACCAGGTTTTCGCCAATTAATGGAATAAAGAATTCGGCCTTAGGCTTATCTTTGTTTGCTTCAGCAAATTCCCTGAACAAATCTTCAGTAATTTTAAAAACCGCTGGTGTAAATCCCCAGAAATTCATTGAAACAGGAGTTTCGTAACTTAAAGGAAATTCTTCGCCATTTTCTTCGTAAAAAATATTGCCGTCTTTAGGATAAACTTTTGTACGTTCCACAATCTCTTCCAGATTACCTGATGCATCTACTTTGCAAACGCCACGCGAAACAGCACCAAATTCTGATAAGGTTTTGCCAACCTCATAACCGATAATAGCATAGTTGCTGTCTGTTACCTCTGTAGTTAAGAAATCGACCATTTTTTTAAAGGCATCAAAACCATAGTAATCATCCGCGTTAATTACACAAAATGGTTCTTTAATTACGTTTCTGCCCGAAAGGATTGCATGTGCTGTACCCCAAGGCTTTTCTCTGTATATTTCTTCTTCAATGCCAAATTGTTTTAAATCGAAATTTTGGAAAACATATTCTGTTTCAATTCTACCGTTAAGTTTTGGTTCGAAAATAGCTTTGAACTCTTTTACGAACTCTTCTTTAATGATAAATACAACTTTGCCAAAGCCAGCATTAATTGCATCATATATTGAATAATCGATAATTGTTTCGCCATTTGGGCCAAAACCATCAATCTGTTTCATACTTCCATAACGGCTTGCCATACCTGCAGCCAATATTAATAGGGTGGGTTTCATCTATGTTTATTTTTTTATTTGTAAGATGGAGCCTCTGATGCTTAAAATAATTGTCTTTTGTGTTTAATAATTATTTTAAGCATGTCGGGTTCATATTGTGAAAATAGTAATAGCCATTTAAATTATAAATAACCAGGTGTTTTATTTTATATTTTGTTTATGTATTCAAATAATTTTTTTAAATCACTGTCTTGTTTGAAATCAATCTTTTCTTTTTTTAAATAATTATTTAATTCTTGTTCTTTAGAAGGGAATAACACCAAAATTGCCTTCTTTGTTGGCGTAATTTTTAAAAAATTACCATTGCTGAGTACAAAATAACTATTTGTTGTGTTAAAAGATTTATTCGTAATAGCAGAACCGTATTGTTTACTTTCAATAATCTTTTTATTCGTTTTTTTAAATAATGAAGTCTGCCCTGAAAAGATAACTTTAAAATAAGAAGCTGAATTAAAATGATCTATAGCTGGTAATCCATTAATATACTTATTCGATATGTTTAACTCAGGATTTAAAAGTTCGAATTCCGTAACTGGTTCTGCAAAATACATCAGGTTACCGTTTTCATGTTTGAAAATTAGCTTATCGTCCATTACATTATACTTTAAAGGCATATCTACATAATGTTTTCCCGATTTAGTGGTTACTTTTCCTTTAATCCAGTAATCAAATAAGTAAGGAGATCCTGTTACATCCTCGTATTTTATTTCCCTTAAAAGGGTACCCTGCGCATCTGCAAAAGGTGAAAGCGCATACTGACTATAAGATTTTATCGAAATGAGGGAGAGCAATAAAAATAGATATTTCATAGTTAATTTATTTAAAATCCAAATAAACCACCACCGGTTTTTGAACGTGTTTTCTTTCCTGTGAGCATACCAAAAATACCACGAACAATTTCTTTACCAATTTGACGGGTTATTGTTGCACCCATTACCTGTTCCACCAAGCTCTTTTCGCCAGGTTTAGGTTTGCTTTCTTGTTCGGCCTGTTTTTGAGCCTCAGCTTCCTGTTTTTCTTGTTCTGCTGCTGCAGTTTGCTCATTAATGCGTTTAGTTAAAATATCATAAGCACTTTCAGGATCAATAGGGTCTTTATATTTAGTGTACATCGAGCTGGCATGAACAACCTGATCGAAATCGGCAGTTGTAAGTGGCCCCATTACAGCCCTTGGTGGGGTAAGCATGGTAGCAGATACTTCCGTTGGTATACCTTTTTCGTTTAAAACAGTAACTAATGCCTGGCCTGTTCCCAGTGAGGTTAATATTTTATCGATCTCATAGAAATCTGATTTTGGATACGTATTGACTGTTTTTTTCAAAGCATCTACATCATTTGGCGTAAATGCCCTTAATGCATGTTGTACACGGTTACCCAGTTGTCCTAAAACACTTTCAGGCACATCGGTAGGGGCTTGCGTACAGAAGAAAACACCAATTCCTTTTGAACGGATTAACCGGATGATGGTTTCAATCTGCTCTAAAAATGCTTTCGAAGAATTTTTAAACAATAAATGTGCTTCATCAAAAAAGAATATCAGTTTTGGCTTATCTAAATCGCCAACTTCGGGCATGGTGTTAAATAACTCAGCCAATAAACTCAATAAAAATGTAGAATACAATACAGGCTGATTTTGAACATCGGCAATATTTAATAAACTGATGGTTCCTTTGCCATCAACACGCTCAAAAAGATCTTCAATATCAAAAGACTTTTCGCCAAACATGCCTGCTAATCCTTGCTGCTCTATGGCGACAATTTTTCTTAATATAGTGCCAGAAGTAGCTGTAGAAATGGTGCCATAACTGCTTTTTATTTCGGCTGCACCAGCGCCTTCTGAAAGGTAGGAAACCAGTCTTTTTAAATCATTTAAATCGATAATAGGCATTTTATTATCATCGGCATATTTGAATATTACCGCCATAACACCTGACTGTGTATCGTTTAAATCTAATACTTTCGATAAAAGTGTTGGGCCGAATTCCAGTACTGTTGCCCGCATCTGAGCACCCATTTTGCCCGAAAGCGAATAAATTTCGATGGGAAAGCCAGATGGAGAAAAAGGTTTGTTGAGCTGTTGTGCTCTTTCTTCTATTTTTGGATTAACTGAACCTGGTTGGTTTAAACCTGATAAATCGCCTTTAACATCCAACATAAAAACAGGAACGCTGGCATCTGACAGTTGTTCTGCTAATAATTGCAGGGTCCGTGTTTTACCTGTTCCAGTTGCACCGGCAATTAAGCCATGTCTGTTCATCATTTTTAGCGACAAATTAACTTCAGCTTCGCTGTAAACCTGACCGTCTAAAATTCCGGCGCCTAAATAAATGTACGAGCCCGTTGGGGCATAGGATGATTTTATTTTTTCGATGAATTTTGAAGAAAGATCGCTCATTTTTTTAAATTAGATTGCCAATTTAAGAAAGATATCTTAAAAAGATTGTGTTTTTGTTTCCACTTTTAATGCAAAATACTGCACAAACGGTTGTTTAATGGTGTTGGTTAAGTTGCTTATAATAATTTAATTCGTTTTGTAGTGCAGTTATTTCTTCGTGCATTTGTTGCACCTGATTAAGCAGATGGGAAACAGCATGAATGCCTTCTAAGTTGATCTCCAGATCTTGTGCTAAACGAAGATACTGTTCCAGTTTGGTCAATTCATCTACTGGCAAACAGCGCGATTGTTTTTTAACTGTAGTGTGGATCAAACCAAAATCCTCCAGCGATTGGATAAAGTTAATCTCCACATGGTGGTAAGCACATATGTCTTCTAAAGGTATTAGATTGGCTCCCATAATGGTTAGAATTTGGAAAGTTTTTCGAATAGTTCTTTTTGTTCAACATTTAGGTTAGTTGGTAATTTTACCTGCCACTTGATATATAAATCGCCAAACTGATTTTCTTTTTTATAAAAGGGAAAACCTTTTCCCTTTAAACGTAAAGTGGCATCGGGCTGTGTACCTTCAGGCACTTTAAGCTTAACCTTGCCGTTTAAGGTTTCTACAATTTTTTCGCCTCCTAAAATGGCGGTATATACATCTATTTCTTCTTGAATATAGATATCGTTTCCTTTTCGTTTAAATTTAGGGTTATCTGTAATATTAAATTTGATATACAAATCTCCTGGAGGGCCATTGTTAACACCTGGTGCACCGTAACCCGGCAGTTTAATTTTCTGTCCATTTTCTACACCCGCAGGAATGGTAATACGCACTTGTTTGCCATTTACGGTTAAAGTTTGTTTGTGCGTTGAATAAACATCGAGTAGGTTCAATTGCAAATCGGCATTGTAATCCTGACCTTTAAAAGGAGAATTTCTACTGCTTCTACCGCCGCCTCCAAACATCGAGGAAAAGAAATCAGAAAAATCGTCGCCACCAAATCCTCCAGAATAGCTATTGCCCCCATAGCCTCCACTTTGCGACTGGTACTGCCTTTGTTGCTGTTGTTGTGCATCTAACTGATCGGCATGTTGCCAATCTTTACCATATTTGTCATATTTCTTCCGCTTCTCAGGATCGCTTAAAACCTCGTTAGCCTCATTAATTTGCTGAAATTTTTTATTGGCTTCTTCATTGTTGGGATTAAGGTCGGGGTGGTGTTTTCGGGCTAATTTTCTATATGCTTTTTTAATATCCTCAGTTGTTGCATCTTTTTTTAAATCGAGGATTTTATAATAGTCTATGTAGTCCATAATGGCTTAACAAATAAGTAGAGGTAATGTTCAATTTTATGGCATAAATGTAGGCTTTATAATGGTGGATTTCAATGGAGGATTGTTAAGTATAAAGTAGGTTTGCTCTATCATTAAGGGATTAAGGACATTAAGATTTTTTATTATAGCCTTATGTGTGCAGTCAGATGTTACCATCTGACTGCACACATAAACTTAAAACAATGGCAATTATCAAAAAGGTAGAACTAAGTGATTGAACTAATATTTGCTTACAGTGTTAGATAGGAATATCTGACACCACCAGAAGGAAACGTCGTTAAAAAAAAGTGCCCCAAATGGAGGCACTTTAATCGATAAAGGTAGAGAGAAATTATTTTTTGTTTTTCACGTATTTTTCTAACCATTGGTCTTGTTCCCAAAGCATATGCAACAAGTTTTCTTTGCCACGGTAGCTGTGTGCTTCATACGGTAAAAATACAAATCGGGTAGTACCACCAGCACCTTTAATGGCATTAAACAAACGTTCGCTATTAATGGGGAACGTGCCTGGGTTATCGTCTGAATCGCCATGGATTAACAATATCGGAGTTTTAATTTTATCAGCATAACTGAACGGGCTCATCTCGTAATACAACTGCGGTACTTGCCAATACGTACGTTCTTCGTTTTGAAAACCAAATGGCGTTAGTGTACGGTTATAAGCTCCACTACGGGCAATACCTGCAGCAAAAAGATTGGTATGGGCCAATAAGTTTGCGGTCATAAATGCGCCATAACTATGCCCTCCAACAGCCATCCGTTTTTTATCGCCAACACCTAAATCTGCCAATTTATTAATGGCCGCCTCAGCATTTAACTGTAATTGATCTACAAAAGTATCGTTAGGTTTTTTACCATCTTTGGCAACAATTGGCATTTCTGCATTATCTAGCACAGCATAGCCACGGGTTACCCAGAAAATAGGAGAGGCCCAGCTAATTGTCGTAAATTTATCTTTCGATCCACGAATCTGTGCGGCATCTGCTGCAGAGTTAAACTCGCGTGGATAAGCCCAAATTAATGAAGGTAATGGCCCATCTTTGTCCTTGTTGTAACCTTTAGGTAAATACAGGTCGCCTGTTAAATCTACACCATCGGCACGTTTATATGAAATTTTCTGTTTAGTAATGCCTTCTAAAGATGGGTACGGGTTAGTAAAATTAGTAATTGGTTGATCGGCGATGCGAAGCATCAGGTTTTTAATAAAATAGTTAGGCACAAATTTTTGGCTTTCTTTACGGGTAAGTAAAACCAATTTATCCGGATTAATTATGTCACTTACATATTCGAAGGTTCCTTCGGTACTACGCCAGATAATTTCGTTCTTTTTAGTGGCTAAGTCGAATTTGGCTAAGAAAGGCAAATCTCCTTTTTCTGATGAACCTACTGTGTTGTTCATTAATAGTTTAGTGCCATTGTCAACCGTTTTAATTACTTGTCGGCCATATTTGTTTTTAGTAGTAACTGGAGAACCTGGGTTACCGTAAGCATCTGTTTGGTTACGGTGGTACAATTCTTCTACGGCGCCTGTTGTGGGGTTATATCGACTCACTTTACTGGTTTGTTTGCTACGTAAACCTTCCATAATGAGGGCAAGGTTGGCGTCGCCCCATTGTACACCGCGGTAACGGGTCTGTGTTTTAAATAATTCTTTTTCTGCTCCAGTGAAAGGTGCACTTAGGGCATAAACCGCATCATGAAATGGTACATCTTTTTTAATTAAACCACTATCTAATGGCTTGCTCCAAACCAATGTTGCAGGTTCATCATCTCTCCAATCGAAACCACGTGGTACATTTTGCGTATTATCATAGCCAGATGGGGTACCCTCTGATGAAGGTAACTCAGCAATAACTTTAATGGTTTTGCCCGTTAAATCGGTAATGGTTATGGTTGACGGAAAACCGTTTGCCGTAACCAGATAAGAAAAAGGTTTGCGTATGGTTTCGATCATCATGTAATTTTTATCGGGCGATAAACTTGTTGAACCATAAATAGCCGGTTTGCCAATGGCAGTTTCTACACCTGCTGTATTTTTTACCAGTTGCGAGGTTGCGAAAAACTCGAACAATTGCTCGTCAAAAGGTGATTTAATTAAATCCTGAAAAGTGGCGCTAGGTGCCGCTTTACCTAAATTTTGCTGAATGGTTGGTCCTTTAGGCATCAATGGTTTTGTAGGTGCAGCACTTGCCGGTTTAGTTACTGTACGGTAGATGATGGTATTATCATTTAACCAGGTAAGACCGCTGCCTAAAACTACATTTAAAAAAGCCTTATTGGTTTTGACAGCTTTTTTTGTAGCCAGATCAATAATATAAAGATCTACCCCCTTTTGAGTAGTATGGGTAAAGGCAATTTTATTTTCTGATGGGTTCCAGCTAATGTTGCTGGCATATAATGGCGCTGGCAACCCTGCAACCTGAAAAGTTTGGTTGGATTTGATGTTTTTTAAACTAAAGTTGTTAATGTAAGTTTGCCTGCTTGGTGAGTAATTATTTGGGTTTAACCTTAAGCCTGCAATTCTGTATTCGGGTATGGCCAATTCTTCTACCGAAGGGTAAGAGTTCCGCTCAGTAAATAAGATCCATTCTGCTTTACTATCAATGCTTACACCAGGTGTTGGTTTGGCAAGTAATAAATCGGCAATTTCTTTTGGGGGTGTTTGGTAGCTTACTGCATCTTGTGCGGCTGAATTAAGCGAAACACAAGTGCCCGCTATCAATAAATAGAGGTGTAGTTTTTTAATCATTTCCAGTTTTTTGTTCGAAATAATGAATAATCAAATATTGTAAAATTTAACTTATTATCGCGTAACTTCTTATTTACACGATTAAGCGGATGCTTCCTGCTGTCATTCTGATCCGATAGCTATCGGATGCAGTGAAGAATCTTTTTAATAAATGACCCTTCTTAATATTCTTAATTTATCAATGGTAATATTGTTAATCATTACGACTTAAGCGCAGTTAAGGTTATGCATTCGGGATCTTTTGATTGCAAAAATAGACACGTAATAATATCCGTGATAGAGATTCTTCGCTGCACTCAGGATGACAGATTCTAAAAATTGGGCGTCTTTCCCGCGCAGGCGGGAATCTTAATGCAACCTACAAGCCCCTACCAAGACATTAAGATTCCCAATCAAGTTGGGAATGACGAACTGGAGTTGCTACATTTGACTAGAGGGATTTACTTGTCAGATTTAAACATTAAACTTTAAATTTGAATATATGAGCAAACGAATATTTGATGAGCCTTTTAAAAGAATGGCTTTGGATCTGGCCCATGCCCGCGGTTCGATAAAGGATGTTGCAATAGAATTGGGTATAAGTTCGAACCTTTTAAGTAAATGGAAAGAGCGCGAAGGAATTGCAAAAGCTGATACTACAAGCCTTAGCGAGGACCAGCAATTGATCCGGAAACTTCAAAAGGAGCTTAAAGAAGCCCAGCTGGAACGTGA
>NZ_SJSO01000018.1 GCF_004331735.1 Pedobacter psychrodurus
TCAATCCCAATAAAAAAATTTGTAGAGACAATCATCCTGTTATTTTTTATGTTTGTAATAGTTACCTAATTTTTACCCCATCGATCCTAGTCCTTAATAATGGGTATTGCCCTAATTGTTATCTGGTCACTAAGGGAAAAAACGGTAGCGGATTGCATCATGCTATAGGTATAAAAACCTTGACGAAATATTAATGTGCCGCTACCGCTTTAGGTAATCTGATAATTAAGCTAAGTAAAATAAATATTAGATTTTCTTAAATAATATATCAAAACAAATCTAAAGGACGATCGTCTTAGGAATATGTGCTAAAAACAAATACAGGCTAATGTAGATGTGTCCACACGATAGGCCTGCGCGGGAATGACGACCGTTCTTTGCAATCTGTCACCCCAATCGTTTGACCTCAAAGCCCAATATCATTAACTTAAGATAAGTGTTGGATTAAGGTTTAACGACTAATGGCGATCCATTTACCATTACGTTCTCAATTTTAACATCCTGATACCTGTTTTTTAAAAAAGGTGTTTTAGTAGTCACTTCCAGATCTTTAAAAAGAAACCCCGATACTTTATCTTCAGGATTCCCATCCATTTCGCCAAATTTTGTTGCCTCAACTTTAATGTTGGCTATCTTAATGTTCCTGATCGTACCAAATGGTTTTGCCGTACTACCGCCTAAATCGAAAAATTGTTTCCAGGGGTTTAAGTCAATGATGGCGCCGCATTTCCCTGTAATATTTTCTACTGTAATATTTTCGTAAAGCTGATAAGTATCTCCACGCATTTTCATTTTTAAAATCGGGCAATTATTTTCTACCTTACAGTTGCGCATGGTAATATTTCGCGCATGAATACACTCGCTTCCCATGGTTAAAGTAGCATGTGCTTCGCCAATGGTACAATTTTCAATTAAAATGTCTTCAACAATTCCATTTTCTGGCAATTTCTGTGCATCAGGTCCTTTGCCTCCCTTTATGCAAATAGCATCGTCGTTTACCGAAATATAACAGTTCCTGATCGTTACTTTTTTACAAAAATCAATATCTATGCCATCAGTACTGGGTGCTTTTACAGGCCTAAATGGCGAACGGATATCGCAATTCTCAATTAATACATTGTTAGATTGGTACAAATGGGTTGTCCAAAATCCAGAATTACGCAATTTTACTCCCTTAATATTCACATTGTTGCATCCCCAGATAAAAAGTAACCGTGGGCGGCTCACTTCAAGGTTTGTAGATTCTCTTCCTAACTTTTTAAGCGAATCGCGATGTGCCCAAAATGTTTTCCAGAATTTAAGGCCATTCCCATCAATAGTGCCTGGACCCGAAATACTAAAACCATCTACTTTTGTGGCATTAATTAACGCTGCAAAGTATTTAAGGCTCCTCCCTTCCATCCGCGATGGGATAAAAGGGTAATCTTTTATGTTATCAGATCCTTTAAGTACTGCGCCTTCTTGCAACAGCAGCTTTGTTTTAGGTTTAAAAAAAAGTGCCCCACTAAGGTAAACGCCCTTGGGAATGACAATCGTTCCTCCTCCTTTTTGATAAGCTTTATCTATTACACTTTGAATGGCTTTGGTATTCAGTTTGGTGCTATCGGCACTTACCCCAAATTTTGTGATGATATAGTTTTGAGCCGTGGCATTTATACCAATGGCGGTAAACAAAGTGAGTATAATGAGTTTTTTCATGATAAAATGCATATTGTGGTGCAAAGCTTTAAGATTCCCACCTGCGCGGGAATGACGGTATATGATTAATTGAAAGCTGTAATGCTTACTGGGCCGATTAATCCTGAGGGCATTACATTCCAGCTTGAAGCATCAAAATCCTTATAATTAATATTTACAAAATTGATTTCGTGGTAATTCCGCCATTGAATTTTCTTGATATCCATATCACGTATGCGGTTCGCCATCAAATTAACCACTTCAATTTTGATGGTATTATGGCCTGCTTTTAAGTATTTGCCAACACGGGCCTGAAAAGGAATACTCCATAAAATACCTACTTCCTGTCCATTGATCCACACCCTGGCACTTTCATCCACCTGGTTCAGGTTTAAAATATATTCTCTGGCAGTTTTCGAACTCAGATTAAAACTTGAGGTGTAAACACCAGTACCAGAAAAGGCCTGTAATTTAGGATCGTTCAAGGTTGTCCAGCTTACCAGTTTAGCTAACTGCTGATCTGCAGGAAGCTCAGGTCCACCTTCGGTAAAATGTAAATTCCATGGTTGGTTAAGATTGATCGAATTGGCAGCTTTGTTCAAATAAACCCAAGGAGTTTTGGTTGTTCCATTCTGATCGACCTTTAAAAACAAACTCTCTCCCGATTTAAGCTGTACGCGAACCTTTTTATCGCGTATTGCCGCTAACCCTACATTCGAGCTTTGTGGATCCATGATTAAAACCTGTCCTTCATCATTTAAGGAAAGTTCAGTATCAATATCTTTAGCGGTGTGGTTAACCAGATAATAGTATTTGCCAGTTGTTGTTTTCCTCCTGATAAACTGAAGGCCCGAATCGGTTAAAGTTTCTCTGTTAATGGCTACCAAACTTAATGCCTTTTGCACATCATCAGCAAGCAAAATTAGCCCTGCTCCAACTTTAAACTGTTTAATGCCATTTGCGCCATCCGTAAAAATCAATTTAGCCAAGGTAGCTTTTAGCTGTGCTCTGCGGGCTTCCAGATTGTTTAAACCTGGAACATCTTTAGGCAATGCTTGAAAAATGACTTTTGCTCCATTGTTGGCCAGATTTATCATCTGATCTAAAGTTTCCGGGCTGAGCAATTCGCATTGCGGAACAATTAGCACCTGATATGGTGCAGCCGCTGCGTTGGTACTGATCAATGCCTTATTAACAGTTGATTGCTTTAATAACCGATCAGACGCAAAATCAAAAGAATAACCCGATTTAGAAAGCGCTTTTGATAATTTATAGAAAGCCGTTGGATGTAACCATTCGTCAACATCATGCACTTTTAAGGCCATATCTAAGCCTTTAGCCTTGTTCCAAACATCATAAATTGGCCAATAGATTAAAAGTTCGTTATCTGGCTTTCCTGATTGAAGAATAGACTGGCAACGGGCTATATAATTGTTTAAGCCTTGTGCTTGCGGCCATAAACTGTTGTTTGGGTTCATTTCTACCGAAGCGTAAAACAACCATCCCGGCCAGGGGGCATTTGTTGGCGAATTGGTGGTACCATGATAAAAAATATGGTTTATTCCTGCCAAAAACAATTGCTCCGCTTCGGGTTTACATTGTGAGAACGATGTTTTAAAATGTTCGGTTAACCATGTAAATGTTTCAGAAGAAGCCAGTTTTTTACCACCTGTATGTGCCGCAGAAGATGCAAATTTGCACATCATAGGGTCTGGATCTACATTGCGGATATCTCCTGCATCACGTCTAAGGCCTGGGATCGGGAAGTAACTCGAACCAAAGGTTTCAGTCTCGGGAATATCTACCGCTCCATAAAGATCAAGCAAATTGCCCGGCGAACCATGCGACTGGTTTTTGGTCTCCGATTTAAGCTGATGTGCCCAATTGGTCCAGTTTTGCGTAAAATTATGGAGCAAAAGTTCATCCATGGTTTCCCGGTAATCAGATTTTAAACGGGCAATATTTGCGTTGGTAGAATCCTTACCGGTTAATTCTTTAATATGGGTGGCCAGGTCGTAACCCCTGTTTTTCTTAAATTCCTGGAATAAAGTAGGTGTCCAGGTAGCGCCATACACTTCATAACTATCGTTAAAAAACGAGCGAACGCCTTGCGGCTTGCCACCAAAAGCATCAGAAAATCTTTTCAGGTAAACATCAACTGCACTTTTATCGAGGTGATCTAAGGTAAAACCTTCTCCTCCTGGGGCCGCACGTTTAACCATTTGCCTGGTTTTACCTGCAAAAGCGGCATAAATATCCCAGCTGCCACTGTTGGGCGACCAATTTAAAGATCCATCAGCCTGAACTTTTGAAGAGAGATCGATTACCTCGCCATTGGTGCCATAAGCGGTTAAAGCCTGTAACTGTGCGAAATCCTGTTTGGCTTCTTTAACCTTAATGGCTTCAGTCAACTTCTCGCCCGCTTTAAGGGTATATTGTTGGGTAATCAGTTTAGTTGCAGCATTTTCGGGCTTAATTTGCGGACCACCAAAAGGCCAGCCTGTGCCCGTGTTCATATCAACCCCCAAACCTAAAGTATTTGCTTTATTTACCGTGTAGTGTAATATATTCATCCACTCGGGCGATAAAAACTGAAGATATTGTTTTTCAAAGCCCTTGGCGCCATAAATTGGTGTAATTTCTACACCACCGAGACCAGCATCGGCATATTTCTTTAAAACAAGGTTCAAATTCTGTTCGTCTACAGCATTTCCCATCCACCACCAGCGGGTCCAGGGTTTCATCTGCTTTTCGATAACAGGCCAGCTACCGGTATTTTTTACAGGCTTTTGCGCTTTGGCCAAACTAAAAGTTAGTGTACTAAGCAACAGAACAGAACAGAATCGTTGTAATTGCATATTTTTAATCTAAATGGAATACCATTTCTAAAGGGAATGTTTTTGGAGAATTATCGGCATTGGTTTCCATAATATCGGCCATATACGCCCACCATTTTTGCACAATCTGGGTACTGCCCAAATCTTGCGAGGAGCTTCCATTTTGTTGTTGCACAGCAAAAAGCGTATTGGTTTCTTCATCTAAAAAGATAGAATAATCACTGATTCCATTTTCCTTTAACAAAGTTGATAACTCTGGCCAGATCTCATCATGGCGCTTTTTGTATTCTGTTTCAAAACCGGGTTTAAGTTTCATCTTAAATGCACTTTTCATGTTTTCAATTTTATTTTTAATGGTTTTAATCTAGTTAAACCTATATTATTTATTGGCTCGCCATGGTTCGTGTCCTTACGGACCATTTCTTAATTAAGCCATTCAGTTTCGGTCTGTGAGGACACAGACCGAGGAATTTGAGCGTTCGTCATTCCCGCGTAGGCGGGAATCTTAATGCAACCTACAAACCCCACTAGGGCAGTACGATTCCCAATTAACCCAATAGCTATCGGGTTGGGAATGACGAAGGCGCCTGATGCATCCACCGTGGTTCGTGTCCACACGAACCACTAGTTATTATTCCCTGTCAAAAAACTGAAATTTCTCATTTTCAGTATGTTAAGACACAGACCGAGGCAGTTAATTTATCGTAAAATTCAAATCAGCACTGTTATCTCCGGCTGATTTAACCCAGAGTATTTTACTCTTTGCATCGTAAAACCAGCCCTCTGTTTTATCCAAACGATCAGGCGTTTTTAAAGCTTTCAATTTAAGGTTATTCTCTAAAACGCCATTAGGACCCGCTTTCCCCGTCCAATGTATTTTGGCCAGGTATTTATGATTACTGGGTTTAAAACTTCCTGTTGGTTTAGCCACCTTAAGGGTTAAATTCGATTCAGTTAATGAAGAAGTGATCTTCGTTAAAGCAAAATTTCCTGTTTTGTAGGCAGCGCTTAAATTATCGTCTTCATACATTTCATATTTAGATTCTCCATAAGGAAAAACATCCAACGTAATCACATCAACAGGTTTTTCGCCACTGTAGGCCATTTCTGGTTGCATTGGAATGATGCTGCCTGCTTTAACAAACAAAGGAATGGTATCTAATGGCGCCACAACATGGTGATAACTTTTACCTTCGTATTTTTCGCTTGTCCAATAGTTAAACCAAGTACCCTCAGGCAAATAAACCGAGCGGGTAATGGCGCCTTTAGTGGTTACAGGGGCAACCATTAAATTATCGCCAAACATATACTGATCGCCTATTTCGTATACGTTTTCATCATCCTGATGGTTAAGCACCAAAGCCCTCATCATGGGTAAACCTTTTTCGTATTGCTGATGCATGCTCGTGTACAGATAAGGAAATAGACGGTACCGCAGCAAATCGTATTTTTTGAAATTACGCAAAGCATCTTCACCATATCTCCAGGGTTCTTTATAACCTGGATGATCCATGCCAAAAACAAGTGCAATCGGACTGAACATCCCAAACTGCACCCAGCGGATATACAGCTCCGGATCGGCCTGATGTTCAAAACCGCCCATACAATGTGCCCAGGAACCTACGCCTGAAAGACCAACATTTAAACCAGCTTTAATTACAGGTGCGAAATATTGCCACTCGCTAGGCCAGTCGCCGGCAAAAATATAAGGATACCGTTGGATGCCTGAATAACCTTCTCTGGTTTGATTTAATCCTCTAAAACCGTTAAATTTTTCGAACTCTAAAAATGGCGCTTTGGCATAAGCTATTGAGAAAAGATTGTGTAAACGTTCTGCATCTTTTCCTGTTGGACCAACCTTCTCACTTTCGTTGGCTAAAGATCCAAACGCACTGCCTTCATCTGTTTTCAGAAATTTAGCGCCCAATTTTGCTACCCGCATTACCCCGTTATCCCACCACCATTGCGTTGCCTTTTCATCGAAAAAGTTTACAAATTCGCCGGGTTTACCATTTTCGGGATAGGTGTAACCCTGCGCTCTCGCCTGATCCAATAAGTTTAATTTTTTGGCATTATCGAACCGTGGGCGGAGGTGAAGCCCCACCATTTTATAATTCATGGCATAAATGCTATCGAACATCGATTTCGGATCTTTAAAGGTTTCCCTCCATTCGAAAGAAGTTGCGCCTTTACCTCCATTTTCGCCAAATAAGCGCCAGGTTGAGTCTAACCAAAGCAGATCAACCGGAATACCTAATGATCTGTATTCTTTTGCCAGTTCAACCACATAATGATCGGAAGTTTGTGCCTCATGGCCCCATGTACCACCGCTATACGTACCTGCATGTAGTCCTAAAGCAAATTGCGGTAACATTGGCGATTTGCCTGTGATACTGGTATAATGATCTAAAATAGCCGGGAAAGTCGGTCCGTACATGAAATAATAATCCAATTCACCATCTGCTGCCTTAAAACTATACTGATCTTTTTTAGAAGCGCCCATATCCCATTCGGTAGCAAAAGAATTATGCAAGAAAATACCGTAACCCTTTGTACTCATAAAAAACGGAACCGGACAATAATTGGCTTCCAGTATATTGTAAGCACCGATGGCATGTGGCAAACCTTTACCACGGCCCACATTTAAGGTTACTTTTTTAAAGCGGCGGTCCATAAAGTCCATTCGTTCGCCAAAGCCAAAGAAATGTTCATCGGCCTGCAGTTTTTTGGTAACCCCAACCTGAGTGTTTTCTTTGCTTACCGCTCCGTTTACTTCACCGCTCAAAAATTTGCCTTTGGCATCAAAAACATCAAGCCTGAACGGGGCTTTGTATAATTTAACCACCAATTTTGAGGTAGTAAGTAAGAAATGATCTTTTTTATCCGAAACTTTAACGGCTACATTGGCCCAGTTGTAATTAATCACCATCAGGTTTTCATTGGCTTCGAATTTACCGTTCCAACTGGTTCTGATCCTGAAGATTTCTGGTGTACAGAATTCGAATTTCACTTCTCCCCTTGTGGTTGAAAAGGAAATGATGTTGCCCGTTTTCTTAAAACCAGTTTTATAATCGCCAATGCTTTGTGCCTTGGCGACTGCAAGCATAAAAATTAAGGATAGCGCAAAAGCTAAAAGTTTCTTCATCATATTTATTGTATTTCCAACTGGTTAATCACCAAACCCGGATCGAGCAGATAGATTTTAACAGTCGACTTGCCTGTTTTATTAATCTTGTGTTTGGTTAAACCTGAAGCGTAACCTTGTAGTACATTCTGTTTCCAGATGTTATTTTCTGAGGCTGGAGAAATGTTTATGATCTGTGGCTTGTCGTTATTTACCGAAATAGCATACCGAACTTTAATGCCATTATTAACACCCTGGGTAGGTAAACATTTCACTTCGATCTGGTGTTCGCCTGGCGTATTAAAATCAACATTGTAAATGGCAAAAGCAGCATTTTGCAAGTCATTTTCGCTAATAGGTTTAAAAGTAAAGGGATAAACAGAAATACCATCACCACCTAAACCCAGTCCTTTTAAGGTTTGTAGTGTTACTCCTTTTGGAACTGATTTCTCCGCATATTTTGCGGCTTGAACAATGGTTTTATTTTCAGTTTTCTCTACCGCACCTGATAGCTTTGAGACTATAGAATCAGCCACTTTTGGCATTTTAAACACCGCCAAATCGCGTGGTTTCCAGCTCATCATTCCATTCCACTTGCCACCTGCAATTTCTTCATTGTATTTTTTGGTAATCAACTGAATCCGATCAAAGCTAGCTTTCGATTTTTTTGAATAGCTTAAGGCTGATTCATCTCCATTTGCAGCTAACGTCAAACTTTTCTTTGCATATAAAATCTTTTGGTTCATCAGCATGGCGCCTTCAACCGGATATAAAATTAATTCAAAATAAGCATCTTTTAAGCGTGCAGGAATCTGATCATTTAATTTTTTAGCCTGATTATAAATCTTTTCATAAGCAGCCAACCGTTCTTCTGCCTGCTCATCGGCGAAATTAACACTGGCCATGTGCTCGGGTTTAGCAGCCTGCGCCAAACGATAATAAACAGCTTTTATTTCGGCAATAGGTTTTGCAAATTCGGCACCGAAAGTCTCAGCAGCCCAGCTTTCGGCATATTTATCAGCATTTTCTGGTTTCCATTGGTTTACATTCCAGGCGAGATCCATCGCAAACTGCGTTTCCATTTCAGCGGGTTTAATATCACCAACATTTATGACCCAAAGTCTATCTGCTTTATATTGGTATGCTTTGGTTAACTCGTAAGAAATTAATGATGGAGAAATAGACGAAAGCCAAAGGTAATCTTGTGGGGCACCCCAGTAAGAAATGTGGTAATATACCCCACTTCCGCCAGAGCGTTTTTGCTCTTCAGGGTTTGAAAGCTGACGGATATAACCATGGTTATCGTCGGCCCAAACAATCGTAACATCATCAGGCAATTTTAAACCAGCCTGGTATAAAGATAATACTTCTTTGTAAGGGCAAAAAATCTGTGGAATGGAGCTTACCGGTTTAGTAATATTCTTGCTGAGAATGGTACGCTGATCGGTAATTACCTCGCCCAATAGTTTTACTTTTTCATTTTTATTTTTCGGTCCGGGCATGCTGCCATCGTGAATGCCACGCATACCAACAGTATAAACCGATTCGTAATTTTTGGCTTGTTTTACACGGTCGGTCCAGTAGTTTGCAATTTCATTTTTATTCAGGTCGTAGCGCCACTCTCCAGGCTTCTTGCCGTATTCGTGTTCGAAATTCTCAGCCCATTCGAAAACATTATTCCTTAACATCGGTTCACAATGGCTTGAACCTAATACAATGGCATATTTATCAGCCATTACGGGGTTATTGGCATAATAATAAAATGCTTTGGTTGAAGGATGCATGCCTGGCCAGATGTAATTGGCTTTTAAGCGCAACAGCAGCTCGAATATTTTGGTATAGGTTTTTGGGCCGATATCTTTCACATCGGTATCCATCATTTTAGCAGCCCAGGGTTGGATACCCCAATCTTCATCATTGATAAAAATACCGCGGTATTTAACCGATGGCGACTCCACCAAAGGCTTAGCGGCTTTAATGTATAACGATTTTTTTAGCGCAGGTTTCACATCAGCCCACCAACAAAGCGGAGATACGCCGAGCATCCGCGACAATTGAAAAACACCATAAGCTGTTCCTCTCCTGTCGCTACCAGCAATTACTAAAGCCCTTTTTATCCCTTTCAAAGGATTTTCGATCACTGAAACCGAAAATGTTTCCCATTTACGGGATAAACTAGCACGATTAATTTTCCCTGCTTTGATTAACTGATCGATATATAACGACTGCCCCATCGTACCAATAATAATGGGATAAGTACTTAAAGCAGGATTGCTTTTCAAAACCTTTGCAGTTGTTCCCGTTAATAATTGAATGTCATCTTTAAACGCTTCGGCAGCGATTCCAACTACTTCGGCATCTTTTTCATCGATATAAATCGAAGATGCCTTTCCTCCTTCCACAATGGGAAAAGATGAAACACTGTTAATTTCAGAAACAGCAATGCCTGCCCTTTGTGCCATATTTTGTTTGGGCAGTAAGAACAACAACATCAATACCGATAAGCCTGCTAGGTTTCTGAAATTCATTTTTATTACTTTTTAAGTTTGTAAACTTCAGTTCCGGCTAATAGGAAACAACCCAAACCATAATCTTCAAAATCAGGCACACTGGTATAACTAACGGGCTGCCCGTCTTTTGGTTCCTTGCCTGTTCCCTGCATAAAACCGATAAAACTATTTTTTTGAACAGCGTCTTTGGTCATGGCGTTCCAGGCTTTCGTAATGATAGGCAGGTAAGTGGCTTTATCTAAAATACCTTGATTTACACCCCAAGCCATGCCGTAAACAAACAATGCAGTCCCTGATGTTTCTTTACCACCAAAATGTGTAGCATCATTTAAACTTACGTTCCAGAAACCATCTGCACGCTGAATAGGCACCAGGGCTTTGATCATTTCGTGATAGGTTTTTAAATATTCACCGCGGTGGGCTTCATTTTCAGGAATAATTTCTAAAACACGTACTAATGCAGCAACCACCCATCCATTTCCTCTTGACCAATAACAATCTTCTCCGTTTGGTTCTTTGTAAGGCGGTACAAAATCTTTATCGCGCCACCAAAGGCCATCTTTGGCGTTATACAAGCCACCACCCTCGATATTTTTAGAATGCATATACATTTTGTACATGTAATTGTAGTAGGTTGTGTCGTTATATAATTTACCAAGTTTGGCAAAAACAGGCATACCCATTTGTATCGCATCAATCCATGTCCAATCGTTTACCTTGCCCGATTTTATGACCAGATCGATCGAAGCTTTAATGTCTTTAATGCGTTCGGGTTGTTTATCAATCAGATAAAGATCGATATAAGTCTGTCCGCAAGCTTGATCGTCGGCATTTTTTGTAGTAATACCATTTCTTAAGCCCCAGTTATGTTTTTCGCCCCATTGAACGGCATAATCGTAATATTCTTTTTTAGGGTTAATTTTATAAAGATTCATTAATCCTTCGTAGTACACAGCCCTTGTCCAGATGTTGCTTGGCCGCTCCCTGTTGGTTATGATCGACTTTCCGGCATCAGGCCACTTATTCATAAAATAAGCATTTGTTGATTTTAATACTTTTAAAACCTCCTTTTTCTTAGGAATTTTCTGTGCCAAAAGTAGTTGGACAGATATGCTTAACAGTATAGCGGAGCTGAATATAAATTTCTTCATGGTGGTATTTCGCTTATCGATTAATTGGATTTAGGTTTTGGTTTTAACTCATCCGGACTATCTTTCGTAAAAGTATCGAACTGAATTTTCGACGGACTTTCGAAGATATCTTTCACGGTATTAAAAGCCACTTCATATTTTGGATTAAACTGGGCAGATATCATGTATTGCTGTAAACTGTAATAAAGCTGTTGTGCAGCAGGAGCATCTTTTAAATCAGGCGAGAGATTGGCACTCGAAACCACTAATTTCCCCTTGCCTACTTTTGCTTCGAAAACCAGTGCCAAACGACGGTTCAAAAACCAGGTATCGATTGGCTGAACAATTGGTTTAAATCCTGAAGGAAAGTCTTCGAGGTTCATTACCTGCGATTTGTTTACGATTTCCCACCATTGCATATCGCTGTGATAATCGGTTGGAAAACTATTAAAAGCGGCATGTTTCGGGTCGCACAAAATACCCAGGGTATGTGGCGGGCGCATTTTAAACCACGATGTATTCCAAAAAACAGGGAGAAAGGTTTGCACTACTTCTTTCCCTTTTACTACTTTGCCTGATGCATTGAGAAAAACATTGCCTCCCTCAGCCAAAACAGACTGGGCTTTGTCATCTAAACTGGTGCAGTAATACACATTGCTTTTAACTTGTGGCAGTTGGGCAGGATAAACCCAGAAACTCCAATCGTTGGCAAATTCAGTTCCATCAATCGTAACCTCCAATTTCAGTTTAGTTGCTTTTGTAATACTATTTAGGGGGAATTTAATTTCTCCAATGGCAATACAATTGGTAACAGGCAAGTTTTTAGGACTGAAATTGCCTTTGGCTACATTTGTGCCGCTTTCATTTTTGAGTGTCCACGAGAGTTTTGCATTTTCAATTGGCGCTTTTCCGAAATGCGCCACTTCTACAGCAGCTTCTAAAGTCTCATTATTGGTAAAAACAAACTTCGAAACTTTTAGCAAAGGCACCGTGCTGTTAGAAAAACGTTTGAATTCTTTAGCGGTGATATAACCTTTTTCATCCCAGAAGGCATCTAAAACACCAACAAGTGCTGTTCCCTGGCCTGGATAATCATTTAGCGACAATAACTGATAACCATTGTAATTGGGCGTTCGCAATGCTTTTTCTATTTCATTTTTATAACAAAGGGCCTGCAATTTACCCGAAGCCATTAAAAAATCGTGTCCCTGATCTGCCATATCGTGGTCTTTAAGATCTTCCTGAAACATCTCAAAGTTTTTTGCGCGATAAACACCAGTGTATTTTTTTATTTCATCGAAATTAGGAAAGGCACAATACTGCCCCATTTCGTGTGCTACAAAGGGCACGGTAAACTGTTCGATCTGTTTGGCGTAAGTAGAAATACTTTCTGGCTTTCTGCTCCAATCTAATCCTCTGGCACCTGCGCGTACCATAAATTCGTTGTTGGGGATAACCGGCCAGCTACCGCCAACTGATGCACCAGTGTACAATCGTCTCGAATCTTTGGCTTTCCAGTAATTATTAAATTTAGTAAGGTATTCTACCTGCTTACCACGTGGTTCATTTCCATAGGCCATCATACAAAAGGATGCATAATTGCCATAGTTTTTGGTCATTCGGTTGGTTTCATCGTAAATAAACTGGTCGATTGGTTTCCCATCACCAATAGATGAACCATGATTGGCCCAGCTTGGTCCTTCTGGTTGAAGATAAAAGCCGATTTGATCTGCTGCAATAAAAGCAGCTTCTGGCGGACAAAACGAATGAAAACGCATGTGGTTTAACCCATGCGCTTTCGAAATTTTAAAAATACGTACCCAAGCAGCAACATCCATTGATGGATAACCTGTTAACGGAAATTCGCAATTGTTAACCGTACCGCGTAAAAAAACCGGGCGGCCGTTAATTTCAAAAGTTCTGCCTACAGCTTTAAATTCACGCATACCGAACTGTACCTTTTTCTCGTCTTTTTTGCCATCTTTCGAAATTAGCGTGGCTGTTAAATGATATAATGCGGGATCGAACTCATCCCAGGTGGCAATTTTATCGCCCATGGGTAAATTGATTTCTAAACTCCCTACACCATTTGTAATTTGGTAAGCTGCTGTTACAGGCTTAACCTGGAGTACATTTTTGGTATTAAAAGTTGTAGCAGCAAGCGTAATTTTCCCAGTAGAGAATTGGCTAGCATTGGCTTTAAGCTGGATTTTAACCTTCGCAGATTTATTTTTTAAATCGGGATAAACCTGAATATCTTCAAAATACACAGGCGAACCGGCCACCAGTTCCATTTTACCTACCACACCGTTCCAGTTTCCTTGAGTGTGATCGGTTAAACTATGTGAATCCTGCCCTACATTTATCGCCTTAATGCGGTTATCAATCAATAAAGTAATGGTATGTTTTCCTGCTTTTAAATTTGGTGGGAGTTCAAAGTTTTGAGCGACAACAAAGGTAAATTGGGTTCCTATTTCGATATCGTCTATCCAAACCCTTGTTTCTGAATGTGGGTATTCTAAGGATAAAACTAGTCTTTTCCCTTTCCAATTGGCAGGTATTTCGATATCTTTCTGATACCATGCCGCACCTGTATAATGTTTGGCAGGGGTTAACCAGAAAGGTATTTTTAAGTTATCGGGTTTACGGTATTTTTCTAAACGGGGGTGGTAAAAGTACGAGCTATCATAAATGCTTCCAGTCCATTTCGTTTTAAGGGTTATATCATCACCTTTTAAGTTTTCGGCCATCGATCCGGGAAGCTTAACGAATTCGGGAAGAACGGTTGAATACCATTTTCCTTTTATGCCTTCATCTTTAGCATCCATTTTGAAACGCCATTTGCCTGCAAGCGAAATGTTTTGGGCATGTGTTTGCGTAATGCTTAAAAATATAAAAGCAATGCCTATCAGCACTTTGAAAACTCGGTTAACCTGTATCTGCATAAAATTGAACGGTTTATCACCGTTTGTATTTGGTTAGGCTGTTAAAATAAGACAATATCAGCAGGAAAGCATCCTGTAGTATCCTGCTCGATGGTTTATTTTAGGTAGCTATTCAGTTTATTGTTTTTTAATTTCTTCAGGCATTCTACAACCGCAGCTGTATTTAACTTCGCTCCTGCTTCGTTGGTATGGGTGTGGTCTTTCTCGGTAAAAAAAGTTTTAACCTCAGCTGCGCCTAAAGCGGCATATTTATCTTTAATGATTTGGTTCAATGGAATAAAATCGATTTTTTCGGCTTTCGCCACCTCTTCGGCCCAACCCGCATAACTATCGTTGGTTAAAACTACCGCACCATCTTTAACCGGATTGCGTGGAATCGGTGAACACACAATCGCTGTTGCGCCTTTGGCTTTAATATCGCTGATGAATTTGCGCAGGTACCAGCCATAAGTATAAACCACTTCCTGTTTTTTCTTAATCGGGTTGTAAATTTCTTTACTTTCCGTTCCGATACCTTTTATGGTACCACGGGCACGGGCGGTGTCATCTAACGGGCTGCTATCGTTATGACCAAATTGCATCATCACAAAATCGCCTTTTTTTATTTTTGCCAAAACAGCATCCCACAAACCGTTGGTTTGAAAAGTACGACTGCTGGTACCGCCAAGTGCATTATTTTCGACATTGATTTTTTCGCTGTTGAATAAATCTTCGATAAAACTTCCCCAGCCCCATAAAGCGCCATCGCCTTTGCCTTTTCCATTTTTAACGGTCGAATCGCCAATGAGGAATAAAGTTGGTTTCGTCTGCTGTTTCAAGATGATGCAGGAAGAAAATATAATGAATGTGGTTAAGAGAATGAGGGGTAGATATTTAGTTGATTTCATATTATAACGATTACACCGATTGTTGGATTACACAGATTTATATTGCCTTTGGTCTTTCAGCTTTAGTCTTTCCGCTCCCTAAAGCAAGTACTTTTTCAGTTTACAATCTTTCAATTCTTTAATCCCTTCTACAACAGATGCGGCGTTAACTTTTGCACCTTCCAAATTGGTATGGGTATGGTCGCCAGGGAAATAGAGTTTTACTTTATCAGGACCGAGCGCATCATATTTATCCGCTGTAATTTTATTCAGGTCGACGAAATAGGCATTTTCTTCTTTTGCAACTTCAGCGGCCCATTTTCCAAAATCGTTATTGGCACGTGCCACTTTACCATCTTTAAAAACGTTCCTTGGGATCATCGACAATACAATAGGTATAGCACCCTTTGCTTTGGTTTCGCGCACAAATTTGCGAATATACCAACCGTAAGTATGTACAGTTTCTACTTTTCCATCTGGCCAGGTTAATACTTTGGTTTCTTCACCAGTTCCTCTTAGCACACCTCTTCTACCGGCTTTTGTGGTATCAGGCGCACTTCCGTCATTATGCCCGAACTGCATCGTAACGAAATCGCCAGGTTTTAATGTTTCCAAAACCTTGTCCCACCTGCCTTCCGACAAGAAAGTTCTGGTGCTTCTTCCGGCCATTGCATTATTTTCTACATGGATTTTTGTGGTATCAAACAGCGAAGCAATAGGCGTTCCCCAGCCCCAGGTTTCTTTGTTCGAATTGCGAACGGTAGAATCGCCAATGGTATGCAGTGCGGGTTTATGCTGAGCGATAAAGGCAAAAAAAGAAATGATGATGATCATTCCCGCCAGGATAAAGCTATATTTTTTCATTCTTGCTTGGTTAAAATTTATTTATGGTACTCAATTAGTTTAATATTTGGCTTTGCTGGTTTATTCATATCGTCGCCCATATAAAAACTGGTGTGAGGTGGCTGGTTATAGCCCACATTTTGCCAGGCAATACTCAAACGGTATTGGGGATCGTGCATAAAGGTATAAAAACGGTGAGTTGTTGGAATTGTAGTGGTAAATATCCTCAATTCGCTGGCATCAGCAGTGCGGTAAATCACTTCTTCACGCCAATCGCCTAAAATATCAGCCGATAAAGCTGGGGTTGATTTAGTTCCATTGTTTGATAAACAGTTATACATCCTTACATTTAGCAACCTAATGTTTTTAGCGTTTTCGTAATCCCATTTATCGATAGTCGTAGCATTTAAAATTTCACTCTGGCAATCCCCATCCCAAAAAACACCGAAGTTAACACTCGGGGTGATTGACGAAATTTTATTTCCCTTGGCATCAAACATTCCGGTTATACCTGCACCTGCAACCCAACATTCTGAACCTCTATACCTTGGATCGATATTTAAAGCCAGCCCCCTACCAGGACCTTCGCCATCTTCACCAGCCTTTACTGATGCTTTTTTCCATAATATTTCTCCGGTTTTGGCATCTCTAAAGCTCGCCCCAGCATCAGAAAATTTTTCCTGAATATCAAAAACCTCCAATCCTGGCCTGTCTGGATCCAGATCGCCAACATGTAATGCATCTCCGTGCCCTAACCGGGTAGTGTACAAACCTTTCCCATTATCATCAATGGTCATGGCGCCAAAAATAATTTCATCTTTGCCATCGTTGTCTACATCTGTAATGCTTAAATTATGATTTCCCTGTCCGCTATAACCTTTATTTTCGGGTTCAACACTGTCAAAAACCCACCTCTTGTGCAGGTTTTTACCTTTAAAATCCCAAGCAGTAATGAAAGTTCGGGTATAGTAGCCTCTGGTCATAATTAAACTGGGATGTTTTCCATCAAGATAAGCTATTGCAGCCAAAAAACGGTCCATTCTGTTTCCATATCCATCACCCCAGATTTTCTTTAATTCTTCCGTTGAGGGTTCCAGATTTGGCACACGTGGGGGATTAAACTGCGTGGTGGTAATTTCTGCTCCGGTTAAGCCATCAAAAACAGTTAAAAACTCCGGGCCTGCTAAAATATATCCATTTTTGTTCCGCCAATCTTTAGTGGTATCGCCTATAAACTTACCTGTTCCGTCCATTGTGCCATCAGCTGTTTTACAGGCAACCTCTGCCCTGCCGTCTCCATCTAAATCGTAAACCATAAATTGGGTATAATGCGCGCCCTCACGGATATTCTTTCCTAAGTTAATGCGCCATAAAAATGTACCATCTAATTTATAAGCCTCTAATAAGGGATCTGTTGTGATACCCGCCTGCGAGTTATCTTTTCCTATGCCCACCTGGTGCAAAACAATTTCATATTCCCCGTCGCCATCTAAATCCCCGACTGAAATATCATTTGGGGTATAACCTGACAGTGTTTTTAAGGGAATAGATAAATAAGGTTTTGCCTCCGTATTTTGATGCAATATGAAAGCAACACTTTCGGTTTTTTCTTTCCCATTGATAACCGGTTTTACAAACCATTGGTTTTCAACAGTAAAATCTATCTTTTTATCCGTAAAAATTGTTGCTCCGGTTATTGGATTTTGATTCAATTTTACAGGATCTGAATGGTTTGTTCTCCTGTAGAGATTGAAAGAAATATTATCAGGATCAGTGCCTAAAACCCGCCAGCTCACAAAAACACTATCGCCTGGCATGTGTACTGCAACAACACCTCTGCCAAGTGTTTCCATTTCGCGTTGAGCGAAAAGCTGAGTAGCGCAGAATAAGCTAATGATGAAGCACGATGCTATAATGGTTTTAAACATAACGGCTTATAATTCTAATTAAAAAATAGGTTGGGTTCATGAATGATGTAACTGGTTATTGAACTTTATAGGCTGTTTTGGCCGATACTGCCACTCCTTTATCGGTAATTCCATCGGCTTTGATCAAAATATCTGTTTTGTTATCACCATTAAAATAAGTAATGGTTGCTTCGCCATTTTCGTTGGTTTTTACAGATGGTGTCCAGAAAACAGTGGTACGTAAATCTTTATTTGGTGTTGCCGGACTGCTGTAATTTGGAGAATAAAAAGTTCTTGCGGCATAATAACCGTTTAAATTGAGGTTCAACAAGTCTAAATTTGGTCCGCGCAAAGCCTCATCCTTTAAATTAAGACTGATCAGGTATACATCTTTTCCGGTACTGTTTAACAAATGCTGAATTTTAACCTGATTAATCTGATCCATGGTTAAACTATAGTAATCTAAGCGCTCGGTAAAGAGTTCTTCCCTGTTGTTTACTCTAATAACCGGCCTAACTTTTTTTCCATTGGCAATAAAAGTGACCCCTTCACTGCCCAGACTATCATTTTCTTCTGCCGGATAACTTCCTTTAGCCTTGGTTAACAGAAAATGCTCCAATCCTTTATAAGAATAATCGGCTGCTGTAATGTTGAAAACTTCCTCTGGATAACCAAATGAGGTAAGTATATCCTGAAACAAAACCACCTTGTTATTCTGAGCGGCCTTAATTTCAATATCGTTAAGGCTGATCGAATCGCCAAACTTATAAGTCCGGTTATAATCCATGCGTTTTCCAATTTCTACGTTCAAGGTGTTAGAAATTCCAGATGAGATTGTTTTTAATGGCGCTAAATTTAAAGGTTTAATCAGTGTATCAATCTGTAGCCAACCACCTTTTTTACCTTTATCATCTTTTGATGAAATTTTAACTGCTTGATTGCCATACCAACTGAGCCCATCCAAGAAATAATGTCCATTCTGATCAGTTTTAGTAGTAAAAATTTTATCACCTGTAAAATTGGTGCCGAACAGGGTGATATTCATATTCGGAATGGGTTTATCGGCCAGTTTCTCTCTTACTAATCCTTTTATCGTGATGCCAGGCTCTGGCAAATAGCTTATTTTAATTGCCGAATCGGCCAGTTTTCTCCAGATATAATCTCTCCAGCCCTGGGTAAGCAACAATAAGTCTAGTTGTTTTAAACGAGATGGGTTTTTAGCATCAAAATATTGTGCTGCGTTTTTAATATCTCCTTTTACTTCCGATTGTAGCGTCAAATACGACACGATATCACTTTCATCATCCGGAATAAGGCCATCAACCGCAGCTAAAGAAAATGACGTTTTAGCCGGCTGACCAAGAAAATTGGTTGCTTTTACCTTGATAACCACTTTCTCTCTTGGTTTATAAGCTGCTTTGCTTGGGCTTATCGAGAAATTGACTTTATTTTCGTCCTGTATAAAAATTAGCCGTTCACAATTTGGCCTGTTCTGATCATCTAGCAGGGTTATGCTTGCAATACCGTTCGGAAAACCTTTTATTGGGATAGATACCGATACCGTAGCTTTACTTAATTTGATCGATCCGGAATAAATATTATCGCCTGCATGTTTAACTACAACTGAAATGGACCTATCCTTCAACTCACTGAACATTAATTCGTTGGCACTAATGTTTGCTTTAATATTTAAAGAATCGGTAGTAACATGTAAGGAGAGGCCTTTTTTAAGGCTTATAGGCATTTCTGACGAAAATTTTTCTTTGCCATAAAATCCCTCAACCTTATATTTCTCATCCGCTTTGGGCGTAAAAGCAAAAATGCCCATCCCCGCATCGGTACTTTGAAAAGTAGTTACGGTATCTCCTTTTGAAGAGATTACACTTCCTATGGCTTTAACCCCATTTCCAATGTCATCATTGGTTTTAAAGGCTACAATACTGGTTAATCCTTCAACCAACGAACCGCCCTCAGGGAAAAAGGCAATCGATTTTTTCGAATTGGAAACATCGGTTTTCTTAACCGGATTTCGGGTAAAATAAGAAGCGTTTTCGATAATATTATTGCTAATGTGGATTCGTTTTTGAAAAACAAAATCCTCGCCAAAATTCCGCATCCAATTGGTATAAGCCCTAATGGCGTACCAACCAGAAGGAATAGAATCTTTCAGCTTAAAATCACCCTTTCCCAGTCCGCCATCCAACCTGATCATTTTCCTTTCCAAAACTTCCGATTTTGGTGAAATCAGCTCAACATATAGATTATTGCTGGTGGATGTTAGACTACTGCTTTTTCCATTTACCAAATAGGCGCTAAACCAAACATCCTCGCCAGTGCTGTAATAACTGCGGTCTACCTGTAGGTATGATTTCTCAAAAAAGAGCTTAACCGATTGTTTATCTGTGGCTTTTTGTTGCGCCGAACTACAAAGTGTTACTGCACTTAAGAGGCTAAGCCAAATGTATTTTTTGAGATTCATAATTCTTTTGTCAATCATGTGAACCAGTTATTTTGCATACAAAAGCCCTACAAAAAAACATAGTCAATACCAGAATATTGGAGAAACGAAGGCTCATCATGTGTTATTGGTTAGTGGATCTTAACAGCTGCCGGGTAGCGGCCATTAAATGATTCATGTCGAATGTAAATAGTATATTTTTAAGGCGCATCCTGTAGTATCCTGCTTTTTAACGATGACAATATGTTACAAGAAAGGTTTTAAAGGTTTCGACAAAATAAATTTTAAACATCAAGTAAAAAGTTACTTTACTAAACCCTTTTACTACCTCAATCGATATTTGAGATGCTTGCATCGTTTTTCCTAATGCTAAGATTGTAGAATTTATGAAAAAAACATTGATGAATAAAAAAATAACTGTTCAAATAACGTTTATTATTTTAAATATTTTACTTTTACCATTAGATCTTCCAAATATTAAACCGTATGAAATTAAATTACCCTGTAAAAAGTGTGTTTTCGGCATGCATAGCCTATGCTGTAATTGGAATTGCAGATATCTCAGATGTGCAGGCACAAACTGCAAAAGTGATCAAAGTTAAAACCGACCAATCTATTGCCAAGGTGCAGCCGAATATGTGGGGTGTTTTTTTTGAGGATATTAACTTTGGTGCTGATGGTGGTATTTATGCCGAACTGATCAAAAACCGTTCATTTGAGTTTGCAAAACCGCTAATGGGCTGGACCATACAGCGGAAAAGACCACAGGAAGGTGAAATATTGGTGGTAAACCGTAAGGAAGTAAACACCGCAAACCCCCGATATTTACAGGTAAAAAAACAAACCGACGATTTCGAACTCCTAAACGAGGGTTTTAAAGGCATCGGTGTAAAAAAAGGCCTTCGCTACGATTTTTCGATGATGTACCGTCAATCGAAGCCAGGCATTAAACTCGTGCTATTATTAAAAGATGCGAACAATAAAATCATCGGACAAGGAAGTTTAACGCCTGACCAAACGGGTAGCGACTGGAAAAAACAATCGGCAAGTTTTACCGCTACCGAAACCGATCCTAAAGCAAAATTCTCTGTTCTGTTTCAGGGAAATGGAAATATCGATTTGGATATGATTTCGTTGTTCCCTGGCGACACCTGGAAAAGCCGTCCACAAGGATTAAGAGCAGATATGGTACAATTACTGGCTGATATGAAACCGGGGTTTATCCGCTTTCCAGGTGGCTGTATTGTAGAAGGAACCGATCTGGCCAACCGTTACCAATGGAAGAAAACCATAGGCCCGATTGAAAACAGGCAGCTAATTATGAACCGTTGGAATACCGAATTTGCACATCGCCCCGCACCCGATTATTACCAGAGTTTTGGCTTGGGCTTTTTCGAATATTTCCAACTGGCAGAAGATATCGGTTCGGATGCACTTCCGATATTAAATTGCGGTATGGCCTGTCAGTTTAACTCAGCAGAAGTTGCCTCACTTGACGAACTGGATCCTTACGTTCAGGATGCTTTAGACCTGATCGAATTTGCCAATGGCGATGTAACAACCAAATGGGGAAAAATGAGGGCAGATCTTGGTCATCCAAAACCTTTTAATTTAAAAATGATGGGTGTTGGAAACGAAAACTGGGGGCCACAATACCTGGAGAGAGTAGCAATTTTCACTAAAGCCATAAAAGCTAAATATCCCGATTTTAAACTGATCAACAGTTCAGGAACCGACCCTGAAGGCGATCGTTTTAATTTATTGAATACCACTTTAAGAAATAACAATGCCGATTTTATCGATGAGCATTATTACCGCCCTGCCGATTGGTTTCTAAAAAATGCTGGTCGTTACGATAACTACCCAAGAAATGGATCAAAGATTTTTGTAGGGGAATATGCCGTCCATGCCGATAAAAATCTAACAGGAAGCAGCAAAAACAATTGGCAAAGTGCCCTGGCATCTGCTTCGTTAATGACAGGTTTAGAGCGCAATGCCGATGTAGTACAAATGGCCTCATATGCTCCACTCTTTGCACATATTGATGCATGGCAATGGGCACCCGATATGATCTGGGTAGATAATTTAAAATCATATGGCACACCTGATTATTATGTTCAGAAACAGTTTTCTACAAATAAAGGAACCGATGTAGTTTCGATTACGCTTGATGAGAAGAACATTATCGGTCAGGATGGCCTTTACGCTTCTGCCGTAACCGATCAGGTAAAAAAAGAACTGATCATTAAAATTACCAACAATTCCGATCAGGCACAAAACATTGATTTCGACCTGGAAGGAAAAATGAAATTAAAAAGTAAGGCCAGCAATGAGGAAATAGCGAACAGCAACCTGAATCAACTCAACTCTTTCGAAAATCCTGAAGCGGTTAGTCCGCAAAAAAGCACGATTAACCTAAAAGGTAAAAAGCTCAACATCGCTTTAAAGCCTTATTCTTTTAATGTTATCAAAATTCCATTTAACCGATAGATTTAACGAGATCATGATGAAAAAACTTCTCTTCTCTGCCACAATGCTCTGCTGCTCCATTTTTGCGCAGGCACAAAACGAAACGCAGTTAACCATTAAACCCGCCGCCGATCAAATTGTAAGCAAGCACATTTACGGTCATTTTTCGGAGCATTTAGGCCGATGTATTTATGATGGTTTTTGGGTGGATGAAAATTCGACTATTCCCAATAAAGGAAGAATCCGTTTAGATATTGTAGATGCCCTGAAGAAAATAAAAGTCCCTAATCTGCGCTGGCCAGGCGGCTGTTTTGCTGACGAATACCACTGGAGAGATGGCATTGGACCAAGAAACCAACGTCCGAAAATGGTAAATACCAATTGGGGCGGCGTAACCGAAGACAATAGCTTTGGTACACACGAATTTTTAGACCTTTGCCAGATGCTCGATTGCGAGCCTTATATTGCCGGGAACGTGGGCAGCGGAACTGTGGAAGAAATGGCAAAATGGGTAGAATACCTGAACTTTGATGGTGTAAGCCCGATGACAGCCATCCGCAGCCAAAATGGAAGAGAAAAACCATGGAAAGTTACTTTCTGGGGTGTGGGTAACGAGAGCTGGGGCTGTGGAGGTAACATGACACCTGCTTATTATTCTGATTTATACCGCAGGTATGCCACTTACGCACGTAACTATCCAGGTGCTCCGCTAAAAAGGATTGCAAGTGGCGCAAATTCAGGCGATTACAATTGGACAGAAACCTGTATGAAAAACATCGGCAATCAGATGTGGGGATTAACTTTACACTATTACACCATCCCGACAGGAAACTGGGGCACAAAAGGATCGGCAACTAAATTTGATGAAGCACAATACTTTTCGACCATGAAAAACTGTTTAAAAATGGAAGAACTGGTAACTAAACACTCGGCGATAATGGATAAATATGATCCTAAAAAGAAAGTGGCTTTAGTGGTTGACGAATGGGGAATCTGGACAGATGTAGAACCCGGAACAAACCCAGGTTTCTTATATCAGCAGAACAGTTTACGCGATGCTTTAATTGCTGGTACTACTTTGAACATCTTTAATAACCACTCCGATCGTGTTAAAATGGCAAATCTGGCACAAACGGTTAATGTTTTACAGGCCTTAATTTTAACCGAAAAGGATAAAATGATCCTAACCCCTACTTATCACGTTTTTGATCTTTATAAAGTGCACCAGGATGCCAAATATCTGCCGATTGCCTTTACCAGTCCTGATTATACTGTAGGCGATCAAAAAATCCCTGCTTTAAATGTTTCTGCTTCGCAGGATGCAAGTGGTGCGATCCATATTTCATTGGTCAATTTAGATCCGAACAAAAAAATTGCGCTGAGTACGGTTTTAGATGGTTTGAAATGGAGCTCGGTAACGGGACAGATTTTAACTTCGACTAAACTTACTGATGTAAATACGTTTAGCGATTCGAACAAAGTGCACAATGCAAAATTTACCGGTGCAAAAAAATTGGGCAATGCACTTAAAGTAGAACTGCCTGCTCAATCAGTTGTTGTTCTCGAATTAAAATAAACTCATGAAATACAAAATCAAAAGCATTATCCTCTTATTGCTTTCGGCTACCCAAATAGTTAAAGCACAAACCGGCTATGAGATAAAAAGCCCGGATAAAGAACTGAGTGTTTCTGTTTTTCTAAAAGACAAACAGATTTTTTATACCATAAACAGAAAAAATGTGCCTGTATTGGCAAATTCTGCACTGGGTATAATCCGTGAAGATGCCGATTTCGCCAAAAACCTTTCTATGTTATCGGTTTCTAAAAATGAACTGGTTAAAGACAATTATACCTTAAAAAATGGTAAAAGGTTAAACAATCAATACCTGGCTAACAAAAGAGTTCTACACCTGCAAAATGCATCTTCAAAAAAGATGGATATTATTTTTCAGGTTTCGAATGATGGTATAGCTTTCCGTTATTATTTCCCTGATGCCGATACGCAACTTAAAAAAATCACCGAAGAAAAAACAGCTTTTCATTTCTTCGAAAGTACAAAAGCATGGATGCAACCCATGTCGGTAGCCAAAACCGGTTGGGAAAGCACCAATCCATCTTACGAAGAACATTATCAAAAAGAGATCAGTGTAGGTACGCCTGCGCCAACCGAAGCAGGCTGGGTTTATCCGGCGCTTTTCAACTACAAAGACACCTGGCTATTGGTTACTGAAGTGGGTTTGGATGGCAGTTATTGTGCTACACGCTTAAAGCAAAATTCTCCAGAAGGGAATTATCAAATCGGTTTTCCTGATGCGCGAGAAGCTTTTACCAACCAAAATGTAAATCCCGAATCTATCTTGCCATGGTACACCCCTTGGCGCGTAATTGCAGTTGGAAGCCTTAAAAAAATAACCGAATCTACTTTAGGTACAGATTTAGCTGCTCCTGCTAAAGCAGATATTAATCCCCATCTGTTTCAATTAGGGAAGGCTTCCTGGAGCTGGATCATGTTAAAAGACAATTCAATCATCTACGACATCCAGAAAAAATACATCGATTTCGCGGCTGATATGAAATGGGAATACTGCCTGATTGATGTGGATTGGGATACCAAAATCGGATATGAAAAAATGCAGCAATTAACTGATTATGCTAAATCGAAAAATGTTGGTCTACTGCTATGGTACAATTCTGCTGGCGATTGGAACACCGTAAAATATACGCCAAAGAATAAACTAACCACTCATGAAAACCGCTTAAAAGAATTTGCCTTATTGCAAAAAATGGGCATTAAAGGCATCAAGGTCGATTTTTTTGGCGGTGATGGCCAATCAATGATCCGTTATTACCTCGAACTTTTCGAAGATGCGGCCAAATTCGGTTTAAATGTAAACTGCCATGGGGCAACTTTACCAAGAGGATGGCAACGTACCTACCCGAACTTAGTGACCATGGAATCGATCAAGGGTATGGAATTCATCACTTTTGATCAGAATAATGCCAACGAAGAGCCTTTACACGTCACCACCATTCCGTTCACCAGGAATATCTTCGATCCGATGGATTTTACACCAATGAACCTGTCTAAAATTCCAAATATTAAACGTAAAACTACCCACGCCTTCGAATTGGCTCTGCCAGTAATTTTCCAATCTGGGGTTCAGCACCTGGCCGAATCGCCCGATGGAATGGCTACGGTACCAGGTTATGTTAAATCGTTCCTACAAACCTTTCCATCAAGCTGGGAAGATACAAAGCTGATTGATGGTTATCCAGGTAAATTTATAGTGATGGCACGTAAAGCTGGCTCAAAATGGTACATCGCCGGGATAAATGGAGAAGCAGGTACAAAAACAGTTACCTTCGATATGGCTGAATATAAAGGCAAAAAGGCAAGTCTGATTACCGATGGCGACGAGCCACTTTCGTTTACTCGAGTGGAAATGACGCCAAACGCTGATCTAAAAATAAATATGAAAGCTTTTGGCGGATTTGTAATCGTTATAGAATAAATTAAAGATCATGAAAAAACTAATATGCCTTTCCGTGTTGTTGCTATCAGCATTTTTTAATGCTGAAGCACAGTCTAAAAAGGAGGTTTATCTCTTTGCTTATTTTAAAGGTAATGGCGAAGATGGTTTGCACCTGGCTTATAGTAACGATGCCTACAAATGGACAGCACTTAAAAATGATCAATCATTCCTTACTCCTACTGTAAGCAAAGATAAACTGATGAGAGACCCTTGCATTATACGTGGGGCTGATGGCTTATTTCACATGGTTTGGACAGTGAGCTGGAAAGATAAAGGTATTGGCTATGCCAGTTCGAAAGACCTGGTTAACTGGAGCGAACAACAGTTTTTGCCTGTTATGGTTAAAGAAGATGGAGCCAGGAACACCTGGGCACCCGAAATCACCTACGATAGTCGCACCAAAACCTATATGATTTATTGGGCTACAACCATTAAAGATAAGTTTAATGAAACAGCATCAACTGAAGAAAGCGGCTACAACCACAGAATGTATTACGTCACAACTAAAGATTTCAAAACCTATTCTGAAACCAAACTACTTTACGATCCGGGATTTAACGTAATCGATGCCACTATCGTAAAAGAAGGCAAACAGTTTATCATGTTTTTAAAAGACGAAACCCGCGAACCAGCTCAAAAGAACATCAAAATGGCTTATGCCGATCAATTGATTGGCCCTTACAGCAAGGCAGGAAATCCGATTACGGGAAATTATTGGGCCGAAGGGCCAACAACCTTAAAAATCGGTAATAACTGGATGGTGTATTTCGATAAATACCGCGATCATAAATATGGAGCAATCCAGTCTACAGATCTAAAAAACTGGGTTGATGTTTCTGACAAAATCTCTTTACCAAAAGGGTTACGACACGGAACCATCCTTACCATTAAAGCAAAAGAATTAAAAACCTTATTAAATCAATAATATGTTGAAGAATTTTAAAATATACGGATCAGTTTTAATGCTTTCAATTGTTCATTTCACCATCAAAGCACAAGAGAAAGTCATCGTAGCTAAAGGCAATCCAATTATTACCGATAAATACACTGCCGATCCGGCTGCTTATGTTTATGGCGATTCGGTTTATCTGTATACCGGGCATGATGTAGCACCAAAACCAAAAAACACCTACGAAATGCACGAGTGGTTGTGTTATTCGTCAGCAGATATGGTTACCTGGAAAGAACATAAATCGCCGCTTAATGTAAAAGATTTTGCCTGGGCAAAAGATGATGCCTGGGCTTCGCAAGTGATTGAACGAGATGGTAAATTTTATTGGTATGTAGCCATTACCCATGGTACTATCCATGGAAAATCAATCGGTGTGGCAGTGGCGGATAATCCAAGAGGCCCATTTAAAGATGCGATTGGAAAAGCTTTAATCACGAATGACATGACCACAGATGTTAAAATCAGTTGGGATGATATCGACCCTACCGTAATTATTGATGATGATGGTCAGGCTTATTTATTTTGGGGCAATCAACAATGTTATTACGCCAAGTTGAAAAAAAACATGATCGAATTGGACGGGCCAATCCAGAAGGTTAATCTGCCCGAATTTACAGAAGCACCATGGGTACACAAGCGCAAAGGATGGTACTATTTGTCATATGCCTCACAGTTCCCGGAGAAAATTGTATACGCCATGAGTAAAAACATCAATGGCCCCTGGGAGTATAAAGGTATTTTAAATGAAATTGCCGGGAATTCTAACACGAACCATCAATCGATTATCGATTTTAAAGGCAAATCATATTTCGTTTATCACAATGGCGCTATTAATAACGATGGAGGTAGCTTTAGGCGCTCGGTTTGTATCGATTACCTGAATTATAACAGTGATGGAACGATGAAACGTGTGGTAATGACTTCTGAAGGCGTTAAGAAAGCGAAGTAATTGGTCTCCGTGGTCTGTGTCTCCACAGACCACTTACATAAATCCCCTCGCGCGTCATGTTAAACTTGTTTCAGCATACATCATGCTTGGCAATTATCCGTCATTGCGAGGCACGAAGCAATCCTACAACTATGGGTGTGCATTTCAGTAAATAATAAAACGTAGCTACCGCCTTAAGATTGCTTCGTGCCTCGCAATGACACTTTTATCTCTTGTGGTTTGTGGGTACACAGACCATGGGGAAAAAGGACGTCAACCAACTATTTCACCAACCTCACCTCATATATATTCGCAATAGCTGATCCCTGATCAGCAACAAATTTCACTTCTAAATCTGCTTTTAACAGCGCTTTCGGAATCGTGTATTGCTGTGTATAAAAAGTATCACCTTGGCTCCCATCTAGCTTTACATTTCCAATTGCAACATCATTGATCAGGATAGAGAAGTTTCTATTCTTTTCCTTTCCGAAATAAGTTAAACTCAGTTTATTTGCAGATAAATCTTTGTTTTTAAGCACATAGCTAAACCACCCTTTTCCATTTCTAAAATGTCTTTCCTGATAAGTTCCGTTATCGGTTTGCTCACCCTTAAAATTATGATCCGATTCTGGTTGTTGTTCACCTGTATTAACCAGATCGACCGTTTGGCGCTCAATCATCATCTGCGCTTCTTCTGCTACCTTAATTGCTTTTGCGCGCTCTGGCAATGCCTCTGTGCTACTGTAAGGAAAATATACCACATATCGCTTTTCGGCCAAAGTATAAAAAGGAACCAGTTTTAAAGATTTGTATTTTGACTGATAAATCGCATTTTGAGCACTAAAGGTTAAACTGTTTTTATCAGTCAATGTAATTTCGTTTGCTAAGGTGTTTTTAGTTCCTGTAACGAGTGGTGCATCGCTGATCGGGAATAATGATCCTGAAGCAATATGCCCCATCCTGCTGCCATCGGCTGTTAAATTAGGTTGATTTAAAGTATCCATCGCTGCAGCAAGTACAATCGGACCACGGAGAAAGGCTACCCAATCAGAACCATCTGGCATAAACTCCGTAGAGGTGTGCATCGGTAAGGAAATGTTAATCACATCACCAGTATCCCAAACACGATCGATAGTGGCATAACCATTGGTTTCGCTTTTAGCGGTTACTTTCTTTCCATTCACCAAAACAGTCATTTTTCCAGGCTCAACCCAAGATGGCCGACGGAAATGTAAAGCAAAACGCTGCTTGTTCTTTACCTGAAGTTTAAGTGTGGTATTTTCTGCATCAGGAAAAAGTGTTTGCTGCGTAAGCTGAATACCTTTTTCTTTCCAGTTTAAGGCAGAGGGGATAAAAAGATTTACATAAAGATCATTCGTGCTATGGGCATAAATCAACTCTCCATATTTGCCATGATTCTCCAACCCTGAACCTACACAGCACCAAAAACTTTCCTGTGGACTCGAATAAGTACGGTAATGCCCTGGTCGCATCGGCGTAAAATATACAAAACCACCTTCTGGCCGTTGCGAAGAAAGGATATGATTATAAAGTGTCCGTTCGTAATAATCGAGGTAAGTATTTGAAGGAGCAGCCAAAAACAACTGTTTGGTCAGCTTCAGCATATTGTAAGAATTGCAGGTTTCGGGCCCTTCACGCGATTCGATCATTGATGAAAAGTTATTGGCCGGATGAAAATGTTCCCTCACGCTGTTTCCACCAATGGCTACCGTTCGATGCTTGACCACAGTTTTCCAAAAGAAAGCGGCGGCGTTGGCCCAATCGGCATCTTTATTCTGCAAAGCAATTTCCTCGAAGCCGATTACCTTCGGAATCTGTGTATTTGCGTGCAAGCCGTTTAAAGCATCCGTGTTTTTCAATAATGGATTTAGAATAGATTGATCCGAAAACCGCTTGGCCAATTGAAGATACTTTTGATCACCCGTTATTGCGTAAACATGGGCGAACGTTTCATTCAACCCACCATGCTCACTTTTCAAAAGTTCCTGCACCTGTTGATCGGATAAATTGGAAACCAGATCTACACACCAGTCGGTTAGTTTGAGCAGCATCTGCTTTGCTTTTGCATTGCCTGCAACCGCATAAGCATCGTAAAGACCTGCGTAAATTTTGTGGATATTGTACAAGGGCACCCACTTTCCATTCAGCGAAAAACTTGACGACTTAATGTTGGCTGCTTTAATCTCCTTCCAGATTTCTTTTCCCCCTGGGATACCTGCCAAATAGCCATCACCATTTTTTACCTGGCATTTATCCAGTTCAGCAATCATGTATTCCATCCGCTCTTTCACCCTTGTATCGCCAGTTGAAGCATACATTAAAGCCAGGGCCGACAAATAATGTCCACCCATATGCCCATCTAAACCCGTGTTTTCCCAGTTTCCGTAAGATGCTGCTTTGGGTTTTAATCCTGCCTCCCTCAAATAAGGAGCTAAAAGCCTATCTGCATTTAGCGATAGCATGTATTCTTTATCGGTTTCCTGCGCTTGTTTAAAAGGTCCATCGAGCAAACGGACTTCATTTAAGCTGAATGGATGTAAGATTGCCTGTCCGAAAGCAGTGATGCATAAGATGGCAAAAAATACAAGGGTAATTATTTTTTTCATTGCTGAATGATGGTCTATTTTAAATGTTTATTCATCTCTTTGGCCATTCTTAATCCCAGTTCCCATGTCCCGTTGGTACCAAAATGAATATGATCTTTTGGATAATGCGTATTTTTATCATTCGCCCTCTGGCTAAGATCATCAGTGATTATCACATAAGCATTACGGACAGATAATGATGTTTTAGCGCTCGATGCCACTTCACGCTGTCCGGTTCGAACTTCATCTATTGCTATACTCTTATTCGGTGGTGGGTAAACATAACCGTAAACAAACAACATATTGACTGTTTTTAAATCTTGTCTGACCCGAGTAATGAATTGCTTCAAGTTTTTACCGTAACTCTTGCTTATTTCCCCACCTTTATCAGCATCGGATTCGCCCTGCTGCCACAACATGCCCTTAATAACAGGTTGATAACCATGTTTGACTAAACTATCCAATCCAGTTTTAACCGTACTCATAAATACTTTATATTGCAAACCTTGGTTTAATGTATCCTTTCGATCCTTTCCCGGATTCCATTGTTCATAAAGATTGGTACCACTATGTGCATGTTTTATAATGGCGATACGAGCTTTTGGACGAAGATTTTGTAATTGTGATCCAAAACCCAGTTCTGGACCAAAGCGGTCGGGCGATTCTGATGAAGCATGTAATGGAAACCATTGATTAGGTGAAAAATTACTATTAAGATGGGCTTTTCCTGAATGATAAATCAAAACCCTATGATCAACTTTCATCGAATCATCCATATTGGACAAATATCCTTGACCAGTTGCATTCGACTGTCCACCAATTAGATAAACTTCAATCACAGGCTTTTTTTGTCCGAAACAAGAAAAACCAATAAAAGTTAATAGTAAAATTAAGTTACCTCTCATTTTAATTCCCATCAGGCTTAACCACACTACTTTTGGGGCTCTCCGGCCAATGCCAATCTGCCGGGTTATCTGGTTTTGCAGGATCAAATTTTGGCAGATCATCTACCAAATATTTGGCAATTCCCAGTTTCTGTTCTTTAATCCCCAAGATGATACATTGTGCAATTTCATAAGCACCATAAGGATTAAAGTGCGTATTATCGGCCAATGCCTTATCCTGACCAGGATAACTATTAGCAGGATAATGAACAAAGGCTTTTTTCGATGGCTCCTCGCCCAAAGCATTAAACAAAGTCGAGGTCATGGCATTCAGATCAATTAAAGCAACTTTTTCTTCCCCGGCCACTTTACGTGCTGCAGCAGGGAAATCGCCAAGAGAGTTTACAATTTTTCCATCCGGGCCAAAAGATCTTCTACTGGTTGAGGTAACCACAACCGGGATTCCTCCTTTTTTCTTCACTTCTGAAATAAATGTTTTTAACCTTTCGGTGTACGATTTATAAGCGCCATCGTTTGGACCTTTATCTTTTTGATCGTTATGTCCAAATTCGATGAACAAATAATCACCAGGCTTCATCACACTTAAAACCTTCGCTAATCGTTTGCTTCCTAAAAACGAACCCAGTGTTAATCCCGATTCGGCATGATTGGCAATGGCAACCCCTGGTTTAAAAAAACGTGGAATCATTTGCCCCCACGATGCCCATGGCTCATCATCCTGATTCACCACCGTCGAGTTCCCCGCTAAGAAAACAGTAACCTGGTCATCAACCCTGGTAATTTCAAGGGCTTGTAGTGCCGTTTGGTGATCAAATTCTAAAGTCAACTTATCATCCCAATCAAGTTTGGTAAGTTCGCGTGGCTTTAACGAAACCAATTGCCCACCAGCAATGTGTTTATCCTTAACATTTACAATAAATGTTTTGGTTAGCGATTGCCCCGCTGTGATTTTTACATCTTCGAGCATTAACCTTCTCGATTCGGCTTTTATCGTGCTTAACGTTGCCCCCTTCGGATCGCCAAGTGTTACCGTGATTTTGTAATTACCTTCAGGAACCGCAACCGAAAAATAAAATGGTTTATTGCTTTTAACCAGATCTGAAGTTAAAAGATTCTTCCGACCATAATCTATCCCTTCAACTTTCGAATCAAAATCAAAACCATAGCCTTTTTCTTTACTGTAAGCATCGTTAGGTAAAATTTGTGTATAGCCTTTAGCAACCTTTCCAGGTCCGAAATCGAATTTGTAACTGGTTTTTTCCTGTGCTTGTGACAGATTGGCCATTAAACCAAGAAAAACAAATGGCTTAATAAACTTTTGAATGCTCATATAGTTTGGATTTGGTGCACAATCTGGTTCAAAGGTTTTATCCATTCAGATCGTTTTCTCATAAAATTTGAAATCTGGCTAATTAAACGTCATAAAGACGATTATCATACGAATATATAAAAACAATTTTCATTTAAAACGATAATGAACAGATGATTTAGAATTTAAGCATTTTTTATTCCGAAACATCTCCTCATCAAATATAAAAAACAACAAATACGAAATATTAAATACTAATTAAACATACACAATTAGACAATTTAGAATGCCAAAAAAAATTCAGCAATTCTAAATTAAAAATCCTCAATACAGACAAACGCGATCATATCATATTAAAAACGCTATTCCTTAAACTAAAACGGATAAAAATTTAATATTTTTTAGCTAAAAAATTAAAAAAAATGAACTTAAAGAATAACAAATCAAGCAATTACAAAAATAAATTCATAAATTAACCCATTATTAATATTAACCCAATGTGGGGCACCTTCTTTTGTATTTAAAATATAAATAAACTATAAAAGGAAGTATAATTGAAATTATTATTGAGAATTTTGTTCATAAAATTCATTTTTGAATGAAAAACAGATTGCTTTTAAAGCGCTTGTTCAGTTCATTCATTTATAAACTTTTAAAACAATTTGACTTAATCAAGTCGTATCTTAGTCTAATTAATCATACACACTATCTTCAGCGCTAAAAAGCTGTGTTATTGCGTATTACGGCCGACATAAAGAACCATTATGTTCCGCTTAAATCATCCACCAAACAGAAGAAGTAGAATCAAAATCTAAAGCCATGAACAAACACGCCATTATTGGAGTAACGCCCTTCGAAATCCCTGATAGTAGATTGGTTTCCAATTTACAAAAAGCAGATTGCTTTCCGGTTCTCAGTCTTGGACATAGCATAGTTGACGCCGAAAATGCCATTCAATCGCTTATAGCTTTGGGTATCTCCGATTTCGGTGTAAGTATCAACTTTGCAGAAATAGCTGATATTGATCTTCCTACCCAAGTAAGTTTAATTATCACACCTTACGATTTTGCGCTAACACGTAAAACATCAGCAAAAATCATCTATCAGGTTTTTGATCTGGAGTCGGCATTAAATGCACAAGCAAACGGCGCAGATGGAATTGTAGTAAAAGGAAATGAAGGTGCTGGCCGTGTAGCATACGAATCTTCTTTTGTGCTTTTTCAGCGGATTATTAAAGCAATTACTTCCATTCCGGTTTGGGTTCAGGGTGGTGTAGGCATCCATACCGCGGCTTCCTTAATGGCCCAAGGAGCAGAAGGAATTATTTTAGATAGTCAACTGGCATTATTCCCTGAATGTTCGGCTCCTGAAGAATTAAAAGTTATTTGCGGCAAATTAAGCGGAACAGAAACAAAACTGATCGATAACTGCCGCGTATTGGCCCGTCCAAATTCGCCTGCCCTTGCTGAAAACATTGACTACAAAGGTCTTCAGCAATATTTTAAAGGTTACGATCTGGAAACAAACTATCTTCCAATGGGTCAGGATATTGCTTTATCTATTGACCTGGTTAGCAAATACAAAAAACTCGATAAATTAGTTTTCGGCATAAAGGAAGCCATTTACGGTCATTTAAAACAAGCCAAAGCCATCAATATCATAAAGGCAAACAATTCGTTGGCTAAAGATTTAAATATCACCTATCCTATTGCGCAGGGACCAATGACCAGGGTAAGCGATGTCGCACCATTTGCTGATGCCGTTTCGGAAGCTGGTGCCTTATCATTTATTGCGTTATCCTTATTAAAAGGAACATCAGCAAAAAACCTGATTGATGAAACCAAAAAGCTTGCGGGCGAGAAAACCTGGGGTGTAGGCATTTTAGGTTTTGCACCACAGGAACTTAGAGATGAGCAACAGGAATATATATTAAATGCAAAACCTCCAGTTTTGTTAATTGCTGGAGGAAGACCATCGCAGGCTAAACCTTTTGAAAAAGCAGGGATTAAAACCTTTCTGCATGTGCCATCCGCTTCTCTTTTAGATATGTTTTTAAAAGAAGGTGCTAAACGTTTTGTATTCGAAGGGCGCGAATGTGGTGGTCACGTTGGTCCACTATCAAGCATGGTACTGTGGGAAAAACAGATCGAACGGTTATTAAAAGAAGAAAATCCCGAAAGCATCAGTGTTTTCTTTGCTGGTGGCATTCATGATGCTTTTTCTACAGCTTTTATTTCAGTAATGGCTGCTCCTTTGGCAGCCAAAGGAATGAAAATCGGCGTATTAATGGGCACCGCATACTTATATACCAAAGAAGCAGTAAGTACTGGTGCCATTTTAGATAAATTCCAACAGGAAGCAATGCAGGCGAACGAAACTGTTTTGCTCGAAACTGCCCCTGGACACGAAACCAGGTGTTTAAATTCTTCATTTGCCACTTTCTTTAATGAGGAAAAAAAGAAACTTCAGGTAGAAGGAATGGATAAAAAAGAAATCTGGGCAAAACTGGAAACGCTAAATGTTGGTCGTTTACGCATAGCTGCAAAAGGAATTGAAAGACGCGGCGATGAACTGGTAAAAATCGATGAAGCTGAACAAACTGATCTGGGTATGTACATGATCGGTCAGATTGCACCGATGCATAAAGAAGTGATGTCATTGCTCGATCTTCATCAAGATGTAGCCGACAATAACTATTCACATATTTTAAACGCCACACTTTCTTCACCTCCTGAAAATAAAGCCAAAGCACTGGATGTTGCCATTGTGGGTATGGCCTGTATTTTCCCTGGGGCCAAAAACCTCGAAGAATACTGGCGCAACATCATTTTGGGTAAAGATTCGGTAACCGAAGTACCAGATGAAAGATGGAATAAAGAGCTATATTATAATCCTGATTCTACTGCAGGCGATATGTCGCACTCTAAATGGGGCGGTTTTATCCCGAGGATAGATTTTGATCCTTTAGAATTTGGTATTCCGCCACAATCGCTTGCGGCCATAGAGCCTACCCAATTGCTCACCTTAATGGTGGCCAAACAAGCCATGCAACATGCAGGTTATGCTGATGGTGGTGTCGACAATGAAAATGTATCTGTAATTATTGGTGCCGAAGGTGGAAACGACCTCGCCAACAGCTATAGTTTTAGAGGTTTTTACAAACAGGTTTTTGGCGAAATGCCAGCAGAAGTAGATGCTGTATTACCAAAAACAACAGAAGATTCGTTCCCGGGTATTTTGGCGAATGTGATTTCGGGCAGGATCACCAACAGGTTAAACCTGGGCGGCAGAAACTATACGGTTGATGCAGCTTGCGCTTCATCTTTGGCAGCAATTGACCTGGCCTGTCAGGAGTTATTTTTAGAAAAATCGGATATGGTTTTGGCCGGCGGAGCAGATCTGCATAACGGTATTAACGATTACCTGATGTTCTCGAGCACGCACGCACTTTCTAAAAAAGGAAGATGTGCCACTTTCGATGCCGAAGCAGATGGAATTGCACTTGGCGAAGGTATTGCCATGATCGTGCTAAAAAGATATGACGATGCTTTGCGTGATGGTGATACCATCTACTCAATCATTAAAGGCGTTGGTGGCTCAAGCGATGGCAAAAGTCTTGGTTTAACTGCTCCACGCAAAAACGGACAGGTAAATGCTTTGGAAAGGGCTTATAGCCAGGCAGGAATTACCCCATCACTGGTCGGGTTAGTAGAAGCACACGGTACAGGTACTGTAGTTGGCGATAAAACAGAAATCAGCGCGCTGACCGATATGCTCAACCAATCAGGCGCTATCGCCGGACAAACACATTTAGGCTCCGTAAAAACGCAGATTGGCCATACCAAATGCGCCGCCGGAATTGCAGGTTTAATCAAAGCATCACTCTCGGTTTACCATGGCATTAAACCCCCAACAATCAACTTAAAAACACCAAATAGTTTCTACAATGCCCAAACCAGTCCATTTGCTTTCCATACCGAGGCTGGTTTATGGATGGAAGAAAAACGATATGCTGGCGTAAGTGCTTTTGGTTTTGGCGGAACAAATTTCCATGCGGTATTAGAAAGTGCTCAAAATACCGAAAGCAAAAATTCGATCTTAAAATCGTGGCCTTCTGAGCTTTTTGTTTTCAGAGGAGATACTTATGAGGAAGCTAAAACACGTATAATCTCCGTAAAAAACCTTTTAGAACTGAACGATCAGATCGAACTAAAAGATATTGCCTATAGCCTGGCAACTGCTGACACAAAACCTGTTCAATTAAGCATCGTTGCCAATCATGCTGAAGATCTGGTGATGAAAATCGACCTTGTTTTATCTGGCGTAGAAAGTAAAGACACTTACCTTACCCAAAAACAGGAGGGCAAGGTAGCCTTTATGTTTCCAGGTCAAGGTAGCCAAAGGGTAAATATGGCAAGAGATCTTTTCGTTGTTTTTCCAGAAATGAGAAAACTCCTGAAAGCTTATCCTGAATACGAAAAAGTCCTTTTTCCAAATACAGTATTTAATGATGCTGATGCAAAAGCACAAAAAGAGCGCATCAAAGATACCCGCATGGCACAACCGTTATTGGGTATTGTTGATCTGGCGATAGCTAACTTCTTAAAATCATTGGGCATTTTGCCTGATATGGTTGCTGGCCATAGTTATGGCGAATTGCCTGCACTTTGTTTTGCAGGTGCTTTTGATGAAGAAGTTTTGGTTCACTTAAGCGCAGAAAGAGCAAAATCTATTTTAAATGCAGTAGAAAACGGTGATCCGGGTACTATGCTTGCTGTAAGTGCAAAACAAGAAGACCTTGCCAAATACCTGGGCGACATCAAAGATGTGTATCCGGTAAACTTTAATGCGCCAACACAATGTGTAATTGCAGGTAGCACTGCAGCTATTGGCCAATTAGCGGCAGTTTTAAAAGAAGCCAAAATATCTTTCCGTCCGCTTGAAGTAGCCTGCGCATTCCATAGCCCTTTGGTGGCCAAATCGAAACAGCTTTACCAGCAAGTGCTTTCAGGTGTAAACTTTAATGATCTTACAATCCCGGTATGGTCTAACACTACGGCAAAAGAATACCCTGTTAAAGCTGCAGCAGTTAAAGAACGTTTAACCGACCATTTGATAAAACCTGTCCTTTTTGTTGAAGAACTAAGGGATATGTATGCTGCCGGAGCCAGGGTTTTCGTAGAAGTTGGCCCTGGCAAGGTGTTAAGCGGTTTAACCAAAGCTTGCATCGGCAAAGACGAAGTGATTTTACACACCGAAGATCAAGGTCAGAACAAACTCAGCAATTTGTTGGGTACTCTGGCGGGTTATATGGCAACTGGCCGCGAAATCAAGCTCGAAAAATTATTCGAAGGCCGTTCAGTTAAAGTCATCAAATTGGATGAACCTTCAATTTATAAAAAAAGTCCGGCAATCTGGTACGTGAACGGCCAACATGCTGTTCCATCAACAGGTAAACTTCCGGCAAATGGTGCCTCCCCTATCACTAAACCGATTATCCTTATGAATAACACCTCTACACCAACTGAAAATCAACAGGTTAATGGCTCAGCTAAAGATTTGATGATGCAGGAGTATCTGCACAGCATGAAAATGTTGATTCAAGCACAACGCGATGTGATGCTTTCCTTTTTAGGACAGGCACCTGCAATGCCTTCGCAAATCATTAGTCAACCTTTAACATCATATCAGGCACCTCAACCTGTCCGTATTGAAAATCAGATTACGATAAAACAGGAAGTACCACAAGCGCAAACTATCGAAATTACGCCAGTAATTGCACAAAAAGACTTAAAACTGGTGCTTTTGCAAATTGTGAGCGATAAAACTGGCTATCCACAAGAAATGCTGGGCATGGAAATGGATCTTGAAGCCGATTTAAGTATCGATTCGATTAAACGTGTAGAAATTATTGGTGCTTTACGCACCGAATTGGGTGGTTTTTCTCAACTAAACCTTCCAGAAGATAAAATTATGGAACAGCTTGCCGGCCTTAAAACCTTAAGCAGCCTGGTAAACTGGATTAAAGAAAACACTACTCAACCAGCTGCTCCTAGTGCGTCCGCTCCGGTAGCGATGCCAACAAGTCAGCCTGAACAGACGAAATTCTCATTAGATCAGTTAAAATCGGCCATTCTTGATGTGGTGAGTGAAAAAACCGGCTATCCAAAAGAAATGCTGGGCATGGATTTAGATCTTGAAGCGGATTTAAGTATTGATTCGATTAAAAGGATGGAAATTATCGCCTCTTTAAAAGAAAAAATCGGATTTGGTTCGCAAGGCGACCAGGCTGATGATTTAATGGAAAAACTGGCCGCAATCAAAACCTTAAATGCCCTGATTAACTGGATTGCCGATGTTGAAGCAGAAAGCTCGGAGGTGCTTACAGCAGCAAAAAAGCTTATTGAGGAGAGCATCGATGATCAAACGGCTAAAGAAAAATTATCCCGTTTAAGATTTGAGCTAACTCCTGCTGCGCTTACCGTTACAGAAGCAGCCATTTTAAAAGGTCAGCGTTTTGCCTTAACCAATGATGGTGGCGGGCAAGCGATTAAAATCAAGAAAGTTCTGGAGAAACATGGCGCCATTGCCGATCTGGTGAGCTTTGAAGATTCATTGGATGGCTACCAGGGACTCATCATTTTGAACATGTTCGAAGCACAGCAAAAAGTGGGCATACTTGATCATTTCGCAACCATTAAAAAACTAAACTTTGATACTGTAAAATGGGTTTACCTAATTGCAGATACCAAACAGTATTTTAACGATCAATCGGATATCTCTTTCTTAAGAAATTACCAGGGTTACTCGGGTTTCTTTAAAAGTTTAGACCGTGAATATGAGCATACCAAATGCCGTTTTATCAGTCTGGAAACAAAAATGTCTCCTGATGAAATTACCAATATTACCTTAAACGAGATCTTGAATCCGGATAAACCTTCGGAGATTATTTACAACGACCATAAAAGGCATATTATGGAGCTTGTGCCTCATCAATTAAGCACTGAAACTGATGCACACATCCATTTGGATAAAGATGCAGTAGTGATGGTTTTAGGTGGTGCGCAAGGCATTACCGCCGAATTGATGATCCATTTTGCGAAAGATTATCCTTGCAGGTATATTTTGGTGGGCCGTTCTGCAAATCCAATAGCTTCGGCAAACGAAGCCAGTTCTTCGCTGAAAACCAAAGATGAGATCAGGCAATATGTGATTAAACAGGGTGAAATTAAAAAACCTGCAGAAATAGAGCAAGAAACTAACAGGATTTATAAAAACAACCAGATTTTACGTTGCATCACAACCTTAGAAGAAGGTGGATCTACTGTGGTTTACGAATCTTTAGATCTTAAAGATGAAGAAGCACTGACCCGTTTGATCAACCAGGTTTACGAAGATTATGGCCGTATTGATGGTGTAGTACATGGCGCAGGTTTACTGGAAGATAAACTCTTCCATAGCAAAACTTCTGAATCATTCGGACGTGTTTTTGACACCAAAGTAACACCGTTAAGGGTATTGGCTGAGCAATTAAGACCAGAAACACAATTTGTGATCCTGTTCTCGAGTATCGCTTCTGTTTATGGAAACCGCGGACAAACCGATTATGCCGCAGCAAACAGTGTAATGGATAAATATGCCTGGGCCTTAAAACAGAAAATTCAAGGCAAGGTAATGGCCATTAACTGGGGGCCATGGAAAGGCGCAGGTATGGTTTCGCCAACATTGGAGAAAGAATACCAACGCAGGGGAATTGCCTTAATCCCTTTACAAGATGGAATGGAAACTTTCTTGAACGAACTTAAATATGGTAAAGAAAGCCAGGTATTAATCATGGCTGGAAACACCTGGACATAGAATCCCGTAACCAAACAGCAGATGAAGAAAAGCGATGTAGCAATTATTGGAATGTCATGCATTTTTCCTGGTGCGAAAGATATGCAGACCTTTTGGGAGAATATTATCAACCGGGTAGATTCTACGCAGCAGGTTCCGACCGACCGGATAGACCCTGTACATTTCGATAAGAACTTGAGCGGGGTAGATCGTTTTTATTGCAATCGGGGCGGTTTTATCCCCGATCATCAATTCGATCCACAACGCTTTGGCATTTTACCCTTAGCTGTTGAAGGTACCGAGCCCGATCATCTGTTAACCTTAGATCTGGTTCATCAGGCGCTGGAAGATGCTTCGGTATTTGAAAAAAAATACTCCCTCGATAAAACAGGGATCATCATCGGCAAAGGCAATTATGTGGGGCCTGGTGCAACACGTGCCATCGAAATTGTACGTACCGGCGAACAGATTTCAAGCGTTTTGAAAGATTTGATGCCACAACTTACCGAAGCAGAAATAGAAAAAGTAAAGCGCGAATTTCAATTGCGTAAAGGCCGTTTCAGTGCCGATACCGCTATGGGATTGATCCCTAATTTAGTGGCTTCATTAGTGGCTAATCGTCTTAATTTAGGCGGATTGGCTTTTACTTTAGATGCCGCATGTGCCAGTTCGCTTATCGCAGTTGATCATGGTGTACAGGAATTAAATAGTGGCCGTTGCGATATGATTATTGCTGGCGGTGTACATTTAGGTCAGAATGCGGCTTTTTGGAGCATATTCTCTCAGCTGGGTGCCTTATCCAAACAGGAAAAAATAAAACCATTCGATCAAAATGCAGATGGATTAATTATAGGCGAAGGTTGTGGCTTTGTGGTACTTAAGCGCCTCGAAGATGCCATCAGGGATCAAGATAAAATCTATTCGGTAATTAAAGGTGTGGGCATTAGCAGCGATGGCAGTGGAACCAGCGTAATGAGTCCATCGGTTAAAGGCCAGCTAAAAGCCATTACCGAAGCCTGGAAAAACGCAGAATTAGAAAGTAAAAATATTGGCTATTTAGAAGCCCATGGAACAGGTACCCCACTTGGCGATAAAACTGAGGTAGAAACTTTAAAACAGTTTTTTGGTCAGGATGCAGATCTGCCAAAAGCGGGTATTGGTTCTGTTAAATCGAACATCGGCCATGCCATGCCTGCAGCAGGAATTGCCGGTTTGATCAAATCGAGCTTGGCTTTGTACCACGGCATCATCCCTCCCACTTTACATTGCGATGAACCCGTAGCTCAATTGGCCGAAACTCGTTTTTCTGCCGTGCAAAAAGCAATAGACTGGAACCAATCGGGTTTACCAAAACTGGCGGCCGTAAATGCATTTGGCTTTGGTGGCATCAATGCCCATGTGGTGTTAACTGCCTACGATACGCCTAAAAAAGATGAAGTATTGGTCATCGCAAGACCAAGTCATGAGGCTTTGATCGAATCGCTCGAAAATGGAGATTATAGCATTGGTAATGGCAATTTCCGCTTGGTGTTGTTCAATCCAAATCCCGAAAGGATCAAAAAAGCCTTAAAAATTGTAGCTAAAAATTCTACCTGGAGAAATAAACAGGATATATGGTATACCAATTCGCCGTTATTGGCGAATGATGGAAAAATAGCTTTCGTTTTTCCGGGTTTAGACGGACTTGCAGGTGGAGAATTTAAAACCGTAGCCGATTATTTCAATATTAATATCGACGAAAACGACAAAGAGGATGGCCTTTTAAGCGAAGCACTCAACATACTGAACAAAAGCAGTGTTTTAGATCAGGCCTTAAAACAATTGGGTGTTAAATCTGATATGAACGCAGGTCACAGCCTTGGCGAATGGCTTGCAGCAAGATCTTCAGAACTGGCAGAAGAAAGTTCGGTAATGAATTTACTGAATGTGCTTAACCCCGAAACATTTGAACTGAAAGATTCGCGTTTTATTGCCGTGGGTTGCGGTTTAGATACACTTCAACCCATAATCGAAAGTATACCCGATTTATACCTTTCAAACGATAACTGCCCGCAGCAAGTCATCCTCTGCGGTAGTAAAATTGCATTGGATGAACTCGTACCGATATTAAAAGTGAAACAGATTTTTCATCAGATTTTGCCTTTTCAATCAGGTTTCCACTCCCCATTTGTAGCCGATAAACTAGGCTTGATCCTCGAAGGTATGCAGGATATGCAGTTCCGGAAAACCACCACACCGCTTTGGTCTGCCACTACATTAGAAACCTATCCCGAAGGTTTCGAAGCCATCCGCCAGTTAAGTGCCGAACATTTAATTAAACCTGTACGTTTCCGTGAGCTTACCGAAAAGTTATATGCGGAAGGCGCACGTGTTTTTATTCAAGTTGGTTCAGGTGGTTTGGTCGGTTTTATCGATGATACCTTAAAAGGAAAAGAGATCAGCACCATCAGTGCCAATGTGCCGATCCGTTCGGGCATTACGCAACTGCAAAGGGTTTTGGCTGCACTTTTTATCGAAGGAAAAGAAATTGGCTTGTCTTATTTGGGCAATATCAAATCAAATCCTCCACAAAAAAACAAAGGCATTAAACTCGAACTGGGTTCGCCGATTATTCATAACCTGCAAACACTTAAAGGCTTAACCATTAAGCAGCCTCAGCCATCACAACAAAAAACACTCGTTGAGGCCAAACATCCCGTTTTACAGGCTTTTAATGAGAATGTAATGGAGATGATCAACATGCAAAGCGAAATGATCGAACTATTCGAAAATGCTGCATTACAGGTTGATCAGCCAAGCAATTGGGCACCAGCTAAACCAACAAAACCAGCTAGGCAGCCTTTTAACAAAACGCTTGATGTAAGTTTGGATAACTGTCCTTACCTTATTGATCACTCACTATTAAGGCAGCCAAAAGGCTGGCCAACGGTTGAAGATATGGATCCGGTGATACCGATGACCATGATTTTTGAAGTGTTTGCTGAAATCGCCAACGAACAATCGCCCGAAGAAAAAGTGCAGAAAATCATGAACATGCGGGTTTTCCAATGGATGAATGTAGTTAAACCTTTTCAGGAAACCGTAACTGGCGAATGGAATGACGAGCAAAGGGTTTATCTTAATTTAGAACGTTTTGCCAACGCAGAAGTGCAGTTAGCTGCACAGTTAAATCCTGCTCCAAACAGAACTTTCGATATTGGAAAATTACTGGATATTGATCGTACTTCCGCACAGATTTACGATGCCCACATGTTCCACGGACCAGATTATCAAGGGATCAAAAAACTGACCGCAGTTGGTAAAAAAGGAATTACAGGCATCATTGAAGCATCAGGCGGAAAAGGTTCATTGCTCGATAATGCTGGTCAGTTATTTGGTTTATGGCTTCAGCTCACTTTAGAAAAAGATCGGATTGCTTTCCCGGTTAAAATTCAGGAAATCGAATTTTTCGGTGATATGGCCGATCAGAAAGGTACGTTCGAATGTACCTGCGTACTCACCGAAATCAACGATGAATTTGCCACTGCCGATATCGTCATGAAAAGAGACAGCATAACCTGGCTCATTATATCAGGCTGGCAAAACCGTAGATTGGAAATAGACGAACCGCTTTGGAATGTCTCGATGTCGCCACTGCACAACCGTTTATCAGAAGAAGTTGCACCAGGTGTTTTCCTTTTTGGCAATGCTTATTCGCGTGTGGTATCATGGGATTTTATCCTGAAGAGATATTTCAACCAGACAGAGAAAAAGCACCACCAGAACCTCTTACCCAATAAAAGAAAAACCTGGATGATCAGTCGAGTGGCGGCGAAAGATGCCGTTCGGAATTTATTGAATACACAGAAAAACCAGGCCTGTTATCCCATCACCTTCGAAATTTATTCGGATGAATTCCGCAAACCTTACGTTAAAGGTGGTTTAACAGATAACATCAATATCTCTATTGCCCATAAAGGTACCGATGCTGTTGGCATAGCACGTTTTAACGAACCGGTAGGCATCGATATCGAACATATTGAAGAGCGAAGTGCAGGCTTTTTCGATCTTGTGTTTAACGACCATGAAATGGCTTTGCTCGAAAGTCGGGATAAAATAGAATGGGCAACCCGCTTTTGGGTAGCTAAAGAAGCCTATGGAAAATACCTGGGCAAAGGTTTACAAGGCAATCCAAAAGCCTATACTGTTGAAACAATTAACGGCGAAGAATTGCGCATCAACAACATCAAAATCAAAACAATCAAACATAAAAACTATATCATCGGATGGACACTATAACTACAAAATTAAGCAGCGAAGAAATCTTTAACCTCATGAAACAATTCATCACCGAAGTAATCGGCGAAGAATTTGTTGAAGAAATGGATATCACCCCTGAAAGTTCTTTCACCAAAGACCTTGAAATGGACAGCATCGAAATTGTATCCTTCTCTGAAAAAATTAAAGCACACTTCGGCGAACAGATCGATTTTACGGGCTGGCTATCATCAATGGATCTAGATCAGCTGATCAACTTAAACCTGGGTATGATCATCTCTTATATCGAAGAATGCCAATCATAACGGTAAACGGCAAATCGGTTCACATTCAGGAGCTCAATAAAGAAGCTGCTGAAACCATCATCCTGGTTCATGGGATGTTCAGCAACCTGTCTGTCTATTATTTTAACATCGCGCCGCTCCTGGCCACAAAATATCATGTGGTACTTTATGACCTTAAAAGTCATGGCATGAGCGAAAAGGCTTTAATGGGATACGATCTGGAGAGCATGACTAACGACCTATTTGCATTAATGGAGGCATTAAATCTACAGCAGGTACATTTAGGTGGTTATAGTTTTGGTGGACTAATCGCCTTAAAAATGGCCATCCGCTTTCCCAAACGCATTAACAAACTGGCGATAATTGAAGCACCAGATCCGAATGACGATAAAACAAGGGGGATTATTGATGAGTACAGCCGTGAATTTTTGGAGCATTATGTCGAAAACTTTACCGATACCACAAAAGTGAAAATGGGTAAAAGGCAAATGGAGCGCAACCACCGTATGTACGAGTATCTTTTTTATCAAACTTCGATTAAAACCGACATGGAACTGGAAAAAGACTTTTTCGGCAGCCCTGCAATCGAAACCATAAAACAGTCTACCCTATTGCTATATGGCACCGATTCCAATTGCCTTAACGCAGGTAAACATTTAGATGGAATAATTGAAAATGCCTCATTAATTGCTTTACCTGGAGATCATAATATCCCAATACAACAACCATTGGTAATCGCCGAAGCATTGTTAAACTTCTTTCAGGAAATATAAAATTAAACACACATGGCAAAATTCGTATTTGTTGTTCCTCCCCTAACCGGCCATATTAACCCAACATTAAGTATGGGCACAGCTTTGCTGGAAAGAGGTCACCGTGTTGGGTGGATTACTTTAGATGAATCATTAGGCGATAAACTTCCTGTTGGAGGTGAATTGCTGTTGATCAGCTACGATCAAAACGACCAGCAGAAAAAAGATTCAGAAAAATACCTCGATATCATTACCAAAAAGATCGTTTACGGCATTGATAGCATTAAATTTTTGTACGAAGAAGTATTGATTCCGCTGAACAGGCACAGTTACGAAGGCATTGCTGATTTATTGGATCAGTTTAAGCCAGATGTGGTGATTACCGATCATCAGATGTTTGCCGGGGCCATTGCCGCAACCAATAAAAACTATCCATACGTAACCTCAGTTACCGCACCCGCAGCCATAAAAGTAATGGATGAACTGCCCAAAGTGCATGAGTGGGAAGTAAACCAGATTGTAGCCCTGCAAAAAGAATTCGGTATAGATACCACAGATTCTATTGCCTGCTCCGATCTGTTAACCATGGTATTTACCTCTAAAGATTTTTTTGGGGAGATGGATTTACCCGAACATTTTAAATTTGTAGGCCCCGTATTTAATCGCCGCAATACTACAATTCCATTTCGCTGGGAAACATTTCATACCAGCAAACCCAAAATATTGGTCAGCATTGGCACCACTTTCGATCATGAGCATAAGAAAGCTTTTTTTGCCAAAGTAATCGAAGCCTTTGCCGATGAAGACTTGCATGTAGTAGTGGTTTCAGATCCAGCCTTATTTGGGCAATGGCCTGATAATTTTACGGTGCAGCGCCAGGTACCACAATTAGAACTTTTACCACACCTCGATGCGGTGGTTTGCCATGGTGGGCACAATACCGTTTGCGAAACCCTAATGAACGGACTGCCTATGGTGGTTATTCCAATAGCTTACGATCAAAGCCATGTAGCCGGACGCGTTTTTAGGGTAGGTGCCGGAGAACGCTTAAACTTTAACCGTTTTAAAGCCAATCACCTTAAAGAAGCCGTAAACAAGGTGCTGCAAAACAATAGTTATAAAATTGCTGCAGAACAAATTAAACAATCCTTTATTGAGGCAGGAGGAACAGAAAGTGCCGCCGATTTACTGGAAGCATTAAGCAACAAAACATCAAACGTATTCATCACTTAAATTATACATTATGTCAAAATTCCTTTTCGTTGTCCCGCCTTTTTTCGGCCATATCAGTCCAACATTAAGTATTGGCGCAAGTTTATTGGCTCGTGGCCATGAGGTAAAATGGCTTGGCATCACTCCACTCGCACAGGTGCATTTACCTGAAGGTGGCGAATTTATTTACCCAGCTGAAGATTTGGCTGAGTATGCTGATGAAATACAACGCATTTTAAAACGTCAGGATGATGGCCCGGCCTGTTCAGGCCCTGAAGTGATGAAACTGGCCCTCGAAGAAACTTATGTGCCTTTTGCCAAAATGATGATGAAAGGGCTGAACAACTTTGTTGATACCTGGAAACCCGATGTAATCATTAACGACTGTATAACTTTCGCTGGTGCATTAAGTGCACATTTAAAAGGCATACCATCTGTTACCACTACCCCCGTGCCACCAGATGTGATGGGCGATACCGCCAACAGTGCACCTAAAATATTCGAATGGCAACAAAACCTGATTAAAGGTTTACAAAGAGAGGTGGGCATTTATAGCGATGAGATCCACATCCATTCTCACCAGCTTAATATGGTTTTTACCTCACAGGCTTTTGCAGGTTTTGAAGAAAAACCACCGCACATGCATTTTGTCGGCCCTGTAAAAGGAAGACCAAATTTAGCCCCATTCGATTGGGAAAGGTTAAGCCAGGCTACCACACCAAAAATATTTGTCTCATTGGGTACCTTGCTGGTTGATATCCGTAAGGAATTTTTCCAAAAGCTGATTACTGCTTTTGAAAACCAACCTGTAACCATTGTGGCTGCAACTAATCCCGATATTTTCGAACAATGGCCTGATAACTTTATCGTAAATGGCTTTGTTCCGCAATCAAAGTTAATGCCACACATGGATGCGGTAATCTGTCACGGAGGTTTTAATACCGTAAACGATACTTTCACCAATGGCTTACCGATGTTGATCACGCCTATTGCCTATGATCATTTTCATACGGCTAAATTAATTGAGCAAGCAGGTTGTGGGGTAAGTATCCGTTACAAACGACTACGCATCAGCGACTTAAGAGATACCGTTTTCGAACTTTTGGAAAACCCAAAATACCGTCAGGCCGCACAAAAAATAAAAGAAACATTCATCGCCGCTGGTGGTAACGATAAAGCTGTGCAATTGTTGGAAGATTTTGCTGAGGTTCATAGAGTTGTCAACTTTGATGGCCCACTTGCTTAGAAGTTGACAACTCTGGGCCTAAGTGAGTTATCAACTTTAATAATACTGTTGCCAAGAACGGTCGTCATTCCCACGCAGGTGGGAATCTTAAAGCACATGCATTACGATTCCCAATCAAGTTGGGAATGACGAACCGCATATACCACAAAAAAAATGAAAAGAAAATTGCTATTCGGTGAAAGAATGTTATACGGGGATGGGAACAGTCCGTTTAACATTGTAATACCTTTCAAAATCAGGGGAGAAATCAAGGAAGATGATTTAAGGTTTGCCTTATTTAAAATCCAGAAAAAACACCCTTGGTTAACCGCGGCAATACGTTTCGACGAAGATAAAAGGCCCTGGTTTGTAACCAACCTTACCGAAACTTTTAGAATTCCCATTCGCATTGTAAACCGGTTAAACGATGAACATTGGGAACAGGAATCTACCTATGAGTGGAAAACAGTTTTTGATGCTACAATGGCACCACTTTGCAGCATTGCATGGATTAAGGGCGAAGGTGTTTCTGAATTTTTGATGGTATATCACCATTGTCTTTGCGATGGCACTTCGGCACTTTCTATATTAACAGAATTGCTTCAGCTTTTGGATAATCCTGACACCGATATTGGGAAAGAGATTCCAATTATGGGTGTAAAGGATGTGATTCCTAAAAAGGTATTAAACAGCTACCGCAGCAGGGCCAAAAACGGACTAATCGGCAAAATTGCTATTTTAGCACTTTGGATTATTCCAATCAAAAAAGTAGCTGTAGCGCGAAAAAAAGATTTTATGCTCCGCTGGAAACTCGATCAGGATTTCACTACACAGCTAATCCAGTTTTGCAAAACCAATCAGTTTACGGTAAATACACTATTAAGTGCCGCGGTTTTAACCGCATTTAAAGCGGTAAGGAAAGAAAAAGCATTTAACAAAATATCATTACCGGTCGACATCAGGAACTTTAACCCGATTATTAAAAAAGACCACATTTTTGCTTTCGGATTAATGATTGTGCTTTCACTATTGCCAGAAAAAGACTTTTTAGAGAATGTTAAGGCCTTACAAAAGGATGTGAACGATAAATCGGCCAAACTAAATCCTTACAGCTTAATGATGATGATGGAAGCCTGCCATCCAGCGCTTAAGAATTTCACCAATTTCTTAAAATACGGAAAATCGAGCAACGACTGTATGTTTTCAAACCTTGGCAAAATCAATATCCCATACCAATATCAAAACTTCGAAGTAGAAACCATATTCAGCCCTTCTGTAATGGGGCCATTGGGCAACACCACCACCATGATCGCCTCCACCTACCGCAATCAAATGGATTTCACCTTTGTGGCCAGCGAAGGTTATGTTCCTTTTGTAGAAGCAGAAGCCATAAAAGAAAAAGTAATAGCCATCCTTAAAGAACAGATTGAAAAACCTATTGAGATTTTAACTGCGACCGCATGAAAAGAAGATTAATTTTAGGAGAAAGAATAATGCATGTAGATGCCAAAACACCATTAAATTGTGTTTTCGGCGCTAAAATTTCAGGCAAATTCAACGCAGAAAATTTGCACAAAGCTCTGTATAAAATCCAGCAGAAACATCCATTGCTGCAAATGAATATCGATGCTACAGGCAAAACACCATATTTTGTACGGAACGAAAACATTGGAAAAATACCCGTTAGAATTGCTGATCGTTTAACAGACGAGGATTGGTTAAAACAATCAAAAATAGAATGGTATAAACTTTTTGATGCCCCAAACGAGCCATTAGCGAGGTTAGTCTGGGTAAAAGGCGAAACTGAATCAGACCTTTTGCTCGTACTCCCGCACTGTATTTGCGATGGAACTACCATTTTAAATTTAATGCGTGAGCTAATGACCCTGATTGATAATCCTGAACAAGATCTGGCTCCTTATCCCTCGTTTCTTTCCGTTCGGGATCTCTTACCCAACGATTTTGCAATCACTAAAGTGGCCCATTTTAAAGGGAAAATTTTCGCAGCACTTGGCCGTTTGTTTTTCTTTTTTAAAGCTACTTCTAATAATAATGTCGACCGGAGCAATTACGCCGTTCATTGGAAAATCAGCCAAGAGGATACCAAAAACCTATTAACTAAATGTAAGGAAGAAAACACTACTGTTCATGCTGCAATCTGCGTGGCCTTTATGGAGGCTTTTAAACATGTACAAGGCACCAAAGCTCATGGTAAAGTGATCTGTCCTGTTGATATCAGGCGTTTTGTTGAAGCCATAAAACAAGACACCATGTTCGCCTTCGCACCCATTGTAGAGTTAAAACTTGATCAGACAAAGAACGATTTCTGGACAAAAACCCGAAAATTAAAAACTGATCTGGAAGCAAAAGTAGCTGAAATGAAAGTCTACGATCTGCTGAGTATGAGTGAGTATTTCCATTCATCCGTAAATAAAATGATTGGTTTTTTGAAAACAACGAAAGGCACACACGATGTAACGCTCAGCAACATGGGACTTTTAAACGTACCTAAAGACTATAAAAACTTCACCTTAGAAACCATTTATAGCCCTACGGTTGCTTTCCCATGGAAAAACGCCAATACTTTAGTATGCAGCACTTTTAACGGACAACTGGATTTCTCTTTTATGTCGAACGAATCGTTCCTTAGAGAATTTGAAGCCTGGCAGATAAAAGACAAAGCTATAGAACTGATTAAGGAAAATTTAAACGAGTTGGCCAATGTCTGATGATGTGGAATACGATGAGCAGACAAAGGTTTCTAACTGGCGGAAGTTTGTACGTAAAAACCTGCTTTTACACCTTATACCGAATACGGTATTAAATACTGTAGTGCCTTATTTTGCTTTTAAGGCACAAAATTCGGTTCATTTATTTAGTGGGGAGCAAAATCTGGCCAGGTTCTTATTGCCCATGTCTTTATTACTGCCGTTTATGATTACTCTCGATATTTTGAAGAAAATAAAACTAATGCAACACTCCGGTGCCATCAACTATAAAATAGATGAAAAAATTACAGGTTATCCTTTTATATTGAAAAAAGCAGGCTTAAATGGCTTGTACAGTATTGTAGCGGTATTTGCATTGATGCTCGCGCTACACTTCTCTTTCCCTAAAAATCACGATTTCGGGATTACCCCATCTGCTGTATGTGCGGGATTGTTGGCTGGCTTATATTCAATCACCTTTTTCTACCTCGCAATCAGAAGGTTTAAAGATGATGCAGTATAGTATTATTTTGAAAACTGCTGTCACTCTGAACGAAGTGAAGAATCTGTCTCACATCATCACTACTGTTTAATGAACATACCAACTTTACTTAGCGTACACGTCACAACTTGTGTTTCGTCGGTCAGCGATTCTTCGCTGCGCTATCAATGACAGAAGACAAAAATCCGACGTCATTTCGACTGAAGCGCAGCGCAATGGAGAAATCTTTGAACTATATTAAAAGATCTCTCCACTCCGGTCGAGATGACGATTCCTCGCAGCTATTGCTGCAGAAAAATCCCCCTTGTCACTCATATTGATTTTTATACAATAAATTATCCCTCAGAATGACAGCAGCACTTAAAACAACCATTATTCCAACCAAATCATTTGCGTAAAAGCACCATTGGTTGCAATATCCCAGGCCTCTACCCTTACCCAATGCCGACCTTTTAAATTGATCGCCCAACTAAAATCCTTTTTCCCAAAAGCCTGGGTAGCATTCAAATTAATGCGGTTACGATAAACCTTTGCCCCATCACCTGATACAATTTCGACAAAGCTTAAGGGAAATGTCCAGTTGAGTTGCACATTTATCTTTGCATTCCCATTATTATCAACTTTCAAAGTCTCTCCTGCACCTTTTCCATTAATATTAAAGCTCGGGATCAATACTTCACCCGTAGACACAAAAAACTTTCCTTTCCGCATTACATCTAATACAGGTTCCCAGCCATCAGCATAATTTGGCACCTTATCCAGCTGCAAATAGTTTACGTTTAAGTGTGCATACATTTCATTTTGCTCGGTAATGGTAAAGATATCGGCTTCAGAAATCACATGTTTTTTCAAACCCCAGTTGGCCATATCATCCATCAGGTTTAGCACTCTTTTACTTAAGGTTGGTAAAGAAAGATCGCCGGGAATGGCTTTCCAGGCAGCCCCCATAAAGGTTTCTGATTTAAAAAAGTCTTCTTCTTTATATTTGTCTGGATAACCTGTCGAAGCCTTTGTTCGGGCATGGGCAGTCCAGGCTAAGCCATGTTCTTGTTCCAATAGTTTAAGCATTTCTGCTTTATCATTAATCCGGTAAACTTTACCATATTTCGGATCGTTGGTTTCGAAAGGCAGATCGCTTTTTCTCGACATAATCCAATAAATTGGTTTAGGAAAAAATGCCAGCCAATGTCCTCCATAAAAATTATTGGCTTCTTCTCCCGGTAACATTAAAAAATTAGGATCAGATAACCTTTTGGTTTGTTTAAACAAAACATCTAATTCCTTTAAACGAACCGAATCCGGCCCCTTTGGGTGACCTGGTCCGTGAAATTCGGCAAGCTTAACAATATTTAAACCTGCCTTTTTCAGTACCTCAACAAATTCGGGCTTTTCTGGAACGGCTTTTCCGCTTAGCACTACATCCGAAATAAACTCATTATGGAAATGGCTAGCCATTGTTTTATAACCCGCCAACGGTACATACGTATCGTTATGCGTAAACTTTTTAACTTCTCCTAAAGCCGTATTTGCTTTTTCACCACTCAATAAACAGAAAAAATTAAGTCGCTGCTGGGTATTTGGCGGTGCATTGAACCAAGGCACATAACGTTTATCTCCCAAAGGATCCTGACGGATGCCTATACCAAAATCGGGAATCATATTTAAGTAGTTACTCCCTTTCCATGTAAATTTAAGGTTAAAAGCTTCATCTAAGGGATAGAAATATTGATGAGGTGCAGGAAAAACGGCCAAACTTCCGCCATTATTTTCGCCGATAACCGTTCGATATTTTACTTCCAAATTTTTACTCGGATCGGCTTTAGCTCCTTTTTCGCGCTGAATATCTCCCTTTACATCAGACCAAGCTACATTAGACCAGATATCTTTTTTACTAAGCAACCCGGCATCGTACAAAATAGCAGTTGAATCTTTTGGGGTAGATACTACAGCAGCCACATTAAATAAGGGGCTTCCATTGTAAAGGGTTATTTCTAAAGCACCGCTAAATGTTTCGCATTGAACTCCATTAATTCGCACTACAGTTTGTGAGCCCTTCGTAGAAACACTGGCCGCTCCTTTCTCGAACTTTACAACATTTGTAGTATATGGTTTTGTTGGAACCCGGTCGAAAAAAACATCCCAGCCTCCACTGTTTGGACTTAAGGCGCGTTTACCTATTCTCAGCACAAATGCAGGGTCAAGATGAGCAGCAACTTCTTTTAAAGCACCTTGTTTACCCAATAACAAACTTTTAAACAATGGTTTGGTACGATCAAGATCTAAAATCATTTTACCTAAAGTCCCTTTACCAGCTGGCCAGGTAAGTACAAGTTCTTTTTGATTGGAAGAAACGGTAGCTCCGTTTTTTTTAAATGCTTTTAGGTTTACCTGGCTTCGCGCACAAAATGAAGAAAAGCATATTATCAATAATATAGAAAGACAGTTTCTCATACAACTTAATCGTTTTAGTAAAGATATACCGCAAGATAATAATTAAGTGCAAAACATAAACTATTCTCAAAATTAGTAATGCATTTCGTTCATTATTTATTTTCTAAAATAAAACAAATAACATTACTTAACTTGATAAAGAATTAAAGCCAAACATTTTGCATCCTATACTCATCAGAAATAACGTAAAAATCCTTGGCGAAGGTAGCCAGGTAATTGTATTTGCCCATGGCTTCGGCTGTGCGCAAAGTTCTTGGAAATTTGTTACAGATGCTTTTCTCAATGACTACAAAGTAATACTATTTGATTATGTTGGATCGGGTGATTCAGACCTAAGCCAATACGACCAACGAAAATATGCTACACTCGAAGGATATGCCTGTGATGTAATCGATATTATAGAAGCGCTTGATTTGACCAACATTATATTTGTTGGGCACTCGGTAAGCAGTATGATTGGCATGATTGCCGCATTACAGATGCCTGAAGCATTTAAAAAATTAATTTTTATTGGCCCTTCACCAAGATATTTAAATGATCGCGATTATATCGGTGGATTTAATGCAGAAGATATTGAAATCATATTTGAGCACATAGCCGATGATTACATAGCCTGGAGCAAACAATTGGCACCAGTGGTGATGAATAGCCCTTTTAAACCCGAACTAGCTGATTTTTTACAGGAATGTTTTGAAGCTACCAACCCAAGTGTGGCCCTGGCCTTTGCAATGGCCACCTTTAAGGCCGATTATAGAGACAAATTAAAAAACCTCGAAGTGCCAAGTCTTACCCTACAAAGTTCGAACGATATAATGGCTCCTTTATCGGTCGGCGAATTTATCAATAAAAATACGCCAGAGAATTTTTTGGTTGTAATGAAAGCCACAGGTCACTTTCCGCACATTAGCGAACCAGAAGAAACAATAAGAGAAATAAAAGATTTTATTGAAGATATCAGTTTAAAATCAGCATCTGATCACCTGTATGCCTCCTGAAAATTTGACCCATTAATAGTTAAAAGCCTATAACAAAGAAAAGTACAGGTTATCGTTCTAAAAACACCTGTGCTTCTTCTTTAGCCTTTTCGCAGATCATGGCAATCAATTTTACCCGATACCTATATTGATCTGTAGTTAAATTATCATCCTCAATAGATTGCAGGTGTGCGCTCAGTTTTAGCCTCAAGCCCATTACATAAATGGTTGAAAGCATTTTATGTGCACACGTCTTAGCTTTTCATAGTCCCCAGCAGCTAAACACTTATTTAATTCATCAATTCTTCTGATACAATTTCAATAAATTTTTCTGTTATTTCCCGTTCATAAGTTATATCTCCCATACTTACTTCTTTCAGATAGCCTAATACCCTTCTCCCTCATTTTTAACCTGAATATTTTTGGTCGGCAATGCTTCTTTAGGTAAAAACTGGGTCAAAACACCAACCAGCTCGATTCTCGAAATTGGTTTAGTAAAACAGCCATTTAGCCCTGCAGTAAAGCATTTTGATTTTAATTCCTCTAAATCTTTTTCTATTATGGCTACAATGGAAATATCAGAAGACCAATATGTTCTTATTTTCTGTACAATATTATACGAATCATTTTCCAATAGGTCAGCAGCGATCAAGATGAGCTTGAAAGTGTAATCTGCTAAAGATTCCATAGCCTCATTAGCATTCCCAGCTACCGCAAAACTAACATCGTATTCTTTAAGATAATCTGATAAGCGCTTTTGATCCATCGCCTGATCATCCACAATTAAAACGTCAATTATGCTGTTCAACTTCATATCGTTTGTTTTATTCCTTTCTATCAATGGCTTTGGTCATAATATTTGCATTCTTTTATTCAAGATCATTTTATAAGCTTCGGATATAGTTGCAACTAAAACTAAGCATAACCCACAGGAATATTTTCACAAATAAATAATGAACAAAATGAATAAAATATATCTTTGTAAAAACCGATCCCCTTTTCATCACGTATATACGCCCGTTCGTCTAGGTTTTATGCCGTTCTAAAGACTAGATATAGTCAAAATAAATACCCAAAAGGTAAATTTGGGTAGCATTAAACAGAAAATCATCAATCATAAAAAAATAAAAAACAAAATGAACAGAATTAAAACAATTGCATTCGCTGCATTAAGTATCTTATCCGTTTATAGTGCGAAAGCTCAAAACTTTAAGGAGCCTGTTAGCTATAAACTTAAGAACGGCATGAATATTATTATTTCGGAGAATGAACGTTCGCCAAAGGCATATTCTAGCTTTACATTAGATACTAAAGCTTTTCAAGACAAAAAAGATGGTATAGTGGAGTTGTTAAATGCCGTGTTAAACGAAAACTTAAATAAAAACTCAAATATTAGCTTTAAGGATAACAGCGGTAAGCTGGCTACATTACATGCAGATCTTGATAAAGACCTGGCAACAATGGCTTCGGTAATTCAACATGCAAGCTTCGATCAAAAAACTTTTAATACCGCGAAAGCTAAATTAATTGCCAGTATAAAATTGCAGGATTACGATTATGACCAAACGGTAAATGAAAATTCGATTAATGCATTAACCCTGGCGGATGTTAAAACCTTTTACAGCCAGATTTCTCCAGAAAAAACTTTTTTAACCATTGCGGGAGATGTTGAATTAAATACAGCCAAAGCATCAGCTAAAAAAGCTTTTGGCAACTGGAACCGAACACAAGAGTTTGCATTAACTGTGTCAAGGTAACATTAAAATTAAGCATAAGCCCTTTGATTAGTTTCAAAGGGCTTTTTTATGCCCAAAATGTTACAAGGGATTAGATTTTAGTTATCCTTATTCAAAAAATCATTCAATATATTCGTTTTAAATAAAATCAATATTTCTGAAAAAACCTACAGATGAAAAAAATCTATATACTCATACTTTTTGTTGCAATAAGTTTATCTCTAGAGGCTCAAATTGTTGTTAACCGAAATCAGGATATTGATAAAATGGTTAAAGCTGTAAACCAGGATTCACTAAAATCATACATCAGTAAAATGGTTTCTTTCGGAACAAGAAATACGCTTAGTGATATTAAGAGTAAAACGAAAGGAATTGGAGCCGCAAGAAACTGGGTAGTGAATAAGTTTAATCAATTTGCAAAGCAAAGCGATGGCAGGCTTACCGCCTACCTGGATACCACTACATTTAAACCTGATGGCAAAAGAGTAGACCAACCTACACTTTTGGGCAATGCTGTAGCTATACTAAAAGGCACTGATGCAAACGACAAACGAGTTTATGTGGTGAGTGGACACCTCGACAGCCGTGTTACCGATGTAATGAACAGAACCAGTGATGCACCCGGCGCCAATGATGATGGCAGTGGTGTCGCAGGTGTAATTGAGGCTGCAAGGATTATGAGTCAATATAAATTTTCAGCAACTATAATTTTTGTAGCCGTTAGCGGTGAAGAACAATCCTTATTAGGCTCTGGTTTTATGGCTGCCAAAGCAAAAAAAGAAAACTGGAATGTAGATGCCATGTTAAACAACGATATGATTGGCAGCAACAACAGTAGCGAAACACAAATCATCGACAATACGAGGTTACGTGTATTTAGCGAGGGTTTACCCAGCCTCGACCTGGATAAAAATGCGAAGAGCATCCGCCAGTTTGGTTTAGAGAACGATGGCAAAAGCCGTCAGTTGGCACGATATGTTAAAGAAATAGGCGAGCGTTATGTAGATCAGTTAGAAGTTAAATTAATTTACAGAAACGACAGGTTTCTCCGCGGCGGAGACCATACCCCATTTGTAGAAAACGGATTTACTGCGGTGCGCATAACTGAAATGAACGAAAACTTCGATCACCAGCACCAAGACCTTAGAACGGAGAAAGGAGTTAGATATGGCGATCTGCAAGAATTTATGGATTTCGAATATTTACGTAAAAATACAGGTGTAAATATTGCGGTTTTAGCCAATCTGGCCAAAGCACCCTCAAGCCCTACCGAAGTAAAAGTTGATGTAAAAAACCTGAGCAACTCGACCTTTTTATACTGGAAAGCCCCTGTTAATGGCGCAGTAAAGGGCTATTATGTTTTAATGCGCGAAACCAGCAGCGCCGTTTGGGAAAAGAAATTTTTCACTTCTGCCACCGAATTAAGATTGCCTTACAGTAAAGATAATTATTTGTTTGCGGTTCAAAGTATTGGAAATGACGACAATGAGAGCCTACCTGTAGTGCCAGCTATTGGCAGATAATAAAACATTTAGGATTTGCCGTTGTTTAAACTCAAATTTAGCGCATGAAATTTAAACCTTTAGCTTTAATTGTTAATATAGCCATCCCACTGGGTGTTGGTGCTTTAGGAGGATGGGCAACCGCGCAGTCGGTTAAAACATGGTACCCAACCTTAAACAAACCATCCTTTAATCCACCAAACTGGCTCTTTGCTCCTGTTTGGACTACACTTTATGTACTTATTGGGATTGCAGCTTATTTGGTGTGGATAAAACGCGATAAAATTGTTCATTTCCCACGAACAGTTGCCATTTACCTTATTCAGTTAATTTTAAATTTAGGCTGGTCTTTCATTTTCTTTTACCTGCATGAGGTAGGCTTTGCCCTGGCTGAAATTATTTTATTGTTGATTTTCATTGTCATCAATGCATCCATGTTCTATAAAATAAATAAATGGGCGGGTTTAATATTTATTCCCTACATCCTTTGGGTAACTTTTGCATCATTTTTAACGTACAACATTTTCATATTGAACTAATTTAAAAGAAAACCTTATTTTTAGGGAGTGGTAGCTTTTAAAAGATCTTTGCTGATACTCTTCGTTTTGTGCTGTAACCAATTGCAGGCGCAAAAGGTAGGTCTTGTGTTTAGTGGTGGTGGCGCAAAAGGATTAGCGCACATTGGTACGTTAAAGGCTTTGGAAGAAAACCATATCCCTATCGATTACATTACAGGCACATCGATGGGTGGTATTGTTGGCGCCATGTATGCTGCAGGTTATAGCCCTAAGCAGATAGAAAAAATTGCACTAAGTAACGACTTCCAAAATTGGTTAAATGGGCGATACACCAGCGATTACACCTATTATTTCCAAAAAAATGCGCCCAATGCCTCCATGCTTACCGCAAAAGTGGCTATTGATACGGGTTTTCATTTTAGTTTTCGCTCTAACCTGATTAATGATATTCCATTAAATTTTGCCTTTCTTGAACTTTTCGCTCAGGCTTCTGCCGTTTCTAAAGATAATTTCGATAATCTTTTTGTTCCCTATCGCTGTATGGTTGCCGATGTGCTTTCGCAAAAAAGTATTACAGTAAGCAAGGGGAGTTTAGCAGAAGCAGTAAGGGCAACCATGACGGTTCCTATTATCTACCGTCCGATTAAACTAGATGGAAAATATGTATTTGACGGGGGCCTGTACAATAATTTCCCTGCCGATGTAATGGAAAGAGAATTTAAACCTGATTTTGTAATCGGCGCCAATGTTTCTTCAAAAACCTACAACGAATACCCTAAAAACATCGACGATCGTTTAATGAACCGTTTTTTGGTATACATGTTTCTATCCAAATCGGATTCTACCATGATCGGGAAAAATGGTGTATACATACAGCCCAATTTGGCTACTTACAGTGTAACTAATTTTGCACCGGTAGAAGAGCTGATAAAAAAAGGCTATGATGCAACAATAGCCGATATGCCAAGAATTAAAGCTTTAATCAGCAAAAGAGTGAGCGATGAGGAACTGGCACAAAGAAGGGAAAAATTTAATTCAAAAAAACCAGATCTAAAATTCAGCAACATCATCGTAACAGGTGTAAACAGCCAGCAAAAAAAATATGTAGAAAGGCTTTTTAAGAGCGATAAAGTTACTTTTAACCTGCAAGATATTAAACGCGGGTATTATAAGCTGGTTGCCGACCAAACTTTCGAAACGGTGTATCCTAAAATTTCTTATCAAGCTGCAACAGATAGTTATACTTTTGAGGTAGTAGCACAGCCGAAAAAGAGTTTCAAACTCGAATTAGGTGGCAATATCTCTACAAGACCCATCAGCAATGTTTTTTTGGGTGCCCAGTACAATTACCTCAACCGAAAATCTTACACTTTTGGAACTAGCTTTTACTCTGGCCGTTTTTACGAGTCGGTACAGGTAAATGGCCGGGTAGATTATCCAACCAAACTCCCCTTATTTCTAGCTGCCGAGTTAACGTATAATCACTGGAATTTCTTTAATACCAGCCAGATATTTATCGAAAACCCCCGCCCTATTTACATCGAACAATCAGACCGGAAAATTGATCTCATGATGGGAGTGCCCTTAAATTACAACACCAAAATTGTTCTTCATGCTACCTTTATCAACAACAATGACCGTTACAGCCCAAATAAAACTTTTGCCGTAGGCGATTTATTGGATCAAACCATATTTAATGGTTTCAGAGGCTCGTTAAACTTCGAAAAAAATTCGCTGAACAGAAAACAATATGCCACCAATGGTCAAAGCTTTTCGTTAAGTTTTAATTACACTACCGGCCGCGAAAATTATAATCCAGGTAATATTTTCCGCAACACCGCTGGTTTTGTGAAAATTCCGGGCAGTAGCCGGTTGCATCAATGGGGCAGCATAAAGCTTACTCAGGAAAACTACTTTTTACACGTTAAAAAATATACTTTGGGCTATATTGTTGAAGGCGTTATTTCGAACCAACCGTTATTTAGCAATTATTATGCAACACTTTTAACCGCTCCTGCCTTTTACCCCCTGCAAGATAGCCGCTCGTTATTTCTTGATAAGTTTAGAGCAACCACCTACGCGGCTGGTGGAATAAAAAACATTTATAATGTCAAAAAAAATCTAGACTTTAGATTAGAAGGTTATTTATTTTTACCGCATAAAGAGTTTGAGCTGAATAATTTCCAGGATATAAATTATGCGAAGCCCATTACAAAAATACGTTATGCAGGTACTGCTGGCTTAGTTTATCACTCACCTCTGGGGCCTGTTAGCTTAAGTTATAATTTATATAATGATGCCGTTAAAAGAAATGGTGTATTATTGCATATCGGTTATTTAATTTACAATAAACGTTCTATCGAATGAAACGAATCTTACTCATGCTTTCACTGTGTTTAATCGGGCTTTTCAGCTTTGCACAAACCGCAGCAATTAATAATTTTCTGGTAAAAGAGAATTTGCTTAAAAACAATAAGTTGGCCATTATAGCCGCCGATTCGTTAAACAACCCGAACGAAAATATAAACGGAACCTACACTTTTAGTGTAAGTGGTTTTACACAGGTATTAAAATTTAACGATGGCATAGCCGTGCTACCGTTGCCAATTGATAAATCTACTTTCGTTTATATTAAACATCAAAACGACTCTGGCACACACAGCAAACTGGTGTATGTTTACAAAAAAGATACCGATTTAAGTCCATATGCAATAAATAGTTTATGGCTCTTCCTCATTCCTATTGTACTGGTTATTATTGCCTTTGCTTTCCGCAAACTCATCATATTTGTGGTAATTGTTTTTCTGGTATTTGTGTATTTTAACCACAGCAATGGCTTAAACCTTTCTACCTTTTTCGAAAGTATATTCGATGGGTTAAAAAATCTCCTGTGATGTTTTTGAACTAATTTTTACCATGAATCGTCATTGCGAGGCTGGATAAGCGCGTGCCGAAGCAATCTTATTCCATAAATTCTATTATTTTTTTTAGGAAAGCAATACTTGTGTTACTTCGGTTATACCCGTCCCGCCCTTTGCTTAATCCCGATAGATAAACTGGTAAATAAAACTATACTCAAATCGGGATAACGCTGTCGGTCGGGTTTATCTTGGTTAGTTCCTTTGTCAAAACCGTCATCGCTGACGCTTTTTCAGCCGACGAAGCGATCTTATGCCATAAATCTTATTACTTTTTTAGAAAAGCAATACCTGTGGTGCTTCGGTTATATCAGCCCCGCCCTTTGCTTAATTCCGATAGATAAACTGGTAAATAAAACTATACTCAAATCGGGATAACGCTGTCGGTCGGGTTTATTTCACCACAGATAGCAGCACTATTGTAGCTTCCTAAGCCGGATCGAAGCGAGATGCCGATATTTCAATCGGCAGAAGCGGGAGCGGGACTACAGAGGATGAGTAGCTTCTGCAACTGCCTTCCAAAAAAATAAAAATCTAGTTTCATAGGCCTGCGCTCACGCTCGTTTCTAACGGGTGTGAAAATAACAAATCGTTTTTTAACGATTCACCATTACCTTTTTACTAAAATTTTTAGTAAATTTGATTTATGGAAAATCTATTTTTAGTGTGTTTAGTCCCTCCTGTTTCTATTACGGAAGACATCGATGAAATTAGAACATACATTTCAGAGAAATTTAACGTACATGAATCATTAAAACGGCCTGCACACATCACCTTATACCCTCCGGTAAAGCTGTCGGCATACGAGGCAGAAAAAAGCTTTTTTAAAGCTTTAACAGATGCTTCTTTCAGTCAGCCCTTTATACAGGTACTCAGAAACTTCAACTCATTTCCAGAGCATACCTTTTATCTCGACGTTGAGCAAAATGAGGGACTTATGACGCTGGAAAAACAGATAAGTAAAGCATTACAACCTTTAAAATTGCTAGAGAAAAAAGAAAAATTTAATCCGCATTTAACTTTGGCATTCAGAGATGTAAAACCACCCATTTTCAAACAGATTGCTACCGAATTTAAAGACCGTAAATTTAAACGCGAATTCTCGGTTTCATCCTTTTCTGTTTACAAACACATGGATAAAAAATGGCAACCCTTTAAAGAATTCTCTTTTAAAAATCCCGATACAAAACCTAAAGCATTAAGCCTTTTTGGTTAATTAGAATGGCATACCAATACCAAAGTTGTATTGTATAAAACGATAGGTATCAGGCCCGTGTGTTGAGTTATAACTATTTTTAAAATCTCTGGCTCCAGATAAAAATTTGCTGATTACCCATTGGTCTGATCCTACAAACTGAGGGTCTTTAAGTTTCAGTCCAACATCAAACCTGAAAACAAAATACTGCACGTCATATCTTAATCCAACACCAGTACCAATAGCAATTTGCTGGGCTAATTTACTCAGCTTAAACACGGTTAGTTCATCCAGTTCTGGAACTTCTAGCGTAATCGACTCACCCCTGCGGATATTCCAGATATTACCGGCATCAACAAACGCGGCTCCTTTTAAAGTTGCACCGAAAAATTTTCGGGCAACCGTAAATCGGTATTCGAAATTAGTTTCAATCCGTAAAGTACCCAATTGATCTAGTCCAAAAACTGCCTTTCGCACTTCATCACTTGCAAGTACCTGTCTATTATAGTTACCAGGACCAATCGTTCTGGCCTGCCAGGCCCTCAAGCCGTTTGATCCACCAGCGAAAAATTGCTTTTCGAAAGGAATACCAGTTAAAACTGAATTACCATAAGCATAGGCTATTCCAGTGTTTAAACGTGCAATAAATTGCCTTTCGCCACCCAAATGTTTATACCACCTAATATCTACCTCTGGCCTGGTGTACTGATTAAAAGGCAAGCCTAATATCTTTGCCGGATCTCCGTTTGCCGGATCATGTTTAGCACCGGTTAGTTTAGATATGCCTTGCAACATATTGCCTGCGATATCTATTCCTGCCCTTAAATAAACAAAAGTTCTCAGCTGGTTTAACTTATCAGCATTCAGCGTGTACGTATATTTCATCCCCAGTGTTAAATCTTTACGATCGAGCAATGACGAATAATAAAGGTTATTAAACCTTGTAACTGCATCCACATTTGTAGTATCGAGGTTACCAAAACGGTATTCAAAATTTAATGGGGTAAAGGAGTGCAGCTTAGATTTAGTTTCAAACCAATCATAAGTAATGGAGTTGATAAAAATCCTCCTTACCGAAACATCTTTTTGTAAGGCATAAATGTAACTCGTTGCAAAGGTAGTGTGCGGCATTCCATTTCCACCTAATACCGGGTTATAGAAAGGGATCATCAATCTTGGTACCGAAATACTGGCACTTATTGAAAAATCGCGCTGATAAATATCACTAAAAACCTTAGCCCCGTTACCGATACGCGATTGCAAACCACCCTTTACCTGAAGTTCAAATCGCTCTGCTCCTCTGAAAATGTTGTTATTGGTATAAGTATTTCCGATGGTAAATCCTACTGTACCTCCATTAAACGGTACCTCGCCCTCCACGCGGTTACTCATTACCTTTTGGGGGGTAAGCAAAATAATAGCGTTGATTTTATTAGAGGTACTATCTCTTCTGAAATAATCGATCTTTACATTTTTGAAAACATTTAGCTCATATAAGCGATCGTAAGTGAGGTTTTCATTGCGGATATCATAAAGGTCACCTTGCTTCAGAAAATCGTAACGAACGATCGGATTACGCCTGTACCGCTTAGAGAAATCGGTATAAATAATCCCATTCAAAGTATCTTTGCTTAATTTATATCTTGCCGAATCAGGCAAACCATCAGGATTTGGCGCAATTAACAAATGCGTATAACCAATGTTAAACTGCTTATGCGGGCCATTTGCTGGATCTGTTACATTAAGATTTAAATCTATTTTGTTAGTTTTAGAGCTTGGTTCGGCACCATATACATCAAAATTTACATAAGGTCTTAAGAAATAGAAGTACCCATTTTCTTTCATAATGCGATAAATCTGCTCTCTCTCATAAGTTAAAGAGTCTTCATCGTACTGCATTCCCTTGTGCAAATGCGTCATTTTAGCCTTATTCGATTCGTAAAGGTTTCTAATATTTGCATTTGGGATAGAATCGGAAAGTTTCTCAATAAAATAAGCAGGCCCAGGTTTTGCACTGAATACAACTTCGGCCTTTTTATCTGCAATCTTTATGGCAGAAGTTACTTCAGCCTGGCGGTAGCCCTTACTTTTTAAAAACTTCTGTATCTGTGTTCTGGAAATTTCGACCAATGTACTATCCAAAATAGCTGGCGGTGTACCAAATGGCTTAATATCACTGGTTTTATACCGACCATCTTTTGTATTAAACAAATTGTACAAAGGCACATTGATGCTCAACTTCGATGCTGGCCTGATATCTTTCTGAACATAATTGTAAGCCTGTTCTTCAAATTTAGTATCAACACTATCAATAGTTACCTTTTTCACTATCGATTGATAGTCGGCAATGTATTTAGTTGATGAGCAGGCCTGAATTAAAACAATAATAAATAGTAATATTGCAGTGCTTTTCAGTTTAATATTTATTGAGTTTTGGTATGCTTTCAAAATCACAGATTAGTTTTATAAAGTCGTTACATCAAAAAAAATACCGTAAAGAGCATGGTTTATTTATTGTTGAAGGTATAAAATCCATAAAAGAATTTTTTCAATCAAGCTACCAGATCCATACTATATTTTACAACAGCGAACAATACAATTTGTTACCCAAATTGCCTGCAAATATAAACTTATTTGAAGTAAAGAACGCTGAATTAGATAAGATTAGTACGCTGCAAACGCCACAAGGCTTTTTAGCGCTGGTACATATCCCCAAAAACAAAGAATTAGCATTAAAAGCGCTAAAAAATCAGTTCACTTTGGTTTTAGATGGTGTTCAGGATCCGGGTAATATGGGCACCATTATCAGAACGGCAGATTGGTTTGGCTTTAAAAATATCATCTGCTCTGCAGACTGTGTAGAAGTATTTAATCCAAAAACCGTACAAGCTACGATGGGCTCTCTGGCCAGGATAAATATTTACGAAGCAGATTTACCAGCATTATTGGAGCAAAATACCATTCCTGTATTTGGGGCATTATTAGATGGCGTATCGATTTACAAAACGCAATGGGGAGCTGAAGGATTGGTGATTTTAGGCAATGAAGGAAAGGGAATATCGGCAGAAGTGATCAAAAAAATAAATAAGCCGGTAACCATTCCGAGAATTGGCGAGGCCGAATCGTTAAACGTGGCCGTAAGTGCGGCAATCTTTTGTGCTGAGTTAGTGCGAGTTCGAAATTAAATTGAGATATTATTTGCGGGCTAACTAATAATTGCTATTTTTGCAGCCTTGAATTTAAGGGTCGAGTGGCCGAGTGGCTAGGCAGAGGTCTGCAAAACCTTCTACAGCGGTTCGAATCCGCTCTCGACCTCCATTTGTACAAATAAAATAATTAAAAGGTTATTACCATGGCAGTTACCAGATTAAAAAGAAAAGACAGAAGAAATAAAAATACAGCTCACCAAGAGGTAGCATTTTTAAAGAGAGCAACTAACATTGAGTTAGGAAGCCGCTCTGCACAACCTAAAAACGATCAATTAGCTAAAAACAATGCTGTTTTAGCTGCTTTGGCAAAATAGTTTTTAGAAATTTCTTCTTAAAGAATTTAAAGCATCCTTCTGATCAAAGGATGCTTTTTTTATGACTGAAAAATCGGGATAATCTTTAAATTTGAAAACAGCGAAAGGTAAAACCATGAATCTGACAGAAACGCTTTCAAAACTAGAATCGCTCGGCGAAGAGAAAATCCGTGCCATGCACATTAAAAATGGCGCAAGAGAAAACATTTTTGGCGTTAAAATGGGCGACATCAGGGCTATGGCCAAAAAGATCAAAACAGATCATGAACTTGCACTTCAACTCTGGGAAACTGAAAATATCGATGCAAGATTACTTGCCATCTTAATCTTGAAGCCAAAAGCACTATCTGCAGCACAAATAGAGCAGATGGTAGCCTCAGAAAATTTTACCTGGGCAGCTGATTGGTTTTACAATTACATCGTTAAAGAATACCCCGATAAGGAACAATTCAGGGAAAAGTGGATGAATTCGGGAAATATTATGCTGGCCCGTGCAGGCTGGAGCCTAACTAGCGGCAGGGTAACCAGAGCGCCTGAAGGAATAGACATCTCGGGAATTCTTGACCGGATTGAAACGGAAATTACAGATACTGCGCCTGAAGTACAATGGACCATGAATTCGACATTGGCTCAAATTGGAATTAACCATCCGGAATACAGAAAACGGGCCTTGGAAATAGGTGAAAAACTGGGCATATACCGTGATTATCCAGTTTCAAAAGGTTGCACCTCGCCCTTCGCCCCCATTTGGATTAATGAAATGGTAAGCCGGCAGAAGTAGTTATTTAGCCCGTAGCGCAACATGTTTTCGATTAGTGAAGGTCTTCGATAGGCTATCAATTACAGACTCCAATATAGTGGTCGTCTTTCCCGCGCAGGCGGGAATCTTAAAGCGCTTGCATTACGATTCCCAATCAAGTTGGGAATGACGAACCGCCAAAACCTGTCATCCAACTCCTTTGTTTTTGGCTAAAAACTGATCCCTGCCAACAACAAACCCACTTAAACAACTGAAAATCAAATGAATACAAAAAAAGCATTGTATTGATTTATAAAATAATTAACTACAAGGATGGCTTGAAAAGCATATTACCAGCACAAACCTTTCATTATAAACCCGATAGTAGCGTAAAACCCGCAGGCGAGGAACGAGCCAAGGCTTTGAAGCGATAGCGGGACTATCACAGCCCATGGAATGCTGACATTCATTTCCAAAACCTGAAAATTAAAAATAGTCTGGTTACAATGCTTTCAAATAATCAGTTTAAAGCATAGATTACGTTTAAACTAACTCTTTACAGATATTTTTGATCAAACCTGGTCCTTCGTATATAAAACCAGTATACAGTTGAACCAAAGATGCACCAGCATCTAATTTCTCTTTAGCATCTTTTGCTGAGTGTATTCCGCCTACACCGATAATAGGAAATGCTTTGTTCGATTTCTCTGAAAGATAACGGATTACTTCCGTAGCGCGTTCTTTAACAGGTTTACCGCTCAAACCACCGGTTTGGGTCGTCAGGTCTTTTTCTGTAGCTAAATTTTCTCTACTAATGGTTGTATTGGTTGCAATAATGCCTGCAATTTTGGTTTCTGCAACAATTTCGATGATATCATCCAATTGCGCATCAGTTAAATCAGGTGCAATTTTTAATAAAATCGGACGCGAAATATCGTTTTTACGGTTGCGTTGCTGTAAAGTATTGAGGATTTTTTTTAGCGGTTCTTTTTCCTGTAGTTCGCGTAAACCCGGGGTGTTGGGCGAACTTACATTCACCACAAAATAATCGACCACATCAAATAAGCGGTCGAAACATTTAATGTAATCGCTTACTGCATCTTCATTTGGGGTAGCCTTGTTTTTACCGATGTTTCCACCTACCACAATATCGGGATGTTTATCTTTTAGCAAGCGCAAACGCTCGGCCATTACATCTACACCTTTATTGTTAAAGCCCATACGGTTAATTAGGGCTTCATCATTAGGTAAGCGAAACATCCGGGGTTTATCATTTCCAGGCTGAGGCATTGGTGTTACCGTACCCACCTCGATAAATCCGAAACCTAAATTGCTAAGCGGCTCCACATATTCACCGTTTTTATCAAACCCAGCGGCCAAACCAACAGGATTTCTGAATTTTATGCCGAAAACCTCGCGTTCTAAACCTTTAATATGCACATCAAAACTGCTACGGATAATGGTTTTACCAAGTGGAAATTTATCATTAAACCATTTTAACCGCTTAACTACAAAATAATGTACGTTTTCAGGGTCAAATTTGAAGAATATTGGTTTAATTAGGCGATACATGGCACGAAGATAAGAACTTAATGGGAAAAAGGAAAATGAGACAGTCTTCAGTTATCAATTTTCAGTTCCCAGTGAACTAATGACCAAAGACCATACTCCACCAGACTATCGACCAAGAATCATCCAATTATGCCCTCTCATCCATTTTCCCTCTCCCATCTTCCATCATTTAGTATGCCGCTGTAAACTGCTCCTGGTGATGTGCGTTATTCTCCAGTTCATCAGCAATAACGATCGCCAAATCTTCTACTGATAAGATAGAACGGCCTTCTTCATTAAAAACAGGACTTGTTTTACCCAAACGGTATTTTCCGGTGCGGCCAGTAGTGATGCCCTGATGCATCTCAATAGCTGGACTAAAAAACAACCAATCCAATTCCTTCTCCTGCTTTAACGTATTAAAATAATCTCTTACTGCTGTTGCGCCTGGCTTGTATTCGGCAGGAAAGTTCGGCCCATCTACGATTTGGTGACCATCAATCTGCAAAGTACCCGCTCCACCGATAAAAATGTAACGTTTAACACCCGATGCTTTTACAGCAGTTTGAATAGCTTCCGCTCCCTGTACGGTATCGTTATATAAATTTGGATTGGTCCAGCCGGCGTTAAAAGCACTTACCACGGCGTCGGCACCTTTTAAAGCTGCTGCTAATATTTCAGTGTCCAAAACATCAATAGCAATTTTACTCACATGATCATTGTTATTTTCAATTTTAGCGGTATCGCGTGCAATGGCCATCACTTCATTTCCACGACTTACTAATTCGTTCAAAATGGCTTTGCCTACAAACCCAGAGGCTCCAATTAATGCTACTTTCATGTTATTTAATTTTTAAAATTTATTAATCTATTTAAATTGTAATATTTTTTGTTACAGTTATATTCAAAATTTTTTATTTAAAACCTGCACTAAAATCTTTTAATGTTTTAGATGATAAACTTTTAACTAAAGCGGTTTCGGCTTCATCATATAAATCGGTCAGGTGTTTAGTAATCTGTTTCCCTACCGGACAATCGGGATTGGGTTCATTTTTGCTTTCGCCCAACAGGCTTTTTTGTTTAACCGCCCTATACACATCGCCCAGATTAATATCTGCAGGATTTTTCGCCAAGGTAGAACCCCCACCCTTTCCTTCCTTGCTCTGCACAAAACCATATTTATGCAAATTGGCCAACTCCTTTCTCACCAGAACAGGATTACAGTTAATACTACCAGCAATGTATTCAGAATTCAATAGCTGCCCCTTCACCTGATCGAGGAGTGTAAGGATGTGAAGCGATATAGAAAAATGACTGCTATTCATACTGTAACTATTTTTATTACAGAACAAAGGTATGATAATTTTTATACTTCATAAAAATTTAACATCATTTAACCCTGCACTGACAATTGTAATGCCTTACTGTTTTATAGATCAATTAAAATTTTAGGATATTGAGCAGATAAGCGTTATATCGAGTATCAATTTAAAACAGTAATAATTATTAAACAGGCACTTAAAAGCTTTTGTTTTTACAAAAATTGATTTTTAATGTTACTGTGATACTAATTAGCAAGTATTGCTTTACTTAAGCACCCATTAATGTTGTTGGCTTATCCTATTTGACTTTCCATCTGAAAAAAGCCTTTAAATTTCGTACTTTTGCAGCCGAAATGATTTCAATAAATAATTTAACCTTCCTAATTGGCTCAAGGGCCTTGTACGATGACGCGAACTGGCACATTAAACCTGGCGACAGAGCTGGTTTAATCGGCGCGAACGGAACAGGAAAATCAACACTTTTAAAAATAATTGTAGGCGAATATGCACCGAGTTCGGGTACTGTTTCCATGTCTAAAGACCTGAAAATTGGCTACTTAAACCAGGATTTACTTTCTTACGATTCGCACCATAGCATTTTGCATGTAGCCATGGAGGCATTTGAGCGCCAAAACCAATTGCACGATGAGATTGAAGAACTGCTAAAAAAAATCGAAACTGATTATAGCGAAGAGGTTTTATTTAAATTAAGCGATAAACAGCAAGAGTTTGAAGCTTTAGACGGTTATAACATCGAATATAGGGCAAACGAAATTTTGGCTGGTTTGGGTTTCAGTACTGCAGATCAATTGCGTCCGCTAAATACCTTCTCTGGAGGTTGGCGTATGCGTGTAATGCTGGCGAAAATATTATTGCAAACACCCGATATCTTACTACTGGATGAGCCAACCAACCACATGGATTTACCATCTATTAAATGGTTGGAAAACTATTTAATGGGTTTTGAAGGTGCCATTGTAATTGTATCTCACGATAGGTATTTCTTAGATAAAATTGTAAACCGTACCGTAGAATCACGTAAAGGAAAACTAAACGTATACGCTGGTAATTATAGCTTCTATGTTGAAGAAAAAGCTTTACGTGGCGAAATACAAAAAGGCGAATTTAAAAACCAACAGGCTAAAATTAAGCAGGAAGAGCGTTTAATTGAGCGTTTTAAGGCGAAAGCGAGTAAAGCTAAAATGGCACAATCGCGGATGAAGGCTTTAGATAAAATGGAGCGTGTTGATGATGTAGATGATGATAACCCAACGGTAAACTTTGCGTTTAAATTCTCTAAACCATCTGGCCGGCACGTGGTGCGCATAGAGCATGCCAATAAGAGCTATCCTAATGTGCATATTTTAGATGATGCTGAAGGTGTGATTGAAAAAGGCGATAAAATTGCGTTGATCGGTGCAAACGGTAAGGGTAAATCTACTTTATTGAGAATGATTGCAGGTGCTGAAAAATTTGATGGTTTTTGCGAGACCGGTCATAATGTTACCACCACCTTCTTTGCACAGCACCAATTAGAATCGCTGCACTTAAACAATTCGATTTTAGAAGAACTGCAAGCATTTGCCCCAAAACATTCTGACACCGAATTGCGAAGCATTTTAGGTTGTTTCTTGTTTACCGGTGATGATGTTTTCAAAAAGATCAAAGTGCTTTCTGGAGGGGAAAAATCGCGTGTAGCATTGGCAAAATCTTTAACTACAGATTCGAATTTCCTGATTCTGGATGAGCCTACCAACCACTTGGATATCCAATCGGTTAACATCCTAATCCAGGCTTTAGATCAGTTTGAAGGTACTTTTATTGCCGTATCTCACGACAGGTATTTCTTAGATAACGTAGCCAACAAAATCTGGTTTATCGAAGGTGAAAAAATTAAACAATACCCTGGTACTTATGCCGAATATGAAGAATGGAATAGCAAAAGGATCATTCCGGTGGCCAAACCTATCCCGGTTAAAATGCCAGAAAAACAAAAGGAACAGCCAAAACCGATTACACCAAATACAGCTAACCAATTAAAAAAGCTGAACGACGAACTGCAAAAAACAGAAAAGTTAATTACCGAACTGGAGCAAAACGTTAAAAACATTGAAGCAGAATTGGCAGATGAAAATGTTTACGCCAAAGCCGATAAATTAGCAGAAGCCAACAAACGTTATTTAGCGACTAAACAGGAGTTAGACAATATCCAAAATAAATGGGAAAGTTTAGCTGCTGAAATTATGGAGCTGGAAGGTTAGTGTAATGAGAATTTATTTAGATATAATGGCCGTCCCGATTAAAATCGGAACGGCTTTTTTGCGTCATGAATATTTTTTACCACGGAACACGGATTAATATCTGGGTTATATCATGCTGAGGCGCGGAAGCATCTGTTTCATTGACTGTAGATGCTTCGTATCTATCAATGACAGACACTTCATTTATCTGATAATAAGAATTTTACATATATCAGTTACGAATCTGTCATCAACCCTCCATTGTATTTGAAAAATTCTAACCTCTACCATTGACGTTATTTCACAAATCGTTATTAATTAGAATCTATCTGTTTCGCATTTCCATCCAGCTAGGCCATAGCACGGTATCCCCGTTCTACTTTAATCCGGCCTAACAAATTTTTCGGGCTACACTGTTCTTGCCGCACAACTGGCTTCAAAAGAAAAATTTTCAGCCGGCATTTTTTGTTTCTTTTTGATGCCAAAAAGAAAGAGCCCTTCGGCGGCGGCGAGCCGAAGCAAGACCGTGGAGTATCGCAAAAGAATCAATTATTCGTCACTAATATTGATTTATACAATAAATTATCCCTCAGAATGACAGCGTATTCAAGGTTGCTGTAAACAAAAAAAAATCATTGTATCATTAGCAATTACTTCCTTCCTAGATAGATCCCTCCACTACGGTCGGGATGACGGCACGCTGGGAATCTTCCGTGTCAATCCGTGCCTCCGTGGCCAAACTTAAAGATGTGATTTTGCCACTTCCCAATAAAACTTTACTTTTAACCATGCAGAAAATACTATTCCCGATTTTATTTTTCATCTCTACCCTGGCCTTTGCGCAAAACGACAAAACGTTTACCAACGAGAATAAAATTTATCTTCCAAATATTAAAACTGTACTTTGTTATAACAGCAATAAAGAGCAGAGTTTACCTGTAATTATGCTCAATTCGTCAGAAACGATAACTTTTTCGTTCGATGATCTACTGGCGGGCACCCAAAATTATTGGTATACCATTGAGCACTGTACCGCAGAATGGGAGACTTCGAAAATTTCGAGCATCGATTATTTAGGAAGTTTTAATGATGACCGCATCATTAATTATCGTTATTCTTCTAATACCACCCGAAAATATACACATTACGAAATCAGCTTACCCAATTCCCAGATCCAACCCAAAATTGGGGGCAATTATGTGTTAAAAGCCTATTTAGATGGAGACAAAAACAAACCTGTTATTTCACAACGCTTCTACATACTCGATAGTCAGGTTGCTGTAGCAGCAGAAGTAACCAATTCCATGCAGGTTGAAAACAGGAATTATAAACAAAAAATCAACTTTACCATTAATCATGCCTTCCCTATCCCAAACCCCTACCAGGATGTAAAAGCTGTGGTGATGCAAAACTTTAATGCCAATACTATTCAGGTTAATACCAAGCCCTCCTTTGTAAGGCCAAACCAATTGGTTTATAACGACCTCAACACTAATGATTTTTGGGGAGATAATGAATTCAGGAAATTTGATACCAGGAGTTTAAGGTACAAGGCTGATAATGTTAAAGATATTTACCGCGATAATCAATCCGTAAACGTGATGCTTTTTCAGGATGCAACCAGAACAGTCGGTGCGTTTGCCAACCAGTACGATGAAAACGGAAACTTTTTTATCCGCAATACCGATGGGCGGGACGACAAAACAGAAGCAGAGTACATGAGTGTTTTATTTACCTTAAATGCCCCGGCACCCAGCCCGAATGGCGATGCTTATGTTATTGGCAGATTTAACAATTATACCATGAGCAACGAAAATAAACTGCTCTATGATGTCAACAGGAAACAGTTTTATGGCAATGTGATACTTAAACAAGGCCTCTACGATTATGAATTTGCCTGGTTTAATAAAGATACCAAGGTAATGGAAACCAAGCCTTTTGAGGGTGCATTCTTCCAGACCGAAAACAGCTATCAGATTTTCGTTTATTACAGGCGCCCAGGCGCTCGTTGGGATACCCTCGTTGGTTACACCAATTTAAGCAATAAGGTTTCAGACAGAAGATAACCACCTGAACCGAAGCTTAGTATTAATTGTCGACTTGACTTTTAATATTACAATACTTACCTTTATTGTTACATAAATTTTCTTTGTTTTAGATGTGGTTATTTACTTTAGCGTTTCAGAAAGCAACCAGATAAACACCTAGAAAATAAGTGTATCTAACCAAAAATTATGTTTAAAAAGTTAATTGCCGTAGCATTAATAGCCTATCCTTGTGCACAGATTTCAGCACAAACTTCTAGTGATTCGTACACCCAATCCATTAATGGAACAAAATTAAAATTCGATATGCAGGCTATACCAGCAGGCAAATTTAAGATGGGAAGTAAAACTGGGAAACCAGATGAGCAACCCGTTCACGAGGTTAAACTCGATGCCTTCTGGATTGGAAAACATGAAGTTACCTGGGATATTTTTGAGCCTTTCCTCTATCGCGATTATGAAAAACAAGCCAGCGTAAGTGCTATTCCAGCTGAAGTGGATGCCGTTACCAGGCCTACAAAACCCTATCTCGATATGACTTTTGGCATGGGCAAAGAGCATCAACCAGCGGTTGCAATGACCCAATATAATGCCATCCAATTTTGTAAATGGCTATATGTACGTACAGGTATTTTTTATCGTTTACCAACAGAGGCAGAATGGGAATACGCCTGTAAAGCAGGTACGGAAACCAATTATTCTTTTGGCAATGATGCGGCCAAGTTAGGCGATTATGCCTGGTATAAAGATAATAGTGATAACAAAACACACCAGGTAGGACAAAAAAAACCAAATGCCTGGGGTTTATTTGATATGTACGGCAACGTTAGCGAATGGACCTACGACCAATATATCGCTGACTTTTACAGTCAAAGCAAAGATAAAACTGCAGAAAACCCAGTGGCAATACCCGAAAAACTTTATCCAAATGTAGTTCGTGGTGGCTCTTATGATGAAACACCAAACAACTTAACTTCAACGGCTAGATTAGCGTCTGATCCATCCTGGAAACAATTAGACCCACAAATCCCTAAAAGCAATTGGTGGTTCCCTGAAGCTCCGTTTGTAGGGATGCGCCTGGTACGACCAGCTAAAACACCATCAAAAGCAGAAATAGACACTTATTACAATAAACAACCTATAAAAGACTTTTAAACAACACAACCAAACCACAACATGAAAACACCAAAAATTAATCTACAAGAACGCCGCGATTTTTTAAAGGCAACTGCAATGCTCGCAGGTGGAGCAATGTTAAGCAGTATCCCATTAGCCGGCGCCTATGCTTCAGGATCAGACACCATTAAAATAGCCTTAATTGGCTGTGGCGACCGTGGAACAGGAGCCGCTTTCCAGGCGTTGAGCACTAAATTCAATATTAAATTAGTAGCTATGGCCGATGCTTTTCAGGATCGCTTAGACAGCAGTTACCAATCGTTAAGTTCGAAATTTGCAGCAAAGATGGATGTTCCAAAAGAACGCCAGTTTGTAGGTTTCGATGCTTATTTAAAAGCCATTCCATTAGCCGATGTAGTGCTATTAACTACCCCTCCGGGCTTCCGTCCTATCCATTTCGAAGAAGCTGTTAAACAGAACAAACAAGTTTTCATGGAAAAACCTGTTGCAGTAGATGCACCGGGCATTAGAAAGGTATTGGCAGCAGCTGAAGAAGCAAAAAAGAAAAAGTTAAATGTTGTAGTAGGCTTACAGCGCCGTTACCAGACCAACTATCTCGAATCGATGAAACGCATTAACGATGGTGCCATTGGCGATATTATGTCTGGCCAGGTATACTGGAACAGTGGTGGCGTTTGGGTACGTCCGCGTAAAGCAAATCAAACCGAAATGGAATACCAAATGAGAAACTGGTATTATTTCAACTGGTTATGTGGCGATCATATCGTTGAGCAACATGTACACAATATCGATATTGCCAACTGGATAAAAAATGGACATCCGGTTTCGGTACAGGGAACAGGTAGCCGCGCCTGGAGAACAGGGAAAGATTATGGAGAGATTTACGACAATCACTCTATCGAATTAACTTATGCAGATGGCGCGATAATCAATAGCCAGTGCAGACATTTCGAGGGTATCAGTAACCGTGTGGATGAATCTTTCCAAGGTACCAAAGGCAAGATTTATCTTTCAGGCAGCAATCAGGCCATTATGAAAGATTATAGTGGCAAAGAACTATATAACCACAATACCAAAGGAAACGCAAATCCTTACCAAACAGAACATGACGAACTTTTCGATGCTGTTTCTAAGGGAGAATATAGATTTAGTAATGTAGACTATGCCGCAACAAGTACATTCTCTGCAATTATTGGTCGTTATGCTACTTATTCTGGTCAAACCATTAAATGGGATGAGGCTTTGGCTTCGAATATCAGTTTAATGCCAGAGCGTTTTGCATGGGATGCCAACCCAAGGTTAATGCCTGATGAAAAAGGACTGTACCCTATCGCCATGCCTGGACAAGCAAAGGTGATCTAAAACTAAATTGATGCGTTATAGGTTTTTGCTTTTCCTTTTACCACTGATTTCCGCTTTCTCCTTCAAAAAGGAAGTTAGGCAATACAAAATTAATGGTTTTGCACAGGGAACTGATTATGCTATAATGTACTATGCGACTGATAGTTTAGCCACTAAGGCAGGCATAGATAGTTTATTAAACGAAATTGATTTATCGATGTCGCTTTACAAAAAGGGATCATTGATAAATCAATTTAATTCGGCAGAAAAAGAAATCAAAACCGATCGTTTGATAAATGACGTGCTCAAAAGGAGTTTCGAGATCAATCAGGATACAAAAGGTGTTTTCGATATTACCGTTGCCCCATTAGTACAGGCCTGGGGTTTTGGGCCAAAAGAAGCAAAAGTCGATCCAGGTCCATCAGTCATTAAATCGATACTGGCCTGCGTAGGCATGAAAAACCTAAAACTAAAGAATGGCTTGTTGACCAAACTAAAACCCTGTGTGCAAATCGATTTAAACGGAATTGCCCAAGGTTATAGCGTCGATTTAATTGCCGCTTATCTCGAAAAAAAAGGAATTAAGCATTACGTAGCTGAATTAGGAGGCGAAATTCGCATTTCAGGACCTAAACCCAATGGCGAAACCATGAAGATCGGTATTGAAGGCCCCGATAAGGATGGAACTCCTGTGATCAGGCATATCGCCGCCATAAATTCAGGGGCAATTACCACCTCTGGTAATTACCGGAAATTCCACCAAAGCGGAAAGAAAAAGATTTCTCACCTGATCGATCCTAAAACAGGTTATCCTTTAGATAATGAGATGATCAGCGTAACGGTATACGCCAATGATGCCATTACAGCCGATGGATATGACAATGCCTTAATGGCGATGAACCTTAGAGATGCTATTGCCTTTGTAGAATGCAGAAAAAACCTCGAAGCTTATTTCGTATACCACCAAAAAGATGGCAAAGTAGCTGATACCTTAACTACGGGTTTTAAAAAATTAATTACACAAAATACCTATCGTTTAAAAACAAACCGATGAAAAGAAGTGAATTTATAAGAAACAGCTTATTAACTGCTGGTGCAATAACTACAGGAGCCGGAATTACCAATACTTTTGCAGCCGAAAAACCAAATGCAGCATTAAGTGATCAGGTTTTTAATATGGATTATGCACCACACCAGGGCATGTTCGAAAATCATGCAGGCAAGAGTTTTTTAGATCAGATCCAATTTATGTACGATAAAGGTTTCCGATCTATCGAAGATAATGGCTACCTAAACCGCTCTATAGAAGAGCAGGAAAAAATTGGAAACCTACTCGCTAAACTGGGCATGCGCATGGGTGTTTTTGTAGTAGATGGTGGCGATAACTGGAAAACCTCTTTAACCACTGGCAAAAAGGAATTTAAAGACAAATTTGTAGAAACCTGCAAAAAATCGGTGGAAGCGGCAAAACGCTGTAACGCCAAATGGCTTACCGTAGTGCCTGGTTTTTATGAACGTAATTTACCTTATGGCAATCAATTTGCCAATGTAATTGATGCCATGCGTGCCGGAGCAGAGATTTTTGAACCCCACGGTTTGATTATGGTTTTGGAAACTTTGAGCGATACCCCAGAGCTTTTCCTTCAAAAAACAAATGAAACCTACGCAGTTTGTAAAGCAGTAAAAAGTCCTTCGTGTAAAATCCTGTACGATATTTACCACATGCAACGTACAGAAGGCGATTTAATTAAAACCATCGACCGTTGCTGGGATGAAATTGCTTACATCCAGATTGGTGATAATCCGGGCCGAAAAGAACCTACAACCGGAGAAATCAATTATAAAAATCTATTCAAACACCTGCATAAAAAAGGTTATAAAGGGGTTATGGGTATGGAGCATGGCAATTCAAAAGGTGGAAAGGAAGGCGAACTGGCTGTTATTTCGGCTTATAGAGCGGAGGATAACTTTTTGTAGATAATAAAAAATCGTCATTGCGAGAAGGAACGACGAAGCAATCTTTCATACTAGTGATCCTTACTATAAAGATTGCTTCGTCGGCTGAAAAAGCCTTCTCGCAATGACGATTTATCGAGGGTACTGCAAAGGAAATGACGAGCTACCTACCCCACTTTCAACACCCACACCGATACACTTCCGGCATTGCAGTGAAACTCCGCCCAGCCATTTTCATCAATGGTTACTTCCTGCTCCCTATAGCCTAACGCATCAACAAACGTCTTTCCGGCAAAATGTTTACCAATTTCCATTTCTTTAAAGCCTTCTTCTCCTGTGCTCAGCAATACAGCCAGGCCACTATTTTCATGTTCCTCATCACCTGCACGTGTCCACCCTACGCAAATGGCATGATCAAAATAATCGCGCTGCTCACCGTAGGCTAAGGTTGTACGGATTTTACTCATGGTTTCTACTACAGGAATTGCGACCAACTCCACATGTACCTCATCGCCTTCTTTGTCTTTATCATCATAAATTCCGCCATACAGATCAGGAAAGAACAAACACGGAATACCCTGTACACGCAACAGGATCATGGCATAAGCTAAAGGTCTGAACCAAAAATCTACATAAGATTCCAGTGCCTGCAAAGGTTGCGAATCATGATTATCAACAAATGTTACGGCCAAATCTGGCTTCACCTGAACCAGGGTTCCATCAAAAATCGTCCGCATATCAAATGTTTCATCCTTACTGGCCAGGAAAAAATTATGGTGCAAAAGCGAATCGAATATTTGCGTCCTGCCGCCAGTAGTCTCAATATATTTCAACTGCCCCTCTCTATCCACCACATTCCAATCTTCGGCCACGATAAAAAATTCGCGGTTAAATTTTTGATTTAGGTGATCGATCCACTCTACAATAAAATCCGGATTGATGTGTTTAACTGCATCTAATCGAAAACCGTCTACTTTGGTGGTTTCGACTATCCATTCGCCCCAGTATTTTAACTCTTCAATTACAGCCCTGTTGCGGTAATCAATATCGTTGAACATCAGATAATCATAATTACCAAATTCAGTAGATGGAACCTCTTCAAAACCTTCTCCTAAATAATTCTGAATCGAATAAATAGCAGTTTTTTTGAGGTCTTCAGCCCAATCTACCCCACTAAAGCACTCATGATTCCATATAAATTCAGAATATTTTCCCTGCCGCCCAGGGAAAGTAAACTTCGTCCAGGCTTCTATTTCAAAAACATCGCTGGTAAATTCGTTTCTATCTTCTGGATTTACAGTTCTAACCGCTATTTTTTCGAGTTCATCGCCACCTGCTTTGTGGTTAAAAACCGCATCGGCTAAAGCACCAATCCCATTATCGTGAAGTGCTTCAATAGCTTTGATATACTCATCTTTCGAACCATGTTTGGTATTTATACTTCCTTTCTGATCGAACTCGCCCAAATCGAATAGGTCATAAACCGCATAACCAACGTCATAAGCCGCATTGTTCGATTTATATGCCGGAGGTAACCACACAGACGTTATCCCAATTTCTTTTAGATGACTGGCTTCGGCAGCTACTTTAGTCCACAAATTTTGTTCTTCGTTATAATACCAATGAAAAAATTGGATCAGGGTCTGATTTTGCATTAATTCGATTTTTTTTAAGGATAACATGATTTTTTACGAATTGTTTTTTTGGATTTACAGGAAAAACCTTGCATGCTCGTTTCCCACTGATTTCGCTGATACCCGCAGAAAACTAAAATAATAAATCTGCGAAAATCTGTTGAATCTACGGGAACAATCTTGCACATGCTTTTCCCGCTAATTGCGCAGATCACCGCAGAAAAACATCATTTTAATCCGCTAGAATCCATTTACAATACCATTTTAACCACATTTTACTTACTTTTGCGCTTAAATGAGTTTAAAAAAGAAATTTGCCAGAGAAAGTTTTACCATCATGAATGAATTGGTATTACCAAATGATACCAATACATTAAATAACCTAATGGGTGGGCGTTTGCTTCATTGGATGGATATTGCAGCGGCAATTTCGGCTCAAAAACACTGTAACCGTATCGTGGTAACCGCTTCGGTTGATAACGTTTCTTTTAAACATCCCATTAAATTAGGCGATGTTATTACCATTGAGGCCAAAGTGACCAGGGCTTTTAATACTTCAGTAGAAGTTCGTTTAGATGTTTGGGCAGAAAACATTCCAAGTGGTGCACGCCAAAAAAGTAACGAGGCTTATTATACCTTTGTTGCGGTTGATCAGAGTGCCCGTACCATTCCGGTACCAGAACTTTTTCCCGAAACGCCTGAAGAAGTGGATTTGTTTGATGGTGCTTTACGCCGCAGACAATTGCGTTTGGTTTTAGGTGGAAAAATGAGTCCGGATGATGCCAGCGAACTAAAGGCACTTTTCTTTAAAGCATAATTTTTACATTAAATCTCTTTCTGCTTAGCACGATTGTTTTATTTTAGCGGTTTACCCTACGCTGAAAAATATGACAACTTATACCATTCTTATTGTTTTAAGCGGATTAGTAATTTTCTCTTATCTGTTTGATTTAGTGGCGAGTAAAACCAAAGTACCATCGGTTTTATTGCTACTTCTTTTAGGCATTGGTTTACGTTTGCTGGTAGATAACCTGAAGATACATACCTTCAATTTCCTTTCTATCCTGCCAACATTGGGTACGGTAGGCTTAATTTTAATTGTTTTTGAAGGCTCTCTCGAACTTAAATACGACCGGCATAAAAACAAGGTAATTCGCAGTGCCTTTTTCTCTGCCTTAAGCATTTTATTGGGCACCATCGTCGTAATCACAAGCATTATTTACCAGATCACCCACCACAATTTATATACCTGTATTGCAAATGCCATTCCTTTCAGTGTAATCAGCTCTGCTATTGCCATCCCTTCCGCAGCGGCATTAAACAATACCGACAAAGAATTTGTAATTTATGAATCTTCTTTCTCTGATATTTTAGGAATTATCATCTTCAATTTTGCCATTACCAACCATTCGATAAATACATCTGCTTTTATTGGCTTAGGTTTAAGTACATTCCTGATCCTTTTACTTTCGGCCATTGCCTGTGTCGTTTTGCTGTACGTAATGGGAAAATTGGTGCATCACATTAAATTCTTTTTAATTATAGCCATACTGATACTGGTTTATGCCATTGGTCAGTCTTACCACCTATCCTCACTGGTGTTGATTTTAAGCACAGGCCTTTTCCTCAACAATGCCGACACCATTGAGAATGCCTGGTTTAGAAGTGTCTTTTTATATAAAAATTTAACAGCCGATTTATCCCAACTCTACCAATTATCGGCTGAAAGTGCTTTTATTCTGCGTACTTTTTTCTTTGTTATTTTTGGCTTTACCATGAATATTGGCGACTTGAACAACAAAATTATATTAGCCAATGGTTTTTTCATTTTGATATCGATATACCTCATCAGAGTAGTATTTCTCAAAATATTCAAAAAAGAAAACCTTAGTCCAATTTTATACATTGCACCCCGGGGCTTAATTAGTATTTTGCTTTATTTCAACCTGCCAGCTTCTTTAAAAATACCTGAGGTAGGCACTCCATTTTTGTTCCTGGTGGTATTGGGATCGAGTATAGTAATGACGTTGGGAATTACCTTGAGCAAGAGAAATATTGTGGTTCATTAATTATTGGTTCATTGGTCATTAGTTTATTGGTCATTAGTTTATTTGGTTAATTGTACAAACTGTTTAACCGGTTAATTGAGGCCAGGGCATTAGTTCATTGGGCATTAGTTTATTTGGTTAATTGTATAAACTGGTTAATCCTCCAAACGCCCAGCGCAATACGCCCTACACCAAACGCCTAAGGTTTAAATGAAGATGAAATGGTTTTTAGTTGGTGCAGTTCGGCCAGAACATTTGGGTTGGCCTGATAGTAGATGGAATAATAACTGAGTTCGTTTAACTTATTTTCATCTATCTTATTCAAGTTAAAACGTGCAAGATTCGGATTAATGGCATGAATGGGTAGTGCAACAGCATTTGCAAGTGCTGTAAAAACAACAGAAAATACAGTGGCAGAAGCATACCCTTCTAAATCTGGCGCTTCATGTCCCCATTTATCTACGCTTTTACCATGGGCATTTATTTTATATTCATCTGGATTATCATCTCCTACTTTAATAAAATTCGTTCCTTTATAGCCTTTTTTAATCGTTCTTATCTGTGCTGTTTTAATTTCATTTATCGGAACCTTAATAAATTCGCCATCATGATTTAAAATAGCATTTACCGAGTCTACTTTATACAAAATCCCTTTGTATTTGCCATTTTCGGTTTTAAGAATGGCGATGTAGGGTTTTATACTTTGAGCCTTTGCTAACGTAAGGGAGAGGAAAAAGAGGAGCGTAAAATAGATGGTTTTCATATTGAAGTATTAAGAGACAGTTTAAATTTAATGCAATATTTTAATATTTAACATTTCTGTCACGGTGAGGGCTTAAAAATCAATACAAATAACAGATGATTTTTATTGCAGTGATTTTTGAGAGGAATCGTCATTGCGAGAAGGCTTTTTCAGCCGACGAAGCAATCTTACAACTATCGCTAGTAGCGACCGCATTAAGATTGCTTCCCCGAAAAAGTCGGGGCAGGCTCTCGTTCCTCCTCGCAATGACGATTCTTTTTATTGTAATCTGTTAATGCCGGGGAATCGAAATGCTAGGACAAATAGAATACCCCTCGGATAAATCGGGGAAGAATTATACAGACGCTAAGGTTTATCAGTATAATAAGCTTTTGAATATTTTTGAAGTTTCTGATACTCGGACGCAAAAAGCTTTGTGTCTTTATTGATTCTGAGCATCATTTTATTGGCCAAAACCTCACAAGCTAATCCATAACCTACACCAGCTATAACCCCAGCAGATGTTATACTCGCTAAAATAGTCAACTGCGAATCATCATGAAGGTCGCTCAAAAATGCTGCAGAACCAATAGCTGCCCCGCAAATGGTTCCGTACAATAAACCCTGCGCGGTTGTAAAACTATTTTTCTTCAAACGAATACTCACGATGTTTTGCGCCTTGATCACCACAGATTTTCCATGATGGTTAACCGTAAGTCCTTCAGGGTTAATTTGTTCCAGAACACCTTTATGCGTACCTAAAGAATCGGTTCTTACCTTTACCTGATAATTGATATATTCCTGCGATCTGCTTTCGCTTACAAACAGGCAGGTAACCAGAAAAATTATAGTGGCGATTATTTTAAACTTCATATTGAGGGCGTTATAATTAAATTGTCAACTGAAAACTGCTAACTGAAAACTGATCAGCTTCCCATTTCCAAAATCTTATCAAACTCAGCAGCTTTAAGCGGCATTACCGATAAACGTCCTTGTCTAACCAATGAAATATCAACCAAACTTGGCTCAGCTTTGATCTGCTCTAAAGAAACCGGATTTTTCAGGCTTTCTACAGGCGATAAATCAACCACTACCCAGTTAGCATCATCGGTAGTTGGATCCTGGTAAAACTCCCTTACTACTTTTGCAATGCCCACTACATTTTTACCTTCGTTACTATGATAAAAAAGCACCAGATCGCCTTCTTTCATGGCTTTTAGGTTATTTCTGGCCTGGTAATTACGAACACCATCCCAAAAGGTACGGCCATCCTGATTAAATTTTTCCCAACTGTACTTAAAAGGCTCTGATTTTACTAACCAATGATTCATCTTATTCTTTATTTAAAGCTCAAAACTAACAAAACAGAACGGATTAGAAAATAGGTTGGAAAGAATGGAGGAGGTATAAGGATATTAAGCGCTGCGCTTCATCCTGGATAAATCTAGTCAGGCTCCACTTCTCAGCTCATCTGCGTAATCGAAAATGCTGCGCTGCGCTTGTGTTAAAACATAGATCGAACTCGCTGCTTCGCAGCTGCCAGTTCTCACACATTTTCTCAGTTCGCAGTTGGTGAGCATATAATTTTTAGCTTTGCAGATAATTGATTTACATCTATTTTAGCTAAATTGAATAATTCTTAGACACTATTTCACAGCCCTAAAATTAGATGATTTTTTGAGAGTCTAGAAATGCTTAGAAAGTAAAAACATTTCAAATTTCACTACTTTACATGGGATATCAAATAAATGAGCAGTAATTAATGAGGCGATTCTTCAGTATATTAATTTTAATTGTCTTGACTTCGTGTCAAGAGAACAACTCAACCTTTGTTTTTGACCCTTCAGTTCCATACCCCCTCTTAAACCCAGGAGACTTTTGGCTAGACAAGTTTGATCAAAGAGGATTGCAGCATGCAACTATCTATCAGGATAGAATATATTGCAACACAATTAACATTGGAGGCGACAATTTTCTTTATTGCTTAAACCCAAAGAATGGACTCGTTGAATGGCGTGGTAGCATTGACGCTTTTGCAACCCAATCAGCATCATTTATAAATGATAGGGTGGTTTATTGCTCGTACCTGGGCAACATTTCTACTTTTAATAAGCAAGGAAAAGTTATTTGGAAAGCCAAGTTCAATCATCCTTATGGAGGTCATTGCCTTGACACAATCAATTCAAAGGTATTGGTTAAGACTGTTTATTGGAAGAACGTTTCTGAGTACGATTTAAAATCGGGAAAACTAATTTCAGACAATGAAAACGACTCTTTAACAAAACTTATTGAGAAGAATGTAGATCAAAAAAGATTTTTAGAAAAACATGAATATCGGTTTAAAAGAAATGGCAAAACTTACACCATTAAATCCAGACCGTCCAGATCTGATGAAGTCATAATTAAAATAGAATATAATTAAAACATAGATCGAATCCCGTTGCTATGCAACTGCTGATTCTCACAAATTTTCTCAATTCGCAAGCGGTGAGCGTTGCTAAAATACTTATCTTACGGACATAATCAATTAGCACAAATATGACTTTGGAGTACTTTAAAAGACAAGTGGCAAGCCCGATAGTCTCACTAAATAATTCATTGACATTCACATTTATCTACAAAACAGATATTACTGGTATAGTCAATGCCCATGATTCTGACCTAGGAGTAACCTTAAAAAGCGATTTTGAACTCCTCTATGATGAGGCGAAAAACCTAATTATATATTTAAAGGATTATAATGTTAAACATGGCAATTGGGTTGGCCGAGGTCTTTCATGCAATGTAATCTTTCTTGTGGATAACTTGAAGAAGTTTGAGTCTGCTTATGACCTAGTTGGAGAATAACCATATACTGATAAACATATCGTTGCACCGTTCTGCGAACTTTACTGCAACAACCTTCGTTCCATACACATGTCGGTACGCAACCAGTTTAATGTCTCTTTTATTTCCAAAATAGATCCTCTATTGATTTTTATGTTATCTTTTATCACTAGCCAAAGCCTCACTAGCGCAAGTCTTAGCGGGCAAGGCGGTGCGCTGTATGACTTGTGCTTTTAAATGCTTTATTATCTCTTGTAATCATTTATCTTTAATCATGAGTATAAAATATAAGTTTCATGATTCAACAGCAATATACTTTGTTTCTTTTGCAGTTGTGGGCTGGATTGATGTTTTTACACGTACGGTTTACAGAGACCTCCTAGTGGAAAGTTTAACTTATTGTAGAAGAGAAAAAGGCCTTAACCTGCATGCCTGGGTAATTATGAGTAACCATGTACATTTAATTGTGAGTAGCAGAGAGGGATACTTATTGGCCAACATTATGCGCGATTTAAAGAAGTATTCGGCAGTTAGGATCTTAAAAGAAATAAAAGACTGTGCGATTGAAAGCAGAAAAGAATGGATGCTTTACTTGTTTGCTAAAGCCGGGCAACAAAACAGCAATAATAAAAACTTTCAGTTTTGGCGGCAGGATAATCATCCCATCGAATTAGATCCTTATTCGAATATGTTCGAAGAACGGATTAATTATCTGCATAATAATCCGGTTGAGGCTGGGTTGGTGGCAAATGCCTCAGACTATTTATACTGTAGTGCTATAGATTACGAAGGAGGGAAAGGATTGATTGGCATTGATCTATTGGTTTGACCAAGGCACAAGTCGGGCCGCTGCTTAGGGCCGGGACGCTAAGACTTGCGCCAGAATGGGGAATCCCCAGCCATACCCTAAAATCTGTTGATGGTAGAATCCGAAGCAATTAACATGAAGTTTTAATTCCGAAAGCCGTAGACAAAAAGCACATGAGTAATACTATGGGGACAATGAACGTGACGATACAGCTGGGGAGAGACCAGAGGGAAATCAAGAAAAAGACGACTTTAACATACGGGAAAAACCAACCGTTGGAACAGACAGAAAAACTAGAGAAACAGGAGAAACAACAGAAAGAGAAAGTTGTGGAGAAAAAAGAAACGGAGATAGAACTTATGTAAAGAAAAGTTTATACTTTTGCTAATGATTCGGAAACAGGAAAGACCTGGAATAATCAAGGATGCAGCGGCGTCAAAGTCCTTGCACTATACAACCACTTCCACGTGGAGTTACCCTAATTATCCAAGTCTGGCGAGAACCTAAATCCTGAATTCAAAAATGTGCTACTGGAGGTGTTTCTCCTTACCCAGACATCATCTTCGGTATTAAAGTAAGCCTATTAGTAGTAGGCTTATTTTATTTTGTAAATATAAGGCTTTAAAACCTATAAGTTTTAACAGACCTTAAATTGTTGATAAATTGCATCATAAATCCACAATAATTTCAACCTATAGGCTGAAATTTATTTCATTAGGCTCAAATATTGACATGTGCCCAACCAATATCTTAGCGTCACTAAGAGCCGTTAAGGTCGAATCCAGATCATTCCCAAAGTTTGGCGTTTCAATCACCTTGTCTCCGACGATTGCCATATACTTCCTGATATCAACCTTGGTCCCATTTTTCAGAATTTTTAAAGTGAAAATTATTTTTTCATTTAGCATCCCATTAAAAGGATAATCATACACACCCAGGGTTATATTATTCACCAATGAGTTCAGCGAATCGAAATCTTTTGGCTTAGCTTTTTCCATCAATAATTCCAATTGCTGCACCTGCTTCATCAGGCCAGCTTTTATTTTGTATAAATCAATATAGGTCACTAAATCGGTTTCCATCTAACAAATATACAAATAAATCAGAAAAATGTTACACAAAACATTTTTTTTGTAACAAAAATTGTTTTTAATGTTACAATATGGTTCGCAATAGTTAGTAACCCAACTGATTCGCAAACAGAATACTTAATTACGAAGTACTAACCACACTTATACTTTCTGTTGATAAACAATACAGTCAAGCCATAACCTCTAAACTATCACTGCAAAGTCTGAACTACCGACCGCAACGTCTGAACTATCGACTGCAAGTATAGAACTATGAACCGCAAGTATAAAACTATCAACTGCAAGTATAGAACTATGAACTGAAAGCATAGAACTACGAACTGCAAGGTCTGAACTATCGACTGCAAGTGTAGAACTATGGACTGCAAGTATAGAACTATGGACTGCAAGCATAGAACTACGAACTGCAAGTACAGAAATATGAACTGCAAGTATAGAACTATGAACTGAAAGCATAGAACGGCGAACTGCAAGTATAAAACTGCCTTCATTCATGCATTATTTGAGCAACATATTTTGTAGATTGATTTATTGTGCCTATATTGCCTATGCAGATTAATAAATAACATATTTTTTCACCTAACTAAGAGAGATCAATTTTCACAATTAAATTCTAAAAATATTCCTGGACGAGCGTTTTAGAAACGCATTTTCTAATTTCTCTGAAAAGAGTTATTTGTTAGTCTGCAGCGTCCAGGAACTTTAATTTTAATGTTATGCAGACTAACAATTGTAAAAACCCAAACACACAGCTCCCAAATCAGGTAGCAGCTGTAACAGAATTCCGGAAACTGATTGAAGCCTATTTCGATATGATTAGTTTATCGGATGTGAATCAATTCCTTACTGAAATGCTTAGCGCAGCTATCGGGCCTGATCCGCGCTCTGGCAAGCACAAACCCATTACCATTGCCAACGCCCTTTATGATGTAAACAATATCATCAATCTGCTTACGAAAACAAAACTTTTGGCCAATAAAGAAACCTTTCAGCGTTATGCCATAAACCTGGATTATCACCTACAAGCTGTTGGCCAATTTGATGTGGAGCATCTATCTGAACTATTATATGTTGGATTAAATGTCTACATCTTTCAGGATGATGATTTTGAAGGCGCAACCTTAAAATTTTCTGCCGAAATTACTGCTGCATATAAAATGATTTATGATTGGTTGTCAGACTGCTATGCCTGGTGTAATGCTGTTGAGTGTTATGAATATAATAAAACTGCCGGTTTAGCAGCTACACAATAAACGTTCAAATTTTAATTGGCCATTTAACTTATACAGCTATGAGGGAAAACTCCCCTCCTAATTTAGGAGGGGTGCCTTAGCCTCTTCATAAGTTTATTATTCATCACTTCCAGTTGTTGCATTGGTATTCATGAGCTCGCAAACTCGGTTCATTGTGTTTCGCGAGGTAAACTCATGATGGTATATCTTAATTCTATAACTATTTTTAGTAAAAATTTAAAGTTTTGCCATAATGTCTTTGGCATCCTGGTCTTCATATTGATCAATTAGATTATTTAATCTGCTCTTTAATTGAGCCGTAATATTTTCGTATCCTTTTTTGCCGTATAAATTATTTTCCTCTGAAGGGTCATTTTTTAGATCATACAATTCCCAGGTATTCACACGTTTGTAAAAGCGGATTAACTTATACCTTTCGGTTCTGACGCCAAAATGAGGAGATACCGAATGTTCTCCATTTTCATAATAATGATAAAACATGGCATCTCTAAACGCCACTTTTTTTGATTGAAACAAAGGCAGCATCGATTTCCCCTGCATAGCCTGTGGTATTTTAAGTTTTGCGGCATCAAGCAAAGTTGGCGCAATATCAAGATTCATTACAAATGCTGCACTTTGGCTTCCTGGTTTAATTACACCAGGGTAACTCATCACCATTGGTGTTCTGAAAGATTCTTCATACATAAAACGTTTATCAAACCAACCATGTTCGCCTAAATAAAAACCTTGATCTGAAAGGTAGATAACAATGGTATTTTTGGTAAGGTTATGTTTTTCAAGGTAATCAAGTGTACGTCCAATATTTCGATCGAGTGATGCTGCCGTGCTTAAATAATCGCGCATATAACGCTCATATTTCCACGCTACTAAAGCTTTGCCTGTTAAATTCCGGCTTTTTAAATCTGCTTCAATTGGTTTATAGTAGGCATCAAACCTGGCTCTTTGTGCTCCGTTCATTCGGTTAACGCTACCCTCTCCATTTTTACTATAAGAAAGCATTTTCAGATCGTAGCCCATTATCATGGTTTTATCAATGGTCATATCCTGAACTTTTGCAGCTTCACGGTTTACATAATTGTCGTAAAAATTTTTAGGTATAGGAAATTTCACTTTATCGAATTTTCCCATATCAGCCGTATCAGGAAGCCAGGTACGGTGCGTGGCTTTGTGGCCAATAACCAAACAGAAGGGCTTCGCTTGGTCTCTATTATCCAACCATTGTTCAGCCGCATCTTCAATTAAATTGGTTACATAACCTTCCTTATGCACAGTTTTACCATCCATATCGATAAAATCGGGGTTGTAGTATTGCCCCTGATCTGGCAGGATGCTGTAATAATTAAACCCCTGAGGCTTGTTACCCAGATGCAACTTGCCTATCCAAGCGGTTTCATATCCCCCTGCCTGAAGGTGTTTAGCAAAATTATCCTGACCATGATCAAAATGAGAGGTTTCATTATCTTTAAAGCCATTTTTATGACTATACAATCCTGTTAATATGACTGCCCTGCTTGGCCCGCAAATAGAATTGGTTACATAAGCTTTGTTAAAGGTTACACCAGATTGAGCAATACGGTCGATATTTGGTGTTTTAGTTAATTTACTACCATAACTACTAATCGCCTGAAAAGCGTGATCATCAGAAATAATGATTACAATATTAGGTTTTTGCTGGGCATAGCTTAGTTTGCAGAGTAACAGGCAACTGATTAATATTATTTTTCTCATTGATGGTTTAATTGATATAAAAGGTTTGTTATTAACGTTTTGCGTATTACTAAAGCTGGCTTATCGTTATGTTGCTTAAAAACGATCTTTTTTACATCTCCAAATACTGTAACGTGTGGTACAAAATATACCTTAATTTATACCGATGCACCGTATTTTGGGCGTGCCCCCAAGCTGAGCAAGGGGTCGGGCTATGCGCTGCAAGTCCTCGCTCGTGCCTCGCTGTGGGCTTTCCCCTTCTATCCCTCACGCTTAATAACATCAGTAATAGTCATTTACTTACTTTGCGAAACCTTTAGCGTTCTTTGCGGTTAATTCATTATTCTAATAACGAAATTATTCATATCCATTTTCAAAAACGATGGTCTGTTGTTTTTTCAGGTTCACTTCGGCAATTCCATCATCGCCCATTTTTACACTTCCGGCAGGTACATCTTTTGCCACATAGGTTTTAAAAGGAAGTTTAATTCTAAGTACACCTGCTTTTTCTGCGTATACTTTTACTTTTGTCGGCACACCGTTTTCTTTATTTCCACTTACTAAAAAGGCACCTTCAGCACGTAGGTTATTAAAAGTAACATCCTTCCAGCTTCGCGGTACAGCCGGAAATACCTGTATATAACCATTTCTGCTCTGTAATAATAGTTCCTGTACACCTTGAGCAAAAGCAAAATTGCCTTCTAAGGTAAACGGACGATAGGTAAAGTCAGAGTATTGCCCTCCTTTTTGATCGCCATTTAAATGAAAGCTATTTGGAGAGCAGAAATTTGAAGCAAAAATTTCCAATTGTTTTACCGCTTTATCAGCTTGGTAAGCCCTGGCATATAAAGAAGCCATCCAGCTGAAGGAATAACCACACCAGGCGCGTGTACCAATTTCTTCTATACGCTTTAAGGAATTATCAATAATGGTTTTATCTTTTTCGTGGTTAACATCTAGCAAATCGAGGGGATAAATGGCCATATATTGCGACATGTGCCTGTGTGAGCTGGTTAGATTCAATCCATTAGCAATGGCAAAACCTGTTTCATTCGTTTCATAATCCGGTAACTGATTTAAGATCTCTAACCAGTGTTTATTTTCTTCAACCTTCCCATTTGCCTTACTTACTTCGGCCGCCGCTTTAAATAAAAATTTAGCCAGCGATAAATCGTAATTGGTCCAGCTTAAAAACCATGCTTTTATGCTGTTATCGTTAAATTCCGGACTAGAGCTCAATGGCAATGTACGTTTACCACCCTTTAATCGGGTTATATTTTCCAGATAGGTTGCAGCTTCGTGGATATAGGGGTAAGCTCTGGTTTTAAGAAACACATCATCCATACTATATTTCCACTGCCAATAAAAATGCTGCGAAGTCCAGGCACTTATAGTTGGCGAGAACGAGTATTGGATCCACCCGCCCATCGGATCGCCATTTAAGGTTATTACCCCCGGAACATTTAAACCCGCTACCCCAAAATATTGTTTAGTATAATTAAGGTTCCGTTCTCTGATTTTCCACAGCCAATCGGTAAATGTGGCACCTTCTGCAAGGCGATTAGCCGTGTAAGTAGGCCAATAACTTAACTGCGTATTTAAGTCATTATGAAAATCGCCTTTCCAGGGTGGTAAACTTCCGTTATCTGCCGTCCAAACGGCTTGCAACGTAATGGCTGGTGCACCTTTTCTGGCCACGCAGCCCAATTTGTACATTTCCAGATAATATTGTTTTTGAATAAGCTGATCAGGCACTACAATGCTCGATTTACTCCAGAAATCTTTCCACCATTTGCTATGCGTGGCCCACCCGGTTGGTTCTTTCGCAGTGGCAGAAATAGCAGGTAATGTAGCGGTTTTATCGTCACTGATTGTCCAGGAGCCAATAATCTTGCCATTAGCTGTCTTTTTCCATTGCACCAATACTTCATAATAATGCCCCTGGTAAGTAGGTTGATGATAACGGATGCTGTTTGCGGTATTGGTAACAGTTCCTTTTGCATAACCTAATTTTTGCAAACCTTCTCCCGCATGGCTATTATCTCCTTTTTCTGTTAGCCCATTACTATAGTTGTGAACAATTAATGCAGGTAATATTGCAGTAGATTTAAGGTTTTCGAAACTAAAATAACCCTGCGCTCCTACCGCATGTATGTAACAGTTAAAAATAGCTCCATTTTCGAATTTTACCGTGTTTAGGGCAGTTTCGATATCCAATTCATTCGACACTACTTTTCCTAATTTGGCAATATCAAATTCCATTGCCGCTGCAGGCAGTTTGGTGGGATACGGACTTGTATCGTAAGGCTCATCACCTACTTTTTGCACCGCAGCATAGTTATTTTTGTGTACCTGCTCTTCTACCCATTTAAAATTAAGTTTTGAAATATCCAGCGCTTTCCTTTCGTCCCATAAATCGGCACGGTCTAAAGAAAGGCGAAGTTTATTGTTCTTTTCCCAGATTAGAACGCCCAACATGCCATTTCCCAGCGGCATGGCTTCATCCCACTTATTAGCGAGTTTAGGGAAGGATAGATTATAAGGTTTTAATGATTGCGCAAAGCTTACCGTAGAAAAGCAAAGGAGTAATAATAGGATGGTAATTTTAGTTTTCATTTGTGTTTAGAAATGGTTAGCACTTGTATGGTGTATCAATTTCTAAAATAATGATATTAAACTACAATAAAACCCCTAAAAATTGCGCAAACGTTTGATGGGTAATATAAAACAGGCTTTTGCAAAAATAAGATTAGTGCACAATTTTGAAAACGAGTTCTTTTAATAATTCTCCATCATCAACATTGCCAGTACTATCTAAACCTTTGCTTTTTAAATCGTATTCTCGGAGTAAGCTGATCACCTGGAAAACTTTTCCTGTGTTATAATTTCTTGCCGCTACCTCATAATCTTTGATAAAGAATGGAGGCACCCCCAAAGCTGATGCCGCATCGGCCTTATTTGGGATATAGTGGTATTTTAAAAGTTTGGTAAAATAACCGCCTAAATTGGCCAAAACCATTACTGTTGGATTGGCTTTAGGGTTGCTACCAAAGTAGTTGATAATTTTATTGCATTTTAGCACATCGCGGATGGCCAGTGCTTTCTGCAATTCGAAAACGTTATATTCTTTACTAATGCCTATATTTTTCTGAACCAGATCGGTATTAATGGTTACCTCCTTGGGAACATTGAGCATTAACTTTTCGATCTCATTGGCAATTTTAGAGAGGTCGGTCCCTAAATATTCGGCCATTAATGCCGATGCCTGCTGATCGATCTTGTAACCTTTATCTTTAATAAATTCCTCAATCCAAGGCACCAATTTATAATCGCGAACAGGATCTGACTGAAAAATCAGTCCACTTTTATTAATTGCCTTATAGATTTTTTTGCGTTTATCGAAGTTCGCATACTTAAAAGCCAAAACCAAAATGGTACTCGGTAAAGGTTTTTCAAAATAATTAAGCACAAATTCGCCCTCTTTACTACTCGAATCTTCTTTACCCCATTTTAAATCCTGCGCTTCTTTAACAATTACCACCTGATAATCAGACATCATCGGGTATCGCTTCGCAGCGCCCAAAACTGTAGCCATATCCGTATCTTTTCCGTATAAAACAGTTTGATTGAAGCCTTTTTCGGCATCGTTCAATAGTTTATCCTCAATATAATCCGTTACTTGATCGATATAGTAAGATTCTTCTCCATGTAATAAGTACACAGGTTTGAATTTTCGGGCTTTAATATCTTTAATAATTTCGGCAGCAGTCATTGCCCGTAAAATTACGATTTAGGTTTAACGATTTGGTTAAATGTTTATAATTTAGGAGATATGAGATCTGAGACGTTAGATAGGAGATTTTCTTGGATATCTTAAATTTAAACTAACTTTAAAGCCGCTGGGTTTTATAATGGATCAGGATACTGCAAAATACATCGTGGATTATTTTTCTAATCTCCTTACGACAGAAGAGAGGTTAGCAATTCGGCATACGCATTCCATAATTAAGCTGGGTTTAGATACAGCCCAAGTAAATAACCCAAAGGCTATTAATGTTTATAAAAAAGCTGGCTGGCTAAGCGAAGATCAGAATATTTTAATGCTGTTACAAGATGGATACGATGCGTTTGAGCTTAATGTTGCCGAAAGAATTTTACTCCAGAATCCAGAAGCAGTATTCCTAAATAAATGTCCTAATTGTGGTAAAGTAGCAAGAACACCTTTAGCCAAACAATGTAGATTCTGCACGCATAACTGGCACTAAAATATCCGAAAGCTATCACCGAAAACCGCTAATTGATAAAATGTTTACCCCTACTCCGCTTAACCTTCCACCCTATCCTTTTAAAATCAGCAAAAAAGATGATGTGGTTTTTATTTTCGATGAACTCAGAAAAAAACACCTTGTACTTACGCCTGAAGAGTGGGTACGTCAGCATTTTATACAGCACCTGGTTTTGGAAAAGAAATTCCCCCGCACATTGATCCAGATTGAAGGTGGTTTAGTACTTAACCAATTACAAAAGCGGAGTGATATTTTAGTGTACAATACTGCTGGCGAAAAGCTGATGTTAATTGAATGCAAGGCACCTAAAGTAAAGATTACGCAATCGGTTTTCGATCAGGCATCACGGTATAATTCTATCCATCAAGCGAAATGGATTGTGTTAACCAATGGTTTGCAGCATGTTTATGCAAAGATGGACATGGAGAAAGGCAGCTTTAACTTCGTGCAGGAAATGCCTGATTTTTTGGGGTTGTAGCGCAGGGGGTTGCCATGGAAATAAGCTTCCTTATGTCATCCTGAGGCACAAAGGATCTTTATAGAATAATTTTTGGATTCTTTTTTGGAAAGCAGAAACAGAGCATTTAGGTTTGTTCCTGCCCCGCTCCCGCTTCTGCCAATTGATCCCGATGTAAAATCGGGAGGCATCTCGCTTTGATCGGGTTTAGGTGGCACGGCCAGCAAAACGATTAGGGGTTGCAGGGAGCGGGAATAACATCTTTTTTCTGAATCATGCTATTCAACCTTCAATAGTTGCAAAAACCCTCCAATTTTAAACCTGATTGAAATGTAAAGCCCACAGCGCAGCGAGGACTTGTAATGAAAAGCAGGACTAACTTTAAAACAAATTACAACAATTGCTTTCCAATAAAAATTAGAAGCATTAAAAATTCTTTCTTTTTCCGTCACTGCGAGAGCCTGCTCCGATTTCTCGGAGAAGAACGACGAAGCAATCTTTATCTATCGGTTGGTGTCCCACCGACCGAAACTTAATCGGCATACACAAAATGAAGTAGAATAATAGCTATCTTCTTAGTCGGTAAGACACTAATAGAAAAACGCGACCTACAAGCCTAACCAAAGCATTACGATTCCCAATCAGGTTGGGAATAACGAATCTTACCTAAACACTATATTATCTTCTTGGTCGGTGAGACACCAACCAATAGAAAAATAAAATTAAGGGCATTAAAATTCTTTCTTTTTCATCTATCGGTTGGTGTCCCACCGACCGAAACTTAAACGCAAACGACAAGCCCAATCAAAGCATTACGATTCCCAATCAAGTTGGGAATGACGAAATCTATCTACACACTATATTCCGACTTCCAGACCTGTTTATTACCGCTATAAATCGCCTCATTACACATGGCAACGCAAATAGCCGCCTGGGTTCCGGTATTGATATTTGAGGCTGGTTCTTTCTTGGTTGTTATCGATTTATAAAATTCATCCAAGGCATAATTTGTACCGTCTATGGTACCTTTATCCAAAATCGGGATTCCACCGTCTTTGTTCACTACAATCTTTGTAGCCCCAGTTACCCCATCAACTATGCCCAATTCTTTTTTAGCACTTTCTTCAGGATAAAACAACCCAGTATTGGTGAGCAAAGAAACAGAACCTTTGGTGCCTTTTATTTTAAACAGGTAACCATCATGTGCATTGCCGCAGGTGGCGCCAAAGTTGCCAATCATGCCTTTTTCGTTGTAGCGGAGAATAGCTTGAATATTATCGTATGTTTCGCGCCCATCTTTAAATACATCTATCCCACCCGATCCCATAATTTCATCAGGCTGCGTTTCGAAAGCCCAATTAATAAAATCAATCTGGTGCGATAAAAGTTCGGCGGCTAATCCGCCAGAATACTCCTTATACATCCTCCAATTGATCTTACGTTCTAAAGCTGGCTCTGGCACCGCCCTACGCCAATTGCCATTACGGTCCCAACGGCAATCGATCTGGCTAACCTTGCCCAAATAACCACTTTGGATCATATCCTTAACCTTAAAATACAAAGGCGAATAGCGATACTGATAACCCACCTGAAAAACCTGATTGGGATATTGTTTTACCAGTTTTTTAAGTTCGAGTGCCTGTGCAATATTATATGTCATGGTTTTTTCTACATACACATGTTTGCCAGCCAATACCGCATCTTTCGCAATTCTGAAATGTTCACTTAAAGGTGTGGCAATAAAAACCGCGTTAATTGTTTTATCGTCTAAAACTTTGTGATAATCTTTTATGGCCTTTGCATCAGCAGGAACATACTTTTCGGTTTCCTTAAGCCTAAAGTCGAGTAAATCGCAATAAGCTTTTATTTTATACTTTGCAGGCATTGATTTAATTACCGACAAAACGCCTTTACCGCGATCGCCACAACCAATCATTGCCACATTAATAATTTCATCGGCTACTAAATTGGCAAAGCCCTGATTGCCTAAAAGTAAACCAGAGCCTAACAAAGCCGATGTTTTAACGAACGATCTCCGCTGCATCTATAACGTTTTAATTTTAATGGTTCTGAAATCTACTTTATTACCATGATCTTGAAGGAGAATATGCCCTTTTGGTGCTTCACCAAAGTTTTTCCAATCTTTATATTTACTAATGGCTACCAGTTTTTTAAATTCTTCTGAACCACGCGTATATTCCAAAACTTTTACGCCATTTAAATAATGTTCTACTTTGTTATTTGGGTATACTACCAAACGGCCATTGTTCCAGCTTCCAATTGGGCGCAGGAAACGAGCTTCTTTTTTCGAAGTCATTAAATCGTATAATGAGGCTAAAGTGCGGTTTCCATCTCTGCCTAATTTTGCATCGGGATGTAACACATCATCTAAAACCTGATACTCAAGACCAATAGCGGAACCTGTATTTTTTTCGCTCAGGGTAACAAAATATTTTACGCCACTGTTGGCACCAGGGGTAAGTTTAAACTCGAAAGATAGATCAAAAGCCGTGTATTCTGCTTTGGTTACAATATCACCTCCATTTGTCGACTCAGCACCTCCTGATGGCTCTACACTGATTACACCATCAGCAATTTTCCATCCTTTGGCAGGGAAAGTAGTTTTATAAGCGCCAACCCAACCTGCATTACTTTTACCATCGAACAATAGTTTATAACCTGCTGATTTTTCGTAGGCCGATAAAGTATTCGGTGTTAAATTAACGGTATAAATTCCTTTTGGAAAAGCTTTGACTTTTAAACCTTCTGTTTGTATGTTGATATTTTTGAAATAAACTTTCTTACCGTCATTATCGAGGTTACTGCCAATGCCATGAACCTGCAAACCGATAAAACCAGATTTATCCAAGGTATCGATCACATAGGCAACTGGCGTTCCATTTACCCAGGTTTTGGTTTCATTACCAATACATTCGATTTTGTAATGGTTAAACTCATTCTTTTTATACAATGGTTTTGCTGATGGATTAAGTTCTAAAGGATACAGCCACAATCTTCTGGCTTCGTCGTAAATTCCACCTGTCCATGCCCGTGGTGTAGGGTCTATATCTAACTGCCGTCCAAAAACCAACCCTTTACCATTATTTCCTTCTGGTTTAATATGGCTGCGTGTTTGTACACCTGAGTTGGTGGTTTCACCTTCGAGTTTTACATCCAGTTCTAAAACGAAATCGCCATATTCTTTTTCAGTGATTAAGAACGAATTTGGTGTGCCTTTGGTCATCGTTCCGATAATCATTCCATCCTCAACTTTGTACGGAGCAGCACCTGCAACGGCTTTCCAACCGGTAAGCGTTTTACCGTCAAACAATGGTTTTGCTTTTTGGGCAGCGGCTGATAAACTGATTAGCGAAAGGGCTAGAATACTATATTTTTTAAAACTTAACATGATTGGTTTAGGGATTTGTTTCGTCATTGTTCATTCTTCACAATGATGAGTTTATTATTAATATTTAAATACTTTTCCGTTTGCGATTACTTCTTGTCTGTTTTCATCGAAAATTGCTTTTGCACCCGTCCGCACCGCAGCATTGGTCATGATATTGGCAATAGAGTGTGAATAACCAGCTTCAACAGGTGCATTCGGTGTTTTACGACTACGCACACATTCCATCCAGTTGCGCATATGGCCAGAGGTTAACGCATCACCGCCCATATTGGCTCCTGTAGCCGCTTTAATCTCGGTTTTACTTAAATCAAACTCAGGCAAAAGATTGGCTTTCAATCCCATGGCTGCAGCCTCTTTTTCCTTTAAACCACCTTTTGGCGATACTTTATTAGTAATTAAATTCAGCTCGCCACCGTTCGAATAGTAAACCTCGCCAACATCACCCACACTATTCTGCATTCTTGAAGTAAAAGTAACCTGAAAACCATCGGTTGTATCGGGCTGACCATAATCGAATACGGCAACCATCGAATCCCAGTTTCTGCGACCATCTTTCCAGGTGTAAATACCTCCGTTTGCCACTACACTTCGTGGATGTTTTAAATTGGTAAACCAATGCACGGTATCAATCTGGTGCGACATCCATTGCCCTGGCATTCCCGATGAATAAGGCCAGAACAATCTGTATTCTAAATACTTTCTTGGATCGAAGGCTTCAGTTGGGCGGTTCAACAAGAATCGTTTCCAATCAATATCTTCTTCTTTTAATTTAGCTACCAAATCTGGTCTGCGCCACCGGCCCGGCTGGTTTACATTCCAAACTAAATCTACTGCGGTTATCGGCCCAAATTTTCCATCCTGTATAAATTTTGCTGCATTGGTATAATTCTCTCCACTCCTTCTTTGCGAGCCAATTTGTACAATCTGCTTGCTTGCTTTAACGGCTTTAAATGCCGCTTTGGCATCGTCCATGGTTTCGGCAAAGGGTTTTTCTACATACGCATCGCAACTGGCTTTTACGGCCTCAATGGTGTGAAGCGCATGCTGAAAATCGGCGGTGCTGATAATTACCGCATCAAGATCTTTAGTTGCATAAAGCTCATCATTGTTCCGGCAGGCTTTAATATCGTGACCAAACTTCGCTTTTAAATGGGCAATCCCTAAATCTCTCCGATAGTTCCATAAATCAGAAAGGCCAACAATATCGAAGTTTAGCTCCTTATTGTGGTTTAAAAAACAAGGCAACAGCGTTTCTTTAAAACGATCAGAAAACCCAACAACACCAACACGTACCCGATCATTTGCGCCAATGATACGACCATAACTTTTAGCACTCATACCCATGGTACCCGCATAGGTTGCTGCAGCAAATATTGCTGATTGTTTAATAAATTTTCTTCTGGAATTTTCCATTTGGGGATATTAGGTTAGATTATATCTTAGTTTGCTAATCTGACAAACCGATTTAATAAACCTAAAATATGGTTAATAAAAACAAACCTTAAATTTTAACAAGTAATATTTTTGAAACCTTATATTAAAAATAATGGCTAACGATCATGCTAACCTCAAATAAATAGCCAGAAGGCCAGTATTTAAGGCAATAACACATTTTTATAGATATGTAGGAAAACGTTTGAAATAATTTATTCCTAATGAGATAATTTTAATTAACTACTAAATAAAAAGAGGTTGTATCATAAATATAGATTTGTCATCCTGTCCAAAGGACTCCTACGGAGAGCTTGTCGAAGGACCTGTTTAAATACTCTTTGAGGTGTTTCGACAGGCTCAACATGACAGCATCTGGGCTGAAATCGCCTTTATGACACACCCTCTTTTATGGAGACTCGTCACCCTGTCCCGAATGTTCGGGATCAGGGTCTAAATATAATAGCAGGAAAGATACTGATCCCGATGCAAAAATCGGGACAGCATGAAGATCGCAGTGTTTATAGAGTTATTATTATCCTAAAATAGCCAAACTTTCTTCAATAATCTTGATTTTTGCTTCAGCATCGGCTTTTTTATTACGCTCGTTAGCTATAATTTCAGGCTTTGCATTTTGTACGAAACGTTCGTTGCTCAGTTTCGAATCAACTGATTTTAAGAAACCTTGTAAATAAATCAAATCGGCATTTAAACGTTCGCGTTCTGCTTCTATATCCACGTTTTCGGTTAATGGAATAAAGAATTCATCTTTACCGGCCATAAAAGCAGTTGCACCAACAATTTTATCATTTATAATTTCAGCTTCTGATACATTGGCCAATTTAAAAACAATGTTTAACCATTTCTCGTAATCCAGATCAGAATTTACTTTGATACTTAACGGTAATGCTTCTTTAGGAGAAATCTGTTTCTGGTTCCTTAAATTTCTAATTTCGGCTACAACCGTTTTAATTACCTCTGCATCTTTCAACAATTGCTCATTAAAGGCTCCTCCTTTCGGGAATTCGGCAACAATACAACAGTCCATTTCTCCACGTTCGGCAAACAGATCATCATGCCACAATTCTTCAGTTAAGAAAGGCATGTTAGGATGCAATAATTTGATAATGTTTTCGAAGAAGGCAATAGTCGCTTTATAACTCTCCGCATCAATCGGTTGTTGGTAAGCCGGCTTAACCATTTCTAAATACCAGGCACAGAAATCATCCCAAACCAATTTGTAAGTGATCATTAATGCTTCTGATAGGCGGTATTGCTTAAAGTTAGCTTCAATTTCTACCAAAGCTTCGTTAAAGCGGTTTTCGAACCAGGATATAGCCTGGGTATTCGGATTTATTAATTTTTCGTCAACTTCCCATCCTTTTACTAAACGGAAAGCATTCCAGATTTTGCTGGCGAAATTACGCCCCTGTTCGCAATAACTTTCATCGAACATTAAATCGTTACCGGCAGGTGATGACATTAACATACCCACGCGAACAGCGTCGGCGCCATATTTTTCGATCAATCCAATCGGATCAGGTGAATTACCTAATGATTTAGACATTTTACGGCCTAATTTATCACGTACAATACCCGTTAGATACACATTCGTAAATGGTTTTTTGCCCATAAACTCATGTCCGGCCATAATCATACGAGCCACCCAGAAGAACAAAATTTCAGGCGCTGTAACCAGATCGTTGGTTGGGTAATAATAGTTGATATCTTTATTTTCAGGATTTTTAAACCCATCGAAAACCGAAATTGGCCACAACCATGATGAAAACCAGGTATCCATTACATCGTCATCTTGCCTTAAAAACGGTTCCAACTGATGTTTGAATCCAGCTTTTTCACTCTCTGCGCAGCTTTCGTCCAGGTGTTTTTTCTTCCAGAATTCTTCTAATGCTTCATCTTTAGTTTTGGCAACAACCCAATTTCCTTTGTCATCGTACCAGGCTGGGATTCTCTGTCCCCACCATAACTGTCTGCTTATGTTCCAATCGCGAACATTTTCCATCCAGTGGCGGTATGTATTTTCAAATTTATTTGGAATCAGGTTTACTTCTCCATTCAATACATCATCCAAAGCTGGCTGGGCCATTTCTTTCATCTTCACAAACCATTGCATCGAAAGTTTAGGTTCGATAGCGGCATCGGTACGTTCAGAAAAACCAACCTGCGATTTATAGTCTTCAACTTTCTCTAAATGACCAGCCTCTTCGAGCATTTTGGCTATTTTTTTACGGGCAACAAACCTGTCTTCGCCCACCAAAATAACTGCCAATTCATTTAAAGTTCCATCATCATTTAAGATATCAGTAACTGGTAAATTGTGTTTAACACCCAGTTCATAATCGTTTAAATCGTGCGCTGGTGTAACTTTTAAGCAGCCTGTACCGAATTCGATATCTACATACTCATCTTCAATAACCGGAATTTCGTGGTTAACCAAAGGCACGAAAACTTTTTTGCCTTTTAAATGCGTAAAACGTTCGTCGTTCGGGTTGATACAGATTGCCGCATCAGCCATAATCGTTTCAGGACGTGTAGTCGCAATTGTTAAAAACTGATCTTCCGTTCCCGAAATCAGGTATTTAATGTAATATAGTTTTTGATTTACTTCCTTACGGATTACTTCTTCATCAGAAACAGCAGTTTTACCTGCCGGATCCCAGTTTACCATACGAATACCACGGTAAATCCATCCTTTTTTATATAAATGGATAAACGAATCGATCACCGCTTCAGAAAGATCCTCTTCCATGGTGAAACGGGTACGGTCCCAATCGCAACTTGCACCTAATTTCTTTAACTGTTCTAAGATAATACCTCCGTATTTCTCTTTCCACTCCCAGGCATATTTTAAAAATTCTTCCCGCGAAAGATCTTTTTTGTTAATCCCCTGCTCCTTTAACATGGCCACAACTTTTGCTTCTGTAGCAATAGAGGCATGGTCAGTCCCAGGTACCCAGCATGCATTTTTACCCTGCATACGGGCTTTACGGATTAAAACATCTTGAATGGTATTGTTAAGCATATGCCCCATGTGCAGCACACCCGTTACATTTGGCGGTGGAATTACAATAGTGTAAGGCTCGCGTTCATCGGGTTCGGAGTGAAAAAATTTCTTCGATAGCCAATAGCTATACCATTTATCTTCTGTTTCTGCAGGATTGTACTTGGTGGATATGCTCATGAATGATATTAAAAGTCCAAAAATAGCTAATTAAGCTGAAAGACCAAAGCAGACTAAACCGAAAGGTATATCAATGTGATTAATTAATTCCCCTCTTTTAGAGTGCCTGTTCCGATTTTTTCGGAAGGTGTCCATAAGACGAGGTGTTTCTTTTTTGGAAAGCAAGGACAGCATTTCATTTTAAGGTTAGTCCTGCTTTCCATTTTACTTCTCCCGATGAAGAATCGGGCTCGTATTAACTACAATCAGGTTTAGAAACACTGGTTTGTGCTACTTTATATGCTAATGCTTCAATAGCTTGTGTTTTTAATACTCCTGATCAAAATAGAGAAGTAAACTAACCCAGATCATCAAAAACATCATCCAAAATCAATTCAAAGCCTGGCAATACCGATGAAGTGATTTTTTCGCTGTGGGTAAATATTTTAGAAGGCTGAAATTTGCCCGTATCATTAAGGGTGTAAATGAGGATGCTTTGATCACTTTGGCTAACCACCCAATATTCTTTAACGCCAAATTCTTCGTAAACCTTATACTTATTGAGCAGTTCCATTTTTGTATTGCCAGGAGACAAGACCTCTACAACAAGATCGGGTGCGCCTATACAACCGCGGGCATCTAATTTACTTTTATCACAAATCACACAGATATCAGGTTGTAATACGGTAAAGACATCCTTATTAGCTTTGCTTTCTTTAGGAAAACGGACATCAAACGGAGCGGAATAAACCTTACAAGGTTTGCCATCTAAAAAATTACCTAGTTTCAAGAAAATATTACCAGCAACTTCCTGATGCACTCTTGATGGCGCAGGACTCATTTTAAAGATTTTACCTTTAATCAGTTCTACCCTTTCAGGAAAAAGCCAGTTTAAATAATTTGCATAGCTATATGTTAATGATGCATCAAGTTCATTGAACTGCCTAACGGGCTCATCATCTAATATTGGATATGGAATAGGTTTAGACATAAACGAATATACTAATTTTTATAGTAATCTGCCTTTCTATTTATCAACATATCATACTTACCATTAAGAAGTTTTCAGTTGGCAATTGGCAGTTATCATTGAACTAATAAAGAAGGAAATCAATGTTTTAATCTAAAGTCGCTACACCAAGGTCAGTTAACCGATTACCCAATTTAAACCATTAACCAATTAAGGAAACTTCATTTTCTGTATCCTCACTGCATTCAAAATAGCCAAAAGCGCAACACCAACATCAGCAAAAACGGCTTCCCACATGGTGGCAATACCACCTGCCCCTAAAATCAAAACCAGCGCTTTTACAGCGAATGCCAATGAGATATTCTGAATCACCACATTTTTGGTTGCCTTACCTATTTTAACTGCAGTTACAATTTTAGAAGGTTGATCGGTTTGAATAACTACATCTGCTGTTTCAATAGCAGCATCGCTACCCATTGCACCCATGGCAATACCAATATCGCTGATGGCTAATACAGGGGTATCATTAATTCCATCACCAACAAAAGCTACCACCTTACTTTTGTCTCTTTTAATTTCTTCTAGCTTGGCTACTTTATCTTCAGGCAATAAATCACCAAAGTAAGTATCGATGCCTAAACCTGTTGCTACTTTTTTAACAATTGAGGTTTTATCACCGCTCAACATCACTACTTGTTTTATTCCGTTTTCGTGAAGCTGTTTGATGGCTTCGGCAGCATCTTCTTTTATTTCATCGGCAATGAGAACATAGCCAGTATATTTTTGGTCAACAGCAACCACAACAATGCTTTCTTCGATATCCTTTATTGCAGCATCAAAATCAATATTAAATTTCTCCAACAGTTTAATATTGCCAGCTAAAACCTCTCTACCATTAACCAATCCCTTTAAACCCATTCCGGCTATTTCCACAATGTTTTCGGCCGGATGAATTTCTTTTTGGCCTGCATATTCTACAATAGCCTTAGCAATTGGATGGGTTGACTTGGCTTCAATAGCGGTTAATAAGTTCAGAAATTCTGCTTCATCGATATTACTTTCTACTTTTTGAACGTTAAAAACACCTTTTGTCAAGGTTCCCGTTTTGTCCATTACAACAGTATTCAGTTTAGTAATTAAATCGAGGAAATTAGAACCCTTAAAAAGAATACCATTTGCAGATGCTGCGCCAATTCCACCGAAATAACCCAAGGGGATAGAAATTACCAACGCACAAGGGCAAGATATAACCAGGAAAACCAGCGAACGATATAACCAGGTTTGGAAGTGATATTCGCTCCCTAAAACCAAAATTGGAATAGTAACCAATGCAAGCGCTAAAAAGAAAACAATTGGTGTATATATTTTCGCAAACTTGCGGATAAAAAGTTCAGTTTTAGCTTTACGCGTAGTGGCATTCTGAACCATTTCCAAAATTCGCGACAATGCACTATCGGCAAAAGCTTTGGTCACTTTTACTTCAATTACTTTATCCAGATTAAGCATCCCCGCTAAAATCGATTCGCCTTTATTAATCGTACGCGGTTTGCTTTCGCCTGTTAAAGCGGCGGTATTAAAACTGCTTTTATCACTAATCAGTTCTCCATCCAAAGGGATTTTCTCACCAGCCTTTACTTGTATGGTTTCGCCAATTTCTACCTTTTCGGGATTAAGATCTTCGTATTTTCCATTGCGGAATACGTGCGCTGTATCTGCACGAACATCGAGTAATGCTTTAATATTCCTTTTGGCACGGTTTACCGCAGCCATTTGAAACAGCTCGCCAATAGTATAAAAAAGCATCACCGTTACCCCCTCCGGATATTCACCAATGGCAAAAGCACCAATAGTAGCGATAGACATTAAAGAGAATTCGGTAAAGAAATCTTTTGCCTTAAAAGTTTCCCAAACCTCGCGTAAAACCGGAATACCCACAGGCAAATAAGCCACGATATACCAATAAGGCCGGATGATCTGAAATGCGGGAACCGTAAAAAGATTGTCAAATGCAATTCCGATCAACAGCATAACCAATGTTATTATTGCTGGCAAATAAGTTTTAAATACCGATGGATCTCCACCATGGTCGTGGTCGTGTTCATCGCCTTCTCCATGAGCGTGATCATGATTATGTTTTGGTGCTGAATGTACTTTACTGCTGCAACAGCTATCTTCTTTATCGTGGGAGTGGCTCATTATTATATTATTATAACATCATTTATCAATTGATTAAACCTCATATATTTCTTAAAACCTGTGAGGTTTAGATAACCATTTTCAAATTTATGGAAAATATAATGCTTTATCCCGAATCATTCTTGATAGCAATAATTTTTACAACAACACAATAAATAGTGTTAAAAAATGTTAATAGTGTATAAAAGATTTAAAATCATGAAATCTATTAAAATTTCTTTTTCAGCGTCCGAACTTATCAGACGGCTTGGTTTAGCAAAAATTTACTACTGGTTTAACAAGTAATATTCTTAATATATAGCACCAGTATTAATTAGTATTTCATAAATTTCGCACAATTACTAACTTATTAAGCGAATGAAATACCAAAATTTGAAAAGATGTTTTGCGGCGCTAGGTATAGTCGCTGCTGGCTTTTCTGCAAATGCACAAACCAAAAAATTTATCGACCCTGCTAACATGGATCTTTCCGTTAAGCCGGGTGATGATTTCTATACCTACGCAAGTGGTACTTGGGTAAAAAACAATCCAGTTCCTGCTAAAGAAACACGTTGGGGTTCGTTTAACGAACTTCGCGATTTCAACATCAATGCAGTAAAGTCTTTAGTTGAAGATGCAGCTGCCGATAAATCTGCTCCTGTAGGTTCGGTTAAGCGTAGGGTTGGCGATTTTTATACGGCTGCCATGGATAGTGCAACCATAGAAAAGCTAGGCTATACACCAATAAAAACCGATTTAGAAAAAATTAAACAGGTTAAAAACATTCAGGGCGTGCTAGACCAGGTTGCTTATATGCGAACCAATGGTTTAGGCGGTGGAATGTTTGGCCTGGGTGTTGGCCAAGACCGTAAGAATGTAAACAAATACATGGTGAATATTGGTCAGGGCGGCACAACACTTCCCGATCGTGATTATTATCTGAAAGATGATACCCGCAGTGTTAAAATCCGTGAGGCTTATAACACTTATATGGTTACTTTATTTACCTTAACTGGAAGTACTCCGGATGAAGCTAAACAAAAAGCAGCAACAGTTTATAAAATTGAAAAAGCTTTTGCCGAAGCGCAGATGAGCCGTTTAGAAATGCGTGACCCTTACGCCACCTACAACAAACTTACTGTTGCAGAACTGAACAAAAAAACTCCAGATATTAACTGGACAACTTACTTACCGAAATTCAAAATTAAAAATCAGGATACCGTATTGGTATCGTCGCCTAAATTTATGGCGAGCTTGGATGGAATGTTAAAATCGGTTCCAGTTACCGATTGGCAAACTTATTTAGAGTGGAACATTTTAAAAGGTTCTGCTTCTAGTTTAAGTTCTCCATTTGTTAAGGCAAGTTTCGCTTTCACACAAGCACAAACTGGTCAGAAAGTACAAACACCACGTTGGCAACGGATGTCATCTTTAACAGATGGCACGATTGGCGAATTATTGGGTCAGCTTTATGTAGCCAAGTATTTTAAGCCAGAAGCTAAAGAACGCATGAACCAGATGATTGTGAACTTGCGGAAAGCATTCGAAATCAGAATTAATGGTTTAGAGTGGATGAGCCCTGAAACCAAACAAAAAGCATTAGCTAAATTACATGCATTTACGCCAAAAGTGGGTTATCCTGAAAAATGGAAAAACTATGATGGTTTAGTGGTTAATAAAGATACTTATTTCCAAAACTTACGTAATGCAAGTGTTTGGGGTTATAACGAAATGGTTGATCAGTTAGGTAAGCCTGTCGATCGTGAACGTTTTGGCATGACACCTCCAACGGTTAATGCTTATTATAGCCCCACTTTAAACGAAATTGTTTTCCCTGCCGGTATTTTACAGTTTCCTTTCTTCGACCCAAATGCTGATGATGCCGTTAATTACGGTGGTATCGGTGCAGTAATTGGTCACGAAATGAGCCATGGTTTTGATGATAGCGGAAGCCAGTACGATGCTGCCGGTAACTTAAAAAACTGGTGGACAGCCGAAGACAAAGCAAAATTTGATGCTAAAACAAAAGCTTTAGGCGAGCAGTTTGATGGCTATACCGTATTAGATACTGTTCATGTAATCGGTAAATTAACTATGGGCGAAAACATTGGCGATTTAGGCGGCTTAAATGCTGCTTATACCGCTTTTAAAATGACCAAACAAGGCCAAAGCAACGAGAAAATTGATGGTTTTACACCAGATCAGCGTTTCTTCCTGGCTTGGGCGCAGGTATGGAGAGGTAATATTTTACCAGAAAGTGCTGCTCAGTTAATTAAAACCGATCCCCATTCTCCAGGCCCGTACCGTACGATTGGTGCACCTGTAAATATGGATGCCTGGTACAATGCTTTTGATGTTAAACCTGGCGATAAATTATATAAAAAACCAGAAGACAGAATTAGAATGTGGTAGGTTGAGGTAGAAGGTTGAAAGGTGGAGGGTGTAAGGCTTTTCCACTTAATAGTTAAAATCAATTATTTATCATCCCTATATTACAAGCGCCTCGATTTATTCGGGGCGCTTTATTTTATAAGTGTGCTGTCAGATGTTGCCGTTTGACACTGGCTCAAATTATCAATTCAATTCGGCGAATTAATCAATTCTTTATAGATATTAAACAAATCAGTCAGATGGTAACATCCGACTGCACGATTATTCACGCGCCTTGGTTCGTGTCTTCACAAATCAATAATTAAACTAAGCTTAATAGTTCTCCCAAATCAAAAATTAATCAATCTCCCTTCAACAATTCTTAATTATCATTATATCTTTGGAAAAACATAAGCCCCTTTTTCATGAGAAGCGCATTCAAAACAATCTTCATCTTAAGTTTAACTTTATTCTCTTCAATAACCTTTGCTCAAGATAATAAGTTAATCAGTCTTGAAGCATTGGTAAATAAAACCGATCCGGCCTGGCCGTTGGTGAAAAAATGGATCGACTCTGCAAAAAATAAGGTGGAGATCCTGCCTGTTGATTCTGTAAAAGCAAAGGAAGTTTTATATCACTCGCAAATGACTACCTATGCTACCCTGGGATCGGTAATTTACAATACCGGGGGCATTATGGTTGATAATGGCTGGATTAGAATTTTAGGTTCTGGCAGCGAAAGATTGAGCCGAAATGTTGCCGAATGGAACAAAGGAAAAACCATAAAAGAGTATGGCGATAATATTCCTTACCTTTTAATTGCCGATGATGCGGTTGGCGGTTTCTTCGCCATTAATTACGGAGGTTTGGGCAAAGACATTAAAAATGTGTATTACCTGGAGCCTAACAGCCTAACCTGGCAACCACTTGGTGCTGGCTATGGCGAGTTTCTTGTTTTTTGTTTCGATAGTGATCTTTCTAAATTTTATAAAGGTTTACGTTGGAGCAGCTGGAACCAGTTTATTGCAAATCTAGATGGCACCAAAACCTATAGCTTTCGCCCTTATTTATGGGAAGAGGGAACCGACATCGATAAGTGCACCCGGAAACTTGTAGGGATTGAAGAAATGTACCGTTTTAATATTATGAAATCGAAAGAACTGAATGCTGATAAGGGTATAAAAAAAGACGAATCCCAAAAGGACGAAACGAAAAAAGAGGAAACCAAAAACGAGCAATAAGTCATCGAGTATAAAATAATTAAATGCCTAATACACCCGCTATCATTGCCCAGATTAAAAACACCAGGGCTTTTGTTTTAGAATTGGTAAAAGATCTAAGTACCGAACAGTTAAATAAAATTCCCTCAGGATTTAACAATAACATCATCTGGAATATTGCCCATTTAACCGCTGCGCAGCAAAATCTGTGTTATGTAAGATCGGGCTTAAGGGTAACCATTAGTGAAGAACACTTTTCGCCATTTTTAAGCGGAACAAAACCAGTTAAATTTATCGAAAAAGAAGAAATTGATTCGATTTTCGAGGTACTGTTAAATAGTATGGAGCGTTTGGCAGCAGATTATACCAGTGGGATTTTCGTAGAATTCGATCCTTGGGACAAACGTTACGGCATGAAGTTAAACACGATAGAAGATGCAATAAATTTTATTCCCTTTCACGAAGGGATGCACATTGGCTACATTATGGCATTGAAGAAATTGGTGTTAACCTATCTTTAGTTCTAAAAAATTTAAGCGTACTTTGCCTGTGTTTTCTTAGGTAATTTAGCTAAAACCATCGCTCTCGAATCGGCAACTCTGCTTTTCAACTCTTTATCGTTCAAAACATCTAGGTTTTCGATCTGGATCCATTGCCTTTTCGCCATATGGTAGGCCTGCGCAATGCCATCTCGGGCAGTGAGCTCTTCAAATTCATCGGGATCACATTTAATCGAAAAACGATTACCCTCATCAATAGCAATGATGACATAAATTTTTTCCTCTATCATAAAACATAAATGTTCCCATTTCATCCCTTCTGTGGTGCCGGGCAAACTCAAACAATATTCTCTGAAAGATTCGATATCCATTTTTAGGGTTTAGGGTAAGATCAAAGCTAATAACAAAAGATTAAAGCTGAAAGGCCAAAGAGAAAAGTCAGAGGTCGGGAGTCTGAAGTCCGAAGATTAAAGCGAATTAACTTTTCTCTCCTATCCCTGGCTAATTTATCTTGAAATTCAAAAATCATTTTGATGCTATGTCTATATTTGCACCACGATCTTAAAATCCAAAAATCATATTAATCCTATATCTATATTTGTGCCTTGATTTTGAAATCCAAGCATCCCTTAAAATCCTAGCTCATGAATATTATAACGCCTACTGCTGATGGTTCGAATACACTCTATAATGAAACTATAGGCGAACATTACCACAGTAAACATGGCGCATTACAGGAAAGCAAACACGTATTTATTGATGCAGGATTAAAATTTGCCTCCACTAATTTAACTGAGATTTCCATTTTGGAAGTTGGTTTCGGCACCGGCTTGAACTTTATTTTAAGTTTCGAATATTGTGCGGCAAACAGCCTTAACCTTAATTATACCAGCATTGAGGCCTTTCCGCTTACTACAGATCTAATTGAGCAAACAGGTTATGCAGCATATGTGCCAGAGACAATCTGGGGCGATTTTATTTCAAATTATCCTGAGGCATTAAAAACACCTCAAAAATTAACTTCGCTTTGCACATTAGAAATTCCGCATACCACCTTAGCCGAATATCAGAGCGAACAAAAATTTGATCTGATTTATTATGATGCTTTTTCTGTGCAACACCAGCCCGAAATGTGGAGTGATGAAATAATTGCTCATGCCTGCAGTTTCTTAAAGCCCGGTGGAACTTTTGTAACCTATGCCATTACCGGAAAATTGAAAAGAGCCGTTAAAGCCTGTGGATTTACCATTGAAAAATTACCTGGTGCCCCCGGAAAAAGAGAAATGCTGAGAGCGACCAAGGCGGAGGTAGGAGGTTTAGGGCTTAGCATGTAAGGGTTAGGCAATCTGTAAAAAAACGTTAATAGTTGCACCTCCAGAAGTACCTAAACCTGGGTGCAGCGGCAGCCTCCGTTTTTTCTACGGAGCTACAGCGTAACACAGGATTAACGATAAAAGAAACTATTGATTGCTTTCCAAAAACCTTCCTCATCATTTGACATAATTTCGATCTCGCCAAAAAACCGCTGGCTCCAAGAATCACAGCGCCAATTGCAAGTGTTACCCATTTAAGCCAGTTAAACTCCTTCGCTGAGGCAGCAAATCTAAAATTAACCGCTGAAGACCTTTCTCTTTTAGCTAAAGCAACTATCTATTAAAAAATAATCTCTTATATTTAAATGCCCGATTAATGAAACAATTAATCGGGCATTTTGTATTAAACAGAATTTAAAATATATGAAAGACAAATTATCGTTTCTACCAAAGCTTGCGCTGGTTCTTTTCTGTTTAATTAGTTTAACCTACATCGCCATTTTAGGACAATCGCTGTTAGCTCCTTTACTTTTCTCGTTTTTGATGGCGATTTTATTATTGCCTATAGGTACCTTTTTAGAACGGAGATTAAAGTTTAAACGAAGCTTATCTACCATTGTTTCGGTAATCCTGATGATCGCGGTTATTGGAGGCATTATCTATTTCTTTGGCAATCAACTAAGCGATTTATGGGCAGATTGGCCTTTGCTTAAAGAGAAAGCCAATGTTTCGTACCATGAACTTCAAAAATGGATTTCACACACTTTTGGCGTAAATTCTCAGAAACAACTCGATTATTTAAATGATAGCACAGAGAAAGCTTTGGCTACTAGCGCTGCAATTGTAGCTACCACCTTGGCCACCCTATCTTCTACCCTGTTGTTTTTAAGTTTCACACTACTTTTCACGTTCTTTATTTTAAACTACCGCAGGGTTTTATTTACATTTTTAACCTCGGTTTTTAGAGAAGAGCACAAAGAAAAAGTTTCCGAAATTGTCAGTCAGATTCAGTACATCATTAAAAAATACATCATCGGTTTATTTCTACAGATGCTTATTGTTACGGTATTAATGATTACCGTGCTGAGTTTGTTAGGTGTTAAATATGCCGTTCTGTTAGGTCTGGTGGCTGGTATTTTTAATGTGGTTCCTTATTTGGGGATATTCTTTGCCCTCTTAGTAAGCTGCCTGATTACCTTTGCAACAGCAGGTGCAGGTAAAGTACTGCTGGTTTTGATCGCTTTTGTTGGCGTTCATGCCATAGATGGAAACGTACTAATGCCACTGGTGGTGGGTTCGAAAGTAAAAATAAATGCATTATTTGCCTTTATTGGTATTATAGTTGGCGAGATGATTTGGGGAATTTCGGGTATGTTCTTATGCATCCCTTATCTGGCCATGTTAAAAATAATCTTCGATAGAGTGGATAACTTAAAACCCTGGGGCATTTTAATGGGTGAAGAACATAAGCCCGATAAAAAGAAGCGTGTTTACCGGATTACAAAAAGGATTAAATTAGAAGAAAAAGATTAATATGGCCGAAAATAGATCGCCCCATATTTTAAGCACTTCTGCCAATCTCTTGGGCATCTGCTTTATTGTACTTACTTCTTTAAAAAAACTTGCACTTACGGATGGTTCCTTAATTGATGAATTTGCCGTAGCTGCCGTAATGTTTTTTATGACCAGCTGTATCTTATCTTTTATCTCGATGAGACGACAAAAAACAGCTAGCCAGCGGCTAGAAAAAGTTGCCGACTTCGTATTTTTATCTGGCTTATTGGTATTGTTTGTTGCAACCATTTTAATTGCCTTTAATTTAATAAAATAGATTAAATATACCGTTCATGAAACCCTTATTCGTACTCATCATCGTTTATGTTGCGCTATTGGCTTTTGGTGGCCATACTACTTTTGATAAAGGAAATATTTTTGCAGGCAATATTGCGATGGGTGTGATGTTACTTTTTACTGCTATCGGGCATTTCAAGTTTAAAACCAGTATGGCTGCTATGATCCCGCTATTTATTCCTAAAAAAGTAGAAATTGTAATTTTAACAGGGGTTCTGGAAATCTTATTTGCGATTGGCTTGGCAATAGCAAGCACCAGATATTTAACCGGAATAGCATTGATTATTTTCTACATTGCCATTTTACCCGCAAATATTTATGCAGCCAAACACCGCATTAATTACGAAAATCTGTATAAACCAGGGCCAGGGCCAAAATATTTATGGTTCAGAATACCTTTTCAGCTTTTCTTAATCGCTTGGGTTTGGTACTTTAGCGTTCGATAAATATAGTTCAATCATAAAACATGCCTAACAATCCAATTCCGGCCATTGCCAATAATCCAGCTGATGCCTTTACACGTTTACTCACCGTTTTAGATACGCTGCGTACTCAATGCCCATGGGATAAAAAACAGACCATGGAAACACTGCGCCATTTAACTATAGAGGAAACTTACGAATTGAGCGATGCCATTTTAGAGGGCGATTTAGACGAAATTAAAAAGGAACTTGGTGATGTGATGATGCACTTGGTTTTTTATTCAAGAATTGCTTCCGAAACCGGTGATTTTAATATCACCGATGTTTTAAACGGAGTTTGCGATAAACTGGTAAACCGACATCCACATATTTATGGCGATGTTGAAGTGCAGAACGAAGAAGATGTAAAACGCAATTGGGAACGGATAAAACTAAAAGAAGGCAACAAATCGGTTTTGGCTGGTGTTCCATCTTCACTACCAGCGCTGGTTAAGGCTGCCCGCATTCAGGAAAAAGCCCGTGGCGTAGGTTTCGATTGGGAAGATAAAAACCAGGTTTGGGAAAAAGTAGAAGAAGAACTGCAGGAATTTAAAACGGAATTTAATGTTGCTGATAATACGGCCATTGATATCGAAAAGGCTGAATCAGAATTTGGCGATGTACTTTTCTCTTTGATCAATTATGCACGTTTCATTAACATCAATCCTGAAAATGCATTAGAAAAAACCAATAAAAAATTTATCAAACGTTTTCAGTACCTCGAAACTAAAGCAAAAGAAAACGGAAAAGCCTTAGCTGACATGACTCTTGCGGAGATGGATATATATTGGAACGAAGCAAAGAAAATATAGCCAAAAGGAGTAAAATCGCAAATTTAATATAAATTTTGCGATTGTAATCGCAAAATTTATATTAAATTTGCGATTATGATTTACAGAGCAATATCAAATTCGATTGAAAAACACCTAAAAGATGAAAAAGCAATCATCCTTTTAGGCCCAAGGCAAGTTGGAAAAAGTACGCTCTTACAACAATTGTCTTCAAAGTTTGCCAAACCAATTATGTGGTGGAACGGTGATGATGCAGACGTTAGAACCATACTTAACAATACTACCTCTACATCGTTACGTGCCCTTCTCGGAAAATCAAAAACATTGGTAATTGATGAGGCACAAAGAATTGATAACATCGGCATATCTATAAAATTAATTATCGACCAACTTAAAGATGTAAAAGTAATTGCTACCGGTTCTTCAGCTTTTGAGTTGGCCAATCATATTAACGAACCCCTTACCGGTAGAAAATGGGAATACAACTTGTTTCCTTTTTCATTCGGAGAAATGGTAGAGGAACATGGCCTGCTTACCGAAAAAAGATTGTTACACCACCGTTTGGTTTATGGATACTATCCGGAAATTGTAAACAATCCGGGAGGAGAAGAAATACGGTTAAAACAATTATCAGATAGTTATCTCTACAAGGATGTTTTAACCTGGGAAAAAATCCAAAAGCCAGATAAGATGGAAAAATTAATCCAAGCTTTAGCTTTTCAGGTTGGCAATGAAGTATCGTACAACGAACTGGGCCAATTATCGGGTTTGGACAATCAAACAACAGAAAAATATATCGATTTGCTCGAAAAGGCATTCATTGTTTTCAGATTGGGCTCCTTAAGCAGAAACTTAAGAAATGAATTAAAGAAAAGCCGAAAAATCTACTTTTACGACAATGGGATCAGAAATGCTGTAATTAATCAATTTAGTCCGGCAGTATTAAGACAGGATATTGGTGCTCTTTGGGAAAATTTCGTCATTAGTGAGCGTGTTAAGTTTCTTGCCTATAAACAAATTAACTGTAACCAATACTTTTGGCGCACACATGCACAACAGGAAATAGATTATATTGAAGAAAGAAACGGATTAATGAATGCTTACGAATTTAAATGGAATCCAAAATCCAATGTAAAATTCCCAAAAACATTCTTAGGTGCTTACGAAAATGTGGAAACCAAAGTAATTACGCCAGATAATATAACCGAATTTCTGCTATAGATAAAATTCACCATCAACATAATACCATTGCCCATCTTCTAACCTGAAATTAGATTTTTCATGCAATATTTCTGTTTGGAACTTCTTATTAAGGTAATAGGCCTTAAACTCGACGACATCAAAATCTAAAAAAAAAATTTCGAGTTTTAGCCATTTTGTATTTTTCGCACTATTTAAATACGCACTTTTCGAATGCTCTTTTCTTTTACTGATATGTGTGGTTTCGTAAAGATAAGCAGCATCAGCTACTACAAAAGCAGAATATCTGGAACGCATTAAAGCCTCTGCAGTTGGTGCCACTTTCACTTTTAAATGATAGGGCTGGCAACAATGGCTAAATGCAGTTCCACTTCCGCAAGGACAGTTTATTAAATCCATGATTAAAATTTACCGTACAAAAGTATGATTTAATATTGCTGCTGCTAAAATTTCCGTAAAATTGCAGCTGAAAAATGAGGTATTTCTTTCACATTGCATATCAAGGCCAATACTTTAGTGGGTGGCAAAAACAACCTGGGGTAAAAAGCGTTCAGGAAGTTATTGAACAAACGCTATCGAAGATTTTAAAATCGCCGATTGCTATTAATGGCTGTGGGCGAACAGATGCGCATGTACATGCCAGTCAGTTTTTTTTTCATGCCGATATTGAAAAAGATATTGATTTCGACCTGCTTTACATCCTGAATAAAGCCTTACCTTATAATATCGCGGTATTCGACATTATTAAAATGGAGGGAAAACCGCATGCCCGCTTTGATGCTGTACAACGGAAATATGATTATTTTATCCATACCTATAAAGATCCTTTTTTAAGCACCCAAAGTTCCTTTTATCAATTAAACAATCTAGATTTTGATAAAATGAAAGCCGTTGTAAAGTTATTACCCCAATACAAAGATTATAGGGCTTTTTGTACGCATCCTGATAAATACGAACATACCATTTGCAATGTAATGGAGGCCGATTTATTTGTAAATCCAAAGGGCGACAGGCTGAGGTTTCATATTGCCAGCAACCGCTTTTTGGGTAAAATGATCCGCATTATTATGGGTAAAATTTTAATGGTTGGCAAAGGAGAACTTAGTTTTGATGAATTTGAAAGCGAACTGATTACCCTACAATCCTCAAAACTATCATTGCCCGCTCACCCTACAGGCTTATACCTTTCGAAAGTTACCTATCCGTATTTAAACCTCGAACCACGAACTGAATTTATCAATAGTGCACAAGGTATAAACTGGATTTCAATTTAAGTGTAGCGTTTTGATTTTGAACTCCGTTTAAGGGGTATGAAAGTTCAAATCTGTATCTTCCTATTTGCCCTGATTTTATCTTTAGGCTGTAAAAAATCTACAAACTTAGATGTTTTATTAGATGGCAATTATACAGGTGTGTTGGTAATTACCAATAGTATTAGGTCTGTGCCGGTAACCCGTCCAATTTCAATCTTATTGCAGGATGGGAAGTTTAGCATTACTCCAAGCGCTGATATTAACCTAAAACCTTCTGGAGGCAAGGGAAACTATACATTCAGGAATGGGATCGGATATTTTACCGATGAGGTCGTTTGGACGGCAGATTTTGATTGGAATATGATTTTAAATGGCGAATACGATATCAGAAGTAGTGGTATAGATTTAACCCTTAGAAAAAGGTTTAATACAAAAATAGCGCTTTCTCCGGCGACCTCTTATGCTACTATAGATTATGAATATATTTTAAAGAGAAGTAATTAATCCTCATATAAATGAAAAATTTAATGTTCTTCTTTATCGTACTATCTATGTTTGCTGCCGGATGCAAAAAGACACCTGAAACAAAAACGACGAATTACGAATTTGAAATCAACACTTCAAAATCAATTGGCGCATCTACACTGGTATTAAAAACGATTAACGATAGCCGCTGCCCAATAAATGCTGATTGCATTGGCGCTGGAGGTGCAAAAGCATATTTCAAATTAACAGCCAATAAGATTGATCAGGAAATTATCTTATGCAAAGGAGATTGTAGCACATTAGAAAGTGTAGCAAACATTAAAATTAACGGCATAGATTATTCACTTAAATTAATTGACATCACACCATATCCTCAACTCCAGAAAAGTAACATTACACAAACTGTAAAAGTTGAGTTGACAAGAGCTTAAGTTTAGGTTTGCTTGGGCATCGGGAAATGATCTGTCCGGTGTCCCAAGTTTTTTTATTTAAATCTAATTGCCTTAAGCGGAGAAACCTTGCTGATCAATAGCGAAGGGATAATCAAAACCGTTAAACATACCACTACCGTTACGATATTAAGCAGCAGCACATCGATAAAATGAAATTCTATGGGTGCATAAGCTAAAAAGTAAGAGGCCTGGTTAAGTTTAAAAATGTGGGTGGCCTGCTGTAAAAAACCAAGCCCTAAGCCCAGAATATTCCCAAGTAATAAGCCAATACCAATTAAATAAGCTGCGTTGTAAAGGAAAATCTTCATAATACTCCAGTTACTGGCCCCAAAAGATTTTAGCATCCCAATCATATTCGTTTTTTCTAAAATCATAATCAACAATGCAGTAATCATGTTAATTACACCTACAATGAGCATCAGGATTAAAAGTACCTTGGTATTTACATCAAGAAGGCCTAACCAGGTAAAAATATTAGGAAAATTTTCTTCAATAGAATACGAGCGCAGGTTACGCGGAAGTTTTTCGTAAATATTATTGGCAATAGGCTTAAGCCTGTTAAAATCATTAATTCTGATTTCTATACCTCCAATTTCATTAACTTTCCAATTGTTTAAGCGCTTAATAATATTCAGGTTGCCCAGCACAAAACCCTTATCAATATCTTCTACACCAATATCGTAAACGCCTACAATCTTAAATTTACGCGGTCGCAACTGGTTTTGAACAAAATACATGATAAAATCATCTCCGGTTTTAAGTTTTAAACGATTAGCCGTATAATTCGAAATGAGCAGTTCCTGCATGGCAGCCGTACTGTCAGAAAAATCGATGATAGTTCCGCTAATAATATGCTGCTTAATGTAATCCCATTTATAGTTTTTGTCTATCCCTTTAAAATTAATGCCTTCAATTTCATTATTGGCCGAAAGGATGGCAGGTTTTGTAGCAAAAGGATAATAATATTCAATGTCGGGATTGTTTTTGAGCATTTTTTTGGTTTCTCCATCAAGTACAAAGGGAGAATGCTCAAAAGAATTATTCAAATCGTAACGGGTAATCTGCACATCGCCCAAATACCCCCTTACTTTATCCTGAATTTCAGTTTTAAAGCCCTTAATAATGGCGATAGAAAGAATCATAACAGCCAAACTCAACATCACGCCTGCTATTGCAATACGGACGATAAGTTTTGAAAAAGTACGCTCAGATTTAATGGCTATCCGCCCTGCGATGAAATATTCGAAATTCAATTTAATCAATTTGTAAGTAACAAAAATGCTCAATTCCTTTTTAAAAATGACATTTTCGAAAATAAATAACCAACTTTAAACATCAATCATTAAGTTGTAACAAGAAAATACCAATAGCATAAATGAAATATATTGTAAATTGTTTTGTTATAATACCGGAAGATTAGAATAATACTCAAAATGAAAAATTATATCAGCTTTGCTTTAACCAGTTTAATTGCATTATCGGCCTGCGGACAACCCAAACCACTTGAACAGGAAGTTCTTGGAAAGAAAAGTCCTGAAAACAGAAAACTGATGATCAGGACTGTTAAACTGCCATCTACAATTAAAACCGGTTCAGAGCAGACCGAAAAATACCTCCCACTTTTAAAAGGAAAACGTGTTGGTATGGTGGTTAACCCCACATCGATTATCGGTACGCAAACTTCGGTTGATAGCCTGTTGAAACGAGGTGTTAAAATCAAGAAGATATTTGGTCCTGAACATGGTTTTAGAGGCAATGCCAGTGCTGGCGTTACCGTTAACGATGATGTTGATGCCAAAACAGGTATAAAAGCCATTTCACTTTATGGCAAACACAGCACACCTACAACTGAAGATTTAGCTGATATCGACATCATGGTATTTGATATTCAAGATGTTGGTGTTCGTTTTTACACCTATATTAATACATTACAGCACGTTATGGAGGCCTGCGCAGCGAACAATAAAACGTTGCTGATTTTAGATCGCCCCAATCCAAATGGTTATTTAATTGACGGGCCGATTTTGGATCCTAAATTTAAATCAGGAATTGGTGTACAGCCGATTCCTATTGCCCATGGCTTAACCGTTGGCGAATATGCACAGATGTTAAATGGCGAAGGCTGGTTGAAAGATAAGGTGAAATGTAAGATTACCATTATCAAAAATGCCAATTACAATCATGATATGGAGTATACTTTACCCGTTAAACCCTCTCCTAACCTGAATACGCAGCAATCTATTTTACTTTACCCATCTACTTGCTTATTTGAAGGCACTTATTTAAACCATGGCCGTGGAACAATGTTTCCTTTTACCGTTGTTGGCGCACCTTATCTTAAGGGGAAATTTGATTTCAGTTTTACGCCAAAAAGCATAAAAGGAATGTCTGAAACTCCATTATTTCAAGATCAGGTTTGTTATGGCTTAGATTTAAGAACTTACGATACTTCAAAACTGGTAAAATCGAAACAGGTAAACATTAGCTGGTTAATCGAACTGTACAAAGCATCACCTAGAAAAGAAGATTTCTTTAATTCCAAATTAAGTAAAGAAATGGGTACTATCGAAAGATTAGTTGGTGTGGCAGATTTCAGGCAACAGGTAATCGACGGCAAAAGTGAAGCAGAAATTAGAGCAAGCTGGGAGCCGGGCCTAAATGCGTACAAAACCATGCGTAAGAAATATTTGCTTTATAATTAAGGAGCGAATGACTGAATGAGAGAAGGATTGATGGATTGAATGACAGAAGGATACAATGATTGAATTGCCTTTGCGATTATTTTCAAACTTAACAGATACACATTTGTTATTAATTTATAATTGATTGGCCCTGCCCTATTCAATCATTCACTAATTCTAACATTCAATCATTACAATTATGAGCGGTCCAAAAATCAAAAGCGATAAACCCGGAAGCAATTATCAGGAAGAAGTACCTAAAGGCAGAGAACCTGTTGACCATAAAACGGTGAGGCATGAAAATGACAGTACACCCAATAAAGCACCAAAAACGAATAACCCTGCCAAGCAACGCGAGCTTGAGGAGCAGCCTGTTCATCCAATAAAAAAGGCGCCTAAAGAATAATTATAGCAATATCGTTATTGCAACTGGAATATAGCTTATTTACTGTAGTCATCACAACTGCCTGCCCGTTGCAGGCGGGGAGAGATCTACAATAGATTTCTCGACTGCGTTTCACTCCGCTACCATTGACGCTATTTCGCAATTACTTATTAATGAGCTATTTATTTTGCTCGCGTATTTCCGCCCAGCTAAGCCAAAGCACATCATCCTCGTTCTACTTAAATCCGGCCTAACAAATTTTTCGGGCTCCACTGACTAAGCCATCTCACTAGCTTTGAAAGAAAAATTTTCAGCCGGTGTTTTTTGTTTCTTTTACTATATAACAAAAAGATCAAGCCACCTGTAACTTTAATGCATTGAGTGCTTTTTCCAGTGCTGCAATCCGTACTTTTTTCTGCTTTTGTAGATGTTCTTCATTGTTTAATGGATTGAATGACTGCTTCTCAGTAACCATTTTATAATAGATGCATGCTAGTTTTCGTGCTGTGGCTACTATGGCATATTTATAGCCGCCTTTACTTTTCATTTTTCTAAAAAAATGTCCTAGTAAATGGTTGCTATTCTGAACTCCACCA
>NZ_SJSO01000019.1 GCF_004331735.1 Pedobacter psychrodurus
GCTACGCTACATTGACATCTCTTTTAAGAACTTATCGACCGTTAACCTCGCGGTTGGTCTTTTTATATATCTTCAAACTTCAGTTCGTTTAAGTCTTATTCGTCTTAAACATGTTTTCGTTTGTTTCAATCTTTTTTCGTTATCTTTCCGACATCCGCCGTTCCGATTTTCCCACTTCCTTTCGGTTGGGAGTGCAAAGGTAAGGATCTTTTTTAAACTTCCAAATAAAATAAATTTTATTTTCTCAGCCCCATTTTTTCACTCTTACCCTTATTTCAATAAGCTRATTTTATTCAGCTTYCCGTTCTTCCGAACCGGGCTGCAAAGGTAGYAATCTTTTCCACTYSCGCAATATTTATTTAAAATAAATCTCGCTCTCTTATCGCTCACGCCATCCTTTCAACAAAAACCCTTCCTCCGAAGCGGGATGCAAAAGTAGGAATTTTTAACACACAAGCAAAGCTTTTTTCCAGATTACCGAAGAACTTAACGTAAGTAGATGGTTTACAACTAGAAAAAATAATACAACAGGCAAAACTTTTTGTTATAATAGGTGTTAAAGCGGCCCAGCCATTTAGACTTCCGAAGTTTCCCAGGCTCCCCGCCCCTGAAAACTTCGGAAGTTTATGCCACCTAAACCCGACAGCAGTGGCAGCCCACGGTTTTTCTACTGGGGCTACAGCGAATTATAGGAATAACCCGTGTGCCCTGAATGGACTTCTGAAGACTCATGTGCAATTGGCAAGCATCTTATCGAAATTTTGAACAATAATTAATACTTTTATAGCTTTATTAAACCATCCATATAAATGAAGTTGATGCTCAAACTATACCTTTCTCTGCTATTTATCGGCATAGCAGAAATCGGTTATGCGCAAAATTATAAGAATGAGCTTGTTGTGATTTCTGAGAATGATGCTTATATCGATATTACGAGCGATCGTTATTATACAAATGGCGCTTTTATCAAATATAGGCATGCACTAAATGGAGAAAATTTAAAAGCAGGGAGAAGCAAAGAGATTATCGGTTTTGAACTTGGTCAAAAAATATACAATCCATACTATAGTTTTTTACCAAACCCCGCCCTACACGACCGCCCTTTTACAGCATATCTTTACGGCGAAGCAAATTATAGCCGTTTTTATACAAACAAACAAATGCTAAAGGTTTCTGCACAAATAGGACTTACGGGAAAAGACGCTTTGGGCGAAGAGTTTCAAAAAGCATTTCATAAACTGGTTGGTCAAAACCAGATTGAAGGATGGGAATACGGTTTAAACAGCGAACCAACATTAAGCCTAGGTGCAGAATACAATAAGCTTTTAGTGAGCACCAACAATAAAATATTCGATATTACAGGAACAACTTCTGCGGCAATTGGCAACGTGATTACGAAAGCAAATCTTGCTGCAATGTTCCGTCTGGGCAGATTTAATGATATGGATGGTTCCTCGGCTTTTAATAGCTTGGTGAGCAATAACAATACGAACAAAGCACAGCGCAAATACGAACTTTTTCTTTCGGTTAGCCCGCAGCTACATGCTGTTGCGTTCGACTCGAGTTTGCAGGGAGGATTATTTTTGAACAATAAAGGGCCAATCACCTTTAAGCCCAAACCGATTGTTTTTACCACTCAGGTGGGTTTAACTTTCGCCATTGCACGCTGGACAGCCAATTATACCGCCACTTTTACTTCGAACGAGGTTAAAAATAGTGCCACTGGCTACCGTTATGCCTTTTATAGTCTTGCTTACCGTTTTAGTAAAAGCTAATGAAAAAACAACTACTCTCTTTTATTCTCGTTATCATGGGTTGCACATTTGCTAAGGCTCAAATAGCTCCAGAAAATCATTCGATTATTTTTAAGCCTATTTTTGGCACACATATAAATAACGATCAGGGACACTTATTCCATGATCAGATTACAGGATTTGACGCTGCCTATTTCAAGGACATCAGCCAGAACAGCGATAAGTGGATCGGATTTAGTGGTGCCAAATCTTACGGGATCGGTTTTATTTTTAGAAATCTGAGCAAACTGAAAGGGACGCAAGATACCTCGACCAATGCATTTGGACAGGTATATGGATTAGTGGCACAAATGGATTTTCAGCTATTTAAAGTGGGGAAAGCCAAATTTAACTTTACACCAGGAGTAGGGTTAGGCTATACGAATAAATACTATTACAATAACACCAAAAATAGGTTTCTGGGAAGTCCGATTAATGAAACCATTAAAGCCGATTTAGGAATGGAGCTGCCAATGAGTAAATATGCGGATCTATTAGTAGGTTTCGGTTTTCTACATATATCTAACGGAGGCGCCACTGTTCCAAATGGAGGACTGAATACCGGAAACATTTATGTCGGGCTTAAACTCAATAATCCAAAAACATTAACTACAGAGCGAAAAAGCACCTACACCACTTTACAGCGTAATTCAATTGAACTTAGTGCGGGTTTAGGCGCAAGAGGTGTATTTGGAAATAGAACGAAAAGTTTATACAAAAGTGGTTTATATGCCGGCTACAACTTTTACCTGAATGATGTAATGTCGCTTAAGGCAGGGGCGGATGCGGTTTATTACTTTACCACCTTCGATCCAAACAACTATGGAGAAACCTTCCAGAATTATGGTAGTTCTTATGATAAGTGGCGGACAGGAATTAGCATTGGTGCCGATATCAATTTATGGCGTGTAACTGTTGCGGCACAGATTGGGAAATACATCCACTACAACAGGTTGATGGACAAAGCTTCCTGGTACTGGACATTCGGACCTACTTTTAACATTACTCCGCACATTGGTTTACAGGCAAAAACATATATGCACTTTGCACAGGCAGATTATGTAAACTGGGGCGTAGTTTACAGATTCTAATACTGACCAGTACTTAACAATACTAAAGTACAGGCTTCAACGGGTTCGATGTTGTGTTGTTCCAATAATTTTTCGAGCTTGTAGTTTTCAGTTCCTGGATTGAAAATTACACGTTTGGGTTTTGTTTCCAGGATATAATCGTGGTATTGAACCTGTAAGGATGGGCCAATGTATAAAGTTATGGTATCTATATCGGTATGAATCTGAACCGGTTTTTCAATTTCTACGCCTGCAACCTCTCCTGTTTTTATGCCCACGTTAACAATTTCGTGATTGAAGCGCTTGAGCATATTAGCCGCCTTATAGGCATATCTTGATGGGTTTGGCGATGCGCCGATAATAAGTGTCTTCTTCATAAAGTTGATTCCAAAAATTTATTAGACAGTTTAATTACTAAAATTTAGAAAGCAAAGCGATTTGACCAGAGTGATAAGCGTGGTGCTGTGCCAAACCACTTAAAAGCTCTACATTAGTTACCCCTGTTCCCAAAGCCGGATCTCGCTCACTCTTTACCTCATCATCCCATTGGTTATTTTTGATGGTTTCACAAAGCCGGATGAGTTCTTCATTTGCAATTTTAAAATTAAAAATAATACGCTCCCAAGCCTGGGGTGTCCCACTTTCGGGCACTGGCCAATCGCCCATTGCGGGTTCTGCTGCAGGTTTCCCACTCAGTCTTGAGGTAACCTCTTCTGTCCAGGCAGTTAAATGCATAGCAATTTCGGCAATAGAATGCGCACCTGGCACAAAGTGGCTAAACGCACTTTCAGGGTTAACGTTATTTAGTGTTTGCATTACATGGTTCCCATGCCAGGCATCTCCGTTAAATGCCTTTTTAATTTCGTTAGTGATATTAAACATACCAAAACAACAATTGGGGCAATATAAAGTTTGTTAAGATGCGTTTAATATTGCATTCGCACAGTTAATTCCATCTATGGCTGCCGATACAATTCCGCCGGCATAACCTGCGCCTTCTGCGCAAGGATACAAGCCCTTTACTTGAGGGTGCTGGTAAGTTTCTTTATCTCTCGGAATTCTGACAGGAGAGGAAGTCCTGCTCTCTACTCCTACCAGAATAGCTTCATTTGTATAATAACCTTTAATCTTTTTTCCAAACAGTGGTAATGCTGCGCGTAAGCTATCGGATACAAAATCGGGTAAAATATTATCCAGCATCGAACTTTTGGTACCAGGTAAATAGGAATTCTTCGGCAGATCGATAGATAACTTATTGTTCACAAAATCTACCATTCTTTGTGCAGGTGCTACCAAGTTTCCACCGCCGGCCTCAAAAGCCATTTTTTCAATTTCAGATTGAAAGTGCAACATTCTGAGCGGATCGTAACCTTGAACATCGTTTAAAGTAACCTGTACCACTGTTCCAGAATTGGCGTAAGGATTATTCCTTTTAGATGGCGACCAGCCATTTACCACAATTTCATTTTCCCCAGTTGAGCATGGCGCTATGATACCACCCGGACACATGCAAAAAGAAAATACCCCACGAGCACCAACCTGCTCAACCAAACTATAATATGCTGGCGGTAAAAACTCCGATCGGATATCGCAGTGGTACTGTGCGGAATCAATAATTCCCTGAGGATGTTCAATCCGCACGCCTAAAGCAAATGGTTTTGCCTCAATGAGGATATTTTTACTGTTCAACAATTCGTACACATCCCTTGCGGAATGTCCTGTTGCCAAGATAGCATCATCAGCGAACAACTTTTCTTCAAAATTTATCTCAATTCCTTTTACTTTCCCGAATTCGATTAAAATATCAGTCATCCGACTATCGAACATCACTTCGCCCCCAGCATTCAGGATCGTATCTTTTATAGAAGTGATAATATGTGGAAGTTTATTTGTACCAATATGTGGACGGGCATCGATAGCTATATCAGCTTCCGCCCCATGGTTCACAAAAACCTGAAGCACCTTATTAATATCACCCCTTTTATTGGATCTAGTATACAATTTACCATCCGAATAGGTACCCGCACCACCTTCTCCATAACAATAATTAGATTCGGTATTTACCAAACCCTGCTTATTTATGGCAGCCAAATCTCTCCGGCGTTGCTTTACATCTTTACCACGTTCGATAATAATGGGCTTTAATCCATTTTCAATACATTGTAACGCTGCAAATAACCCAGCTGGGCCAGCCCCGATAATAATTACGGGTTTAGCATCACTTACATTTTTATAGTTAATAGTGTATACTTCGGGAATGGCTTCCTCATCGACAAAAACTTTTACCTGAAGCCTGAATATCACTTTTCTCGAGCGGGCATCTATCGATCGCTTCAGGATTTCATAACCTTTAATTCTCGATCCAGGTAATTTTAAGGTTTCGGCCAGCTTCTGGTTAATTACCTCAGTTTGCTCTACCTCGTGTGGGAGCAGTGTAATTTCGATGTCTTTTTGCATATCATGTCAGGTTTTTATCCCGAACACTACAAAGATAAGTAACTATCAAGAATAATTAATAAGATTTACCTTTCTGCTGACACCATATGATAAAATTTATTTGTACACTCAGAAAGCAATTGCAGTATTACATAGGTCTTTTTCGTCCCGCTCTACCTCCTGCCCAGATAAAAACCTGTGAAACAAGCAAGCACACTATAGAATAATAAAAAAGCAGTGCTTAATCGGGGACATCCGTTCGATCTGGTTTAATTAGGTTATTTCTGTACCCCTATGTCGGTTTTCTGTGCCGCAACCCAGAGTACCTAGCCCCGATCGGAGCGGGCATCCCGATTTTTTCTATCGGGATAAGCGGAGAGCGGGACCAGCATAAAAAAAAGCGAAAAGTACTGCGCTCCAAAACAAAAAAACACCAATTAATCTCATTAAATTCAATGAGTAGCTTGTCAACCTGTCATATAATCATTCAAAGTGTAACATAGGCATGCAATTTGATATCTAATTCGTAAATTGACCATAAATCAATTCTATTAAAAAGACAAAAACCATAAAGATGAAAAGATTAATATTTGGAATTTTAGCTGCAGTTATTGCAGTGAGCACTTTAAGTTCATGCGGATATAACAGCATGGTTAAACTTGATGAGAACGTTAAATCGAAATGGGGAACTGTGCAAACCCAGTATCAAAGAAGAGCGGACCTCATTCCGAACTTGGTGGCTACTGTAAAAGGAGCTGCTAAATTTGAGCAGGGTACTTTAACTGCCGTAACCGAAGCACGTGCAAAAGCCACGCAGATGACGGTTAAAGCTGATGAATTGACTCCTGAAAACATCCAGAAATACCAGGCTGCTCAAGGACAATTGAGTCAGGCTTTGGGTAAATTATTATCGATCACAGAAAATTATCCTGAACTAAGGGCTACACAGCAATTCAGTGATTTATCGGCACAATTAGAAAGTACCGAAAATAGAATCACTGTTGCCCGTAAAGACTTTAACGATGCAGTACAAGAGTATAATGGCAAAATCAGATCGTTCCCTACCAATTTAACTGCTGGTATGTTCGGCTTTAAAGCTAAAGGATATTTTGAGGCCGATGCTACTGCAAAAGATGCCCCGAAAGTAGAATTTTAATATTCTCAACACAATATTTAAGGGTAGTGAATGTTTAGTAACTAAGCATTTATTACCCTTTTTACTTCATACAAAATAAGCACATGTCGTTATTTTCAGATATTGAACAAGAAAAAATAGCAAAAGCGATCTCAGATGCAGAAAGAGCAACTTCTGGAGAAATTAGAATTGCTATTGACAAACATTGCGCAGGCGATCCATACGAGAAAGCTATCGAGTATTTTACCAAGCTGGATATGGACAAAACAGCCAAGAGAAATGGGGTACTGATTTACCTGGCGCATGCCGATCATAAATTTGCCATTATTGGCGATGTAGGCATTAACCAGGTAGTACCTAAAAATTTTTGGGAAACAACCAAAATAGCAATGACTGCGCACTTTGCTAAAGGCGATTTAGCCGATGGCATTATTGCAGGGGTAGCATTGGCCGGAGAAAAACTAGCCTTATTCTTCCCCCCTCAAAAAGGCGACATTAATGAATTGCCAAATGATATCATTTTTATGGATAACCTAGAGCACAAATAAGCGATGAAGAAAATATTCCTTTTCTCGTTACTGAGTTTATTATTCACATTCGCCTTTGCACAGGATTTTCCAGAGAAGCCCAATACTTTGGTTAATGATTATTCGAATGTGCTGTCTGCCGATCAAAAGCAGCAATTGGAAACTAAATTGGTGGCTTTTAATGATTCGTCATCAACACAGATTGCTATAGCGATACTAAAATCAGTCGGCGATTATGATATTAACGAATACGCTGTAGAACTGGGCAGAAAATGGGGAGTTGGCCAAAGTGGCAAAAACAACGGTATCATGATTGTTGTGGCTGTTGGCGATCGGAAAATCTCTATCCAAACAGGTTATGGCTTGGAAGGCGCACTGCCTGATATTTATGCCAAGCGTATTATTGATAACGATATTAAACCCAATTTTAGAGCAGGAAATTATTATGCCGGCCTAGATGAAGCTACTACTTCAATTATAAAATATACCAGGGGCGAATATAAAAATGATAATCCAAAAGCTTCTTCAAAGAAAGGCGGCGGAGGTGGCAGTATTGTGATTATTATCATTATTGTAATCGTAATCATCATCTTTATGAGAAAAGGTGGCGGAGGCGGCAGTGAAGTAATTGGCGGTCGGGGTGCATCTAACGCTTTGTTCTGGGCCATGCTTTTTGGAAGCGGTGGCGGTGGCCGAAGCAGCGGTGGCTGGGGAGGCGGTTCTTCAGGCGGAGGAGGAGGCGGATTCGGTGGTTTTGGCGGAGGAAGCTTTGGTGGTGGTGGTTCTAGCGGAAGCTGGTAACTTTAGTCTTTAGTCTTTAGTCTTTAGTTCGGAACCGTTTTCATTTTGAACATTACACAACAATACAACTTTCCAACAGATTAAACATTACAACAATAATGTACAGAAGAGATTTAATTACAGCAGAAATACAGAAACTCGCACAGGTTTTGGCCCGTATTATGGGGCTAAAGTTAGAAGGTAAGTTGACTGAAGCCAATCAACTTTTTGACGAGACAATGGAAGGCGGCTTTCAATTGCCGAAAGAAATTCTGAAAAATGAAGATATGGCTGTTTTTGAAAACTGGTTAACTGAGGGTAACCTTCCTCCAGAAAAACTCGACTCGCTGAGCGAATTCCTATATTATGAATTAGGCATAAGTCCAGATAGAAACCAAATGATTGCTCCAAAGCTGAATTTAGTCTATCAACACCTGTCAGATCGACACAAGATTGTACATTTGGTAAACCTGCACCGTCAGAAAACTATACAGCAATATTTACGCTAAACACCACGCGCATGGCGCTAAACAAAATAATATAAATAAATGATTATAGAAAAGTGGCAAAAGCTTGCCTCTAAATACTTAGTAAGGGAAAAGTGGGCTACCTTGAGGGTAGACGAAGTTAAACTCCCCGATGGCATTATAAAAGACGATTATTATGTTTTAGAGTATCCGAACTGGGTTAATGCAATTGCAATAACCACTGAAGGAAAAATAATTATGGTTCGCCAGTACCGCCATGCGGCCGATATTGTTTCGCTTGAAGTTCCGGGCGGAGTGATTGACGGCGATGAAGCACCTGAGTTTGCTGTTAAACGTGAACTTTTAGAAGAAACCGGCTACAGTTTTAAAACCTGCAAACTTATTGCCGAGCTTTACCCTAACCCTGCAACATCGAACAATAAAACTTTTACCTATTTCTTAACAGGTGGGATTAAAACGCATGAGCAGCATTTAGATGAACATGAAATATTAAATGTTGAAGAATATACTGTTGAGGAGGTAAGGCAACTGGTTAAGGAAAATAAAATAGCACAGGCATTACACGTTGCTGCTTTACTCTATGGCTTAGCTGAACTGGAAAAGCTTTAATTTATGCTTAACAGAAAACTATACAATAAAGGCCAGATAAAATACCTGGCCTTTATTGTTAACGCATAAACTTTTGGACATGAACGAAAGATTTTATTTAAACCCTTCTATCTTTCTGTTCCTGAACTTAGTTTAGCTCATTTTTAATTTCTTTTGGATATCGTGTACGTAAGCTTTAAACTTTTTATCCGTATCAATTAAATCTTCTACGGTTTGGCAAGCATAAATCACTGTACTGTGATCGCGGCCACCAAAGAAAGCACCAATTGTTTTCAATGATGATTTAGTATGACTTTTAGAAAGGTACATCGAAATCTGACGTGCCTGAACAATTTCGCGTTTACGTGTTTGGGATTTTACCATATCAACAGGAACCTCGAAATACTCGCAAACCAATTTCTGGATGTATTCCATTGAAATTTCTTTAGATGTATTTTTAATGAAGTTCTTCAACATCTGCTTAGCAAGGGCTAAATCGATTTCTTTTTTATTCAAAGTGGCCTGTGCCAAAAGAGATACCATAGCACCCTCTAACTCACGCACATTGTTATCAATGTTGTGTGCCACATATTCTACCACCTCGCCTGGTAACTCAATACCATCAGCATACATTTTCTTTCTTAAAATAGCAATACGCGTTTCCAGATCAGGAATCTGCAGATCTGCAGATAAGCCCCATTTAAAACGGCTTAACAAACGCTCTTCCAAACCAGCTAAATCTTTCGGTGCTTTATCAGATGTTAAGATTACCTGTTTGCCCGATTGGTGTAGGTGGTTAAAGATGTGGAAGAAAATATCCTGTGTTTTTTCTTTACCGGCAAAGTTGTGTACATCATCCATAATGATCACATCCATCGCCTGATAAAAGTTAACGAAATCGTTAATGGTGTTGTTTTTTAATGAATCTACAAACTGTTGGCAGAATTTCTCACAGCTTACATAGATCACCAATTTATCTGGCATGCTGCGTTTAATCTCGTTACCGATCGCCTGTGCCAAGTGCGTTTTACCCAAACCTACTCCACCGTAAATCATTAAAGGGTTAAAAGATGTACCACCTGGTTTAGCCGCTACAGCGTAACCTGCAGAACGCGCCAAGCGGTTGCAATCTCCCTCAATATAATTTTCGAAAGTATAGTTAGAGTTTAATTGTGGATCAACATTTAATTTTTTTAATCCAGGGATAATAAAAGGGTTTTTAATATCCTTATTAATGGAAACCGGAATCGGCATCGATTGTACCTTTGCCTCCGCACCATTTCCATTTGAGGGCATATTGGTAGTATAAGGATTACCGCTGTTTGATGATTTATCTACAACGATGTTATATTCCAACCTGCCATCCTCTCCAAGTTGTTTTTTTACAGTCTTGCGTAGCAAGCCTACATAATGTTCTTCAAGCCATTCGTAAAAGAACAAACTTGGCACCTGTATAGTTAAAACCTTACCTTCCAATTTAAGGGCTGTTATTGGCTCGAACCAAGTTTTGAAACTTTGACTCGGAATGTTATCCTTAATAATTTGAAGACAGTTCTTCCATACTTCTGTACAAGTTTTTTCCATTGCGATTTCTATAATTTATTGGTTTACAGTGCCTATTCGAATTAAAGGGATGGTCCGTTTAGGGACTACGAATATTGAGAAAATTATCAACATTTTAAACAAAAATTTCAAATAAATCGTAACGTACTGATAAGGAATATAGTAGCCCACTTAACCTCAATTTTTTATGTTGATAACTATTTATTAACACTGGTTATCCACATTAACTATTATTTAACATCATCATCCTCTCATCACTTCGAATCGCTGTTGAAAAAGCAAAATCTAAGCCATTTCAGACACTAGTTAAGCGTTTTAGTCTTTTTTAATTTCGAATAAACTGAAAATCAAAGCTATAAGATAAATAAATTAATATTAATTTAAGACCATCGTTTAAATTGATTTTAGATTATTTCATAACCCTTTGTTCTTGTATGAATTTTACGACAGTTTTGCCCATTATTCTAAGATCAATGAACGAGGTATTTGTTCATTTTATTATCGTTTCATTAAAAGCAGAATTCCATTAATTTTAAACTGGAATAAAGCGCAAAATCAGTGTACTTAAACTTCCTTAATAAACGCCAAAAGTACTCCTAAACACATCTGCAATTTCGCCCAGTGTAGCATACTTTTCAACCGCATCTATAATCAATGGCATCAAATTGTCTTCGCCTTTAGCGGCTTCATGCAATCTTTGCAATGCTTTTTCTACAGCATCATTATCGCGGGTTGTTTTTAAATGTTCCAGTTTTTCAGATTGCAGCTTCCGGATAGAATCATCTACATTAAAAACCTCCGTCAGGCCTTCTTCCGCTTGGGTAAACTTATTTACACCTACCGAGATCCTTTCTCCGTTTTCGATCTCTTTTTGATATTGATAAGATGCACCAGCAATCTCATTTTGCATGTAGTCGCTTTCGATGGCATTAACCGAGCCACCCATAACATCTATCCGATCGATATAAGCCCAGGCAGCAGCTTCGACTTCATCGGTTAAGCTTTCTACAAAGAATGATCCAGCCAATGGATCTACAGTATCGGTAACACCACTCTCGAAGGCAATGATCTGCTGGGTACGTAAAGCAATTTTTGCAGCCGATTCGGTTGGCAATGAAAGTGCTTCATCATAACCATTGGTATGCAAGGACTGGGTTCCGCCTAAAACTGCAGCCATAGCCTGGTTGCTTACCCTGATTACGTTGTTTAAAGGTTGTTGTGCAGTTAAAGTTGAGCCTCCGGTTTGGGTATGAAATCTTAGCATTTGGGCTTTTTCGTCTGTAGCACCCAAATCTTTGGTAATCTTGGCCCACATCCGCCTTGCGGCTCTAAATTTTGCTATCTCTTCGAAGAAATTATTATGGCAATTAAAGAAGAACGATAAGCGTTTTGCAAACACATTAATATCTAAACCTTTATCTAGCGCTGCTTTCAGGTAGGTTTTTCCGTTGGCCAATGTAAAAGCAAGTTCTTGTACGGCGGTTGATCCAGCTTCTCGAATGTGGTAGCCAGATATAGAAATGGTATTCCACTTCGGCACCTCTTTGCTGCAGAACTCAAAAATATCGGTGATCAAACGCATCGATTGCTTTGGCGGATAGATATATGTCCCCCTCGCCGCATATTCTTTTAAAATATCATTCTGAATGGTTCCCGAAATCTGTTTTAAATCTGCTCCTTGTTTTTTAGCCAGCGCAATATACATGGCCAATAAAATTGAAGCCGTTGCATTGATCGTCATCGAAGTGGTGATGTCTTTCAGCTCAATACCATCAAATAAAATTTCAATATCCTTTAACGAATCGATAGCCACGCCCACCTTACCCACCTCTCCATCGGCCATTTCATGATCAGAATCGTAACCAATTTGCGTTGGAAGATCAAAAGCAACAGATAAGCCCGTTGTTCCTTGGGCCAATAAATAATGATAACGCTTGTTCGATTCTTCAGCGGTCGAAAAGCCAGCGTACTGTCGCATCGTCCATAAGCGGCCCCGGTACATATCCTTCTGGATCCCCCTGGTAAAAGGAAATTCGCCCGGCAGCTCTTCCATTGCTTTCGCTTTGGTATATAGCGCTTTTATTTCAATGCCTGAAGTGGTGGTGTGCTTTTTTTCGCTCATAATTGGTTAGTTCATTAGTTCAATGATCATTGGTGCATTAGTCAAGCTAAGTTGGTTAATTGTGTATATTTTGCAGATCAATCTAAAACAATTAACCGATTTAAACGACTAAACAGTTAACCCCTTTAGAACAATTAACCGGTTAGCCTTAAAACAGCCTATGGATATCTTTCTTGATCAGTTCGATCGTTAAATCGTAAGGATTTTCATCAATGCTGGCCATGTGCTGTAAAATTGCTTTACTCAGTTCAATCCCATTTGCATCAGCAGGCAAACCTTGTACTGCATTATTAATCATAGCAATGGTATCGTCTTTTAATTTTCGCACCACGCCCCAGGTTACACTATCTACATACAACTGCTGGGTAATATTATGTTGATACTCCGATCTGATTTCATTTAAGACACCAGCTTGCAAGGTAGCTATGGCGATTCCCTGCTGGTGCAGGCGAACAAGTAAATTAGGAGGATTAATACGATCGATAAATATAATTAAACGTTCATGTGCCTGTAAGCGCAAAGGCAAAATATGCGCCCGGCTTTCTTTGTTCAGTTCGATGGTTTTTAAGTTAAAGAAACGTTGGATATCGTTCTTTAAAATATAATAAACAGCCATTAATGCAGCGAAAATGCCTGCAAATAAGATCACTATATCAACTAAAATTTGTTGGGTATTCATAAGTATTGTTTAATTACGGTAATATTAACAGACCGTTAAAAGCAAAAATGTGCATTATTATTTATATTTGTAACAGATAAAATTTAAATAACATGAGCACAACAATTGATACAGCATTTGCACCAGTTACTTTTTCTGAAGGAGCAGCCAAAGAGTTATATAAATTAAAGGATCAGCAGGAGATTAGTGAAGATTACGGATTACGTGTTGGCGTAGAGGGTGGCGGTTGCGCTGGTATGAATTACATTTTAGGTTTCGATCAGAGAAAAGAAGGCGATCAGGAGTATTTAATTGATGGCATTAAGGTTTTCATGAACAAAGCGCACCAGATGTACTTAATGGGCATGATGATCGATTGGCAAGATGGATTAAATTCACGTGGTTTTACCTTCGTTAATCCTAATGCAACCAGCACTTGTGGCTGTGGCACGAGTTTCTCGGCATAAATAAAATATTATTGTAACATATAGTGCAGTCCCCTTGTCTAAACATCGGGACTTTTTTTATTTTTACCCATAGAGGTTGAAGGCAAAAGGTATGGGGTATAAGTAATCCATCTTAATACTTGATACTCAATACTTGATCCGATACTTGATACTTACTATAAATGAATTACAGAGAAAACGTCAGACTGGCATTAGAATCTATTAAAGCGAACCGCTTGCGTACTATGCTTACCGCCCTAATTATTGCCATTGGTTTAATGGCTTTGGTAGGGATTTTAACCACTCTTGATGCTGTAAAGAAAAGTATGACCGATGCTTTTAGTAGCATGGGGGCCAACTCTTTTACCATCAGAAACCGCGGTACAGGAATTAGAATTGGAAATGGTAAACGTCCAAAACCTTTTAAAGCCATCCGCTATGAAGATGCCGTTAAATTTAAAGATAGCCTGAATACCCCCGCAACTGTTGCCGTAAGTGTTTTTGCAAGTGGTGGTTCTACCATAAAATACGGCAGTTTAAAAACAAATCCAAACATCAACGTTCAAGGTATAGATGAAAATGGTTTAGCCTCTCAAGGTTTAAATTTATCACAAGGAAGAAATTTTAGTGTTTCTGAAATACAACTCGGTAGCAACGTTTGTATCGTTGGCGGCGAAGTGGTTGAAAAGCTTTTCAAAGATTCAGATCCCTTGGACAAACTGATCAACGTAGGTAATAACCGTTTTAAAATTGTTGGGATATTAGAGAAAAAAGGATCGAGTATGGGCTTTAGTGGCGATAGGGCTGTTTATGTTCCATTGTTAAAGGCTAAGCAGATTAATGCCAATGCCAACCCATCTTACACCATAACAGTAATGGTACCAAGCAATGAGATGCAGGAAAACATTATTGGCGAATCTACTGCACTATTCAGAAATATCCGCAAGGTAAAGGTGAACGAAACCAATAATTTCGAGATTACCAAAAGTGATGCCATTGCTCAAACATTATTCGAAAATCTGGCCTTTGTGGCTATTGGTGGTGTTTCCATCGGAATAATTACCTTAATTGGAGCCTCAATAGGCTTAATGAATATTATGCTGGTTTCAGTTACCGAACGTACACGCGAAATTGGTATCCGTAAAGCGATCGGCGCAAACCCGAAGGTAATTCGTCGCCAATTTTTAATCGAGGCTGTAGTAATCTGTTTAATGGGTGGTGCCTTGGGTATTTTTCTGGGAATAGTTTTAGGAAACCTGATCTCCCTCGCAATGGGTGGTGCATTCTTAATCCCTTGGCTGTTTATTATTGGCGGCTTTATATTATGTGTATTTGTAGGAATTTTATCTGGATATTATCCTGCTAAAAAAGCATCAAAACTAGATCCTGTAGAGGCACTGAGGTACGAATAAGCCAGCGTCCAAAAGAAGAATTTGATACAAGTTATCTGAATTTTAATCTTGGTATTGTTTGGAGCGCAATTATATACAACTAATAAGGATTATTCCTGATTTCCGTTTACTTTGTCTGCAGCTATTCACTTCATCCGATAGCTATCGGATCGGGTCTATGTGGCTCGTTAGGTAGTGCTATTTTTGGCTGGGTGCTTGTCCTACACAACCCTTTGTTTATAAACCCGGTAGCAGCGGCAGCCTCCGATTTTTTCATCGGAGCTAAAGCGGATAACGGGACTGCTGTTTCCGAAGCAGTACTGAATATTCATTTTCAGGATAAAGATTATAAAATAATTAGGAGAGCAGTTTTCTGCAACTATATGAGTTTCCTCCCGCTTTCCGTTTTACTTTGCATGCGGCTTCGTGTTCACTCCAATCAGGTCTAGGTGGCTTGGTAAGTGTTGCTATTTTTGATTGGATGCTTACCTGTAAAAAAACCGCCCATAATCTTAAAATTCATATTATAAATCGGCGCTAAAGCAATGCATTATTCAATTGAGGTTGGGTAAGCAGTTGTTGCATTAATGGTGTGCTAAGGCTATCTTCGAGCGCCGCAGCATGTCTTAAATGGTGCATATCGCTGCCTACAAAATCGATCATGTGGTTTTCTACCATTTCTCCTGTTACTTTTTTTGCGCCAGCGCCATAATAACCTGTTAAAGCAATACCGTTTACCTGCAACAGGCAACCGGTTTCTCTAATCTGATGATAGCTTTCAAAAGAGTTGTAGTAATACGGATACCGCTCAGGATGGGCCAACACAGGCTTATATCCAGCATCCTGCATCATCTTTATAAAATCGATCAGGTTCTGAGGGGCATTTATATAGGATAATTCAAATAAAAGATAATTATTCCCAAATGTTAACACCTCTTTTTGTTTGATCTTTTTTTCCAGGGTTTCATCCAGGTAATATTCGGCAGCGGCATCAACTTCGAGGTCCAGTTCTATTTCTAGTAAGCCTTTTCTCAAAGTATCTAAGCCACGGTTAATGGTATCGGGCGTATTGCGGAAATAATCGGCCATGATGTGCGGGGTAGCAATCAGCTTCTTATAACCTAAAGCTTTAAATTTTTTGGCCAGGAGAAAAGAATCTTTCAGGGTCTGGGCACCATCATCAATTCCTGGAATAATGTGCGAGTGCATATCTGTTCCGATACCAGAGAAATTAAATTCGGGTGCTATTTTTTTCTTTTTAAATAATCCGAACATAATGGTAGTTCATAGCTTTAACTTATCTCTTTTGGCAAATTGCTTGCCTCTGCTGCACCAGCTAATTTAGAGGAATAGATTTTATCGAGCAAATTATTTAAGTCTTCACTTAAATCGAACTGCAGGTCTTCGTGTAGTTTTTTGAATTTATTTAGGGTTACCGCGACAGTTTTCAAGTAAAATATACTAAAAAGCATCATAAAATCGCGGTAACCAAAAATTGATTTCTTATAATCAAAAGGGATGGCATTGAGGATAAACAGTTTTAACTCTACCTCTCCAACCGGATCTTTTGTTACCTTATAAAAATGATTAACCGAGGTAATCATCTTCCGAAGTTTTACCAAAGCTTCTTTAGCATTCAGTTTTTTCAGTTCCAGAACCTGCTCGTCCACATCGGCTTTAATCCTTTCTTTCCGATCTTCTAAATCGGCTGCATCTTCTAATAATTTGTAATGAAGATGTTCTGTAAGCACTTTATCTTTGGCCACCAAACGCAGCAATAGCTTGTCTTTTTCTTTGACAGGCAATTCTATTATGGCAGTTTTTAAATCTTTGTGCTCCGATAACTTCATTTAAAAAGGGTTAGCCTTGATGTATTTTTCCCACTCCCATGCAGAGCGCATCATCTCATTAATATCAAGACTGGCTTTCCAGCCCAGTTCACTGTTCGATTTTTGTACATCGCCATAAATCTGAACAATATCACCTGCTCTTCTTGGTCCGATTTTATATTCAAGTTTTTCTCCGTTCACTTTTTCGAAAGCTGCAATGATTTCTAAAACTGAAGAACCTTTACCCGTACCGATATTGAAAACATCGTAATTACCATTAGGATTTCCACCTTCTAATTTTTTGATGGCGGCAACGTGTGCTTTTGCCAGATCAACCACATGGATATAATCGCGGATGGCAGAACCATCAGGGGTATTGTAATCATCACCGTAAACCGTAATCGGACCTCGTTTGCCAATAGCCGACTGCGTAATGAAAGGAACTAGGTTTGCAGGTATACCATTTGGTAGCTCGCCAATCAAAGCGGTTTCGTGTGCACCAACCGGGTTAAAATAACGCAAAGCAATAATATTTAACGCCGGTGTTACTGATGCAGTTTCTGCTAATATTTCTTCGGCAATCTGTTTGGTATTTCCGTAAGGAGATTCAGCTTTCTGTACTGGTGCAGCCTCGGTTACAGGTAAAGTTTCTGGTTGGCCATAAACGGTACAAGATGAAGAAAATACAAAATTAATTTTCCTGTTAAACGAGGTTAATAAGTTAATTAAACCGTAGAAATTGTTTTTATAATATTTTAGAGGTTGTTCTACCGATTCGCCAACAGCTTTTGATGCTGCAAAGTGAATAATTCCATCAATATCGGTATGGTTTTCTGCAAATTCCTGAACAGCTCTATCATCTTGCAGATCGATTTCATGAAAATCGAACCATTTGCCAGTGATAGCATGAAGCTGGGATAAAATTTTGATATTCGAGTTAGAAAGGTTATCAATAATAACAACTTCGTATCCTGCGTTGTGTAACTCTACTGCTGTGTGCGAACCTATGTATCCTGTTCCACCAGTAACTAATATTTTTGCCATTTTAACGGTTAAATGTGGTAAAATCTTTATGATCTATCTTCTCCAAAGCCTCTGCAGGCAATGATTTAAAATATTCGTATGTAATTTTCAATCCTTCAGCACGGCCTACTTTTGGCTCCCATCCCAATATCGCTCTCGCCTTGGTTATATCCGGTCTGCGCTGTTTAGGATCATCCTGTGGAAGTTCTTTATAAACGATTTTCTGCGTAGTGCCTGTAAGCTTGATAATTTCCTCACAAAACTGTTTGATGGTGATTTCATCTGGATTACCAATGTTTACCGGCTGAGCATAGTCGCTCATCAATAAACGGTAAATCCCTTCTATCAGGTCATCAACATAACAAAAAGAACGTGTCTGACTTCCGTCACCAAAGATAGTTAAATCTTCACCTCTTAAAGCCTGCCCGATAAAAGCAGGTAAAACACGTCCATCATTCAGGCGCATTCGCGGCCCATAAGTATTAAAAATCCGAATAATTCTGGTTTCTACGCCATGGAAAGTATGGTAGGCCATGGTAATGGCTTCCTGAAAGCGTTTCGCCTCGTCGTAAACACCACGTGGACCAACCGGATTTACATTGCCCCAATATTCCTCTGGTTGAGGGTTTACATTTGGATCGCCATATACTTCAGAAGTTGATGCAATCAGCATCCTCGCATTTTTATTCCGGGCAAGGCCTAAAAGATTATGTGTACCCAATGAACCTACTTTAAGCGTCTGTATCGGAATTTTAAGGTAATCGATTGGACTTGCCGGTGAAGCAAAGTGTAAAATGTAATGAAGTTTGCCTGGAATGTGTACAAATTTGGAAACATCGTGGTTGTAAAACTCGAAATTCTCCAGCTTGAACAAGTGTTCGATATTTGCCATATCGCCCGTAATCAGGTTATCCATTCCGATAACGTAATAGCCCTCTTTCACAAAACGATCACAAAGGTGCGAACCTAAAAATCCCGCTGCACCTGTAATCAATATTCTCTTTCTACCCCCTAAATCCCCTAAAGGGGACTTTTCCTTTCTTTCGTTCATATTCTTTTTTTTAAACACTCCCCATACTCCTGCACATTGTGCTTAGTCTCCCCTTCAGGGGGCTTAGGGGGTTAATAGTTTTCTGCCTATGCTGTTATAATAATAGCCAAGATCGATCATTTTTTGCAAATCATACAAATTTCGACCGTCGAAAACCACTTTATTTTTCAGAATGTTATCAATTTTTTCAAAATCAGGGTTACGAAAAACCGACCACTCTGTTGCAATCAACAGCGCATCAGCACCTTCTAAAGCTTCGTATTGGTTTTTAGCGTAGTTTACCTGATCGCCAATAACATTTTTAACATTTGCCATCGCCTCCGGATCGAATACGGTAACGGTAGCGCCGTTCTTAACCAGCGCATCAATAATATATAAGGCAGGTGCCTCACGGATATCGTCGGTTTCTGGCTTAAAAGCTAATCCCCAAAGGGCAAAATGTTTACCTTTAATATCACCCTTGTAATATTTTAACACCTTATCAACCAGGATTGTTTTTTGTCTTTCGTTAACCTCCATCACCGATTTCAGAATCTGAAAATCGTAAGCATAATCATCAGATGATTTTACCAGTGCCTGAACATCTTTCGGAAAACATGAACCGCCATACCCTACGCCCGGAAAAAGGAAACGTTTACCGATACGGTCGTCGGAACCTATGCCCCTTCTTACCGAATCAACATCAGCACCTACCAGTTCGCAAAGGTTGGCAACCTCGTTCATAAAGGTAATTTTGGTGGCAAGGAAAGAGTTTGCAGCATACTTAGTCAGTTCAGAAGAACGTTCATCCATAAAAAGAATTGGATTCCCCTGGCGTACGTAAGGACCATATAATTCAGTCATCAGCTTTTTCGCTCTTTCGCTTTTAGTTCCTAAAACCACGCGGTCTGGTTTCATAAAATCATCAACAGCTACACCCTCCCTTAAAAATTCGGGATTGGATACCACATCTACTTCAATAGAAGTATTTTCGGCAAAAACAGCCTTTACTTTATCAGCCGTTCCAACCGGAACAGTTGATTTATTTACGATGACCTTATATTCGGTAATCAGTTTGGAAATATCTTTTGCGGCACCCAGAATATAAGAAAGATCGGCTGCACCATCTCCACCTGGAGGCGTTGGCAAAGCCATGAAAATAATCTGCGCATCCTTTACGGCATCTGCAAGGTTTGTCGTAAAAGTTAACCTTTCCTGTTCTATATTTCTATGGAACAAAAGGTCTAAACCAGGCTCATAAATCGGCACTTCGCCTGCCTGCATTTGTTTTACCTTCGCTTCATTAATGTCAACACATATTACATCATTTCCTGTTTCTGCTAAACAGGTTCCGGTAACTAAACCTACGTATCCGGTACCAATAACGGCTATCTTCATCTGTTAATTTATTAAACAATTAAATTGTTTTTCATCGGTTTTTAATGAGCTCGCTAGCTCGGTTATTTTAGCTGCAATGGGGGTAATCATAATCTGTCTATTTATTGCATTGAATGATAGGCCAAATCGTGAGGACTCCATATATTTTTAAGCTTTTTAAATATATTCGTTTTATCTTGGCACGAAGATATGAAATTACACTAATGCTTTTGCTTTACATAATCGGAATTCGGCTTTACACTTTGCTTATCAGGATATTTTCATTATTTAATCCTAAAGCTAAGCTGTTTATAAATGGCCGTAAAAATAGTTATACACAAATTGCTCAGAAAATTAATCCGGGCGAAAAACATATATGGTTTCATTTTGCATCTTTGGGAGAATTTGAGCAGGGGCGGCCAGTTTTAGAAAAACTAAAAACCCTTTATCCTGCAAAAAAAATTGTAGTTACTTTTTTTTCTCCTTCGGGATATGAAATCAGGAAAAATTATGCCCTGGCAGATGTATTTTATCTGCCTATTGATACGGCGGCCAACGCAAAACGTTTTATAGCAGGTATTAATCCTGAAATGGCCATTTTTACCAAATACGAATTTTGGCATTTCTATTTTAAGGAATTAAAAGATCAGGGTATTCCTTTATATGTGATTTCTGGAATTTTTAGAGAAAGTCAGGCTTTTTTTAAATGGTATGGTGGCTTTTACCGCAATATTTTAAAATCTGTCACTTACTTTTTTGTACAAAATGAAGAAAGTGAAAATCTTTTAAAATCAATCGGGTTAAATAATGTAACCATAAATGGAGATACCCGTTTCGACCGTGTTTATGAAAATGCGCAATCGCCCAAACAGCTTAGCCTTATCGAAAGCTTTATTGGCAGCTCCCCTACATTAATTTGCGGAAGTACCTGGCCTGAAGATGAAAAAATATTATCGGCTTTGCCTGAAAAATACCCCAGCTGGAAGTTTATCATCGCCCCGCACGAGATTCACGAAAGCCATATCGAAAGTATCGAGAAACAGTTTCCAGTAGGCAGTTTGCGGTTTTCAGTTTTCAGTTCCGCTGATCAAACGCTAAACGCCGAACACCAAACGCTCATCATCGATAACATCGGCATGCTGTCTTCTCTTTACCAATATGGAAAAGTAGCTTATATCGGCGGTGGTTTTGGAACGGGAATACACAACACTTTAGAAGCCGCAGCATTTGGATTACCTGTAATTTTCGGCCCGAAATACGATAAATTTCAGGAAGCAAAAGACTTAATTGCCATTGGAGCAGCGAAAAGTATTTCCTCAACCGAAGATTTAATTAATGCTTTTGAAGGCTTTGTAGAAAATAAAAATGCTGCAAACCAGGCTAAAAGATATGTAGCAGATAAAAAAGGTGCAACCGATCAGATTATTTCGATGATTACAAAATCAGATCGGCCTTAGCAATCTCTTCAACAATTTCGGGAATACTTTGATCTATTGATACGCTTACTACATCTTGCTCATCAGCCTGTGGCTCTTCTAATGTTTCAAACTGGCTTTTTAATAAACTAGAAGGCATGTACTGATGGGAACGTTTAGCAATTCGATCGTGGATTAAATCGAAACTTCCTTTTAAATAAACAAACCGGATTGATGGATTATCTGTTCTCAGCAAATTTCGGTAAGATCTCTTCAGTGCAGAACAAGCAATAATGCAGGTTGTGCCGTGGGCAACATGTTCACGACCCACTTTAGCAATCAGTTGCAGCCAATCTAAACGGTCGGCATCTGTTAATGGAATCCCGGCAGCCATTTTATCTACATTCTGTTGCGAATGGAGATTATCACCATCGATGAATTCGGCATTTATTTTAGGTGCCAAAGCTTTCCCGATAACGGTTTTACCACTTCCAGAAACGCCCATTAAGATGATAAAACTTGCCATGCTTAAGCTATTTAACCATTCCGGCCAAAGCCTCGATAAATACAGGACTATCGTTTAAACTTTCTATCAACTGAACATGTTCGCCACCTAAAGCCTTAAACTCTTCGTGGTACTCTACCGTGATTTCGTAAAGCGTTTCCAGGCAATCGGCCACAAAAGCAGGACTAAAAACCAAAAGTCGTTTTTTGCCTTCGGCAGCCAATTTCTTCAACACATCAGTAGTATAGGGCTGTACCCATGGCTCTTTACCTAAGCGCGATTGGAAACAAACGGTATATTTATCTCTGGATAAGTTTAATTCTTTGGCTATTAACCTGGCGGTATCATGTCCTTGAGCAGAATAGCAGAATTTATTGGTATCATTTAATGTCTGACAGCAATCGGCACTTTTTAAGCAGTAACTTCCGGTATGATCGCATTTTAACAGTTGACGCTCAGGTAATCCATGGAAGCTGAACAACACATGATCATAACTTTCTACGTTATGCTTTTTGGCATTTTCTGCAAAAAGTTTAATCATCAATTCGTTATCATGGAATGAATTAACAAACGAGATTGGTGGAACTGTTGGCCACTTGCTCACTAACTCCATTACCAGCTGCATTACCGAGCCTGTACTGGCAGAAGCATATTGTGGAAACATTGGTATTACCTGTATACTTTCTACTAAGCCTGCTTTTAAATTTGCTAATGCTGATTCTACTGAAGGGCTTTGGTAACGCATGGCTAGCTCTACATGATAATCGCCACCCAATCTTTCTTGCAGCATTTTAGCCTGCAATTTACTGTAGTACAACAGCGGGGAGCCATTTTCATTCCAGATTTCTTTATATAATTTAGCTGTTTTTGGGCTACGGAATGGAACAATAATTCCTTTAACCAATAATGTTCTGTTCAGTTTAGGAATGTCAATTACCCGCTCGTCCATCAAAAATTGATCTAAATATTTTCTCACATCAGCCGTTGCCGGACTATCAGGTGTTCCTAAATTTACCAGTAAAATTCCCTTTTTGCTCATCTATACAAGAATATGTTTCGTGGCGCAAATATCGCTTTTTTATTGTTTTTTCCCTATGCTTAAAATGTGATTGCCGACATTTTTTAGTCAAAAATTGTTATTTCATACTTCCAAAGGCTATCGAGCAGTAGCGTGTGAATTCATAATGAAAGCTTCCTGCCGTACGCAGCAACTAATCATAAGCAATTATTAAAATTGGTCTTTAAATCGCATCAGCGTGGTGTCAGATGTAACCATCTGACAGTTTAAACGAGCAACCCTTCTTCGAAAAATCAGAAGAGGGTTTTATTTAGTTTCAAATGGCAACATCTAACACCACGATCAGCACTACCCCTTCGTTTTATACAGTTGCCACCAAGGCATACGTGGTTCTTGATGATGTTCTAAATGATAACCAAAAAAGTAACATGTTATGAATGCAACAAGATGATTTTTCTGCAAAGTAGATGAATGGTATTCGTTATCATGCTCTCCTTTGTGTGGCAGGTATGTTCCAAAATAAAACAACTGAAAAGTGCTTAACAATGATGGAAGCACCCAAAACAAGAGCAAATTCCTTTCATCAACCCAGATTTTCAAAACATTGTAAGCAATTGCCATAATTACCAATTGGATTACCGTAACATAATTTAGCATGAAACGGAAATACCATTTCCAAAAACCATGTGGTGCAAAATCAGGATCTTCTTTGGTATGTACATAACTGTGGTGCTGGTGATGTTTTGCATACAGACGGTTGTAAAAGAAACCTGCGTAAAGAAAAACAGATAGATAGCCGATAAAATTATTTGTTTTTTTGTTTGCCGATATTGTTCCGTGCATGGCATCGTGAGCAGTGATAAACAAACCGGTGTACAAATGCATTTGTACTAAAACCATCAGATAAACTAAAGGATTATTCCATGCGAAATCCCATGCTAACAACAAATAAAGAGAAATAAACCAACAAGTAATTACGGTTAACGCAACCAGAATTCCGGTATATGGGTTTATAGTTTTCAATTTACAGTTTTGTTGAGCCAATAACCTTGGTTCTTAAGCAAACAAATTAAGCAGCTCCTTAGTTTTTACAACTCGAATTTTAAAGTTTGTTGGAGTCATTTCGCTCCAGATCCAACTGTAATGTTCAATCACTTTTGGAGCACTTAAATGAGGTCTATCTGCAGTGGTATGCGCATCTTCCACAACAGTTACATTATAATCTTTACTAACAGCTGATTTTACTGTTGTATCGATACAAAAATCCGTAGCACAGCCCGTTATAAATAATTCTGTAATGTTATTTTCAATTAGCGTATTCTGTAAATCAGTATTATAAAATGAATCATTAGCTGATTTTGACACGATATAATCAGTAGGATTCTTGATTAATTCTGGCAAGAGCTCCCAATCAATAGTATTTGGTAAAAATATGTTTTCCTTTGAACCATCATGCTGGACGAAAATCACCTTATCATGATTAGCCCTAAAATAATCTGATAATTTATTTATTCGCTCAATTACGCCCAAAGTGTCGTGACGCAAAGCGTAGGGTTTAAAACTACCAACTTGCATATCTATTATTAACAATGCTTTCACTTAATAATAAATATTAATGATCGATTATGGGATTAGCGTTTTTCCAAAGCGGCTTTAACCTTTTCCATTAGCCACATTGGTGTAGAAGTTGCACCGCAGATACCAACTTTATCATTTTCAATAAACCAGGTTTGATCTAATTCCTCCACATTGGAAATAAAGTAAGAATTATCGTTGTATTTTTTACAAACATCGTAAAGTACTTTTCCGTTCGATGATTTCTTTCCTGAAACAAAAACAATCTTATCATAATGACTTACAAAATCTTCCAGTTCTTCATATCGGTTAGATACCTGCCTGCAAATGGTATCGTTAGCCTTAACTTCGTAACCACGGCTCAATAATTCGTCTTTAATGTGATAGAATTTATCGGTGCTCTTAGTGGTTTGGCTGTATAAGGTAAACTTAGCAGGTAATTCTACATTGTCCAGTTCAGCTAAATCCTGAAAAACAATTGCTTTACCATCGGTTTGTCCTTGTAGTCCGATTACTTCAGCATGGCCATGTTTGCCAAAAATAAGTACCTGCTCATCCTCGTCATGAGAGTTTTTAATCCTGTTTTGCAATTTCAGCACAACAGGGCAAGAAGCATCTATTAAAGTCAGGTTATTTTCTAAAGCCAGTTGATAAGTTGAAGGCGCTTCGCCATGTGCCCTGATCAAAACCTTTTCGTCTCTTAAGTTTTTTAATACTTCGTGATCGATAATTTTTAATCCGCGATTGGTTAAACGTTCTACTTCTTCGTCATTGTGTACAATATCGCCAAGGCAATATAAATAACCTTCTTTATCCAGAATATCTTCGGCCATTTCTATGGCATACACTACGCCAAAGCAAAAGCCTGATGATTTATCGATGTTGACCTGTAAGTTGTAACCCATTGCAGTACAAAATTAAGCAAAAATATTTGTTCCAGTTGTCATATATAAAACAACAAAAAAGATTAGCTGTGAAACGAACATTACAGTACCAATATATTTCTGTTGCTTTAGCCCCAGAGCATAGTAAAACTTTAACAAAATTACTGAAACAATAAACCAGGCCACATAATTTTGAACAGGAATTTCATGCCAGTCCCACTGCCAATAGTTAAATTTCATGGCTACAGGCTCTAAAAAGAAATCGAAACCTACAAGTATAAGAGCACCGATAACCGAAGCTAAAATGCTGTGCCTGATTTTCATACTTTTCATCATTTGCCCCACACTGAAAATAAGGATTACCCAATTTACGCCCATTAGTAATGGAACCGCAGCAACTTTGTAGCCCAATGTATCGCCATAATAATAGCTACCAAATATTTTTCCGGTATGCACGCCCAATACCTCGACTAGAAAGCCACAGAGAAATACACCCGAAACCAGTAATAACAAACGTTTTACATCTGCATTGTACGAAAAAACAATTATGGCGAACATGAGCAACAAGTGAAAGGGAACAAGTTTGATAAAATAAGGCTGGGCAGCTGGAATTAAGAAGCCAAGCAAGCCAACCACATGAAAAACGATAATTATTGCTAATGCAATCCTTTTAATCTTTAAATCGTTTTGATCGTTCTGCCCTTCCATGTGCTCGTTTTAAAAATATGTTTTTTTATAGAAATGAATGAAATGATTAAGAAGAACAACATCTGTAAGGGATGTAAAATCAGATTTACCAAAACATTTTGTCCTGACAAATAGGAGATCATTATTCTACTTAACACTATTAAAGTTAATGGTAATACAAGTGAAGCAACATTAAAGTTTAAGATTAAAATTACTGGCCCTATGGTTACCAAAAGCTGGTAAAGTAATAATATTATGATGTTATTACCAAAACCTGCCAGTAAATTTTTACTAAAACCGTTTAAGCTTTCACCTAAATTCTTGTACATCCTGCAATAAATCAGTCCATTGGCTAAAAGTGCTTCAGCATTAAATTTTTCTTGTTTTACCAACTTCATAATCTCCACATCTTCTACAACCTGGTGTTTAACCCGCTCATGCCAATGGTTTTCTTTGTAATTATTGGCATTAAAAAACATACATTGTCCACTTGCCCCGGCAAATGCCGGATTTTTTGAAAGCTTAACCAAACGCAAAGGCAACAAATTCAATAGAATGAAATGCATTAAGGGCACCGTTAACCACTCACCTATCGATTTTATAGTTTGATTGGTAAAAACGCTTAGCAATGCCAGGTTTCCTATTTCCATCCGGTTGATCAGGCTATTAATCAATCCTCTTTTAATTGATTCATCTGCATCAATAAACAAAAGGTATTTCCCGGTAGCCAGTTCGCTAAGCTGGTGGCAGGCATAGTTTTTTCCAAGCCAGTTTTGAGGCAACTCTTCACCGCTCACCACTTTGAATTGTGAATTTGCAAGACAAAATTTTTCGACGACCTCAAAAGTATTATCCTCGCTGTTATCATCCAAAACAATAACCTCATAATTGGTGTAATCCTGATTTTTTATCGAAACAAGCAATTCTAAAATATCCGCTGCTTCATTTCTAGCGGGGATTAGGATCGAAACCTTATCGTGATAGTGTTTAACCACTCTCGACAACTTTGGGTTAGAAAGGAAATTGAAAACAGTAACCGAAAACCTGATGACCAGGAAAATTAAAACCGCGTAAATAAAAATTGTCATTCAATGATCTGAGTTTGTTTAACAACCGATTGATCGTAATGTTTATTATAGGCTCTTTTTAGTAATTGTAAGCTCACATATTCTTCATTTTCCCAATGCTGTAAATAATTATAAACTGATGGTTTTCTTTTAGCAAAATAATCGATAAAGGTGGCGGCAAAAATAATACTGATTTTTTTCTGACTGGCATTAATCATTTGCATCACTCCTTTTTCGAAACCGACATTCTTTAAATGGTTCGAATATAATTTGCCCTGAGGGAATACAAGCACCAAATTTGCGGGGTTATCTAACAGCTTGCCGGCATAATTAAGGGTTTCCAAAACATCTTTACCTTTATTTTCGGCTGCAAAAGCACCAAGATATTTCAAGAAACCTACTTTATTGTAATTTTCGGCATTCACCAAAACGTGAAATTGTTTCTTAAATACTTTTTTGTTGATATAAAAGAGGAAAAAGCCATCCCACCAGCTAAAATGATTGGCTAAAATCAGTATAGAAGCATCTGGATTGGTTTCCACTTCATCATAGGTAAAAGCCGAAAAATCTTTTTTGATGATAAACTGGATGTACCACGAGAAAAAGTTGAAAATCAAATTATTTTTTCTGGGCTGATACATTTCGGGAAATTGCAAAAAATTGGGGTGAATTGCAAATGTGGTTTTCTTTAAAACGGTTATAGTCCTCGTTTGCAATGAAAACGATATAAGACAAATATATAGATTTCTCCACTTCGGTCGAAATGACGAATCACGCGACTAAATCAATTCCATCATCCATCTTACCTCTTCCATTTTACATCCTCACTTAGCTCAAATAAACCCTATCTTCTTCTCCTTCTACATCCATCACCACATCTACATGTTCTTTTAAGATGGTAGCCAGTTCAAGGCCAACAAAATCGGTGGCAATAGGGAAAATTTTATGGCTTCGATCAACCAAAACTACCGTTCGGATTTTTTTATGCGGCGTATTTAAGAAAACGCCCAAGCCATAAGCTAGGGTTTTACCGCTGTTCAATACATCATCAACAATAATAATCACCTTGTTTTTCCAATGGCTTTCATCCAGATCTGTTGAAGCAACCAATTTGCTACTTTCTTTCTGCAGGTCGATACGCAGTAAGGTTATTTTAAAGCCCGAAATCTTTTTAAGCACTTTTTCTAACCTTAGCGCTAATTTGTAACCACGGTCCCAAATACCAGCAAGCACCACTTCTTTTTCATTCAGGTTATCTTCTAAAATCTGATAAGCGATACGATCTATTTTCTGCTGAATTTGTTTCTTGTTAAGAATAAGTAATTGCGATGCCATTGTATGAAAAGGATTGAATACAAAAAGAACGATTTTAAGGGTGAAATTCAAACTATTTGAAAAATAATTTCGATTGTTTGCAACGTTTTCACCAGAGATGCGTCTAATCTATAACCAAAACACAAAATCAAAGCCCTCGTTCCACAAATACCGTGTAATGATCGCTTCAGAATCATTTAACAAAAAAACGACTATGAAAATCCTTATCAAATCATCCGCCATTTTATTTATAGTGGTAACCAGCTATATGGCTAAAGCACAGGAAACTAAAAGTTTCACAGTTAAAAATTTTAATAGCATTGGGGTAAGCAGCGGTATCGATTTGTACCTAACCCAAGGTGGCAGCGAAAGTGTGAGTATAAAATCGGATTCAGAAACATTAAAAGATATTGTTGTAGAGCAGAGTGGCAGCAATGTTACCATAAAGTTTAAAGATGGCATCAATTGGAGCGGCATGTTTAAAAATCGTTCTATTAAAGCTTATGTAAGTTTTAAAACCCTAAATGCAATTGCAGCATCTGGAGGTTCGGATGTTTTTACACAAAACCAGATCAAGACAGATAAACTTGCCATTCGCTCTTCAGGAGGATCGGATTTAAAATTAACTGTTGTTTGTAACGATCTATCTATTCAATCAAGCGGGGGCAGCGACCTCGATTTAAAAGGTAAAGCAGAAAATATGACCATTCAATCAAGCGGAGGTAGCGATATCGACGCTTATGAATTAATTACAGATTATGCAAAGGTGCAGGCTTCTGGTGGTTCTGATGTAAGTATTTATGTAAACAAAGGTCTAGAAGCAAGTGCAAGCGGCGGCGGCGATGTAAGCTACAAAGGAAATGCTTCACTTAAGAAAACATCTAGCTCAAAAAGCGGAGATGTTCACCACGTGAATTAAAAGTTTAGTTTAGTTAATAATAACCGCTGCTTTGTGGATGCAAAGCGGCGTTTTTTTTTTATGGGTGATTGCACAGATTAATAGATTACACAGATTATGGTCATTAAAGACTATAGTAAGAAACCTTAAATCCTCAGTCTTTCTACCCTCTACCTTTTTTATACGGATAATAAATAAAGTTGGCACCTTCAGGAACAATCACAAATACGCACATAAAATCTTCCGGTTTTTTATAAACTTTTAAGAATGGCTCTTTTTTCTCCTTACTAATGATTCCTTTTTCTACAAATTCTTCTAATGTAGAAGCTTGTATAGTCCAATCAGTATTGAGTTCCTCTTTATTTAAAATAAGTTCACCGATGTTTACTTCGTGCTGATGAGCAATAAAAATTGGATGGGCAGAAATGCCTTCAACCATAATTTCAATAGCAACTTCCCTAACAGCTTCAGCGTAAAACTCAAGATCTTTCTCTAAACTTACCAGCGGGCTTTCTTGTTTTTGTGGTGCTCCACTATCTTCGGGTGTTGCACTTAATAATTCTTCTCTATCCATTTTAAGGTAAAAGGTTTATGGTTGAAGGTGTAGGGTTTAATATGACAATATTTGATTTTAAGGTTATAGCCTTACACCTTTAACCTTAATAATACTACATTCTCTACATGCTGCGTGTGCGGAAACATATCTACAGGTTTAATGCGCACCACATCGTATTTATCTTTCAATAACTCCAAGTCTCGTGCTTGCGTGGCTGCATTACAGCTTACATAAACAATTTTATCAGATTCCATTTCCAATAATCTTTGTACCACATCGGCATGCATTCCGGCACGTGGTGGATCGGTAATAACCACATCTGGTTTGCCATGTGCCAGGATAAATTCTGAAGTAAGAATATCTTTCATATCTCCAGCATAGAAAATCGTATTATCGATGCCATTTAATGCTGAGTTAAACTTTGCATCTTCAATAGCGGTTGGTACATATTCTACCCCAACTACTTGTTTTACGTTTTTGGCAATAAAATTTGCAATTGTTCCGGCGCCTGTGTATAAATCATAAACCAGTTCATCACCTTTAAATCCGGCAAAATCTCTGGTGATTTTATATAGTTCGAAGGCTTGTTCAGAATTGGTCTGATAAAAAGATTTCACCCCAATTTTAAAACGGATGCCGTCCATTTCTTCGAAAATATGATCGCGACCAGAGAATACTTCTACATCCTGATCAAAAATAGTGTCGTTTTTCTTTTGGTTAACGATATACAACAACGAAGTTATCTGTGGAAATTCAGTTTTCAGGAAATTCATCAACCCATCAACCTGCTCCTGCTCTGGATAAGCGAAAACTACCGCTACCATTACTTCTCCAGTGGTAGACGTACGGATAATCAGGTTACGTAAAACACCTTCGTGGTTGCGCAAATCATAAAACGACAAATCATTTTCTGAAGCATATTTACGAACCGAGTTTCTGATGGAATTAGAAGGCTCATCTTGTAGATAACAATGCTCTATATCTAAAATTTTATCGAAACGCAATGGTACGTGAAAACCCAGCGCATTCATATCAAAATCTTCATCGCGTTCTACATCAGTTTTTTCCAACCAACGTTTGTTCGAAAAAGTAAATTCTAATTTATTACGGTAATACCTGTTTTTTGCTGAGCCTAAAATCGGTTCAGTTCCTGAGGTATCTATTTTACCTAAGCGCTGTAAAGCTGCCTCTACATTTTTCTGTTTAAATTTTAATTGAGCATCGTACCCCATGTGCTGCCATTTACAACCGCCACAAGTTCCGAAATGAGGACAAAAAGGATCGGTTCTTAAAGCTGATTTTTCATGAAGCTGATCAATGATTGCTTCAGCAAAATTCTTTTTCTTTTTTGTCAACCGAACATCCACCACATCACCAGGAACGGCCTTATCAACAAAAATGACCAATTCGTCAGCCTTGCCAACACCTTTTCCTTCTTCAGCAATATCGATTATATGTACGTTTGGAACAATAGTTACCGTACCAGGTTTTCTTCTACTCATTATTTTGCAAATATAGAAAAAAGAGGTTAAAGGTTAAGGGCAGAAAGGTAGAGGGTTGAAAAGCCTACTAATCAAAATATTGGGCGTAATAATCCTATTCGAACAAGAACAGTTCGGCAATGAAAACTTCGATTTTAAAAATTATTTTCCAAAAAATTTAAATGCAGCGCCCCAAAAGCCATCTAACCAATTAAATTTTAGGTCAAATTTTTCATCTACTTGTACAGAAAACTCTAATATTTCTTTGCTCATGATAAAAAACCTATCTATTTAAGCAATAATACTAAATTCATACCAAAAACCGAAACGGTATAAATTAATTTTATGTTAATTTTACATCAGCTGGTTAAAAACAACGCTACAAAGCAAATTATAGATTAATTGCTTTAAAATATGGCTTGTCCTTTTCAAAATATGGTGTGTTAATAAAACTAAATGTGTTTATTTCAAATTTAACCGTAGCCGTGACATTCTTTAAATGTTGGCCAAAATATATTTTGTTCATATGGAATTAAAAAAAATGGTCTATTTTTAACGCAGAAAAATGCACTTATAATGTGAATGAAATTGCATTTACAATACAGATTATCTTTTGGGGCAAAACCCCAAAAGATTTAGACCACAAAGATATTTGGATTGAATAATCCTAACATAATACCTATAAACTACATAAATGCATCCATGATCCACATAGGATTCCAAAACTCACGATAGCATGAAATTTTACCTTCCTTAAGTGTAACTCGTCCAATATAGAGTTGACGGTAAGATTTTCCAGTAGCGATCACATTAGCACTACCTTCAAATTCTACAAATATTGTTTCCGGATCAGATGTAGTTGAGAACTCGAAGTTTCTAAAGTCCCAGTCGGTTGCACCATTTACAACGTTCGATATGTATTCTGTGATGGCATCACGACCTAATACTTCTTTAGCATAAGGTGCGGGTGCAAACGGATACTGCTGAACTGCATCTTCCGTGAATAAATCAGCATAGGCTTCGCGAGTCATATCTGGATTGGTAAATTTAGCAAGATGCGAACGAAATAAACGTTCTGCAAGTGTAGTTTTTGTTATAGTATCCATAATTTATACTTAAAATAATTTTATAATGTAATTTATGCGACAAAAATATTAACGTAATCTTATACCTTCGCTATGGGTTACATAAAGGATACCATCCAATAATAAAATATTATAATGAATAAAGATCGTTGTCTCAAGCCTGCCACCGATGAAGAATGCAGGAAGGCATGGCTAACGCTTAAGGATACTATGGATATAGTAGGGGGCAAATGGAAGTTGGTGCTAATCTCAATTTTGAGAGGCGGCAAATTCAAATTTCGTGAACTTGCAAAAGAAGCAGAAATTTCACCTCGGATTCTATCCAAAGAGCTAAAGGAACTTGAGATGAATGGCTTGATAAGCAGAACGGTACTGGATACGAGACCAATTACTGTTGAGTATCAACTTACACCCTATAGTGTTTCGCTTAATGAGCTAATATCGGCCATGTATGATTGGGGAAAAATACATCGCCAGAAGATAACAGGCAAACCATAATTATCAATGATAGCGGATACCGAAAAAACTTTCAACAGTTAAGCGCAATGCTTAGCTCATTCTAAATTGTTACTCAAATTCTATTTCAAAAAATAATTTTTTGTTTAGGTCATTACATAAATATGGATGCTGAGTAATACTATCTGTTCTTTTTTCAAAACATCAACTATACACTAAAATCATATTTTGTTTTGGACAAACCATGATTGATTTTCAACTCTTTATTTGACAAATCAATATAAATCCGTAACTTAATATATCATTCACATAAAAATGGAGGTTCATTATGAACGTTATCCGTAAAATTGAACATTGGGGAGATGTTCATCAATCAAAATGGCTAGATTATCTTCGGATTGTACTTGGCCTGATCATTTTTGGAAAAGGTGTTTCTTTTGTTAGCGACACTTCGGTTCTTCAGAATATGATTACACAAAACAACGTATTTGGTTTTTCGGGCATGCTGATCAGTGTTGCTATTCACGTTGTTGCATTTGCACATTTGGTTGGGGGTGTTTTAATTACATTAGGTTTAGTTACCCGCTTTGCCGTTGTAATTCAGATTCCAATCTTATTGTTTGCTGTATTTTTCGTTAACCTTACCCCGGGTTTCTCCACACCGAATTCGGAATTGTGGTTTTCGGTACTGGTATTATTTCTGCTCATTATGTTTTGGGTAGTAGGTTCTGGCCCCTTATCGGTTGATGAAGGGTTGAAAAACAAAAAGGGAAGACGTTACGCATAGCTTATAAGCTTTTGCATTAATGAGTCCAGTGGTAGTGCTATCGCTCCGCCCTGCATTGTAAAGGTATCATTACCTGCATAAACAACAAAGCTACTACTGGGTTTTACTTCTTCACAAGCAAAGTAAAACCCCTTTGATAATGAAGGCGCAGAACTTCTTTTAATTTCTATTGCCCATTTTTCGGTATTTGAAAATTCCAGAATTAAATCTATTTCTGCGCCTCCGGGTGTTCCATAGTAGTATGTTTGTACTCCAGATGGAATTACAGACATAATATTTTCGATCACAAACCCCTCCCAACTTCCACCTACTACCGGATGACCAAGTAGTTCATTATAACTTTTTATATTGAGCAAGGCATGAGTGAGGCCGCTATCTCTTACATATATTTTTGGTGATCGCACAAGTCGTTTTCCAACATTAACTGTATATGGCTTTAGTCGCCTAACCAATAACAAATCCACCATCAAATCCAAATACCTCGCTATAGTTACCCCTGTAACCTCAATATTGCGGGCTAAGTGGGCTGCGTTTAGCACACTACCTTGATTGTGGGCGAGCATTGTCCAAAAACGTTCGAGCGTTTCTGCAGGAATGCGAGGCCCCAGTTGAGGAATATCTCTTTCTAAATACGTTCGGATAAAGTCCTTTCTCCATATCAAACTATTTTTCTCCGATGCAGCTAATAAACTCTCTGGAAATCCACCTCTCAACCAAAGGTCGTTAACCTTAGCTAAATCTTCTTGCGCATATTCTCTAACATTTACCGGAAAAAGCTCCAGATAAGTAATTCTTCCAGCTAACGATTCGCTGGATTGTTTTAATAAATCTAAAGATGCTGATCCCAAAAACAGAAATTGTCCAGTCTTATTTCCTCTTCTACGCTCTTTATCTACAATTCCCCTTATTTGTGAAAATATTTCAGGCAAACGTTGAACTTCATCAAGAATTAAGAGTGATTTTTTGTTACTTTGATGGAAAGCACTTATATCCCTAACCTTTTCTAGATCTAAACGATCTTCCAAATCTAAATATATAGCATTCACCTCATCTATTAGGCCGATGGCTAATGTAGTTTTACCAACTTGACGGGGGCCTAATAGCACAACCACAGGGCTTCGCTGTAAAGCTTCTTTAAGAATTGGTTCTAAATTTCGGAGAATCATGTATGCAAATGTAATATTAAATATTACATTTGCATACTTAATATCTTATTCAAATCAAGAAAAGAATCAAATGCTATTGTTATCTTTCGCTTTTTACTAACGATCATGAAAACAAAGATACTTTTTGTACTGCTTTTTGCCGGATTGGGATGTTTCGCACAAAATTCAACGGATGAATATTTCAAACTCACAAGGGCTGGTTTCATAGAAAAAAACGCCTACAAAACAACTGCTTTTGTAGAAAAATACTTTCGTGTACCTGGCAATACAGGCTTTACTGCTAGTATTTATTATGTAGAAAATATCCTTAAAAAAGCTGGCTTTGTAGAACAGAAACAAAATGAATTTGAGGCTCCTTTAACCTATCGCATCGAAAAAAGAGCGATGAAAAACAATACTTGGGAGCCTGTTGATGCCAACATCGATATTATTGGTGAATCACAACCCCTCATTTCTTATAAAACTAACCGCAACATGATCCCGATCAATTGTGGTTCAACACCATTAGGAGGCGCTACAGCAAATGTGGTTTTCATTGCCAACGCAACACCTGCCGAAATAGAAAAGATAGACCTTAAGGGTAAAATTTTATTCTCAGAGAGCAATCCTTCACGTTTACTTCAGATTGCTACTAAGGCGGGAGCCATTGGTGTGTTGGGCTATTCAATGCCAAAGTATACACAACCAGAAGTTCACCAGACTTCTATCCAGTTTGGGAGTATGAAGGCTAATAGCGAAGTATGGACTTTACTTTTATCCTATGCCGCCAAAGAAAAATTAAAAGCAGCCTGCTTAAAAGGCGAGACCAAATTAAAGGTTAATATTCAGACCAAAATTTATCCTTCAGAAGAATTAACTATTGTAGCTAACGTTAAAGGAAGTGTTAGCCCAACAGAGCGCTTTGTATTCAGTGCCCATGTTCAGGAACCGGGTGCAAATGATAATGCCAGTGGTGTTGGCACATTAGCAGAAATGGCAAGATTAACCGCTGAATTATACCAAGCAAAAAAGATCAGTCCGAAGCGTACTTTAACCTTTTTATGGGGTGATGAAATTGTATCAACAAGAAGGTATATTACCGAAGATACCAAACGCGCAAAAGGCATTATGTGGGGAATGAGTTTGGATATGGTTGGTGAGGACACTAAAAAAACCGGCGGCTCTTTCCTTATTGAAAAAATGCCGGATCCATCTGCCATCTGGACAAGGGGAGCAGATAAACATACAGAATGGGGTGCTGGGGATGTTTCCGAAAATGATCTTTTCCCTCACTATTTTAACGATTTCATTTTCGACATCTGCAAAACACAGGGCAAATTTGCCAACTGGACAGTTAACTACAATCCATTTGAGGGCGGTAGCGATCATACACCATTCTTGCAAAATAAAATTCCAGGGTTATTGATGTGGCACTTTACCGATGTATTTTACCACACCGATAATGATAGAATTGATAAAGTTTCGCCTAAAGAAATGAAAAATGTAGGGGTAAGTGGATTAACCGCAGCTTATACGCTTATTTCAGCAGATGAAAATACCGCTATAGCTACCGTTTCGCAGGTCAAAACTGATGCTTTAACCCGTTTAAAAACAGAATTTGAACTAAGTAAGAAAGCAATCGCAGATGGCAAAGTTGTGACCGATGAAAAACATATTATTGAAGTTTGGGCCAAATGGTATGTAGATGCCCTAACAACGGTTAATAAAATGCCTGTAAAATCTGAAACGACAAGAGTGGGGTCAGCGATTAAATTTGCAACCAATGAGATCGAAAAGCAAACAAAAGTATATTTAGAAGCGTTGAAGTAGATTGATGCCTAAACCAAAAGCAATAGTTATCGGTGCAGGAATTGCAGGAATTGCGTCTGCAATTCGTTTTACCATGAAGGGTTATGAAGTTGATGTTTTCGAAGCCAGTTCAAAACCCGGGGGGAAACTGGCAGAAATAAAAATGAACGGTTTCAGGTTTGATGCCGGACCGAGCCTTTTTACCATGCCCCAATATGTGGATGAACTTTTTAAACTGGCAGGCAAAAACCCTAAAGATTATTTCGAATACATTAAGCTGAAAGAGATTTGCCGTTATTTCTACGAAGATGGTTTAAGATTAAATGCCAGTACAGATCTGGATAAATTTGCAAAAGAAATTGAAGATAAAACCCAATCAACGGCAAAAGAGATTGATCGGTACCTAAACAAAAGCAAAACCATTTACGAAGTTACACACCGTGTATTTTTAGAAAGAAGTTTGCACAAACTTAAAAGCTACCTGCATTGGGATACCTTAAAATCTATATTCCGTTTTGGTCAGATTGATGCTTTTAGAACACAGGCAAAAGCAAATAGATCTTTCTTTAAGGACGATAGAGTAGCGCAACTTTTTAACCGTTACGCTACCTATAACGGCTCTAATCCTTATCAGGCACCGGCCACATTGAATGTAATTCCACATTTCGAGTACCACTACGGAGCCTACCTTCCAAAAAACGGGATGTACAGTATTGTTACAGCTTTAGTAAAACTAGCAGAAGAGTTAGGCGTAAGGTTTCATTACAACCAAAAGGCTGAAGAAATCTTATATTCGAGTGAACGCAAACCCAAAGTACAAGGCATAAAAGTTAACGATAAAACCTACAAGGCAGATGTTGTTATTTCTAACCTTGATATCTGGTTTACCTATAAAAATTTGCTCAGTGGAATACTGCAACCAAAAAAACTCCTTAATCAGGAACGCAGCAGTTCGGCTTTGATATTTTATTGGGGCATGGATGGGAATTACAGCGATATGGGTTTACACAACATCTTTTTCACTGAGGATTATCAAAAGGAATTTAGTGCGATGTGGAAAGATAAAACCATTAGCAACGACCCTACTGTTTACATTAATATCAGTGCTAAACACATTAGAGGGGATGCACCCACAGATAGCGAAAACTGGTTTGTAATGATAAACGTTCCTGCCAATAACGGTCAAAACTGGGACCTGTTGATTAAAGAGGCCCGAGCAAATATTATCAAAAAGATCAGCCGTTTGTTAAACAGAAATATTGAAAAAGATATTATTTGCGAACAGATTCTCGATCCCAGAAGCATTGAAGTTAAAACCGGTTCCTATCAAGGCTCTCTGTACGGTAACAGTTCTAATAATCAGTTTTCTGCCTTCTTAAGACATTCTAATTTCAGTTCGAAAGTTAAAAGTTTATATTTCTGTGGAGGCAGCGTACATCCGGGTGGGGGAATCCCTCTTGCATTGTTATCGGCTAAGATAATTGATGATGAGATTTAGGGTTTAGGGTTTAGGGTTTAGGGTTTAGGGTTTAGGGGAAATCTTATCTAAAGCAAATTGTTTTTGTTGGCAAAAGAAAAATCTAATGATTATTCTTAACGGCCTCCTCTAGTTTTTCACCGTCCAGATCAAATGCATCTACAATCAATTTGGCTTTAGTATAAAAAGGATCACGCTCCTGAAGTTTTATTTTGATAAATTCTAAAAGCTGTTCATCATCTAAATCTTTAATCAATGGACGTTTTTGGCGGTTATGTAATCGTGATACCAAAGCAGCTGGCTCCATTTGCAAATAAACAGTTTCACCATTTGCATTCATCCATTCCATATTATCAAAGAAACATGGTAATCCACCACCAGTAGCCACCACACAGGTTTCTGGATAATCGAAGGTTTTAAGCATTTCGCTCTCATAATCTCTGAAACCACTTTCTCCATGTTCTGCAAAGTATTCGGCAATGCTTTTACCTGTTTTTGAAACAATTTCGGCATCCAAATCTATCACAGGGCAATCTAAACGATGTGCCAACTGTTTAGCTTTTGTACTTTTGCCGCAGCCCATATACCCGATAAGGAAAATCTTCATGTGTGTTTCTATTTTAACCGACCTACAATAAATGGTCGCGTTTTAACATAATATAATCGGTTACAGGCGGCGTAAAGCCTTCCTTTTTTAATAAAGTTACAACCTGTCCGCGATGATAGGTAGAATGGTTAAATAAATGAAATAAAATTTCATCCAATCGGTTTTCGTACTGAACGCCTTGTGTAGTTGTATACAGAATGCGTTTATCCAAAGCAGTATTTTTTAATGCTTCCCTGATCGATTTAAAATTATCTGCAGCGATGCTTTCAAATTTTTCTTTAGCATGAAGATCCCAAACACCGTAAAGTGGTTTCTTGCCAGAAATCCGTTGTGCCCATATATGCTGTGCATTGAGCACATGACTAAACAATCGCTCTGCATCGGGCATCTCGATTGTTGCAATCTTAAATATTTCGATGATGCGTTGATCGGCAAGCTCGGTATAATTTATAATTTCTTCTTCGCGCATGGTTTAACTTAATTTAACCCTAGGATCAACATAGGCATATAAAATATCAACCAGGATATTTATAACTACAAATACGAAAGCGATAAAAAGAATAGACCCCATTACAACAGGAAAATCAGACATTTCCAATGCGGTTACCGTTGTTCTTCCCAATCCGTTGTAGCCAAAAATGTACTCTACAAAAAAAGAACCGGCCAGCAACGAGGCAAACCATCCTGAAATGGCTGTAATTACCGGATTCATCGCATTTTTTAAAGCATGTTTGTAAATTATCGCATTTCTGCTTAAACCTTTAGCCCTGGCAGTCCTGATGTAATCCTGCGCCAAAACATCTAGCATCGCACTTCTGGTTAACTGAACAATAATCGCCAAAGGCCTTAAACCAAGGGTAATCATCGGCAGCCATAAGTTTCGCAAGGTTAACACTTCACCATTAAAAGGATCGTAAGAATATAAACTCCCACTCATTTTCAGTCCAGTGTAATTGCTCAGCACAAATCCGAACAGCCAGGCAATAATAATCCCGGCAAAAAAAGAAGGAGCCGATATGCCTAAAATAGCAAAGGCATTGGCCGATTTATCAATCCATGAGTCTTTATAAACGGCAGATATAACACCCAAAAACACACCAATTATGGTGGCGAAAATCATCGCCGTTAATGCAAGAATGAAAGTATTCGGTACGGTTTCAGAGAGTATAGCAGTAACATCGCGTTTAGTCTGGTAAGAACTGCGCAGGTAAGGCCATTTTATCACCAGTGCCTTTTTATCAAAAGCCATCAGTTTTGCGTAGTGGTATTTCTGTTGAGTGATACTGTCGTTATCTAAAATACTAACGGGCGATAAATCGTTGATGTATAAAATAAACTGAACAGGTTTGGATCGATCTAAACCAAATTCTTTACGAACGGCCTCAAGTGATTGTACATCTGCCCTTTGACCCATCGTCATCCGTGCAGGGTCGCCTGGTAAAATATTAAACAGCACAAAAACAACCAGTATTACACCGCCCATTACCAGCAGCCCATACATCAGTTTTTTTAGTGCGTATCCGATCATGTTATTTATCGAAATATTTTCTACTGAGCTGATCAAAAGTAGGTACGTTATGAAAATGCCATTTATTGATCACCACCCCATTTTTCATCAATAAAACACCCGGATTAGCCCTCACCATACTTTTCAAGGGTACCGCATCAGCATAAAAAACCTCTGAAAACAAGTTGTTCTTTTTGATAAAAGCCTGTGCATCTTGTGCAGAATTAGAAGTAAGCAATACCGTGCGGATATTAAACTGCTGTGTAGCGTTTAAAGCCAAGGCGTTTAGTTTACCAATAGCAGCCTCGTTTGTAGCATGAAGATCATAAGCTACAAAGATCAAATTATAATAAGGGTTTTCGATCAGTTCTTTCGTATAATCTGTACCCGAAGCATCAGTAATATTTAGGTCCTTAATTTTTGGCTCAAAACCTTTTTTAACCAATCTTTTTATGGGTTCGCCTATAATCTCCCAATTGTTATCCTTCCAGATTTCTGTTTTAAGATAGGCCTTATCGCTCATATCTTTCTCTTCATTGGTTTTCTTGTTCTTTAAATGGTACATGATCTCAAATTCATCTGGTTTTTCTCCCGGAGGAATAACCATTAATGATGGAAGATGTGCACCAACTTTATAAGGCAAGAAATCGATAATAGGCAGCACGTTATAAGTATACAACCCAAAACCTAAAGATATAACCGTTACTGCAATAGCAATATTTCTTTGAGTGGTTTCTTTTTTAAATAAAGGCTGAATGAGGTTCTTATTTAAGAAAATAATGATGATTAACGCTAAAAGGAACAGATCTTTACTGAACGATTGCCAAGGCGTAAGTGGAATGGCATCGCCAAAACAGCCACAGCTGGTAACCACTTTAAAAGCGGCAGAGATAAATGTTAATAGGGTAAAGAAGATGATCAACAGTAATAAACCCCAGGCAACTTTTTTACTCCAGAAACCCAATAGCAATAACGCACCAAGAACAATCTCTAAGGTACACAGTAAAATAGCAATACCAGTGGCCATTCCGCTAAGGAAATTCATGTGAAAAACTTCAAAATATTCTTGAAGTTTATAGCCAAAGCCAAGCGGATCGTTAGCTTTGATCAATCCTGAAAATATGAATAAAGCACCGACAAAAATCCTGGAGAATCTTAAAAGTATATTTCGCATCTGTATGTATCTATTTTTTAAAAGCTATTATACTATTTATTTAACGCCGAGTTTGATCAGTGCGAAAACAGAATAATTCAACATATCCTGATAATTCGCTTTAACACCTTCCGAAGCCAAGGTTTGCCCTTCGTTATCTTCTATCTGTTTAACCCTGAAAATTTTCATCAAAATCAGATCGGTTAAGGAGCTGATACGCATATCGCGCCAAGCCTCGCCATAATCGTGATTTTTGGCAAACATTAAATCTTTGGTTTCTGTTACCTTTTCTTCAAACTGTTTTTCAACTTCTGCATAAGGCATTTCGTTCGGATCGCTATCAGCCAGTTCGAGTTGCATCATGGCAATAATGCAATAGTTTACAATTCCGATATATTCCGATATAACACCCTCTCCCACCATACTCACTTTTTTTTCTTCGAGGGTACGGATGCGCTGTGCTTTGATAAAAATCTGATCGGTTATCGAACTTGGTCTTAATATCCGCCATGCAGTGCCGTAATCTTTAGTTTTTTTTAAAAATAATGATCTGCAAACTGCAATCACTTCATCAAATTCGGTAGAGGTATTTGTTTGTGCCAAAGCCAATAATTATTTAGTTTTTAGTGTATTTTTGTCGTGAAAAAACAAAAGCTAAAGATACATTTTTAAAGCGAAACCCAAATCCCGAAAGGGTTTATTATGGCAGAAAAAAACTTTTTTGAGCCCAAACAAAGCTTAAACATAAAAGGCAAACTTATCGACCTAAGCAGCCCAAAAGTGATGGGGATTTTAAATGTCACACCTGATTCTTTTTACAGCAGCAGCCGCACAAAATCGATAGACGAAGCTTTAACCAAAGCAGCCCAATTCCTGAATGAAGGCGCTACATTTATTGATGTAGGCGGATACTCATCAAGACCTGGCGCCAAAGATATTGCTATGAATGAGGAAATAGACCGACTGGTTCCTGTGGTAGAAAGTTTAGCTAAAGCCTTCCCAGATGCGGTTATTTCTATTGATACCTTTAGGGCAAAAGTGGCCGAGGAAACCATTTTGGCCGGCGCCCATATCATTAACGATATTGCCGCTGGAGATATGGACGAACAGATGTTCGAAACGGTAGCCAAACTACAAGTGCCCTATATGATTATGCACATGCAGGGCAACCCTCAAAATATGCAGCAAAATCCGTTTTATGACAATGTTTTGTTAGATGTAATTGATTATCTGGCGAAAAAAGTTGCAGCACTTAAGGCGCTGCATATTCATGATGTAATTATTGACCCTGGTTTTGGGTTCGGAAAAACAATCGAACACAATTATGAACTGCTTAAGCAGATGGAGGCCTTTAAAATTTTTAAACTTCCAATTCTGGCAGGCTTTTCCCGCAAAGGAATGATCTACAAAACACTTGGCACTTCGGCAGCAGAGGCTCTGAACGGAACTTCTGTGCTTAATACTATTGCACTACAGAAAGGTGCAGGTATTTTAAGGGTGCACGATGTTAAGGAAGCGGTAGAGTGTGTGAAGTTAGTTGGGATGTTGGGCTAAGCGTTTGGCGCTAGGCGTTCTTAGTTTATCTTGCTAATTCATCTATAATTAAACAGTTAACCTAGTATTGTAAACTGAAAACCGTTTTGCTATCTTGCCATTGATGAAAGGATTAGATTTTGATTTCGTAAAATTCACCATTACCGATGTGGTAGATATTGTGCTTGTGGCACTTTTAATCTATTACGTTTACACCCTAATCCGCAATACCTTAGCCGTTAATTTACTGGTTGGGATGCTGATTATCGCTATATTCTATCGTATTGTTGATGCTTTGCACATGAAGCTGCTTACAGCTATCATCGAGAAATTTATGAGTGTGGGAATCATTGCTTTGATTGTAATCTTCCACCCGGAGATCAGGCGTTTCCTCTTACTGATTGGAAAAAATGCTTTTTTACAAAAAAATAAAGCTTGGTGGGGGTATTTATTTGGCAGAAAAGAGATTGAAAGGAATAATTTAACCCGCATAAAACCCATTATTGATGCTTGTAAAAGCATGAAGAAAACGCGTACAGGAGCATTAATGGTATTTGTTAAATTTTACGATGAGCAATTTTTCGCCAATAGCTGCGAACTTGTTGATGCTAAAATATCGAAACGTTTGCTGGAAAGTATCTTTCAGAAAAACAGTCCGCTGCATGATGGTGCTGTAGTTATTTCTGAAAACAAGATTAAAAGTGCGAGCTGTATTTTGCCTTTAACGGATAACGACCAGTTACCCTCGCAATTTGGTTTGAGGCACCGTGCAGGTATTGGTGTTTCTGAAACAACTGATGCTGTTGCGGTAATTATATCAGAAGAAACCGGAGAAATATCATATGCCAAACAAGGCAGGGTAAGAATGAATGTTTCTTTCGGGGAGTTAGAGAAATTGCTCAATAAGGATTTTTAGAGCACGGATTAAGGGATTTTAGGTGACTACACAGATTTAGGAATTGTCATCCTGAGAATGATCGTCATTCCCGCGCAGGCGGGAATCTTAAAGCTTATTGCATTACGATTCCCAATCAAGTTGGGAATGACGAACCGCCAAAACCTACCATTGCAGCTCCAATCTTTTTCGGTTAAAAACTTAGTTCTCAGGATCGCAAACCGAGAAGAGTATTCCGTGCTTTCCAGGCCTACCTTGCTAAACAATCCCTGAACAACACCCATTAAACGCAAAATGGTGAATGTTGCCACTCACCATTTCATATCACTTAAATCCCTTTCTTATCGGTGTAATCCAATAATCTGTGTAATCAACCTTTAACAGTATTGTTCAAAAGCACCGATCAGGTTATCAGCGATCATTTGTGCTGGTCTGCCTTCAATCTGGTGACGTTCGATCATGTGAACCAATTTACCATCTTTAAATAACGCCATTGCCGGAGAAGATGGAGGAAAAGGCATCATATAATTTCTTGCCTGATCTACCGCTTCTTTTTCCATTCCCGCAAAAACAGTAACCAATTTATCAGGATGTTTTTCGTGTGCTGCTGCTGCTCTAGCCGCCGGACGTGCATTTGCTGCTGCGCAACCACAAACAGAGTTTACCACTACCAACACAGTTCCTTCGCCTTTAATAGCTTGATCTACGTCTTCTGCGTTTTTTAATTCTTGAAAACCTACGTTAGTTAATTCCTTACGCATTGGCTCTACTAAATATTCTGGATACATTATCTTAGTTTTTTATTTACAATTTCAATGGTACAAAAATAAGAAAATCGAATGGCATGCACCATTCGATTTATATTTTTAAGGTAAAATTAAATTTAGCTTATCTTAGATCTCTTAAAAAATTTTCAAACATATTTGGATTTGCAACCACACCTACAATGATGAGTATAAACATAACCACCATCAGTGCACTTAAAATCGTTGCAATCATTCCACAGATCTTACCTGCTTTAGCATTTTTGTATGATGATTCAGTGTATAAACTTGGATTAAGCTGATATTTTTTCATATCACCTGCTCCTAATACCCAAGCAATTACGCCAAAAATTAATCCAAATATCCCATAAAAGCAACATGCAGGTATAGCCAAAATACCTAGTACAAGAGAAGCTGTAGAGTTTGGTAAGTTCTGCTGACCAAAACCTCCACCTCCAAATTGCCCAAATGGCGGTGGTTGCTGAAATGGTGGCGGGGTTACCGGACCATTACCTAATGGCTGAAATGGCGCAGGTTCTGGATTTTTATCTTTTGAAAGATCAATAGGTTTATTTTCTTGAGGTGTTTCCTGTTCTTCTGACATAGCTATATTTAGATCAATTGGTGAGTGTATATTTTGTAAATGTAATTGATTAAAATAATTACTGCAACTCCTGCGAAAACGATTTTTATCAGCTGTGCTCCAAACTTAAAATCTACCTTAAGATGAACAATGGTAAATACCACAACAAAAATGAGCGGAATTGTTGCAGGATAAAACTTAAACGATGCGATTAAATCGCCCCGAAATAAAGCCAGAACCGAACGCTGCAAACCACAGCCGGGACAATCGAACCCAAAATGCGCTTTAAAAGGACAATTGAAAAGATGCTCTCCTATCCAATCGAGAAAGCTATGTTGCGGTTGAGCCATCTATATCACCAATAAATTTCACTTGCCCATCTTTCCATGTTTTATATTTCTCCAGATCTTTAAGCACCTGCCTATACACCAGATTTAAAATGTATATATCGTCAACAAAGCCTAAAACTGGCACAAAATCAGGGATTACATCTACAGGCGATAGAAAATAAATCAGCCCTCCTAAAATGGCAATAATAGATCTTTTGGGAATTTCGGTATAATCGCCGTTCACATAATCTTTTGATACAGCAAACAACAATATCAGCTTGGCCCAAACACCTTCCAGATCACCTTTATTAGTTACCGCCTTGCCCAGTGCATCTTTAATCGCATTGCTGGCTTTGGTCTTATCACTTAAGATTACCGAAGCTTTGCTTTGCGATTTCTTAAAGAACCCTAATATTTTCTCCCTGTTCAATTTCATAATTAATACTTTACAAAGTAACGGCCAAAAGCATCATAATTGTATTCGGCATAATTTTGAGAAATTGATCTGTTAGTTATGCAGATTTTATCATCTCCAAAATATCATCAACGTATTTACGCTCGTTGGCCAAGCGTGGCACCTTATGTTGCCCACCCAGTTTATCTTTGGCCTTTAACCAATTATAAAAAGTATTAGCAGGTGCATTGTGTACCTTAGGGCGCGCCAAAGCCATATCCTTAAAACGTTTGGCATCGTAATCGGAATTCACCTCACGTAATGTGTTGTCCATAATATCTACAAACTTTTCAAAATCATTTGGTTGTTTATCAAATTCTATGATCCATTCGTGTCCGCCAGCTTTTTCATCTTTAAAGTAAATCGGCCCAGCGGTATAGTCTTTAATTTCTGCTCCTGTTTCCTTGCAGGCTTTGGTTAAGGCCTGTTCGGCATTATCAATAATCACCTCCTCACCAAAGGCATTGATAAAATGTTTGGTACGTCCGGTAATTTTAATGCGATAGGGAGAAAGTGAGGTGAATTGGATAGTATCGCCGATCATATAACGCCATAAACCACCATTGGTAGAGATAACGATGGCGTAATTTTTATGCAGCTCCACTTCGCCAAGTAATAATGCTTTAGGGCTTTCTTCACAGATATTCTCCATCGGCACAAACTCATAGAAAATACCATAATCGAGCATCAGCAACATCTCTTCTGAATGATCCTGATCCTGAATCCCGAAAAATCCTTCGGAAGCATTATAAGTTTCCAGATAATACATTTCATCGGATGGGATGAGCTGTTTAAACTGTTCGCGGTATGGTGCAAAATTTACTGCACCATGGATATACAGCTCAAGATTTGGCCAAACTTCCAATAAATTCTGTTTTCCGGTAAGTTCGAGCACCTTTTTGGCCAGTACGATGGTCCATGTGGGTACACCGGAAATGCTGGTTACATTTTCATTGATGGTGGCTTCTGCCATTCTATCCATCTTAATTTCATAATTGTCCATCAAAGCGATAGACATATCGGGTGTACGGTAATATTCGGCCCAGATAGGCAGGTTTTTGATCAGCACGGCAGATAAATCGCCATAAAAACAATCTTCGTTTAACTGATTAACCTGATGGCTTCCACCTAAAACCAAACCTTTCCCGGTAAACATCTGGTTATCGGGGCGGTTATTGCAGTAAATGGAAAGCATATCCTTACCACCCTTAAAATGGCACTCTTCTAACGATTCTTGAGAAACCGGGATAAACTTACTTCTATCACTCGTGGTACCTGATGATTTTGCAAACCATTTAATATCAGACGGCCAAAGAATATTCTGTTCGCCATTAAGCATGCGCTCAATGTAAGGCTTCAGCGTATCGTAGTTTTGGATCGGAACACGCTCCTGATATTGTTGCGGGGTTAAGATTGATTTATAATCATACAGTTTGCCCCATTCGGTATTTTCGGCACTATCAATCAAAGTATGGAACCACTCTTGCTGAACGTCGTATGGATATTTCATGAAAAGCTCGATCTGGTGGATCCGCTTTTTCATTAACCAGGTAAAAATTGAATTTACAAATGCCATATTAAAAAATAAACAGCTGATTTTTACCACAGATGTTGACAGATAAACACAAATACTGTTGTTTTTGTTGCAACAATAATCCGTTCTCTTTACCTGAAATAGTTTTATGTGTGTTTATCATCTTTATTACCGAAACCCGGGATAAGAATTGGTTAATATTAAACATCAAATTTCTTACGTTTCAGCACAAAGTTCGATCCCAGATAAACTTTTCTTACCATCTCGTTCTCAGCCAAAACCTCTGGAACACCTTGTTCTAAAATTTTCCCTTCAAAAAGCAGGTATGCCCTATCCGTAATGGAAAGTGTTTCCTGTACGTTGTGGTCGGTAATTAAAATGCCTATATTTTTATGCTTCAGTTTGGCAACAATACTTTGGATTTCTTCTACCGCAATCGGATCTACCCCGGCAAAAGGTTCGTCCAATAAAATAAAGTTAGGATTTGCGGCCAAAGCACGGGCAATTTCGGTACGGCGGCGTTCACCTCCCGATAATAAATCGCCACGGTTTTTACGCACTTTATGTAAACTAAACTCATTAATCAACTCCTCAAGTTTATCTTTCTGCTCCTCTTTGCTCATTTTGCTCATTTCCAAAATGGCAAGAATATTATCTTCTACAGTAAGTTTTCTAAAAACCGATGCCTCCTGAGCCAGATAGCCAATACCTTTTTGTGCCCTGCGGTACATCGGATCTTCGGTAATATCTTCTTCCTCTAAAAAGATGCGCCCCTCATTTGGTTTGATTAGCCCCACAATCATGTAAAAGGAAGTTGTTTTTCCGGCCCCATTTGGGCCTAAAAGACCAACAATTTCTCCCTGGCTTACATTAAAGGAAACATTATTTACAACAGTACGCTGTTTATATTTTTTAACGAGATTTTCGGCTCTTAATATCATATATCGATCTATCCGTCATCCTGAATTTAGTTCAGGATCTTTCTTAATTAGATGCTGAACCAAGTTCAGCATGACGATTTATTTTATAATTAATTAACTTTTATTCCTTTAATATTTAGCTGCAAGCGTTTCTTCTCTCTCCACACGTTTTCTTCTAACGTATAACAAACCGAAAATGGCACTTTTGGTTGTAAAAGATTTTGAAATTCGGCCAACCCAAATGCAATGCCTTCAAAAATAGGCGAATTTTGTTGTTTTATATTAATTTTTAAATGATTTTGCCCCACTGCCATGGCATGTTGTGCGAGGTATACATTATGTGTAACAAATATTGGCGCCATATTCTCAGGTCCGAATGGCCCCATCTGCGATAGCACCCTGTAAAACTTACCATCAATCTGTGCCAGTTCGATTTCGGCATCAATCCTGAGCATCGGTGTAAGCAGCTCTTCTGTGATACTAGCCGATACAATCTCTTCAAATTTATCAGCAAAGGCATCTACATTATGTTGTTGCATGGTTAAACCCGCAGCAAATTTATGTCCACCGTATTGATCCAATAAATCGGCACAACCGCTTAAAGCTTCGTATAAATCAAAACCAACTACCGATCTGCAAGAACCCGCTACATATCCGTTAGATTTAGTTAATACAATTGTTGGGCGATAATATTTTTCAGTTAAGCGCGAAGCTACGATTCCGATTACCCCTTTATGCCAGTTTTCGTTAAATACAACGGTAGTTTTTTTGTTGATCAGGATATCACTTTCGCCAATTAAAGCCAAAGCCTCGCGGGTAATGTCCTGATCGTAAGTTTTACGTTCAGTATTTTTAAGGTTTATGAGTTCGCTTTGCTCTAATGCATTTCCATCTACCTGGCAAAGCAACATGGCTACAGCATGTTTAGCATGGTCTATCCTTCCGGCGGCATTAATGCGCGGACCTAATGTAAAAACCACATCTGTAATGCTATAATTTTCGGTTTTGCCTGATACTTCCATCAATGCACGTAAGCCTTCGCAAGGATTGGAGTTTAATTTTTTTAATCCATAATAAGCCAGGATTCTATTCTCGCCAACAACGGGAACAATATCTGCGGCAATACTTACCATCACCAGATCTAAGTATTGGAGGTAAGTTTCTTTGGCAAGTTCATGTTTTTGTGCGTAAGCTTGCGCAAGTTTAAAACCGATACCGCAGCCTGCAAGTTCTTTAAAAGGATATGGGCAATCTGAGCGTTTAGGATCTAAAACCGCAATGGCTTGAGGTAATTCGTCTCCTGGCAAATGGTGATCACAGATAATAAAATCGACCCCCAAAGTGTTGGCATAATCAATTTTATCGATCGATTTTATGCCACAATCCAATGCAATAATCAATGAGAATCCATTTTCACTCGCATAATCAATTCCTGCGGTAGAAATTCCGTAACCTTCCAAATATCGGTCTGGAATGTAATATTCTATATTTTTGGTGAGCTGCGAAAAGAAACTAAAAGCAAGGGCAACTGAGGTTGTACCATCTACATCGTAATCGCCATAAATCAATATTTTCTCTTGGGTGGCCAATGCAGCTTCAATACGGGCAATAGCAACATCCATATCTTTCATAATAAAAGGATCGTGCAGATGCCCCAGATCTGGCCTAAAGAAATCTTTCGCCTGATCGAAATCACAAATATTCCGCTGTACCAGTATTTGCGCAAGCGAGCGATCTATATTAAGTTGTTCGGCTATTTTTGTAACCGTGGCATCATCACAATCTGATGCCAGCACCCATCTTTTTTCCATTTATTCTGTCTCCGAACAGTAAATATACATTTTAATTGGATATGATGGTGGCGATCTTTAATGTGATGACGAACAAAACCTTCTAAAACAAAAAGTTAAATTTTACTTGGAATTTCCGGGATATGCCTCGTAAAGCTTTATCAAATGTGCTTTCTGATCAGCATATTTTGCATCATCAATTAAGTTTACACGCTCTGCCGGATCCCATGATAAATTGTAAAGCTCGCTAAGTTCTTTATTGTCCTTTTTAGTGACCCTTAATTTCCAATCGCCATCTTTTACCCCTTCTAAAACATAATTGTGGTAATAGATCGGGCGGTGAGGTTTTGTATAGTTTTTATTGGTTAGCAAAGCTGAAACCGATTCTCCGTCGTACACTTTTTGAGGCAATTTGCTTTTGGTCCACTCGGCCAGTGTAGGAAAAATATCCAAATTTGAAATGGGTTTGGTTAACTGGATATTGTTAAGGGTATGACCCTTCCAGTACACAATAAAAGGTACCCGGTGGCCACCTTCGTAAGAGATTCCTTTAGAGCCTCTAAAAACTCCAGCCGAACCGACATGGTAAAACCTGGTAAAACCATCGTCGTACATTCGCTGTGGCGCATTAATCCACGGACCGTTATCGCTGGTGAAGATAAAAATGGTATTATCTGCCTGTCCTGAAGCTACTACCTGTTTCCAGATCTCAGCCAAACCTGCATCCATATCTTCGATTACATCGCCCAGTTCGCCACCAGCAGAAGGTATTTTTCTACTTTTTTGTGCGGCAAAAGCTACAGGCAGGTGAGGCATATTTTGCGCCAGGTAAAGAAAAAACGGTTTCTTGGCTGCAGCACTTTGTTTAATAAATTTGATCGATTCGCGGGTATAAGAACTGGTTAAAATACTATCGTGTGGCTTGTAGATCTCTGGCTTGGTATTTCTGAAAATTTTGATTGTGGTGTCGGTTTTTACGTAAGGTGCTCTATAATCGTGGCTATATAAAAGACCATAAAATTCATCAAAACCCTTTTTATTTGGTAGCGAAACACCATGATCGCCCAAATGCCATTTTCCAACCAAAGCGGTAGCGTAGCCTGATTGTTTAAGCATCTGGGCAATGGTAATTTCATCTTCAGGAATTCCACGTTTATCGCCGGGACCAATTGGCCATGGTAAATCCATCCTGCTGCAATACCTACCTGTTAGTAAAGATGCCCTTGATGGCGTACAGGTTGGGGAGGTAGTGACAAAGTTTGTGGCTTTTATACCCTTTGCAGCCATTCCATCTAAAAAAGGCGTTTTAATCAACGGACTTCCATAACATGAAATATCGGCATAGCCCATATCATCGGCCAGTACAATAATTACATTTGGTTTTTGCTGCGCTTTTAACTGTAAAACAAAACTGAAGGCAAACAGGAAAATAAAAACTCGGAGATTCATGCCCGAAATTTAAGCATGATATTTTACAAAAAAAGGAAGTATCCAAGCTTTTACCAAAACAAATACTAATGATTAGATTGTTACCTTTGTAGAAACATTAAAGATCTACATTTTGCAAGTTCACACCCTATTCGAAGGCACCTATTCTGTTGATGCAACAAAGAAATTTGTTCCTTTCGACCCCGCCATACATCATTTTAAAGACAGACCCGCATCGCTATTCATCAATGTTCAGCCATTTTTAGTTGAACTGAAGAATGATTTGATTCTTTTTGACACTGGTTTAGGATTTAGTGATGACCATGGCGAACTGATTTTACACAAAAACATCCGCAATGCAGGGTTCGATCCTACTGATGTAACCAAGGTATTAATGTCGCACTTACATTACGACCATTCTGGCGGCATGATCCACAAACAAGGCAATGATAAGGTTGAACTGAGTTTCCCTGATGCAGAATATGTAATTAACCGTGGCGAATGGGAAACAGCATTTAGCAGCACTTCGTCTTCTTACCATACCGATATTTTCGATTTTGTTCAGCGTAACGCGCAATTGAAGTTTGTTGAGGGCGATGGCGCATTGGATGAAACCATTGCTTACGAATTTACTGGCGCACACTGCCCCAACCACCAGGTTTTCCTTTTAACTGAAGGTAAGCAAAAGATATTTTTTGGTGGCGATGTACTGCCTGAACCAGAAGAACTGGTTAAAAACTTCATCGCCAAATACGATTTCGATGGCCGCAAGGCGATGGAATTACGCAAAGAGTTTGGCAAAAGAGCTGCTGAAGAAAACTGGGAATGTTTATTTTATCATGGCAAAAGCGCCGCTACAGGATTTGTTGATGTTATTGAGGGCGGGTTTAGGATAAGATAAGTTTAGGGTTTAGGGTTTAGGGTTTAGGGTTTAGGGAAAAACAGATCTATAGGGTTTTAATATTAAAATCAATATATTTTATCTTGGTCTGTACCTTAATTGCATCGTCATCTCGACCGTAGTGTTCCAAAGGAACTCCTTCGGAGGAGAGATCTTTAAACCTTACTCCGCCGCCTTGCAACCTTCGTTTATTGCATAGCCCTGAGTCTTTAAATCCGATCGTAGCGGTATCCTTTTGGCTTTGGTTCTGAGCGTAGCGAAGAACAGCCAAAAGATTTAGCGGAGAGCGGGAATCCCCATTAACTATTGTACAGGGATTGCTTTTCTAAATCATGGAAAGCTTTCATTTCAAAAAATATCTTCTCCTTTTTTTACCACAAAGGTCACAGAGAAAGAACGCAAAGTTAGATGCACATTCGAGATTCCTAATAACCCAGTGCATTCTGTGTTTCCGTGGCTAAAAATATTAACCACAAAAAAGCCCCGACAAACGCCGGGGCTTTCCTTTTTCCGAAACAGAAATAATTATTTCTTAGCTACTAATTTAACCGCTAATTCAAAGTTATCATCAATTGCTTTGTCGCCAATGCTATCGAAGAAAGATTTAGAACCGTAACGGATATCATATTTAGTTCTATCAACAGTGATTTTTCCAGCTAAAGCCGAAGCTGTACCATCTGCATTAACTGTTACAGTTGCAGGGAAGCTTAATGGTTTAGTAATGCCTTTGATGGTTAAGTTACCTGTTACTGTTATGTTTGCTCCTGAACCAGCAACTTTAGTAATTACAAAAGTTGAAGTTGGGAATTTAGCAGAACCGAAGAAATCGTCTGCTTTTAAGTGACCTTCTAATTTAGCACTGCCATCAGCATCTTTAATTGAAGTCATATCGATAACAAAAGTACCACCAGTTACGTTTTTACCGTTAACGGCTAAACTACCTGATTGTAAAGCGATTGTTCCGTTGTGAGAACCTGTTACTTTTTTACCAACCCAAGTAATGGTCGATTTTGCTGCATCTACAGTATAAGTTACTGGTTTAGTAGGGTTTTTAAAAGCTGACAATGCTATAACTGCCACTAATAAAAAAATTGAGCTAATTTTTAATTTCATTTTCTGGTTTTTTAAAATTTGATACAAATATAGATTAACTCCCGATCTCCTGTTGTTGACCTATGTTAAGTTTTTTCAAAAATAATCGGATTTATTTAAAATCATTCTATTGACTGCAGAATTGTAGTAAAGGTTTAATTTGTTTACTTTTTAATGTGAATCTTTTTGAAGGTAGAGGATTAAAAAAGGTGGAGGGCAGAAGGTTTAAGGCATAGGGTTTCCTTCCATTGCATAAAAAATGTGAATAATTAGTATTTATTTATAAGGCTTAATTATAGTTCCCATTATTTATGGAAAAATAAAATTCTATATTTAAAAAATAATCTTTAATCATTCATGAAAAATAAAATTTACGCTCCGCTATATCTATTATGCCTATTATTTGCTTTAACCAGTTGCAACTTTAACAGCACTTACATAAACCGTGAAGAAGATAAAAAAGATGCTGAAAAAGTAGCCAACGAGTTTTATAAACTGCTCGAGAAAAAAGAGTATAATAAGATAGATCCATTTTTCAGCACCCAGTTTAAAGCGGTTACCAACCTAGGGAAGCTGAAAAAATTTTTAAGTGCTACCTCAGATAAACTCGGCGAAATAAAAAGCGAGAAGCTTGATCACTGGGAATCGAAAGTGATAAGAGGTTCGAATGCATCGGCACACTATGTACTTTATTATATCGTAGAAAGGGCAAAATTTCAAGCAAAAGAAACAGTGACGTTAACTGCAGAAAACGATCAGATTAAGATTTTGGGCTATAATGTTAATTCTGAAGGATTTTATAAATAATGAGTTACTTTATGTTACCCTCAATAATATTCACTAAAGAATTTACAATTCTTATAAATGATTAATCCTAAAATAATATCACCCTTCAAATATAAATTTTCAACTGTAATTAACCGACCCATTAACGAAAATGGATATGCAAAAGAAATTCAGGTAGTAAAAGAATATATAGACGAAAGAAAGGGAAACATTATTTTAAAAAATAATTACGAACTTACTTTTAGGGGTAGTTATTCTAAATGGAGGGGGAATATTTGTTCTACTGTAAAAACTGGCAGATTTATTATAGATGAAAAAGAGGGGAAACTAAGTCTTATTTATCACATTCAAATAGATTCACTCTTAGTCTACCTTACCGCTATTGGTTTAACGATTGCGATTATATTTCATCAAACTTGGTTTATTGGTATGCCCTTTATTTGGGTTGGAGGAATGAATTGGATTACCGCTTTAACAAGAAATAATTCTATGATGTACAATATCGCTTTTGAGATCGACAAACTAAGCAAAGATATAAACCAAGAATCGTTAACATAACTCAAAATGCCAAAGAAAAACTTACCCGATAATTTAAAAAATGGCATTGAAGCTTTATCAGGCATTTCGCTGGATGATGTGAAAGTGCACTTCAATTCTGATAAACCTGCACAATTGGCTGCTTCAGCCTATTCAAAAGGAACTGATATTCATTTAGCACCAGGCCAGGAAGAACATTTACCGCACGAAGCATGGCATGTAGTGCAACAAAAACAAGGCAGGGTTAAACCAACAGCACAATTAAAATCCGACACAATGGTTAATGATGACCCTGACTTGGAAAAAGAAGCAGATGAAATGGGAGCAAAAGCAGCCGACCTTTAAATGCGGGTGTTCTAGTTGCTTATAGCTACCACACAGTTGGTTTAGGCTTCAGCCCTTCATTCCTAAACCTGACAGCAGCGAAAATCCTTTTTGTCTGCACTTAAAGTAAAAGATTGCTTCGTCGTTCCTCCCCGCAATGACGACAATGAAGAGCAATACCACAAAAAGATTGAAGCGAATGGCAGGGCTGCGCTCCCCGAAAAAAAACCGACATTCATTTCCAAAAAAAATCTGCAAGCTTTATGAAACTAATTCATAAAACTTGCAGATCAATATGTTCGTGAGGACACGAACCTAGGCATTTGATAATTTATCTAAATAGATTGCCACGTTGTTCCTCCTCGCAATGACGAAAAGGGAACTTAAGGAACGATCTCTTCTAAATAACTCTCAATTGGCGGACAAGCACAGATTAATGCTCTATCACCATGACTATCGTTAACACGACCAACTGAAGGCCAGAACTTGCGCTCTAACACATAAGGAAGCGGGAATGCAGCTGTTTGACGGCTATAAGCATGATCCCATTCATTAGCAGTAATTACCGATACCGTATGAGGTGCATTTTTTAATGGGTTATCTACTTTATCTAAAGTACCGTTTTCTACCTCGGTGATTTCGTTCTTAATTGCAATCAATGCATCACAGAAACGATCTAACTCATGTTTAGGCTCCGATTCAGTTGGCTCAACCATCAAGGTACCCGCAACCGGGAACGAAACTGTTGGTGCGTGGAAACCGTAATCCATTAAACGTTTTGCAATATCGGTTACTTCAATTCCGAAAGCTTTGAACGAACGGCAATCTAAGATCATCTCGTGTGCACAACGGCCCTGAGCGCCCGAATAAAGCACTGGATAGTGTTGCTCTAAACGTGCTTTCATATAGTTTGCGTTTAAAATCGCATATTTAGTGGCATTGGTTAAACCTTCAGCACCCATCATCGCAATATAAGCGTGAGAGATAATCAGGATCGAAGCCGAACCCCATGGTGCAGATGAAACTGCAGAAATTGATTTCCCTTTATCGATATCAACCACAGCATGACCAGGAAGATAAGGAACTAAGTGTTTTGCAACACCAATTGGGCCCATACCCGGACCGCCACCACCATGAGGGATACAGAATGTTTTGTGCAAATTTAAGTGACAAACATCGGCACCAATATTGGCCGGGCTTGTTAATCCAACCTGTGCATTCATGTTTGCACCATCCATATAAACCTGTCCGCCGTTAGCGTGGATGGTTTCACAAATTTCGATAATGCTTTCTTCAAATACTCCGTGGGTAGATGGATAGGTTACCATCAAACACGACAGGTTATCTTTGTGTAATTCTGCTTTTGCTTTTAAATCTTCAACATCGATATTACCGTTTTCTAAAGATTTAACCACAACAATTTTCATGTCGGCCATTGCAGCAGAAGCAGGGTTTGTTCCGTGTGCCGAAGCTGGAATTAATGCTACGTTGCGGTGGAAATCACCTCTATCGTGATGATAAGCACGGATAACCATTAGACCGGCATATTCGCCTTGAGCCCCAGCATTTGGCTGTAAACTCATTGCCGCGAAACCCGTAATTTCACTTAACCATTTATCCAATTCGTTAAAAACCGAATAGTAACCCAATACCTGATCTGCAGGAGCAAACGGATGGATGCGACCAAAGTGAGACCAGGTAACCGGAATCATCTCTGCCGTAGCATTTAATTTCATGGTACAGCTACCCAAAGCAATCATCGAATGGCAAAGCGATAAATCTTTAGCTTCTAATGATTTGATATAACGCAACATTTCGTGTTCTGAGTGGTGCGCGTTAAAAATTGGGTGCGTTAAATAAGCCGAAGTACGTTGTAAAACAGCCGGAATAACGGTTTGTACATTTTCAACAACCTCAACCTGATCAGCCGCGATGGCTTTTACTTTAGCAAAGATTTTAGCAATTAAAGCTACATCTTCGAAAGTGCTTGTTTCGTCGAATGAAATGGTTGCAACGTTACCAACATAATTTAAGTTGATTTCGTTATCAATACATCCTGAGTGGATACCGCCTTTTAAATCGCCTAAATCGAAACGGATGGTATCGAAATAAGCTGAGTTTAACTGCTCGAAACCTAAACCTTTTAAAGTAGATGCCAAACTGATGGCCAAACCATGTGTACGTTCTGCAATGGCTTTTAATCCTTTCGGGCCATGGTAAGCGGCATAAAAACCAGCCATAATAGCCAATAATGCCTGTGCAGTACAGATGTTTGATGTTGCTTTATCTCTACGGATGTGCTGTTCGCGTGTTTGCAAGGCCATACGTAAAGCATAATCGCCATGGCTATCGATGGTTACACCGATAATACGACCAGGGATGTTACGTTTATATTCTTCTTTAGTTGCAAAAAATGCAGCATGCGGTCCACCAAAACCCATTGGTATACCTAAACGCTGTGTAGTACCTACCACTACATCAGCTCCCCACTCGCCTGGAGGCGTTAGTAAGGTTAAGCTTAAAATATCGGCAACTACCGTTAATTTAATATTTTGGTTGTGCAATGCCGATGCGAAATCTTTGTAATCGAAAACCTCACCGTTTCCTGCCGGATACTGAACAATTGCACCAAAGAAATCTTCAGTAGCTACGAAATCTAAATGACTTCCGATAACCAGTTCAATACCGTAAGGATTTGCACGTGTTTTTAAAATATCAATTGTTTGAGGGAAAACCAATTCTGATACGAAGAACTTTTTAGCCGCCTGGTTTTTACGCAAGCTATATTGCATAAACATCGCTTCAGCGGCAGCAGTACCTTCATCCAATAAAGATGCATTGGCAATTTCCATTCCGGTTAAATCGATAACCATGGTTTGGAAATTTAACAAAGCCTGCAAACGGCCTTGTGCAATTTCTGCCTGGTATGGCGTATATTGTGTATACCATCCTGGGTTTTCGAATACGTTACGTAAAATTACACCTGGAGTAATGGTATCATAATAACCCTGACCGATAAAGCTTTTGAAAACTTTATTCAACAATGAAGTTTGTTTTAAAGCACCAAGATATTCAGTTTCTGATTTCGCTGCAGGCAAATTTAACGGCTGTTTTAACCTTATTGCCGTCGGAACAGTTTGTTCAATCAGCTCATCAATAGAATTAACGCCAACAGTTTGCAACATTTCGGCTGTATCTGCCTCATTTGGCGCAATATGACGATTTTGAAAATCTTCCTTGTAATGGATATTTAAGCTCATGCGGTATGAATAATAAATTTGCGTGCAAAGGTAGCAAAAACGAAGCTGTATTTTGCTATATATCAGTGTAAAAAAGGTGTCCTATTTATACTTAAAAGCGACAAAATAGATAGATTTTGTACAGAAAGCAGAAGACAAACGTTTGTTCATTTTTATCTAAGAATCCTATTATTTGGAAAGTTATAGCAGTTCTGAAATTTAAATCTGTCAAGATCTATTTTATCAATCTTTTTGAATCCGTTCACACCAAATCGATACTCCCGTACAGTGTAAAATAGAAGCTACTTAAGGTTAGTCAAAAATTCATTTTCATACCTTTGCGAACCATTTATCTAAATGTGTTTTGTTTATGCCAACAGCTAAAAATAATGTTGCTCTTCTCGTTCATGCCTGCGATCGCTACGAATTTCTTTTTAAAGGTTTTGATTACACTTTCTCAGAAAACTGGGATTTCGAAATACCATGCAATTATTATTTCGCTACAGAAGTAAAAGAAGTAGAAGTGAATGGTTTTACAAACATCAAATCGGGTAAAGGCGAATGGGCCGATCGCCTGGTAACGCTGTTAAGCAATATAGACGAAGAGTATGTGCTTTACTTTCAGGAAGACATGTGGTTAAGCAAGTCCGTAAATCCTAAGTTCTTTATAGCGCTGTTCGAACGGGCAATTAAAAATGGTTGGCAACAGGTTAAACTCCATAGTTCTAGTGTTTACAAAACTAAAGAAACCACTAATTTTATTGAAGGATTTAATATTGCGGAAATCGATAATAAGGCATCAAATTATTTAATGTCGCACCAAATTACGCTTTGGAAAAAAGATTTTCTGCTGGCGCAACTTTATAAACAAGAGCACCCATGGAGGAATGAGCGCAAAGGTACAAAGAGGTTGAAAAAATTAAACCCTTTGATTCTTCATGTAGATTGCTTTGCTGAAAACGGCGCTGCAGAAATCAACAACAATAAAAATCCATCCGAACGAAGCGAATATTATGCAGTTTCATTTAACAGCACCTTAAATCACAATGCTGTGCGGTTTATCGAGGTGTTAAAATCAGGTAGTCAATCTCAAAAAGACTATGCTGCAGAACTGCAAAATCATTATGATAATAATCTAACCCACGATGGTAAGGAAAAACCCAAAAAAGTAGATTTGTTTAAGAAAATTAAAACCTTTTTTCGAAAAACCATTAGCAAGTAATTTTTGCATGTATTATATTTGGAAAGCAACGGCCGTACTAAAGCTTAAGTTTGTTCCCGCCATTCGCTGCAATCTTTTTGTGGCACTCCATAACATTATAATCATTGCGAGGAGGAACAACGAAGCAATCTTTTTCGAGCGTGCAAGCAAAAAGGATTTTCGCTATTGTCGGGTTTAAAACATAGCGTAATACAAGAAACAAAGGTTGCAGGGTGCGAGTGCCAAATTAACCCTTGCGGCCAACTAAAGCCAGCCGCAAGGAGTGTGCTATTTAGTGAGCAAAGTATTTACGGCAATAACAAGTTGTTCTTTGTCACTTGGTCGCGGAGCCTTCATCGTGTTTACATTCCCTTCTTTATCAATTAAAATATAGGTAGGAAAACTGTTTATCGAGAATCTGGTCTCAATCATATTTTGCTGCATTTCTGGCAAGCGGTAATGAACTGCATTTTCACTAGACAGTTCATATTCTTTGATAACATTCTTCCAACCTTCTTCTGGAGAATTATTGGCGAAATACATAAATACAACATCTTTTCCCTTTAAAGCTTCTTTAACCGGTTTTACAAAAGGCATTTCGCCTTTGCAGGGGGCGCACCAAGTACCCCAAAAATCAACATAAATCACTTTTCCTTTATAAGGTTTGATTAGCTCAGCAAACAGAGAATCTGCATTTTTTGCATCTTTTAAATGATCGGTTCTCTTTAAACTTTCCTTGTATTCCACATCAACCTTCGACATGTTTTGATAAGTAAGCTGGAGCTTCTCAATTTCACTCCGGTAGAAATCATTTTTTAAATTGCCCATAAACCGAGCAAATACAGTATCTGGCATTGCAGAATGTTTACCTTCAAGATATTTATAAAAACGACCTGCTATAATACTCTCTCTCAAATCTTCGTTTTCGATATCTTTTGCAACCCTTAATTCCTTATCAAAAACTTTAAAAGCCAATTTTTGACCTGCCCGATCTATAATCTGTTCTTTATAAACCCTTCTTACACTATCTGCTAATTTTCGTTTTTCAGGAGAAAAGCCCTTCAAAAGCCGTAGATATTTTAGTGAGTCTTTAGTTGATCCAATTTCATTCAATTCGATCTCTGCGAGCAGAGCCTCCTTTTCCTTGAATGATAAATTGATCTGTTTTAAATAAACCATTTCAGCAAGCACATCGTCCCATTTGACAGAACTTCCCTCATTCGAGACCAAATAAGCAAAGTAATCTCTTTTAAACGAAGAAAAATCCCTAACCAAAGTAAAAGGTTTAGGTGGGTTGTTTTTATACAAACTATCGTTAACAAAATTTATAAACGGTTCAGGGAATTTCCCTTGCTTTAGCGTAAATCTTTTCTGCATTAAATCAAATCCCATTTTGTACTTATAACCTTCTGATACAAAATATTTAAATCGGTTACTTGCATTGGGGTCCTTTACCAAATGTTTATTCAGATATGTAATTGCCTGTTGATGTTCTTTCTTACTGATGGCTAAAAAAGATAACAAATCTGCATTTCTTCTGGCATTATAATCACTCTCTGAGGTTCTTGAGTAAGGGCCATAATACCTGTAATTCAATAATTCGTTATGAAAACCGGAATTATCGCCCATAGTACTCCTAACTTCTGTACTGGAATCTTCAAAATAAAAATAATGTTCACCCGGTTCAATCACGTCAATAACTCCATTCCTCTCCCAGTCTAAAAAAACCTGAGTAGTATTTAACAAAGGGATTTTGAGCGTAAAAAACCCGTTGCTATCCAAATCTCCATAGTAATTCACCTGCTCATCTTTTAAATGATCGGTAAAACCAACCGAAAAAGGTTTATTACTTGTTGGGTTTCTTAAATAGCCCGTAATAACTGCCGTATCCACTCTGGCAAAATGGCTATCCTTAAATGACGTTGCATCTTTCGTTGTATTGGCTTTAAATTCTTTTTTCAACAGGTATACATTAATTATACCCTGGTCATCAACCAATTGTGCAACACTATCGTTTTTCGCTGTAAATTGAATATTTTTCTCCTTACCATCTTTAAGAAGTGTAATTTTTAAACTTTTTCCATTTTTTTCGATGCTTTTGTAGGGATAAACCTTCTGATTGTAGATCGCAAAGTCTTCAAAAAAACCATACTGCCATGCGTTGGTTTCATCGTTTATCCAATTACCCAAGAATTGATACACCAATGGATTCTTAGCAATAGGAACATAAATTTTAAGCCCTTCGAGACTGTTTAACTTTAAAGCTTTGACCAATTTATGTACATAAACCATCCTGCAGCTATCTTTATCTTTCAACAAAAACCGATCTTCTTTATCCATGTAGTTGCCGGCCCATGCAATGTCCCATTCCTTATTTTGATAAAGCATTTTATGCTTGGTTGTGATGTAAAAATCGGAATGAGATGGTGTACTCACCCATTTTCCAAAATAGTATGATGGGATTTCGTATTTGCTATAAACTTTAATATCAGGATCAGAAGCGTTCCAGGCACAAGATATTTCTTTCTCCCATCGGTTAAATTTTAATAAAGCTTTACCATAGGCGGGAGCTTTAATTTCTAAGGTTAAAAGGTCTTTGCCTCTTGTATTTAACCATAATTTGGTGATTCCGTTACTATTCTTCACACTATCGACCATGTACATTCGATAGTTATACTCAACATAATTATCGCCAATTAAGGTACCGTTCCAGTTGCCTACTTTTGCTGCTTTATAACTCCAAAAGCCATGAAGATTTTTGGGCACAATAGGTTTTGCCTGGGCAGGGATTAAATAAAAAAAGAAAATGAGGGTGAAGAGGTGAGCTAGATTTTTCATTGTTATTATTTAGATTAGACTGATGAAGGTATCAAGTTTTTAATCTAAAATTTCTTAAAAAATGTTAAAAATCAGATAGTTCCACTTTTTAATCCAAAACAAACGTTTGTTCATTTTATTTGATGAACTGATTATTTAGAAAGCAATTGCTGTGCTAAAATTCGACCTGCTCCCGCCATCCGCTACAATCTTTTTGCTACTCTTTGCCATGCTGAGGCACGAAGCATCTGTTTCATAGCTTGCAGATGTTTCGTGCCTCAGCATGACAGTATATTCAAGGTTGCTGCAAACAAAAAGGATTTTTGCTGCTGTCGGGTTTAAAACGTCAGGTACTGTAAGAAACAGAGGCTGCAGAGCGCAATAGGTATTATGCTTTCACCTTTGGTCTTTCAGCTTTAGTCTCCAAACCTACTTCTGCACTTTCCAGCCTTCATCCTTACTCAACTTTAATTTATAAGTTTTGGTAATGAAGTTGCTGTTTTTATTGGCGTCCTTATCGAATGGCTCGAAATCGGTAGTTGTCATTTTAAGTGAAACCGTTACTTTGGCTGTGCTTGAGTTTACCTGCGCAAAATCGACAGGTTTTTCGTCTGATAAAACATATTCTACAACTTTTACCGTGGCTTTGTCACCATCCTGTTTCAACACCAACGGACTTGCCTTATCGGTTAAAGTAATTTGGTAAACAAAACTGCTATCTTTCGATAAGAATTTTTTCTTGGCTTCCTTCAAACTCAATGAAACTAAACCTTTACTCGCTAAAGATTTATATTTCCCTAGCTCAAACATATCGTTTGTACTATTGAATTTGATCTCCCCAAAGTTGAAACGTGTTGTTTTATATTCAGGATTGGCTTTTAAATAGTCGGTAATTACCTCAGCAGCTTCATCTTGATTAATAGTAGTTTTGGTTTTACATCCTATGAAACCAATGATGACAAAAGATAAAATATAAATGGTAAGTTTTTTCATGTGTAAATGCTTTATGCTTTTTAAAGATATTTATTTTTTTTTGTAAGTCGGAGGTCAGGGGTCCGAAAGTCGGAAGATTATTAGCGCAAATTTTAACCTTACACCCTCCACCTTTCTACCGTCCACCTTTTTTCAAATATTTCAAATTAGGCAAAACCATTGCCGATAAAATTACCACAACGCCTACCCATCTTAAAAACGACACCTGTTCTTGTAAAACAAAGCCAGCCATCATCACAGCAACAGGCAATTCTGCAGCACTCAATATAGAACTAATAGCCGTGCCGATTCTGGGAACACCTTCGGCATAAAACAAGGGCGGAATAACTGTACCGAAAACGGAAATAATCAACCCCCATTTTAATAAACTTCCATTTAAAGCACCGTTAAATAAAAATGTTGGCGGGAAAATAATAAAGATCAAGATACAGGCACCGGTAATCATCAAGGCACTTTTTTGTAATGGAGCATATTCATTTCCAATTCTACCACTCAGTAATAAAAAGCCCGCATAACATATTGCAGCCAATAATCCAAAACCTATCCCTTTTAAATCCATACTTTCGATACTTGTTTCTGCCATTCCGCTGGCTAAAACTGTTCCGCCTAAAACCAATAAAATGGCCAAAAGCTGTAAGCCTGTAGGTTTCTTTTTAAAAATGAGGTATTCCATTAAAATGCTCATCCATATAAATTGCATCAACAGAATAATAGCCACTGAGTTAGGCACAAGCTTTACACATTGATAGTAAAAAATACTTACCAAGCCTGTACACGTCCCGGCCAGCACCATTTTCCACCAAGGGGTTTTAATGATGATTGTTTTGGCTTTATAACCAGCCGTTCTGCTATGAAAGAAAAATAGCACCCATAAAATTACGGCACCAAAGAAAGCCTGAGCACCTGTAACATCACCCAAAGTATAACCTTCGTGATAAGCCAGTTTAACAAAAGTAGAGAGGATACCAAAACTACAGGCACCAAAAAAAACAAGGAGGGTTCCTTTTAACATATATTTCGTTGTTTAACCGCTAAGGGCGCTAAGTGTTTGCAGAGAACCGCAAAGCATGATTAGAATGCGCCCAACTTTGCGTTTCTTTGCGTCATCTTTCTTTGCAGTCTTTGCGGTTAAAAACTAAGCCAATTGTTGTAAATATTTCTGGATGGTAGTTTCCAGACCCAGATAAAGTGCATCACTAATTAGTGCATGACCGATAGAAACTTCTAATAAACCCGGGATACTCTGCGCAAAATAATGCAGGTTGTGTAAGTCGAGATCGTGCCCGGCATTAATTCCCAAGCCTAATTTGTTGGCGTGATGTGCTGCAGCAATGTAACTCACTACTGCTTTTTCACGATCGGCAAAATAGTTATATGCATAAGCTTCGGTATATAGTTCAATCCGATCTGTTCCGGTTTCTACAGCACCTTCAACCATATCAACAACAGGATCTACAAAAATAGAAACACGGATACCTTCATTCTGGAAAACGGAAACCATCTCTTTCAGGTAATCTTTATGTTTAATGGTATCCCAACCATGATTTGATGTAATCTGACCTTCGGCATCAGGCACCAGCGTAACCTGAGCAGGTTTGTTGGCCAAAACCAGATCAACAAATTTATCTTCCCTACAATTTCCTTCAATATTAAATTCAGTAGCAATAACAGCCTTTAAATCATAAACATCCTGATAACGGATGTGGCGTTCATCAGGGCGTGGATGCACGGTAATTCCCTGCGCACCGAAACGTTCGCAATCTAATGCAACCTTAACCAGATCAGGATTATTACCTCCGCGACTGTTGCGAAGTGTAGCAATTTTATTGATATTAACCGATAATTTTGTCATGAAGCAAAGATAAGGCTTTGCCTTTGTTAATCTTAAACCTTAAAAAAATTTGACTTTTTTTTGCTCATATTTGCTTCTTATAAATGAACTTAAAAGACACAACCCTATATAAATTCTTGCTCGTTTTACTTGCAATTGCAAGTATACCAGCACTTTTTGGCGGCGTGATGGAGCCCGATGGAGCATTGTATGCATCCATGTCTAAAAACATCATTCTTTTTAAAGACTGGTTTAACCTTTACGGTCGCGGGGCCGATTGGCTGGATAAACCCCACCTCACTTTTTGGATTTCTGCAGCTTCTTTTAAAATTTTTGGCATTTCATCCTTTGCCTTTAAACTACCCTCATTTCTATTCGGTTTACTGGGTGCCGGCTATTTATACCGATTAGCGAAAGATATATATGATGAAAAAACTGGATTAATCAGTGCAGTTATTTTTCTGAGCGCCTTACACATCATCACCTCTACCTTTGATGTGAGGGCCGAAATTTACATTACCACTTTCACATTAGCATCTATTTACCATTATTATAAAGCACATCAAAACTCTTTCTGGCACATTGTAGCAGGCTCATTTTTTGCGGCCTGTGCGATATTGATCAAAGGAATTTTTGTATTAATTCCTGTATTTGCAGGCTTTATTATCTATTGGTTGTTTACAAAACAGTATAAGCAACTTATAAAACCAAAATGGTATATCGCTATCCTTTTAATTTTTGTTTTCATTACCCCTGAGCTGTATTCGCTTTACACACAATTCGATCTGCATCCTGAAAAAATTGTTTTCGACAGGACAGGTGTTTCGGGCTTAAAATTTTTCTTTTGGGATAGCCAGTTTGGAAGGTTCTTTAATAATGGGCCGATTAAAGGCAAAGGGGATATTTCGTTCTTCTTGCATACCACCCTTTGGGCATTTCTTCCTTGGTCTGTATTATTTTATACAGCAGTTTTAAATCTGTTTAAAAAGAAAAATAGAATTGCTTTAGCTCCTGAAAGTATTATGATCTGGGCAAGCGCCGCGGTTACTTTTCTGATCTTTTCGCTTTCTAAATTTCAGTTGCCACATTATATCCTGATCATCTTTCCTCAGTTTTCGATCATCACAGCCTTGTACTTAAGGAAGCTTAGCAGCAAAGGTTTAAAAACCTTCTTTTTCATCCAGAACATCATCTTCATTTTGGTTATTGCCTTACTTTCTGCATTAGCCTTTTTCTTTGGATGCGAAAACCCATATTTAATTATCGGGATTCTGATTGTTATTCTTGTTATCTCTTTCTTATTATTTAAAGGTGTCCTATTAGAAACCATCATTGCCAGAAGTGCATTTTTATCGGTCGGATTAATGATATTCCTCTTCGTCTTCTTCTACCCTGCAATTTTAAAATATCAATCGGGTATGCAGGCAGGTAATTGGTTAAAGCAAAATTATCCTACTGCTAAACCTGCAGTATTAAACTATATAGATGCTTTCTCTTTTGATTTTTATGCCCCTGGAGAGGTAAAATATTTTCATAATTATACCGATCTCGACAAATCAAAAAACCTAAAAGACTTGGTTATATACATTCCAGAACAGGAATTGGCAAAACTGAAAAGCGAATACCATGCTGAAATTCTAAAATCGTTTGAATATTTTCATACCACGAAACTGACGGGTAAATTTTTAAATGAGAAAACACGTCCTCAGGTTTTAGAGCATTTTTATTTGGTTAAAATACATTGACATGGATTTATTTTTCCGCATCTTAAAATTTGGATTAACGGGTTTCCTCGGAATGGCGATAGATTTTGGTGCAACCTGGTTGTGTAAGGAGAAAATCAAAATAAACAAATACATTGCCAATGCCACTGGGTTTACTTTGGCGGTAACCAATAATTATCTGATTAACCGGGTTTGGACTTTCGAAAGCACCAATAGCCATTGGGGGACAGAATTTGGCAAGTTTTTAGTAGTGAGTTTAATTGGTTTAGGGCTAAACACCTTTATCATTTACTTGTTCCATCAAAGGAAAAATGGAACCAATTTTTATGTAGCCAAATTCTTCGCGATTGTAATAGTCTTTGTTTGGAATTTCCTCGCGAATATGCTTTTTACATTCAGATAGGTTTCTTAACCATTAAGGGATTAAGAACATTAAGAGAAATCAGCACGACGGTGGCTTTATGCAAATTGCACGGACTAATGAACCAATGACCAGTGAACAAATGAACCAATTTAAGTGACGTTTTTGCCGATAACATAGAAGACAACAAGCCATATTAATCCTTTAATCAGGAAGAATAAAAAACCAACTAGCCCCACCCGCTTAAACCATAATTTTACTTTCTCTTTGTTCATGGCGATGTTTGTAAAGATAATGGATTTGGCTTAAATTAGAAAGATTTTAAATAAGGAAATATGAAGTTATCTAAATCTTTGCTCCTCACTTTTTTTTATATCTGCTTTTTCAGCTTTAGAATTTTCGCGCAGAATTTTGATGATGTTAAACGTTACAAGGTTAATTTTGCCATAGCCGCCCGCACTAATGAAAAACTGATTGCAGTTAGAAGTTTCACCTCAAATAATCAAAAATATTTATTGCTGGTGAATCCTGAAACTTTAGATACCAAAGTAGATCTGTCCAGTAATTATACCACAAGCGGCTTACAATTCCAAAATGTATTGGCGATTTTCAAAAACACGGCCTATGTTAAATCAATAGAAGCCGCGGCAGCTAAAGATTTGCAGCTTCAAAATGCAGGGATTGATCATGCTATCCCAAACGAAAAGGGAATTACCTTAACGATCGATCTTTGTCCATCGCATAGGGCTTTAGACAGGATTATTTTTCAATCTGTTTTTGATGAATTTAAAAAGATAGAGCAGCCTGCGCCACTCGCGGTTTCTGTTTCAGGCATATGGATGTTAAAGCATCAGGATGATTTAAACTGGCTGAAAAGTCTCGTAGAGAAAAAGGAACTGGACATCACTTGGGTAAACCATACTTATAACCACGAAGTAAATAAACTACCCTTAGCCGAAAACTTTCTATTAGCTCCTGGAACTAATTTGGATATAGAGGTATTGGAGACCGAAAAATTGATGCTCAAAAACGGTTTAACACCATCTGTATTTTTCCGTTTCCCTGGACTGGTATCTGATCAAGCAATTGTAGAGAAAATTGAAGCCTATGGATTAATCCCGGTTGGAAGTGATGCATGGCTAGCCAAAGGACAACAACCAAATGCAGGCAGCATCGTACTGATTCACGGCAATGGGAATGAAGAAATCGGTGTGAAAGATTTCATCCAGTTATTAAAAACCAAACAGGCCGATGTAAAGAGCAAACAATGGTTGCTTTTCGATTTAAGGCAGGGCTTGGAAAAGGAGTTTGAATAACCTCGTGTTTTTTAACCGCAAAGAACACAAAGAAAAGGCGCTGAGGGCACAGCGTATCTTAAATTGATCTAACCACAAAGACACGAAGAACACAAAGGTTTTATTTTTCTTTGTGACCTTTGTGCCTTGGTGGTAAATAATCCTACTTCTTAACCGGCAATAATTTTATTTCTTTCGCCTTAAAACGGTTGTTTACAATTTCGCCGGTAACTTCTGCTTTACTTACGGCATTGCAAAAACCATGTTCGCCATGGGCATCTCCAAAATCATCAATATTTTTTCCATCAACAAAATAAGGTTTGCCATCTATTTTCACTGCTAACTCGCAATCTTTACCTTTCATTTTAAACTGGCATTCACCACAGGCAATATCTACAGTTTGTTTAGTGATTACTCTTGCTGTTTCAGCTTTTTTAGGAGCGGTTTGAGCATTTGCAGAAACTGTAAATACACCAAGAATTAGTGCAAATATTATTTTTTTCATTTCTTTTCTTTTTTCAAATGTAAGTTTTCAAGTGCAAAAGGAGTACAATTCTCTGTAAAATAAACCTGATGGGAACGAGCATCCCGATTTTTCTATCGGGATAAAGTGTACAGCAGGACTGAAACCTCCAAAGAATTACTGAACCAACGTTTTCCAAAAAAAAAACAGGAAACTCACCTAAACTTTAGTGACACCCCGCCTTACAGGCACCCTCCGATAAATCGGAGGGAATAAAAAAGGGATATGCAATTTGCACATCCCTCTTAATAATATCGACTCCAGACTCTCGACTGAAGACTCAGGACTAATACCTGTATGTATCTGCTTTGAACGGACCTTCTACCGGTACACCGATATAATCAGCCTGGTGTTGATCTAAAACATCTAATTCTACACCGATTTTTTCTAAGTGTAAACGGGCAACTTTTTCATCTAAATGTTTAGGCAAAGTATAAACTTTGTTTTCGTAAGCTGCAGTGTTAGTCCAAAGTTCTAACTGAGCCAAAGTTTGGTTCGTAAATGAGTTACTCATTACAAAACTTGGGTGACCAGTTGCGCAACCTAAGTTAACCAAACGACCTTCGGCCAAGATGATTACATCTTTACCATCAATGGTATATTTATCAACCTGAGGTTTAATTTCAACTTTAGTATCGCCATAAGCACCGTTTAACCAGGCCATGTCGATTTCGTTATCGAAGTGACCGATGTTACAAACAATCGCTTTATCTTTTAATGCTCTGAAGTGTTGTTCGCGAACGATATCACAGTTACCTGTAGTGGTTACCACGATATCTGCTTCTTTAATTGCAGTAGCTAATTTTTTAACTTCATAACCTTCCATTGCAGCCTGCAAAGCACAGATCGGATCAATTTCGGTAACGATAACACGTACACCTTGTGAGCTTAACGATTCTGCAGAACCTTTACCCACATCGCCATAACCACAAACCACAGCCACTTTACCAGCCATCATTACATCAGTTGCACGACGGATCGCATCTACCAATGACTCACGACATCCGTATTTGTTATCGAATTTAGATTTGGTAACCGAATCATTAACGTTAATTGCAGGAGTATGCAATGTTCCGTTTTTCATTCTTTCGTACAAACGGTGAACACCTGTTGTAGTTTCTTCTGATAATCCTTTAATTGCTGCAATTAGCTCAGGATATTTATCAAAAACCATGTTGGTTAAATCGCCACCATCATCCAAAATCATGTTTAATGGTTGTTGCTCCGGACCAAAGTGTAAAGTTTGCTCAATACACCAATCAAATTCTTCTTCGTTTAAGCCTTTCCAAGCATAAACCTGAATACCAGCAGCAGCAATTGCAGCCGCAGCGTGATCCTGCGTAGAGAAAATATTGCAAGATGACCAGGTAACTTCAGCACCCAGTGCAGTTAGTGTTTCGATTAATACAGCCGTTTGGATGGTCATGTGCAGGCAACCTGCAATACGCGCACCTTTTAACGGTTGTGTTGGACCGAATTCTTTACGTAAACTCATTAAACCTGGCATTTCTGCTTCGGCTAATCCGATTTCTTTACGGCCCCATTCTGCCAGTGAAATGTCCTTAACTTTGTAAGGGATATAAGTTGTCTCTACTGATGACATAATTATTTGTTTTTAAATGTGATGCAAAGTTACGGCATAGCTTTGTCAAACCCAAATAATTAACAGCACAAGCGGGTTTACAGATTGTAAAATCTCTTAGAAATTATAGTAAGAATCTCATTCCTTAGCAGGAACGTACATTAAAGAGATAATGCTTGATTTGAAAAGCAAAACCAGCAGTTCTTAGGTCAGGTTCAGCCCTGCCATACACTATAGCTCCGATGAATCCCGATGTAAAATCGGGACGGAGGCTGCCGTTCCTGTCAGGTTTAGATTACATAAAACTGTGCTGCGCTTGTAAAGCTGAGAACAATCCAAAATAAAACTTTGATTTACAGCTAATTATTTCTTAAATTGTTATAACCAAATTAACAGTTATGAAAAGCGTAAAACAATTATTAGATACCAAGCAGGTACGAATTATCACGGTATCAGAAAATGTTTCTGTTTTAGATGCCTTAAAAATAATGACAGAAAAGAACATCAGCGCAGTATTGGTCATGGAAAACGATCGGCTACACGGTATTTTTACGGAGCGTGATTATGCACGAAAAATCATCCTTCAGGGTAAATCATCAAAAGACACCTTGATTAAAGAAGCAATGACGGCCAATCCAATCACCATTAACTTAAGCGACAGTATCGATTATTGCATGGAGCTGATGACAGATAAACACATCCGCCATTTACCAGTTGTAGAAAACGACGAAGTAAAAGGAATGGTTTCGATCGGTGATGTGGTAAAGTTTATTATTGCAGATCAGAAACAGACCATTTCGCAGTTGGAAAGCTATATTAGTGGGTAGTGCTGATGTTGGATAATGTATCACCAATGTGTGGATAAGTAAATCATTCCTCTTATTGAAGGCTATATTGGTGCATAATTTTGGTTGGTAAGACACCTACCAATAGATGAGCCCTAGGCTTTTACGGCCACTTTATCTTCTGTCTTACCCGATTGGTGCATTTCCAGTTTGCCATTGTACTGTGCGCCCAGTTCAATTTCAATGGCCTCTGTTTTAATGTCGCCATTAACCCTGCCTGTCTTTTTTATTTCAAGGTTTTGAGCTTTCACATTTCCGTTAACGGTTCCATAAATAATGGCAGACCCTGTTTGAATATCGCCCTTAATCATCCCTTTTTCACCTAAAACAATACCACCTTCAACATTTACATTGCCAATTACAGTTCCATCGATCCTTACTACAGCTTTTCCTTTTAGTTCGCCTGTGATGGTAAAGCCAAGGCCAATTAGGGTTGAAATTTCTTGCTGATTCAAGTCTTTAATTTGATTGTTTTTTTTGAACATGTTCTTACAGGGTTAAAAAGGATCTTGGGTTTATAACTTTACCATTTTTATGCACTTCATAATGTAAATGAGGGCCGGTTGATCGCCCGGTTGAACCCGCTTTGCCAATGTTGTTGCCAGCAATAACATCCTCATCAACCTTTACCAAAATTTTAGAAAGGTGACCGTAGTAGGTTTCAAAACCATTACCGTGTTTAATTACGATACAATTGCCATAACCACCACGCCTTCCTGCAAAAACCACCTTGCCGTTCGCTGTACATTTAACAATGTCGCCATAATTGGCCCTGATATCGAGTCCTTTATGTGTCTCCACATTTTCACCACTAAAAGGATTTTCTCGATGCCCATATCCGGATGTGATTGTGCCTAAATGTGGGTAACCCATTGGGGTGTAAGCTACGTTGTAGGCAATTTTACTCAGGTAGTTATCGTAAAATTCGCCAATCTCCTCAGCCGATAAAATATCATCACTTTGCTCTCCACCTTCATTGCCGGTTAAAATTGGCTTTAGTCCTCTCGCTTTTAGGTATTTATTGATGGTGAGCAGTTTTTTATCTATCGATTGATAGTGTTTTTTAAGCGAAGAAGTATCGATAACAGATAATTTGTCTTTACTTTTTAAAAGTGCCATTTCGAGTTTACCCTTGGCGATTTCGATGCTGGAGTTACTTCTGATGAGGTAAAATATACTTGCAATGAGGATTAAAAACAGGCCAAGAACACCTAGAATATACTTTTTCCAGTGTATTACATAAGCTGTTGGAACTTGGATGGGCTTGCTTGAATTTTGATTTTTATTTACAAAAATTACGGTTGTTTTGTTCCGTTTTCTGTTCATTTTTACTCAGATTTTTTGTTTGGGACTAAAACAAATATATGATTAACAAGCACATAGTCAAAAACAAAGTTGAAGTTTAACACTTACAGGAATAAAAAATAATAGCATATTAACATCCAATTACCTCCCACTATATGGCTTATGCTGGTTTAAATATGGGCATGTAACATTTAAGTGTAGTTTCAATGTGGCACGTAAGCTCAGTAGAAATGACGATTCACATAAAGCACTAAATTTCATCATTTCCAAGGTTAATATTGCATAAAATCAATATAAATGACATGATTTTAAGGGGATGAATAGCCTCGAGGTATCGTTGCGAAGCCGATTTTTCATCGGATGAGGCAATCTTACAGCGATCGCTAATAGCGTGCGCTTTAAGATTGCTTCGTTCCTAGCAATGACGATTTCTCTACCGGAATCTATCAACGTTAGCGAATGCACCGAAGCCAAGAAAATCCTAAAAAAAGTTTAATTAAAGATTCCTCCTCCGAAGGAGTTCCTTTGGAACGCTACGGTCGAAATGACGATCTACCGAATGACAGACTAAACTAATAAGATAGCTTATAGAAATCTGTGCAATCCTAACATCAGTGTAATCAACCCGTAAGAAAAAAGATAAGAAAATCTATGAAATTATTATTTCCACCTCCACTCGCCAGCAATGCTTAAAGGTTCTTTTAGGTTCTGCGATTCTAAGAAAGCCCTTAGCTCCTCTTCACCCTGAACACCTACCGGAATTTTTGATGTGTTGGCCAAAGCGTAGGTTAACATTGCACTATAACGCACCGTATTTTTCAGTTCCTGCTCGTCAACCAGTTTAAAACTATCGCCATCTGAGTGATAAAAAGGACCGGAGTTATTTGGCAGTTTACCACCAAAACCACCGCCGGTAGGAATCCCCTCTAACATAAACGGCTGATGATCGCTATGCAAACCTGCACCAGCATTAAACAAGTTTTTAAAACCGGTATCAATCTTCACAATATCAGCTCCCCACGAGGTAAACAGATCCTTCATTTCTGATCTTGATGTAGAGAAACCTTTAGGGTCGTTGGTCATATCGTAGTTCAACATAAACTTAACCTGGTTTAATGTTTGGTCTTTCTTAGCCTGATCGATGTAGGCTTTAGAGCCTAACAAACCTTGCTCCTCACCCATAAACAGCACAAACTCTACGGTACGTTTGGTTTTTAAGTTCAGTTTTTTAAAGGTACGTGCCATATCCATAATGGCGAAAGAACCTATTCCATTGTCGATTGCACCGGTTGCTAAATCCCAACTATCTAAATGTCCACCGACCACAATTTTATCTTTAGGCCATTCTGTCCCTTTAAAAGTAGCCACTACGTTTCTAGCTTTGATTAAACCAGAGAAATTGGTCATGGAAATGTGCGCGATCTGCGGGCGTGATTTAATTTTTTCTTTCAGTGCGGTACCATCTTCTAAGCCAATACAAATTGCAGGGATAGGAATCAATTTACCCGTTACCGAAGCTGTTCCGGTTAAAAGTACGCCATCTTTTACGGTGTTGATAATGATTACACCTATTACACCATATTTTGTTGCAATAGCGGTTTTCTCTGATCGGTGCAACGATTTGGTTCCTGCCGGAGAACCTGGCAATACACCTAGATAAATTAGGGCAATTTTACCTTTAAACTTCTCCGGACTGGCCTGATAGTCTGCTTCAAGTCCATTACCAGCATCTACAATATCGCCAGTAACATCTGCACTTACTGGCGAATGTGCTAAAGTAACAGCCTTCATTTTAGTCAGACTGTTTTTATCAGTACCAATTTCTACACTGATTGTTTTTCTTGCCCAACTTTCTACTTCGAAAGGTTGAAACTTCACTTCACAACCGTAAGATTTTAATAAATCGAAAGCATACTGCTCTGCTTTTGCTCCGTTTGTAGAACCTGTTAAACGATGACCGATAGTTTCGGTTTCATATTTAAGTGTTTGATAAGCTTTTGAATTTTGCTGTACATCGGTATTGATCTTGGCAAAAACATCACCGAATTTATCCTGGGCATTTACAAATAAAGTGGTACAAAGAAGCGCTGCAGAGAAAAGATATTTCATTAGAGTTAGTTTATCTGCTGAAAGTACAAATTTTAGCCAGAGATTGCTAGCTGTAACGTATATTTTGCTTAGCGCACTAAATTTCGCAAGCAAACTAACATTATAGAACATTCATTAATCGAATCGTCATACTGAACTTGTTTCAGTATCTATCCTGCCAATTTGTTGTCATTAAGACCCTGAAATAAATTCAGGGTGACGACCATTATAAAATAGTCCCCATTAAGATTATTGCTCTTTAACATGCGCCTTTTTCTTCGGGAAAGCCAGCGAAGCCACAATACTGATCACCAAAATACTCAGAATCACGATTAACGAATGTTCGGTAGTGAAACCCCATTTCTCCAAATAGGTATGGCCCAACATTTTTATCCCGATAAATGCCAATAATACAGCTAATCCGGTTTTTAAATAGTGGAATTTATGGATGATATTTACCAACAGGAAGAACATGGAACGTAAACCCATGATGGCAAAAATATTAGAGAAAAATACAATGTAAGGATCTTTTGTTACCGCAAAAATAGCCGGAATAGAATCGACCGCGAATAACAAATCGGTAAATTCAACAATCAGCAGCACCAAAAACAATGGCGTAACCAGTGTTTTATGGTTAATTTTTACGAAAAACTTTTTTCCCTCGTACTTAGGATGAATAGAAAATATTTTCGAAGCCCATTTTACTACAGGGTGGTTTTCCGGATCAATCTTATCATCTTCATCTTTACTGAAGAACATTTTTATACCCGTAAAAACAAGGAAAGCACCAAACACGTATAGTATCCAGGCGAATTTTGTAATGAGTGCTGCGCCAACAAAAATGAAGATGAAACGCATAATAATGGCACCCAAAATACCCCAAAACAATACACGGTGATAATATTTTTCTTCAACGGCAAAAGCAGAAAAAACGAGTACAATCACAAAGATATTATCTACCGAAAGGGCATATTCAATAACATAACCTGTTAAAAACTCTAGCCCGAGGTTTTGTTTATAAACGGCTAAACTTCCTTCAAAATCATCAGGAACCAACTTGATATGATGCTGATGGCTAATTACAATTTCTTTAAGATGTGCAAAATCCTTTATTCCATGGAGCTGGTGCCCTTCGGTTAACAGAATAAAGTAAAAACCGATAGCCAAAGCCACCATGATCAGACTCATTACTCCAGCTTGTTTTAAGCTCACTACATGCTCTTTCCTGCTAAAGAGACCAAGGTCTAAAGCAAGAATCAGGACAATAAAAAGAAGAAAACCTAAGCTAAAAAGTAATTCGTTACCCATTATTTTTTACGTTCAGTGGTGTACAGTACAAGTTGTTCTAAACCAGTTCGTGCTTCGCCAGCCTCAAAACTGTGCAAAATATCAAATGCTTCTTTCTGGTAATCCAGCATTTTCTGGTTGGCGTAATATACACCTTCTTGGGCATTTACGAAATCGATGATCTGCTGAATTTTAACCGGATCATCCTGGTGATTTTTAACCAGGTTAATTATTTTTTTACGTTCAGTTTTTTCGGCTTTATTCAGTGCATAAATTAAAGGCAGCGTTACTTTCTTCTCTTTAATATCAATGCCCAAAGGTTTTCCTACATCATCTGTTCCAAAATCGAAGGTATCATCTTTAATCTGAAAAGCAATTCCAACTTTTTCGCCAAACAGACGCATTTTTTCTATTGTTTCATCATCCGCACCTGCCGAAGCAGCACCCGCAGCACAACACGAAGCAATTAAAGAAGCTGTTTTCTGTCGGATCACATCAAAATATAATTCTTCTGAAATATCCATCCTCCTCACCTTTTCTACCTGCAGCAGTTCGCCCTCACTCATCTGTTTCACCGCTTCCGATACAATCTGTAACAAACGGTGTTCATTATTGTTTACCGAAAGCAACAATCCTTTAGCCAACAGGTAATCGCCAACCAAAACGGCAATCTTATTCTTCCATAAAGCATTGATAGAGAAAAAACCTCGACGCTCGTAAGCATTATCTACGACATCATCATGCACCAAAGTAGCTGTATGTAAAAGCTCTACCAAAGCAGCTCCACGATGGGTTGATTCTGTAATTCCACCGCAGAGTTTAGCCGCAAAAAACACGAACATCGGCCGCATTTGTTTGCCTTTTTGCTTTACAATATAATGGGTAATCCTATCCAGCAACGGTGCGTCGCTATGCATAGATTCTTTAAAGGTTTTTTCAAACGCTTTAATATCAGCAGCAATAGGTATTTTTATCTGTTCGATTCCCGGCATTAAGTCGAAAAATTTTGATTGCAAACTTAAGCTAATTTCCCATAAAAAGGTAATGTGTAGTCGTATTATTAAGGATTTGAAAAGCAATGGCAGTAATCCTTAACATCTTCCGTCCTGCTATTGCCTATAGTCCTCGCCCTCATGCTTCGGGCTGTGGGCTATTTGGCGCTATCAGGTTTAATTATTCTGGGTATTGCAGGCTAAAACCCTTCCATACGATAATTAATTTCGCAAAAATATTAGCTTTATTTAATTTCAAATTTTACATTTAAACCAATATTCGGTGCCTTATATGAAAAAACGCTACAAAGTACTTATCGGCCTTTCGGCATTAATTGTTGCAGGTTATTTATTGGGCCCAAAACCCAAAAAGCCGATTTACAATGAAGAGCTGACCCAAGTTCCCGATCTGGAAGATTTAGACCGTTATGTGGCCAGCATCGAATCGATGCATAAAATAAAACCAGGCAATGAAGCCGAAATCATCTGGGCCGATACCCTTCATCAGCAAACTGAATACGCCATTGTTTACCTACATGGTTTTTCGGCATCAAAAACAGAAGGCAATCCGGTCTATTTAAATTTAGCCAAAGGATTAAATGCCAATTTATATCTGGCCCGTTTGGCCGATCACGGCATTGATACACTTGCACCCATGCAATATTTTACCGCCGATCGCCTTTGGGAAACCAGCAAACAGGCTTATGCCATTGGCAAAAAATTAGGCAAAAAAGTAATTTTAGTGGGCACTTCTACAGGTGGAACTGTAGCATTAAAATTAGCGGCAACCTATCCTGAGATTAACAGTTTGATCTTGTTATCACCAAATGTAGCCATTAATGATAAAAACGCATGGCTTTTAAACAATCCATGGGGGCTACAAATTGCCAGAAAGGTTGTAGGCGGCGATGAACGTAAAGTGGACGACCGCACCGATGAATATAAAAAATACTGGTACACCAATTACCGCCTAGAATCATTAGTAGAACTGGAAGAATTTATCGAGAGCAGTATGGTAAAAACAACTTTTCAAAAGGTAAAGCAGCCTATTTTAATGCTCTATTACTATAAAAATGAACTCGAACAAGATCCCGTTGTTCGTGTAGACGCCATGTTGAAAATGTTCGATGAACTGGGTACGCCAAACAGCTTGAAAAGAAAGCAAGCCATACCAAATGCAGATAATCATGTAATGGGATCGTATATTACTTCGAAGGATTTACCGAGCGTAGAAAAGGCAATTGAAAGTTTTGTGGGAAGTACATTGAAAGCAACTGATCAATTGAAAGAATAGTCGTCATCTCGACTGAAGCTTAGCGAAATGGAGAGATCTATCTAGACAGATTTCTCGACTGCGTTGCACTCCGCTCGAAATGACGATCCCATCTTATATCTACGGTATTAAATACCAATCTAAATCTCGCTCATCATGAAAATTAAACCTATACTAATCGAAATAGCATGGCTTTTAGGCTGTGCAGTAGCATCATATGGCATACTTGTTATCATCTTAGGAAACTTTGGCTTGGGTATTAGTCTTCATGACACCTATTTTGTAATTAAAGACCAATATTACCTGATCTGGCTTTCTTTCGTTTTAGCGTCTTTCCCCATTTATTTCATCAAAGAAAGCAGACATTCTTTCAAACGAAGATTACCATTATTTATCTTTTTAATTTTAGGTTTAGGCTTCAGTTCGCTCATCATTAAAGTAAGTTTTATTTTTCTTTTTTTACCTGAGATCGGCAAAAATGGATGGACGGTCTATCCTCCATTATCAGTTCATAACAGGGCAACAACGAACATTCTACCACAGGAAGGATTTCTTTCTATATTTTTAACGCCGATCAATTACCTAATCTTATTTCAAATTACAGTTATCTCACTAATGTTATTTGCGACTTATAAATATGGAAAAAGCATGAATAATTAATTTTAGAAATCTGAAAGGCAAAAATAAGAAGAATATTTCAGAGGTTTTAACTTGGATAAGACTTACGAAGTTACCCTAGTGCAGGCCCAGGCTAAACTTCGTAAGGCATTAACCTAAAATATTCTTTACGATCATTTCAGCATGCACCCTCGAGTTTTCGATAAAAAGTTTGTGCGTATCCAATCCACCGCAAACTACACCAGCCAAATACAAACCTTTTACGTTGGTCTCCATGGTTTCTTCGTTATAAACCGGGCAGAGTGTTTCGGGCAATTCGATACCGAATTTTCTCAGCATGCTAAAATCTGGTTGATAACCCGTCATGGCGATTACAAAATCGTTCGGTATGGTTTTCATTCCTTCAGGTGTTTTGACATCAACCTCTCCTTCTCTTATTTCAACCAATTCTGAGTCGAAAAGTGCTTTAATTTCTCCTTCATTAATCCTGTTCTGAATATCAGGACGCACCCAATATTTCACATGAGGGCCAAGATCGCCGCTGCGCACAACCATGGTTACATTTGCACCTTTTCGGTAAGTTTCTAAAGCGGCATCTACGCCAGAGTTATTGGCGCCAACCACTACTACATGCTGAAAGGCGTATAAATGCGGATCTTTGTAATAATGCGTTACTTTGGGCAAATCTTCTCCAGGAACGTTCATCAACAAAGGAACGTCATAAAAACCTGTGGCAACAATTACATTCTTAGCGGTATAACTGGTTTTAGAAGTATTTATTTCAAAAAGTTGATCTTTTTTAACAACCTGTTTTACACTTTCGAAAAGATGGATATTTAAATCAAATTTTTCGGCCACGCGACGGTAATACTCAACCGCTTCATTTCTATTAGGTTTCGGACTGATGGTTACAAAAGGTACACCCCCAATTTCTAACTTTTGAGAAGTAGAAAAGAAAGTCATAAATACCGGATAGTTAAATAAGCTGTTTACCAAAGCACCTTTCTCTACAATTACATAGCTTAAGTTCGCTTTCTGGGCTTCAATTGCGCAAGCCATCCCTATTGGGCCGGCACCGATAATTAATACGTCGTAATGATTTTGATTTACCAATTGGTTATATTCTTAGGATGTCATTCTGAGCCTGTCGAAGCACATCATTACATTTCAACAGGCTCAATGTGACAATTTGCGTTTATTATACTTTCATTGCTTTACTTGGGCATGCGAAATCGGTTCTTTTTAAACCGGTATTTTTAATTGCGCCGTAACCGCCAGCGATATCAATCACATTTTCTACTCCACGCGATTTTAAAATTGACGCTGCAATCATTGAGCGATAACCACCTGCACAGTGAATGTAATAAGTATCTTTTGGATTGATTTCGCCAGTCCAGTCGTTAATAAAATCTAACGGGCGACTGAGTGTAAATTCAAGGTGTTCCGATTCATACTCTCCAGGTTTACGCACATCAAGTGCGGTAATTTCTCCATCAAGGCTGGCCTGTTCAAAAGCTTCAGCCGAAATAGATTCAATAGTGTCGATTTCCTTACCAGCATCCGTCCATCTTTCAAAACCACCATCTAAATAACCTATAGTACTATCGTATCCAACACGGGTTAAACGGGTAATGGTTTCTTCTTCTTTGCCCTGATCAGTAATTAACAAAATGGGCTGCTGTAAATCGGTAATCAAAGCCCCAACCCAAGGCGCAAACTGTCCGTTAAGACCAATATTGATCGAATTTGGAATAAAACCTTTGGCAAAAACCTGTGGATCACGAGTATCGAGCATTATCGCTCCTGTTTGGTTTGCGGTATCTTCAAATTGCTGAGGCGTCAAAGCATTTAAACCTTTCTCATAAACCTCATCAATACTTTCCACACCGCTTTTATTAATCGCTGCATTTTTAGCAAAATATTGTGGTGGCGGCATAATGCCATCAGTTACTTCTGCAATAAACTGCTCTTTTGTTAACGCTTTTAAGGCATAGTTCACTTCTTTCTGATGCCCCAAAGTATCGAAAGTTTCTTTACTCATGCTTTTACCACAGGCAGAACCAGCACCATGAGCCGGGTAAACAATTACATCATCAGCTAAAGGCTTTATTTTCTCATTCAGCGAATCGTAAAGCATTCCTGCTAAATCTTCCATCGTTAAATGGCCTTTCTGTGCTAAATCCGGGCGACCAACATCACCAATAAATAAGGTATCGCCACTAAAAATACAATGATCTTTTCCATTTTCATCGGTTAACAGGTAAGTGGTCGATTCTAAGGTGTGCCCTGGGGTGTGTAAAACCGTAATGGTTACTTTTCCGATTCTAAACTGCTCGCCATCTTTAGCAATGTGCGATTTAAATTCGGTTTTTGCAGTTGGTCCATAGATAATTTCGGCACCAGATTTCTCTGCCAGATCTACATGGCCAGAAACAAAATCGGCATGAAAATGCGTTTCAAAAATATATTTTATGGTTGCTCCTGCTTTTTCGGCTTTCTTTAAATAGGTTCCAACCTCTCTTAGCGGATCAATAATTGCAGCTTCGCCATCACTTTCAATGTAATAAGCGGCTTCTGCCAGGCAACCTGTATATATTTGTTCTATTTTCATGTTTAATAAGTATCGAGTTGTTGTGTATCAAGTATCAAGACATAACCTTACGCCTTAAACCCTTTAACTTATACCTCTTTACTGGCAAAAATAACGCTAAATACTTATAACCGAAATGATGTTGCTCATAATTGCAGAAGTTTTACTTACTGTAATACAAAACTGCTAACTGAAAAATGTCAACTGTAATTGATTTGGGCGTTACCCTAATCCCGATGAATCGGGAAAGGGTCGGGCTTTTCAGGGCTGCGCTTCGCTACGGTACCGATGAAGACCTGTGAAACAAGCAAGCATACCGTAATAAATAAAAGCAGATGCTTAATCGACACTAAACCCTTCCAATCCCTAACGCAAAACCCACCGTAAAAACCTGCCAGATATCTAACAAATCTGTTCCTTTCATGGTATCAAATACTGCAACTTGCTAAATTTAGCCAATTGCATTTATCTTTCATCTCTAAACCCGATCGAAGCGAGATGCCGATTCTTCATCGGCAGAAGCGTGAGCGGGACTGAAAACCTCCAAAAGAGCAGAACTGCTCATTTCCTTAAAAAACTGTTATAAAACACTGGAAACATTAATCCTTCGTCAACTCTCCACGAAGCGATTCTTCCATTAACTTACGGCTTTCTTCGATTGATAATCCTAAGCCCATTACAAACATTAATTTGGTTACCGTAGCTTCGAATGTTAAATCGTAACCGCTTAAAATGCCCATTTTTAACAGTTCTCTACTGGTTTCGTAGCGGCCCAGCTGAACCGAACCTTTTTTACATTGAGAAATGTCGATAATAATTTTTCCATTCAAAATGGCCTGACGTAAACTATCTAAAAACCATTGTGCGGTTGTGGTATTACCAGAGCCAAAAGTTTCTAAAATAATGGCATCTACTTTAGAATCTGTAATCGCCTGAACAGCTTGCGGGGTTATACCCGGGTATAATTTCAGCACCCCAATGTTCGAATTAAAATTGGTATGCAATTTCAATTCCCCTTTTGGTGTTTTAAGAATATAATTCCTGTAAAACTGCAAGTGAACACCTGCTTCGGCAAGTATCGGATAATTTGGTGAACGGAAAGCCTCGAATTTTTCGCTGTTGTATTTAATAGATCGATTGCCCCTAAATAGCTGGGAATCAAAATAAATGCAAACCTCAGGAAATAATGCTATTCCATCTTCCTTGGTAGCTGCAATTTCTAAAGCAGTAATTAAATTCTCTTTAGCATCTGTTCTGATTTCGCCAATTGGAAGTTGCGATCCGGTTAAAACAACAGGTTTAGCCAAATTTTCGAGCATAAAGCTCAATGCCGATGCCGTAAAAGCCATCGTATCAGATCCATGAAGGATGACAAAACCATCGTACTGATCATATTTGTGATAAACAAGCTCTGCTAATGTTTTCCATATTTCAGGATCCATGTTCGAAGAATCCAATACCGGATTGAAGGAATGCACGTCTAAATCGTAATCTAAACGATTTAATTCAGGAACGTTTTCTTTTATCTGCTCGAAATCAAATGGAATTAACATCCCATTTATAGGATCGTTAACCATACCGATGGTACCACCGGTATAAATTATAAGTATTTTGGTCATTTGGTTGGGTGAAGGTTGCTCACCGCAAAGAAACTAAAAAATTACAAATGATCGAGTGAATTCTCAAATTAACAACAAAAAAGCAAAAAAACGTTAACATATTGCCAATATAGCAAATTTTAAGCCGCTATTTTACAATACAAGAAATACAATGTGGTCGTCATCCTGATCCGATACCTATCGGATTTGTTTCAGGATCCGGCAAGAAAGATGCTGAAATAAAAATCACAACGACAGAATCTAAAATTTAAGCGTCATTCCCGCGCATGCGGGAATCTTAAAGCTATTGCATTACGATTCCCAATCAAGTTGGGAATGACGAACCGCTAAAATTTGTCGAGTAAGAATAATAACATTTAAACCCCGAAAATTTTCTTCGAGTTTTCCGTGGTTACCTCTGCAATTTCTTCAATAGAAACGCCATAAATATCGGCCAGTTTTTGTGCAATATAAATCAAATAACTACTCTCATTGGGTTTGCCGCGAAAAGGAACCGGGGCTAAATAGGGTGAATCAGTCTCTAAAACCACATTAGCCAAAGAAATTTCTGACAATACAAGATCGAGCCCAGCTTTTTTATAAGTAACCACCCCACCAATCCCTAAATAGAAATTTAGATCGATGGCCTGTTTGGCCTGCGCTACATTGCCTGTAAAACAATGGAAAATACCTCGTAATTTTTCATCTCGCTCACTTTCTAATAACTCAAACACTTCATCAAAAGCTTCACGACAATGAATTACGATCGGCAAACCTAAATCTTTTGCCCAGGCAATCTGTTTACGAAAGGCATCTTGCTGAATCGCCAATGTGGTTTTATCCCAGTACAGATCGATGCCGATTTCGCCAATGGCATAAATTTTCCGACCGGAAATGCTGTTGTAGATTTCATCCAATTGGACAAGATAATCTTCCTTCACATCACAAGGGTGCAAACCAGCCATTGCAAAACAATTTGCAGGATATTTGGCCACCAGGTCATCAATCATGGCAATCGATTTCACATCAACATTTGGTAAAAACAAACGGTTCACGTCGTTCTCAAAACAGCGCTCCATTAGTTGCGCTTGTTTCTCAGCATCCTGCTCGTAATATAAATGGGTATGGGTATCGGTGAAAAGCATGTTTATAATGTAAAATGGATGATGGAAAATGGGTGATTGGGTTAGGTTATGAATTCATGAGTGTATTTCCAAAGTTATTTTTAGGTTGAATATGTCATGTTGAGCTTGTCGAAACACTTAACGGCAAATTTTAAGCAGGTCCTTCGACAAGGCTACCATTGACAGATTCAGACGGATGGTCGTCATCTCGACCGCAGCGGAGAGATCTTTGAACTATGTTAAAAGATTTCTCCGTTTCGCTGTGCTTCAGTCGAAATGACGACAACCTGAGACCATTTATTTCTCTCTAAACTCTTCTGTCATTTATATTGATTTTTATAAAATAAATTAACCCTCAGGATGACAAATCAATTTATTACACATGCTCATCCTATTAAATAAAGGCCCTGAAACAAGTTCAGTGTGACGATCGCTTAAAACCCGCGGCTTCGGCCTTTCTGACCTCCAACCTCAGACTATTTCTTCTTCTTGGACACTTTGACTTCGGACTTCGGACTACTGGCTCCGGACTTTTCGGTCTCCAGCCCCCAATCCATCTCCTTTTTCAAAAACTTTCCGGTTAAACTGATCGGATTCTGGATCAAACCTTCAGGCGTACCTTCAAACAAAATCCTTCCGCCGCCAGCGCCGCCTTCTTCACCTAAATCGATCACCCAATCGGCAACTTTAACCACATCTAAATTATGTTCGATTACCAAAATGGTATTCCCTTTATCAACAAGTTCTTGTAGCACGCCTAAAAGCACATTAATATCTTCGAAATGTAGTCCAGTGGTAGGCTCATCTAAAATATAGAAGGTTTTCCCGGTATCTTTTTTAGAAAGCTCGGTAGCCAGCTTAACACGCTGCGCCTCTCCTCCCGATAAGGTAACCGACGATTGCCCCAAAGTGATATAACCTAAACCAACATCTTTTAAAGTCTTAATTTTTCTATAGATGATCGGGATATTTTCGAAGAAATTACAAGCATCTTCAATACTCATATCCAGCACATCACTAATCGATTTTCCGCGGAAACGAACCTCTAAAGTTTCCCTGTTATATCTTTTTCCACCGCATTCTTCGCAAGGCACCTGCACATCAGGCAAGAAATTCATTTCGATTACCTTCAAACCTGCACCTTGACAGGTTTCGCAACGCCCGCCCTTTACGTTAAAAGAGAAACGACCTGGTTTGTAACCGCGGATTTTTGCTTCGGGCAACTGCACAAACAGGTTTCTGATATCGGAGAAAACTCCGGTATAAGTAGAAGGATTTGAACGTGGCGTTCTACCGATAGGCGCCTGATCAATTTCAATCACCTTATCAATTTCTTTTAATCCATTAATTTTCTCGTATGGCAAAGGCTGTTTTTTTGCCCTGAAGAAATGATGATTTAAAATCGGATACAAAGTTTCGGTAATCAAACTCGATTTACCACTACCTGAAACTCCGGTTACCGCAATAAATTTACCCAAAGGAAAATCTACTGAAACCTCTTTTAAATTATGTCCGGTGGCTTTAATAATCGATAATTTATGCCCATTACCTTTTCTGCGAACTTTTGGCGTTTCAATTTTCCTTTTACCGTTCAGGTAATCGGCTGTTAGGGTTTTCGATTTGAGGATCTGCGCAGCAGTTCCTTCTGCCACTACCGTTCCACCATGAATACCTGCACCCGGACCAACATCAATTACCCAGTCGGCTTCCAGAATCATATCCTTATCGTGCTCTACCACCAAAACAGTATTCCCAAGATCACGAAGATTTTTAAGTGCATTAATCAAACGTTCGTTATCGCGCTGGTGCAAACCGATGCTTGGCTCATCGAGGATGTACATTACGTTCATCAACTGCGAACCGATCTGTGTAGCCAAACGGATCCGTTGCGCCTCGCCACCAGAAAGTGTACGGGCTGTACGATCTAAAGTTAAATAGGTTAAACCCACATCTGTTAAGAAACCAATCCGTGCTTTAATCTCTTTTAAAATTTCCTTAGCAATAATATTCTGACGGTCAGTAAGGCGCTCATCTACTTTTTCGAACCAAATGTTCAGGTTGAAAATATCCATTGATGACAGTTCGAAAATATTCTTACCATCAACCTTAAAATGCAGACTCTCCTTTTTCAGTCTAGCGCCATTACATTCCGGGCAGGTTTTCAGTTTACGGAAAGTTTCCATATCATCAACAGCAGCCTCCCCTCTTTTTTCATTCTGCTCTTCGAGCATTTTAATAATACCATCGAAAGTGATATTATAATTCTGAACGTTCCATTTATTATACTCAACAGCTACATTGATCAGATCGTGTGTACCGTTTAAGATAATATTGATCACTTCATCACCCAGTTTTTCGATCGGGGTAGAAAGTGAAAAATTATATTTTTTAGCCAGGGCTTTTAACACCTGGAACATCCAAATGTCTCTATATTCGCCCAGTGGCGCCAAGCCACCGTTTAAAATACTCAGTTTCGGATTCGGTATCACCGATTCTTTATCCACTACGAAGATATAACCTAAACCATCACAACGTTCGCAGGCACCATATGGCGAGTTGAACGAAAAACTGTTCGGTTGAGGCTCATCGTAAGAAATACCTGTGGTTGGGCACATTAAAAACTTACTAAAATGCGCAACGTTGTTATCCTTATCGCTAATTTTAATTACGCCTTTACCCATCTTCATCGCAATCTGCAATGAATCCAGCAGGCGTTTTTTATCCTTCACATCAATAATCAAGCGATCGATCACCACTTCGATATCGTGAATTTTATAACGATCTACCTGCATTTTAGCAGAAATATCCTTTATTTCTCCATCCACACGCACCTTCACATAACCCTGTTTACGGATTTGCTCAAAAAGCTCACGGTAATGGCCCTTTCTACCCTTTACAACAGGTGCAAGGATATTTACCGCTACGCCATCAAATTTATTAAAGATATTCTGTAGAATCTGATCTTCACTCATGCGCTCCATCTTTTCGCCAGTATTGTACGAATAGGCATCGGCAACGCGTGCATAAAGCAAACGCATAAAATCGTAAATCTCGGTAATGGTACCTACGGTAGATCGCGGGTTTTTGCTGGTGGTTTTTTGCTCAATAGCAATAACCGGGCTTAGTCCTGAAACTTTATCTACATCAGGGCGTTCCATCCCTCCCATAAACTGGCGGCTATAAGCGCTAAATGTTTCCATATAACGGCGCTGTCCTTCCGCATAAATGGTATCAAAAGCCAATGAAGATTTGCCGCTACCACTTAAACCTGTTATAACAACGAGCTGGTTGCGCGGAAAACTTACATCTATATTCTTTAAATTATGTACCCTCGCACCATATACTTCTACATCTTTTTGCTCGCCGAGGTCGATAGATTTATTGCTCATATTATATTTAAAGTTGGAGGCAAAATCGAGCCTTTAAAAAGGCACAATTCCAATCCGCAAAAATGCTAAAAATTTTATCAAAAAGAAAGTCAAAACCAATCTTGATTAAGGATTAATTGTCATAATGTCGACTTCTATTTCGTAGGAAACCAGATGATAAGCCAAGGCGCACATAACTATAATGATCCTGAAAATAGATATTGTAATTATCTTCTCCATAATAGCCTACTGCAGCCATCAGAAACACATTATGCATAAAGGGAAAGCTATAATTAAAATTAATTTCAGCATTTAGTCTTTTCTGAATATTAGCTAAATTCCTTGCTGGAATTTTATTTACCGCATAAGAAATTTCAGTATTTAAACGCCAGGTTTCTTTTTCGGTTTTATCTTTCTGTTTATTTTTTGCATTTCTTTCAATTTCATCGTATCTCCGCCAGGAGAAACTATACAATAACCGGGTAAATCCAAAACCTTCATCAAGCGCAGGCTCATACCTAAAGAATTTGTACCATTGCAAACCAACACGGTGGTTTAAGGAATAATAGCTTTCATTTGCTCCGGTTGGCTTTAGATTACCGAACCGGTAAGAAAGGGTTAAATAATTGGCATTGAAATTTCCTGTACGGGTATTGATCGTACCATCAGGGTTGTAAGGCGACACATCTTGTCCGTTAGAATGGTGGGCAAAAGCAAGTTCTGCATATTTATAATGCTCAGGATCGGGATTTAACCGCGCATAAAGCGCACCACCCAGGCGATAACTCGGTGTACGTACAGCAGCCGAAAATTCTTTCCGCACACGTACCGTAAAATCAGGGATAATGGCAAATGCAATGGGCGATTTATAACTACCCAATAACATATAAGTAGTAGTAAGCCGACCATTAATTACATATTTCGATGGCGCACCCAATTCTCCACCAGGGGCTGTGTAAGCCAGGTCGGCATTTTCTTTATAAAGATGGATGTACTCCTTATTGGCAAACTCTCGTTTTACAGCAACAGAATCTTGAGCAAATGATTGTAAACAGAAGAGGCAGATTATAAGTGTAAAAAAGAATCTCGTCATACCTCATAAACGCTGTAAATGAGATAACGGTTTTGTATTTTTAGAGAAAATAACGACCGCTTATCAAATGATACAAAAACTTAAAATATTCGAAAGACACAATATTAATATGCTTTTAATTTTTTCGATTAAGTTTATAAAGCTGAAACCAGAATGGGGAAAAGTTTGAAACAATTATTTCAATTCGAAATGGTGTTATTGACAAGAACCTATGCGTTAGATAGACCATTGAATTATATCCGATAAACTACCATTCAATCGTTGTTCCATTCTCTGTCGGGTGCCCGGTACAAACCAAAACTCTTCCTCTTTCAAGCTCATCATCGGTAAGCACTTCGTTATAATCCATCCTTACGCCACCTTTGGTGCAATTGGCCACACAGGTACTACACACTCCTCCACGACAGCTATAGGGAAGTTTGATCTTATTTTCCAGCGCAACGTCTAAAATCCTTTTTGGCCAGGGCACATCGAGCTGGTAAGTTTCTCCTCTAAAGTTCAAAACTACCGAATAGGTATTTTTATCTACTACCTTTTCTGCCGAACCATCATCCTCATCCACCTCATCTTCTGGCAACACGAAGGTTTCTCTCTTAATCTGTTTGATATCGAAACCCATACCCAGCAAGGTAATCCGACATAAATCCATGTAAATGATCGGTCCGCAGCTATAAAACAGTGTATCATTACGATCAAAACGCAAATGTTCTTTGAGTAATTTCTCGATATAGAATTTATTCAGTCTGGCCGTCATTAAGTTTTTACTATTGCTAAAAACCCAAACAATCTTTAACCTTTCAGGATATTTTTTTTGCCATTCGTTCAGCTCATCATAAAACAACGCGTCCTCCATCGATCGGTTACTATATACCAGTGTAACCAACGATTTTTTCTCACGCACTAATGCCGTTTTCAAAATCGAGAATAATGGTGTAATCCCAACCCCCGCAGCGAAAAGAAAAAGATCACGTTCCAGATTTTCATCAGGCACATAACTGAACATTCCCTGCGGTTCTTGTGCCAAGAGAATATCGTTTACGGAAGTTTTATGGTGTAAAAATCTCGAAATCTCTCCATTCTCCACGCGTTTCACGGTAATCGCTAAGGGTTCATCCACATCAGGCGAGCTATTAAAAGAATACGACCTTCTTATTTCCTTATGTTTTCCCTGAAAAATCAATGAAATAAACTGACCTGCTAAATACTTTGGATATTGCTGGTCTACCTCCTCAAATTGAAAAGTAATATTATCTCCAGGTTGATTTATAATTTTATTGATGCGCAGTTTGAACATAATGCAAAGAAAGGAAATTGATTTATTAGTTCAATCGTTCATTGGTCATTAGTTAGTAGGAGGGTTTAGGGTTTAGGGTTTAGGGTTTAGGGTTTAGGGTTTAGGGTTTAGGAAAAACACTGGTCAGACAAGTTTGTGTTTGATAACAATGAAAACATATGATAATGACTAATGTATTTAGACGCACATGCGCTTAAATGACCTTCCATCTCTTATATGGTGAAACTATTCCGTGTTAATCCGTGCTTCCGTGGCAAGAAAAAAAGTGGTTAGCAAAAACAAATCTGTGTAATCCAACAATCTGTGTAATCATTTTCAAAAAAAAACGTCCCGATTTAAACCGGGACGCCTTACCAAATGCTTGTCTTTATCTTAATTATACTATTCGGCGTTGTAAGCCAATAATACTCTCGGTTTTTCGTAACCGTAACGTTTCGGGTGTTCCATAATCTGTTTCATAGAAATCACTTTATAAACATAGCCCCCGGTTTCGCGGTTTAGCTTCATTTTGTAGTAATTGTCTTGATTTTGATTATTGATCTGCTTGCGCAGGCGTCCGTCGCCAACATTGTAAGCCGCAGCTACCAATGTCCAGCTTTCTAAACCTTTATACATTTCTTTAATGTATTTGCAGGCAGCAATTGTCGATTTACGCAGATTATGGCGTTCATCAACATTTCCGTTTACTCTTAATCCATAGGTACGGGCTGTGCCAGGCATAAACTGCCAGATTCCTGCTGCACCTTTGGGAGAAACTCCTTCCGCCATTCCAGATTCGACCAAAGCCAAATACTTAAAATCATTGGGAATTCCGTACGCAGCGAGAATAGGCTCAATTACAGGAAACCATTTTGCTGCTTTTACATGCAATTTATTGGTTTGTGTATTTCCGTAACTGTGTGCTGCAAGGATTTTTTTCATTTTGCGTTCTACCTTTTTATCGCCTAACGGCAGGGTTTCTTCTGCAAAATTTAACTGTGCCATTAAAGATAGCGGCTTTTCCGCACGCTGAACTTTTAGACTATCAGATTTGGGTATTGTAGTGTTTAATTTTTCTTCTTTTAAAAGACTTTTTTGTGCTAAGGGCATTTGGTAAGCGAACACTTTTGCCAAGATAAATAGTGTTGCCACTACCGCAAATGGTACGATGTGTTTCTTTAACATTTTCCTCCTTTTTTTGGTGAACTTATATAAAAACGTTGGCAAAGCTAAAAAATAATAAGCACATTATCAAATAGTTACAAAAATAACCCTCAAAATCGCCCCTTAAAGCGCTTTAAACGTGGATTTTAAATTTTGATTTTCAGGCGAATTTTCCTATTTTAGAGGCTATTTTTTTATCTAATTTTTCCGCTCTTAAAATTGTTATGTTCATCAATTTTCCATAAATTTGCAACCCGCATTTTCAATGTGGCTAAAAGCGTATCATGATAAATAAAAACAACAGGAACAGTCGGGATGACAAGTCCAAATCAGGCAGTCGGAAAACAGAAGGCAGAAGTAGTTCGGCCGGGTCTGATAGAAGAAGATCAGACGACAAAGACAGCAAATTCAAAAAATCATCCGATTCAAAAGCCGGCTTCAAACCTAGAAGCGCAGATGGTAAAGATTTCAAATCAAAATCTTTCGGAGACAAAAAAGACTTCAGACCAAGAACAGGAGACCGTGATTTCAAATCGAAAGATGGAGAATCGAAGGGATTCAAATTTGGAGACCGCGAATTTAAATCAAAAGACAATAACTCAAAATCAGAAGACCGTAGCTTCAAACCCAGAGAAGGTGGATCGAGAGATTACAAGCCAAGAACTGGAGATCGTGATTTTAAATCGAGAGAGGGAGGATCAAGAGATTACAAACCGAGAACAGGAGACAGAGATTTTAAACCAAGAGAAGGTGGGGCAAGAGATTATAAGCCAAGAACAGGAGAACGCGATTTCAAAGCTAAGGATGGAGATTCGAGAGATTTTAAACCGAGAACTGGCGACCGCGACTTTAAACCTAGAGAAGGCGGATCAAGAGATTACAAACCTAGAACTGGCGACCGCGATTTCAAATCGAAAGATGGTGGATCGAGAGATTTCAAACCTAGAGAAGGTGGTTACAAAGATTACAAATCCAGAGGTAAATCTGATGATTTCAAGCCAAGTGCTGGAAGTTCAAGAGATGTAAAACCTAGAGAGCCAAAAGAAGGCGACACTCGTCCGTTTAGAAAACGCGAGGACGCCCAACCAAGAGATACAGAATTTAACCGCCCAGAACGGACTGTAATTGCTCAAGGCCGCAAAACAAATGAAGAGAAAGGCTTAATTCGCCTAAACAGATATATTTCAAATGCAGGTATCTGCTCTCGCCGTAAAGCCGATGAGCTAATTGCTGCCGGCATTATTACCGTAAACGGAGAAGCTATTACCGAATTAGGGCATAAGGTTGATCCGGCGAAAGATTTAGTACGTTATAATGGCGAGCTATTGAAACGCGAGAAAAAAGTTTACGTTTTATTAAACAAACCAAAAGATTACATCACCACTACCGACGATCCACAAGAACGCCGTACGGTAATGCAATTGGTTGACAAAGCGAGCCGTGAACGTATTTACCCCGTTGGCCGCTTAGATCGCAACACCACAGGCTTATTATTAATGACAAACGATGGTGATTTAGCTGATAAATTATCACATCCTAAAAACGGTATCACTAAAATTTACAATATTGAGCTGGATAAAGCTTTATCACAAGGCGATTTAAACAAAATTGCTTTTGGTTTAGAACTGGAAGATGGGTTGATTAAACCGGATAACATTTCTTACGTTGCAGGTGGAACCAAAAAAGAAATCGGCATCCAGATCCACAGCGGTAAAAACAGAATTGTTCGCCGTATTTTCGAACACCTGGGTTACAATGTAGAAAAATTAGACCGTGTGGTATATGGCAATTTAACCAAGAAAGATTTACCTCGTGGCAGATGGCGCTATCTTGAAGATCATGAATTGATCCAGATTAAACATTTAATAAAATAAGATATAAGAGGCAACCAATGGTTGCCTTTTTTGTTGCTTTGCTAAAAAGATGTCAAAATCAATTTTTTCAGAAAAACACTGGAGGATATGACAGGGTGCGAGATATCATCATTCCCAACCCGATAGCTATCGGGTTGATTGGGAATCGTAATACCTTGGTAGGGTTTGTAGGTTGCATTAAGATTCCCGCCTGCGCGGGAAAGACGACCGTTCTTTGGAATCCATCAATGGTAGCATAGTCCAAGGATAATGTTTTTATAGTAATCTCATAAATGTCTTCGACTACGCTCAGACTGACAAACCCAAGCATAGTTTAAGCACATTGTACCTTCGTTGCAAATATATTGTAAGATTCAGAAATAAATTAAGAACGACGAAGACGATTTATCTAATGGGAATAAATTTCCGTGTCCTTCATTACCTCCGTGGCGAATTACATTTTAATTCCTCATATTTGTTAAAATCAACATCATTTTTCATGAAAAAAATTAGTTCATTGTTCATACTTTCTATACTATCAACGCTAACATTTGCACAAAAAGCCAACTACAACCTCATCGTTGGCACTTATACGGCACCCGGAAAAAGCGAAGGAATCTACACTTACAACTTTAATACCTCAACTGCAGCCACGAAGATAAAAAGCATCACAAAAAATACGGCTAACCCGAGTTATCTGGCCTTTTCTCCCGATCAGAAATTTGTTTATGTAGTGAATGAAACCGGAGCTACAAGTACAGTTAGCGCTTTTAAATACAGCGCAGCAATCGGTGGTTTAACTTTTTTAAATAAAGTAGACAGTCACGGTGCCGATCCATGTTTTATTACCGTTGATGCCAAAAATGTAATCGTGGCAAATTATAGCGGAGGCAGCTTGGCCGTATTTGCACGAAAAGCAGATGGAGCATTAACCGAAGCTTTACAAACAATCATACATACTGGAAAAAGCATCGATCCTAAAGGTAGACAAGAAAGTGCGCACGTACATATGGTTAAATTCACTCCAGATCACAAGTATTTAATTGTTAATGACTTGGGCGAAGATCAAATTTATATTTACAACTACAAGCCTACCTCAAAAGAAAAAATATTAACGATTAAGTCGGTAATTAAAACTAATGCAGGCACTGGCCCGAGGCACATCACTTTTAGTCTAAATGGAAAATTCGCCTATTTAGCGCACGAGTTTAATGGAAGCATAACCGTTTTCGCTTATTCGAATGGTAGTTTAACCAAAATCCAGGAGATTGGCACTACGCCAAAAGATTTTACCGGAAAAGTTGATGGTGCTGATATCCATGTTTCGGCTGATGGAAAATTTCTTTATGAAACCAATCGTGGCGATGCCAATAGCATTTCTGCTTTTTCAATTCTGCCTACCGGAAAATTAAAATTTATCGAAACGGTAAGTACACTCGGTAAAGGACCAAGAAACTTCAGCATTGATCCGACTGGAAAATTTCTATTGATCGGCCATCAATACACCAACAACATCGTTATTTTTAACCGAAATAAAACCACAGGCAAATTAACCGATAGTGGTAAACGCATTGATGTTGGCGCACCAGTTTGTTTGGTTTTTAATTAATCACCTAAAATTAAGCCAATGGAAAACTTCGATTGGACAAAATTCACGCTCAAGATCGCCGTTAAGGCAAAACTTGAAGACCTGTATAACGCCTGGACAAAGGCCGGCGAAATTGAGAAATGGTTTTTAAGTGAATCAGAATTTTCTGACGAGAATAGCGTATTGCTCAACAAAACGCAAAACGTACTGAAAGGCGATAAATACAAATGGATCTGGTATTTATACGATGATATTGAAAACGGAAGCATAACCGAAGCCAATGGCAAAGATGAACTTCAGTTTACTTTTGCAGGCGAATGTTTGGTTGATATTAAACTCAAAGAAGAGTTTGAATATGTAATTGTGGAGTTGACCCAAAAAAACATTCCCTTGGATGACAATGCAAAAAGAAACATTCGACTAGGTTGCCACAACGGCTGGAGTTTTTATTTGATTAATTTAAAGTCTGTTTATGAAGGTGGTTTAGATTTAAGGAACAAAGACAACCGCTTTAAACCCATGTTGAATAATTGAGGTGATGGATTTAGCTGCTAGGGAAAGAGAAATTCAACAAGTCGGTTTTTCAATTATAGAGGAAATATTTACGAATCAAGAAATTGAAGCAATTTTAGCTGCAATCAACAAAACGGATTCAACAAAAGAAACCTTTAGAAAATCGGAGGACCTTTTTGCTATACGCCAGTTTTTAAAAGAGATTCCAGATACTATCGATCTTATTTTTAACGATAAACTAAAAAAGATAATAAGAAAGGTTTTTGGCAAAGATTATTTCCTTGTTAAATCAATATATTTCGACAAACCCGAAACTTCAAACTGGTTTGTATCCTATCATCAGGATTTAACCATTTCTGTTAATCAAAAGGCAGAAATACCAGGATTTGGCCCTTACACCAACAAACACAACCAATTTGCCGTACAGCCTCCGCTAGATATACTTGAAAACAATTTTACCATCCGCATTCATCTCGACGAAACCAACGAGCAGAATGGAGCACTTAAAGTGATCTCAAACTCACACTGTAAGGGTATTTACCGTCCGGAGAATATTGATTGGAATATAGAAAAAGAACTGAGCTGCAATGTAGCGCGTGGCAGCGTGATGATTATGAAGCCACTTCTTTTACACAGCTCAGGCAGAACAACTAACAATCAAAAAAGAAGGGTGATTCATTTAGAGTTTAGCAATCAGATATTGCCTAAGGAACTACAATGGGCTGAGTATCTTGATTTGGATAGTTAGTAATTAAATTTAGTTTCAGCAATAATAGATACTGAAACAAGTTACCGATGATAGATTCCAAAAATCGGTCGTCATTGCGAGGAGGAACGACGAAGCAATCTTTCCAACTTGCGATAAAGATTGCTTTAGCCAATGAAAAATCGGCTTCGTTGAAGAATAAAAAAATGGCCCCAATTAAAATCGAGGCCATTTAAAATATTTTACTCACACGTATTATGCTGGTTCTGCAACCCTTGCAACATTACGATATGGAAACTCATTAAATATATGTCTACGGGCAAAGCGACCTGGAGAATCGGCGTTAACCAATTTCACGTAGATTGCTTTTGGCACATCGAAATATTCGTAAGCACTACCATCAAAAAACTGGATGTTTAAAACCTGTTGTTTGTATTCGAAATCCTGAATATTCGATAATGTTGTAGTTTGCGTGTACGTTTCGATATTCTGTTCACGTGTTTCTGGCGCAATACTTACCAAGAAATGGTAAGCTTCGATAATTTCTTTACTTCTTGCTTCTGCATCTAATTTCTCTTCTTCCTGCTGAAATTTATCAGGGTGACAATCTTTCATCAATGTACGGTACACAGATTTAAGCTCTTTTAACTCAGCATTTTTATCTACGCTCAAAAGCTTTCTGTAATCAACTATTTTCTTCATTTGGGATAACCTCTTTTTTAATTTTGTTGAAATGATTTTAGGAATTTTTATCTACCAAACCGTTTCAAGCCGCAAAGATACGATTTATAATCATTTGATTTTGAGAAAGTTTACTTTTGATAAGTATTTCTTTTTTAAGGTGTTCTCAGCAGCTCATTTTTTTGAGCCATCATCATTGATAAATTTGAATTTATAATCTGGATCAATTACCTCTCCTCCGATATCCTGAAAAGACCCGAACATACCCGTCCAATCTTCAGTATCGTTTTCAACATCAGTATCCCAACAAATTAGTCCACAAAATTCATTGTAAGTGTTTAATACAACACCAAATTCTCCTTCTAATGATACTTTGGCTCCCACTTCAAAGCCTTGGTTTCGTTTCCACCTAACTGACCTTCGATAAATATCTGTGCCTAACTGATTCCCTCTTAAAAATGAAAAAGAGTTCCATTCGCCAGTTGGCCTGAACAGATCCATAATACTTGTAAAGTCAGGAACATTATCTCCATGGATATAATAAAGTTCTTCAACAAACAGATCGGTAAATTTTTCTAATTCAACACCACCTACATTTTCATGAATTAAACCCTTTAACAATGTTTCCGTTTTAAATAAATCATCAAATAATTCTACGAGTTCAAATTTTTTCCAGTATTGACTTTTAGTAAGCTTATTAGACGGTTTTTTCTTAAATACGTTTTTTAAAAATTTATAGAGCATAAATTTAGATTAAGTATCAAATATACATCACAAAAAAAGCCACCCGAAATATCGAATGGCTAAATAAATCTTTATTTCAAACTAAATTTCAATATTTAGCCTGTAATGATTTTTCGATTACTTCTTTGTAATAGTCGATATAAACCGGGAGAATCTTTTTCAGGTCAAAATCTTGCGCTCTCGCAAAAGCATTTTCTTTGAAACGATTCAGGGTTTCATCATCCTTTAAAATTTCAATGGCATGGGCTGCCATCGCATCTACATCTCCAACATTGCTCATATAGCCACAAAATCCGTCAACATTTAGCTCAGGCAAACCACCGGCATTTGTAGTAATTGCTGGTACTTTACAAGCCATTGCTTCTAATGCTGCCAAACCGAAGCTTTCAGATTCTGACGGCATTAAGAAGAGATCTGAAACCGATAGGATTTCTTCTACCGCATCTTGCTTACCTAAAAACCTTACATTTTCACAAATATTCAACGATCTGCAAAGTTGTTCATCGTAAGCACGCTCAGGTCCATCACCTACCATTAATAGTTTGGATGGAATAACTGCCTGTACTTTTTCGAAAATCCTAATCACATCAGCCGTACGTTTCACTTTCCTGAAATTACTGGTGTGGATTAAAATCCGTTCGTTATTTGGAGCAATTGCTTTTTTGAAGTGACCTTTTGCCTGCAAACTGAATCGCGAAAAATCTATAAAATTTGGGATTACCTTAATTTCTTTTGTAATCTCAAAGTGGTTATAGGTATCTTCTTTCAAATCTTCCGACACAGTAGTTACACCATCGCTTTGATTAATAGAAAAAGTAACTACCGGTTTATAAGTTGGATCTTTGCCTACCAAAGTAATATCGGTACCGTGCAAAGTAGTTACCACAGGAATGTGGATGCCATAACTTGCCAAAATCTGCTTGGCCATAAATGCCGCAGAAGCATGTGGAATAGCATAATGAACATGCAACACATCAAGCTGCTCAAAACGGACAACATCAACCACTTTGCTGGCCAAAGCCGATTCATATGGTGCATAATCGAAAAGTGGATAATCCCTTACCGAAACCTCGTGGTAAAACAGGTTAGCCGAAAAGAAATCGAGCCTGGCAGGCTGACTGTAAGTAATAAAGTGAACCTGATGACCCTCGTTAGCAAGTGCCTTACCAAGCTCTGTTGCAACTACTCCACTACCACCAAAAGTGGGGTAGCAAACAATTCCTATCTTCATTGTAAATGTATTGTTGTTACCAGCAAATGTACCCGATTTTAATCTATAATGCGTGTCGGCCTATTGCAATAAAAAAGACGAGATATTGAGTAGAGATTATCTGGAAGAATAAAGGGGAATTATTATTTGAGATTTCTCATTTCCTCTTTAATTACGAGGAAAAGTTCATTTGGTCTTTGCGTACCAATAAAATATTCTAAACCATCACGATCGGTTAATACAACAGCATCTTTACCTGATGAATAAAAACGGATTGTACCTTTCGTATGCAGGTTGTAAACAGGATTATTGAAAAAATAACGGCTATAGGTTGCCTTACGCACATCAACAATACTGTTCAGATCAATCTTAACGCGTTTGGTTGTCCAAAGGCCATCCAAAGTCATGCTGCCATTATCTACCACAATTTTGTACTGAATAAGAAAAAGCAAAAGCATAGAAACACCGATGATCCCGAAACCTACCACGAGGAACAGGTCTTGCGTATTGTCACGATCGCGTTCATAAACGTAGGCAGCAAAACAGAACGCAGCCATAATCAACCGAATGAAAATACGAACATAATCACGGCCGATGTACTGTTTTTCGATATAGGCGTATTTGCTTTCCACTTATTTAATTTTGAGTTCGAATATAGCAACTTTTTTTGTTGCTGTAGTTAATTTATATCGGTTATCCTGCCGCATACCTGCAATCCAAACAATTTCACCATTTCCGTTAACCAAAATCGGTGTAGTGCTTTTTAAATGTAGAGGAACTTTCTCGTCGATAAAATAATCGCTCACTTTTTTGGGGTTACGCATACCCAGCGGGATAAACTTATCACCATTTTGCCAATTCCTTAATACCAAAGGAAAAATTAATTTATCAGCATTTACGTACGCCTTATTCAAATTAATTTCGAATTTTATTTCATGCGTAAACGTCAATGAAATTTCATCATTGGCAAAAGCAATGTTTTCTGTTGTTGGATGGATAAACTGGTTGGAAGTCATCGAGGTGTTTTTCTCAACAATAACCAGATCACCTCTATTAATAATGGCCTGATGCGTCGAGCTAAAAAAATGCGTCCCACTTAAGGCTTTTAAACTGTCTAAAATTTCCTGCACCACATTTTCGCCAAAATTAAAAGGTTTAAGCAACTCATAAAGCAACAGTTTTTGTGGATTTAATTTAGCAATCTCTTCTAAGGGGATATAAACGCCATCAATCCTTTTATTTAGAATTCTATTTGTAAGTTTTTGAACCTGTACATTTAAAAAAGTCTCTAATTCCGCAAAGCGGGAAATGTTTTCTGCAAAAGTTTTTTCGAGATTTGGATTAATCTCCTGAAGTTGCGGAACAACTGCTAACCTAATTTTATTGCGGGTATAATTCGTGCTTGCGTTCGAACTGTCTTCTACAAAATCTATATGATTAACCTTTACAATTTCATCAATTTGCTGTCGGTTTAAAAATAATAAGGGTCTGATCAGTAAATCACGTTTAGGTAAAATGCCATGCAATCCGCTTATGCCTGTGCCACGGGTAAGGTTAATGAGTACGGTTTCTACCGCATCGTTCTGGTGCTGCGCCAAAGCAATATAATCGTAGCCTTCTTTGTCTCTAATTTCTTCGAACCAGTTATAACGCAGGTCGCGCGCTGCCATCTGGGTAGAAATTTTATTTTCAGCAGCATATTTTTTGGTATCAAAATGCGTTACATAAAAAGGTAATCCTAAATTTTTGGCCAAAAGCGCAACAAAACCTTCATCACGTTGTGCTTCATCAGCCCGTAAATTAAAATTACAATGTGCCACACCAACATCAATGCCTATTGCTTTAAACAAATGCAACATTAATACCGAATCTTTTCCTCCGCTTACGGCCAAAAGAATCTTGTTAGCCCGCACAAACAGCTGTTGCTGGTCAATAAAATCCTGAAATTGTTTTACGGGTAACATCCACCAAAAATATTTAATTTTAACTGGTATTCCGAACGTTCGGAACAAAAAACTAACTTTGTAGTGTGCAAAAACTATTTGTCTTTTTATTCATTTTAATCAGTCCAGTATTTTTATTCGGTCAGCAACCCGCCTCGAAGATTAAAATCGTTTCGTTTTCTAAAATAACCGGGGATGTTAAAAATAAGGTTAGTTATTTACGGAACCCTGTTTTCCAACAAGATAATGCAACACTAACCTGCGATAGCGCTGTATTTTATAGCGAACGAAACTATTTCGAAGCTTTTAAAAACGTTCATATCAACCAGCTTACAACAGATATTTATTCAGATCAACTGGAGTATGACGGGAATAAAAAACACGCACATTTAACTGGAAATGTGAAGATGATCGATCCTACTTCGATCTTAACGACCAATATTTTAGATTACAATACCCTAAGCAAGATAGGAACTTATACCAGCGGAGGTAAAATTGTAAATAAAGAAGTAACACTAACCAGTAAAAATGGCTATTATTTTAGCAACTCGAACGATGCTTATTTTAAATATGACGTAGTTGTAGTTACACCACAGTCGACCATAAAGTCGGATACCATGAGCTACAACACGCAAAGTAAATGGACTTTTTTTTACGGGCCAACCAATATCAAAGGAAAAGACGATAATCTTTACACCGAAAACGGTCAGTATAATACCATGACAGAGGATGCCTTTTTTGGAAAGAAAAATCTTTATACACAAGGTACAAGATCTTTAAAAGGTGATAGCTTGTATTATTATGGGAAAAAAGGCATTGGTAAGGCTGTAAAAAACATTGTTTTCTCTGACACGAAAGATAAAATGAAAATGTTCGGCGACTTAGGTTATTACTATAAACTAGATCAGCGGACGTTGGTTACCAGAAATGCCTATTTAGGAATAGGTACCGAAGATTCGGTAATGGTAAAGAATAAAAAAAGACCTGATAGTTTGTGGATGGGCGCTGATACCTTAGAAACCCAAATGGTATTGCAAAAAACCCTAAAATTAGTACCTAAAATTTCCATCAAAGCTGATAACCAGGTTGGAGAGGACGATGAAGAAACTGGTGAGAAAAAAGAAAAAACCGAAGCAAAGGAGAAACCAGAAAACCCAAGTACCCCAAAAGAAGATAGGAATAAACGCAATACGGCAAAAATAAGCCGGGCTGATAGGAAGAAAAAAAATAAGGGCGATGCGGTAACGGAAGATCCGCTTAACCTGAAAGACAAAAGTATCGATAGCTTAAAATCGAAAGTTGATTCACTTGGCAAAGATCTATCCAAGGTTAACCTCGATAGTTTACAGAAAAATAATCTTTTAAAGAACAAGGCTGATTCCATTATCAAAAATCTGCCTAAACTTAAAACTGAGAGTCTGAAAAAGCTGGCTGACAAGACCAATTCGATAATAAAGGGCGTATCGAAAACTAAAATCGATAGCTTGCAAAAGAAGATAACAAAATCTGGCATTAAAGATAGTTTAACAAAAGTTCTGGGAAACTTAAAACCCGGTGCATTAAAGACTGATACTGCCAAGTTTAACCCAGCTGACACTGTTCAAACCCGAATCATTAAAGCTTACCACGGCGTTAAGATTTTTAAAACGAACATACAGGCCAAAACCGATAGTCTGTTTTATACCAGTGCCGATTCTACTTTACGTTGCTACAGTAATCCGATCATCTGGTCGGAAGGCTCTCAACAGGTTGGCGATACCATATTTGTTCAGTTCAAGAATAAAAAACTAAATAATTTACAGGCATTTAGAAATGCATTTTTAGTAAATACACCAAAAGATTCGTTAAAGTTTAACCAAATAAAAGGAAGGTTAATGACTGGTTTCTTTAAGGATGGGAAATTTAAGAACCTCTATGTGGATGGCAATGCCGAAAGTATTTATTATACCCAGGATGATAGCACAAAGGTGTATAAAGAAATGAACCAAACCCTGAGTAGCAGGATAAAATTCATATTTAAGGATAAGGAAAATGCAATTGAGGAGATTGTTTATATTAAAGGAATAGAAGGAGCCTTAAATCCTGAAAATACGATTGCAAAAGATCATGTATTAAAGGGATTTTCGTGGAAACCTACCGAACGCCCAAAATCAAAAAAAGATGCGATAGGCTCTTCGGGCAAACCTAAACCCAAAGTAAAGGCAAAAGCAGTTGCAGGTAAAACTGTAGCTGGCGCTAAAACGACAAGTCCAGCAACTAAACCATCAACAACGGCACCTGCAGTTAAACCGAAAATCATATTGGGAAAAGACAGTTTAAACCTGAATAAGAAATTGCCACAAGCTAAACCAGCAGACACTGCTAATTTTGGCATTAAACCGATTTTACCGAAAAAGGATTCAGTTCAATTTAAAAAAGATTCTGTTCAGGTGAAAAAGGCAGCTGGTAAAATGTAGTTTTTGTTATTCACTAAATTAATGGTTAAATTTATTTATGGATTTACAATCAGAAAAACTAAGTGTGCTTCAACAAATCATTAATTCGGATGATGAAAGTTTAATCAGAGATATTAAATCACTAATTACTGCAAGAGATTTTGATTGGTTTGATGGATTAAACAGCCGCCAACAAGACGACATTCTCGAAGGAATAAGCCAACTTGATCGGGGTGAAAGTTTTAGCCATGAAGAGGCAAAAAAAAGGTTTAGTGTTTAATGGATATTATTTGGTCTAAAAAAGCTGGCGAAACTTTCCAAAGAAATATTGATTATCTAAAAGAAAATTGGACAGAAGTAGAAGTAAAAAAATTCATCACAAGGGTATTTACCTATCTCGAAACAATATCTGAGGAACCATTAATTTCTAGAAAAACATATAAAACAAAGAATACACATATAGGTTTTATTATTCCACACATATCAGTTGTTTACCGTATTAAACCAAAAAAAGAAATTTTAGAAATCGTAACCTTTATAGACAATCGGCAAAGTAGCAAAAAGAAAAAAAGATTTTTATAATTTTCCCTTCAAAAAACCCATCATCTTTTTAAGTGCGATGGCCCGGTGGCTAATTTTATTCTTCTCGGCAATATCCATTTCGGCAAAGGTAATATCATAGCCATCTGGCTGAAAAATAGGATCGTAACCGAAACCCTTCAATCCCGATAATCCTGTCCTGATTGTTCCTTCAATTATACCTTCAAAAATATGGTTCTGGCCACTTTGCATTAAGGAGATCACCGTTTTAAACCTTGCTTTTCTATTGGTGTTTCCTTCAAGTTTCTTTAAAACAAGCTGAATATTTTCTAAGCTATCACGGCTTCCTGAATATCTTGCAGAATAAACGCCCGGTTCGTTATTTAAAGCTTCTATTTCTAAACCGCTATCATCTGCAAAACAATCTAAATTAAAATGCTCCACTACATAGCTGCTTTTTAAAGATGCATTTCCTTCAAAAGTTTCAGCAGTTTCAGGAATATCAACCAAACAACCAATGTCTTCTAGATTCAGAACCTCATATTTACCTTCAAGGGCTGAGCGTATTTCTTCAGTTTTATGTTGATTATTAGTCGCAAATACAAGTTTTTTCATTTTAGGGAAGGTAAAAGGTTTAAGGTGTAGGGTTTAAGGTTTTTGGAGCCAAATTAAAATGCCATATCTCAGCACTTGATATTTAATTCTCAATACTTGATACGCTCGCAAAGCGGCTATTTAATTTTCTGAAGGTGTGCCCAAAGCATTTTCTTAGCAGTTAAATCACTATCCAGATGATGAAGATTAGGGGCAAAAATAATCCTGGTGGTTTCGTGAACGATGATTTCATTCTGCCAGGTAAGGTCCAGTCTCAAGTCGGCAATCTCTACGCCAAAAGATAACATAATGGCAGGTTTAAAAAACTGATGCAATTCTGCAAAATCTGTTCCCCTATAATTTGAGTAATTTAGAATAGCAAAATCGGGTGTACCTAAATCTACGGCTTTAACAATTTTCCGCAACAGTTCCCTGCCCTGTTCAGTACTTACATCATGCTCATGATCGTTAACTAAAATCAGTACTGATTTTTTATTTCCTCCTAAAAATTTAAACGTTTTTTCAGGTGCTGGTTCGGCCACAATATGCGGAATTTCAGGACCTTGCGTATAAACTTTAGGCATATTTGTAGGATTAATTCCAGGAATTTGTGTTATTTCTGGTTTTAAAACAGGTTCTTTTACTTCGGTAACGGAAACATTTTCAACAGCCAAAACTGGCTCTGGATTACGTAAAGGCAGAATTTCAACGCTTTCATCCTTTACCAGAAAAATCTCTTCAGTAAAAAATAAACGTAAAGCATTCGCATTGTTGGTAACCTGGTTTTCCATTCGTATTTTTGCTGGATAATAATTTCTGTTAAAATTAGTTAAATATCTTATAATAGCGTCGCTAATTGTTACTTTTATCCCTTAAAATTTATAGAGTGCTCTGCGTGAGGAAAGCTTATTGCCTATTTGTTTTCAGCTTTATTTATAGCGTTTCGTTTGCACAAAACGTTGCTGTGATAAATGGTAAATCAATAAGTGCCAAAGAATTTATGTGGGCATACAAAAAAAGCCATAACGGAAACGTTAGTGCTGCGTATGATACTTTACAGGCATATTTAAACTTGTACATAAATTTTAAACTTAAAGTTTTAGATGCCCGAGACATGGGATTGGATAAAAATGCCAATTACCAGGAAGAAATTAAGACCTATGAAAATGCATTGGCCACACATAAAAAAGCTGGAGTCAGTAGCAAAGATCACGATTTCTTATTGAATGAATACCGTGAAGGGGTTTTAATGTTCAATGTTTCTGAACAAAAAATATGGAACAAAGCGCAGGAAGACGAGCAGGCGATAACTGAATTTTACACTAAAAACCAACAAAATTACAATAAACCCTTAAGCGAAGTTAGAGGAGAGGTAATTGCCGATTATCAATTAAGCTTAGAAGAAAAATGGCTAAAAGGCCTGAAACAAAAATATCAGATCAAAATTAATGAAAACGAGTTGAAAAAGCTTGCTAAGTTATAACCAACCTGATTTTTTGATCATAAGTATTAAATTTGCAAAATATAACAAATAGAATGAAGAAAGTTTTTTTAGTAGCAACCGCTTTAATTTGCCTGTTTTTAAACAGTTTCGCTCAAAAGCATACCGTAGATAAAGTTGCTGCTGTTGTAGGAAATAATATTATCCTGCTATCAGATTTAAACCAACAATACACTCAATATCTTTATCAGGGCAACCAGCCTAACAATGAGATTAAATGTAAAATATTACAACAAACCTTAACCCAAAAACTGCTTAAACAACAGGCCGAAATTGATTCGGTAATGGTTGAAGACGGTGCCGTTGATGATGAAGTAAACAAGCGTATGCGTTACAGCATGCAACGTGCCGGTGGCCAAGAGCGCTTAGAGCAGTTCTTAAACAAATCGGTATTACAGTACAAAGATGAAATCAGACCATCAGTAAAAGATGAATTGATTGCACAGAAAATGCAACAAAAAATCACCGAAAACATTAATGTTACGCCAATGGAGGTTGAAAAATATTTCAAATCTTTGGGTGATAGCATCCCACAATTTAACACCGAAGTTGAAGTTGGTGAAGTAATTTTAAATCCGCAGTTAACCAGGGCAGAAAAACAGAAATTCCGCGATAAAATTGAAGCCCTTCGTTTAAGGGTTAAAAGTGGTGAGGATATGGGTGTTTTAGCAAAAACTTATTCTGAAGATCCAGGTTCTGCTGCCGATGGTGGTGATTACGGTTTTATCGACAGGAACACCATGGTTAAAGAATTTACTGCTTGGGCGTTTAAACTGAAAGCGGGAGAAATTTCGCCAGTGTTCGAAACAGATTACGGTTTCCACTTTTTACAGGTATTAGAGCGTAGAGGTGAGCAAGTGCACGTTAGACATATTTTAATTATGCCTAAAACCACACCAGAAGCCTTAACACGTTTAAAATTGCATGCAGATAGTATTTACAATAATATTATCGGTAAAAAATTAAGCTTCGCTGCTGCAGCAAACCTTTATTCTGATAACAAAGAAAGTAAATACAATGGCGGTATGATGCTTAATGCCGAAAATGTTCAGGCAAGAAGTACTTTTATCCCTGTTGATAAATTAGATCCTTCGGTATTTTTAGTAATTGATAGCATGAAAACTGGCGGTATTTCTAAACCTGATTTATTTACTGCAGCTGATGGAAAACAAGGCTACCGCATTTTATATTTAAAATCTAAAATACCACCGCACAAAGCAAACTTAGCGCAAGATTTTCCAAAAATCAGAGACGCGGCACAAAGCGATAAAATTAATCGTACTTTAAGCGAATGGTTTGAAAAACGTCGCGAAAGCACTTACATTAAAATCGACGACGAGTTTAATACCTGTGATGAATTAAAAATTTGGACTAAAACCACCGCCGCAAAATAACACCAATGCAATATAAGAACGAAGTAGAAGCTGTTGATGCACTTCATCAATCTTTCAACAACATTAAAGCCGAAATAAGCAAAGTAGTAGTTGGACAAGATGACATCATAAAATCTGTTTTAATCGCCATTTTTAGCAACGGACACTGTCTGTTGGTTGGCGTACCCGGATTAGCCAAAACTTTACTTGTACAAACGGTAGCTTCTGTTTTAGACCTCGATTTTAACCGGATCCAGTTTACACCAGATTTAATGCCAAGCGATATTATTGGTGCAGAGATTTTAGGAGAAGACAGGCACTTTAAATTTATAAAAGGGCCTGTTTTTTCTAATATTATCCTGGCTGATGAGATTAACCGTACACCGCCAAAAACCCAGGCAGCTTTATTAGAAGCCATGCAGGAGAAATCGGTTACCGCAGCTGGTCAGACCCATATTCTACCAAAACCATTTTTTGTTTTGGCCACACAAAACCCTATTGAACAAGAAGGAACTTATCCCCTACCCGAAGCTCAATTAGATCGTTTCATGTTCAACATTCAATTAAATTATCCTGCCTTTGCAGATGAATTGAACATCGTAAAAAACACCACAAGCAATAAAACCGTTCAACTGCAGAAAATTATCCACGCAGATGACATTCAATATTTCCAGAAACTAATCCGCGATATTCCTATTACCGATAATGTTTTAGAATATGCAGTAAAATTAGCAGCTAAAACCCGTCCGAATAGTGAGTTTGCTACTGATGCGGTTAACAAATACATCAGCTGGGGTGCTGGTCCGCGTGCCTCGCAGTTTTTAGTGTTGGGTGCAAAATGCCATGCTGCGGTAACGGGAAAATACTCTCCAGATATTGAAGATGTTAAAGCTGTAGCTGAGCCTATTTTACGTCACCGTATCGTACGTAACTACCGTGCAGAAGCTGAAGGCTTATCAATCGAGAAAATCATTAAAGATTTATTGTAGTTTCTCTTAAGTGGGATTTGTAATTTCCGTTAGTCGGGATTTGCAATCCCGTCTCATGAACCAAGGATTTCGACCCTTCTATTAGTGGATTACAAATCCACAATACAGCAGGTCGAGATTGCAAATCTCGACCAACACAAAATCAAAATATTAGAAAGATTAATGCAAGAATTGAGGACTTTCTTGCCTCTTTGCTATTAAAGTTAACTCTACAAGCTATATTCGTATAAATATTCAGAGAAACGAATGAATGGTAATCGTGAAATACATTCAGATTTTTTACACTTTTTAAAATTTAAGGAGCGTAACTTAATCGAACTTTATAAAGACTTAAGGGATTTTATACTCGAAATCCATCCAGAAAGTAACGAACTGCTTTACCACACACATGCCTTAACTTCAGTATATTCCATTTCTGAGAAATTAAGTGACGCATTTTGTATGATTCCGATTTATACCAATCACCTTAATCTTGGTTTTAATAAGGGTACATTAATTAACGATCCTCATGCTCTGTTGCAGGGAACAGGAAAATTAATCAGGCATATTCCTATTGAAAAAGTATCAGATTATAGAAATGATAAATTAAAAGCATTGATCCAAGCTGCTGTTGCATTTGCTATCAACGATATGGATAAACCAAGCAAATCAGCAGGAAAAACCATTTCAAAAATAAGCAATGGAGATTAATAATCTAACCGGTGCTATAGCTGCATTGATGGATGAATATAAAAAGACGGTTAACGAACTGATTGCGATAATCGAACCAATTAGCCAGTATCAACTAACTAAAGCCATCGAACCAGAAAGTTCAAATCCCGATTGTATCTCCATTCAAACTATTTTAACGCATGTAATCGCTTCTATGTTCAGTTATGCTGTTTATATCGAAAATTCTATCGGACTGGAAACCGTTAGGCCAGAGCGATTAAAATTTGATGGGGTAATGCCATATATTTCGAAGCTGCAAGAAGCTTTGAAATACAATGAGGAATTCTTCAGCAGAAATCCAAGCATTACAGTGGAAGAGCTTGATCAGTCCAGGAAAATAAGTACAAAATGGGGGCAGCAATACGATGTAGAACAAATGCTCGAACATGCCATTGTTCATATTTTAAGGCATAGGAGGCAGATTAAAAATGCTTTAATTAAATTCAATTCCTCAGCCAACGAAGAAAAATAATTTGCAATTCACTGAAAATAAATATCTTTGCATCAAAATTTACAGAAATGCTACGTCAACTACATATCCAACAATTAAGCTTTAGCCCGTCTTGTGGCATAAAGGGCTTGGGTATTGACATAAATTTCCTTCCCAACCCTTAGCTCGGTTTTTAGGCTCCGGCTCAATAAAAACCAAAATTTAAAAACCATTTATTACGCATTTGCTAAGCACTTAACTGCTTATCAAAATTAATTATATCCGTTATGGACATTTATACTACTGTAGAAGAAAAATATCTACAGGCCATTGAAGAATTGCACTGGGGCGAATTACCCAAAGCACTTCAGTATTTTAACGAAATTATTGTTTTCGACCCTGATTATGCAAGAGCTTATTTTCAGTTGGGGGATATTTATCAGAACCATTTTAAAGATTATAAAACTGCAGGTTACTACTACAAACGTTGTATCGAGTTGGATGCTGATTTCCCCGAGGTTTACAAACCTTACCTACAACTCGTTATTACACTCAAAATGCACCAATTGGTAAAACAGGTTGCAGAAAAGGCTTTGCTCGTACCTGGTGTTTACGAAGCGCATATTTACGAATGTTTAGGGCTACATGCCGAGCAACAGCAAAATTTTGCAGAAGCGGCAAACTATTTCAAGAAGGCAGAACTGTTTAATGCTGCTCAGGAAGAGCAAAGCACTTTACAGGAGCACCAAAACCGCATTAAAAGCAAAATGAATAGTACAAAAACAATGATTTACGACTTACAGGGATAAAAGGCAATGCCTTTTATCCTTTTTACCTAGCGGGTTAATCTTAAAATACAATTCACCAAATTGCCCTTGTTATTTTAATTTTGTTACTATCTTTACCGCACAATTACAAAGCATAAATCTTTAAATCAAAAATATTCGATATGTCAGCTCACGATTCACACGCACCGGTTCAGCAAACAAAAGGCATTTGGGCTTTACCATTAACTGCATGGATTCTGGTTTTATTATTGGTTGTTTATTTCACCAGACCAATCTTTAACCACGAAGAAGCATCTGCTCATCATGAAAAAACTGAAGCAGCGCACGAAAAACCAGAAGCGCACCACTAGGTAGTTTCCAGTTATAAAGCGTAAAAAGCGTCCAGATATAAAATCGGGACGCTTTTTTTATGCCGCTTATATCACTTATTTAAGCTGGCCCATAATGTTTGGAAAATCAGTTATGATCCCATCTACTCCTAAACTCATAAAATAATTCACCTCCTTAACTGTATTAACCGTCCAAGGGATAATTTTGATGCCCATTTCGTGGCAGCGGTCTACCAAACCTTTACCTACCAATACCGAGTAAGGACTGTAAATGGTCGGTTTAAATCCTAGTTTCTCAATATAATCCTCAAACGGTTCTTTTTCATCAATCAATAATGAGGTTTGTACTTTTGGGTATTTCTCGTGCAGATATTGTAGCGTACGCATATCAAAAGATTCGATAATTACCCTTTTGGCAAGTTTTTTCGAATTAATTACCTCCATAATCAGTTCTACAAATTCTGCAGGCTCTGGATGAAATTCATTGTCGCCCTTTTTAATTGTTTTCGTTTCGATGCTATATACAGCTTTAGCAAGTTTGTGTTCTTTAACATAAGCCTCAACCGCATCTATTGTTTCAGAAAGCAGTGGTTTGTAAGCTTTAAACTTCATCTGTCCAGGAAAGCGGGCGTGAACTTTGCTACCTACATCAAACTTTTTAATCTCATCATAATCCATCTTGTAGATGTTATAATTCTTCTGATCTTTTAGCGTAATCGGCTTCCCATTGGGTTGCAAAGAAATCTCATTGTTAAAATAAGGTTCTTGCGAAAGCACCACTTGCTTATCTTTCGAAATTACGGCATCCATTTCTAAAGTGGTAACACCTAAATCGATAGCTTTTAACATGCCTTCGATGGTATTTTCGGGCATAATTCCGCGTGCACCAGCTTTGCCCTGTACATCGAATTTCTTTTTTTGAGCCGAAACATTAACGGATAATAAAGCGACAGCTGATAACAGAAGTAATTTTTTATGCATGAATTTTAAACGTAAAATGAATAGTTTTATTAGTGGTAATTATTTTTTGGAGCGCAAAAACCGTGCATCTATTTAATGTTTGTTCCTGCTTTCCGTTGTATCTCTTCGCTACGCTTCAGGATGCCGTTTCATCCGATAGCTATCGGATCGGGGCTAAACCGAAAGCAATTGCTGGTAAAGCAAGGTCCGAAATAAAAAAAGGGCTTCTTTTTATGGAAAGCCCTCTTTAATTCACATTTTGTTATTTATCTTTCTGCTGGTACAAAGGCTTGTACAATTAAATTCCAGCTTGCATCGGCTGCTTTTTCATAAACGAAAACATAGTTAAAGCTTTCGCGTAAATCGGCTTTATAATCGATTGTAGCAACACCGTAGGTATAGGCTAAATCGCTTCCGATTGCCTTATCTACTCCGGTTGTTTTCAAATTAATTTTGCTGATCATTCCATTGTAGAATGCAATAATTTTTCCTTTTCCATCAATGGCTTCGTTACCTGGGAAAAGCAAACGTGCATCATTAGTTAAAAAGCCACCAAATGCAGCAATTCCATGCGTTTTTAACAAAGTATTTAATGTTTTCTCGGTTGTTAAGATAATATCTTTCCCAGCCTTAATTTCTCTTTCATTTAAGAACTTTGGTGCAACATGATCTTTTGGTTCAATAAACTGTGGGCTAACTTTAGTTAAAGGTTTATTGCTTTCCGTTCCTAAATCAATGGCTAATTTCCATCTTCCATTTTCTGGTTTCCATATCGATAAGTATTGACCGTATTTTTTCTCTGAAGTACTAACTTCATATGGTCCAGTAGTGAAACCTAAATCACCACTACGTGATACTTTTGCCAGGTTTGGTGTCCATGTTACATCGTTCTCAGCATTTGCTTTACCCGCGTAAAACGTTTTGGCATTAACAGGATTTGGTCTGAACACTAAAGTGCTCGTTGATGAATAGTCTATAAAAGCTTCTTTATCTCCATTTTTGGCAATTGACTTAGCAAAATCCTTCTCAGCATTTACTAAAGATTTGGTTGTACCGTCGCTTTTTTGGGCAAAAGCACCTAAGGCTAAAAGCGAGGCTATTGCAGTTGAAAATAATTGTTTCATTATTAATTAAGATAATATGTTTGGCGAATATAAAATTTTCTTTGGTGTATGGTTTCAAAAGTAATTAACAATTACACATTAAGACCACTTATTTTTCTCTATAAATGGTTTCTAGAACAGTTTGTCCGGTGGCCTTCAAAGTATTTTTATCAATATTGGCTAAGTTATCCAATTGCGTATTAAAAGTTTTTTATTCATTGATTAATCTAACGGAAAATTGTTTGAAGTAGTGTAATTATCTTCTTCATCCCCCTTGCCCCCTTCAAAGGGGGACAGCCTCCTTGATGAATTCAAAATGCCTAGAGTTTATTTTCTTCTCGATTAATTCGTCCCCCTGCTCCCTTGAAAAGCTAATCTTTACACACATTTATTTATAGAAAACATATTATAACGATCTGATTATCAATTATTTGTGGTTTATTTTTTGTATCTTTAATGATGTTAGATCATTGTTATTCAGGTGTTTATAAAGGTTTTTTATCAGATAGTCGTATTGCAGTTAGATTAGAAAATTGTTTGTCAGATTTATTATCTTCGGGAACAGCAGTCATCAATCGGTTAGCTCCAACCCATTCCTTAAAAGCTGCCTTCTATCGTATGCTATCGAACAAGCGATTGGAACATGATGATATTCTTGAAGGTGGCT
>NZ_SJSO01000002.1 GCF_004331735.1 Pedobacter psychrodurus
ATTGGTACTCCTATTTGTAAAGTAGTTTAATATGGTTTCATAGTTGTTCTGTATCGTTCTTGAAATGGTGTTAAACGACTTGAATCCAGCGGCTTCTACCTGATTATACCAAATTGCCAGTCTTTTAAAAGCAACTATTCTGTCTTTGGATGTACTGAGTATAATGGACAAGCCCTGACTTAATTTATAAGCCTGTTCCAGATCAGGGTACAAGCTGAACAATAGCTCTGCCCGGTGTGATTGTGACGGGGTCCAGTTAGCCTCCCGTTTGAACAGTAAATATCTGCTTCTTGCCAGCAATTGTTTTACTGTATCACCATTTCCCAGCAATTCCGGCACCCAGCGTTTTTTTACAGTCTTGGCCAGCTCCAGTTCCTTGTTTTCCTGTTCGATGGCCTCCCATCTGTGTCTTATCCTTATTTCCTGGACGCCTTCGGTAGCCAGCTGCTGTACGTGGAACCGATCGGAAACCAGTTCTGCATTAGCAAAGCACCGTTTAACTATCCGCGACATTGTTGGAGCAAGATCAAGAGTAACTTCTTTCACTTTTCTGCGCAAGCCTACCTGGATCCGGGAGAGGATTTTGATAACCGATTCGCTTTCAGTTCCTTTAATAATGGCAACCAGGGCACCTTTTTTACCTTTTGCAGCCTTATTGGTCAGAACGGTATACAACTCTCCCTGAGAGAGGCTGGTTTCATCTATGGAAAGATATTCTCCCAGATTCTCAGGAAAAAGAAGCCAGTTCTCCGCATGTTCCAACTGATCCCAATCTGTAAATCCACTCAGATGGCTAGCATATTGTTCCTCAAGGCGTTTGCCATCTACTCCAAAGAAATGACCTAGAGTTTTACAGCTTATTGGGCTTGAATCCAAATAGCTTTTCAAAAAAAAATGCAAACTCAGTAGTCATCTTAGTACCATCGGCAACCAGATTCCAATCCCTGTAAACAATCTTTTTGGTATGGAGGTTTTGCCACTTGCGCCGCTTTACCTTCAAAAAACAAGGCTTGCCACGTAAGGGAAAGTCACGAACGGTAATTTCATCGAAAAAGCCTTTAGAAATCAATTTCTCACCTGAATATTCCTCAGGATGAATGTTTTTTTCTAAAAGATAAATATGATAAGAGCCTTCAGTAACTTCAAACCTATCAAGTTCAAAGTATTCGGTTAAGCCTTCAGGGAGTATAAAAGATAGTATCGAGGTGTCCAAAATAATAATGTTGAACAAAATTAAATAAACTTTTCAACTCCCCAACTTTTTTGCTTGATCCTTCTGCCAACTCTCCGCCGCAAAAGTACGAAGTTGAAGCAAAACTGCAAATGATTTTTAATTAAATTTTTTAAAAAATATTATAAACGTTGCTAATCATTTAGTTAGCAGACGAAAAAAAAGCAAAAAACTTTATTAAAGGGCAGATTCGAGCCATTTAATAAAGTTTTTGATCAATATCTATTACGTTAAAGTGCCTGTTTGGGGTAAACTTTTTCTCGATCTACAGATAATATTCCATTTCCCTCAATTGCAAAACAAACCAATCCGATTAATACGGAGGCCGAAAACCAAAATTCTGAATAGGGTTTAAAAATACCCCCAGAAATATTAACAAAGAATACCGCCCCAATCAGTATGGGTAAATTAACCAGGCAAAATACGCGTGTATGTGTGCCTAGGGTAATGGCTAAGCCCCCAATAAGGTGTAACATAATAATCAGGTGTGCCAGTAAGCTAATGCTCACGGCTGTGCCTAAGAAAGCGCCCCTCATTAAATTACTAAAGGCTTGCATATTGATGTAAAAATCAATACCCTTCCAAATTAAAATAAGGCCTAATAAGATTCTAAAATAGTCTAACCATTTTGGGTGATGGTGATCGCCCCAGTGCTGGATTTTCTTAAGCATGTTCATAACTTCTATATTTTGGTTATGACAATTTACGGAAAAATAAAGAAAATAACAATGCTTAACTATTTGATTTTAAGGCTTTTTTTTCTCTACAGTTTTACTGTTTACATAGTCGGTAGGCGACATGCCGAACTGTTTGGCAAAGTTTCTTCCAAAGTGTGATTGAGAGCTATAACCAACCATTTCTGAGATTTCATAAATTTTTAGTACCCCTTCATTTAAAAGCTCGGCAGCTTTTTTTAGCCTTGCCAAATTAATCAGTTCGTTTGGACTGAGGTTAGAAATAGATTTAATTTTCCGGTATAAGGTTGGCCGGCTCATATTCATCTTTTCTGCCAGATGCTCTACATCCAGATCCTGATCGCTGATGCTTTTGTTAATCGTATCTTGTAATTTTTCCAAAAACAACTCATCCGCTTTAGAATAGGCAATACTTTTAAGGTGAAGGAGGGGAGAACTGGAGAAATATTCTTTAATCTTGTTCCTGTTTTTAATCAGACTGGAAATCTGTACCTGTAAGAATTCGGGTGAAAAGGGTTTTTCAACATAAGCATCGGCACCCAGCTCTAAACCTTCAATTTTAGATTGTAATGAATTTTTTGCGGTAAGCAAGATAACGGGGATATGGCTGAATTCTAAAGTAGACTTGACTTTCGCACAAAACTCGAAACCGTCCATTTCGGGCATCATCACATCACTAATAATGAGTTGTACAATTTCATGTTGTAATATTTCTAACGCTTCTATGCCATTCCTGGCCTGTAGAACATGGTATTTATCTTCCAAATCATCTGAAATGAAATCAAGGATGTCTTCATTATCATCAACCAATAACACTACAGATCTTTCCATATCTTCAGTATCTTTTATGGTAAGCGTGCCTACAATTTCTTCCATTTTCCGTTCAGGTTAAATTCTATAAGTTGATGGATAGGCAGTTCTAATACAAATATATTAAAATCACGATCATTAAAATCTAAATAAAGCTCCCCGCTATGCAGTTGAGCAAGTGATTTTGAAATCGATAAACCTATTCCGGTTCCTGCCTTTATTTCTGTTTCTTTGCCCCTAAAAAAAGGTTCAAATATCTTGTCTTTAATTTCAATAGGGATTCTTTTGCCGTCGTTTTTAACTATCACCGCAAACTTGTCACCTTCCTGTAAGGATAAGTTGATTTGTACAGTGGTTTTTCCATATTTAATGGCATTGTCTATCAAATTGCTGGTCATTTTGTAAAAGGCCTCTACATCGATATAAGCATGGAGCTTTTTTTCGGGTATATGAAGGTCATATTTAATGTCTGCCTGTTCTGCCGCAGGTTGAAACTGTAAAAATACGTCTTTTAGGATTTCAGAAATGTCGGCCTTTACAAAGTTTAAGGAAAACTCACTGGTTTCGGTTTTTCTGAAATCCAGTAACTGATTGGTCAATTTGAGCAACCTATCCGTGTTTCGCCCCATAATCCGTAAATTCTTTTCTATTGCGGGCACAGCATCAGCCTGTTTAATCAGTTTCTCCATCGGGCCGATAATCAATGTGAGCGGTGTTCTGATTTCGTGGGCAACATTGGTAAAGAATTCAATTTTCGCCTGATACACTTCTTTTTGTTTTTCATGCTCGAAAACTTCCATGCGCCGGCTGTTTTTTAACGCAATTTTTCGGTGGTAACTTCTCACCAGGAAGAAAATAATTCCGCCTGCAGCGATCAGATAAAGCAGATAAGCAATTGGACTAAGGTAAAAAGGAGGCCGGATTTTGATCAGGAGTTTAACATTTTTGGTGCTCCATGTACTACTTCCTTCTACCAATGCTTTTACTTCAAAAATATAATTCCCGGGGGCAAGTTTGGTGAAATAAACCTTCCTGTTGGTTTTTAAATATTCCCAGTTTTTATAAAGCCCTGTCATTTTATAAGCATACTCTGTCATTTCGGGCGATAGATAGCTTAAGGCCGCAAAATCGATACTAAAAGAAGATTGGTTATAGTTAAGTTCGATGGTATTGGCATAAACGATCGATTGATCAGAAATAGAATCCGCCCCATTTAAACCGATTTCTGAACTGTTGATTTGAAAGCCCGTTAAAAATACAGGGGTTTCGTACGAAGTTGCCTTTAGGTTTGCGGGATTGAAGCTGACCAATCCTTTTACGCTCCCAAAATAGGTTCGGCCATCCTCATCCTGATAGGCAGAGCTGTAGTTGAACTGATCGGTAAGTAATCCGTTGGCTTTAGAATAGGTTTTGCTGAGACCTGTGTTGGGGTCAAAATGGATAAGCCCCCTGGTACTGCTAATCCAAAACTTGTTTACAGCATCTTCTTCAATCCGGAAAAGGTAATTGCTGGGAAAACCATTTTTTATGCCGTAACGATTAAACTGATGTGTTTTCTGATCAAACCGGCAAAGCCCGCCACCATCAGTGGTTATCCAAATCTGCTGTTTGCTATCTTCAAAAACACTATTTACGGTGTTAAGGCTTAAACTTTTCGCATCTCTAGGGCTATTTCGGTAGTTCACATAACCTGGTTTGGATAAGTTAAACTGAAATAAACCATCGTTAAAGCTACCTGCCCAGATATTACCCTTGCTGTCTTCGATAACCGAATAGTAAAAAATAAAGGGGAGGCCGGCAATAGGTTCAAAATCATCGCGTTTTCGGTTATAACGGTAAATACCATTAATGGTTCCAACTAAAATTTCACCAGATCGTGTTTTACAGAAGGTAACAATAAAGTTGGTGCGTAAAGCATTTCCAACACCTGCCTGATAATGTTTGATTACTTTTTCTGTTTTCAGGTCCAAAACATCTAATCCATGTTCGAAAGTACCAACCCATAGTTTGTTGCCGTCAACCAATAAACCGTGGATATTGGAATAGGCAATGCTTCCAGGTTTTCCGTCGGGTAAAAAGTGTTTAAATATCCCTGTTTTTGCGTCAAGTTTGTTCAGCCCGGCATCTTCCGTACCGATCCAGAAATTTCCGTTACCATCTCGGGTAATTTCCCTTACATCACTTCCACTAATAGAATTTGTACCTTTTTGAGGAAAGTATTTGGTAAAGAGTGAAGTATGGCTCGAATAGTAATTTACACCGCCAAAATAGGTGCCCGTCCAAACCCCGCCTTCGCGGTCAAGGCAAATGGTGTAAACGGCATTATCACTTAAAGAATAATCGTTATTGTATTGTTTTTTAATGTGGATAATTGCTCCACTTTCATCATTATAAATGTAAATGCCCGATTCTGTGGCAATCCAAAACTCATGAGCGCCTGTTTTTTTGATGTCCCGTACAAAAATTGGCGTTTGGTCGTCGTTTAACCTGAGTATATTTTTCGATGTCAAGGTAACCGGATTAAAGAGTTTAACACCTTGATTGGTGGTGCCGACCAATAAATTCCCATTTTCGGTTTCGGCAATTCTCGATACCCAGCCATATTCGGTTTTGGCATTTTTACCGTTGATATTAAAGCGTTGAAAATTGTTCTCTTTGGGATTGTATTTTTCGAGGGTTCCCTTTCCGGTACTGATCCATACACTACTATCTTTTAAAACCGTTACCAATGAGGCATCGAAAGGTGCATTATGGGTAAAAGCCTGTATTTTCTTAGTACGCTTTTGATATAAGTATATTTTGAATGAAGATAAGATCCATAAATTTCCACGCTGATCGCTGGCCAGATCAATTATGCGCATCCCTTTGGTTTCTTTAATGATAGTGAAACTTTCTTTTGCAGGATTGTATTGGTACACACCGTTGTTTGTACCCACCCAGAGTGTTTGTTCCTGGTCGTGGTGGAGCGCGTAGATTAAATCGTTGCCTAAACTGCCAGCCTGATCCGGATCGTGACGATAGGTTTTAAAAGAATAACCATCAAACCGGTTTAAACCATCTTTTGTGCCAAACCACATAAAGCCGTTTCCATCCTGTACACTACAAAAGGCCGTATTGTTAGAAAGTCCGTTTTCTACCTGGTAATGCCTGAAATAGTAAGGTTGCCCCCACAGCAGGTGGACCGAAAACAGAAGACATAAAAAGATGAAGAGTTTTTTCAAGATATCTTGGTCAGCTGCATCAAATATATTAAAGAAATGCTTTGCTTTCGGGCTAAATTGAATTTGAGCGGATAAGTAGAAAGATTGAGACAGATTCCATTTTATTTGGGAAAGCCTTAAAGATTTAAGAAACTCAGTTTTTATAGACCTGAAAACTGTCAATTGCTAATTGCAATCTAATCTGAGTATTACTCTTTGTTATAGACCTGAAAACTGTAAACTGCCAATTGCAGACTAATTTGGGCGTTACCTAAGCTGCGCAAAGGTCGGGCTTTGCAGGGCTGCGCTTCGCTCCGGTACCGATGAAGGATCGGTACTGAATCCTTACAATCCCTAACGCAAAAACCCAGCGTAAAAAACTGCGAAATCTGATTTCAATAGCGCTACATCATTGCAAGATTGCTTCCTCGAAAGGTAGATTCCATAGAAAGGTCGTCATCTCGACTGTAGTGCAACGGAATGGAGAGATCTTTGGACTATATTAAAAGATCTCTCCACTACGGTCGAGATGACGATACTCAGAGTCGTCATACTGAACTTGTTACAAGTAGAAATATTATTTTCAATTGTCTTGTAGCTACTACGTGGTCAGTATCTATCATGCTAATCCGTTGCCATTAAGATCTTGAGACGAACTCAAGATCACGGATTGAGCGGCATTTTCCGTGTTTCTGAGTCTCCGTGTCTAAACAGACTCCTTAGTTACAAATCGAGACAAAATGAAGAAAGATTGATACAAATGCGTATCCCTCTCAATAGCTAAAAACCGAATCTTTGGATAAGAATTAAATAGAACTAAATCCATTTACTTCTTTAACTAACCAAATACCTAACCTAATATGAAAAGAAGTTTATTCTCTTATGGCGGCTTTGTACGCTTGGATTGGTACTTGCTTCAAAGAATATTTTTGAAACGCAAAGTCCTCTCCGTTATTTTTACTTCCATCACCCTAATCTTACTTTCCTTTCAGCTCAGTGCCCAGGAGCAAACTGCCGTTACCGGAACAGTAACTGACGAAAAGGGCGAAACGGTTGTTGGTGCCAGTATTAAAGTTAAAGGTACCAATACAGGAGTAACTACCGATGGCAATGGAAAATTCAAGATTCAGGTAGCAGATAAAAACGCCACGCTGATCTTTATTTATGTGGGTTATATTAATCAGGAAGTAGCATTGGCTGGCCGTACTCAAATCAGCGTTCAGCTTAAGCCATCTAATAATGATTTATCGGAAGTTATTGTAGTGGGCTACAATACACAGAAAAAGGAAGCCATTACAGGCGCTATTTCATCAATCAGTAGCAAAGATATTGAAAAAGTACATGGCGGTTCTACCGTGAGTACAGGTTTAGCAGGAAAGTTACCCGGTGTATCTTTCAGGATGCCTGACGGAAGACCTGGTGCGAGCGCCAATATTCAGATCCGTAACATGGGTAATCCGCTCTATGTTATCGATGGTATTCAGCAAGATGCCGGCCAGTTCAATAATATCTCACCTAACGATATCGAAAGCATCAGTGTGCTTAAAGATGCATCGGCTGCTATTTATGGTAGCAGGGCATCAAACGGTGTAATTTTGGTTACCACCAAAAGGGGAAAGAACAGTACCCGCAATACCTTTAGTGTTGATGCGTATACGGGCTGGCAGAACTGGGTACGTTTTCCAGAAACTACTGATGCTTACCAATGGAAAGTGGGGCAGGCAACTGCAGAAATGAACCAGAACGGCGCAACGAGTATTACCCAGGCCGAATTGGATAAATGGAAAGCTGGTACAGAATATGGCTATCAGAGCCAGAACTGGAAAGACATTATCATTGCGCCAAACGCGCCACAAACTTCAGTAAATTTAAGTGCTTCGGGTGGAAGTGATCGAGTAAATTATTACTTTTCTGCTACGCGTTTAGATCAGAAGGGCGTGTTTGGAACAGCAAGGGAATTCGATTTTAACCGGACCAATATCCAGAGCAATATTGAAGCTAAAATAACCGACCGTTTTAAGGTGGGTATGCTCATCAATGGCCGTATCGAAAGCCGCGACCAGCCAGGTGTACCGGGTGGAGATGATTACTGGGCTGCCCGTTTTGCTTTATTGAGAAACAGACCTACTGAACAAGCTTATGCCAATGGCAATCCAAACTATCCAAATGATATTGGGCACAATACCGAGCAGTTTGCCGTGCAGAGCAAAGCATTAAGCGGTTACTGGAAATCAGACTGGAGGGTTTTACAAACCAATTTATCAGCCTCTTACGAAACACCGATAAAAGGGTTGGAGATAAAAGGTTTATATTCTTATTACATCGCCGATAACGTAATCAACGGGCATGAGTATACCTATAATGTATATACTTATCATCCAGAAACGGGTATTTACGAAGAAAAAGTAGGAAGTTCAAATCCATATAGAGAGCGTAGAAACGAAAAAGTATATACCAATACCTATCAGCTTCAGGCCAATTATAACCGCACTTTTGGCAAACATACCGTAGGTGCTGTATTTGTAGCCGAGCGTTTAGATCGTTTTAGAACCTATACCTTTCAACACGCTGTACCACAGACTAATATTTTGCCTGTACTGCAGTTTGCGGATATGGATGGGCAGGATTTTGCTGATATACAGGAAGAACAGGCCCGTATTGGTTACGTGGGTAGGGTAAACTACAACTACGATAATAAATATTACCTGGAGCTTTCCGGTCGTAGAGATGCTTCATGGAAGTTTGCGCCAGATAGACGTGTAGGTTATTTCCCTTCGGCATCTATCGGATGGAGAATTACGCAAGAGAAATTTATGAAATCGCTTTTGGGCGAAAGCAATATCTTAAACGATTTGAAACTCCGTGCCTCTTACGGGCAGCTTGGGGATGATGATGTAGGTATTGACCCTTTTGCTTATATCCCAGGTTATAACTACAATCAGGGCAGCGTGATATTGGATGGAAAAAACATCACCACTTCAAGAGATAAAGGTCCTATCATCAATAACCTGAGTTGGTTTAAAAGCAAAATTACCGACATCGGTTTAGATTTTTCGATGTTCGGTAGTAAACTTTCCGGAACAGCAGATTATTTTTATAGGAAACGTACTGGTTTACCGGCCATTAAAAACGACGTAATTGTTCCAATTGAACTGGGATACCCTTTAAATGTTGAAAACCTGGAAAGCGATGCACAGTTTGGAGGTGAATTCTCCTTAAACTACAGAGATAAAATCGGTGAGTTTAACTACAATGTTGGTGGAAACATTTCCATTAGCAGAAAGAAACTTTTGGAAAGATATAAGCCACGTTTTGGCAACTCATGGGAGAATTACAGAAGTAATGGTACGGATAGATATGCCGATATTTTTTGGGGTTACGAAGTAACCGGTCAATTTCAGAATGTCGATGAGATCAATAACTACAAGGTAAATATTGATGGGAAAGGTAACCGTTCTTTATTGCCTGGCGATTTAATTTACAAGGATCAGAATGGCGATGGTATTATTGATGGTTTAGATGAAAGACCGATAGGTTATACTACTGGAGGGCAACCAAATGTAGGTTTTGGATTTACCATTGGCGGTTCTTATAAAAACTTCGATTTTACCGCCGATTTTTCTGGCGGTGCCATGTATTCCTGGAACCAGAACTGGGAGCAACGCTGGGCATTCCAGAACGGAGGTGCCTTACTGCAGAATTTTGCTGATGACAGTTGGCACCGTACTAATCTTTATGACCTGAACAGCCCCTGGGTGGCTGGTAAATATCCTGCAATCCGTTTTAATGATCGCGATCATAGTAACAACACTAGAAATTCGACTTTCTGGTTGCACAACGTGCGATACCTGAGGGCGCGTACACTTGAGATCGGCTATACCTTGCCAAAAAGCTGGGCAGAAAAAATCAAGATCCAGAATGCAAGGGTATATGTTAACGGGTATAACCTGTTCTCTATCGATAACCTGAAAGATTACGGTGTAGACCCTGAAATTGCAGACGATAATGGATTGCAATATCCACAGAACAAGTTCTTTAACATCGGTCTTAAATTATCGCTATAACATGAAAAAGACTAATCAAATGAAAAAATATATATACGCATTTGCTGCCATTGCATGTTTAAGCTTTGCGCAGTCATGTAAAAAAGATTCCGAATTTTTAGATAAGCAGCCGACGAGTACCCTTCCGATTGATGCGGTGTGGAAAGATCCTAACCTGGTGCTTACCGTAGTTGGCGATCTGTACGATCGTTTCCCTGATTTTCAACGAATCGAATCGTGGTGGCTTTTTGCCGATTTTGATGAAGGTTTTGGCTCAGCAAGCGGTGATTATTTTCGCCACCAGAATCTGGAATATGGATACGACTCATGGAGATACTGGGATATAAATGTTTATAGGCTGGTAAACGACCTGAACCTGTTTATTAAACGTGGGCAGGAAGCTACAGCTTTAAAAGCCGAAGACCGCGATCGCTTTTTAGCAGAGGCGCGTTTTATAAGGGCTGGTGTATACTTCGAGATGGTAAAAAGAATGGGCGGTGTGCCTTTGATTACTGTTCCCCTGGCCTATGATTATAGCGGAGATCCAAGTTCCCTGCAATATCCGAGGGCAAAGGAATCAGAAATTTATGATTTTGTGATTGCCGAATTGGAAGCGATTAAAACCGTACTTCCTGATAATGCAACCATTCAGAGCAGGGCTACAAAAGCTGCGGCCCTGGCTATGGAATCAAGAGCTGCGCTTTATGCAGGTTCTATTGCAAAGTATAGCAATGCCCAATTAACCCTTCCGGGTGGAGAGGTTGGCATTCCTGCAGCAATGGCTAACGGTTATTTTACCAAAGCCTTAAATGCGGCAAAAGAAATTATCGATGGTGGTAAATATTCGCTTTACAAAAAGAATCCAAATCTATCTGATAATTTTGCAGCCCTTTTTACGGATAAAGGCAGCAATCCAGAGGTAATATTTGCCAAAGATTTTAAATTGAAAACCAATAAAGCTCATGGTTTTACAATCGACAACCAACCACGTTCTTCTGCCGAAGAAGCACAAGGTGGAAGGTTAAACCCTTCCTTAAATCTGGTTCAGTCTTTCGAAAAACTGGATAATAACTATGCCTCTTTAGCTGCTGTTGATGGCAGTGGAAACCCGGTTTATTATACCAACATCACCGACATTTTTGCTGGCCGTGATGCCCGTTTGGCCGGTACAGTTATCCTTCCGGGAACACAGTTTAAAGGCAAAACCGTTGATATCTGGGCCGGTTACCAATTGGCCAATGGTACAATTGTAACAGGAGATAATTTTGCTCAGAGTAAAACCAACGTACTTCCGGGTAATGCCGGTTCTGTGCAGGTAGTGGGTGGTGATGGTCCTGTTGATGGACTTGAATTCAGTGCGCAGTCTGGTTTTTATGTACGGAAATATTTAGATCCAGCCACAGGTTCAGGCCAGATTGGTACCCGAAGTGATGTATGGTGGATCCGTTACCGTTATGCCGAAGTATTGTTAAATGCAGCCGAAGCAGCATTCGAACTGGGTGATGCAGCTACAGCAGCCAATTATATCAAGCCGGTAAGAGAACGCGCAGGACTCATCACTGCATTAAATCCATCTGATATCACTTTTGATCGTATCGTACACGAACGAAAAGTAGAATTTGCTTTTGAAGGACATCAGCTTTGGGATATGAAACGTTGGAGACTGGCCGATAAAGTATGGAACGGCAACAATATGTCGGCTGCCGATTTTACCAATGCAAGCAATATTGGAAGTGCAACACGCCCAAGTACACAGGTGTTTGGTTTGTGGCCATATAAATATTATAACCCAGGTAATGCAAACCACCTCAAGTATATTTTTAAGGTGATTAAACCGAGCCGCGTTACTGCAGCGCACCGTTTCCGTATCGGTAATTACTATTCTTCAATCGGGCAGGATGTACTTAACGGCAACCCAAAAATTATCAGAAACCCTAATCAATAATCATATATAGACATGAAAAATAGATTTTATTTCATTATAGGGGCAATTATAGCCGTGTTTTTCTCTTCTTGTAAAAAGGATAATTACGAAGCACCTGCGGCCGATTTTACAGGAAGGATCGTGTATAAGGGCGAAGCAATCAATGTTCAATACGGCCAGGTAAATTTCGAACTTTGGCAATCTGGCTTTGGAAATTACTCCGCACTAAACGTAAATGTTAGCCAGGACGGCAATTATTCGGCGAAGTTATTTGATGGGAACTATAAACTGGTTTTCTCACCAAACCAAGGGCCGTTTTTATGGAAAAAGAATGCAGCTGGTAAACAGGATACCGTTGCCGTAAATATTAGCGGTGATAAGGTGATGGATATTGAGGTAATGCCTTATTACATGATCCGCGGTGCCACTATGGCTGCCGCTTCTGGAAAAGTGAATGGCTTCTGCAAACTGGAAAAAATAATTACTGATGCCAATGCAAAGGATATAGAAAGTGTAACGCTATATATTAACAAAACGCAGTTTGTAGATGGAGGCAATAATATCGGGGTGCAAGAACTTAGAGGTACTGCGCTAGCCGACCTGAATAACTTAAATATGAGTGTAAACATCCCTGCAATTGTACCTGCGCAAAATTATGTTTTTGCCAGGATAGGTGTTAAAATTGCAGGAGTAGACGATCTAATTTTTACGCCGGTAACTAAAATAAATTTTTAAACTTTAGACAGGCTTCCATTGATAGGTTCAAAAGAAAAATCGTCATCTCGACTGGAGCGCAGCGAAATGGAGAGATCTAATAGATTTCTCGGCTACGTTGCACTCCGCTCGAAATGACGATCTTAACACACTTTATGTCCTCTACTATCAGTATCTTACCCTTAGTTAATCATTATTAAATGAAATATCTTTTCGCCTTTTTTTTATGCTTCTTCGTATTTTCTATTGGTAAAAACGTGTCTGCTAAGCAACTAAATGATACTATTTACCTGGCCGATCCAACCATTTTTTTAGATAAAGGTGTATACTATTTATATGGTACGAGTAGCGATGAAGGTTTCCTGGTTTATTCTTCCCACGATCTTAAAAACTGGACTAAACCTATTGGAAAAAATAAGGGATTTGCATTAAAAAAGGGCGATGCCTTCGGAAGCAAGGGTTTTTGGGCTCCGCAGGTATTTAAAAGAGGTAAAACGTATTTTATGGCCTATACCGCTGATGAACAAATTGCTATTGCTCATAGTAATAGTCCAACAGGGCCTTTTGTTCAGGAAGAATTAAAAGCAATATCAGGCATAGCAAAACAGATCGATCCATTTGTATTTACGGATACTGATGGGAAAAACTACCTCTATCACGTTAAACTCGATAAAGGCAACCGGATTTTTGTAGCACAACTGAAAGATGATTTTTCTGATGTAATCTCTGAAACAACAAAAGCTTGTTTATCAGGAACAGAAGCCTGGGAAAATACGGCAAGAACCGATTGGCCGGTAACCGAAGGTCCAACGGTAATCAAAGAGGGAAATCTTTACTATCTTTTTTATTCGGCAAATGATTTCAGAAATCCTGATTATGCCGTGGGGTACGCTACTTCAAGCTCGCCCATGGGGCCATGGTTAAAATATGAAGGTAATCCCATCGTCAGTAAAAATATACTGCAGGTAAATGGAACCGGACATGGAGATTTTTTTACCGATAAAAACGGTCAACTGCAATATGTGCTACATACCCATTACTCAAAGGACAAAGTATCGCCAAGGGCTACCGCCATCATAAAAGCTGGCTTTGTAAAAGATAAAAAAGGTATCTACCAGATGCAGATCGACCCTGAAAGTTTTAGGTTTTTAATGCAAAGTGCAACAAGAATTTGATTGCATTTGTAGAAATATTGAGATAAAAATAAGCTTATTTAAGAGAATAAATTGCTTTTTTTAAAGATTGGAAAATGCCGATGATCGAAAAATATAAAAGACGTAAGGTTTTAAAAATGAATGCTTTGAAAATAAAATATCTGCTTATCGCTTTGTGCCTGTTATGGGTTACAGGCTTACATGCACAAACATTTACCAATCCTTTACTGCCATCGGGTGCCGATCCTTATAGTTATTATAAAGATGGTTATTACTATTATACCCATACCACCGGAAACCGGGTAGATCTTTGGAAAACCAAAACTTTAGATGGCTTAAAAGATGCGGAGCGGAAAACCATTTGGCATGCACCTGTAGGCACCATGTACAGTAAAGAAATCTGGGCGCCAGAAGTCATGTTTTTAAGAGGTAAATGGTACACTTACTTTGCAGCAGATGATGGGAAGAATAATAACCACCGCATGTATGTTTTAGAAAATGCTTCAGCTGACCCCATGAAAGGCGAGTGGATATTTAAAGGCAAAATTACCGATCCGACGGATAAATGGGCCATTGATGGCGATGTGATCGATTTTAAAGGTCAGTTGTATATGATCTGGTCTGGATGGGAGGGAGATGAAAACGGCAAGCAGGAAATTTTCATCGCCAAGCTTAAAAACCCATGGACGGTAGCGGGGAAACGGGTAAAGATTTCTACACCCAAATTTAGCTGGGAAAAAATCGGAGATCTCGGTGGAGGAGCGCATGTGGATGTAAACGAAGGACCTCAGTTTTTGCCGCACGGTGATAAAATATTCATCATTTATTCGGCCAGTGGCTGCTGGACAGATTTTTATGCCTTGGGTATGCTTTCCGCTTCGGCTAAAAGTAATCTGCTCGATCCTGCTTCCTGGACAAAATCTGATCAACCTGTTTTTCAGCAGTCGCCTAAAGACGGCGTTTATGCGCCAGGCCATAACTCATTTTTTAAATCGCCAGATGGAAAAGAAGACTGGATCCTATATCATGCCAATGATAAACCAGGCCAGGGCTGCGGAGGTTTCCGCTCACCCCGGGCCCAAAAGTTCAACTGGAATACCGATGGTACACCAAATTTTGGAACTCCGCTAAAAGCAGGATTAAGCATAACATCACCAGCTAACCGAAATAAAAAATAATCAGATAAATACCGATATGAAATTAAAAAACTACGCGTTACTTGTTGCACTGAGCTTTAACATCAGTATGGGCTTTGCACAAAAAACAAAAAAAAGCACCGAGCCTGCAAAGGTTTGGTCTGTTGAAAAAGCCAATGCCTGGTACAAAGAACATAAATGGTTAACAGGTGCCAACTACATTCCTTCCAATGCAATCAACCAGTTAGAAATGTGGCAGGCCGATACTTTTTCACCCGATCTGATTGATAAAGAACTAGGTTGGGCCGAAGGAATTGGTTTTAACACTATGCGTGTATTCTTGTTTAGTAAAGCCTGGAGCCAGGATCCCGAAGGTTTTAAAAAGAGAATGGATCAATTTTTAACCATCACCCAAAAACATGGCATTAAACCGATGTTTGTCTTCTTTGATGACTGTTGGAACAAAACTTCAGCGATCGGAAAGCAGCCTGAGCCCAAAACAGGTATCCATAATTCGGGCTGGTTGCAAGATCCTGGCGATCCTGCTTTTAAAGAAGAAGCAAACTTCTCGGAGCTCGAAAAATATGTGAAAGATGTACTTAGTCATTTTGCGCATGATAAAAGAATTTTACTCTGGGATTTGTACAATGAACCCGGAAATAGTGGGAAATTAGAGGCAACCATTCCCTTGTTAACCAAAACCATTAGCTGGGCAAGGTCGGTTAATCCCGATCAGCCTATTTCTATCGGATTGTGGAGCTGGGGTTTCGAAAAGCTTAACGAAATACAGCTGGCCAACTCAGATATTGTAACCTATCATAACTATGAGGCACCAGATTGGCACCAAAGAACCATCGATCTTTTAAAAGCCAGCGGCCGACCATTAATCTGTACCGAATATATGGCCCGATCGCGAAACAGCCGTTTTTCTAACACTTTGCCCCTGCTAAAAAATGAAAATGTTGGCGCTATAAACTGGGGTTTTGCTGCGGGTAAAACCAATACAAAATATGCCTGGGATACTCCACTTGCAGATGGATCTGATCCGATGGAGTGGTTCCACGAAATCTTTCAGCCCGACGGCACTCCGTACCGCTTGGATGAGGTTAACCTGATTAAAAAACTCAACAACAAATAAATCATATGCTGATCAGGGAAAACCCAAAATGGCATTAACTTAATCATAATCGTTGTCAGTTTGAGCGGTCAGTTTTTAACCGAAAAACATTGAAGGCGCAATAACAGGTTTTAGCGGTTCGTCATTCCCAACTCGATTGGGAATCGTAATGCAATAAGCTTTAAGATTCCCACCTGCGTGGGAATGACGATCGATTTTTGGAATCTGTCAATTGTAGCGGAGTCGAAGACCTTTTGGTAGTCGAAAACAAAAACCTTTTGCCTTTTGACAGCTTTGGGATGAGAATTTTTCCCCCTTAAGTTAACACATTTAGCGAAACCCAACCTTAACACACAAATTTAAACCAATGAATAAAAAAGTATCCATCCTTATCTCGCTGCTAGGGCTTTCACTTTCCCTTTCCGCGCAGCAACAGGACAAATCGTGGTCGATGGTAAAAGGGAAAATCTCCTCACCATGGGCCCAGGAAGTAAATCCTAAAAGTGTTCTTCCAGAATATCCGCGTCCACAGTTTGAGCGTACAGGCAACTGGAAAAACCTGAACGGCCTTTGGGATTATGCCATTTCCGAAAAATCGCAGCGCCCTGCAATAAACCAGGGTAAAATTCTGGTTCCTTTCGCCGTAGAATCTTCACTTTCGGGTGTGGGTAAAACAGTTGGTAAAGATAGCCTGCTCTGGTACAAAACCAGCTTTACTGTGCCTGCTAACATGAAGGGCAAAGAAATTATGCTCCACTTTGGTGCGGTTGATTGGAGAAGTACAGTGAGTATTAATGGTAAACAGGTAGGGAAACATGAAGGTGGTTTCGATCCCTTCAGTTTTAACATTACGCCATTTATAAACAAGAGTGGAAGCCAGACTTTAACCGTAGAAGTTTGGGACCCGACAGATGATGGCCCGCAACCAAGAGGAAAACAGGTAAAAAAACCAGAAGGTATCTGGTATACCCCAGTAACGGGTATCTGGCAGACGGTATGGATTGAGGCAGTAAATAAAGTACATATCGATCACATTAAAGTAACACCAGATATCGATCAGCAAACCGTAGCGGTTACCACATTTTTAACGGAAGCTGCTACAGGTGATCAGGTTAAGGTTTCTGCATGGGACGGCACAACCAAAGTAGCTGAGCAGATAGCTGATGGTAATGGTGCAATCAGTTTAAAAATTGCGAACCCTAAACTTTGGAATCCTAAAAATTCGTTTTTATACGATTTAAAAGTTGAACTGATTGCTAAAAATAAAAAGGTAGATGAGGTGAAAAGTTATTTTGCCATGCGCAAAACCTCAATGGGCAAAGATCAGAACGGTATTCAACGCATGTTGTTAAACAATGAGTTTGTTTTTCAGTATGGTCCGCTAGATCAAGGCTGGTGGCCAGATGGACTTTACACTGCACCCACAGATGCAGCCTTGAAGTTCGATGTAGATAAAACCAAAGAAATGGGTTTTAATATGATCAGGAAACACATTAAGGTAGAGCCTGCACGTTGGTATTACCACTGCGATAAAGCTGGTATGCTGGTTTGGCAGGATATGCCTAGTGGCGACTTGGGTAATGGCTGGGAAAACCGTCCAGGTATTTTAGACCATGGCTCAGATCAAAACAGAAGTCCCGAATCTGAAGGCTATTATAAAAAAGAGTGGAATGCCATTATTGATGCACTTTACAATGTACCTTCAATCGTAGTGTGGACACCTTTCAACGAGGCTTGGGGGCAGTTTAAAACCGTAGAAATTGCCAAATGGACAAAAGAGAAAGATCCTTCAAGATTAGTAAATACGGCCAGTGGAGGTAATTTCTATCCGGTGGGCGATATTATCGACCTGCATAATTACCCACATCCGGCTATGCCTAGTCCTGATTATTTTGGAAAAGACTATGCTCTTGTGCTTGGTGAGTTTGGTGGTCTTGGCCTGCCTATTGATGGCCACGTATGGCAACAGAAAAACAACTGGGGTTACCAGAGTTTTAAAAACAAAACCGATCTTTTTAACAAATACGCTCAGTTTATGAAACGTTTAGAAGAATTAATCCCACTAGGGCTTTCTGCTGGAGTGTATACCCAAACTACCGATGTAGAGGTAGAAACCAATGGCTTGATGACCTATGATAGAAAAGATATCAAGTTTTCTGAAGCACAGATGAAAGCTTTGCACGATAAGCTGTATAATATCAAGGTGCCGGTGAATAAATAGTCTTATCACTTATCGATTATTATTTTTCCAAAATCGAAACTGTCCCTGCAATTGTACATGTAGATAACTAAATAATTAGCCCGTATTGATTTACGGGCTATCTTTTTTAAGCAAATTCATTTTGTTGTTCTTGTATTCTGGCAATCTGCAAATCATAAGCGGTTTGCAGATTATACCAGTACTCAGCACTGATACCCAATTGCTTTTCAATTTTGAGCGCAAGTTGTGCAGAAATGTTTCTTTTGCCTGCAAAAATAAGGCTTAAATTATTGGGAAAAATATCTAAAGCTTCTGCAAAATCTTTTTTGACAATGCCCCTTTCTTCTATTTCTTCCAATAAAAACTCCCCTGGATGGAAAGCCTGAATTTCAATTTCAGCACCTTTAGAATTAAAGACCTGATTATTCATGATTTGTGGTATTAAATATTGCCTCAGCTCCCGAAAGCTGAGGCAATATTGTGACGGCCAGAGGCCAATTAAGCATAATGGTTATTGATTTCTTCAATTATCATTATTTCAAGACGATCATCTTTTCCGATTTCAAAAATAAGCCGGTAAGCTTTATTTAAACGGATAGAATACTTATCCTTGAATTTCTTCTCTTTTAACTTTTCGAAGTGCAGGGATTTGATTTGTCTCAGATCCTGCGTTCCTTTTGCACCCTTAACCTGAAAAATTCTCTTTTTGTAAGCAATTACTACTTCTTCTGGGAATTTAGGTTTTCCGGTAAATTTTTTGTTTTCAGCGAGCTCCTCCAGATACTCGTCTCGAAAATGAATTTCCATAATCTACGTTTTAATTTTTTTGTCTACCATTCTGTAATTCTCCTATTTTATTCGTTCACAATAAGTTTTTTAACTCTATAATAACTGTTTGTTTAGTGGTTACAATTATTATATAGTAAATGTATAAAAAATATATTTATTATCATTATTTGATAATTATCTATTTTTGATAATTATCAAATAATGATAAATTGATGACTTTTTTGATGTTGATATTTTAAATTATATTTATCAAAAACCGCAAAATAAAATGCATTTCGGTAAAAACAGCTGATCTGAATTATGATATATTTGTTAATAAAACGATTTACTTGCAGATTGCTTAATGAAGTAGTGCCACATTTGGCGTAAGCTGATTTTTAACCAAATATAAGATATACCGAAAAATGAAAGCGCTCAACTATTCAAACCCCATGGCATTTTTGAGAAATAAATATGTTTATCTGATTTTATGCTTTTTTGCGACCAACGTTGTAAAATCGCAGATCAATGTGCCAAAACAGCGTGTAAGTGAAATGAAGGCTAACTTCCTCCTTCCAAAGGATAGCTATAAACCTGGGGTATACTGGTATTTTATGGATGGGAACCTTTCTAAAGAATCGATAAGCAAAGATCTCGAATCCATGAAAAAAGCCGGTATCGGTAACCTGGTTTTTCTGGAAGTTAATGTGGGTATACCCCGCGGCAAAGTAGATTTTTTAAGCAAGCAGTGGATCAATCTTTTTGCACATGCAGAAAGAGAAGCCAGGCGGCTTGGCATCGAGATCACTTTAGGTATTGGACCGGGATGGACAGGAAGCGGTGGGCCTTGGGTAAAAGCCGAGGAATCTATGCAGCACCTTGTTTCCAGTCAGGTAGTGGTTTCATCGGCAGATAAAGGCAAGATTATATTGCCAGTCCCTAAGCCAAAAAGGCCATTTTTCGGTGAAGACAATCTTACCGTTGATTTTAAAAAGGACTGGATGGCTTATTATAAGGATGTGGCGGTGCTAGCTTTTCCTTTTGAAGAACAAATAACCAAAATAGCGGATATTGATGAAAAGTCCCTTTACTACCGTGCACCTTATAGTTCTGGAACGGTAAAACCCTATCTTCCCTCTCGAATTGCCATGCAGACAGGAAAAGGCATAGAAAAATCAGCTATTTTAGATCTCACTTCCAAAATGTCTTCAGATGGTGCGCTGAACTGGACGCCGCCTTCCGGTAAATGGACGGTTATGCGCTTTGGTGCACGCAATAACGGGGCGATAACCAGGCCGGCACCCGTTCCGGGTCTTGGCTTTGAATCTGATAAATTCGATACCCTTGCGTTAAACCATCATTTGGATACCTATGTGGGTAAACTGTTAGGTAGTATAAACAAAACCAGGAAGGATATCCCGGGTGGGCTTAAGCGGCTGCATATGGACAGCTGGGAAATGGGCGCACAGAACTGGACAGGCAATTTTAGGCTAGCTTTTATCAAAAGCAGGGGCTACGATCCGCTAAAATATTTTCCTGTCTATTCAGGGAATGTTGTAGGTAGTTTGCAAGAAAGCGAACGCTTTTTATGGGACCTGAGAGAGACTGCTCAGGAACTTATTCTGAAAAACCACGCAGAACAGGTAAAAGCTTATGCGCATCGTCATGGCTTATCCCTTTCCATTGAGCCTTATGACATGAACCCAACCGCTGATCTTCGGCTTGGGGCGGTGGCAGATGTACCCATGGCCGAATTCTGGAGTAAGGGATTTGGATTCAATTCTACTTATAGTGTTATTGAGGCCACTTCGATAGGTCATGTGATGGGGCATTCGCTTATTCCGGCAGAAGCTTTTACCGCTCAGGATAATGAAGGTTGGAAACAACATCCAACCAGCATGAAAAACCAGGGAGACTGGGCATTTGCAGCTGGGGTGAACCGCTTCGTATACCACACCTTTCAGAATCAGTTTTTGCCAGATTCGCTCAAACCTGGGGCAACGATGGGGCCATATGGTGTACACTGGGATAGAAACCAGACCTGGTGGCCCATGGTAAATGCTTATCATGCCTATGTAAGCAGATGCCAGTACCTGTTGCAGCAGGGAAGAACCGTTGCCGACATTCTTTATCTTACTCCCGAAGGTTCACCGCATGTTTTTGTCCCTCCTTCTTCAGCGCTGAGAGGCGATACCCTGGCCGACCGCAGCGGTTATAATTTTGATGGGTGTGCGCCTGCACAGCTTATGAAAGCGTATGTAGAAAACCGCTATATTGTATTTCCAAGCGGTGCCAGATACCGCATACTGGTACTCCCCGAAAGTGAAACCATGACACCCGAACTGCTTACCAAGATTTCATCACTGATCAGTAATGGCGCAACCGTTATCGGCAACCCACCAAAGCGTTCACCGAGTTTGATAGGTTATCCCGGTTGTGATCAGCAGATTAAAAAGATCGTTCGCGAAATATGGGGGCAGGGGCAATTGCCCAAAACACAGGAGGCAAAACATTACGGTAAAGGAACAATCATCTGGGGAGAAGCGTTGCGTAAACAACAGGACCATCTTTATCCTCATTATGGGCAAACAGCTGAGCTACTGCATAAATTACCATTGGAAGAGGATTTCGTTACAATGGCGCCTGTAAGATATACCCATCGTACCAACGGGAATTGGGACATTTATTTCCTTTCTAATACCAGCGATAGCGCTATCAGTTTTAAAGCTGCTTTCAGGTCGGTAAAAGGCGCTCCGGAGATTTGGGATGCGGTTACTGCTAAGATTAAACAGGTAAGTGATTTCACTGTTACGAAAACAAAAACGATGATCCCGATAGCATTGGCGCCTTATCAGAGCTGCTTTGTGGTGTTTTCTAAGGAAAATCGCAATATGCAGGTAGCTGGTCTGCATGAAACACAGCACCAGGAACTGCTCACCCTCAAAGGACCATGGGGAGTGAGTTTTGACCCGAAATGGGGAGGACCAGAAAAAGTGGTTTTTGATTCCCTGTCTGATTGGTCTAAAAATAAACTTGAAGGCATCAAATATTATTCGGGGATTGCGGCCTACCACAAAACTTTTGATTTTAAAGCAGGTAAGCTTAAAGGAGAAACCTATCTGGAGCTTGGAAAGGTGAAGAACCTTGCCCGTGTAAGTCTTAATGGAAAAGTGGTTGGCGTGTTATGGACGTCGCCTTGGAAAATCGATATTTCCGCTCAGGTTAAACCAGGGAAAAACGAACTCATTATAGAAATTGCCAACCTTTGGGCTAATCGGCTGATCGGTGATGAAGCAAAACCCGATGATGGGATTGCCGGTGGCCAATGGCCGCAATGGTTGTTAAGCGGCAAGCCACGAACCAGTGGCAGATTTACCTTTACCACATCTAAGCAATACAGTTCAGATTCACCTTTATTGGAATCCGGACTTTTAGGTCCGGTCCGGATTATAAATGAAAGCATAAATATCAAAAAAGAAGTTAAACTCAGGTGATGTCCCTTTAGCGCTATAACAATTTTGAAATCGTGCCAGCAACTGGCCTTTAGTACAAAAAAAACTAAATAATAAAATGAAGTCTTTAAAATACCTAATATTAGCGATAACAGTTAAACTGCTCCTGATCGCGAATCTTTTATCTGCACAGGTTGTTATAGCGCCGGTAATTGCCGGAGATTTTGCCGACCCTTCCATCATCAGGGCCAATAACCAGTATTATGCCATCGGTACTTCTTCCGAATGGGCACCACATTTTCCTATTTATACTTCTAAGAATTTACTCGACTGGAAGCAGTCCGGATATGTTTTTGACCATGCACCCCAATGGACTTCGGGTTCGTTCTGGGCGCCGGAATATGACTATCATGACAAAACCTATTTCATCTATTATACCGCAAGGCGAAAAAGCGACAACGTTTCATGCATTGGCGTGGCAATTTCTAAATTTCCAGACCGGGGCTTTGTCGATAAAGGTGTAATAATCGATTACGGTAAAGAGTCGATCGATGCATTTGTTTATCTCGATGGTGCTACAAGATATATTACCTTTAAAGCATATGGCCTTGATAAGCGGCCAATTGAAATTTTGGCTTATAAACTTTCGCAGGATGGTCTTCACATCGAAGGGGAACCTTTTTCGCTGCTTAAAGATGAACAGCGCATCGGTCTGGAGGGGCAGAGTATCCTGAAAAAAGATGGGTATTACTATCTTTTTTATTCTGCAGGAAACTGTTGTGGTGCGCAATGTGATTACAATGTAAGGGTTGCCAGATCAAAATCATTTGCCGGACCATATGAACTTTATCGGGCCAATCCCTTATTGGCAGAGAATGCGTACTGGAAATGTTCTGGTCACGGTACTTTTGTGAAAACAGCAGATGAAAAAAGTTATTACCTCTATCACGCCTATGATAAAAATACCAATGTTTTTAGCGGCCGGCAGGGCATGCTGGCGCAATTGGTGTGGCCACAAAAAAATGCATGGCCGGCACTCAAAGCGCAAAGTGGACCAAACATTAATAATGATCTGAAAATTATCTTTACCCAATCCAATATCGATAAAAAATGGCAGTGGGATTTTAGGAACTCCTCTCCAAAAATTTCACAACTTAATGGCCAGATCCATTTATCGGGCGATATTAAAAAAGATAACCTAAGCGGAATCGCATTAACCGTTAGACCGGTATCAGGAGTTTTTGAAGTAACCACAAAAGTTAAAAATACAAACGATGCCTTAAAAGGTCTGGTGTATTATGGCGATGCCAATGCTGCTGTAGGCGTGGGTGTAACTGGAGATGAAGTAGAATTTTGGAAGGTAGATAATAAGGGCAGAACTGTGCTCTCGAAAACAAAGCTATCAGCAAAAGGCCAGGTAGAACTTAAAATGAAGGCCATGGCAGATTCAGGCCTGATGGTGTTTTTTAAACAAGGAGATCAGGAATGGGAAAACCTTCCCTCAAAAGAAAAGTTTACTGGTAATTTTTTACCACAATGGGATAGGAGCCCACGTATTGGTCTTCACTTTAAAGGAAATTCAGCGCAAAGGGCCTCTTTTTCATCCTTTGAATTAAAGTATTAAAATTGATCCAGTTGATGAATGTATAGATTTATTAACTGGATCCAGTTTGTATGCTACAGGCCTTTATAGGAAGTTAGTTTTTCCCTTTCCAGTCTATAACCCTTAGTTCATCGCCAACACTGATAATTCCAGTATGCTGATGCAGCAGGTTCTGTCCGAACATGATTTTTTTGCCTACTGTGCGGTAACCGGCCAATGTTCTTAAAGGTTCCTGCCCTTTTTCGCCGGTTTGCTGATCGATGGTAATCAATACGCATCTTGCACATGGTTTTACCGCAGAAAACAGTACCTCGCCAATCTGAAAATTTTGAAAATTGTCTTCAACATGAGGCTCTCCACCTGTAAAAACAAAATTTGGGCGGAAACGGTCCATAAAAATTGGTTCCGTGAGCTTTTCGTTTAGTCCATCCAAAGAAGATTGGCCTATAATCAGACAGGGATAACCATCAGCAAAGCTTACTACCTCTTCATTCAAAGCATAATCCCGATCCACCAATCTCTTTTCAGTCAAAGGCATTTTTACCAATTTAACCTTAAATTTAAGGAAATCAGAAAACCAATCGTTTACGCTTTTATTTACTTCAAGTGCCGTAGCGGTATCGTTCCAAATTACAACAGATATCTGTTCTCCTGTATCTTCATCCAATGAAAAGGATATGCTTTGCTCGGGTGATGTTTTATGAGAAACGGTTAATTTACCATCACTAATATTTACTTGCAGCAGTGCCAGTTCAAAATGTTTCCGCTGGGTAATAAATATGCCTTCTTCATCAACAAGCATCCATCTCCTGTCATACTGGAGCCCTTTCTCTTCGAGCTGGGCTTTTTCAAGTCGAATTCCGCCCAGCGATTTAATGGGATAGATGTTTATTTCGGAAAGGACAAATTTGCTCATGTTGTAAAGGTAAAAAACACATTTTGATTTATCGGTCTAATGTTTTGCTTTAGTGAGTTTCATCCGTGTACGAAAATTCACTTCCTCCGTCATACTGAAGTTGTTTCAGCATCCATCATGCATTTTTACATGTGCTCAAAATCTGAACACATTACGGCCATATGTCCAGATTTAAAGAAAAATTGGACATATTGCAACAATGCTTATTATAAAATTTCGATGTTCTTTTCTTCAAATACCTCAAATATCTGTGCATTAATCATACTTCTGGTTAAGTCGGCTTTAGAAATATCCTTACACCAGAAATAGATGTTAATATTGCTGTTCAGCTTACTTACCGGGCTGATCATAATAATCGGTTCTTTGCTGATAAAAACATTACTGTTCTCTACAATAATTTCTCTGATCAGGTTTACCACTTCGGTAGAATTAAAGGGTTTGGCAATCGATAGAGAAATATCTACCCGCATCTGGTTATTGCTCAGTGTCCAATTGATGATGTTGTTCGATAAAATGGAGCCGTTGGGGATAATAATTTCTGCGCCTTCGTCGCTAAGTAAAGTACTGGAGCGTACGCCGATTTCCTTTACCCTTCCTTTTTTATTGCTCAGCTCCACAATATCGCCTATGCGGATGGTTTTATCAAAAATGAGGATAATCCCCGATACAAAATTGCTTACAATATTCTGTAAGCCCAACCCAATTCCAACACCCAATGCACCAAGAATAACCGTGATTTTATCGATAGGGAGTCCGGAGGCAGCAACAGCGATCATAAATCCTCCAATAAGCAATATCAAGCGGGTTACCAGTAATTTAGATCGCTCTCCTTTGTTATCATCAAAACTATCATCGCCTGTATCGCCAAAGAAATAGGCAATGTACTTCTGCAAAAAGTTGGCAATCCAGATAATACCCAAAAACAATACAATGCCCCCAAAAGTAAAAGAGAAGCTGCCTATAGTTCTTTTTTCAATCAGGATTTCCATTACCGATTCATATAGCCCATTAAAAATATTCAGGTTGGTGGTAAATATCACAAACCAGATTAGGGTAGCACCAATACCCGTAAGCCTTTTAAGTCCGGTAATTACAGGTTGCCAATCAAAATACGCTGGAAATCCCTTACGGATCCTACTGCTTTTCATCTGTAGCAAAAAGGCTTCAACAAATACTTTGGCCAGGATGGTTAACGATATGGCATTTAAAAGGGAGCTTACCCCGGTTGAATAAAAAATCTGCGTGAGCGTAAAGCGGCCAAATAGATTACAAAAGGTGGCAATGATGGCAAAGGCAACATAAATAAAGCCTGTGGTAAGGATCATTTTATACCTTTTGGTTTTCTCATCGAGCATTTTCAATACCATAATACCATAAGCAACGGAACTGGTAGTGAGGAACAGAAGGAGCCAGCGCTGGTACCTTGGTGGCATACCCAAAAGACGTAAGAAAACCGGGGCAAGAAGAAGTACCACAAATATGCACCAGTAGTAAAATAACTTTGAACCTAGCTTTTTACGGAAAAATACAGTGAGCAAAATAGCCAGTATAATCTCTACAGCTTCTATGTAAAGTGCAGGCGCCCTCAGATCGAAGATTGGGGCTAATGCAAAGAGCATGATAAAGGTGATTAAATAAGGCTGCGGACTGATCAGTGAAAAACCATCGAGGGTTTCTAAACGGCCCCGTTGCTTTACGCTTCTAAAATTGAAGAACACCCATAAGAAGAATATGGTACAGGTGAAAAGCAATAAGAGCCGGCTGCTTCTGGTGTACACAAAATAATAGCCAGATATTTCTTGCTCTCCTTTGATAAACCGACGGAAGCCCATACTTTTATTGGCCCTTTTGTTTACCGACTCCCATAAATAACGGCGCTCTTTACCAAAAGCTTTAATGCTCACCGCATCGAGCTGACTATCGGTAAGGTACATTAACTCTTTAATATTGATGAGGTTAGAAGAGGTTCTGGCTTGTAGATTGTTGATTGATAAGGTAGTTGTTCTCAATAAACTATCCATTACCACGCGTTTCTTCTTCAATTCGGCAAACTGATCTTTAAACATAACCTGGATGGCAGGTACTGTAAATACTTTAATCAATACAGTATCCTTACGCAGGTTAAGAATTTCGGTTTTTAAAGCCCGCAACTCCTTTTCATATTCATTAAGATCTAATAAACACGCTTTGTTATTGCTTTGTAGTTCTTCTAACAGGGTTTGGTCCATCAGCAGATTTTGCAGGTTTGGAGATCTGTCGCTTTGCGTTAACCGGCTTTTAAGCAGTGCCAGTGCAGCTTCATCCTGAATTAAATGGGCTTCTATAGGCTTAAGTTTCTTAAATGAGCCAACGGTTGCCGGAACTTTATTAACGGTTTCAAATACTTTTTCCAGGTGTGCGAGATAATCGCCCTTGGTTAATGTAGCAGAATCTGAAAGAATAGATACATCCTGCCCCTTATCTACAGGCTTATCTTTCTGCGCAAACACATGGCCAGAAAAAAATAGGATAAGAAGTAAAGATATTAAGTTCCGGATGGCCGGGTAAAAAGAATTTCGTGTTATCATTGAGCTTAAGCAGTATTGAGTATTATCCTTTATGGGGATATGGGTTTTCAAAAATAGGCATTAGGATTGATTTTTTAATCAGAACGCAACCACTCCAGGATGATGTGTAAGCTTTTAATTCCTGTCTAATAATGCTCAAAATAACATTGCTCTTTTTGAAAAATCTCCTCAGCCCACAACTTGCTCATCAACTTCAGTAATATTTTTAATAATGCGAGTAAGAATAAGGATTCCGGGATTAATTTATTGTAAACTAAAACATGACAGGTTTTATAGTTTTAAAAATATTTTAGCAAACTCGGAAGCTAAAATCCTCTTGTCATTTATACTGACATCTTTTTGCGATAAATCCCTTAACTTAATGACATTACGATAAGGGCCGGCTAAGGAAGGGGAGCCTGCTTTCTCTTGAATTCACTTGGCCTCATACCATATTTTGATTTGAATACGGTAGAAAAATAATTTGGTGAGGAGAATCCAACCATATAAGTAATTTCTGCGATTGTATATCTTTCATTGATCAATAGAAATTTTGCTTTTTTCAGCCTTCTATTAATGATGTAGTCCGTGACACTGCAATCGAGTAAAGCTTTTACTTTCCTATACAGCTGTACCCTTGAAACGCCCAATACTTTGCTGATTTCATCGACGCTGAAGTTCTCATTGCCCAGGTTCTGCTCCACCAGGCCGGAAAAATCGTTCACAAATTTTCTATCCAGGCTCTTTGAAATAGGTTGCCTGTTTCCAGAGCTGATGTCGCTTGTGTAATGGGATTTGAGCAAGAGCCTGTTCTTCATCAGGTTTCTCACAGTCGCAAGTAAATATTCATAATTGAAGGGTTTGACGATATAGGCATCTGCCATACTTTCGAAGCCATTGATTTGCTGTTCCACACTTCCCTGTGCGGTGAGCAGGATAATAGGGATATGCGAGGTGCGGATGTCAGATTTGAGCTTTTCTGTGATCTTTTTTCCTGAAATATCGGGCAACACGACGTCGGAGATGATGAGGTCGGGTACCTGCCCGTAGGCGGAGTTGATCCCATTTTCACCAGTATTTGAAATAAATACTTCGTATTCATCTCCTAGCTTTTCACCCAAATAATGTAAAAGATCCGCATTATCCTCGATAACCAGGATAGATTGTTCCTTTATCTGGTGAAAAGCGCCACTGTTTTTTTCTGCCTGAATATGCTCCAGTTCGCTCGTATAGATTTTTGCATTTTCGTAAAGTTCGTCTCTTTTCTCGCTTTGAGTCTGCTTATCCTCCTCACGAAGGTGTTCGGAACCCAAAGGGAGCGAAACAGTAAAAATCGTTCCATGCCATTTCTTGCTTTCTACGCTAAGCTCACCATGCAAAAGCGTCATCAGTTCTTTGGAAAGGGAGAGGCCCAGCCCCGATCCTTTTTTCGCGTTAGATTCCGCCTGGTAAAAATGTTCAAATATGTGGAGGATTTCTTCCTGGTCCATTCCAGGGCCATTGTCTTCAACCTTGATGTAGACATAGGAACTATCTGTGGTGAGGGCAATGTGGACCTTTCCATTCACAGGAGTAAATTTCAGGGCGTTTGATATCAGATTGAACATGACCTTGTCTAGCATGTTCACATCAAACCAAACCGTTATATCCGATTCTTTAGTGTAGAGTCTCAGATCTATGTTCTGCTTTTTTGCAGCGAGCTGAAAGGTTTCGATGATGTCCGAAAGGAAATCTATCAAATTGTTCGATGTTGATCTTATTCGCATCTTACCGTATTCAATCTTTCTGTACTCAATGAGTTGATTGATCAGACGCAACAGCCGGAAAACGTTTTTATTGATTAGTTTCAGGTTTTTTCCTGCAAGTGCATTAATTTTTTCATTATTAATCAAATCTTCCAGAGGAGAGAGGATCAGGGTTAGGGGGGTACGGAATTCATGGGATATATTGGTGAAAAAGTTGAGCTTGGCTTCGGTAGCCTCTTTGGCCTTTTTAGACATCTCAATAAGTTTGTTTCGTTGGTCCAGAATCTCCAGATTGTTCGCCTCGAGGTTTTTATTTATTTTTCTGTTTTCCAGCAGGGAAAAGAAGGCCAATCCCCCGAAAACCACAGAGAGTACTAAGGTGACAATCGTTACATTCAATATAACTTGCTGGTTCTGGAAAAGCGAACGCTGCTCATAAAGAAGCGATTGCTGGCGCTCAATATCTCTCTGCTGACTGCTGAATTTGTTCCACTGCAGTTTCATCAGTTGCACATTCGATGAATCAATGACCACAGATTGAAGTATGTTTTCTTTGAGTACAGATTCTTTTCCAAGGATGCGGAATGCTGTGGAGATAGCCTCCCTGCCTCCGGTAGGATAGAGCATGCTCGCATCTATAACCTTACTATCGATCATCTGTAGTCCTCCGCCCTGGCCTGGCAAAGCATCAACCCCGACAATGGATATTTTACGCTTTATTCCAAGTTTGCTAATTACTTCGCTGGCTGCTGAGGCCATCTGGTCGTTGTGTGCAAAAATTACATCCGTTGCATCCAGTGCATTTCGCATTTTTAAAAGCTCACGCGCTGCGTGCGACTTTAGCCAATCTCCATAAATCTGATGGGAAATTTTAATATTGCCGGTTTTCTTGAGTCCGTGTGCGAATCCTCTCTCTCTTTCTACTGTGGGAGAAGAACCGGGAAGTCCCATGATTTCCATAATATTTCCCTTTCCTTTAAGAAGGCCGGAAACATACTGCCCCGCCATTTTGCCAATCTGGTAGTTGTCAGCACCTACATACGCAGTATAACCTGAAGATGATGTTTTCCTGTCGATAACAACCACAGGTATACCACTACTATATGCCTGGTCAACAATTGGAGTAAGCGGGCGCGCCTCATTTGGAGAAATGATCAGCAGATCAATATTCATCTTTAATAGTTCGCCAACCTGGGCGATCTGTTTGCTGCTGCTATTGTTCGCATCCTTATAGACTAGTCTGGCACCCGGATGCAAAGAGAGTTCCATTTTCATCTCCTCTAACATCGTCTTCCGCCAAAGATCTGAGCCCACGCACTGTGAAAAACCAATTACATATTCAGTTTCTTTTTTCTTTTCACCGCAACTGCAGAGCATAGCGATAAGAATGATTGAGATAAATATTCTGGAAAGAGTGTGAAACTTCGCGGCCATGTTCATCATTCAAATAATGGGAGAGATTGAATTCCCGGTGATATCTGGTTAGTATCCTTTATAACAATACCTCCTAAAGGTAATGAAATTTGAAAGTTTTAAAAAATGAGGCTTACCGGCTGATCCAACCGGAAGGTTATCCGATGTATCAAAACCTTAATGATGATGTCTAAAAACCATAACTCATCTAAAAAATTAAAATTTATTTTGTGTTAACTATCTGTTTTTAAATGTTTTATAATTTGGTTTGAAATTGTATTCTTTTGAAACAAATTTGTTGTCCTTCCTTCCTGTTTTTGCCCAATTTGCAATCCTTAACCAATAATAGACCCTTATGAAAAAACATTCCGTCCTGGCCTGGTCCATGGTCGTAGCCCTAGGCGGCTTTCTGTTTGGATTCGATACAGCCGTTATATCCGGCGCCGAAAAATCCATTCAACAGTTCTGGAACCTTTCCGCATTTGCGCATGGGCTTACCATATCCATTGCACTTATTGGTACGGTGATCGGCTCTCTGGTAGGATCTCGGCCATCTGATTATTTCGGAAGAAAAAACACACTTTATTTCGTGGCTGCTGCATACTTACTCTCTTCCCTTGGTACCGCTCTGGCAGATAACTGGTATATCTTTTTAGTATTCCGCCTTTTGGGTGGCCTGGGCGTGGGCATATCTTCTGTAACCGCACCTATTTATATTTCAGAGGTATCCCCGGCACACAGAAGGGGCCGGCTTGTAGGGCTTTTTCAGTTCAATGTTGTACTGGGTATATTAATATCTTATCTGTCAAACTATTTGCTAAGCCAGGGGGGCGAAGCATCCTGGAGATGGATGCTTGGTGTCCAGGCATTTCCTTCAATAATATTCCTTGTACTAATCTACTTTATTCCAGAAAGTCCAAGATGGCTTATACTCAAACGACATGCCTACGATAAAGCATTGGAAATCCTGCGCATCATAAATCCACTAAACTGCAATGAAGAGCTTGCCGCTATCCGGAAGTCAGGTAAGGATATGCAGCAAGATAAATCTTCGGATGGACTTTTTTCAGGAAAGTACAAAACACCTGTTATCCTGGCCGTGCTGTTTGCTTTTTTTAACCAGGTATCCGGAATAAACGCCATTATCTATTATGCGCCAAGAATATTTGAGATGGCAGGACTTGGAGCACATTCTTCGCTTTTATCCACTGTCGGTATCGGAATGGTCAATTTTATCTTTACGCTACTGGCTATTAATATCATCGATAAAGTTGGTCGAAAAACCTTGATGCTTATTGGTTCTGTAGGCCTTATCGTATCTCTTGGACTTGTTGCATTTGCATTTCTGGGCGGTTCATCCAGCGGTTTCGAAATCCCAATTTATGTAATGCTCTTCATTGCTTTCTTTGCTTTTTCTCAGGGAGCGGTTATCTGGGTATTCATTTCCGAGATCTTCCCAAATCAGGTCAGAGCAAAGGGGCAAACACTCGGCAGTTCTACCCATTGGGTAATGGCAGCACTGATTGCATTCTGCTTTCCATATCTGGCAGAATCGTTTGGAGGTGCAAATATATTTTTCTTTTTCTCTGCGATGATGGTCCTGCAATTGGTATTCGTTTGGAAAATGATGCCTGAGACAAAAGGCAAGTCCCTGGAGCAGATAGAAACCGGAATTGTAATGCACTAAATAAATAAAGACAAGAACATGATTACACCTGCTATATGCTTTGGCGAAATATTATGGGATGTGCTACCTGATGGGCCTATGCCGGGCGGTGCACCGTTAAATGTTGCCTATCACCTCAATAAGCTCGGACTGCCCACTAGTATAATCAGTAAGATTGGCAATGATGAAAAGGGATTGAAACTGGAACGTCTGCTTGATGGCTGGCAAATTAACAAAAGCCTCCTTCAACACGATACGATTCACCCTACCAGCGAAGTGATTGCCCGGGTAGGTAGCAGAAATGAGGTTTCTTATGAAATCGTGTTTCCTGTTGCATGGGATTTTATTGATCACCAGTCCAGGATCGATAACGCACTGCAGTCATCCATATATTTTGTATATGGAAGCCTGGCCTCCAGAAATACGCTTTCCAAAGAAACGCTGTTCAGGTTCCTCGAAAGCGATGCAATAAAGGTATTTGACATTAACCTCCGCCCTCCTTTTTTTAATAAGAGCCTTTTGGCAGACTTGATGAAGCGGGCAGATATCATAAAATTTAACGAGTCGGAACTCCAGATGGTTCAGATACTTTTCGGGGGAAGTTTAGTAAATGAGAGGGAGCAGGTCCGTTTTATACAGGAACGCTTTAATATTCCAGAAGTGATCGTGACAAAAGGGGAATTTGGGGCTTCCTATTATCGGATGGATCAATCTTACCATGCCTGGGGATCTGAGGTAAAGGTTAATGACACCATCGGAAGCGGAGATTCTTTTCTTGCGGCCTTCATTGCCAATCATCAACTGGGATTGTCACCAAAAACCATCATAAAGAATGCGATCGGGATGGGGGCTTTTATAGCCACCAAAAAGGGGGGCTGTCCGGAATATGAGATTGAAGAATACAAAAAATTTATTGAACAAATATTTTAACCAACCATAATACTAACCAAATCTGAATTTTATGAGAAAAATTTTCCTTACCTGGCTTTTTGCCTGTATGGCAACAGGCCTGGCTTTTGGCCAGACTAGGCTAATCAGCGGGGTTGTCACCGACAATGAATCCGTTCCCCTGGAGGCTGTAACGGTAGCTATCGTAGGCACCCAGAAAACAGTGACTACAGATGCCAAAGGCAGTTTTAAAATCGAAGCTTCTACCGGTCAGTTGCTCAGGTTCATCTATATTGGCGCTGAACCATTAACTATTCCCATTACCACAGAATCGGCCAATCTTAAGGTCAAGCTCGACATCGCGATCAATAACCTCAACGAGGTAGTGGTTACGGGCTATCAGAAGGAACGCAAGAAAGACATCACCGGAGCGGTAAATGTGGTTGATGTATCGAAGATCAGGGACATACCATCTGGTAATGCCGTAAAATCCCTGCAGGGAAGGGTTCCTGGTGTGCTTATTACCACGGATGGCTCTCCAACCGGCCAGGCGACTGTAAGGATCCGTGGCATTGGGACCCTGGGCAATAACGATCCACTGTATGTGATCGACGGCGTACCGACCAAGAATGGACTTGAACAGCTTAACCAGAATGATATCGAATCCATCCAGGTGCTAAAAGATGCATCTTCTGCAACCATTTACGGTTCACGCGCCGCAAATGGTGTAATCATCATTACTACAAAAAAGGCCAAGAAAGGCTATTCGAAGATCGACTTCAATGCCTCTACATCCATTCAGAATTATGCTACCAAGCTTAAAACGCTTAATGCTGAGGAAAGAGGCCGTGCCTACTGGCAGGCAGCCGTAAACGATAAGGCCAATCCAAATAATAACCAGATCTATCAGTATGACTGGAACAATAATTTTAACAACCCGGTACTCAACCGCGTAATCTTTCCTGAATATATTGATGCGGCAAAGACTATGAAAGCTGCAGATACGTATTGGTTTGATGAGATTGCACAAAATTCAATCATCCAGTCCTACGATGCAGCCCTGTCAAATGGCGGGGAGAAGGGCAACAGTCTTTTTTCGGTAGGTTATTATGATAACAAAGGCATCGTAAAGGGGTCAAGAAGTCAGAAATATACGGCAAGATTCAATTCCGATTATAATTACCTCGACAACAAGTTAAAAATTGGCGAGAATTTTTCGGCAAGCTATATAAAGAATGCCCAGATACCAGCAAGCGATATCCTTTTTGCTTCGCTCGTGCAGCAACCTGTTGTCCCGGTATATACCGTAAACGGAGGCTGGGGAGGACCTGCGGCAGGAATGACAGACAGACAGAACCCAGTTAGGCTAATAGAGGATAATAAACAGAATACCTATAATTTCTACAGGTTTTTCGGAAATGCATACGCGGATTACCAGATCATTCCCGGGTTGAATTTCAGGACAAATTTTGGTGTAGACTATAATGGTAGCTATCAGCGCCTGTTGAAGAAATCATATGTTTCCGGCTTTTTGGCCGATCCGGCAAACCAGGTGAGCAATTCACAAACTTATCAGGGCAACATCATCTGGCAGAATACCCTTAACTATAAACTCACCAGGGATAAACATAACCTGGAGATACTCGCCGGTCAGGAATACATCAAGAACATCAGCCAGGAATTTTCGGCAAGCAGACAAGGTCTCGCGATCGAAAATATTGACTATGCCTACCTTAACGCAGGTACCACCAATACCCTCAACGGAGGAAGTGGTGCCGGAAATAGGCTGTTATCTTACTTCGGAAAGGTGAACTACAGCTACAACGACCGTTACATTGCCTCTGTAACCCTAAGGAGAGATGGCTCATCACGTTTTGGTAAAGAAAACCGTTATGGTACTTTCCCTGCTTTCTCATTAGGCTGGAGGATGAGTGAAGAAAAGTTCATCAAGGATATGGGCTTATTTTCTGATCTAAAACTGAGATATGGTTGGGGCCGCTCCGGAAACCAGGAGATTCCGAATAACGCTACCCGCTCATTGTATTCTGCTATTTACGGTACGGACCCAACATGGGACTTTGACAAAGGTACAGCATACGATATCACTGGTGCAGGTACAGGCCAACTGCCATCTGGTTTTGCCCTTATCCAGCAGGGAAACGACAACCTAAGATGGGAATCGCTAAAAGAGTCGAATTTTGGTCTGGACTTCGGTTTATGGAACAATAAACTTACAGGATCTGTTGATTATTTTATTAAGAAAACCTCCGATATTCTAATCAGCCCGGCTTACCTGGCGGTACTAGGAGACGGAGGAAATAACTACAGCAATGGCGCTTCGCTTCAGAACAAGGGGCTTGATGCGATTCTTACCTATGAAGATAAGATTGGCGAGGATTTTAACTTTAGCCTGACGGGTAACTTTTCGCTCTACAGGAATAAGGTGACCTATCTGCCTAAAGATGTATTGGCTTCCTATCCGGGCAATGGTACCGATAAAAACGTACTCGGAAGACCTATAAACTCCTATTTTGGATATGTTGCCGACGGCCTCTTTACCTCGCAAGCAGAAGTAGATGCTTATGCCAACCAACCTGGGAAGGGGTTAGGCAGGATTAAATATAAGGATATAAATAATGATGGGGTGATCAACGATCTGGACCGTGACTTTATAGGCGACAATAGCCCTAAGTTCACTTATGGACTGAATGTTTCGCTCAGCTACAAGAACTTCGATATGAGTTTTTTCCTACAGGCCATCAATGTGGACGTTGTGAATGATTTTAAGACCTATACCGATTTTTCTTCGCTTTGGACAGGTACAAACTGGGGCAGCAGAACACTTGATGCCTGGAGCCCTTCAAATCCTGGCTCTACCATTCCGGCGCTCACGCTTGTTGACCGCAATAACGAGGGCAGGTTTTCGACCTATTTCATAGAAAACGGATCTTACCTCAAGCTTCGCAACCTTCAGATCGGTTATAACCTGAAAAAGGCACTGAACATGAAAATACAAAACTTCAGGGTATTCGTACAAGGGAGTAACCTGTTTACCATCAAGAGCAAGTCCTTTACCGGTACCGATCCGGAAATTCCTAATTATGGATTTCCTGTGCCTGTTGTTGGAACCATTGGTGTTAATATCACATTGTAAAATTAGCTATAGAAAAAATGAAAAAATTAATATATACACTGGTATTCTTCGCTACGCTTTTCTTCTCATGCGAAAAAGCCCTTGACGAACCAGCACAGGGTGTGGTTTCAGGAGATGATTTGAACACTCCGCAGAATATTGATAAAATGGTGATTGCGGCTTATTCAGCGCTTGGAAATGATCACTACACCTCACCATACTCGAGCATGTGGCCGTACGGGAGCGTGCGCGGGGGAGATACCTATAAGGGAGGCGATGGTCCCGGCGATCTTTCGGAATTCCATCTTTTTGAGACATTTTCGCTCAACAGGCCTGATAATGCACTTATCGACCAGGTGTGGTTCAGGTTGTATGTTGGTGTCGGTCGGGCTAATGATGCGTTGAGAAGGGTTGATGCCATGTCTGCTACTGATTATCCCAACAAGGTTCAGCGCCAGGGCGAACTTCGGTTTTTAAGGGGCCACTTTTATTTTCTGCTCAAAATCCTTTTCAAATACGTACCCTTCATCGATCAGAATACGCCAAAGGCAGACTATCCAACAATTTCAAACAGGGCCTTGAGTAACGATGCGCTTTGGACAAAGATTGCAGATGATTTTAGGGCGGCCGCAACGGCGCTGCCAGTAGATCAGGCAGATAAAGGCAGGGTAAATAGAAATGCTGCAAAAGCTTATCTCGCCAAAGTACTGTTGTACCAGGCCTATACCCAAAGTGAAAATAATGCGATAAGCGGTATTGATGCTTCTAAATTAAATGAAGTGAATACTTTATGTGATGAGATCATCGCATCTGGAAAATTTAACCTGAGTACCGATTTTGCCAACAACTTTTTAGCTGCTTTTGATAACAGCGCCGAATCTGTTTTCGCCATCCAGTATTCAAAAGATGACGGTACGCCAAAGGGTAGACTGGATTATGGGCATGCGCTTAACTATCCGATGAATCAGGAATATGGATGCTGCGGTTTCAATGTGCCCAGCCACGATCTGATCAATGCCTTTAAAACAGGAACCAATGGGTTGCCGCTTTTCTCGACCTATAATAATAATGATGTTGCCGCTTCCTTAGATTTTCAAAGCAGTTCATTTGATCCACGTCTTGACCACACTGTGGCCAGACCAGGTGCACCCTTTAAATATAAATCAACATTTCTTTTCCAGCGTTCCTGGTCAAGGGCACCAGCTATATATGATGCATTTGCCAGTATGAAAGAGGCCGTGCTTCCCGATGATCCTTCTTTTCAGAAAGTTCCGCCCTTCATCGGAAGTTCCAAAAATTGGGAGATCATCCGTTATTCTGATGTCTTGCTCTGGAAGGCGGAAGCCCTCATAGAGCTTGGAAGGCCATTAGAGGCAGTTACATTAATCAACCAGGTTAGAAACCGCGCGAACTTAAGCCGAAACCTGTTGAAAACTGCTGCGGGTAGTCCCACTTCAAACTATAACGTGCAGACGTATCAGCCTGGGGTAAATTGCGACTGGACACCCGATTTTGCAAGGCAGGCATTGAGGTTTGAAAGGAGGCTTGAATTTGCAGCAGAGGGCTATCACTTTTTTGATCTTGTGAGGTGGGGTATTGCCTCCCAGACTATGAATGCCTATTTTACACTTGAAAAATCAAGAGTAAGCCACCTTTCAGATGCCAGGTTCACTTTAGGAAGAGATGAATATTTTCCAATTCCTTTGAACCAGATCAACTTTAGTGGTGGAGTATACAAGCAGAATAACGGATGGTAGCATTTTAAAGAGGCTGTATCAAAAAAATAAATTTAAGAATTGTTAAAGAATTAAATTTGAGATTTTCGTCATTCCCACGCAGGTGGGAATCTTAAAGCGTAAAAAAATAAATATTAAGCGCATTACGATGCCCAGTCAAGCTGAGCATGACGACTTTCCGAAATATTATTTTGTTAATCAATCAAGAAAATGCTTTTTAATACAGCTTCATTTGCTAAAAATTAAAATAATAAATTATGAAAAACAAATTTATAAAACCGGCGATCTTTCTACTTTGCAGTCTATTTTCTATTGGCGCAAGTGCTCAATCCACCGAAAGTGAAAAATACAGGCCGGCTTTTCATTTCTCGCCAAAGGCACACTGGATGAACGATCCCAACGGCATGGTATATTATAAAGGGGTTTATCATCTTTTCTTCCAGTATCACCCAGGGGGAACAACATGGGGACCTATGCACTGGGGACACGCCGTAACCCGCGATTTATTCAACTGGGAGGAAAAGCCCATCGCACTTTATCCGGATAGTCTTGGGATGATTTTCTCTGGAAGTACCGTAATCGATAAAGACAATACTGCAGGATTTGGAAAGAATGCTATGGTTGCCATATTTACCCATCATAACCAAAAGATCGAGGAGGCAAAGACCGGTTTGCACCAGTACCAGAGTATTGCCTATAGTACAGACGAGGGAGCGCACTGGACAAAGTATAAAGGAAATCCAGTGCTGCCGAATCCCGGGATTACCGATTTCAGGGATCCTAAGGTGATGTGGTTCGAACAGGGAAAGAAATGGATCATGACCCTGGCTACAAAGGATAGAATCACTTTCTACTCCTCCCCGAACCTTAAAACCTGGAAACGCGAGAGCGAATTTGGAGCCAACCTGGGCGCACACGGAGGCGTATGGGAGTGTCCGGATCTGTTTCCACTTAAAAGCAATGGTAAAACAGTTTGGGTGCTTTTGGTCAGCATCAATCCAGGAGGTCCTAACGGAGGTTCTGCAACGCAGTACTTTACCGGAAGCTTTGACGGGAATAAATTCACGCCAAACGCTACCAAAGAGAAGTGGGTGGATTACGGTACTGATAATTATGCAGGGGTTACCTGGTCTAACACTGGTGACCGTAAGATATTCCTTGGATGGATGAACAATTGGCAATATGCCAACCAGGTGCCTACCAAGGCCTGGCGTGGAGCGATGACAATCGCCAGGGAATTATCGCTTGAAAATGTTGGGAACGACTATTACCTTCGTTCAGTTCCTGTAAAGGAAATAGGCCCACTGTTAAAATCTGTGTACAACAGAACTAACTTTTCTATCGGTACGGAGCTAAATCTCTCTTCTTATATCAAATCCCTAAACGGAAAGTTCAAACTTGATTTAGGTATCGCAAAGTTAGAAAAGGTAGATATTGTACTGGAAAACCGTGATAAAGAGCAGCTCATCATTGGTTATGATGAAAAGAATGACAATTATTTTATTGACAGGAGGAGCGCTGGCAATACATCTTTCGAAAAGGGATTTGCTAAAAAACACGTTGCTCCAAGGAGTTCAAAATCAAAAAATCTAAAGCTTAGCTTAATTCTCGATGAAACTTCGGTAGAGCTCTTTTCGGATAATGGACTAACGGTGATGACCGATATTTTTTTTCCACATAGTTACTGGGATACACTGAAGATCCGTACATCTTCAGGTGTTAAATTGAGTGATATTTCGGTTTGGGCGATTGATCTGAAAAAATCGGTAGATAACAGGCACAAAAAGTAGAAAGTTTCCTATTCTCCTATCCGTTCAATTCAGGAGGATTGCTTCCCTATTATCACATTCTTCAAAGTTGAATCAATCAATAAGAAAGGACAAGTTAAAATGCTTGTCCTTTTTTCTTTTCTTTAAACTGAAAATTCCTGACAATGAAGTGGGAATGATAAACGGCACAGATATAATGCAGCCTGTTTGCATAAGTAAAAAAATATATCATTTTAAACAGGCTCTTAATACTTGTTGTTTGCTAAAAGAGATAAACATTTTGATGGGGGTATAGATTTAGGCCCTCAAATATTAATCTCTTGGTTGTCTCAACGCAACAAAAAAAGGGCTGCAAAATATTTTTGCAGCCCTTTTCAATATTGTTGTTAACTTATTTTGCTAATGAAGCAGTTTGTTCTGTAGCAGTTACTGGTGAGCTCATTTGTGTTTTCATTGCGGCAAATCTGTCTAGATTCAATTTTGGTGTGCTTCCCATTACTAAGATATGCTCCCCGGTAGCTCCGCTTAATTTTAAATCGGCACGGCCTTCAATTACAGTGTATAAACTTTCTGTATCTGAATCGATTTCTGCAACCGCATTTCCTTTTAAAAATACCTGAAGGTATTTAGTATCCAATTTGCCAGCAGTTTTTACTAATGCATTTTCAGAAGCCTGTACTCTGTTAATATTTTTTACATAAACTGTAATCTTAGCCGTATTTCTATCTGCCGAACTAATTTTTAATGCATGTCCATCCTGGATCACTTTTACTTTACCAGTGTTATCATCATTGTAGCTTACAGCTTCTTTTTCTCCTTGGATCAACGTAATTTCTACATTTCCGCTTACAATAACTTGGCTGATGTTTTTAGGTGCCGACATTTTGATTGGCTGTTTCTCGCCTGCCATTACACTTGTTGAGAAAATAGCAGAACTTAAAACGATAGCTGCTAATACTGATTTTGTTAGGGTTTTGATTGAGGTTTTCATAATGCTGTTATTTATATTTTTAATTAATATTTTGTGATTGTTTTGTAGATAAGACGCCACTATGGGCGAAACGTTGCAGCAGAAAACACTCAATTATACCAACACAGCTTAATTCTCGACGAACTGGTTTAAAAATCGGGTGAAAAAGAGTTCATTTTATAGATGAATCTATAACTGTGGCTCAATTTTACAACAGGTATTAACCTTAATGTTCAGGATTATGCCGACACGTTAAGTAGTTTAAAGGCTTTGAAAGAAATGAGATAAACCATTAATTTGGTTTAACAGCCTGTTGCCATCGCTAAATGGAGGTCATGATGATGAGCCTTCGGTAGAAAGAAGATGCTGGGGCCGGTTAATCGGCCACCAACTGGTAATACCAATGTTATTAACTTAATCTTTTTTGCCACAGATGTTCATAGATAAACACAGATTTAAATATCGCATCTGTGTCTATCCGTTTTATCTCCCGAACATCGGGACAAGTAGTGGTTGTTTTTTTGCATACACCTCACTTAACATTCTGCCCATTTTCGATTGCTGTGATGGCTAAAATTTAATCGATAGTTTTTCAGAGACCAGAACATTGTTTTTGTAGTACTCGAAGAACCAACTTCCACTCTTTTTTAATATTACACCGTTCGCGTTCCCATTGTTCGAAATATAACAATCCGCTACAGAGGTTTTTAGTAAGGTCATAACAATTTTAGGCGTTGCATCTATCAGTTGGTAGCCATTATTTATAGGCTGTGCATATAATAGTGCTTCTTGTGGTGCTGCTTCGACAGCGATTGGCTGATTAACCGGTACAGGTGCTGTTTTAGCCGCTGCGTTTGCCGGGGCAGGTGTTGGGCTGGTAGCCGCCGTTGGGTTGCCTGCGGCATACTTAAAATCGTTAAAGGATGTAAAAGCGTCTTTCAATGCCAAATTGTAAGAAGTCTCATATTCTTTCTCCCTGCTTTTGCCTGCTTTGCTTTTTATCACTACAGCGCCCTTACAATCTTTAAGTAAAAGGGTAAGATTGGTAACGAACATACTATTGTTTTCTTGTACTTCTACTACCAGGGCCTTGCATCTATCGGTTGCAATTTCTTCTGGTATTTCCGAATTATCAAAATACACCGTAAAACCCTTCTCCTCAAAAAAAGCCTTGGTAAGGGTATTTAAGCCATATTGATTAACCTGTTTGAGAAAACTAAATTTCTCGGGCACAATGATGTATTTGTAATTGGTAGCATTAGACTGTGCCTGTACAGAAAAAGAGATTGCTAAAAAGAGAATAAAAACATATCTTTTCATAACGATTATAATGGAGTTTGGATAAGATTCCGCCTCAATTTATAGAATGAAACGGAGAAAATCAAATTTATCGTTCAGCAACACGTCCACATTAATCAATTACCTCCGGTAGGTAAGCCGCTGGGATGGATCAGAGCTCACTAGGGAAAAAAAGAACAACTATTTATCATAAAAATATTTCTAAATTTAGAAAAAACCCCTTTTTTTATTCCAAAATTAAAACCAATATAAACCTAACATATGCTTAACATTCAAACCACCAAATTATTCTGGGCAAGCTGCCTGGCATTATTGGTTACCTCTCTTTCCTTCGGCATCCGTGCCGGGATAATGAACCAGCTCGGGATCGATTTTCAATTGAGTACCACCCAATTGGGCACCATTACGGCTGCTGCCTTCTGGGGCTTTCCACTGGCTATCGTAGTTGGAGGTTTTGTGGTCGATATGATCGGCATGAAACGCTTGCTGGTAATGGCCTTTATCTTTCACCTGGCCGGAATTATACTCACTATTTTTGCCCAGGGTTATTGGAGCCTGTTTTTATCTACCCTGCTGATCGGCATTGCCAACGGCACTGTAGAGGCCGCCTGTAATCCATTGGTAGCCGCTTTATACCCAGAAAACAAAACCACAAGATTAAATCATTTTCACTTATGGTTTCCCGGAGGCATTGTGATTGGCACATTGCTGGTTATTCTGTTTGTTCAGCTTGGACTGAGTTGGAAGGTGCAGGTTGCCATGATGATTATTCCCACTTTAATTTATGGATACCTATTTTCGAAGTTAGATTTTCCGGTTACTGAAAGGGTATCGTCTGGTTACTCCAGTTCAGATATGTATAAAGCAGTATTTTCCCCATTGTTTATCTTTATGTTCATCTGCATGTTCGGTACTGCTATTACCGAGTTATTTACCGGTCAATGGATAGGTTTACTACTTAAAAATGTAACGGATAATGCCATTTTATTGCTCACGCTCACTACCGGTATTATGGTAATCGGCCGGGGTTTTGCCGAACCTGTGGTTCACCGTCTAGCTCCTCAGGGCGTACTGCTTCTGTCTGCAATATTTGCTGCAACCGGACTTTACATGTTAAGCACCTTTACCGGAAATTCTGTTTTCTTCGCTGCGATCGTTTTCGGTATAGGCGTTTGTTATTTCTGGCCAACGATGATCGGTTTTGTAGCGGAAAATGTTCCTAAATCCGGAGCACTTGGCCTAAACCTAATGGGAGGTGCAGGGATGTTTGCTGTTTCTATTTATACGATGTTTATGGGTAGCTTTTACGATAACCTGATTGTTAAACATTTACCTTCTGGAGCCTCGCTTGATGCTTATTTAAAAGCTCCGGAAAGTTCTGCACCCGCACAGGCGCTTGCCAATGCCAAAAATCTCGCGGGTCCTGAAATTCTGCAGGCTACACTGATTATCCCTGTAATATTGATTGTGGCTTTCGGCGGGCTGGTTGTATACCTTCGTTCACGAAAAAATAGCAGGGCTATAGCTTTATAATTAAAATATAATGACTTTATAAACGCTCGCTTTTAACGCATGAGAAGCATATTTATCTGCAAGTTTATGATGCTAAATCCATCATAACTTGTAGATATTTAGGGTTTACTTTTTGATCACTGTATTGTTTTTCAATCAATTAATTACAACAAGGAACTGCCTGGTGATAGCTCGTATGGGGCTTTGCCCACTTCAAAAATCCTTGTAGCCTCACTCCCCTGGGTAGTGATTTTCTCTCCCAGTATCCTGATCCAATTGCCTTCGCGAAGGCCTACGACCTTGATGTCGTTCTGCGTTAGAAATTCCATGATCCTGGTTTCCCTGGTCTCTCCATTATGTTTTAATTCCGGATTTGGATCGAGGTAATGTGGATTAAGGTTAAAAGGCACCAGGCCCATGCAATCAAAAGAGGGAGGATATACAATAGGCATATCATTGGTGGTTTTCATATTCATGCCAGCAATATTACTACCAGCACTACAGCCCAAATAAGCTTTGCCCAGTTTGATGTTTTTACTTAGATGCTTCATCAGTCCTAGCTCATGGAGTGTTTTTACCAGAAGAAAAGTATTGCCTCCCCCGGTAAAAAAACCTTTGGCGGTATGGATCGCCTCAACGGGGTTGTTAAATTCGTGCAGGCCTTTAACGCTGATATTTAGCTTTGAGAAAAAATCGCGGGCTTTGGCAGTATATTCTTCATGCGAAATACCTCCAGGTCTTGCAAAAGGGATAAATATAATTTCATCTATCCCGGCAAAGAGCGTGATGAGCTCCTCTTTTAGGTATTCCAGATAATTGCCACCAAACAGCGTAGAGGTAGAGGCAAGGATAACATTCATTTTGTTTTAAGTTGCTTTTGGCAATTATACTGTTTTTCCATTAAAATAATTGTCCTTTGATCCAATAAGGGAATCAGCTGTTTTTCAGACTAATAGTGAAATAGAAAAGAGATTAACTTCTTTTAGAAACGTGGGTTGAATTTTTCTTTAGAGCATGTTTTCTTAATGCTTTTACGATAAAAACTAGTGCTGGGCGCTAGACACCCTGGTCGCAGAAAGATATCTCCTTCGCTCATTTATCCGCCCTTTTAGCTTTGGGACAATAAACAGGATTGCAAAGGCCAGTATGGAAATGATCGCCTGTAAAGAGAGGTTTATCTTGGTCACCGGATGAATATCTACATTACCCATTACCACGACCAGGCGGTATACGCTCCTTACAATGATTAAGACCAGCAAGTATTTGCTCCACTCGAACCTGCGTTTGATCAGGATAAAAAGCAGATAGCGCGCGATGAGGATTGATATAAAGATAACCAACTCCTGCGTACTCTTATAATCGTAGAAAAACAGATTTACTATCCCGATTAAAAAAGTAATTAAAATAAGATTAGAAGATAAGGAATACTTATTCTTCATTAATTTAAAATTTACCAACTTAAATAATTTTAGGACAATAGACAATACAAATGTCTTGATAATTTTTAATATCAGGTAATTTCAGGGCTTAAGAAATATAAATCTTTTGATATTTGTCAACAGAAATTGATGTAAGCGTATTTAAAACAAAAAACGGATCGCTTTTTGGCAATCCGTTTTTTTTTATTTGGTCTATATTTTATATTAACCTGAGTTCGATTAATATTGGATCATAATGATTGATTTAATAACTCCTTTGCCTAATGCGATCGTCGTGCTGAGGAATAATTTATTGCATAAAGTCAATATGATTGATGTATACGATTGATTATTTTTTACCCAACGGCTCATCCTTGCCTCGGCTACCGATATAAAATCGGTACAGATCCGCCGCCGCCGATGGGCTCTTTCTTTTTGGCGTCAAAAAGACCAGCAAAGCTAGCTTGAACACCTATAAAACAATATAGACAGGTGAAAAAACAAAAAACACCGGCTGAAAATTTATTCATTTGTAAAGTAGTTTTCAGCTCCATTCATGAGGGCTTCGCCGTTTTCTTTCGAAGCTAGAGGGGTGGCTGGGTCAGTATAGCCCGAAAAATTTGTTAGGCTGGATTTAAGTGGAACGGAGATACGGTGCTATGGCCTAGCTGGGCGGAAGTACGTATTCAACACAAGTCACTCATGAATAGGTAATTAAAAAATAACGTCAATGGTAACTTGTTTCAGCATCTTTCCTACTATTATGAGACCCTGAAATGAAATTTACTTCGTAGCTTTTCGCTGCGCTACAGGTCAGGGTGACGGCACTCATTAAAAAATACCTTGTAATATATTATTAATCGAATTCAAGTTATCAGGCTTTCATTACACGGTCTTTAATCTTCACTGCAGGGTTGCCTTGGTAAATAGCATAAGGCATTAAGTCTTTAGTAGCTACACTTCCTATTGCTAAAACCGCATGACTATGTAGGGTCACACCTGGACCAACCTTAGTTGCGGCACCAACCCAAGCCCCATCTTCCAACAAAATAGGACCAGTCATTAAGTCAAAATTTGTGCTGCGATAATTGTGATTTCCAGTAATGAGAACGGCCTGTTGCGAAATACAGCAGTTTTTTCCGATTTTTACCTGATCCAAATTGTCTATATAACAATCAGCCAGCCAACTATAATCGCCAATTTCCAGTTTCCATGGATATTTAATGTGGATGCCTGGTTTTATGCGTACCGCTTTACCAATCCTGGCGCCGAATAATCTCAACAAAGCAACCAGTACCGAGCTGACTGGCATCAAACGGCTTTTAAAAAAGATAACATCCGTAAAATACCAGAAAAACTGCTTGAGGATAGATGCACCAACCTTAAAATTGCCCGTATCAAAATCCTTATGTAGCTGCGTTTTTAGCAAAATTTTGGCTTTAGCTGTTGTTGGCAATGGTTTGAGCTTTAACTAATTTATTGCTTTTTTTGATCCAAAAATATAACATCGCGAAAATGCAGATGTATACAATGATATTAAAAACTTCGTGGTGATAGGTAAAATTGTTCCGCTGCGATTTAAAGAATCCCAGTAATACGCCCAAACCTGCAATACGCAATACATTCAAAACGTAGATGGCAATAAAACCGATGACCAGCATTTTTAAAGTCGATTTCCATGGCGCAGGGAATGCCAGTACAAAAGCGGCTAAAAAACTCATTACACCAAGGCCAAGGCAAGAATAATTAACACGCAGATAAGGCCCGGCCACTACCATTACATCCATTTCGTTATATATGGCATAAAAACCAAAAGCTTTAATTATCCATACGGCAGGTACAATTAATGCTGTTTTCAAGCCCTGGATATAATCAAAGTGATTGGCAATGTAGGCATTATAGAATCTGGAACCAGGTGTCATCACACTATTCATAAACAGATTACCCTGGCTAAACAGGATATATAATATAAACAGGGCAACCACAAATTTGATGGCCTTTTTATTCGCTTCCTTTTTTGCTTCTTCTGGGGTCATATATTATCGGCATTTATAAATTTAACTTCTATTTTTTTGAATTACTTTAATTTTTTTATCCACCAGTTTTCTGAACCAGAAGCCTTGAAGATAATGGAATTTAATACCCGTGGTGCCCTCAAATATACCCAGTTTAAAAAACATCCGGTAGCCAAAGTAAAGATAGGGGCGAAATCCGAGAGGGAGTTTCCACCACAATTGTTTTAACCATGCCCGTTTTTCATCAGGACTGCCCAGTAAGTTAGGCTTTAAACTTTGCGTCCGTAGCTTTAACATCCTCTCTACCTCTTCCTGCGCAACTAGATCACTATAACGCTCATGTTTGGCTTTCCAAAAAGCAATATCATTCTCTTTTAGGTTTTCTTCCAAAATCCAGCCTTTTTTCCAGATTTCGGTGTTACCCGGTACAATAAACCGGTGGTCCATATTCTCGTTCAGATCAGAAAAACCGACTCCGGTTCTGAACATTTTTAAAAGGTAAAAAGGGTAGAAGGTACCAAACCTGATCCAGCTTCCCTGAAAGAAATTTTTGCGGTTAAAGTAAATGCCATTAATATCACGGTGCGCTTCATCTTTAAAGTTGGCCAGCATTTCGAACAGCTCGGGCGTAACGGTCTGGTCCGCATCGAGGCCAATCGTCCATGGCGTTTCTACTTTAAAATTTTTTAAGGCGAAATCCCATTGTTTTGGGTGGTTTATAAAAGAATTTTGTTTTACCTCGGCGCCGTAGCGCTCAGCAATTTTCAAGGTTTCGTCGGTACTTCCACTATCCAAAATAAATATGCTGGCATTTAGCCCTTTAATAGATTCTAATAATCTGGGCAGATGAATCTGCTCATTAAAGGTTAAAATGATAAAGCTAAAATTTTGATTCATATCAGGATTAAAGTGCTGATGGCGTAGCTAAAATTTCTTTATAAAATTCAACATATTGTTTAACCAGAGCAGCATCGTTAAAATCAGTATTGATCAGGAGGGGAGCAGCCGTTCTGATTTCTTTTCTTTTTTCAATATCCTGCCGGGCCTGAATTATTCCGGTTTTAATCTCTTCAATGTCTAGTCCCGTAATCCATCCCAGGTTTTTATCAGCCACATAATCGGAAAGACCAACAAATTTGCTGATCAATACAGGCGTACCAACGCTTAAACTTTCAACCACTACATTAGCGAAATTTTCGTTGAAAGAGGTGAGTACAGTTAAATCATGCTTGGCCATTAAGTTAAACTTATCCTCATTATTCACCAGCCCAAGCCAGGTAATGCGCTCGCTAAGTTTCAGCTTTTCAGCCTTGTCTCTTAAACTTTGTACATATTCTTCCTTCCCAGTACCCCCAATGGTTAATCTCCAAGGGATATCGACAAGTGCTAAGGCCTCAAAAAGTAACTCAAGTCCTTTCTTCTCTTCAATGCGGGAAAGAAATATAATGTTAAAAATTAGAGATTCTTGATACTTGCTGCTGGCTACCTGATACTCACTACTCGCTACCTGATACCCACTACCAACTCCTCCCGCACCTAAACTAACCAGATTGGCAATTACCCTGATACTTTTCGGCGTTACGATTTTCAATATATCTCTTTTTTCCTGTTCGCTGGTGGCGTGGATATGGCAATATTTTAATAATGTTTCACCCAGTAATTTGTGAATGATTCTTTTTGAAAAGGAATTCCGGTTTCCAAATGTATAGGAGGTGAGCATACCTCGTGGAGACAAAATAACAGGGATTTTATACCACCTGGCTACAAAACAGCTTAATACTGAAACTAAATTCCACCAGGCATGGATGTGTACAACATTCCCCTCCTTTGGAGGGGTGTCTGCAAGACGGGGTGGTCCTTTTAGGTTTTGATTGGCTGTACTTAGTTTGTCATCCTGAGTGTAACGAAGGATCTTTCTTCTCAACGCCCACAATAACCCAAGCGAAAAATGGCTGTGATCTTTGGTCCAGCGTTTAAAATAGGTAACCTTTACACCCTCTACCAGCACAAGTTTACCTATTGCCACGTCTAGCTCATTTGTTCCATTTGCCGTTGTGGTTAATATTTGCACATCATTAACGTCTAACCCCTCATCCCTAACCGCTAATCCACCTAAGGCCTCGCATAACTTCCCTACACTCTGTATCGGCCCGCCGTAAATGTAAGCAGGTTTGTAAGAAGCAGTAACGTGAATAATTTTCAATATAAATCCCTTAAACAACTAACCCCATAACCCTCTAAACATTGACTAACTAATCAAACACAGGCCTCAATACCTTTATTGTCCCGAGCAGATAAAACAGGAACCACATAATTATATAACCCCAAAAAATATTATTGAACATAAATTCAAAGTTGTTTCCCCGCCAAAGGCCCTGAAAAATGCTATTAAACATAATTACACAACCCAGTTCGTAACCGCCAAATATCTCCTCAGCCTTATCTGACAGGTGCTGTACTAGTATACCATAGAGCAACATAAAAAAGAAAACTCCAGGAATACCAAAGCTTAAATAAGCATCAACTACAGGCCGTGTTTTAGCCGAAACTGCCGACATTTTACTGGCAACCCCCGCATCGTAAACACGTTGCATCGAAAGGGTTTCCATATTGGGTTTACTAGGCCACAATACCCTTGGGATAAGTCCATCAAGAGAATTTCCTATTATTTCCCATTCATAAAAAGGATGATGGCTGGGCACATAATCCACAAATTGGGTAAACATTTCAATTTCACTCAGTCTTCTGGTTAAAAAGCCCCAATTTGTTTCTTCAATTTGCTCTTCGTTCTTCGAATCCAGGTTTTCAAAGGCCTGACTTTGTGCTTCTTCTGCGCTAACTTCTCCGCTCCAGCTTTGCCTTACGGTATTGTTATACGTAGGCAGAAAATAAAGAAGCACATAAGCAAATGGGATAGCTAAATAAAGTATCAGTTTTTTATAATATGGAAAAAACACACAGGCAATTACAATAATATTAATAATGATGGGCTCTTTATAGCCCGATAACGAGGCATGCAAAAAGTTTATGATAAAAATGGTGGCACCAATACCTAAGTATTTGATGTTTTTTGAATTAAATCCTTTAACAAACAATACTGCCGCACATGATATCCCGATAAGGGTAAGCGGAAGGGAAATCTGGCTAAGCCCTGATACCCTTTGGGCCAATGAGCCGATTCCAAACACGATGATACTGAGCCAGATTAAAAAGTCATCATTATCAAAAGTTTTTTCACTCTTAATGCTTAGTTTGTTTTTTTGAACCAGAAGGATACCTGTAACCAATGCTGCATGTGCCAGTAAGCTCATGCGTTGACAGCTGGCGATTAAGGCAGTTTGCTCGCTTTCTTTAAATTGTGCGCCATAATTAACATCTACTAAATATCGGTAGCCCAAGTGATCCATGAAATAAAAAATGGAGGTTATGCACATAAAACCAGCAAAAATAAGCTGTGTTAAGAAAATGGGCCGCATAATCTGTTTATGGATAGGTAAATCCTGTTTAATAATTGCGGCTGGGGATAATATGGTGGTATAAAAAATAAACAATGATCCAAACCAAGCAGCAAAGTAGGATATTATAGGGCTATTAATAAATAAATAAGCAATCAGAACTGGAAAGTATAAAGCTAAAATGAGTTTTGTTGGATTGTTACTTTGCATCTTTATCCGCATTAATCGTATCTACAATTGCTTTAACCTGTTTTTCAAAAGACCAGTTTTTGATCATTTCCTTTGAAGCTTTTCCCATTTGTACCAGTTCGTGTTTATGACTTGTTAGTTTTTCTATCTTTTGTTTGAGTGCATTAAGATTACCCGGTTGAAATACTTCGCCGTTTACACCTGCTTTAACGAGGTCTGAGGCGCAACCCACCACAGTAGAAACCAAAACGGCCTTTCCAGCTGCCATGGCTTCATTTACAGCGAGTCCCCAAGTTTCGTTTGGACCTTTTGATGGCAAACAAAATAGATCGCAAGCCTGATAAACAGTCGGCATTTTGCTTTGATTCTGAAAATCCATAAAATATACTCGGTTTATCTCTCGGCTTTTAACTTGATCTTTTAAAATGCTCTCCAGTATACCGTTGCCAACAAATAACAAATGGACATGGGGTAAGTTTAACTCAAAAAAGGCTTCCAGTAGAAGTAATGGATCTTTCTTTTGTTCAAATTTCCCTGCAAAAAGAATTAATACATCCTTATCGCTTAGCCCAATATCTTGTCTAATACCAATGTTGTCTTTAATCCCCTCATTTAAAAACCTTTCATTTTCTATAGCGTGGGGTGCAAAGAAAAGTTGCTGCTCTTTTAATCCGAAATTATTGAAATAATCTTTATTTGCAGTACCAACATAAAATGCTTTTTTTACATGGCTATAAACCCAAGTCAATAATAATTTTCTGAAAATTTTTTTCAACGGATCAGTACTGTCCAGCAGAACAGAATCGCCCCTGAAGTAAATGGGGATTTGATTACTAAAATGCCTAAGTATGCTTAAATGAGCAGAATACGCCCAACCATAAACCAAAATAGCATTGGGACTGTATTTTTTTAGATTCGCATTAATGTCAGGGTTAATAATACCCTTGAAATGATGGGTACCTGGTTCTTTTGAAGTATTTTTTACAAATTCATATTCATACCCATCAAGTAGAGGTATATCCCACGCTATTTCTTGTTTAAATCCATGATCGAACTTATTTAATGAATAATCGCCTAAGGTATAATATACTTTTATTTCCAGGTATTTAGCCAATAATCTAAACACGGGAGCATAATATTGAATAGGATGTGTGGTAATAATGGCTAGCTTCTTCATTTTTGATTCGTGGCTTCGCCAAATTGTTGCATTACCCGTTCAAACACATCAACCTGTTTTTGGGTCAAATAATTAGCAGTATATGGTGCAAATGCACTCCAATCGGTTTGTGGTGTCCTGTGCGACAAAATATCTTCAATAAAGTTTTTAAGCGCTTCAAAAGCTTCTATTGGGCTTTGGTTTAAGGTAATTAAATGGCCAGCATTGCACTGTTGGATCACTTTACCCGCACTACTTTGGGCATTAAAGATACCAAGTAGGTTTTTTTGCGAAAGAATATATGGGTATACCTTAGAGGCTGTATAGGCAGCCTGATCTGATCCAATAATAATTAAACCATCTGCATGCTGAAGGTTATTTATACTTTCATAGAAACCTATTCGATCTGTATATTCGGTAATGTATGCAGAAATGCCAAACGCTTCTGCAACCGGAGCTATGGTTGGCGTACCCTGTCCGGCTGGGGCATAACTGGTGCCAATAAAATATAATTTAATATTTTCAAACAACTGTGGCAATTTACTTATTCCCTGTTTAAATGCACCAAAAAGAAGTTTAAGGCTGCTTCTCATATCTTCGCCGCCACGTCCAATATATACCAGGTTGAGCTTGTTTTCTGTCTGTGGAAAAACTAGTTTCGATTCTGTATATATTTTTTGGGCAATGTCGAAATCTGATTCAAAGGCCCCAAAAGTGATCACTTTATGAGGTTTGTCGATTAATTGTGGATAACGTTGATGAATTGTATCAATGTAGGCTTTCGAAACGCTGATTAAGCCGTCTGTGCTTTTTAGGGCTATAGGTTCAAGGTATTTGTTTAACCGATAGGAAAACCAATATTTTTTTGGCCTTTGCGATTTTGGTTTATCCTGATAATAATCGGTATGCCAGGGGTCTTGCATATCGATAACATAAGGTATATTGAATTTTCTTTTCCAATAGGCACCCAAAATGCAAACAGGAAATTGGGTAGTAGAAAAGTATATTAAATCAAAATGTGCTGTTTTAAGCAGTTGGTTTACTTTCTTTCGGTAATACCAAAGCGAGCGGAGCGCCAAACTGCCCAGTCCAAATTTGGATGTCAATTTTTTCGAAAAAGCCTGTACGCGGTGGATTTTAGTTGAAGCAGGGATGGATTGCAAAAGGAGTGGATCTTTTACCGCATCAATGTATTCTTCACCAACTGCCACAACTTCTGCTTCCCAACCAAATTTTTCGAAGTAAGGCAAGCTCATGCGTACACGCTGCGAATCTGCGGTATTAGCTGGTGGAAAATAAGGAGAAATAATTAATACTTTTTTCAAAGAACTAAATTCTTTTTTTATAATTAAGGGCAATACGATCCGTGTAATAATAAATTAAATATACTATTGGGATTATGATCATTATTGATCCTGTTACATACCATAAGTGGTAAGGCAGTTCCTTATTCTTGGCATAGTGAATAGCCAAGGCTTTAAACAACAGGAGTATTGGGAAGTGCAATAAATAAAGCGAATAGGAAAAAGTACCAAGCCAGGCTAAAGAAGATAATGCTTTGGCCAATAGTGATTTATTTCTTTTGATCATTAAAGCAATAAAGCCGGTGGTAATTAATCCAAAACAAAGGTCTAACCAAGGGTAATTACTGTTTATCCTGGCAATGAAAGGGTATGCCACACAAAAAACAATCAATATTGGTATGTAGTTGAAAAGTCTTTCATTTTGGTGATAAACAGTTGCCATTACAGCACCCAAAAGCCAGATAGATAGGGTATAAGCAGCCGCACCAATATAGTCGATTTTGTAGCCGAATAGGTATGCAGCAAAAAGAGCTATACTCAACAGTAATGGCATAATTCTTTGTTGATGATAGCTCCACAATAGCAATGGGTACATGAGATAAAAGAACCACTCATGCTTTAAAGACCAAACAGGATAGTTGGAACCCCAAAGTGGACTTTCGGGTACTAAAAAGAAATTAAACAAAAATCTGCTCAGCGAATATTGACTGAGCGGATAAGAATCGCCAGTGGTTATACGAATGATATAATCTGTTAAAAAACAAACTATAAATGAAACGATTAGCGTTGGGTAAATCCTGATTATCCGTTTTTTTAGGTATTGTTTTAATTTAAATTCTGAAAAACTATACTGTGCACCGGCATATCTAAAATGGATTAAAAAACCGGAGAGTACAAAGAAAATGATAACCGCTTCGTGCCCAAATTTGAATAAAGAAAAGAAATAGACCATTAACTTATCGTACCATTGATATTGTTCGGGATGTTTGGATAAACCGTTAAAATAAGGTTGGGTCAGGGTTAAACGTGCATGATGGATGAGTACATATATAGCCGATAAGCCCCTTAGGCCATCTAGTACTTTTAAATTATTTTTCAACCGGTTCAAATCTTGATAACGTATTTTTGATAAAAGCTTTCAACTTTCACAGCTACTGGTTAAACTTATTGCCTATAAACCTGGCAAAATGATGGAATGGCTTTTCTATTAAAAGATAGAAAATGTAGGATAGGATTATCGCAGTAATAACCATTAACATGCTTGTTAAATTGTTGATTTGTATAAGCTTGTGAATTAGTAGAATAATTAAGGGGTGAAAAATATATAATGAGTAAGACGATTTCCCCAATTGCTCCGTAAAGCGCATTGTTTTTTTATACTTTGAATAGATGATTTCATTTTTTAACCAATAATAACATAGTATGGCAAAAAAATTCATCGAGAGGATATAACTAACGAAATATTCTTCTTTCAGAAAATGAAGTAAAACCGAACATATCAAAACGCTTATTCTGTAAAGGTAAACCACTTTAAATGATGTTTGGTCATCGCTATGGATATCTTCTGCAATTTTTACCCCAAAAAGCCAACACGGCAAGCCAATAATCCAAGTGTATAATGGGCCAGCTTGCCAATAATAACCATGATAATGATTTGCGGATTGATTAACCATTGCCAAAATATCGTGATAAGCGAAAAAGTAAATGGCAATTAATGATACCAAGAAGCTAATTACTAGTTTGCTGTTCCAGTTTAATTTAATTTTCTGCATAAAGGGATATAGTGCATAAAAAATAAGCTCACAGAGCAGGCTCCAAACTACACCTTTTTCAGGATGTCCAAATCTATATCCAAATAAGAATACCACAGCCAATGGCCCTAAAATGCGGATAAACCTCCGGGCATAGAATTTTTTTAACTGGGTTACCTGAAGTTTTGAGGTATAATGGATAATAAAACCAGATAAGATAAAGAAACCTATTACTGCAGCAGTACCGTTAGAGATTAATCTTATGAACGTGTAAATTATGCCGCTGATTTCTGTATTAGGGACAAGCTGAAAATCAGGATGCGTAAAAATATGCGATAACAATACTACAAGAGCTAATATAAACCGTAAACTGTCTAACCCATTAAGCCATTGAATGGATTGTACTTTTTTATCCAATTGTTTCTTTAACTAAAATTAAAAACTTTTGACTTTCATTTTCCCAGTTTAAACTTTTTTGGCCAAGTTCATAGCAGGCCTTTTTGGTAGCGTTTAACATTGTTCTGTTTTCGTGGTAATAATTGATTATAGTGGCCAGATCTGACGCATCATGGTAAATTTTGCCGGTATAGTTATAACTACTCATAAAGGCATTTTGGGCTGCAGTATTACTTGCAGCAACCGCCAATCCGCATTGGATATAGGTGAAAAGTTTATTGGTTAAGCATATGTTACGATTAAGGGGTGAAGTATTTTCAGATGCTATGCCAATATCATAACTGCCCGCGATTTTTAATAATTGATCTGGACTTACCGTATGGTGAAAGAATAAATCTTTTCGTCTTTCTGCAATAGTCAGTTGATTTAATTGTTCTTGATAGTTAGGATCAAACTTCCCCAATAAATGTAATTCAAGGGGTGTGCTTATGCTATTTATGGCGTTAATTATGGTTTCAATGCCCCGGTTTGGGCCAACGGTTTGCGAAAACCAAAAAAGTTTAATAGGCTTTTGGGTATTGATGACTGAAGCATCCGCTATTTTAGGAAAAACATTGTTAATGCTTTGTACCTTAATATTATATAACGATTTGTAAAGATTAGCAATTAATGGGCTGGCAGCGGTAAAGTAATCTAATTTAGGTATATAGTGATTCTCAATTTCCGCTTTAAGTTGGTAATCGCTACTGTGCTGATCATCGGTTAATTCCTGCCGGTGAAAATCTTCTGCATCAAAACCGCTCTTAGCCTGGTTGGCCTTTGCTGCATTTACTGCAATAGGCAATGCCCCAAGATTATGGCCAATATATAATGCTGCTTTAACTTTAAGGGCTTTGGCCAATTGCCAGCTGTAATTTCTATTTAAAGTGTAGTGTAAGTTGTTGTTTGGTAATAAGTTAAGTATTTTTAATCTTAAACCCGATTTAATTTTAGAAAATGTGGTTAATAAATTTTGCGGTGTCCAGTTGAGTGCGTTAAAAGTCCATGATGGATTAGCTTCAAGGATTTCTTGATCATACTTAACCAGCGAACTAACATATTGTGTAAATATTAAGTGCACGTTATAGCCTTCTTTGGCTAATGATGTAGCTTCTTTAACCAATCTGGGGTTTGATGAGATGTGCCCAGGCGTAATTAAGCAGATGGTTTTGTTTTGCGCTCCGTCCATTTATTGAAAATTATTTCGCTTAATTTTTCCCGGTATTGATGCCATGTCCAGGTTTGTGCCTTTCTTAATGCTGCGGCACCAAATTTTGGCAGTTCAATTTTATTTGCTGTACACCATTTTAGTTGATTTATGAGCGCTTCCAAATCGCCGGCCGGAATAATCCAGCCATTCTCCGTGGGCGATATCAAATCTGGCCCACAGCACGCATCGGTTGCAATAACCGGAATTCCATTTGCCATGGCTTCGGTAACAACCATCCCAAAACCATCAGCCAATGTTGGGAGTACAAATACATCAACCTCATTATATAGATCCATCAGTTCCTGATGAGGAATATTTTCTTTAATGATTACTTTGCCCGGCAGGTTTCTTCTGATCTTTTCGGGCAGGGTCATTTTACCGATCAGATAAAGTTCTGCCTCTTGTTCGTTAAAATTGCATTGTTTCCAGGCTTCATACAGGAGGTGTGAACCTTTTCTTATAGATTGATTGCCCGCATACAAAAATTTAACTGGTCCGGTTGAAGTTTTTTCTTGTATAATATGGGGCTGGTCCACAGGAAATGCCAATGGAATAACTTCAATTTTTGCAGCATCAATACCGCCTTCAATCAGTGTTTTTTTCGTAAATGAAGAGTTGCATATAATCAAATCAGCTATTTTAAGTTCCTCATCACGCCTTTTGTTTCTTCTAACGGCTTTAGAATTAACTAATAGATCTGTATTTTCTGTTCTTAATTCAGGATAAAGCTCAAACTGTTTCTGAACTACTTTTGTAAAAAAGAGATGGTGTTGACTGGGCTGCTCATAAACAGACAATATATTCATGGCCTTTGCCTTAACCAAAGTATTTAATGCGCAGTGCTCATAAGTATGCACTACATCAGTTTGATCGTGTGTTAAGGCTTTAGCTACCCAATTATCAAAACTGAGTTCGCTCCATTCCCAAATCCTGTCGGTAATTAGGGGATAATCCAGCCTCGAGAAAAAAGTCCGCATTAATTCAGGCAAAGGTCTGCTAATAAATTTATGAATAGGGAGCTCATTAAACTGCCTTCTTTTGATTAAGTTTTTTAGATAGCTGAAAGCCGAAAGTTTGTTGGATAAGCTGTTTTCTGGATGTTCAAAAAATGAGGTGTAAAAATGTTTAAGGTAAGCCGCTTCTTGGTAGGCCATTACTGTTTGTTTAACATGCGGCGCAATGGATGGATGTGAAACGATAACTTTCATTAAAACTGCTGGTACTGCTTTAAATATTGTTGGGTAATTACCTGTGCCGAAAACCTCGATTTGGTCATTTCCAAAACTGAAAACCTGTTTATGGATTTAATTTCGGCCACCCTCTCTGTTAACTCGTTAACAGTATTGCAGAAAAATCCGGTAATCCCATTAACTACTATCTCAGGTACAGCGCCCCTGTTTAAACCCAATACCGGAGTGCCACAGGCCATTGCTTCTACCATCACGATCCCAAACGGCTCATCCCATAATATCGGCATGAGCAAAGCTGCGGCTTTGCTTAGGATTTCGCTTTTTTGAATATCGTTAACAGCACCCACATATTGGATCTGATCGCCTAAAAACGGCTTGATTTTTTCATTAAAATAAAGTGTATAAAATTCAGGTATATTACCGGCAATAATCAGTTTTTTACCTGTTTTTATGGCCATTTCAACCGCCAGGTGAACGCCCTTGATAGGCTCTATACGTCCTAAAAAAACAAAGGGTGCGTCTCCTTCCACAGCTGCAGAAAAAGCATATTTGTCAAAATTAACACCATTATAAACGGTTTCGGCACTGGCATGTGGCTTAATTTGGTTAGTAATGTAGTTGCTGCAGCCAGTAAAATGCAATGAGTTTTTGCGCGAAAGTAAGTGGCCCCTTTTAATTTGTTTAATGGTGGGTTCCCGCTGATAACTCATCAGTTTTGGTATTTTTGTTGGCATAATTGGCAGCAAATAAGCCAACCTGCCAAAGCTGTGCACCACATCGAACTTTTGGCTGTTAATGGTTTTTTTTATTAATAAACTGTTGTTGAACACATCCTTTAGGGAATTGCCACTACTTTGGTAGGGGATGAGTTGGCTATTTACACTGGATTCGCTATTGGCGAATAAAGTAACCTCATGTCCTAGGCTTAATAGTTCAACCACTATCATATCAATAATGCGTTCAATACCACCATAAAACAGTGGCGGAACAGCAATCTCTGGATCTGCGGTAATACCTATTCTCATGGGTTTAAGAGCTCCTTTTTAACGTAAAGGTTATTAGAATACCACAGTTTACGTTTATCTAGTAAATTTCTCCGCGTTTCGTATATGCCGCATAACATAAAACCTTTTTGCTCCATAAATGCTTCTACATCTGAAAAATGAACTTTTGTAATCTCCCTTTCATAGCCAACCTCCAATAAGATTATTTTTGTTTGGTTAATCAAGCTGCCCTGACCTTCCAAAACTTCAAATTCAAAACCTTCTACATCAATTTTGATGATATCGATCTGATCAATCTGCTGTTCAAGCAATACCTCTTCCAACCTTACCACCTCAATTTCCTCTTTACCAATGATGTTTTCGCTGTTATAGGTAGCTTTGATAGAATTAATTGTGTTTTCTCTATTAATATCAATGGTGATTTTACCTGGGGCAGCGCCAAGTGCTTTTTGAAAAAAAATGATGTTGGGATAGTTTTCCAAATGTTTCAACAATTGATCGAAAGTATGCTTAACCGGCTCAAAAGCCATTATTTTGGCCGAAGGGAACCAATAGCTCAACTCTTTACTGATGGATCCGATATTTGCGCCTGCATCAACAATAACTGAAGGTTCTTTGGCTAAAATTCTTTTTGCATCGAACATCCAATTTCTACCATAAGGGTAATTTTTGGAGATGAAATTAAGCTGTAGTTTTAATAAACCTTGTTCCAAACTTGAAAATGTTTTGCCTGTTAAGTATTTCCAGTTCATAAATTTTGTGGGTTACTCATTTCAATAATCGGGTTTAGGTTAAACTATATACTTTATTCAGGATTGAGCTCATTTTTTCTGCACTTTTTTCTAGAGATAGGTTTTCCAGTATGTAATCCCGTGGCGAGAATTTAGAATGGTTCAAGGCCGCGTAGTACATCGGAAATTTGTGGTAAAACTCGTTTAGGTTTTCAAATTTATCCCCACAACGTTCATCAAAATAGGGTACTGATGTTGCTTTTACCGGAGCTGTTTCGCCCCATTCAAACCGGCTAGGATCCAGCCATAAACCTTGGTTCCAAGCCAGTATTGGCACGTTCATGGATAATGCTTCTTGATAAGCTAAACCTTGGCTTTCGTGTTCGCACAAAAAAATCATTCCTTTACTACGGGCCAATAATCCCTTGTAGGTTTTTATATCGTATGCTCCATAAACTATTAGCTGATAGGAGATCTGTTCTTTTTCCAAAAAAGCGACAATCGGTTTAAGTAGATTTAAACGGTTTTGTTCCTGATCCCATAAAAACTTAACATATATCAAAATATCTGTTTTTGGTTCACTCGGCTTTGGCTTCCAAAATTCTGTATCAATTCCGGCAGGCCATATGCTGCATTTACTTTTACCAAACCATTTATTGTAGATGTCGGCAGTCCATTTAGAGTGCTGTAAGTAAGTAGCAACAGGGTAATCCACAAACAAAGTTGGCCAGTTTGATGGGTGAGTCATCAAGCCAATGCCAGCAACGAGCTTATTTGTTTGGTGGTATCCGTTTAAGGCCTGTAATCCTAAGCCAAGTACAATAATGTGATCACGCTCGGTAATTTGGTCGAAAGGGACATTGGTTAAATAAGGTTGTTTTACAAGATCGAAAGCTTTGCAAAGGTTTTTAAAAACTAGCTCTAAACTACTTATTCTTTCGCCTCTTATCACTTTTCTCATCGTGGGCAAAATATACCTGTCTCCCCAAAAGAAACGGTCTTTTATTGGCGGTTTAATAAAATAAATAATTAAACGTGTGCTGCTCAAGTTATATGCTCAATAATTTTTTGGATTGAAGTGCTGATCGAATGATCGGATAGCGCTCTTTTCTGCCCAGCTTCTCTTAATTGCATCCTAATTTTTTCATCTGCCAGTAACCTGCTGCATTGTTCGTCCAGTTCTTCGGCACTGGTGTATGTTACAATCTCCTTTCCGGTTTCGTATAGTTCATCAATGCCTTCGGTCCATTCGGTTAAATAACAGGCCCCGAGCATTGGTGCTTCAATATCCCTTAAGCGCGAGTAAGTATTTGGTTTTTGCAAAGGATAATTAAAGCTGGGATACCGGTTAACCCCAATGGTGATATTGCTTTCTTTGGTGATTTTGATATAGTTTTCAAAATCGGGTTTACCTTTAAAAAAACGATTCAGTGCCCATGCTGATGGCGCTTTGTAAGAACGGGATCTGATTTTATTGGCATAAGCATAAAACCCATTTTGCCGTATAAAAGCTAACTGGTTTAAAATTTTTTGCCTGGCCGAACTTGCAGATATAGTTGAAAGCCGATCGTTATTTAGCCAATCGCTTCCGTAGATGTTAACTATCCGTTCAGGATTATGCTTAATTAAGGTGTCGAATAGTATATGCCGTTGGATATCTTTTGATCCGATAAAAGAAACCTGATTATTTTCAGTTTTGTTAAATGACCTATATTTTGGCTCAACCCACATTGGCATGGGCAGGTTAAGGTAGTTTAACCCGGCTTTTTGATAAAATTTAATGGCTTTATATTCTGGTACCCAGTTCAGGTCGAAAACATGAAATGCTTTAGGCACCGAGCGGTAAAGCCGAACATGATCACAAAAAAAATTGACACAAAACACACCCATTTTTTTTAGTTCGCGAATAGCACTTTCATCTATTTGCTGCGGGTATAAATAGCTTAGAAATAAATCAGCACCCTTCTCTTTAACCTGTTTTAGCACCCTACTCCAGGTAAAACTTTTCCAATCCTGAAATTCCTGATCAGATTGTTGAACGAGGCCCCGCGCCCAATCAACATCATCACATTCAATATATTGGCATCCGGCTTCAGTAATGCCATTTTTAATATAGTATTCCCAAAAGCTGTATGCAGGTATGGGATGTTGGATTTTTGATTGTAAGAAGGAAAGAAAAATTTTCATTCTTTGATAATGCTCTTGTTTTCGAATCCGGCAATAGTGCCACTAATACCTATTTTGTCAACATATTCGGTGTGGTAGCCAGCATATTTCAATATTCTGGCGCCTGCAAATTCGACAGCAGCACCGCGGGTGATATTAAAAACTGGATTTATAAACTGTTTGACAAAGTGGATTAAGCTCCGTATACCAACCACTCTTTGTTCATAGGCGAAAGTTTCATTCAGGGTTTTAAGTAAAAAGTCTTCATAAATTTGCTTATTTCTTACAAAATAACCCCTTGTAGAAATGGATGACCTTTTAGTGCCCAAGTGGTATGCCCTAACTTTAAAATCATATGCTTCATCAAAATTGGTATTGAAATTTTCGTTGGGTAAATAGCGTGCACTGATTTTAAAAATGGGTTCGTTCTCAGGTAAAATATCCAATGTGGCCAAAAGCATAAAAAATTCGTTTATGCCTTTATTGATAAATTGATACTGTTTAATGTGTATCACCTGAACAGCTTTGCAGGCTGATTTAATTACATCCAGATTAGCAGAGACAGAATTATCAACCAGGATAATTTGGCTAAAATTAAAGTTTTCAAGCGCCTTTAAGGTCAAAATGGTTTGCCTTTCCCGCTCTTCGTGGGTAAAATGGCTCCGTTTTGATTCCCCTTTTTTTTCCTCTGGATATAAGCATGAGGATACAATTGCTATCATGCAAGTTTAGTTTTAAATGCCATTAATTTTCTTGTAACCTTCCAGCCCAATAGGTAGTTAAGAGTTTTGGCGAATTTACTACCTCCTACATCTACGCTAAACTTACGATCGATGGGGGGTAATTCTGCTAATGCTTTGGCCGAAATTGTGGGGTAATTGGGGTAACTTAAAACTGCTACATTGTGCAAAAGCCTGTAAATGGCAAAGTTTGCATCGTACGAACCTGTTCTACCTAACAATTGTTCCTTTTTAGATAATGCAGACTCAAGTAGGCTTTGATAGGCGGATTTAGTTTGACTGGCAGAAAGGTTTTTAGCACCTGCAGATTTTCTATAATAATTATATCCTTCAGTTTTTACTATTCCTTTTGATTGGAGAATAACTCTTGAGAAAAATTCCCCATCGTCATCCAGTGTTAGGTTTTCGTTCCAAAAACCAGCTTTATCAATAATCTTTTTTGGGGTAAGCCAGGCATTGGGCTGTACCATAGCCCCTTTATTATCTAAACCGCCCCATAGCCGGGTTAAAAAATAAACAGGATCATCCGTACTTTTGATAAACCTTTCTTCATACGCTGAAGGCAACAATATAGAAAGCTGATCTTCTTTTTGAAAATGAATGGTGCTGCAAACCATTAGTTTATCAGGGTTTTGAGCGGCAACTAGCATCTGTTGCTCAATTTTATCTGCTGAAATAAAATCATCTGCATCCAAGAACTGAATATAGCTGCCCTTTGCTTCCAACACACCTTTATTTCTTGCCCTTGCTGCTCCACCTTTTTTTAACGAAAACAGCCTGATGTTTTCTGCGCTGTAGGCACTGGCCAACGCTAAAGAACCATCTGTAGATCCATCATCTACTAAAATAATTTCGATTTCTGGCCAGCTTTGTGTAATAACAGATTCAATGCATTTATTTAAGTAAATAGATGCATTATAAAATGGAATAACTACAGTAACCAGATCTTGTTTAATCATTTAGCTTTTAAACTTTTCCAGGCCGAAATGAAATACGGTTTTTTAGATAAATCCACGTAGTGATGAAGCGTTCCTTCTTGTTTTTCGGTCTGTTGGTTGCTCGGGTTTACAATATATTCTTCTTTTGGCAAACGTTTTTCGTTCCCTTCAGATGAAACAAGCATGGCTGTTAAAGCCTGTTCTAAAAAATAAGAGGTTCCTTCTTCATTTTCTAATGCGTGTATCCAATGTTCTATTTTATCCCAATCGATTATTGAAGAATTAAACCCGATAAGGCCAACATTGAGTTTTTTGGTGATTGGCGAAGCACACAGTTGCTCCATTAATGAAATAGAATAACCATAAGATTGCGTACTATCTTCAATATTGATGATATTTTTCGGCTTTTTAAGCCAATCTATTACGGCTAAGGGTTCTTTCCAGAATAACATATCCGAATCCAGTACCAATTTGTAACTGTTAGGATGATAGGTGTGGATATCGGTTAGTTTTTTTAAATGGTTGTAAATTTTTCTTTTCTGTCTAATTATGGGATACTTATTTAGCGGAAGAATGGCATTGAGGTTTTGGTTAATTTGCTGTAGGGTAACTAATTCTGCCCCAGGCAAAAGTTTTGCAGCTATTTCATTAAGTTCTGCATCAAAAGTACCATCATCCATCAAAACAAACTTAAATTTTTCGTTGGTGTGCTGAGTTAAGGACCTGATACAGAAAAGGGTTTGAAATAAGAACTGCTTTCCGGTAAGGAAATAAACAGGAAGGCCATCGGGGTAAGAGTAAACAGGGGCTAATCTGTACGCTTCGGCTTTCATCTGTTTGGATCCATTAATCATTTTCCTGTATTGCATATGGCCACCAAATCGCTTCACTAACCGTAAATACGATTTCGGCTTTCTGTACAGCCCATCAATAATCAGCTGTATTTGCTTTTGCTTCAGGAAATTAAAATATTTTTGATACACCCTAAACTAAATCTGTTAAGTCTTTTTGTTGGCTTTTCCCAAATTCCCTTAAGTATTAAGCCAAGTTTTTGCTGTTTTGGATACAAACTTGAGGCAATGGTATTTATATGGGACATCCATCTCATTCGGTCAAGGCCAGTTTTTGCCAACCGCGAAATTTTTAAATTTCCATGTTCAATATAGTACTGATAAATCTTATAGATTTCTTCTACAAATTTATCCTGATCTTTTAAAGTCTTAGACAACTCATGTAGCCTAAAATTAACTAAGGTATTGGCGGTATAATTAACTGTTGGGTAATTTTCCAGTATGGTTAAGATGAATTTAGTATCAAATCCAAAATGTAAATTTTCATCTATCGTTTGGTTTTGGATCAGTGCTGTTCCTAGCCATACCCCAGGCTGATGAAAGTTAAAACTTCCGTTCTGTGCAAAATAATTATCTATATTCAGTCCCGTGTTTTTGATCAAGCCATAGTAACTATCGTCAACATTCTTACTATCCTCATCTTCCTTAAAATTATTTACCGACCCTGCAATAATCTGATCAGTGCCCCTAAAGCACATTCCCAGCTCAAATAATGCTCCATGTTCAAGAAAATCATCGCTATTTATCCAGTTAAATAAATCGCCGCTAACCAAATGCAAACCCTTGTTAATGGCGTTTGCCTGCCCATTATCTTTTTCTGATACCCAATAGTTGATAAACTGACTGTATTTTTCAATAATTTCTTTACTATTATCAGTGCTTCCTCCATCTATAATGATGTATTCGAGGTTAGGATAGTTTTGAAGGAGAATTGATCTGATGGTCTGCTCCAAATATACACCCTGATTATAGCTTGGTGTAACAATCGATATTTTTGGCCAGTTTTTTTTAATGCAGTAAATTTTAGGATCTACCTCTATATCCCATGGCCAAGCCTTCAAATTTTTATTTTGTGGTAATTTGCTTAACAACCCATTATTTTCGGTAATAAGATTTTCCATCTAATGGTTTAACAGTTGAGATAAAAATTGATCAACAATATGGCTTGCCATTAGGCGCTCCTCGAAAAACTTAGTGCAGTTAGCAGCATCAATCTTTTTTAGGCTTCCGTTTAAAATATGAAAGGCCAGGTTTTTTTCTGGCGTAATTAATTCGCCAATTTTGTAATCCGCTAATATAGATAGATAACTGCGGCATGGGGATAATAAAACAGGCATGTTTTGAGATAAGAAAGCGGAGAATTTGCCCGATGATAAACCTATTTCTTTAATGTTCATCCCTGTGAAAATACCAGTATCCGGAACATACATTACAATTCCATAATCAAAGCAGCTTAAAAAGCTTAAATAATCGTTATAATCTTCGAAAACATCATCATGTACAATTACGTTTTTCCCTTGGACTTTAAGCGCATTTAATTTGATAAAAACTGGGTTTTCGGGATGGAATTTAGCTTTACTGTGAATAAGTATATATTGATTTGGGGGCAGCCCGTTTTCAATGGTATCAATAATCTGATTAATGCCCGACCACTCTGCCACACTACCAGTGTGTACATAAACAGTATCGCTCTGCTGAAGGCCAAAGTCGGTTTTTTTATACTTTTTGCCTTGATAATTTTTATTGATGATGGGATATACGGGAATAAGGAACCAATTGTTAAAGTGTTTAATTCCGTTTTCTTTTATTAAAAACTCTTTCCTGATTTCATCTTGTATGATAATTGAAGAGATTATTTTACTGTATTTCGATTCTTCCTTTTTTAATTTAACCAAGGCTGCATCTGCTGCAATTTCACTTTGAAAAAAGATTTCAAAAGAGCAGTAGTGGATATTTAAATTTTTATTGAACATCTTAATCCGGCCGGTGAGTACCAAACCAGCAGGATCAACTGCGATTAGATGTTTGATTTTGTTTTTTTTGATAACAAAGAACATGCTCCAAAAAACCCTGAGGTAATGCAAAAGTTTGTTGGGCCTTCTGGGAAAGATTAGGCCATTGGGCACATCAGCATAAAAGACATGCTTAAATTCAGCAGGGATTTTACTGTCTCTATTGTTGTTGAACAACATTACCTGTACACCTTTTTTACCGAGTGCTTCAATTATCCCATACAAAGTGGGATTAGTAAAAGTATCGCGATTAAAGGTTACGATCCCAATCATTTTTATTCTTTATTAAAAAATTGGCCAAAAAGGTACTGTATTTTTCTCGGCTGCTTTCTACTAGGTGGTTCCCATCGTAAGTTTGCAGTGCATTTAAATTTGGGTAAGGAGGAATTCTTGATGCCTTTTTAAAATACAGCTCAACAAAACGTTTGGTTTCGATATTACGTTTGGTACTCCACATTTTGGGATGAGCAGGCAATTCCATCATATAGATTTTAACCCCATGTTGTTCAAAATAATCAACATACTTTTTAATTTTTTCAGCCGATTCTTTAATCTGTAAAGTATCTACATATTTGTTTTCAAACTCCATGTTCCTGCCCATGTTGTATGAAACATACTGCATGGCCTCGTTAAAATTAATTGCATGTGTTGTTGATGATACTTGCCCTGTTAACACATTTATTGGATGATTTTTTTCCTGTAAAAAGGGTAAATAGTTTAAAAAAATGCTGTAAAGTGGGCTTAATGCTGGCCTAATCAGGTTTTCGTCAAGGGGCCGTTCTAACCAGTTTGTTTCTAGTATAATGGCTTTCGGCAGTTTTTTTTTCTGCTTTATCAAAGCTAAGCCGGTAAGGCTTCCACCACCAATAAAATTTAAAGTAGTGCTACGTTTATTTAAGCCCGGAAGGGTTAAACCCTCAGACATTGAACTGCCGACTATTATTACATCATAATCTTGGTTACCGAAGTGAAAATCTTCAGCGCGGATCTGGTTTTCCTGTAAATAGCTGTAATAACTGGCTTTAACTGGATACACCTTTAAAAATAGGGTATAGGCCAAAACAATGATAATAAACAAGAAAGTAACCTTTAAAATAAAGCGCATTAAAACCTGAAATAGATAAAGTTACCACTAAAGCCTGCATTTGATAGGATCAAAAATAACAATACGGCGTATAAAAATGGCTCTAACTTATTGATTGTTAATGTGTACCTGTTCCTTAATAAGTAAAGAATGTAATAAAATAAAACAGGCAAACAATAAAAGAAAACGTACCACTCTCTATTGCTCAGTGTAAAACCATGCCAATAAGCAGGGGCCAATGCTTTATAAAAATTAACGACTTCATGAATGGTTAAGAGTTTAAAAAACAGCCAGGCAAACGATACAACCGTAAAAACCAAAATTACCTTTAAAGCCTTATACCAAGTGGTATTATTGGGTTTAAAATAGTTACTGATGAGCCTTTCTATGGCAATCGCTAATCCATGAACTGTGCCCCATAAAGCAAAATTCCACGTTGCACCATGCCACAGGCCGCCTAAAAACATGACAATAAATAAGTTGAAATAGGTTCTGAGTACACCTTTTCTATTGCCTCCCAGTGGAATATATAAATATTCTTTTAACCATCTGGAAAGAGAAATATGCCATCTTGTCCAAAATTCAGAAAAACTTTTCGAAATATAGGGGAAGTTAAAATTGTTAATGAGATCGTAACCCAGTAGGCTGGCCAAACCCAGGGCTATTAACGAATAGCCAGCAAAATCGGCAAAGATTTGAATCGAATAACCAAATAGCAGGGTAATTAAAGTTATGGGATGATAAATTTCGAAAGGATAGATCAGGTCTGCTGTAATATCCTTTAAATTATCGGCAACAACCATTTTTAGAAAATACCCAAGTATAAGCTGCTTAAATACTTTCTCCCAGTTAATATTTTTAAAGTATTTAATCCCGATTTGCGGAATAAACTGATCCGCCTTTAAGATAGGGCCGGCTATTAAATGTGGAAAAAAAGAAATAAATAAGCTGGAGCGTATAAAATGGCTATAAAAGCTTTGGTTCTTGATGATGCCTTGCACTTCTTTTTGCTTATAAGAATCGACCAATAAGCTAATCCCCTCAAAGGTGAAGAATGAAACACCGATTGGCAGTGGGACTAATATTAAAAAATGGAAAAAAGGTTGTGCGTGTAAGCTACTATCAATAAAAGTTAAGGTAAATAGCTTGATATATTTGAAAAAGAATAGAGTAGCTAAATTAAAAGCAATACCCAAAAAAAGCCAGGCCTTTACATTTTGCTTTTTATCGGTACTTACTTTATAACTGATAATGGTATTGACCAAAATAGAAATTAACAGTATTGCGGTAGCTTTCCAATAAGCTGTTCCATAGAAATATGTACTTACAATAACCAGGAATGGCAATTGCCATTTTTTAACAAATGGCAAGTAATAGATTGCAAATACCGCAACAAAGAAAAAAACAAAAGAGAGCGAGTTGAACAGCAAAACTAGTTTATGAAATTATTGCTTTTAATACTTCTGTTACCCTAACTAATTCTTCTTGCTTCAGGCCAAGTCCACTTGGTAAATAAAACCCGTTATTGGCCAATTCTTCGGCAACGGGGTACGATTCATTTTTAAATAAACCCATGTTCTGAAAAACAGGTTGTTGGTGCATGCACCAAAAGAATGGCCTGGTACCAATTTTTTCTTTGGCCAGCCCTTCAACAATTTTTTCTTTAATTTTAATACCTGGAGCCACAATACCGAAAACCCAATTAATGTTGTGTGCAAATGCTGTGCTGGGTTTTGGTAGGCGAAAACCCAACTCGGTTAAAAAAGAAAGCTGTGTTTGATAGGTATTGCCAATATCTTTTTTTATTGTTAAAAAGTGGTCAATCTGTTCTAACTGTGCTAAACCAAGTGCGGCCTGTAAGTTGGTCATCCTGTAGTTCCATCCCAGTTCGTGATGAACAAATCTAGGTCCGTTGGGTTCAAAGCAAAGATTCCTTAGTTTTCTGCATCTTTCAGCCAGTGCTAAATCGTTGGTTAAAATCATGCCTCCCTCTCCGGTGGTAATGTGTTTATTCGGATAAAAACTAAAAATACTCAGATCGCCAAAACTGCCACATTTTTGCCCGTTGTAGGTTTGGCCATGCATTTCTGCGGCATCCTCAATAATTTTTAGCTGATATTTTTTAGCCAGTTGGAGTATGGGGTCCATATCAACCGGTAGCCCATAAATGTGTACAACTAAAATGGCTTTTGTTCTCGGCGTAATTTTAGCTTCAACCTGCAATACATCCATATTCCAGGTAATGGGATCGCTATCCACCAAAACAGGTACTGCACCGGCAGTAACAACTGATTGAGCTGGCGAAATGATTGTAAAAGTTGGCATAATTACTTCATCTCCAGTACAAATGTTTAAAGCCTTTACAGCAATATCCAATGCAGCAGATCCATTGCTCACAGCTACACCATATTTTGGCCCAATATACTGGCTAAATTCCTTTTCAAACTTAGCGATGAATGGTCCTTCACTACTAATCCATCCGGTCTCGATACATTCAGTCAAATATTTTAACTCGTTGCCATTAAATAGGGGAGTGTTAACGGGAATTGGATTCATGTATTAAATTTTTTTAAAAATGTAGCACACGCCCCAAGTATCTACTGAAGGAGCCGCTTGGGTTAAAAATTCTTCCGAATGTAAAATTTCGAACTGTGTAGCGAAAGCCAAAAGTTCTATTTCTGGTTTGCTAAAATGGCGCATGGGGTGTTTTTCGGAAAAGACGGTTCTGGTTCCTGATTCTATGTCAGTAACTTCTATATCGTAGTTTACCTCTACAACATTCTGCTCTGGATAAATTATTGGCTTTGCATTTCTAATTACACTGATCTTCTCATTGCTAAGCTGTTTTGTCCGTTTTTCAGGAACTAAAGCGTGCACAGCGGCACTGTGCCAAACATCAAAAATAAATAATCCGCCTTGTTTTAAGTGTCTATGCACATTTTGAAAGGTATGAATTAGATCTTGGTTACGATTTAAATAACTGATTACATGAAATAATGACAATGCAATATCGAATTGCTTATCCACTTCAAAAGTGCTGATGTCTGCAACCTGAAATTCAATATTTTCGCGCTTATTTTGATTGGCAATATTAACCATTTCGGCACTGCGTTCGATTCCGTAAATGTGATACCCTTTTTGGGAAAAGAGATTAGCATGCTTTCCGGTTCCGGAGCCCAATTCAATTACATTTTTGCTTTGTGGCTTATATTGTTTGATGAGCTGATCTATGTAATCGGTTTCAAGAGCATAATCTTTATCTTGATACAAAAGATCGTAGTACTGACTGTAGAGCTTAAAATTTTGCAGCATTATTTTAAGGGGTAATATTAATGTTATTGGGTTTATGGTCAAATCTTACCTTGTCTTCATCGCCACAATATGGCCCCTGTTTAATTTCGATCATTTCTGAGCTTTCCAGCATTTCAAAACCATGTCCGCCAGCAGCCAATAAAATTACATCTCCGGTGCTCACAATTCTGCTTTCCAGATAATTACGTTCATCATCATAAAAATCAACACGGACTTTACCCGATTTGATATAGAGTACCTCTTGGGTTAAGGTAACTTTCCTTTCTACCAAATTATGAACATGTGGGTCTATAATATATCCTTTGGGCCTATTCATGTAACCTAATTGCTGGGAGAAATCTCCAGGGGTGAAAAATTCGATACCGTCTTTTTTAAACTGCGCCCTCACAATGACAGCTAGTAGTTTAGATTGGTGGTATACTTGGTCTATCATTTCTAATTTTTTCTTTTTATATATACAATAAACTGATTTTCGTTCAATACGTGTACATTGTATTGACCAGATGAAATAATTGTTTCATAAACGGTTTTTACACCTGGATAGCTAAAATCATCAAAAGCAACTATGAGTTTTGGGTTAGCCGCGAACAAGGTTTCGCAGTTTTTCCAATCTTCTTTTACAACTATATAATCGTGGCAGCCATCAACATAAATCAAGTCTATTTTTTTTGAATTTGTTTTAATATAAGCAGGAAGTGTAATGGTAGTATCACCTTTAACAAGCTCATAGGTTTGTTGTGGAATAACCTGGCTTATTTTCTCATTTACCTTGGCAAAGGTATGTCCACCTGATTCAAATTCCCAGTAAGGAAAATCAGACAGATTGTATGCTTTATAATCTTCAGGATAGTGTTCTTCCAAGTATGTTATTTCGTCAAATAGATCAAAACCTACATAATTTATGTTCAGGTCAAAATAGGTTTTAAGCCAGCTAATTAGTGCAATGGCATTATCTCCTTTAAATACGCCTATCTCTAAAAAGCTGAAGCTATCTATTTTGTATTTGTTAACAAGATAAAAAGCTACATCATTTAAGTTCTTGCACTGTGTTAAACGAGGTAATGCCCTAACTTTTTTGAATCTTTTTAATACTTTTTTTATACCGAACATGGGCTGTTTTTAAGCTGTAATGTAAGTACTTCTTTCGTAATTTTTCCTATTCAGATAGTTTTTGAAAAAAGGGTTTGCTATCGTTCTGACCAACTTGTTTATCGCTTTCGAAAATAAAGCGTTTTTCCCCCTGAGTATGCCCCTGGAAGTTAAGAGAAATGCATTTCTATAATAACTTATATTAGTTCTATTAAGCGTTTTGTTCTTCGATGCCGCCCCATAATGTACATATGAGTTGTAATATGATATAGGGCAGTGGATAAAAATGAAGCCCTTTTGTCGTAAGTGTTGCTGAAAATAGGATGCAGAATCGTATGCTACTATTTGATTACTGCTGTTTATTTCTTCATAATAATAGTGAGAAATGTTACAGCGTTTAAATGCTTCCCGTTTGTAAATACAGAACCAAGTATGATTTCGTTCTTGTAATATTATATTTCTGTTACTGTAGCTATCATAAATAGGATGTGGGCTTGTTGCACTGAAGCAAGTGCTAGCTCCAATTAATGATGGACTTTTAGATAATTCACTTATAAGATAGAAGTAAAAGTCTGCATTCAATATTTCAAAATCAGCATCTACAGTGGCAATATATGGCGTGTCTATTTTTTTTAGTTCTGTGGTCCAAAGTTCATCACAAAGCTCGTTATAACCTTCAACCTGCCGGCTAACACCCTCTGGAGAAGTAACGATCTGTCCGGGATAAGGTTTTTCAGCCAAACTATTCAGCTTTTCTGTGTTATCGTATAAGGTTGTGTAAGGATAACTTGCCCATTTTTCTAAATAATAGCCTTTATTTTCTTCAGAGAGGTTATTCAAATAAATGTATAAAACGAAATCTTCTCCTCCAAAAGCTTGGTTCCGATTGTAAATTTTGTTGTAACTTTTGATCGCAAAATCTGCAATGATACAGTCTCTGTCGGTAACAAGCATAAAAAAAGTTATCTGTGGCGATTTCATTATGTAGATGGCAGTTGATAATCCCAATAATCATTTTTTAATACCCATTTTCTTACTTCAGCTTCCCGGCTAAAATGAGTCTGATGAAAATGATAGCCTGATTTTTCTGCTGTTGCTAGATTATCTATAATTGCTTTTATTTCTGGAGAAATATTTTTGTTCGTAGGCTGGGCAACAAATAAACGCTTTATCCATCGGTAGTATGGACGAATACGGTTTCTAAAACTTGCTGGTTTTGTTGATGTTTTTAAAGGATGCTTTCTTAAATCGGTATAAGAATTACAAACACCTTGGTAAAAGGCTCTTTTTTTTAAATATTCGATAGTTAACCTTTGCTTAGAAACATGGTGGTAAAGCATTAGGCCAGGGATGTATTTCGCTTTTAGTCCTTTTTCAATGGCCTTTAAGGTTAGCCCAGTTTCTCCATCACCTTGATATTGCTGAAGCCGATCGGGAATACAATCTGGATGAAAGCCACCTAAATCGATAAGGGTCTTTTTACGGATACAGAAATTAAGCCCCCAAACAAAGTTGGGATCTACCTCTATTTCACTATGACCAAAATCGAGCAGGCTTAGCCAACCGCAATATTGCCCTGTATGGCTATGCTGCCAAAAATGAGCAAGCCATTGTGGCGGGTCAACTTCGTAATTTGGTAAGCAAGGGCCAGTTGCCAGATGCAGATTCTTGTCGTTCAAAAAAGTTTCGGCAAGATTTTTTAGGTATTCCTGATTGAGTATTACATCATCGTCTAAAAAACATAATATTTCGCCTCTTGCTATAGCGGCTCCGTGGTGCCGGCCTGTAAGTAAACCAGGCATTGCGTCGTATCGATAAATCAGGTTTGGAATTTGCGTCTCGAATTGTTCAACAACTGCTTTAGTATTATCGGTCGAACCATTGTCTACAACAATTACTTCAGCGGGTATATGCCAGTCTTGTTTAGCCAAACTGGCCAGTGTTACTGTTAATTGGTTTGCCCGGTTAAATGTAGGAATAATGATGGAGATGATCAATTTCACTGATTTAGCTATAGCTGATCTGGAAAGAAGTGGGCGCCGAAATAAAACCATCACTTTTGTGGTACGGGAAAACACGGTTTTTAGTTGGGTTTTGCGCGATTTCAAACACTAAAATATCCTCTTGTCTGTTATATGTAACGGTATTTTGTGGGCCTATCCAAGGACTTATACTGTAAAAGCCCGGAACAAGGCCAGTGAGTTCAATTTTTAGGTCGAGATTAGCAGTGCCTTGGTTTATTTGTATAAAAGGAGCGGCAGATGGCATCGATTGAATAATGGTTTTGCCACGGTCGTCTTTAATGTCGAAAGTAATAAATGCAGGGGCATATTTTTGATCTGAAACAAGGCGGGCATTAATATTAAGCGTTAAATATGGTTGATTTCCGGTAATATCAATAGCAACGGATTCAAATCTTGGCGAAAGGTTTTCGTTGGTGTTTTTCCAAAGCAAAACTTCATTTTGGCTAAATTCTTGATAAATATTAATGGCTTCTTCTACACCTGAACTGATTTGTTTTCTGCCATTTTGCAATACAATTCCTTTTTGGCAGAGTGCGGAAACTGCATCCATATTGTGGCTAACAAAAAATACTGTTCGTCCTTCTCCCTTACTCACTTCCCCCATCTTGCCCAAACATTTTTTCTGAAATTCTGCGTCACCTACGGCCAATACTTCATCAATAATTAAGATTTCACTTTCTAAATGGGCGGCAACAGCGAAAGCTAATCTAACATACATGCCAGAACTATAGCGTTTTACTGGCGTGTCTAAATATCGTTCAATTCCGGCGAAGTCAACAATTTCTTCGAGTTTACGTTGGATTTCTTTTTTACGCATACCCAAAATGGCACCGTTTAAAAAAATATTTTCACGGCCGCTAAGCTCCGGATGGAACCCAGTACCTACTTCTAATAAACTTGCAATCCTTCCTTTTCCTGATATTTTTCCCGTTGTTGGGGCTGTAACTTTGCTTAGGATTTTAAGTAATGTGCTCTTACCTGCACCGTTCCGACCAATAATACCAACTGCATCGCCCTGCTCAATTTCGAAGTTAATGTCTTTTAAACTCCATACCACATCACTTTCACTTTTGGTATTTTGATTGTTACTTTCCCCAATCCACAAAAATGGATCTTCTTTACCGCGGATGCGCGCATACCAACGTTCCAGATCACGGCTGATTGTTCCAGTGCCAATCTGTCCTAACTGATAAGCTTTGCTTAGATTTTCTACTTTTATAGCAATGTTTTTTGACAATGTTTAGAGGTTAGGGTTTAGCGGTTATAGGAAAAAGGTTAGGGCTTAGGTGGTTAGGGGTTAGAGGCATTAATTTGTGAATTTCTGAGCCCACTCAACTTAATCGTTATGTTTTCAATTTTCGATCGGTACGTTAAATATTCTTCGTTGGTTATATAATCAAGGTCCATGGCTGCGATTAAATGATTTAGGGTTTCGAGCGTAGTAGTATAAGCCATATTTGTATAATGCGCTTTGTCTTTCATTGTGATTTTTCCTGATCCTTCAGCTAAACAGGCACCAATGCTGCTTACTGATCTTTTAATTTGGCTAATCAATCCAAATGTTTCTTCTTTAGGGAACTTTGCTGTTAGCAAATAAATAGATTTTCTAAAAGTTCTTGCAAGTTGCCAGACTTCTAATTTTTCAAATGAGTAGGTGTGCATATTCCTTATTTTTTTTTGATGAAATAAATAAGGGATGATTGCCATGGATATATGAAAGTTTCGTTAAAACTCAACTAACCAATAAACCCTAACCCCTAAACTCACTATACTGTATCAACAAAATTTCGTTCCACTTTATTAAAAACTACAGTACCAATCAACAATAAAATGATAGTCACAACTGTAGCATAACCCAAGCTAAACCAGCTAAAACTTCCCTGCCCCAGAAAGCCATACCTAAAGGTTTCAATAATAGGAGTCATTGGATTATACTCAATGATCCAGGCATAAGCAGGATATTTTTTTATGGCCTCGGATAGGGGATAGATTACTGTTGTTGCGTACATTAATAGCTGCACACCAAAACTAATCAGGAAAGCTAAATCCCTATATTTTGTGGTCATGGCAGATATAATCATGCCTGCACCCAAACCCAATAAAGCCATTAGTATTACAATTACCGGGAAAAGGCAAATGGCCCAACTGATATTAAAATGTGCGCCAGAAAAATAATAATAGGCCATTAAGATGAGAAATAATAGCATCTGTACACCAAAGCGGACAAGGTTGCTCACTACAATGCTTAAGGGCATAATTAACCTGGGGAAGTATACTTTGCCGAAAATACTGGCATTGTCTTTAAAAACAGAGGAGGTTTTGGTTAAACAATCTGCAAAATAATTCCAGGCGGTAATGCCGGCCATATAAAATAAGGGTTTCGGTAGGCTATCGGTTGAGATACCTGCAAGATTGCCAAAAATAAAGGTAAAGATAATGGTGGTAAACAGGGGTTGAATAAAGAACCAAAGCGGGCCTAAAATGGTCTGCTTGTAGAAAGACACAAAATCTCTTCTGACCAATAACACCAGCAAATCACGATAGGCCCAAACCTCATGCAGTTTTAAGTCAAACAAGGATGATTTTGCCTCAATGGTCCATTGCTGTTCTTCTTTAACCATAGCTATTCGGTTTATTTATCTGTATGTTTTTTTGTGGATACTGATTAGATGCTGTAGGATTAATTGAGCCTTTTAAAATCAAGTTTTTGACTGATTGAAGATATTGAGTGTATCCGAATGCCTCCATACATTTCTCCTGAAGATTTTTTTTCTCATTTTCAGTTTGGCTATGCTGTAGCAGTATAGATATGCTGTTTAAAATGCCTTGTTGATCGTCAGGATCAACCAATAGACCAAGCGCCCCGTTTTGAAGTGCATCTACACTACCATCTTTATTGCCGGCAATTACCCGAAGGCCACTGGCAAGGGCTTCGATAAATACAATTCCGAAACCTTCTTTTTTACTGGGTAAAATAAAAATATCAGATAGTAAAAAGTGTTCGGTAAGTTCGGCTTCATCAATAAAACCGATCATTCTGATATGCGCTTGAAGTTGGTTCTTTACAATTAAATCTTCTAATCGTTTCTTTTCTACAGCATCCCATTTGCCGCCCAATAGGTAAACCAGGTTTGGGTATTCCGCTAATAGTTGCGGCAGCAGCTCAATGGTATGGTCGTATCCCTTGTACTTCTCTGAAGAAGACAGTCGTGATAACGAAAACAGAATTAAGTTTTCACGATTTAAATGGTAGCGATCCAATAAACGCTGTGGTTTTTCGAACTGCTTAGGTAGATAATAAAAAGGATCAAGACAATTGTTTAGTACTTCAATGCGATCTGCAGGAATGTGGTGCATTTCCATAATTTTATCTGCAGTAAAATGGCTTACACAAACAATCTTATCTAGCTGGTTTAACATGTTGAGTTTGGAATCGGATAGCTTTTTCCAAATTTCTATGCCATGCGCCAATAAATAAATCTTTTTATGAGGATGTATTTTCTTGATGAAATAAACAATGTTGATTAAGTGGATATGGCTTAACAAAATCACATCTGCTTTTAAACCACTTAAAAAAGATCGCACCACGAATCGCTCCTTGTTTCCATTAAAACCATGAAACTGGTATTTGCTTAGGTACCTGGAATCGCGGTCGGCATTTTTATCATACATGGAATATACCGTCGATTGAACAAGCTCTTCCTCGCTTAAATCGTATAGTACACGAGATAAACTTCTGCAAACTTTTTCAATGCCGCCAGTAAAACTAAATGTTTTAAGGGTTAAAAATAAAACCTTAACTGGCATGGTATATTCTATATAAGGCTAGGGCCGAACTCCAGTGCAATTTATTTTCTCTAAAGTTTTTTATGAGCGATTTTGCACGCTTATTTGTATACCGGGATGGATCGGCAATGTCGCAGCTTTTTCTCATCCATTCCTGGAATGGGAAAGTAAAGCCCATTTTCGTTCTTTTCCAGGTTTCTACAGGTAAATCTTCTTTGTAAGCCTCTACCAGGAGTTTTTTTTTCTGTTCGTAACTAAACTTGATTTCTGTTGAGATGGAGAGAACCAGGTCAACAAAATTACGGTCTAGAAAGGGAACCCTCACTTCAACACCATGGCTCATGCTCATAAAATCGGTATCCTTTAACAACTGATTTTGCATATACATGTTCAATTCAAACCAACTCGCCCTTGTTTCGTTACTGGTTTTCTTTATTCCAGGGTGAAGTGGGATCTCTTCAAGACAATCGATAACCGTTTTCATATCGATGTCTAACAATTCGGCGATCACATCAGGCGAATAAACACCGCGTAAGCACAGGTATTCGCCAATAGGGGAATTTAAGCTGAGGTAATATAGCCGTTTAAACTTGGTGTTGTTGGAGAAACGCATGCTGCGCAAAACGCTTTTACTCAGCCAATTTAGATTTTGTATTTTATGGATCCGATCAAAGGATGGGTATCCCCCAAAAAGCTCATCCGCCCCTAAACCTGATAGTACCACTTTTATCCCATGTTCTTTTGCCGTTTTACAGACAAACCAGGTATTAATCCCATCATTGGTGGGTTGATCCATATCTGCTAAAACAGTTTCGAAATTCTGTACGAAATCGCGATAGGTAATAAGCTGTTCAATTTTTTGAATATTTATTTTTTGAAGTAGACTATTCCGCTGTTTTTTTTCGGAAAAGTCTATTTCATTAAAATTGGCAGAAATACTGGATAACTGTTTGTTATTATATTGATTAGCCAGTATAGTAATGATGCTCGAATCGAGACCGCCGCTAAACAGTACACCTATATCAACATCAGAAATCAGCTGCTGCTTGATAGAATTACCCAGCTGTTCGCGGATCCTTTCTATTGCATAGGCTTCGTTATGTATATAAGAAGTGTTTTCAAATTCATGGTATGATTGAATAAAATGTTCGGCACTTCTAATGTTGTACTTCAAAAAACAGCCTTTGCCCAGGCTACATACATTTTTGAGTGTAGTATAAGGTTCGGGGATATGACCAAAAGCAAGGTAGTAGATTCGCCAATTATCATTTTCCTGGTAGATATTAGCGTGTTTGAATGCCTTTACTTCTGATGCAAAGGTTAAAGTTTCGTTAGCGAAATGATAATACAGTGGTTTTATTCCGTTTTGATCTCGAACCAGGTACACACATTGTTCCCGTTTATCAAAAATACAGAAAGCAAAAATACCATCTAGTTTTTCGAAAGCTTTGTCTCCCCAATGCTGATAGGCATAAAGGATTACCTCTGTATCTGTTTGTGTTTTAAAAATATAACCTAAATTAATTAATTCAGTTCTAATCTGCCGATAATTATAAATTTCACCATTGTAGGTAATCACCAAATCTTCTTTATGGCTTACCATCGGTTGATGTCCGCCAGAACTAAGATCTAAAATGGCCAACCTACGGTTACCTAAACATAGGGGTGTTTTTTCAGCGGCATAAATGCCATGATCATCGGGCCCACCATGTTGCATACTATCGCACATGGCTTTCACCTGTTGATTAATTTTTTCGAAAGGATTTTTGCTATTGATGATGCCTGCTATGCGACACATTGTTTTTGTTATTGAAAAATTTTGACTATTTATTCTGCACCGGATACAGCTTCGCCCCCTCAGTTACATTTTATTTTCAAAATGAACTGATTATTTGTTATTTATCTTGTTAAGCCCCATCCCACATCTCACCTTTCACATCATCCCTCTTCCGTCTTACATCTCACATCTTTTTCTGCTCCTTGATATCGGCATGATGTCTTCCGACCTCTGACCTCGGACTTTCTCACCTCTCACATCATCCCTCTTCCGTCTCCCATCTCGAACCTCATCTCTCACATCTCAAACCTTTTTCTGCACCTTGCTATCGGCACTATATCTTCCGACCTCTGACCCCGGACTTTCTCACCTCTCAAATCTCACATCTCACTTCTCATAACGGTTCTACAAAAGCTATCGATGTATTAATATTTATCGAATAACCCATGTTTTGTAAACGTAAAATAATACGTTGCTTATTGTGTACCGATACCAATTCGGCAATTACACCTTTAAAAGGTCCGGCTTTAATCAATACCCTTTCACCTGGTTTAATATCATAATCAATGATTTCCAGATCAGCATCTGTAGCGAGCAAGAGTTTAAGATCATGAATTTGTTGGTCAGGGATAGAAGCGACTTGGTTAGAGAAATAAATAAATCTGGCAACACCATTGGTCATCAAAACTTCTGCATATTCTCTTGCCGAAATATACGCAAATAGATAAGATTTAATCAAGGGCTCCTCAACGATTTTTTTACGGTCGCTCCATTGCTTAACTGCCTTTTTAAGAGGTAAATAAGTTTGGATTCCCTTTCTGTTCAATTCCTCATTCGCTTTTTTTTCTGCTCTCGAACGTGTATAAACCGGATACCACCTGTAATTTTGATCTATCATGAGCTATACTATATCAACAATTAATCTCCATTTGCATCTTGTCCCTTAACCAATTAACGTTTCCATCATCCATCTTACTGCTTCCATTCCAAACCATCCTCCATCACTACTAACCCCTAAACTCTAACCCCTAAACCAATTAACCCTTTCTCTTCCAAAATTCCCACCAGCTCTTCTCATCATCGTAATAGCCACTTTTTCCATAGCCTGTATAATTAGAATAGTAGTACGTTCCGGTATTACTATGTGCATAATTGGTGGTATAAATGTTAGCATGTAACTTCTCGTTACCAAATGAATTTAGGATAATAGCAATGTTGTTAAGTCCATATTCTTTTGATAAACGATCAGGAATAGTGGCGGCTCTGAATTTGGAAACGCCTGAACGGATAATAAAGAGATTAATATCTGCCTTTCTGATGAGCGGAACAGAATCTGAAACCAAGCCTACAGGAGCAGTATCAATAATAATATATTCATAACTTTCCCTGAGCTTTTCAATAAGGGTTCCCATCGACTTGTGATGCAACAATTCTGAAGGGTTAGGCGGCACTGGGCCAGAGGTAATATAGTCGATATTATGCCGTTCATCGGTAAAGATGATATCGGCTAAATCGGCCTGTTTTGACAAATAACTACTTAAACCAATGTGGTTGTCGGAGCCAAAGGCATAGTGGAGTTTAGATTTTCGTAAATCTGCGGCAATCAGGATCACCTTTTTATCAATAATGGATAAGGTACCTGCAAGATTTAAACTCACGAACGATTTCCCTTCTCCTGAAACTTCAGAGGTAATACAAATTACCTTGGTCTCCTGATCGCTGGCCATAAAACTCAGGTTCGTTCTCACCGACCTAACCGATTCGGCAAATATAGATTTTGGTCGTTCTATCGATAAAACGCTTTCACCAAGGCCAACTTTTTTATGGTATTTTAAAATCACCCCAATAATAGGGGTTGCTGTTAAACCTTCAATCGTTTCAATATCATATAAATAAGGATTTAATATCCTGACCAATAAAATTAGGCCCAAACCCGTAAACAGACCCATAAATAAATAAGAAGAATAAATTTTCTTAGGCACGGGAGAAATCGGGAAAAAAGAAGGTTGTGCTGCGCTGATAATGGTAGCGCCCGAAATTACGGCTGCTGAGCTGATCTGCGCAGAGAGTTTTCGCTCAAACAACATCGAAAACATGCGTTGGTTAATGTCGAAGTTACTCTGCAATTTCGCAAAATCATTTTGTTTGGCGGGTATACTGCCCAGTGCCTGATTCGCCTGACCAATTTGCCCGTTAATGTAACTGATTGTTTTTTGGTTACGCTCATGCAATAGGCGAATGTTGGTTACAATAGCCTGTTTTACTTCATTAATCTGCCGATTAATATCCTGGATGGGCTGAGCATCGGCATTGAAATTCTGTAATTTGTTTTCTCTGTTAATGATAAGCCCATTAAGTTGCGTAATTAAACCCGTTAAGAGTGTGCTGTTGGTTCCTTCTAAGTTAAGGTTAAACTGGATCCGATCCCTATTGTTTTTTACCTGTGTTTCTAACTGTTGGATACCCAATTCTTGCAATTGTAATTCGGCAATCTGGTTTTGCAGATTGCTCAGTTTCGAGCTGCCCAGTTGTCGATCGCTAGTGGGATCGATGAGTTTATTGTCACTTTGAAAACTAGAAAGTTTGTTGCCCGATTTATTCACCTGTGCATCTAAAAACGCAATCTGGCTATCCAGGTAATCTATAGTTTGTTTGGCCGATCTTTTTTTAAGCGTTGCATCATTCTTTACATATTGTTTGATGATTTCATTGAGCACATTGGCAGAAAAAACAGGATTACTATCGGTATGGGTAACCCCCATAATATTGGTGTTTTTCTCCTGCTCAAATACATTTAGCCCACCAGCGGCCCGGCCATACAAATCTCTGGTTCCATTAAATTTGAAGCTATAATTACCAATAGCAGGGATTTCTGTTTTAACAGTGAAAACCATATTTCCCATACTGATGGCTTGCCCATAACGATATTTTTTCAAACGCTGATTGTTATCGTCGCTGGTAGACATTTCAAAGGTTCGGTTATCAACGGGTTTGACGGTATAAGTAGCCCTGCTGAAATTAACCGAATCTTGTGTTAAAATATCTACCTGAAAGGGCTGCTTAGGATAAAGTTCGGTTACCCTTACCCTTCCTTCTAAATAGTAGCTAATTTTATAATCAAGGTTCTTTAAGGCGTTTAAAATTACATCTTCCGAACGCATAATAATGCCTTCGGTTTGAATCTGATTCTGATTAAAAGGACGATAGTTTACAGGAGAGCCAGGCAGTGAAGCCATTTGTTGCTGCTGGTCGCCATCTAGTTTTAGCGAAGCAGAAGTAATGTAAATAGGGGTAATGCTCCGTACATAAATCCAGGCCATCACAAAACTAATCAATACCGTTGCGGCAACCCAATACCACCTGCTTAGAAAAATCAATAGGATTTTCCAATAGTTAATGGTCTGACTGGCTAACTTTCTATTTTCGGTTGGTGTAGTATTATCCATTAGCGGGTTAAGGTAAAGATTAATACGGCCAGATTGACCACTACAAGCAGAGGTTGTACGATATTATTAACACTTGTTAACTTTTCGCTTAATGCAGCGCTCTTGGTTTGTTGCAGTACAATAATATCATTATTCTGAAGAATCAGTTTTTTGCTGGCTAAGCTGTTGATATCGTTTAGGTTGACGTAGATGATTTCCGGGTGGCTTCTGTCGCCGCGGATAATTTTAAGGGTCTTAGGGTCTGCGGTTTTGTTAATACCTCCTGCTTCACCAATAATGTCAATGAGTGTCGTGTTTTCTCGCTCCAGTAAAAAATTCCCTTGTCTGCCAAATTCTCCCAGTAAGGTTACTTTTAAGTTCACAACACTTAGTTCGATAATGGGGTCGCGAAGGAGTTGTTTAGCATATAAATCCTGAATTTTAATGGCTGCGTCTCTTCTGCTTAAACCCATCACATCTACCTTCCCTATGGCCGGCAGGTTAACTTTACCATCAATATCTACCGGGTAGGAGAGTGTGTTGTTGATGCTACCTCCTGTTGTATTTGAACCAGTGCCAGCCGATGCAATAGCCCCAAATTCTTTGTTTTGTACGTTTCGGATGGCCAATTGATCGTTAACCTTTATTTTATAATAGGCATCACTAATACCTTGATCGTTTACCACATACACTTGTTTAATGGTATCAGTTACCACATCACTTGGGGCGTTAAATAGACTATGCTCTTTTCTGGCAGCACAGCTGGCAAGAGCGATGCTGATAGATAAAATACAAAGAAATTTTAAAATTGCTTTTCTCGGGATCATAATCTTAAATCGGGATGTAGGATTAAGCTTAGCGCTTACACACAAAAATATGGGTTAAAGATGCTTAAAAAAAATTAAATAAGAATTAAGGCTTCTTGATTGTCTTTTATGGTAGTAATGAGCACACTTGATTTTTTTACTCAATTGATTCTGGATATGTCTTATAAACAACACTTTTCGATTTTTAATTGTTTTATTTTCAGCTCATGATGAAGTATGTGCGAGCCCAACGCCGTTTTTTATGTTGATATAAATCAACGTAAAAGTTCGTTTATGTAGTTTTGATACTACAGTTTTGCGGTATATTTGTTATTATTTTATTTAAACTATAAAGTCGATCTACTGATTTTTACGGTTATTGAATAAAAAGTCTCTATCCCTATAATCTAATTCAAGCTGCATAACGCACCTGTTCAGGTGTTTTGTTTATGCGGATTTGCTATTGTTTTAGGGTTATTAGGGGCTGTTATTAACCAAAATGAATAACAACTAAGAGATAATTGGTGTATGAGGTGTTTGAGATTTTTTCTACTGGCTGTATTTACTTGTTTTATAGGTAATGTTCAAGCTCAATCTGGTTGCGTTGTTGGTGGGATGTATATTTATAACGTGCCAGATGGTACATTTGGAGGGGTGCCAGCCTTTAGGGTCGAAAATCCAGTCACTAGTTATGGTGTATTAACTTCGCTTTATTGTGTTGCCTATGGTGCACCTAGTACCTGTTATGTAAATAGTTCTAGTTATATGCCATCATATGGGACATTGGTAACTTATTCAGCGCTGCCTTGCCCGGTGGATGATTATATTCTTCCTATTATGGGGATTATGGGACTTCTCGCTTTTTACCAGATCAGAAATATCCCTAACTTAATTTAATTCTTTGATTGAAGATTTTATTAATTTTTATTAGTTTGATTAACAATGTGTTGGACTTTAAATAAATTAGATTATTACATTAGTATTGCAAAATGTGGCTCTAATTTCTGTCGAAAATTGTTTTAAAAGTCTAAAGTACTTATTAATTGGTATCAAAAACAACTTTTTTGTATTATTTTATTTACATTTCGGTATTCTTACGGTGCTTTTTTTAATCTTTGCGGTATATTGCTCCCGAAGATGCTCAAGATCCTATTTTTCCTTTTAATTACACTTGCCATTTCTCTAACCGCATCTGCCCAAACAGGTTGTTTAGTAATGAACTTTGATGCCTATAACAAGGTTTTTAACAATCATGAAACCGCAACGCAATTCTATACAGGCGATGGCAACAATTTTGTTTGGTGGGAGGGAGTGTGTGGACCACATACTTACTTAGCAACATCTGGTTCTTCGCAAGGTCCTTGTACTTTAAACGGTTCCTCAAAAACTGGGCAGATTTATACGATTTCTACAACATTTCAAGCTCCTTGTGGCTTACCCCTCGATGATTATGATGTTTTCTTGTTGGTTTTTGCAGGGATTTTAGGATTTTTGGTGATAAGAAATAAATCCTTGTTTATGAATAAGCTTTATTGAGATTTTATACTTTAAACCTCGCCTCTAAATATTCCTGCTTATTCTTCCTCATTAAATTACACGGCTTGGCTTTGACCTTGTTATTTTGAGACCTTTATTTATCTTTCAATTATATCTGATTAAATTCCCAGTTTAAACAGATACCTTCTTTCTTAATAGGTCGTTTTGTTTTCTGAATCGTTGTAATAATATAATTTTATTGTTGATAAAAATCAACACACTCTACTTGCTTAAAATCTCTATTTCCAGCTATACTACTGTATAAAGCACTTTTTAAATATCTCCAATAATTTTTTAATAAATGCTTTGTCATTTCAATCTTATTTTACAATCTATTCATTTTGTTCATGCTCATTTAATAGTATTTTTGTAGCTGTAATAATACGATTTTGATTGCTTTTTGTTTCGTTTTGATGAGGCTAATGCAGCAATCTGCTTTTAGTCCCTATCCCAATTGAATAAGATTATTTTTCACATTTTATTTTTATTGCTATCAATAATATCAATAAAAAGCACGGCCTCCGACCCTGGGCCTTCATATAGTTGTTTAATACCAAATGAGGCCGTATATACTAAATGGTTAAAAACAGATTTCGCACCAGGAAATCCTTCGTGGGGGCCTTGGCAATATTACGATACGACAGGTATTAATTATACTGTCGATTATAATCAAGGAGATTATCCTCCATGTGGCTATATAAATCCTAATTTTCAATTTTCGCAAAGTGGTACATGTTTCGTGCAAAAAGCTCCCGGAGTATTTGTTCAGGGTCTTTATGGAGAAATGCACGATTTAACGAGCTGTAATGTGCCTCTTGACGACTCTATTTATCTATTATTTGGTACATCATTATTTGCCATATACTTTATCCGCTCAAAATCATTAGGATATCAAAAAACTGTGGATAGTTAATAATTAGGTTAAGGCTTAAAAACCACGCTCCAGTTATAATCGTATATGGCTGCATTAAACCAAACCTTTAGTGATGAAGTCTATCTCGATTACCTTAATAGCTGTATTAATTATGGCATGTTCTAGCTATGCCCAAGTAGGTTGCCGCACTGGTGATTACATTTATACAACCGCAAACGGCACATATTTTGATGGTGGTTCTACCATTACAAAGTTTAATGCGACAGACAGAATTATAAAACGAAATTTTGCGGCAGATCCAAATTGCGGTATTGACCGAAATACGGCAGATTCTTATCCCGTTGCTCCAGGAACGCCAGCTAACCCCGATTCTAAATGTGTTTCTGATATAAATCTTCTTGACGAAGGTAAATTGGTAATCTATAATAATGCAGATAAAGTAAATTGCCCAATAGATGATAATCTAATTTATTTAATCTGTTCAGCCAGCTTTCTTGGATTTGCACTTGTTCGTAAAAGGCTAAGCCTATAATAAGGGCGAAGAATTTATCTAAACTATATCTCTCTATAGAAACTGTGGTCTTGGGGCATTTTTTCTTAGCTAATAGTATTGAACAAAAGGAACGGACTTTTTAGTTTATAACCGCAGTAACTTAGTGTATCACTATCAAAAGATACATGAGAGGCTTTTGTTTTTTAGTAATACTGATCCTGATTTCTTTTTGCACCTATGGTCAAGGCTCAGCAACGGGGTGCTTGGTGCCATATTATAATAGGGTTTATACCTCTAATGCGCTTGAAATATTAGGCTCTTCCCAATTATATAACAATTCTCCTTCAACACCTTTGTCTATTAATTACTGTAGTTGGACTCCAAGTAGTACAGCATCTTCATGTGTTATTTGCGACGGAACTCTTGGCGTAGATTTATTCGGTATCAAGATATGTTTGTTAGGTTCGTTCAGATATGGTTCAGAAGGCACATTCACAATGGTCGAATGCAACCTCGACGACCATTCATGGCTTTTAGGTGCTGCATTCGGCTTATTTGGTCTGCTAATCATTAAGAGAAGAAGTAAAATATAAAACATTTTTATAGCCTCGAATAGGAAACCATGCGGCATATGTAAAGCTATTCTTTATCTTTACCATAGTTTTCAGCTTTAAAAAAAAGCCGAAAATCCCTGTTTGGTAAACATGAAAATATCCCTAATCACAGTTGTTTATAATGCCGAAGCATTTTTACAAGAATGTTTTGATTCTGTAATGGCGCAAACTTATCCAGATGTAGAATACCTGTTGATTGATGGGGGATCGACAGATAAAACGTTGAATATTATTCAGGAAAACCGATCAGCCATTGATTATTTTATTTCAGAAAAAGATAAGGGTTTATACGATGCAATTAATAAAGGGATTCAGCGTGCAACAGGAGAGGTGATTGGGATTTTAAATGCTGATGATCTATTTGCGCATACTGATGTATTGGCATCAGTAGCCAAAACCTTCATCGATCAGCCGAAAATAGATGGACTTTATGGTGATCTTAATTATATCCATCCCACAACACATAAAATTATCAGGACCTGGAAATCACAGCAAAACACCTACGAAGATCTTAAAAAAGGCTGGATGCCCGCACACCCCACGCTGTATTTGAAAAGATCGTTATTTGAAAAAAATGGAGATTATGTCTTAGATTTAGGCACCGCTGCCGATTATGAATTAATATTACGTTACTTTTATACCCATAAAATCGAGGCGGTTTATCTGCCCATCTTAATGGTGAATATGCGTACAGGCGGCCTAAGTAACCAATCTTTTAGGAGCAGGATCTCTGCCTTTGTTAATGATTATAAAGCCCTGAAAAGAAACCAGGTACCATACCCACTTTTTGTAGTGATCAGGAAAAAGCTGCGTAAACTCAGCCAATTTTAATCCTTTCTCGGGGCTGTACCATAAATATAGATTATCATCCAGAGGGATAATTTATTGCATAAAAATTAATATAAATAACAGTTGATTTTAAGGACATAAAAGGTCTCGAAGTACCGTCATCTCGACCGTAGTGGAGAGATCTTTTATTATAGTCCAAAGATCTCTCCACTACGCGTTGCTTCGGTCGAGATGACGCTGATTTTTAGAGTCTGTCATTAATAGCAACTCCAATCTTTCTGAGGTAATTTGATGTCCGATCAGCAAAACACCATTGTAAATCCACATCTCATTTGATTTATATCATGTTAAACAATTATGATCGCCAATTTGTTAAGGGTACATTACTTATATTTGTGTACCAAGTCATCCCGCTTTGCTTAAAGATATCCTGAATACCAACCCAAATTATTTCTGTATAGCCATATTTATTTTGGCCTTTTCAATCGTAATTATTAGTATTCCAAGTATAATCTATACTTCTTTAAAGTATGGCCTTTTTGATAAGAACGACCTGTACCGTAAAAACCATAAACGCAATATTTCACGTTTAGGTGGCTTGGCCATTGTAGGTAGTTTTACTGTATGTATTTTGCTGTTTTCTGCCATTATTAATTTTAAAGAAGCTAATTTTTTAATTGCATCATGCATCATCCTTGCGGCACTTGGCCTAAAAGACGATGTTTATGGCACCAATACCAGTACAAAATTTATTTTGCAGATTGTGGTGGCCTTTATCCTCGTGTTTTTTGGTGCCTTCCGTTTAACAAGTTTATACGGTGTACTGGGCATAGCAGATATGGCGCCTTTATGGGGAAGCCTTTTTTCGATTGCATTGATTATTTTCCTAAATAATGCATTCAATTTAATAGATGGTATTGACGGCTTGGCAGGTGGAATCGGCATTTTAACGAGCCTGGTTTTCGGTATTTTGTTTTCTTCGATGGGGCAGGTACCTTATGCATTTATCGCCTTTGCCCTGGCAGGTGCCATAGCTGGCTTTTTAAAGTACAATTGGTTTCCTGCTAAAATATTTATGGGCGATACAGGAGCACTAATTATTGGACTTATTTCTGCTGCACTAGCCATTAAATTTATAGAACTCAATAAGTTTACCGGAGCAAGCAAGCCAGCCTTTTATTCTGCACCAGCAATAGCAGTCGCCATACTGATCGTACCCGTGTTCGACTCTTTAAGGGTGTTCACCATCCGTATTTTAAAAGGACGCTCTCCGTTTAAGGGAGACCGTAACCATATCCACCACCGTTTAGAGCAGTTAGGGCTTAAGTCTAACTGGATCGTAATTTCTACTGCTGGCTTTAATCTGGCTACAATAGCGGCTACCATTATCCTTCAGCATCTTGGAAATTTTGTGCTGATTATGCTCATTATTGGTCTCTGCATCATGTTTAATACCCTGTTAACCTTAAGCCTGCTTAAAAAGAAAGGAAGGTAAACTTTAATAGTAGCATATGTTCCTGCGTTTCAGAAATTAATTTTACTTTTTTGTAAAGCAGGTATTGTGCCTGTTGGTTACTGTCGTCCTTCTTTCCGCTCCTATCTTTTTGTGATGGTTAGCAGGATACTGTGGGTTGGTGGAGCAAAAAGGATAGCCGCTCCAATAAGGTTTATTTAACCTGGGCTTGTGTAAGAAAACCACGGTCAGATATAACTGTAAAATTAAAGGCGGCTTTGCATCGGTTTTCGTGCATTATGTGGCTGTTTAGCCCCGGGCGCAGTGGCATCCCTGAAGCGCAGCGGAGGGATATAGCGAAGAACGGGAGCAAACATTAATAGTAGCTCAGCCATTGCGCTTCAGAAAAAGATTAAACAAATGGATAATGTATCATTTTTTGTAAAGCAAGTGTAGTGCCTGTTGGTTGCTGTCGTCCTTCTTTTCGCTCCTATCTTTTTGTGATGGTTAGCAGGATGTTGTTGGTTGTGCAACAAAAAGGATAACCGCTACAATAAGGTTTATTTAACCTGGGCTTGTGTAAGGAAAACCACGGTCAGATATAACTATAAAATTAAAGGCGAATTGTATCTTTCCGTGCAGATAAGAAGTACCCAGCCCCGGGCGCAGCGGCATCCCCGAAGCGCAGCGTAGGGATATAGCGAAGAACGGGAACCAACATTAATGATTGCACAGGCCCTGCGCTCCTAAAAAAAACTTATTTTTTTAAAGCAGGTGGCTTTGCGTTCCAGAAACTAATTTCACCTCTTTTTGCAAAGCAGTTTTAGTGTCTGCTGGTTGTGCAACAAAAAGCATAGCCGCTACAATAAGGTTTAATCATCCCTTTGCTTTGATAAATAAATACTAATTTTGCGCTCTAATTTTTATAATAATGAGGCTGGCAATAAATGGTTTTGGTAGAATAGGAAGAACATTTTTACGCTTAGCATTGGCTGAGGGATTTGAAGTAGTGGCCATTAATGACCTTGCAGATGCCAAGACGATAGCTCACTTATTTAAGTACGATACTGTTCATGGTGTTTTCGCAGGGAGTGTTTCTTCAAAACCCGATGCATTGGTAATCAATCAGCTTTCTATTCCGGTTTTCGCGATCAATAATGCCGATGAATTGCCTTGGTCGGCACTTAGAGTAGATCTGGTTATCGATTGTACAGGTAAAAATCTAACCAAATCATTAGCAGAAAAACACATTACATCGGGTGCAAAACAGGTGCTGATCTCGGCTCCAGCTGCTGATGATATTCCGATGGTGGTATTAGGTGTAAACGACGACCAGATTGATTTAAGTAGTCCTGTACTATCAAATGCCAGTTGTACAACTAACAATATTGCCCCAATGATTAAGATTTTGAACGATAACTGGGGTGTTGAAGAAGGTTATATCACCACAATCCACTCGATGACAGGCGATCAGAATCTGCATGATGCAAACCATAAAGATCTGCGCAGGGCAAGGGCAGCCTCATCTTCCATTATTCCAACTACAACAGGGGCAGCAAAAGCCATCACCCATATTTTCCCAGAACTCGACGGCCGTTTAGGCGGAGCAGGGATTAGGGTTCCGGTTTTAAACGGATCCTTAACCGATTTTACCTGTCTGTTAAAGAAGAAAACAACGATCGAAGAAATTAATGCAGCTTTTAAACACGCCGCAGAAAATGAATTAAAAGGTCTCATTGAGTATACTGAAGATCCAATTGTATCGGTCGATATTATCGACAACCCACATTCCTGCATTTTCGATTCGCTATTAACTTCTATCGTTGGCGATCTGGTTAAAGTGGTGGGCTGGTACGATAACGAATTTGGTTACAGCAGCCGTTTGATCGATGTGGTGAAAAAAATTGATCAGCTTGGTAAAGGCTAAAACGTAGGGCTGGTTTATTGCTTCTTTAACCAATAGTTCATGGTTAATTGCCTAGTGTAATCGGTTAATTCATTCCTAACCACCTTTCAAAAGTCTCAACTCAAAAGGTTAATTGTTTAAATCGGTTAACTGATGCCAAATGCATAGCTCCAAACGCAGCATGATATAGTATACCAGATGATGGCCTGGAAAAAAGCTGGCTAGTTATTTTTTGAAACCATTAAACTTACCGTAACTGCTTAGGCTGTGTCGCTTTTAATGCCCAGTACACGAGTACGGGCTGAAAGAATAAACGCAAGAATCGCTTTCCATCAGTATTAAGCCCAAAAGCGCTTCGTTTTTGGGCAAACTGAGCGATATTTCCAGGGAATACACTTACAAATAATCCAGCTGCAATTTTGCCAATAGTACCTTCATATTTTTTTGGTGTAAGTATTAAGGCGCTTCCCAAAGCAATTTCAACCAAACCAGAATATACCACGGTATCATCTTTTTTCAAAGGCATCCAATCGGGTACCTGAGCCTGAAAAGGCTTACGCGCAAAAGTTAAATGGCCAATTCCTGCTGTAATTAAACCTGCGCCCAACGATATCCTGGCGACTTTTTTTATGTTTTCCTCTTTCATAATATTGCGGATCAGATCAAAATGGGATATATCATTCAACACCAGATAAGGAAATCTGTTTGATTTAATTAAATAATGGAATTTACCCGCGTTAGGCTGATGGTTGAATAATTCCAATTAATTATATTTTTATCTGTATTAAATCTATAGATTTGGTAGTATCATTTTTGATTTCTAAATTTTTCGTTCAATAGGTTTCCGGAATAAATGATAAAGATATATGAGTAGATTTATTACCTGTAGTGCGATATTGGCCATTGGACTTTTAACAGTGGGCTTAAGCGCTGCTGCGCAAAGCACAAGGAACCATGCATCCAGGCAACCCAACGTCATTGTCATCTTGACCGATGATATGGGTTTTAGTGATGTGGGTAGCTTTGGTGGTAAATTTGTGCCCACCCCAAATATCGACCGCATTGCAGAAAACGGCTTAAAGCTAAATCAATACTATAGTGCAGCGCCGATATGCTCGCCATCAAGGGTGGGTATGCTTACCGGGATGTATCCGGGCAGGTGGAATTTTAGTACCTATCTGGACAATAAAAAACATAACAGGGAAGCCGAACAGGCTGATTTCCTTGACCCAGGGGCACCCACCATTGCGAAGTTTTTTAAAAATGCAGGCTATGCCACAGGGCACTTTGGCAAGTGGCACATGGGGGGCGGAAGGGATGTTAAAAATGCGCCCGGGTTTGAACGGTACGGTTTCGATGTCCACGCCAGCACCTATGAAAGTCCTGATCCCGATTCCGCCATTACCGCGACAGATTGGATCTGGTCTGACAAGGACAGTATCAAGCGCTGGGACCGGACAAAATATTTTGTAGACAAAACACTCGATTTTCTTTCAAAACATAAAGATCAGCCCTGTTTTATAAACCTATGGCCTGATGATGTGCATACGCCCTGGGTACCGCGGAACGAAAGCGAATACACTGGCCAATTTCCGATGAACCCGCAGGAAGAGGCAGCCTTTAAACTGGTATTGAAAGAATATGACATTCAGATCGGAAGGCTTTTAGACGGTCTGAAGCAATCAGGCGCAGATAAAAACACCATCGTCATCTTCACCAGCGATAACGGCCCTTTGCCCAGTTTTCGCGGGAGCAGGGCAGAAGGATTGAGAGGATCAAAACTCTCGCTTTATGAAGGTGGCACCAGAATGCCCTTTATCATTAGCTGGCCGGGGCACATCAGTAAGGGTAAAATAGACGAAAATTCTGTTGTAAACTCATTGGATCTTTTGCCTTCTCTTGCTAAAATGACTGGGATTTCACTGCCGGGCAGTTATAAAGGAGACGGTATGGATCGAAGTCAGGTTTTTAATGGAAAACCATCAGCCAGGGGAAAAGAAATATTCTGGGAATATGGGCGCAACGATATTGCCTTTAAATATCCCAGACCAATTGATAAAAGCCCTAATCTGGCTGTCAGGCTGGACCAATGGAAACTGCTGATGAACAGCAACGGAAGTGATATCCAGTTGTACAATATCTTTGAGGACAAAAAAGAAAGCCTAAATCTGGCAGAACAGGAACCAAAGATCACCACTGAACTAAAAGAAAAATTACTGGCCTGGTGGAAATCCCTCCCGAAACTTACATCCCAATAATTACTGAAAGATGATTGATCAGTTTTACAGAATCGGCTGTCATCTATAGCCATAAAGGGACTATTTTTTTTCGCTTTCAAAACCTTTTTAGGTCTTGTGGGTTGTATTTGCCAATACCTGACCAAATAATGCCATTGGTAAAATGCCTTTGAAAATTTACCGATGTTTAAACAGGGAAGAAAATAGAACAGAGGTAAGCATGTAAACTGAATCGGCTTGGAAACACAACACACACACATTACAGAAAGGAAGTCTTTTCTTCCCAAATTCTTGCTTGTCCTCTCGCTTGCTGCACTGCTTGTTGCAGAAGGGTATTTTGGACTTAGGCTGCATCAACTTTCCGATCAACAGGAACGCATAAAGGAAGATTATTCCAATATCAATAACATTACCTACGGATTGTTCTCTGTGCAGCAATGGAAAAATAATGTTTCAAGCATTGTGCATCATCAGGTGCGGAACCTGAAAATGACCAAAAAACAAAAGAAAATATTACAAACAGAAGTACAAAACTTATTACTCGCACTTATAGATAAAGCCGAAGCACTGGTTAATAAACCAAAAAAAACAATTAGTGGTAAGATTCAGAAATTTGCGATACGCAATTTTGTAAATTCCGATAGCATCAGGGCGCAGGTACCAGCTTTTGCCAAAAAGATTATTGCCGAGGTAGATAACCCTAAAAACAAGCGGCAACTGAGCAAAATGGCCATGGGCGAGTTTAACGAACTGGCCAATGAAGAAAAGCTCGATAGTGCATTTGTTTCTAACAGTGCTGCTATAAGGACGATGTACAAAAAATACAAGGTAACCTCTACCGATGCGCTGAATAAAAACCTGGTTCAAACGCTATCAAATATTCGTGGTAAAACTTATGGTTATTCATTTGGTATGCTCGCTTGTGTGATTGTGGTGTTGGGTTTTTGGTGGGGGCTCCGCAAACGCCGCGAACTGCATATTACACTATTTGTAATGTCGTTGCTTTTTGCATTTATCCTCCTGGCTGTTGGCCTCACCGCATCAATGATAGAAGTAGATGCCCGTATCCGCTCGCTCGATTTTGTGCTGCTTGGCGAGCATGTGGTTTTTAAAGATCAGGTACTATTTTTTCAGAGCAAAAGTATAATGGATGTGGTAAAGGTACTCATCAGCCAGCCAGGCATCGATTCTATTCTGGTCGGCGTGCTGATATTGGTATTTAGCATCCTTTTTCCGGTAGTAAAGCTGAGCTCGACAGGGGTACACCTCTTGGGCAATAAAAAGCTGGCCGAAAATAGAGTGATTAAATACTTCGCTTTCCAGTCGGGCAAGTGGAGTATGGCCGATGTAATTGTAATCGCCATCCTGATGGCTTATATCGGGCTAAATGGCTTACTCGAAGGACAGCTTCAGGCGCTGAATATCAAAAACGATTCTTTAACCATTCTAACAACCAATAATACAGCATTGCAGCCCGGATTTATCATATTCATCAGCTTTGTGTTATACGGCCTCATTCTCTCTACGATATTGAAGTTCATCACACCGCATGATGCCCATTAATCCAATTTTATTACAGCTGTTAGATTAAATTTTTTATGACAACAACAACACATAACCCTAAAAATAACCCGGTAAAAAAGAACTGGTTAGCACCTTTTGCGCTAATTACAGCACTTAGCCTGCTTTTGATGGGCGAAGCCTATTTTGGTTACCGCTTCCATCAGCTTTCTTACGAACAGAAACGGATTAAGGAAGATTACAGCTTATCGAACAACATTACTTTTGGTATTTTCTCGGTAGATAGATGGGGAGAGAAGATTTCGGCTGTGGTAGACCGACGCGTAAAAGGCTTCAGGTTAACCGCGAAACAGAAAATAGAGATGCGGAAGGGGATTGAGAAGGAGCTGCACGGATTGGTTAACAAAGCAGTTTCAGAAGTAACCAAGCCACAAAAAACCCTTGGTGGTAAACTCAAAAAGCTAGCTTTTAACAGTTTTGTAGATGTTGATGAGCTCCATGCACAAGTACCATCTTTTGCAAAAACAATCGTAACAAAAATCACCAGTCAAGCCAGTTTAAATCGGCTTAAAAATGTTGCTGCGAGCAAAGTAGACGAGCTTGAAGAGCAAACCTACGATAGCACTGATACCACCATTACCACTGTAGAACATAATATATACCAAAAGTACCATGTTGCCGGAGCTACAGCTTACAATCGCCTGGTAGAAGCTAAACTTGCGCAAATTAAACAAGATACTTTTCAGTGTGCATTGGGCATGCTGGGTTGCGTAGCCATTGCATTAATGCTTTGGCTCTTTTTACGAAAACGGGTGCAATTGCATGTTCCATTGTTCATCATGTCGTTGCTCTTTGCTGTTGTTTTGCTTACAGTAGGCGTTACCTCCCCAATTATTGAGGTTGATGCACGTATAAAAACATTGGAGTTTGCATTGTTGGGCGATAAAATTGCCTTTACCAATCAAGTGCTTTTTTTCCAGAGCAAAAGCATACTGGGAATTATAGGAACATTAATCGAACAGCCCAAACCCGATGCTGTACTCGTTGGTGCTTTGTTACTCTTATTTGTTGTGGTATTGCCACTACTCCGTATTGTGGCAAGAGGTGTGCATGTATCCTGCGGACATCTTTTCGGTAGCCAGAAAATGCTGCGGTTTCTGGCATTCGATCTCGGCAAATGGGATATGGCTGATGTAATGGTGGTGGGCATCGCAATGACCTATATCGGCTTAAACGGAATACTTAAAAGCCAGCTTTCAGGATTGAACGTAGAAACCGGAGCATTAAAAACGGTTACCGTCAATAACTCTGCACTGCAACTCGGATTTTTTATATTTGTAGCTTATGTGGCCTATGCAAAGGTACTTTCCTTTATAGTTAAGCGTATTGATGAGCGAAATGGTTCATGTGAGCAATAGCACAAAGCCGCTTGCTAAAAAAAAATAATTTCTTTTTTAGGAGCGCGGGGCCTGTGCAATTATTAATGTTGGTTCCCGTTCTTCGCTATATCCCTACGCTGCGATTCGGGGATGCGCCGCTGCGTCGCCTGCTGCAATTACCATTAAGACCCATCTTATTTGCGTTTATTTTTATGCGTTTTGCTAACCTACTTTAATAAACCACAGGTTTTACCGAAGAACACCGTCAATTCCAAGGGCCGAGGAAATCAAAAAAACAGGTGCAGAGTAGTAAAGTAGCACTAACAAGCCTTAAACGCAGTGGTTTTGTGTTCGTAAGAATTAATTCAAACCTTTTACGGATATTGAACACAAACCCCGCAGGGCTCAATCAGACCAAAGAAAACACACCCAATACCTGATTAAACGAAGTGCCGCTGTTTTTTTGATGTGTGGCGGGTTGTGTAAAAGGCCCCTGGCTGGATTGACAAAGCGCTTTGGGTACTTTGGCGCTCCAAAATGCGCCAGCATTCTTGAGCACAAATAAAACAACATGATCTGCGAAAAACTACCATGCCTCCGCGGCAAAGAGCGGAAAAAATCAATATTATGTTCAAATATTAGTTTTTTCTGAGTCTCGGTTACATAAACCTTATTGTAGCGGCTATCCTTTTTGTTGCACCAACCAACAACATTATGCACTTCCCATCACAAAAAGATAGTAACGGAAAGAAGGACCACAGCAACCGATGTGCAATAGACCCTGCTTTACAAAAAAAAACTAAAATTAATTTCTGGAGCGCAAAGCCACCTGCTTAAAAAATAAGTTCTTTTTTAGGAGCGCAGCGCCTGTACAGTTATTAAAGTTGGCTCCCGTTCTTCGCTATATCCTTCCGCTGTGCTTCAGGGATGCCGCTGCGCCCGGGGCTAGGTACTTCTAATCTGCAAGGAAACCGATACAAAGCCGCCCATTATTTTTACAGTTAATACCCTGCCATGGTTTTGACCCACAAGCCTTGGTTAAATAAACCTTATTGTAGCGGCTATCCTTTTTGCTCCACCAACCAACAACATTATGCACTTCCCATCACAAAAAGATAGGAGCGGAAAGAAGGACCGCAGCAACCGATGGACAATAGACCCTGCTTTACAAAAAAAACTAAAATTAATTTCCGGAGCACAAAGCCGCCTCCTTAAAAAATAAGTTCTTTATTAGGAGCGCAGCGCCTTTATAGTTATTAATTTTGTTCCCGTTCTCCTCCATATCCCTAACGCTGCGCTACCTAACCGTAGCTAAAATGTTGAAAATTGTGGCCGATATTATTATTGGGTTTCAATTGCTTTATTAACTTTGCAAGCGTTTGCGGTGCATCCTATAGCAATGTCTTCAGATATAAGCTAATGATAAAAAAAATATGGTCAAATTTATTCTTCCAGAAGAAGTACTGCCTTTAAGAAGCCTGGTTTTGCGCAATGGCAAACCATTTGAAGCATGTGTTTTTGAAGGCGATCTTGCCTACGATACTTTTCACCTTGGTTTTTTAAAAGATGGAGAAATAAAATCCATTGCTACTTTTGTGCGGAACGATTTTTTCCCGGAAGAGGGAGAGGGCTATCAGCTAAGGGGCATGGCTACACATCCTGATGCAGTTGGAAATGGTTATGGCGCAGCATTGGTTACTTTTGCCATCGAATACTTAAAAGAATATAAAACCGATTATTTATGGTGTAATGCCCGTTCAACGGCGGCAGCTTTTTACAAGAAGATCGGCTTCACTACCGAATCGCCAGAATTTGATATCCCTGGAATTGGTTTCCATTACGAAATGAAATTAAACTTAAATCAAAAATAATTAACATGAATACAATTGACCAGTTTGACTTTAAAGATAAAAAAGCATTAATCAGGGTAGATTTTAATGTGCCTTTAGATGACGAATTTAAAATTACAGACGATAAAAGAATCAGGGCGGCTTTGCCAACCATTTCTAAAATCTTAAAAGATGGTGGTGCGGTTATTTTAATGTCTCACTTAGGTCGCCCGAAAGATGGCCCTACCGATAAATATTCTTTAAAACACATCTTATCTGATTTATCTGCTCTTGTTGGTGTTGAAGTTAAGTTTGCTGATGATTGTATTGGCGAAAGTGCCTTAAAACAGGCAGCTGATTTAAAATCAGGTGAAGTGTTATTGTTAGAAAACCTTCGTTTTTACAAAGAAGAAGAAAAAGGTGATGTTGCGTTTGCAGAGAAATTATCAAAATTAGGCGATGTTTATGTAAATGATGCTTTTGGTACTGCCCACCGCGCACATGCTTCTACTTCGATTATTGCCCAATTTTTCCCAAATGCAAAATACTTCGGTTATTTAATGGCCTCAGAAGTGGAAAATGCAGAGAAAATATTAAACCATGCAGAAAGACCATTTACTGCAATTATGGGTGGTGCTAAAGTATCTGATAAAATTCTTTTGATCGAGAAATTGTTAGATAAGGTAGATAACCTGATTATTGGTGGCGGTATGGCTTATACTTTTGCTAAAGCACAAGGTGGAGAAATCGGTACTTCATTATTAGAGGCAGATAAACAAGCACTTTCTTTAGAACTAATCGAAAAAGCAAAAGCAAAAGGCGTAAACCTGATTTTACCTGTTGATACGGTAATTGCTGATAAATTTGCAAACGATGCCGATAAAAAAGATGTAGACTCTGGCCAGATTCCTGCAGATTGGATGGGATTGGATATCGGTCCGAAATCAGTGGCATTATTTCAGGATGTAATTAAAAATTCTAAAACCTTATTGTGGAATGGTCCGATGGGCGTTTTCGAAATGGAAAGTTTCCAGGTAGGTACCAAAGCTGTTGCAGAAGCAGTTGTGGCCGCAACTAAAGATAATGGTGCATTCTCATTAATCGGTGGCGGCGATTCGGCTGCAGCGATTGCAAAATTCGGTATGGAAAATGAAGTAAGTTATGTTTCTACCGGTGGTGGTGCTTTACTCGAATATATGGAAGGTAAAGAATTGCCAGGTGTTAAAGCCATTAACGGATAAACGATAGGTATTGAGATAAACAAGGCCCTTGCAAATCAATTTTGCAAGGGCCTTATTGTTTATTATTATAAAATGTTAAAAATTACTGGTAGTGGTTGTATCCCACCATAAGCGCGATGCAATATCATCTTTACCTGAGCTTAAAAATGTCGAAGCTTCTGCAACAGCTGTAGCATTTCCGGTTCTTTCAGCAGGTACAAATACCAAGCGTTTTATCCATTGATCGGATGTGATAATACCCCAATCTGGGCTACTGTCATTTTTAGCAACATGTGGAATTTTTGGATAACCTGTTCTTCTAAAATCAACCCAAGCCTCTAAAGTATTGGTAAAAGTGGCTAAGTATTTTTGCGTAATAATTTTTTCCAGTTTCAATTCATTTGAATCGCCTGCATTCCAGGCTACTGTAATGGTAGAGAGTGCTGTGAAATTATTTCTGCTGTCTTTTGGGTCGATATAGTTTATCGGTTTGCTTGTAGCATCAGCCAGGTAAGCATCAACACCGGCTGCTCCCCAGTCTGCAAAAGAGAGGCGCACCCCATTTTCATAATTTGTTTTAGCGTCACCTGCATTTGCCCAACCCCTTAATGCCGCTTCTGCCTTTAAGAAAGCTATTTCAGATGCGGTGAAACCCCTTCGCTTTTGAACTGATTTGAAATCTGTACTAACAGTTGAATATGGAACTCTATCATCTTTGGCATTTATAAATGCTCCGCTGCGGATACCTTTGTATTTATATGAGGGGTGATCAGAAACCAATGATGCATCGCTCACTTCATTAAAATATTTAGCAACGCGGCCATCTTTTAAACCAACCATGAAAGATTCCATTGTTGCGCCCATACGCGTATCGTTCCAATCAAAACTAATCATTGAAACTGGCATAACATTACCATTTAAAGGCACAAGAAAATTTTCTGCATTAGTGCTAATCAATCCAGCTGCATCTGCTAAAGCTTTTTCACCCTGTGTTTTGGCGAGTGTAGGACTAACCTTAACCAAACGCATGGCCAATCGAAAACGTACTGAATTAAGCAATTTTAACCATGAAGCAATGTCGCCTTTATAGCTAGGATCGAATTTGGTAAAGCCAATGTAAGTGGTGTTGGCTTTGAAGTTGGCTTCAATCTGATCTAACTGCGTAAACAGATTATTATATAAATCAGACTCTTTATCGTATTTAATTGCACCCAAACCTGAAGTTCCATAGTTAGAATAAATTACTGGCCCATGTATAGCTGTTAATTTAGATATCGCCAGTATCCTCACCAATTTAGCCCAATCGCCAAACAATGGTAGTTTTTTTTCTACAGCAAGCTCTATCACCTGTTTTGATGGAGACATTACGCTACCGTATATCCGGTTCCAGTAGGCATCAATCCAACGCAGGTAATAGGTAGTATTGTTTACATTCCCAACATAAGGAGTTGGCGCCCCCATATAACCCATCCAGTTATCATAACATAAATCTTCTTCAATTTGATGCCCCATTAGGTTAAATAACATTACGGAGAAAGAAGAACCCACTAAATTAAAATCCTGCTCTAATAATTTATCTGTTATCTGATTGGGATTTGTATTTATCTCTTCGAAATTCTTGGTGCAGGAGTTGAATAAAATCAAGGCAAGCACCATTAAACATAATTTTTTCATCACTTTAATATATTAAAAGTTCAACTTAAGATTAAAACCGTAAGAACGTGTAGCAGGAACTGCAAACACGTCATTTGCCTGATTACTATTGCTGGTACTCATTGCTTGTTCAGGATCAAATGGAGCTTTTTTGTAGAAGAAGAACAAGTTACGGCCAATTAACGAAACAGATGCCGATTTAATAGCCGAGCCTTTAATAGGTATATTGTAGGCTAATGATACCTGGGCTAAACGAACATTAGTACGCGAGAATACGTATGGTTCCATAATTCCATTTCTGTCACCTATTACATTATAGTACACTTCTGGATCAATTGATGTAACTGGCGTATTATCTTTAATGGCATTAATTGGCATAGTTGCACCAGCATCTCGAATATCACCTGTTCTTTTACTTACACCGTACGAATCTAAGAAAGCCTCGGTTTTAGAAAAGGCAACACCACCAAACTTAGCCGATACCAGCGCACTTAAACTCAGGTTTTTATATGTAAAGGTGTTATTCCAACCAGTTATCAAATCCGGGTTTAAATTTCCTACATATTCTTGCTTAGCTGTTCTAGTAGGCTTTCCATCAGCATCCAATATGATTTGGCCAGCTGCATTACGCGCAAGCTTAAAAATATACAAATCGTTAAAAGAACCTCCGGATTTAATTATTGAATTAAATCCTTCGTCGTTGCTACCTACTTGGTATTCAGGGTTTTCGGCGATAAGCTCTACAATTTTATTTCTGTTCTGCGATAAATTAAGTGTTGAGTTCCATTTAAAATCATCATTTTTTATAGGGTCTCCACCAAATGTTAACTCAAAACCTTGGTTCGTTACTTTACCCGCATTTACATAATAAAAAGTATAACCAGAGCCCGAAGGAGCTGTTAGCGATAAAAATTGATTCGTACTTGTATTTTTATAATAAGTAAAATCAAGGCTTAACCTATCGTTTAAAAAACGACCTTCTAAACCAATCTCATTACTAATTATCTTTTCGGGCACTAATGTTGCAAATGGTGTTTGTGTATTTCTGTTAATACCACCTATGCCATCTGGACCACCTGCACCACCTATGGTGTTACCAGGATTTACAATATTATAAGGCACCTCGTTACCTACCTGCGATGTAGATGCTCTTAATTTTAAGAAATTGATTTCCTTGGGCAAGCTTACCATTTGGCTAATTATTGCCGATAAACCGGCTGAATAGTAAAAATAGGAATCATTGCCAGTAGTAGCTAGTGTAGATGCATAATCGTTACGGCCAGCCAAATCTAGATAGAGCATGTCTTTAAACCCTAAAGAGGCATTGGCAAATAAACCTTGTTTCTGAACTCTACTGTAGGTTTGGTTAATAACCAAATTATATGGCAGGTTTGCAAAGCTGAAAAAGTTTGGGTACTGAAGCGGCACTGTTCCATTTCCAAAAATCATCCCATCATTAAAGGTGTAATCCTGAATACTTGTTCCCAATACACTGTTCAAACTGAATTTACCAAAAGTGTTATCATAGCTTAAAATGGCATCACCATATAAGGCCTTGTCATTATATTTGGCGTAATTCCAAGTCCCATTGGAGCTTACGCTTACCGAGTTTCCACCTGCAGCATAACGATAATCTAATAGTCTGTCATTATAATCAATGTTCCCACGTACATCAAACTTAAAATGCGGTAAAAATGCATAAGATGCTTTTGCCGTAGCAATTACCCTATTACTGGTCGAAAGTTTTGGGTCGTTATACAATTCCCAATAAGGGTTGTTTTGTTTTTCTTCGCTAGAATACCAGTTTTGTTTAAACAGGTTTCGAGTGGCATCAAAAATTTGATAATTGTTTTTGTAATCATCAAAATTTCTTTCCCGAGCAAATAGATATAATCCTGTAATTGGGTTATTATAATATCCAGCCCCAGGGCGGTTCTTAGACTTTTCGTAAGAAAATCTTACATTTCCACTTAGTGTAAGTTTGTCATCAAATAATTTTGTTTCCTGACTTAGCGTAACATTATGTTTGTTGTAAGTGCTGGTTGGTACAATGCCTGATGCATAATTGTTACCATATGAAAAGTAAGTGGTTGTTCTTTCATTCCCACCAGATACTGATACTGAATTAATGGTATTTACGCCGGTCTGAAAAAAATCATCGATGTAATTGCTCTGGTAATTTCCTTTCGTTTTAGACCAACTTCTATCATTTCCGCCCACTGCACCATAATTGAACTGAAATTCTGGTAACGTAGCAGCACTGCTGAAATTGGTTATAGAATTTAAAGCGATAGCAATCTTGCCTGCCTGACCTTTCTTGGTGTTAATTAAAATTACACCATTTGCACCCTGGCTACCATATAAAATAGCGCCGTTTGCACCCCTTAAGATCGTAACTGATTCAAAATCATCTTGGTTTAATGCAGAAAGACCATCACCACCATCTGTGCCTCCATAAGACCCCGGCTGCCCACCTTTGTTATTTACTACCGGAACCCCGTCAATTACGAAAAGTGCTTCGCTATTTCCTGTAATTGATTTTGAGCCCCTTAATACCGTTTTTGTTGAACCACCAACACCTGAATTACTGATTCCCACATCAACACCGGCAACCTTACCGCTCATAGCCTCCATGAAATTGGGGCTACCAGCCTTTGTAAGTTCTGTGCCTGCGAGCTGCTGTGCAGCAAAGGTTAGTGCCCTTTTTTCTCGTTTTACACCTAAAGCGGTAACAACTACTTCTGATAGATTTGCATTACTGGAAGGCATTAGCTTTATGGTTACGTTGGTTAGGTTGCTAATATTTACTTCCTGAGCATCCATGCCGATATAAGAGACCACCAATATTGTGGCGTTATCAGGAACGTTTAACACAAACTTTCCATCACTTCCGGTAACTGTTTTAGCGCTCGTTCCCTTAGCAACAACAGTTGCGCCGGGAAGTGGAAGTCCGGTTTCATCGGTCACTAGTCCATTGATGGTTTTGGCCAGTCGCTCGTTGACAATGTTTGAATGGTTTACCGTCATGGACGAAGCTGAGATAGTACTTTTGTTTTCAATACTTTCTGCCCTGGCGGTAGTTTGTAGCCCGAGCCCGGCAACAGCTAGGAGTACCATGTTCCGCAGGCCTTTGGTTGTGCCAGAAAATTTTAATTCTAGGGCACTAATGGCGGAATAAATTTTCCTCATTTTCATACATTTTGTTGGTTTAGTTTAGTATAATAATATCCCCATCAAATATTGGTGCTTGCCAGACAGGCATTTAACTAAATGACTCTTTTACACTTCACGAAAAAGACGTAAAACGTTTTACACATCCATTAAAGAAATAATGATGATCGTATGATGGGTAAGTTTAGTTTTAGTCTTTAATTAAGGGTGCTCAAGGGTTAAAGTTTATAGTTGTTTGCTGTTTGGTGCTTACATCGATATTTAATTTGGCAGGTGTAATTTAGTAAAAATCTTGATACATTAAAATATGTCAGAAAAAATAATTTAAAAACTCAGCCTGTCTCAATTTATCAAGCACCGTTTAAATTATATAGTGATGCACTGAATACCCCTGCATAACGGATATTTGCGGGTAAAAGAAATAAATTTTACCTTACTAAAATTATCTTAATGCCGAACTGATAGCAGTGTTACATACAAAACAAGAACTGCTTAATAAATGAATTACACTTATGAGAAAAAAAATCTGTTTGCTTGGTTTAGGTTGTCTGTTAATTGCAGGTTCACCTGGAACAACATTTGCTTCAAAACCAACTATTGCTGATCACATTAAATTTGCTGTCGAGCCTGCAGCACTAATCGGCCGATGGGACATTACAGTTGATGTAAATGGAAAACCGGCACCTGCCTGGCTGGAAGTAAAACTATCAGGTTATAAAACTTTAGTGGGTTATTTTGTATCTACAGCTGGTAGTGCGCGTCCGGTATCGGAAGTGAAGTTTGACAATGGAAAGTTTAGGTTCGAAATGCCACCACAATGGGAAAGCGGTACAGCAAATTTGATTATCGATGGCACTGTAACCGATGGTGAAATCCAAGGGACAATGACTGATTGCAATGGTAAACAATATAGCTGGAAAGGTGTAAAAGCACCTTATCTGAAAAGAACTGTTGCACCAGCATGGGGTAAACCGATCAATTTGTTCAATGGCAAAGATCTGTCAGGCTGGAAAGCCAGTGGACAAAACCAATGGATCGTGAAAAATGGTATTTTAACCAGTCCAAAAGCAGGTTCAAATCTCTTTACCGAACAAAAGTATAATGATTTTAAACTCCATGTAGAATTCAAATACGCCAAAGGAGGAAACAGTGGGGTATACTTAAGAGGCCGTTACGAGGTACAGATTGAAGATAGCAAAAAAGATGCGCATCCTAACAGCGTACTCTTCGGCGGTATTTATGGGTTTTTAACTGCCAATGAAATGGTTACGCTCGGCCCCGATGAATGGCAGCGTTACGATATTACCCTTGTTGGCCGTTTGGTAACGGTGGTAGCTAATGGCAAAACCATCATCAGTAACCAGGAAATCCCAGGCATTACCGGAGGCGCATTGGATAGTAATGAGGGGGAGCCTGGGCCTATTTACCTTCAGGGAGACCACGAACCGATTGAATACCGGAAAATTGTAATTACACCAGCAAAATAATGATCAAAATTTCGTAATGTCAGATGATATCATCTGACATCATTAACATTCAATTACTGCGTAATAAATTACTTGATCAAGTTTTATTGTTAAATCCAAATAATAAAAGTATCAATACACGCAAACGCGCATTTTGTGCATTATCATGTGTATTTTTCAACTGAAAATAACCTTATCTATAGTGCTAAACCCTTAGCAAAATGTATAAAAAGAAAATTTTATTGATTATAGCTGTTCTTGTTCTAATCACTTCTCTTCTCAATATAAAAGATTTTTATACGAAAATAACCATTCCTGTAGAAGGCACTAAACCCATAATAAACTGGGATGAGAAAAGTTTTTGGTATTACCCTTGGGGCGAATCAGATATCCACAGGGGCATAGATATTTTCGGGGATTTAGACGCACCAATTTTAAGCCCTGTTAAAGGTATTGTTATAAAAAGTGGGACTAGCGCCAATGGTGGTAATTACATTTATATTCTTTCATCTGATCTTAAAACCTACTATTTTGCTCATTTAAATAAACGAATGGTTAAAACCTTTTCTTTAGTTGATACAAAAGATATAATTGGTTTAATGGGCGACACTGGGAATGCAAAGTTTAGCCAGTTTCATTTACATTTTTCTATTTTTTCGATCGTACCGATCATTCGTTTTTATGATTGCAAATCAATAAAAGGATGGCAAAAGATGTTCTATCTTAATCCAGAAAGTTATTTTTAATAGATAAAAATTATAAATATTGAGATGATGCGCCGAAAAGCTAAAGATGTATTCATAAATCTTTCAAAATATACTGTTTTCTTTTTCGGAATCATTATTTCAGTTTACTTTGAGAGCAGAGCATTTGCAGTAGGCTTCATATTATCGTTTATCGTTACATTGTTTTTGTATGGAAAAATTAAAGCTAAAAAATGGAACCTAATACTGGTTGCACTTGCAGGAAGCTTTGTATTGCTGTGTGCTATATTTTTCGTTAAAACAGATTCGTCCTTGGGCAGAATCTTTATTTATAAAATTTCATCCCAGATCTATAAGCATAACTGGCTTAAGGGTATAGGCATCGGTAAATTTAAAACAGTTTACATGCATTACCAGGCAGATTACTTTAAAAAGGGAAAGTTTACAGAGACCGAATTACTGCTGGCTGATAATACTTATTTCGCTTTTAACGATTATTATCAGTTTATTATTGAAACAGGCATTGTGGGAATATTTCTGCTGAGCATTTTTTTTCTGCTAATTTTCTTGTTGATAAGAAGAGCTATTTTCAGCGACAGAGAATCAGTCATTTTACTTAATGCCATTGGTATATTCATCGCCATATGCTTTGCTGCATGTTTTACCTATGTATTTAATAAATTGGAATTTCAATTTGTTTTTGTACTTTGCATTACAATATTAAGCAGAAGCTTTTTTAAACGAGCGAATGCTTTCTTTGTAAAAGCCATCCCACTTATTGGTACTATTGTAATTTTCATTTTGGCAGCCAATACTTACAATTTTGATTTACGGAATTATTATGCCTTACTAAGCTTAAAAAAAGTAAGACAATTAGAGCAGGCAGGCTATCGATATGAAGCACGCAAATTATTATTAGATAATGAAAAGCATTTTTACAACGATGACGAATACCTGGAATTAAAATCTTATTTATTAGCCAACAATATGGAACTTGATAAAGCGGAGGTGGCGACCAAACTGTTGATAAAGCATAAGCCGAGCAGCATGGCGTATGCGCGTTTGGCTTATATATATAAACAGATGAATAAAAATGATTTAGCAGAACAATTTTATTTAAAAGCGATAAATATGGTTCCAAACCGATTTGGAGTCCGTTATTCATTATTCCTGTTTTACAGAAGTATCGGCAAAGAAGATAAATCTCTAAAGTGCGCCAATGAAATATTAAAACTGCCAGTTAAAATACCTTCATTAACAATAGATCAGATTAAATTAAACTTAATTAAATATAAAAACGAAGAAGATAAAATAAAGACAATTAACTAAACTAACCTCCTATGAAAAGAAAATTATTATGTATTGCGCTAATAAGCGCTGTTGCAATTTTTGCGTGCCGGAAAGATTTTTCACCAGATGATGGCGAGGCAGTATCAAATCCTTTTCTTACCGAAGCCAAAAGCTATTATTACAAAGAAGCACAGAAAAATGGAATTTTATCGGTAAGTAAGTTAGCAGCTGCAAAAGGATTAGTAAAAAGCCAGCAAAGAAGCGTTACCCCTTTATGGGCTAAAAATTTTACAGCAAAAACAGGGGGAAATGTATTTACAGAAGTGCCAATAATTACCAATAAAAAAATAATTGCCCTATATAACTTTGCTGGAAAAAAAACGGATACCAGAATAAACCTGAGCCGCGTAAACGCTTCATTTCAAAGGTTGTTGATTTATAAAACAGCAAAAGGCAATTTTCATCAGGTAGTGTTAACCTATATCCCTGATTACGATTATTTAGAAAAAAATCACTTTGATGCCAGCATAAACCAGATTAATAAAACCGATTCGTATACTGGTTATATTGAATTTAGCACGGTAGGTGACGAAAAAATGTTTGTTGTGCAGTTTAAAGATGGTAAGGCAAAAAACAAAATTACACTGAGCAATATTAGCCTTCAGTCTAAGTTATTGCTGAGCAAAAAAATGGGTACGACAAATTCACCTGCTGTAAAAGATAAGATGATGAGTGCTGGCGAGAATTGTACAGAATCTTGTACGCTGCAATTTCAAACCATTTGTGTTGAAATGGGTGACCCCCTTATGGAGTTTTGTGGCGAACCAGAGTATATTGGTGATAAATGTATAGAAGTTTGTGTACCCGGTGATCCTGAACATCCTGAAGACCCTGATCCGTCCGATCCATGTTTAAATCCACAGAATTTTTTTATGTGTAATCCTGAGGGAACTCCTGATCCAAGTGAAGCAGCTACAGTAGCGAAGGTAAAAATAGACTTCCCTGTAGATTGAAGTATCCTACACTTTCAAAAATTGTTGATGCTTTATATGATAAGGTTAAAAATAATCCTAAATTGTTAGCAGCACTAGTCAAATACTCTAAGCTTTCCGAAGCAAAGGTTTTAGAAAATTTAAAATCGGGTAAAGGGCCTCTACTACTAGTTAAAACTGATATGCCTAATGATAGATATGCTCAATTTGACCCAAATACAGGTCATATAGAATTATCTGGTGAATATGCTTCAAAGCTAAATCAATTTGAATTTGATCCTAAAGTAAGTACTATGCTAGAATTCTTTATAACTTCTACTATTCTTCATGAATTTGTACATTTTGGGAATGATTTAACAAATATAACACCTGCCACAATTGGCTTTTTTGATGCAGGAAAGCAGTTTGAAAACTATTATTACGGGGGGGATGTTAATTACAATCCAACAACAAAAAATATATATTTAGTAAAAATGCCTTAAAGCTAATTTAATTTATAAGCAATGAAAATAAAAAACATGTTTAAATATTCTCTTTTTTTTGGCTTAGTTATAATAGGTAATCTTTTTTCTTCATGTACAGAAAAAAATAATACTAGATATCAAACTTCTTTTAAAAAATTCTCGAAAGATGATTTCAAAAAATCTGTTCGAATTTGTTTTAAAAAAGAAGAGTTCAGAAATATTTTAAATTCTGAAAATGCCAAAATGAACTTTAGTTTATCTACAAACTATCCTGTTTACGATGATACTATGCATATAAATAACAAAATTGTTGGTATTAATCCCTCACATGCAAAACAAAATATCGATTTTAAAATTGTTTTTCAGCAGCCCATCAACGAACTTGTTTTGCTTTCAATAAGTAACATTGTTAGAGGCAATTCTATTAACACTAAATTTGAATCTAAATTAAGGATTGTTTATAAAAACAAGAAATGGTTAATCGTAAACAATAATGATAAAGCAATAATAATTGATTAATTCTGCTTTAATAAGTGTGTTTGTAGAAAACCTAAATTGGGTAAAAGATCAATATTAATTATTATGAGTTTAAATGGAGACCCAAAAAATGCAAAAGGTTCCCCATCAGGATGTAAATAATAATTTAAAAATGATGAAAAATAAATTAATTTTTGTAGTAAATATTGTTTTTTTGTGTTTTTTTAGTAATTGCGCCATAAACAGAAATGATTATTCAATAAGTAAATTCAAAACAACTTCTAATAAGATTATAATTACTGGATTAATTTTAGATGCAAAAAGCAAAATAGGCCTTGGTGGCTCTGGAATTCAATCAACAAACTATGAATTGTTAGGTGAAAGTGACTATCTGAGTGGGAAATATAAAATTGAAATATTGAAAGGGACTCATACTTTTCATGCAGTCGCAATTGGGTATAATCGATTATCAACTAAAAAAATTACTGTTATAGAAGGAGATTCTTTAATAATAAATTTTAGGTTAAAGGAAGCACTTCAACAAACTGTAAATTAAATTCTCTCTCTAGTAGTTGGAAAGCTATTCGAAAGTAATATTGCAAGTTATAATAATGAGATTGGAAATTTATGCCTAAAGGAGATCACGAGCATATTACTAAAACCATCATGAAAATCAATATAAGACCAGCAGCCGTTATTTTACTTCTTTTAATCAGTTTTTCTCTTACTAAAGCACAAAATGCAGCAAGAACTGACGACCCAAAATATCTGAAAAAAAAGATAGATTCTATTTTTATTAAAACTTTTAACGATCATATTCTCAAAGATAGCATCGCCATTTATGCGATCAATTTTAAATTAGAAATTGTAAAAAATGAGAAAGGCAAAGCTATTTTAGCTAATGTTACTGCAAATGAAGTTTAGGTTTTAAGCTTTTTTCTGCACATAAAAGGCTTTATAGTTAAAATTTTAATACATGGTTAAAAAGTAAGAAAAAAATCTATGTAATTATTCCTGTTTTACTATATAATATTTCGAAAAAAGCTACGAGCCAATATTCACGGCAAAATGGCCAGCCTTTAGTTGATGTAGAATCAGTTTCCAATATGTATGTTAAGGCCTTATCTGCGTTGGTATCTAATAATAATAGGTGGCTTAATGACGTAGTTCTATTAGAGCCTTATACCGTTAAAATAGTTAATATTGAATATTATTTTGCTTTATTTGGATATCAGGAAGTATTAGGTGTAAATCAGTATTATATTGGGGCTCAGTATTGTTAAATTTAAATTTTTGGATTTATAAAAAATGAAGAATATAACATTAGCTGGAAGATTATTGTTTTATACAATATCTCTAACTTTATTATCATGTAATCATTCTGAAAATAATTATTTAGATCAAAAAGATTCGATCTCCATAATTAAAGAATCATTACATCATATTTTAGATCAAAAAGTTTTACCGAAGGAGTACTATACTCAACCTTTACAAATTATAGTACCTAAAAATTTACAGCAGGCTGAAATCCTCATAAGTGGAAAGATGTGTATTCTTTTGCCCATAAACACAGATGTGAAGCAGCTCATGAAAGGGATGTATATTTATAAACCTATTACTTTGATAGAAGTAGGGGATTTTAAATTGCATAAGAAAATCATTTTTATTGAATTTATTTTCAGAGCCACTGGTCATAATTTTTTATTAGAACTTAAAAAAGATAAAAGTGGAAGGTTCAAAATTATGAATGTACGTGAAAGGACAATATAAGATATAATTATCTAAAACGATTTTAAACAAACTTTGAATATTTGTTTTCATGATAAGGGCTTTATGGTTATGGGTGATTAAACCAAAAAATAAGTATCTAGTTTCTTTAAACTACAGAATAGCTGATTCATTGTCAATAAAAAGGTATTCATTTTACTCCACCAAGTAAGAGCTTAAAATGTAAACAACGATATAAATACCATGAAAGATAAAATCATATTTATTTTGATGCTTACGCTATGTAGTGCAATCACTTTTGCTCAAAAAAAACATAGTGCTACTCCTTTATTTAAATTTTTAAAAGCAAATGCAGATAGTACAATCGTTATGAGTTATGAAAGTAGTTGGGGGATTAATCCAGTATATTTTATGTTAAGTAAAAAGGGCGATACAATAAATGCTTATACCTATAAAATTGCAGTTGTCCTTGATCAGAGAAATGTGGTTCCTCATAATATTCAATACAGGCTTTATCAAAATACTCAAGCTCTGGCTGATGTAAATTCTAATTTTTACATTAACTATTTATCCTCTGATAGCCTCAAAAATTTTTGGAAAGAAATTGTTGCTTTAAAACCTTGGAATATTAATGATGATCAAACAGATGGAGCTGGGTGTCCTGTGGAAAAAGACAGTTTGCAAAGGCAAATCCGTGATGGTTCAACTATAAAGTTGCATTTGATCACTAAAAAAGAAATAAAAGAACTGAGTTTTTATGCTCCTGAGTATTATGAGAAACAAATTTGTCCAGGTAGAGTGGGGAGGCAGACAATACTTAGAATTGAAAAACTATTCGAAACTTATGTTCAAAAATGAAAATAGGTATACTGCGATATGCTTATCTAACATTAATCCTTTCGGTTGCTTTTATGCTAATCGGTTGCGAGCAGAAACGTCACTATTTCAATAAAAATGATTTTAAACAAGCTTTAAATATTTGTTTTCAGGATAAAGGGTTTGTGGTTATGGGTGGCTTTAAACCAAAAAATAAGTATGTAGTTTCTACAAATTACAAAATAGCTGATTCGATGTCTGTAAAAGGTATTAACTTTTATATTAATCCTGATACGATTAATCGGGTTAAGAAAGGCAAGCTCATAATGGTCAAAATAAGCTATCCGGATTTAAATAATATAAAATTTAATCTTGAATATACCCCTGGCGATCTTTATCAGTTGAGAAAAGAATTACGCTTTTTATATGAAAAAGACCATTGGAAATTGATCGATCAAAATAGTGTTGTTGCGGATGGTGAGTTCAAATAGGTTTTTCAATTGCAAGAATTTACTATCAGTAGTGTCATGTTAACGAAAGTGAGCCAAGTCCTATTTACCTTCAGGGAGACCACAAACCGATTGAATACCGGAAAATTGTAATTACACCGGCAAAATAATTGTTTTTTATGGACAGGCTGTATTATATTTGTAATTCCATTCGAATTTGCTGCGTTAAGCTCGTGGAAATGCCTTTCGAGATATTTATCAATGGTATCAGATGTTACCATCTGACACGATAAGAATTTCTGAATTTTGAGTTATCAATCAGACGGTAACATCAAACTGCAGGAAAGGTGCCAGTGTTAAGTTAGAAGACTTCCAGCCCTGTATTCAGCAATACCATATAAACAGCTAAATAACACACCAGAAATGCAGTTGACAACGCAAAATAGCGGGTTACCCTATGACTTCCTCTTTTAAAAGGAAGTAGAAAAAGGATATTGAATAGCTCAGACAACAATGCGCATATAAAATTCAAACAGACCATTACGCAACTAAAGGCAACAACAAAAATGGCTGGTTGGATAATTATTCCCGAAGGAAGGCCGTAGAGTGCGCCCATCATAAAGCTAATCGGAAGGATAATTAAAGCATATTTTAATCCCGATTTAAACTGTAAGAGAAAATATCTGCCCAGTTTGGGTAATGGTGTTTTGATTTTTGCTGGTTTTAATTCTTTTTCAACTGTCTGAGTTTCCAATGCCTCATCCAAAACTGTTTCATTTGTTTTTAGTTTTTTGCCTTTCTTTTGTTTCTTATAACGTGGCCACCAGATCATAAAACCTGTAATAAAGAGGGCAAGTGGCATTAATCCGGCAATAATGGCGATAATCTGTGTAGGCCTGCCCCCAAAACTTCCATAGTGGATCGGCGTTAACCAGCTGAGGTAAGCATTACCAACATTGGGGAAATCCTTGCGACTGTTTAGCAGTACTTTGCCTGTATATTGATCAACAATAAGCATTTCTCTTTTTCCAACTTTAGGTAGGTTCCCACTCACTACATCCAAACGGTAAGTCCCCATTTTATCGGCCGGAAAGGCGATCCCGCCGATATAACCATTGGGCATTTTTTCTTTGGCTGCGGCAACAACCTGTTTAAGGGGAAGTGGTACTGCCTTTGCATGCCAGGCCGATTTAGCCCCTAACAATTTGGCAACTCCTTGCGGCGATTTCCCACTAAGTACAAATAACAGTGGAATAACAAGTGTAGAAAAAGTAATGGAAAAACCGGTAAGACTCAATATGGCCACAATGGGAGAGGAGTAAAAACCGAGTGAATTGTGCCAGTCGTAATTCTGGCGCTTAAATGATCCGCTAAACCTTACTGTAAGTGCCGATTTTAGCTGTTTCCATTTCTTTGGGATCCATAAACGTAAACCTGAAATGGTTAAAATTAAAAGACAGAGTGAAGCCAAACCACAGATATAACGCCCGGCAACCGGGATCAGTAATGTCCGGTGCAGTTCGGTAACCACATGAATAAAAGAACTGGTATGTATTCTTTTGCCACTTGTTTTTCCGGTATATGGATTAATAAATGTTTCTCCGCCACTCTTTAAATCCAGAACGCTGTAAGCTTCATTGGGATTTTTGAAGTTATTCAGCATCAGGTAATCGATTTTTAGCTTGGGGTAGTTTTTTTTAATTAAGGGTACAATATCCTCAACGGGCATTTTTTGTTTCTTTGCAATTACCTCGAACAGGGTAGGATTCAGTGCACGGTCTATCTCATCCTGAAAAACCAGGATGCTGCCTGTAACCCCCACAAAAGCAACAATTGCCCCGGCAATAATACCAATATAAAGATGCCATTTACCAAACCATCTTTTTTGATGTTTTGCCCAGTCGAGTCTTTGAGGATTATGTTCTGATTTCATTTTTGAGCGTAGTTATAACTTGCGCAATGGTTATTAATGGTTTACACCTACAAAGAAATTGTTTTAATTGCTTTCATCCAAATTATATTTAATAAGTCTAAATAAGTAAATAACTGCATGTAGATTTAACCTTTCTTTTACCTATCAGTAAAATAATAGCCAATGCTTTTATGGTAATATTAGCCATACAGGTTTTATGTAGTTTTGCAGCAGAGCAAGCACATAAAGATGTATGTTTTTAGACCCGTAAATTATTTATTAAGATGCTCATTTTTAGTAGAATTGTACTTTTATGGGGAAAATTGGGCGAACGTGACACTTTTTATTATTATGTTTTTAATCTGCTTATTATCAGTTGGTAATGGTTTTTTGATTGTACTGGTAGCCTTATTCTACCTATATTGTACAATCCTAATTGTAACAAAAAAGATGTGGAAAACTTTTTTGTGGTAAAAAGTGGTAAAAAGTGGTAGAACTATTTACTTTTACACTAGATAAAAAGTGTAGATACCACTATGACCCAACTTTTAGGAGAATTCGATTGTAAACTTGACGCAAAGGGCCGCCTTATGGTACCTGCTGCGCTTAAGAAACAATTGCCTGAATCTGAGAAAGAAGGCTTGATTATTAACCGTGGTTTTGAGAAAAACCTGGTGATCTATCCAAAAAAAGTTTGGGATGCTATCGTTACCGATTTAAGCAAACTGAATATCTACGAAAAAAATAACAGAGAGTTTATCAGGTCGTTTACCCGTGGTGCAACCGAGCTTTCGCTTGATGCGGCTGGTCGTGTGCTTTTGCCAAAATCACTGGTTGATTATGCTGGTATTGGAAGTGATCTTGTTCTCGCCTGTCAGTTAGATCGTATCGAAGTTTGGGACAAAAAATCTTACGAAGATATTTTTGATGATGTTCCGGAGAATTTTGCAAACCTTGCCGAACAGGTAATGGGTGGAAAGAAAGGAGGTGCTGATGGCGAATAATTATCATGTGCCCGTAATGTTGCAGCCTTGCATTGATGGCTTGAATATTAAGCCTGATGGTGTTTATGTTGATGTAACCTTTGGTGGTGGGGGTCATTCAAAAGAGATTTTGAAACACCTTGGGCCAAAAGGGAGATTGATTGCTTTTGATCAGGATCCTGATGCGCAGGCGAATATTCCTGTCGATGATCGTTTTATTTTTATCGACCAGAACTTTGGTTTCCTGAAGAATAATCTCCGTTTAAAAGGTTTTAAACAAGTTGATGGTATTCTGGCTGATCTTGGTGTTTCCTCGCATCAGTTTGATGTGCCGCAACGTGGTTTTTCTATCCGTCATAATGCCGACCTGGATATGCGTATGGATCAGCACCGCGATTTAACCGCTGCTGAAATATTGAATACCTATACTGAAGATAAGCTGCATAAAATTTTTGGGATTTATGGTGAGGTGAAAAATGCGAAATCTTTAGCGCGTGCTATTGTTACTTCGCGTTTAGAGCAGCCTTTTACCGATATCGACAGTTTAAAGTCAGCTATTACCGGCTACATCCCGAAAGGAAAAGAGAATAAATATTTGGCGCAGGTTTTTCAGGCACTGCGTATAGAGGTGAATGCTGAAATTCAGGTGCTTGAAGATTTTTTACTACAAGCTGCTGATGTGTTAAAGCCCGGCGGTCATTTAGTGGTAATGTCTTATCATTCATTAGAAGACAGGCCAGTTAAAAACTTTATGGCTAAAGGTAAATTTCAGGGTGAGGTTGAAAAGGATTTCTTCGGAAATCAGCAGAAGCCATTTAATGTAATTACTCGTAAAGCGATAATTGCCACTGATGAGGAGATTGCTCAAAACAATAGGGCCCGCAGTGCGAAACTAAGAATTGCAGAAAAGATATGAACAGGTTTAGGGAAGAGATAGAAGAAGAAGAGGTAGGGCCCGAACCAGAGCTAAAAGCCGCACCCAAAAGGCCGAAAACTGCTGAAGAAAAAATGGATAGTAATTCATTTATCAGCAAGCTTTTTAATGATGGCTTAGTGAGTAAAGAGGCGGCAACTGACGCTTTACCTTATTTGTGTTTTCTGGCCCTTTTGGGGATGATTTATATTGCCAATAGCCATTTTGCGGTAAACAATGTTCGCCGCATTGATAAATTAAATAAAGAAGTAAAAGAATTAAGATGGGAGTATAAATCGCTTAAGGCCGACCTGATGTTTAAAAGTAAATTGACAGAGGTTGCCAAAAAGGTAGATACCCTTGGAATAAAAGAACTGATTGAACCACCAAAAAAAATAATTGTTAAAAGCGATGAATATTAGAGCAAACATCTTGCTTCGTGTATACCTGGCATTTGGCTTAATTGTGCTTTTTGCTTTCGCGGTGTTTTTGCGCCTCGGTCAGGTACAGTATGTGCAAGGGAAAAAATGGAAAGCTATGGCAGATAGTCTTTCTACGCGATATGTAAATGTTGAGGCTACCCGTGGGAATATTTATTCAAACGATGGTAGTTTGCTGGCTACTTCGATACCGGAATACGAACTGCGTATGGATATGTTTGCTGGCGGTATTGCCGAAGATAAAGTATTTAACGAGAAGGTAGATTCGCTGGGTTATAAATTATCGCAGCTCTTTCAGGATAAAACCGCTAAAGAATATGCGCGTTATCTGCGTAAAGGACGTCAGGATAGCGCACGTTATTTGCTAATCCACCGTAAAGTAGGTTATGCTGACCTTAAAACCATCAGAACTTTTCCATTATACAACATTGGTAAGTTTAGCGGGGGCTTAATTGCTGTTCAGCAGAACAAACGTATTCTTCCTTTTCAGGCTTTGGCTGCCCGTACCATCGGTTATAAAAACGAAAATGTTAAAAACGGTGTAGGTTTAGAGGGCGCATATAAGGAATATATCAACGGCGAAACCGGAAAAAGATTAATGCAGCGCATTGCTGGAGGGGTTTATATCCCGGTAAATGAGGAAGCTGAGGTGGCGCCGAAAGATGGTGCTGATATTATTTCAACCATTGATGTAAATATGCAGGATCTGGCGCAGAGCGCGTTAGAAAAACAGTTGATCAAATCGCAGGCTGATCACGGTACGGTAATTTTAATGGAAGTGGCAACTGGCGAGATCCGTGCTGTAGCCAATTTCTCGAAGGTAGAAGAAGGGGTGTACAAAGAAAAATTTAACTATGCTATCGCGGGTAATCAAGATCCGGGATCGACTTTTAAGCTGGCTTCGTACATGGCACTTTTGGAAGATAAGTTGATCGATACCAATACCATGATCGGTACAGGGTATTATCAGATTCCAGGTAAGCTGATTACGGATTCACATCCAAAAATTGAAACAGTTACAGCAAAAAAAGCCTTTGAAACGTCCTCCAATGCTGCAATCGCAAAGCTGATCAACATGCATTATGGCAGCGATCCGATGAAATTTACAGATCACCTGTATGATTGGCAGCTGAACAAAAAAATGGACTTGCAGATTCCGGGTGAGGCAATGCCTGTAGTTAAAAATCCTAAAACGAACAAAAGCTGGAACAAAAACATGACCCTTCCTCAAATGGCTTATGGATACGAAATGATGTTGACACCGTTAAAGATGCTCTCATTGTATAATGCGGTAGCCAACAACGGTAAAATGGTAGCGCCGATTTTTGTGAAAGAGATCAGAAGGCTGGGTAATCCGATCGAACAGTTTAAAGCCAGGGTAATCAATGATAAGATATGTTCGGATGTTACCCTGAGCAAGATCAAGAAAATGCTTGAAGGTGTGGTTACGGAAGGTAGTGGAAAGCAGATCGTTTATAATCCGCTATATGCGATCGCGGGTAAAACCGGTACTGCCCAGGTGGCTGATGCAAATAAAGGATATAAAGGGAAAAAACAATATCAAGCTTCTTTTGTAGGGTATTTTCCCGCCGATAAACCCAAGTATTCTTTAATCGTGGTAATCAACGATCCAAAAGGTGCTTATTATGGTGCTACGGTTTCGGGCCCGGTATTTCGGGAAATTGCCGATCGTATTTATGCCAGCGATATGCAGATGTACAACGATGTTCCTACGCGTTTGGTTGGGAATACCGGTACGCCACCTACAAAAGCCGGACAGAGTAAAGCTACTCAGAAAGTGTATAAAGCATTTGGTTTTAAACCGCTTTTTGCTTCAAAATCTGAGTATTACAATATTATAGATACCAGTGCAGGAACAATTTTCCAGGAAAATAACGAGCGTAAAGGGGTAATGCCAAACGTAGCAGGTATGGGACTGAAAGATGCGCTCTACCTTTTGGGAAATGCGGGTTTGAAAACAAAAGTTAATGGCTCGGGAAAAGTAGTCAGTCAATCCATTATCGCCGGAACAAAGGTGGGTAAAGGATTGGGTGTACAGATAGAATTGAATTAAGGTGTAAGGTAAAAGGTATAGGGTTTAAGGTCTTGTTACTCGATACTCACTACTTAATACTAAAAAAATAAAAAAATGCAATTACAAGATTTACTTTACGGCGTAACGATTAAAGAATTGGTTGGTAAAACCGATAGGGAAATCAATGCGCTGAATTTCGATTCGCGTAAGGTATGTAAGGATGATGTTTTCTTTGCAATAGTTGGTACAGCAGCAGATGGACACCAGTTTATTGAGCAAACCATTCAACAAGGCGCAGCAGTGATTATCTGTGAGAATTTACCGGAAATTCATGATTTTACGGTTACTTATATTAAAGTAGAAAATACATCGGTTGCTTTAGCGATTATTGCCGGTAATTATTTTGGAAATCCATCAGCAGATTTAAAACTGATCGGTATTACGGGAACCAACGGAAAAACTACCATTGCCACCATTCTTTTTAAATTATTTAAAGATTTAGGTTATAAAACCGGGCTTTTATCAACGGTAGAAAATTATATCAATGATACTGTTGTGGCGGCAACCCATACTACACCGAATCCAATTGCCTTAAATCAGCTTTTAAGGGATATGGTTGATGCAGGCTGCGATTATTGCTTCATGGAAGTGAGTTCGCATGCGGTATCGCAACACCGGATCGAAGGATTAACTTTTTCTGGCGGGGTGTTTTCAAATTTAACACATGATCATTTAGATTTTCATAAAACTTTTGATAGTTACCTGAAGGCTAAAAAAGCATTTTTTGATGTTTTGCCTAAATCGGCATTTGCATTGACCAATATCGACGATAAAAACGGCGTGGTGATGCTGCAGAATACCAAAGCGCATAAAAAGACCTATGCACTTAAACAACTGGCCGATTTCAAAGCAAAAATTATCGAGAACCAGTTCAGTGGGCTGCATTTAGATATCGATAACGAAGACGTCTACTTCAAACTTGTAGGCTCTTTTAATGCGTATAACCTACTGGCCGTTTACGGAACGGCAATCTTGTTAGAACAGGATAAATTAAAGGTATTGACTTTGTTGAGCCGTTTATCAGGTGCTGAAGGAAGATTTGATTATATCACTTCTGCCGATAAGATCATTGGTATTGTTGATTATGCGCATACACCCGATGCTGTTCAGAATGTGTTGAGCACCATTGCCAATATCCGCAAAGGAACCGAGCAGGTAATTACGGTAATTGGATGCGGAGGAGATCGTGATAAAACCAAACGCCCAATTATGGCCCAAGTGGCTTGCGATTGGAGCGACAAGGTAATCCTGACCTCTGATAATCCACGTACAGAAGATGCCCAGACAATAATCAACGATATGGAAGCTGGGGTTTCGCCAACAAATAAGCGTAAAACCTTATCCATTTTAGATAGAAGAGAAGCAATAAAAACGGCTTGTCATTTAGCACAGCCGGGAGATATTATTCTCGTTGCCGGTAAAGGACACGAGAAATACCAGGAAATTAATGGCGTAAGGAACCATTTTGATGATAAAGAAATTTTACTTGAACAATTAAAACCTATCAGCTAATGTTATATTTATTATTCGAATACCTGCATAAGCATTATGATATACCTGGGTTAAGGTTGTTTCAGTACATCACTTTCCGTGCATCTATCTCTATTATTTTATCATTAGTAATCACCACCGTTTACGGACGTAGGTTGATTGATTATCTGCATAAAAAACAGGTTGGAGAAACGGTAAGAAATTTAGGTTTAGAAGGACAGATGCAAAAACAAGGTACACCAACAATGGGAGGTATCATTATTTTGCTGGGTATTCTTATTCCGACCTTGTTATTTGCCAATATTTCCAATATCTATGTAATCCTAATGATTATCACCACCATTTGGATGGGGGCAATTGGGTTTCTGGATGATTATATCAAGGTTTTCAAGAAAAACAAAGAAGGTTTAGCTGGTCGGTTTAAGGTTGTTGGTCAAGTGGGTTTAGGCCTAATTGTAGGGACTACGATGTATTTTCATCCCAATATTGTGGTAAGAGAAACCGTTCAGGACAATGTTAAAAGCACTTCTACGGTTCCAATGGTGTTGCGCCAAAAAGGAGAAACCTTCTATTATACTCAAGATGTAAAATCGACCAAAACCAATATGCCTTTTTATAAGAACAATGAGTTCGATTATGCCAAGGTATTGAAGTTTTTAGGAGGCGATTATCAGAAATATGCATTTGTCATATTCCTCATCTTTACCGTATTTATCATAACAGCAGTTTCAAATGGGGCCAATATTACCGATGGTATCGATGGCTTAGCCACCGGAACGTCAGCTGTAATCGGGATTACCCTTGGTATTTTGGCCTATATATCTGGTAATACCATTATGGCCGATTACCTCAATATCATGTATATACCCAACTCTGGGGAGCTGATGATTTTTGCAGGAGCCTTTGTTGGGGCATGCGTTGGTTTTCTTTGGTACAACTCTTATCCTGCTCAGATTTTTATGGGCGATACCGGAAGTTTGGCCATTGGTGGTATTATTGCCGCATTTGCGCTCATGATCCGTAAAGAACTTTTGATTCCGATTTTATGTGGAATATTCCTGGTAGAACTGGTGTCGGTAATTATGCAGGTATCTTATTTTAAATATACCAAGAAGAAATTTGGCGAAGGACGCAGGATTTTCCTGATGTCGCCTTTGCATCACCATTACCAGAAAAAGGGATATCACGAAGCCAAAATTGTAACCCGCTTCTGGATTATCGGAATTATGCTGGCGATTATGACCATTGTAACATTGAAATTAAGATAGGTAAGCCTAAAGTTGAAAGACCAAAGCTGAAAGCTTGAATAACTGGAATAGAAAAATACTAAGATGCCCTTAGGTGTCTTAGATGATGAAAAAAATAAAGTAGTAAAATAATGAGCACGAATAACATCACATCAAGCAATACTAAGTCAGCGATGACTGGGCAGGGCCGTGTGGTTATTCTTGGTGCCGGAGAAAGTGGAGTTGGCGCTGCAAAATTGGCTCAGGCAAAAGGTTTTGATGTTTTTGTTTCCGATTATGGTATAATTACCGATAAATATAAAGCTGCTTTAGAAAAACTTTCCATTCCGTTCGAGTCCGAAAAACATACCGAGGAGCTGATCTTAAACGCTAACGAAGTAATTAAAAGTCCAGGTATCCCGCCTACAGCACCAATTATTAAAAAACTGGTAGAAAGCGGGATTTCAGTGGTTTCGGAAATTGAGTTTGCCAAAAGATACACCAACGCAAAAACCATCTGCATTACGGGTTCCAATGGTAAATCAACCACCAGTTTATTAACCTATCACATCTTAAAAAATGCCGGGTTAAACGTAGGCTTGGCGGGTAACATCGGGCAGAGCTTTGCAGCACAGGTGGCTACAGAAGATTACGAATATTATGTACTGGAAATCTCGAGCTTCATGCTTGATGATATGTTCGAATTTAGAGCCGATATCGCAGTTTTGCTCAACATCACCCCAGATCATTTAGATCGTTACGATTATAAATTGGAGAATTATGCCGCATCTAAAATGCGCATTATCCAAAATCAGACTGCAGAAGATGTTTTTATCTATTGTGCAGATGATGAAGAAAGCTTAAAAGCCATTGAGCTAAATGAGCCTTTGGCCAAAACCTATCCTTTTTCAATTACTAAAAAGGTTGAGCCGGGTGCTTATTTAGAAGAAACTACTATACATATCCTTACAGAACCAAATAACCTACTAACCATGACGATTTCAGATTTAGCCTTGCAGGGCAAGCACAATATTTACAATTCTATGGCCTCAGGCATTGTGTGTAAAGTTTTGGAATTAAGAAATGAAACCATCCGCGAAAGCATGGGCAATTTCAAAAATATTGAGCACAGGTTAGAGCATGTGGCCAAAATTTCTGGCATCGATTTCATCAACGATAGTAAAGCTACTAATGTAAACTCTACCTGGTATGCTTTAGAAAGTATGACCAGTGATGTGGTACTGATTATGGGCGGCGTTGATAAAGGTAACGACTACGACATGCTTAAAGATTTGGTTAAAAGTAAGGTTAAGGCGATTGTTTGTTTAGGCAAGGATAACAAGCGTATCCATGATGCTTTTGAGGATGATGTAGAAGTAATTGTAAATACTTTTTCTGCTGATGAGGCAGCACAGATTGCTTTTCATTTGGCTAAACGTGGTGATGTAGTTTTATTATCACCAGCATGTGCCAGTTTTGATTTATTTAAAAATTACGAAGACCGCGGTAACCAGTTTAAAGCGGCAGTTAGAGAATTATAATAGGAGGCTTATATATGTTGCAGGCACTACTTAATAAAACAAAAGGCGATAGATGGATCTGGTTGATCATCATCCTGCTTTCGCTTATATCTGTAATGGCAGTGTATAGTGCAACAGGTACCTTGGCATATAAAAAAGGAGAGGCAGTAGAAAAGCTTTTGCTCACCAAACACTTAATTTTTGTGCTGATGGGTATTGGGATGATCTATATTGCCCACCTGCTCGATTACCGCTATTATGCGGGTATTTCGAAAGTGCTGATGATTGTAACCATTCCTTTGTTGTTGTATACGCTAATATTCGGAACCAGTTTAAACGATGCTTCGAGGTGGGTTAAAATACCCGTAATTGGATTAACTTTTCAAACTTCCGATTTGGCTAAACTGGCATTGATTACTTTTTTGGCCCGGATGCTGACCAAAAAGCAGGAAAATATTAAAAACGTTAAAGAGTCATTTATACCAATTATGGGCTCGGTTTGTGTGGTATTTGTTTTAATCGCACTGGCCAACCTATCTACAGCATTAATGCTGTTTGGTGTAAGTATATTGCTGTTAATTATCGGTAGGATCAGTATTAAACAGATCGCGATTGTTTGTGCAGGTGGTTTCGTACTGCTGCTGTTTGTTTTCTTTTTGGGCCCAAGAAGAAAAACCTACATGTCGCGTATCAATACGTTTATACATCCTGAAATGCAGCATTCTGATAAAACTTTCCAGGCAGATCAGGCGAAAATTGCTTTGGCTACTGGTGGTGTTTTTGGTAAAGGACCAGGTAATAGTACACAACGCAATTTCCTACCACACCCGTATTCCGATTTTATTTTCGCCATTATTATTGAAGAATGGGGAACCCTGGGAGGAATTGTAATCATGGTGCTTTACCTGCTGCTTTTATATCGATGTATCAAGATCGTAACCCGGGCGCCCAAGGCCTTCGGTGCGCTCCTGGCAGCCGGACTGAGTTTTAGTCTCACCATTCAGGCTTTTGCGAACATGGCCGTAGCTGTTGGGCTGGGACCCGTAACGGGAGTTCCGTTGCCACTGGTGAGTATGGGTGGTACATCAATGATCTTCACTAGTGTGGCCTTTGGAATTATACTCAGCGTGAGTAGAGATGTAGAAGAAAATGCAAGTGCATTAACAAAAGAAGAAAAAGAGAAAGTAAAAAATAAAATAATAATAGGTGAAATACCTGCAATTGCTTAGATAAGTTGAATCGTCATTGCGAGGAAGAATGATAAAGCAATCTATTAAAAAAATATAATAAAGTAAAAAGTTTAACCACAGAGAACACAAAGGTAAGGCGCAGAGAAACACAGAGGTATGTTTAGACAGGCTGCTTAAACCTTTAAATTGAAAAACTTAGTGTTCTTAGTGTCTTTGTGGTTAAAAATAAACATAAAAACTCAGTGCCCTCAGTGAAAACTTTGTGCACTCGGTGGTTAAAATATAATTAAATTGTAAATGAATAATTCCCCAAAAATTATCATATCAGGTGGTGGCACCGGCGGGCATATTTTTCCCGCCGTGGCCATAGCCAATGCGCTGAAACGCATGGTGCCAACCTGTGAAATTTTGTTTGTGGGTGCTATTGGCCGAATGGAAATGGAAAAAGTTCCCGCAGCCGGATATAAGATTATAGGATTAAATATTAGTGGAATGCAACGCGGCTCGATTATTAAAAATCTGGCACTCCCATTCAAGGTAATCGGTAGTGTGCGTAAAGCGATACAGATTATTAATGATTTTAAACCAGATGCCGTAGTGGGTGTTGGTGGTTATGCCTCTGGGCCGCTGTTATACGCAGCCTCTTTGAAAGGAATTCCTTACCTCATCCAGGAACAGAATTCTTATGCGGGGGTAACCAATAAATGGCTGGGTAAAAAAGCTTCAAAAATCTGTGTCGCCTTTGATGATATGGATCAGTTTTTTCCAGCTGATAGGATTTTGAAAACAGGAAATCCTGTCCGCCAGGAAGTGGTTGATATTAAAGGGAAACATTTTCAGGGTGCCGAACTATTAAAGCTCGATCCATTGAAAAAGACCATTATGGTTACCGGTGGAAGTTTAGGTGCAGGTACACTGAATAAAGCAATTGAAAAACACTTGCCAGAAATTCTTGCACAAGATGTGCAGGTGATTTGGCAAACAGGTAAATATTACTACAAAGGAATTATAGAAAGATTGGGTTTGGAATACCATCCTAATGTTCGGATCCTGGAGTTTTTAAATAAAATGGATTTGGCTTATGCCGCTGCAGATGTAATTGTCAGCAGGGCTGGTGCGGGAACGATAGCGGAACTTTGTTTAATTAAAAAACCGGTGATATTGGTGCCTTCGCCAAATGTAGCAGAAGACCATCAAACTAAAAATGCGATGGCCCTGGTTAAAAATGGAGCAGCAATATTAATTAACGACCGCTCTGCAGAAGATACATTGGTTAGAGAGGCACTGGCATTATTAAACAATAAAGAACAGAGTGAAAAGCTATCGGAAAACATAGGTAAAATGGCATTGCCAGCGGCAGACGGAATTATAGCGAACGAAGTATTGAAACTAATAAGGCTGAAAGACTAAAGCAGAAAGACCAAAGCAAAGACAGATCGTCATTGCGAGGTACGAAGCAGTTTTAAAGCAGAAGAAAATAGAAAATAAAACGGTAGAAGGGCAGCTTTAAGCTTTGGTCTTTCTGCTTTTAGCTTAAAAAAATGGAATTAAGTAAAATAAATAGGGTTTTCTTTGTAGGTATCGGTGGTATCGGCATGAGTGCGCTTGCCCGTTATTTTGCTAAACGCGGACAGGTAGTTTGTGGTTACGATAAAACCAGGACTAAGCTGACCGAAACCTTAGAGCAGGAAGGTATTCTCATTACTTATCTTGATGAAGCCGCTTCATTGCCCTGTGTATTTTTAGATGATCATGATGATACCCTTGTGGTTTACACACCAGCAATCCCAAAAGATTCGAAAGTCTTAAACCATTTTATAAACAAAGGTTTTTCGCTTAAAAAACGTTCCGAGGTTTTAGGGATTATCAGTAAAGGGATGTTCTGTATTGCAGTTGCGGGTACGCATGGCAAAACCACAACATCATCTATTGTTGCACATATTTTAAAAGATACCGGGTACGATTGCACTGCTTTTTTAGGTGGCATAACCAGTAACTATAACAGTAATGTGCTTTTTGGGAAAAACAATGTGGTAGTAGTAGAGGCAGATGAATATGACCGTTCTTTCCTAACCCTGCACCCCGATGTTGCTGTGGTGACCTCAATGGATGCCGATCACCTGGATATTTACGGTGATAAGAGCCATCTTGAAGAATCGTTCAGGCTGTTTGCCGGTCAGCTTAAGGCGGAAGGTACCCTTTACGCACATGAAGGATTGCCGCTTGAAAACAGTATCAACTATGCTGCGAGTTCAACCGCAACGGCAAGGGCTGAGAACTTAAGGGTAGCAGGATCGAAATTTGTTTTTGATTATGCAGATGGTACGCAAAGTATCAAAGACATTAGTTTAATGCTTCCCGGTAAGCACAATGTCGAAAATACAACTGTTGCCATAGCGATTGCCCTGCAACTGGGTATCGATGCGGAAAAGGTAAAACAGGCGGTTGCAAACTTTAAGGGCGTTAAGCGCCGTTTTGAATATATCGTGAATAATGGTAATCAGATTTACATTGATGATTATGCACATCATCCAGAAGAACTGAGGGCTTGTTTTGATGCGGTGAGACAACTGTATCCTGATAAAAAGTTAACGGTAATTTTTCAACCACACCTGTTCACGCGGACAAGGGATTTTGCAGATGAATTTGCAAAAGTTTTAAGCACTGCTGACGAACTGATGCTGTTGGAGATTTATCCAGCAAGAGAATTACCACTTGAAGGGATAAATGCACAGTTTTTATTGGATAAAATCACTTTAGCAGATAAAAAAATATGTGGAAAAGATTTTGTGGTTCAGCATGTTAAGGATACAAAACCTGAATTAATTTTAACAGTAGGTGCGGGAGATATCGACACGATTATCGAACCTTTAAAAAACACTTTGAACAATGTTTAAAAGGATAAACTGGAGCGCAATTTTTACTGGCTTTGCCTGGCTGATTAGCCTGGCAGGGGTGGTTGTGCTTTTGAGTTTCATCAATGTGAAGAAGCAGACTGTTAAATGTACCGATGTTAAGATCCTGATTCCCGGAGCTGATAATTTTATTGAGCGTGAAGAGATTGATGCCATTTTAAAAGAAGATCAAGGTGTTCTTTTAGGCCGCAACCTCGAAAATATCAATATACATAAAATCGAGAAAAAATTGCAGTCCAATCCATATATCGGTTTTGCCAAGGTGTATGTAGATATGGATGGCGTGCTGCACATTGAAGTAAAACAACGCCAGCCTATCCTTCGCATATTGAATGAGAACGGGCAGGATTTTTACATCGATAATGATGGACTGAAAATGCCAATTTCATCAAATTTCACCGCTAACGTGCTTGTGGCAACAGGACATATTACGGAGGTTTTTGGGAGTAGAGTCGATACCTTGCACACACAACTGGCAAGAGATTTATATAAAACCGCACAGTACATTAAAAAAGATACCCTTTGGGATTCACAGATCGAACAGATTGTGGTTGATCAGAAAAACGATATCGAACTGATACCAAGGGTGGGTAATCAACGTATTATTTTAGGTAATGCCGATTCTCTTGAAAAGAAAATGAATAACCTGTTGTTGTTTTATAAAAAAGCCATGCCACAGGTAGGTTGGGATACTTATAAAACCATCAATATTAAATATACCAACCAGATTGTTTGCGAAAAAAGAGATTCGACAGCTTTAGGAAAAAAAGCTAAAACAATTTCAGCAGCTGATAGTTTGAGGATACAGCGAAGCGTGACCGATTCATTAATCAAGAGTACAATTGTTGCTGAGATGGATGACCGGCCCGAGGCTGATCAACCAGAAAAAGAGGAACCTAAAAAAACTGAAGTTCTAAAGGTTGCGCCCAAAAAAGTTGAACCAAAAAAAGTAGAGCCGAAAAAAACGGTAACAGCTAAAACAGAAATAAAAAAGCCAGCAGTTGTGCAGGCTACCAAATCAAAGGAAACTAAACCTGCGGATAAAAAAGAAAAACCGAAGCAAACGGTAACAACACAGCCAAAGCCGGCAAAATCTGAGGCCCAACTGAAAAAAGAAAAAGAAGCAAGAGAGAAAGAAATCAGGGCCCTGGAAAAACAGTTTAAAACTCAGCAAAATTAACGAATATGGACAAGGCAAAATTTACCAGTCAGTCGCCCATCGTAGTAGGATTGGATATCGGTACTACAAAAATTTGTGTTATCGTTGGTCGTAGAACACAACACGGTAAGATAGAAATCTTAGGAATAGGCAAGGCAGAATCGGCGGGTGTGACACGCGGGGTGGTTTCTAACATTCAAAAAACCGTGCAGGGTATTGCTCAAGCAGTTGAAGTAGCAAGCGGACAATCCAATGTAGAAATACAGGTGGTAAATGTGGGTATTGCTGGTCAGCACATTAAGAGCTTACAGCACAGAGGAATTTTAACAAGAAGAGAATTAAACAACGAAATCGGTAAAAAAGATATCGATAAGTTGATTGATGATATGTTTAAACTGGTAATGCCGCCGGGTGAGGAAATCATTCATGTATTGCCACAAGAATTTACCATCGATAACGAGCCGGGAATTAAAGATCCGATCGGTATGGCAGGGGTTCGCCTTGAAGCTAACTTCCATATCATTTCAGGTCAGGTTACGGCTGTAAAAAACATTATCAAATGTGTAAACAATGCAGGATTACAAACCCAGGATTTAATTCTTGAGCCATTGGCTTCTTCCGAATCGGTGTTGAGCGATGAAGAAAAAGAAGCTGGTATTGCATTGGTTGATATTGGTGGAGGTACAACAGATATTGCCATTTTCCATGAAGGTATTATCCGCCACACGGCAGTTATCCCTTTTGGAGGAAACAGTGTAACCGAAGATATCAGAGAGGGCTGCTCTGTAATGCGTAACCAGGCTGAGTTGTTAAAAACACGTTTTGGTTCGGCATTGGCTGAGGAGAATAAAGAAAACGAAATTATTTGTGTTCCGGGCTTACGTGGTCGCGAACCAAAAGAAATTTCGGTTAAAAACCTGGCTTACGTAATTCAGGCACGTATGGAAGAAATTATTGAACACGTGTATTACGAGATCAAATCTTCCGGATATGAGAAAAAACTGATCGGTGGTATTGTAATTACCGGTGGTGGTGCTTTATTAAAGCACTTGTCTCAAGCGGTTGAATATGTAACCGGTTTAGATTGCCGTATTGGTTATCCGAACGAGCATTTATCTAAATATGAAGATATGCCCAAAGCCATTTACGATGATTTGAAAAGCCCGATGTACGCAACCAGCGTAGGCCTACTAATCAAAGGAATCCAGAAAGCAGAAGAGTTAATTGAAGAAATGAAACAGCCTGGTGTTTTTGTAGAAAAACCAAAAACAGCAAAAGAAAAAGAGAAACGCGGACCAGGTTTGTTTGATAAATTACTGGCAAAAACAAGAACTTTCATTCAGGATGACATGAATGTAAGTGATGAAGATTACTTAAAAAGTTAATTATTTTTCCACAAAAGATGAGTTTTCCACATTATTAACAGTTGTGGAAAACGTCTGTGGAAAAAGTGTTAATATTACATTGAGTAATGAACAGAATTTAAAAATTTTTAAACAACTGATTCATAAAGATATGCAGTTCGAAATGTTAAAAGATAAGTCTTCAATCATCAAGGTAATTGGTGTTGGAGGCGGTGGCGGCAACGCAGTGAACCATATGTACCTGTCTGGTATTACTGGTGTGGATTTTATTATTTGTAATACAGATGCCCAGGCTTTGGAATCTAGCCCGATACCTAACAAGGTACAATTAGGTGCTAGCTTAACCGAAGGAATGGGGGCTGGCTCTATTCCTGAGGTTGGTAAAAACTCGGCGATAGAAAATATAGATGATATTAAGGCAATGTTAGGTAGTACAACCAAAATGCTTTTTATTACAGCAGGAATGGGTGGTGGTACCGGAACAGGGGCTTCTCCAATTATTGCTAAAGCGGCTAAAGAACTTGATATTTTAACTGTTGCCATCATTACTACACCATTTTCCTTCGAAGGAAAAAGACGTAGACTGCAGGCCGACGAAGGAATGGAAGAGTTGAAGAAGTATGTAGATTCTTACCTGGTGATCTCTAACGATCGCCTCCGTGAAATCTTCGGAAACTTAACCTTGGGTTCTGCCTTTGGTCAGGCCGACGATATTTTAACAACGGCAGCAAAAGGTATCGCAGAAATCATTACAGTTCCGGGTTATATCAACGTGGATTTTAAGGATGTGCGTACGGTAATGAAAGATAGTGGCGTAGCCATTATGGGTAGTTTTGCCGCTGAGGGCGAAGACCGTGCATTACAAGCTGTAGAAGGTGCTTTGGCTTCACCACTTTTAAAAGACAATGAAATTGAAGGTGCCCGTTATATTTTATTGAACATTAGTTCTGGTCTGCGTGAAGTAACTATGGATGAAGTTTCGATCATTACCGATTACATTCAGGAGAAAGCTGGCTTATCGGCTGATTTAATCTGGGGTAACTGTACCGACGAATCTTTAAGTGATAAGCTTTCTGTAACCATTATCGCTACAGGTTTCCAAACATCAGAAGAACGCGTAAACGAAGAAAAAAATAAAAAGAAAATATCACTTTTAACACCAGAAGAAGCGCCGCTAGTTCGTCCCGTTGAACCAGTAAACTCTTTCATTCAGCCTAAAACAACGCCATCTTATGAGCCTGTTTTAAAAACGAAGGAAGAAGTTTCGCAAGCAGATCTTTTTGGTGGTATGTTCAATAAATCTGAACCTCAAAAAGTTCAGGAGCCTGAAAATAATGCGGTTCGTCATACTTTAATGGAAGAAGAGCCTCAGGTGGAAGAAGCACAGGAAACTGGTTTTGAGTTTGAAGTAAAATTAGCTGAAACTAATTTTGTGTTCGAGACGCCTGCTGCCCAAATGCCGCCAATGCCTGAGCCTGAACCAGAAATCGAAATGCCGGTTGTAGGTTTAGACGATGACAAAAGTGATGAATCGATGGAAGAGCAATTGAAAAAATCTAAAGAACGTATTTTACGTTTAAAAGATTTAAGCATGAAATTGCGTACCACCAATGGTTTACAGGAATTGGAAAACGAACCTGCTTATAAACGCAAGCAAATGCAGTTGCAACAAGTTCAGCATTCTTCTGAATCACAGGTAAGCCGCTTTACATTAAGCAACGATCAGGACGGCGGTACGGAGATCAGACCGAACAATTCTTTCTTGCACGATAACGTTGATTAAATCAAACCAAGTATAATTTTAAAGCCCCGATATAATACCGGGGCTTTTTTGGCATAAAATTAGCGTGTTAAAAAATCTTAATTAACATCTAATGCACCAAGTAGGTTGATTTTAAGACGAATAAAGCTTAAATTCGCAAAATTTTATTATAAAAAACACATATTACATTGGATATATTTGATAAGATAGCAAAGCACATGGGGCCCCTTGGCCAACACCAGAAATGGTCTCATGGGTATTTCTCATTTCCAAAATTAGAGGGAGAAATTGCACCTCACATGCAGTTTCGTGGAAAAGAGCATTTGGTTTGGAGTTTAAACAACTACTTAGGTTTAGCCAATCACCCAGAAGTTAGAAAAGCAGATGAAGAAGCTGCTGCAAGATTTGGTATGGCTTACCCTATGGGTGCCCGTATGATGAGCGGTAACTCAAACTATCATGAGCAATTGGAGCAGGAGCTTGCAGAATTTGTAGGTAAACCGGATGCCTTTTTATTAAACTATGGTTATCAGGGTATGGTATCCATTATCGATACTTTAGTTGATAGAAACGATGTTGTGGTGTACGATGCAGAATCGCATGCCTGTATTGTAGATGGATTACGTTTACACATGGGTAAACGATTTGTTTACAAACATAATGATATTGAAAGTGCCCGTAAGCAATTAGAACGTGCTACCAAACTGGTAGAAGAAACCGGAGGTGGTATCCTTTTAATTACTGAAGGTGTTTTCGGAATGAGCGGTGCTCAGGGTAAACTAAAAGAAATTGTTGAACTGAAAAAAGATTTCAATTTCCGTATCCTGGTTGATGATGCACATGGTTTCGGTACAATGGGTAAAACCGGTGCAGGTACACACGAAGCACAAGACTGTATTGAAGGAATAGATGTTTATTTTGGAACCTTTGCTAAATCTATGGCAGGTATTGGTGCTTTTGTTGCTTCAACAGAGCAAATTACCAATTTCTTAAGGTATAACATGCGTTCTCAGACTTTTGCTAAAGCATTACCTATGCCAATGGTAATCGGTTTGTTAAAACGCTTAGAATTGCTGAAAAGCCAGCCCGAGCTAAAAGATAAACTTTGGGAAATTGCAATGACCCTGCAAAAAGGATTACGCGAACGCGGATTCGATTTAGGTGTTACCGATTCAGTAGTTACTCCGGTTTTCTTAAAAGGTGAACTTTCTGATGCCACTGCAATTACTTACGATTTACGCGAGAACTATAGCATCTTTTGCTCAATTGTAGTTTATCCGGTAATTCCAAAAGGTATGATCGAACTGCGTTTAATTCCTACAGCTGTTCATACGCTGGAAGATGTTCAACGTACTTTAGATGCTTTTAGCGAAGTTGCTGAAAAATTAGAAAACGGATATTATAAAGAGAATCTCTTCGCTACCGTTTAAGATCAATTAAAATCTTACAAAGCCCTTTAAATGTATTTAAAGGGCTTTTTTGTAAAAGTCGTTTTTGTAAAAATCTGTATTTCAGTTACTTGATATGATTCTTTTCCCCATAATATGTTTATAAATGCATAGCATGTGGAAAAAAACGGCGTGGAAGGCTGTTTTTTATTGTTCTAAAAATTTTTTTATTTCATCAAACCCTTTAAATTAGAGTAGATAATTAAAAACTAAACCTTAAAGAACCATAGGAGTAATTAAAAATGAAAAAATTCGAAGAAGTAAAAAGTTTAGTAGCAGCTTTAGAAGCTGATGCAGACAAATTTTATAGCAAAGGTAACAGCGCTGCTGGAACCCGTATACGTAAAGGTATGCAGGATTTGAAAAATTTAGCTCAAGCGATCCGTTTAGAAGTTCAGGATACGAAAAACAAAGCTTAAGCGATCAAAATATTATTATGAAAAGCCTCAGAATATTTTCTGAGGCTTTTTTTTTCTATGTTTTTAATTTTTACATCAAATATGTTTTTTACTATAAAATATATAAGACAAATAATTTTTCCTTGAAAAGTTTTCTTAGTTTCCTATTTTTACAACTGATATGCTCTACTGGAGAAATACATCTTACCAGAAACCTAATTATTACCAATTTGTATAATATTCATTTTAGTATTTAAACGTAGAACGTAATAAACGCTAAAAAATAGCTTTTTCAATTTTATCACACTTTTTTGGTGCAATAACAGATAAATGGGAATAAAGTGTTAACATTATTAACCGTTACTTAAGTGTCAAAATATTTGCAATATACTCGGCCAGCTAGTGAAGATGTCAGCCATGTTCTGAATATCATGGGCGCTGTTCATCCAATAGATAGTGAATTAATTGAAGAGTTTGATAGACATTTGTTAAGGCTGAGGATTAAGAAAGATCAGATACTTTTCAATGAAAATGAAGTGTGTGAATACATGTATTTTATCATTAAGGGAGCATTGAGAGGTTGTACCACGCACAACAAACAAAAAATAACCACCTATATTTCTGTAGAGAATGATTTTGTAAGTTCTATTTCAGGTCTTCATGGACTGGGCTATTCGCAGGAATATGTAGTAGCTGTTGAAGATACCGATCTTCTGGCGATACATAATAACGAACTCAATCGTCTTTTTGCACATCACTTCGAGCTAAATTATATCTTTAGGGTTATTTTGGAGAAATATTACAAGGATGCCCAGCAGAGAGCGCATATTATACGAGTAGGAAATGCAAAAGAAAGGTATCTGTATTTTGCTAAAACCAATCCGGGTTATTTAGATCGCCTTCCTTTAGAACTGGTGGCTTCTTTGCTGAATGTTAAGGCCTCTACATTGCTATCCATCAGGAAAAGTTTTTCAAAACCTAAAGAGCGCAGCAAGGATTTAGCAGAATTTGGGCGAAAATTAGAACTTCAAGTTAACAAACATCAATTATTTAGGCACAAGGATATCAGACTGCATGCTCTTGCTCAAAAGATAGGCCTAAGCAGTCATGAACTTTCTGTTGTATTAAACAGCCATTTCAATAAAAGCTTTATTGATTATATTAATCAGTATCGGGTAAACTGGATTAAGGATAGTATCCGCAATCCGGAGATTATGCAAAATTTCACGCTAGAGGCATTGGCTTATAGTGCAGGTTTTTCTTCCAGGAGTGCTTTCTATAACTCTTTTAAAAAATTAGTGGGAATGAGCCCTGTTGAGTATTCAAAGAACATCGAGAAACAAAAGAGTTAGATTAACGTTTTTGTGACAGAAATGCCACTTTGAGCTGGTTTTTGCAAGTTAGTTGTATTGATTTATAATATAGGACAAAGTTAGTCCTCCTATCTTCGCCAGAGGAAACCTGATTGGCTAATTTCGTTAAATAAACATTAACGATATAGCTTTCACTGGCTTTTTTAGCCACAATTGGTTAAGACTATGATAAGAATGATGCGTGCTGCAGACTGGAGTGAGGTTAGTGCTATTTATCAGGAAGGAATCGATACAGGTACTGCGAGTTTTAGAACTCCCGACGCTTCCTGGAAAGATTGGGATTCATCACACCTTAAAGCTTGTAGGTTTGTAGCTCGAAAAGGTAAAGAAATTATAGGCTGGAGCGCTCTTTTGCCAGTATCTGCAAATTATGATATCGGTAGGGTAGGCGAGATAGAAGTGTATGTTAGATATGGTTATAAAGGTCAGGGGATAGGTTCTTTATTGTTAGATGCCCTGGTTAAAGAAAGCGAAAATAAAGGCATTTGGATGCTTCAGGCTGGGATATTTTTGCAAAATTCGGCCTTACTGAAAATTCATGAAAAAGCTGGGTTCAGGCTAGTGGGATACAGAGAAAAAATTGGCAAAGCTAAGGGTATATGGCAGGATAACCTGCTGATGGAAAGAAGAAATAAATTGATTGCATGATAAACAAAAGGCCTAAGAAAATAATTTCAAAGGCCTTTTGTTATTTTTAGTATCTGAATGACTTATAATCATCAGCATAAATTCCTTTCTCAAACCTCACAAGTTTTTCATTTCGAAAAAAGAAAAATTTGTAATTCGTGCTGGCGTAATATGTGCTATAAATTCTGGTTCCATCTTCTTCATTCGCAGCGACCAATTCCGGCTTGTTTTTCTTTTTGAAATCAGATTCTGACATGCCCATCGTAAAAGTAGGTTCGAAGCCAACAAAGGCCCTACAGCTCAGCATAACCAGTGCCAGGCCAATTAAAATTAATTTTTTCATTGTGTGTTTAATTTGTGTGTATCGAAGCCAATTCAATAATGATGCCCTTAATATTCCTAAAACTTTTGTGGGGTTATAGTTTTTGGTGTGTGTATTAAGGTGTTGATTGTCAGTTGATTTATTTGCGTAATTTTTTATTTACACACAAAAAAACAGATTGTCCTCATTTGCGTTTTTAGCAAAATCTAACAATCTGTTCTAAAATTTAATGTGGATAGTGATTTAAACTACCACACTTAGTTTTTCTATTTCTACTATAATTGATTTCTCTAAAGATGCAGAAGCTTTAACCAATGGTAGTCTTACCGTATCGCCACAAACACCTAAATGTTTTAATGCGGCTTTTATTCCGGCCGGATTCCCCTCAGCAAACGCCAAACGGGTAAACTCTATTAAGCTTAAGTGAGCAGGTAAAGCTGTCTTGTAATCGCCAGCTAAACATTGTCTAACCATATCAGAAAGTTGCTTAGGCAATGCATTGCCAATTACCGAAATTAAGCCCGATGCGCCCAAAGCAATCATAGGTAAAGTAATCGGATCGTCGCCAGAGATTAAAAGAAAATCTGCGGGTTTATCTCTCATAATCTGGTTAAACTGATCGAAACTTCCTGAAGCTTCCTTGGTAGCGATGATGTTTTTAAAATCATGCGCCAGTCTGCAAGTAGTTTCCGGACTCATGTTGCTTCCTGTACGGCCTGGTACATTGTATAAAATCAAATCCAAAGGAGAAATTTCAGCCAGGTATTTATAGTGCTGATAAATTCCTTCCTGTGTGGGCTTGTTGTAATAAGGACTAACCGATAAAATGGCGCTATAGCCGGTAGTATCAAAAGTTTTAATGTCTTCAGCAACGGCTAATGTATTATTGCCGCCAATTCCGGCAACTAAAGGTAATCTGTTATTGTTAATTTCAGCAGTATAAGCCCACACCTTCTTCTTCTCGTCCTTGGTCATTGTAGCGGTTTCGCCGGTTGTACCTAAAGAAACGAGGTAATCTATCCCTCCGTCTACCAAATGATTAATCAGGTTTTTTAAGCCGTTATAATCAACTGATCCATCTGTGTTGAAAGGTGTAACCAATGCTACACCAGTACCCTGAAATTTGTTCATTATATAATTTACTTTTTGTTTTTACCACGGAGCCACAAAGGACACCAAGGTTTTTATTTTTTGGTTATAAATAGCCATTTATAACTCTTTTTATCCCATCTTTTATTTTTGCCTCGTTAAAGTTAATGAGTAATCCTAGCTTACAGTTAGAGAGCTTTAAGTAGGTTATTGTTTGTGCTAAGTGAACATCTTTAAGAATATTTACAGCTTTCACTTCAATAATAACTTTTCTTTCAACCAAAATATCTATCCTGTAATTACAATTAAGCTTTATATCCTTGTAATGAACAGGAAGATCTATTTGATTGGAAACCTGCAATCCTGCATTAATCAATTCATAAACCAGACAAGCCTCATAGGCTGACTCTAACAATCCTGGACCCAGCTCAATATGAACTTGATACGCAGCATTAACAATTAATTTAGCAATTTCATCTTCAGTCATCCCTTAATATTTTAAAATAATTTATTTTGAAGCAATAGGGATGCTTTAATCAATTAACTTTGTGTTCTTAGTGTCTTTGTGGTAAAATATTAACCATTTATCATTTCTAAAAGCTCGGCATCGCTGATGATCGGAACGTTTAGTTTATTCGCTTTTTCCAATTTCGATGGACCCATATTGTCACCTGCTACCAGATAATTCAATTTGCCCGAAATACCACTCAGCATCTTACCTCCATTGGCCTCAATCATATCTTTTAGCTCATCGCGGCTAAAGCTTTCAAAAACGCCCGAAATTACGAATGTTTTTCCAATAAGTCTATCACTATCAAGCGTAATTACTTTTTCTTCAATTTCAAACTGTAATCCGGCTAATTTTAATAATTCTACCTGCTGTAAATGCTCCGATTTTCCAAAATACTCAACAATACTTTCCGCAATCCGCTGCCCAATTTCATCAATGGCGATTAATTCTTCTACAGTAGCCTTAGAAAGGTTGTCGATATTCTTTACGCCGGCCGCAGTTTTTTTCGCAACTGTTTCGCCAACATACCGGATACCCAAGCCAAAAAGCACTTTCTCAAAGGGCATTTCCTTCGACTTTTCAATTCCTGCAAGCATGTTCTCGATTGAACGTTCTCCGAAACGGTCTAAGGTTTTCAGTTGATCCGATTTTTGATACAGCGTATATAAATCGCTGATGTGATTTACCAGGCCATGTTTGTAAAACGTTTCGATGGTTTCATCACCAAGCCCATCAATATTCATGGCCTTGCGCGAAATAAAATGCTGGATTTTCCCAACAATCTGCGGTGGACAGCCTTCATCGTTAGGGCAGTAGTGTACCGCTTCACCTTCTTTTCTGATTAGTTCAGTTCCACATTCAGGGCAGTTATGAAGATAATGTACCTTGGTTGAGCCAGGTAAACGTTTATCGAGATTTACCTTGATGATTTTGGGAATAATCTCACCACCTTTTTCAACATAAACGGTATCGCCTTCATGTAAATCTAAACGCTCTATCTCATTTGCGTTGTGTAGGGTGGCACGTTTAACCGTTGTTCCGGCCAGTAATACAGGTTTTAAGTTGGCAACAGGTGTAACTGCTCCGGTTCTACCCACCTGATAGGTTACCTTTTCTAAAACAGTTTCAACCTCTGCGGCTTTGTATTTATATGATATGGCCCAACGCGGAGATTTTGAAGTGAAACCCAATTCTTGCTGTTGTGCATAACTATTTACTTTAATTACAATGCCATCAATATCGTAACTTAGTTTAAAACGTTCGTTTTCCCAATGGTGGATAAAATCAAGCACTGCATCGATGTTAGAAACCAATTTATTGTGTTCGCAAACATGGAAACTCCAATCTTTTACAGCATTTAAACTTTCCCAATGGGTTTTGAATTCATTTTTATCAGTGTACAAGAAATAAATAAAACCATCTAAAGGCCGTTTAGCTACTTCCTTGCTATCTTGCATTTTTATGGTGCCCGATGCAAAGTTGCGGGGATTTGCATATGCAACTTCACCCAATTCCTCTCTGGCTGCATTTAGGCGTAAAAAAGCAGCCTTGTGCATAAAAATCTCCCCACGGATTTCGAAATGTTCAGGTGCGACAGTCGATTTGATCTGGTGCGGGATAGTATGAATGGTTTTTACGTTATTGGTCACGTCATCACCTTTAGTACCATCGCCACGGGTAACTGCACGTAAAAGTTTGCCCTTTTCATAAGTAAGGCTAATGGATAAGCCATCAAATTTTAATTCGCAAACGTATTGGAAATTATCACCAATCGCTTTACGGATGCGTTCGTCAAAATCACGGAGATCCTGTTCGTTATAGGTATTCCCCAACGATAACATGGGGTATTTATGGTTTACGGTAATGAAGTTTTTGGTGATATCGCCACCAACACGCTGAGTAGGCGAATTCGGATCGGCAAAATCTGGATTTGCTTTTTCGAGCTCGGCGAGGTACTTTAATTTTTTATCAAACTCATAATCGCCAATGGTGGGCATAGCCAGCACATAATAGTTGTAATTGTGCTGGTTTAATTCGGCCACCAGGGCATCCATTTCTTCTTTTATTGCAGTTAGCGACATAGGACAAACTTAGAAAAAATACTTCTTTTTTACTTGGCTAAACCCAGAAATTATATTGTTTTTGTGTGCCAGTATATCTTATATAAGGGCTAACAGAGATTTATTGATCTAGTAAAAATTTAGGCTAACTTTCCTTCAATCTCTTTAAAAATATCCATATAGTCTTTTTCTAAAACTGCCTTGAAAATCCCCAACTGAAAAGTAAGCTCCAGAAGTTGTTTCTCACTTAACGTTTCTGGCCATAAACGCATACAGATCCTGTTAAGGGCGTAACTGATATTTTCGAGTTTTTGGTAACTTAACAGGTATTTACTGCTGATGAATTTTGCTAAAAAACCAAAAAATATTTCAGGATCTTTTAGTTTACAGTGCTCCAGAAAATCGCTTAACGATTCTTTTTTTACCGTTTCGAGTTTATCGTAGAAATGATTCACCTGAACCAGGTTATGCTCCACTAATAAATGATCCAATAAAAGTTCTAAGCCAATATGAGCAAGAAATGACGGGCGAACAGCAGTATTTTCTACAATAGGTTTAATGAGCTGCTTAAGTTCGGTGGTTTTCTCCAAAAAGAAATTAGAGGAATGAAAAAGCAGGTCAACAGCTAAATGTCTTTTCCAGCCAATTAGTAGGTTTTCTTCATCAGGATTTCCTTTAAATAGAAATTCATTCTTCTGGGGATATAAATTTGCCTCTTTTGCAGCATTTTTAATCAGATCAGGCAAAACCGTTCCCATTACCACATTGGCATCATTATTTGTCCGGTCGAAATAATAATGGGATAAAAAGTTCATCTTGCAAGGTAATGTTTTCTGATATGGTTGTAAAGAGCCAATGGTAAAATATTGGTAAGGATAGAGGGCTGTAAAGTGCAATTGCGATAACTCATTCACAAAACCAACTAATTTGCTTTAAACTAAGCTAAAATTTTATCTTTGCACGCACATTATTAAAGTGTTTGTACAATGACGAATTTTGTTGAAGAGTTAAGATGGCGTGGCATGCTGCATGATATTATGCCGAATACTGAAGAAAAGTTAAACGAGGGTATGACTTCTGGTTATATCGGTTTCGACCCTACTGCAGATTCGTTGCACGTTGGTCACTTAACGCAGATCATGACACTGATTCATTTTCAAAACGCTGGCCACAAGCCATTTGCTTTGGTTGGTGGTGCTACAGGTATGGTAGGCGATCCTTCAGGGAAATCTGATGAACGTAACCTTCAGACGCCTGAAATGATTGAGCATAACCTGAAAGGGATGAAAAGCCAATTATCCAAATTCTTAAAATTTGAAGAAGGCGGAAATGGCGCAGTAATGGTTAACAATGCCGATTGGTTTAAGGATATGAATCTTTTCACCTTTATCAGAGATGTAGGTAAACACATTACCGTGAACTACATGATGGCAAAGGATAGCGTTAAAAGACGTTTGGAAGGCGATTCTGGACTATCTTTTACTGAATTCTGTTACCAGTTGATTCAGGGTTACGATTTCTATCATTTATGGAAAAACGAAAACTGTCTGGTACAGATGGGTGGATCTGATCAATGGGGCAATATTGTTACCGGAACGGAGCTGATCAGAAGAAAAGATGCAGGTACAGCTTATGCCATTACAACACAATTGATTAAAAAAGCAGATGGAACCAAATTTGGTAAAACCGAGAGTGGCGCAGTTTGGCTAGACCCGGAGAAAACTTCTCCATATAAATTCTACCAGTTTTGGTTAAATGCATCAGATGATGATGTGAAAAAATGGATTCGCATTTTTACCCTTAAAAATAAAGAAGAAATAGAAGGCTTAGAAAAAGAACACGATGCTGCTCCGCATTTGCGTATTCTGCAGAAAGCTTTGGCTGAAGATATTACAGTAAAGACCCATTCAGTAGAGGCTTTGGAAACTGCTATTAAAACTTCAGAATTTTTGTTCGGAAACGGATCTTTGGAATTTTTAAGAGGCCTATCTGATAAAGAAGTGCTGGATATATTTGATGGTGTACCACAATATAAGATTTTGATAGAAGAACTTGGTGCCGGAATTGATGCAGCAAGCTTACTTGCCGAAAAATCGGCTATTTTCCCTTCAAAAGGCGACGCTAAAAAAACCATTCAGGGTGGAGGTGTTTCTGTAAATAAAGAAAAGGTAGCTGAAATGGCTCAGATCTTTAACGCAGATCATTTAATAAACGACAAATTTATCGTGGTACAAAAAGGAAAGAAAAACTATTTCCTTTTAATCGCCGAATAATATTTTCGAGCCCAATGAAATTAAAGATTTATTCATTGGGCTTGAATTTAAAATTGAACGGGAAGTTAATCTCCCGCAAGAGCTTCTGTTAAGCTGTATCGCCCATGAGTTACGAAACTGGATGATGAAGGTATTTATCTGTACCCGAATATGGTGAAAATGCCCTCATCTTCTTCATAAGGTATATGCAACTCTTTTAAAAGGTTTTTAAATTCTTCCGTTTCGTCAAATATTTTAGGGGCAACTAAATTTCCTCTATGTTCCGCATAACATGGTCGTACTTTTATATACTCAATAGTAAAAAACAAATACATGCCCTCATTGTAAAACGGTTCCCAATTTCCTAACCAATGCGGGGTCTTACTTATTTTTACTTCTTCATAAGTTTTGTCTTCAATAATGAGTTTTTCTATATATGGAGGTGGGAAAGGCAATTGTTTTATAGCATTTTGAAGTTTCAACCATTTTGTATCGTTCATTACTGATGATAACCCTTTTTTTGTAACAATTTTTCTTATTTTTTCTTTTTCCACTAAAACATTCGAATTGTTTAAGGTATAGTATTTATACTTTTCTCTTTCAGAAATATCAGGATTTCCGAAGAAATCATTGTAAAAATCGCTTCTCTCACTCATGTCCATTTTAGCTTTGACAACACTTAAATATTTGCTTTAAGTACACTGCATCTTAAAAAGAAAAAAGCCACTAGCGTGGCTTAAATGAGATGCTAATTAATAGATTTTAATTAAATACGTAAAACTTATTAAAGCACTTATAACACTTGTATCTCTTAACTGAAATCCACGGCATAAGCGTTTTAAAGAGAAAGCTCCTTGGTACCCTATAAGTTTCGAAGTTTTTACACTTCGGGCAAGATAGGCGGGTTTTAACTAAAGTTAGTTCTTCTGAGGGTTCCATAATAAGCATAGTTTGGTTGGGTAAATCAAATTTACGCAAAATAAAACCTAAGAATATCATAGAAAAACTACCATTTTATTCATTTCATCGACTATTATTTTGTGTTAAGATAAAATATGTTCAAAAGGATTCTTAAAGCTGTTTTTTGTTTTGTAAACTTTTACTTCTGTATCAGTTAATAGACAGTATTCGAGTGATTTTTTTAGCTTATCGCCATTCATTTCCTGGCCAATAAACACAAGTTCATTTTTACGGTCTCCAAAATCATTATCCCAATTTGCATCAATTTCAGTTCTGTTTTCCAGGTAATCGAGGTATTGTTCACGTTCCTGTTGGTGCATACTTGCCCACCAAACTCCAGCCAGATCGATGCGTAAAGAGCCACCTGCCTGAGAGAAGTTAATGGCCTGCTCGGGCAGGCAGCTAAGTAAAAGATGCCTTTTGATCGGATAATGTTCTGTGGAAATTCCTTATTGATGTAATTCCATAATCTTTCAGGGTGAAAAGGTTTTTTAGCGCGGAAAACTATTGAGCTTATTCCATATTCTTCAGTTTCGGGCTGATGGAATTCTTCTAACTCTTTTTTCCATCCGGCACCTGCTGATGCAGATTCAAAATCGAATAGGCCGGTATGTAAAATTAAAACAGGATCTATTTCTCCAAAAAGTGTCTGATAAATTTTGGCGGTTGGATTCAGTTTTGCAATTAACGCCTTTAATATTTTAAGATCGGTATCGCTTACCAGATCTGTTTTGTTCAATAAAATTACATTGGCAAATTCGATCTGGTCGGTAAGCAGGTTTACAATAGTGCGTTTATCTGCCGCATTATCAACCATATTACGATCGGCAAGCTTTTCTGCCGAACCAAAATCCCTGTAAAAATTATAAGCATCTACAACAGTTACCATTGTATCTAACCGGCTAAATCTACTCAGATCTATACCTGAAGCTTCATCAATAAAAGAAAATGTTTGTGCAACAGGAATGGGTTCAGATATCCCCGTGCTTTCGATCAAAAGGTAATCAAAGCGGTTTTCTTTTGCCAGTTTTTCCACTTCGATCATCAGGTCTTCCCGCAGGGTACAGCAGATGCAGCCATTGCTCATTTCTACCAGTTTTTCTTCAGTTTTAGATAAGATATGCTGACTTTTAACCATGGTAGCATCGACATTTACTTCACTCATATCGTTTACAATCACAGCCACTTTCAAATCTTGCTTATTCCTTAATATGGCATTGAGCAGCGTGGTTTTGCCGCTGCCTAAAAAACCGTTTAATACGGTAACAGGTAATTTCTTTATCATTTTAATGCAATTATGTTGCAAATATAAGCTTGATTATTGCAAATGCAACTAAATTGCTTTTATATTTGTGCACTAAATTTATTTTAATGAAACTACGGAGTTATAAAATCAACCTCGACCGGATCGGTATTACCGCCTCAGCGCTTTGTGCCATACATTGTGCTGCATTACCATTTTTAATCACCGTTTTACCCATGTGGGGAATGGGTTTCCTGGCCAATGAAGCGTTTGAGATTACGATGATTGCAGTTTCATTGATTATTGGTATCTGGAGCTTAAGTACGGCATACCGCAAACAACATCGCCGTATTATACCAATTCTGGTACTTATTGCAGGCTTTGCATGTATAACATTGGGGCATTTTTCGGGCATTGAACCGCTGGAGCCAATCTTGATTCCGATTGGTGGATTTACCATTGCTGCGGCCCATTATATCAATTTACGAATGCTTAAGTCTTGCCCATTGGGCAATTAATAGTTAATTATGTCAATGAGTTATAAAATCTTATTTATCCCCGCATTGTTGTTTATTACGATGTTAAGCCCTGCCTGTAAGCATGGTACAAATGATGGAATAGAACTTTACAGGCGTTATGCCATCAAAAACCTGACAGTTAAAAAAAAGCAAAGCGTGTTGCATCATGATTAAAATCAGCTCATTAGCACATGTTTATGAGAAGGGGAGAAGATTAAAATTTCCATGCTGGGAAATTGCCGATATGGAGCAATGGCTTTTACTAGGTGCATCTGGCAGTGGAAAAAGCACATTGCTCAATATTATTTCTGGTCTTTTGGAGCCAAGCCAGGGTGAAGTTTTAATTAATGGAACTGATTTATATACTTTGCCTGCAAGAGGGCGGGACAGGTTTAGGGGAAGGCATATCGGCATCATTTTTCAAAGGCCGCATCTTATTCGTTCTCTTGATGTAATTGATAACCTGGAGCTTGCTGCGGTAATGGCTGGGTTACCTATAGATCATAAACGGAACCATTCACTTTTGCACGATCTGGGTATTGCCGAGCTGGCTAAAAATTATCCCGACGAATTAAGTCAGGGACAGTTGCAAAGGGTTTCGGTGGCCCGTGCATTGGTAAACAAACCCGACTTGTTGATTGCTGATGAGCCTACTTCTAGTTTAGATGATGGGAATGCCAATCAGGTAATCCGGATGCTGACTACCCAAGCTAAAGATAATGGTGCTGCACTGATCATTGCCACACACGATAGGAGAGTGCAAGAATATATTACTAAAACCTATCTACTCAATGAACATCTTTAAAATCAGCAGCAAAAACCTCATCAGGAATAAGCTAACAACAGTTTTGAATATTATTTTAGTTGCCTTTGGCATTGGCATCCTGTCTATTCTCTTTTTGGCTACCAACCAGATTGGAAATAAACTGGAAAAAAATGCTAAGGATATTGATTTGGTTGTTGGGGCAAAAGGAAGTCCGTTGCAGTTGATATTAAGTAGTGTTTACCATATCGATTATCCAACTGGAAATATCCCTGCTAAAGATGCTTACAAGTTAATGCAGAACCCTATGGTTAAGCGGGCCGTTCCTTTGGCATTGGGCGATAATTATAACGGTTACAGGATTGTTGGCACCGATAGCACTTTCTCGAATCTTTACGGTCTATCTATCCAAATGGGCAATTTTTGGCATAAAGATTTAGAAGTAACCCTTGGTAGCACCATTGCTTTAACATCCAAGCTGAAGATCGGTGATTCTTTTTTCGGTGCACATGGCTTAACTGGCAATGGAGATATTCATAAACAACATGCTTACCTCGTAAAAGGAATTTTAAAACCACAGGGAAATATAACTGATAATCTGATCCTTACCAATATTGGGAGTGTGTATAAAATGCACGAAGAAAAGCATAAAGAGGGGTATAGTCATACTTCTGCAGAAGAAGCCAAAGAAATTAATGATAAACAGATTACTGCCTTGCTGATACAGTACAAATCACCAATGTCGGTTATTCTTTTCCCGCGGATGGTTAATCAAAGTACAAACATGCAGGCCGCTTCTCCGGCAATGGAAAGTGCAAGATTATTTTCACTGATCGGTGTTGGAATTGATACTTTACAATGGTTTGCGATGTTTATTATGGGGATTGCTGCCCTCAGTATTTTTATCAGCCTTTATAATGCGATGAAAGAGCGAAAATACGACCTGGCCATTATGCGCTGTCTTGGTGCATCAAAATCGAAACTGTTTTTCCTGGTGATGTTTGAAGGGGTTTTGGTTACATTTATCGGTGCCTGTTTGGGTTTGTTGATCGGGCATTCAGCGCTTGAAGTAATCGGAGCCTATCAGGAATCTTCACAGGCAAAATTAACAGGGTTTACTGCAGTTCCTCAGGAAATATATTTAATCTGGATCGGGCTGTTTATCGGCACTTTGGCCTCGCTTATCCCTGCTATGCAAATTTACAAAGTGGATATTGCCGAAACTTTAACGAAAGACCGTTAAGTGATGAAGAAATTGTTTTTTTTAGTTTTTTTATGTTTAGGTGTCCAGGTACTGGCGGCGCAGGTTAGGGTACATACCGACATGCGCACGCCAACTTGGAATGTAATCGGGCTAAGGTATGATGCCGAAATCGCCCCAGGCAAATGGGGAAGTGTTTTTCCACCTGCTTTAAAAGCTTTAAATAATAAGGTAATCGAGCTGCCTGGCTACATCATCCCCACAAAGGTAGGGTCGAAATTTAGCGAATTTATGTTTTCTATTGTGCCCATTGCCTCCTGTCCTTACTGTGGCTCAGGCGATATTCCGGCAATGGTGCAGGTAAAAATGTTAACAGCTATTCCCATTACAGAAAAACCAATCAAACTCAGGGGAATTTTCATTATTAACGATTCCGCGGATGATAGGAGTGAATTTTTTCTTTTAAATGCAAAACTTTTATAATCTCATTCGATAATGAAGAAATACATTTGGGTGCTATTGGTTTTAAGCTCCATTACAGCAGCGGCTCAGGTATCTGTACACACAGAGATGCGAACCGCTACATGGAATCTTATCGGTTTAAAGTACGATAAGCAGGTAAAACCATTGGTTTGGCAGGCTGTTTTTCCACCTGCATTAAAGGCAATCCATAATAAGATAATTGAACTTCCTGGCTATATTATCCCTACAAAAGTGGGCAATAGCTTCAGTGAGTTTATGTTTTCTATCGTGCCCATTGCCTCCTGCCCGTATTGTGGAACAGGCGATATCCCTTCGATGATAGAAGTTAAGACTTTAAAGCCCATTAACTGGACTGAAGAGCCCATTACCCTGAGAGGAAAATTTATAATCAATGATTCTGGTGATAGCCGATCTACTTTTTTTCTTTTAGATGCCACAAAACGATGAGACATTTGCATTTTATTTTCTTTCTGTTTTCGGTTTGCACAGTTGCCGCACAAACGCAAAAGCACAACCCAAAAGACCAGTTGCGATCTTTGAACTGGGATGTAATCGGCTCGGTGAAATTTGAACTTACCGAAAAGAACGAACTTTTGCCCCTCTTTACAGAATCGGTCAAACGTTTTGAAAATAGGGAGTTTGATTTAACAGGTTATTTAATCCCAATAAAAAGTGGACAGAAACAGCAGAAATTTCTGCTGGCAACCCTGCCCATTAACCAATGTTATTTTTGCGGGCAAAATGGCATTCCGGTAATGATTATGATTGAGATGGAAAGTGCAGTGCCTTATAGCGAAAAACCTATCCGTGTAAAGGGGATTTTAAAATTAGAAAAAAAGGATGCGAGTTATGCACCACCAATAACCATCAGAAATGCCAAACTCATTAATTAATTGCTTATTTTTGTAGTGTTATGGGAAATAATACATCGCGTTTCGAAAAACTTTTGGTTAAAAACGGACTAAAAAGAACTGTCCCTCGTTTGCAGGTGCTGGAGATTTTGAGTGGAAGAGATTCTGCAACATCTCAGCCTTATTTAGAGCAGGTGATGGGTAAGGATGCAGACCGTGTTACCTTGTATCGTGTTTTGCAGGCTTTTGAAGAAAAAGGAATTATCCATAAGGTTTTAGATCAACAGGGCACCGCGAACTATGCTATTTGTTCTGATGGTTGCAGTGCACACGAGCATCATGATGAACATGTGCATTTTAACTGCGATAACTGTCATAAAATTTACTGCTTGGATACTGTTAAAATTCCGGCATTAAAAGTTCCGGCTGGCTTTAAAGTAGCGCATCTTAATCTGATTGCTACTGGTTTATGCGCTAGCTGTTCGGGTAAGGTAAATTAGCGTTTACTGCACCAAAAGATTACATCCCCTTATATCGGCATTGTCAAATCTGCCCAATACTTCAAAACGCTGATCGGGATTAATCCTTCCCAGATCTTGAGTGGCAATAAATGAGCAAGAATTGAGATTGGCCAGATCGATTACATTGATGCCACCAGTTCTGCCATTTTCAATTAAACTTAAAGGATCATTGGTATCGCGGATTAAAACCTGCATCCAGTTAGGGCAGTTGAAAACTCCGTTTCCTAATGAATAAGCCTGAGAAAGTAGCTCGGTCATTCCATATTCACTATGGATAGCTTTTACACCAAATCCTTCTGTTAGCTGTTCGTGTAGCTCCTCCCGCACCATTTCTTTACGTTTCCCTTTCATTCCTCCGGTTTCCATTACAATCAGTTCGGGGAAATCGATATCAAACTGTTCTATAAAATCGAGCAGGGCATAAGTAACACCAATTAAAACGGTTTTTTGTTTTTTTGATTTAAGATCTAGGAGGGTTTTAAGCAATTCATCGTGGTTGTATAAAAAGTATCCACTTTGTGGATGTCTGCTCTTTTCGATCAGATCGTTAACCATGTAGATCAGCGATGAACCAGATCGCTGTTGATAGGATGGGAGCAAGGCCAAAAAGCAATATTCGGTGATATCTCCGTAAAATTGCGCAAAAGCTTGTAGATAGCTCTGCTCATATAATTTAACATCGGTTACATGATGGCTGCTCTGTACCATACCCGTAGTGCCTGAACTACTGAAGGTAATTTCAACAGGATCGGTACTGCTTAAAATAGAATGGCTTTTAAAAAAGCTGATCGGTAAAAATGGAATCTGTGTTACTTCAGTTACCTCTTCTGCATCTACACCTAAATGAAAGATATATTCACGGTAAACATTGCAGTTTTGGGCCTGTAGCTTAAAAATGTTTAAGGCAAGCGAGTTAAACTCATCGGTACTTTTTATAGAAAATATATCCTTAGCTGTTAAATTCACAGGGTAAAAGTACAAAGCATTATGCTATTTTCTCGTCAGTTTTTTTAGCCAGCATAGCCATGCGAAACTGATAACCACAATAACCGCTTATTCCGGCAACCAGGCCACTTAAAATCCCCGTAACCAATAGCAGTGCCCACCAGAGTTTTATGCCCGTCATTATGGCCACACGGCCAGCAAGTACATTATCATTAGGTAAGCTTTTAAATAAAGCATAGCCTATCCAAAGTAACGAAATGGCAAGGAAAGATTGCCAAAAGGCTATTTTTCCTGTTTTACCGATAATTCCACAGGTGGCAAAAGAAATTACAATGATAATCCACCAAGGGGCAATCATTTGCAAAAGAAAACAGATTATTAATATAACAATGAAAACCATTTTAGCCTATTTAGAAATTTTTAAACGAGAAATAACTGTACCCGATTTATCATCAGGACCTTGCATATAAAATAGATCGTACAATTTACCATTTGCCCAGGTATCGATCATGTTATCATAAAATTTACTTCCAGGGTTGCCTGATTGACCGCCTGGATAAACACCATGTCCTTTTGGCGTTTTACCCAGTTCAATTACCATCCGCCACGAAGGTCCATTGGCTTCGCTTAATGCGTTAATCGCTGTTTTCGCGCCGCCAATCTGTAAAACTTTCGAACCGAATCCTGGTATTTTGGCCAGATGCGGTACATTGGTCTGCTTTACATTTGCCCAGTCCCAATCTTTGTTTATTGGCCCAAAGCGTCTTTCTAAACTATCGCAGCTATATTTAAAAGCTTCGTTAACCAGATCAGATAATATTTCCTTTTTGCTGGTTTTAATATTGTCGTACCAGGTTGCATTGGGTTCTTTCAAAATCATCTCAACCGTGCGGTCTCTTGAGGGGTAACGCATCGGGATTCCTTTAACCTCGAATTCATCAGCCCAGATATTGTGCGATAAGCGTTTTGTCCATATTTCGAATACACTGGCTGCAATTTCATGGGCATCATAACGTTTGTTCCATTTGCCCAAGTAAGCCAATGCTTCTTTTTGCGTTGCATTTAACTGTTCGTTGTTTAGTAACGGTAAGAGCGCAGGAACCAAGTTTTGCGCCATAATACTGTAATTGTCGGTCTGCATGAGGCGGATGCTATCTAAGGTAGCTTTGTTCATTGCCGATAGTCGATCGTTGATCCGTTTGCCACGCTCATAAGGTGCAAATTCCCAGTTAATATAATATGGATAAGTAGTATCGGTAGAAGATTGATTGGCTGAACTAACAAAACCCCGTGCCGGATTCTTAACCGTTGGGTTCTGTGCATTTGGAATCCATCCCTGCCAATCGTATGATGGGTCGGTACCATCCAATATAAACTTGCCCTGATCTTTCCATTTTAATGGGAATTTTCCATTTGGCGTGATGGCGATATCATTATCTACACTGGCAAAAACGAAGTTCTGTGCAGGAGCAGTATAAAAAGTTAAAGCCTTGCGGTAGTCATTGTAATTTTTACCGCGATTTAAATAATAAAAAGTCATGAGTTCGTTCGATTCATCATGCGCTATCCACCTTAAAGCATCGCCAACGGGTACATTATCAGCCCTGCCATATTTTGGCTTCTGGAAATATACCACCGGCCCGTGGTGGGTATAGTAAACCGTATCTATTTCGTCTTTTCCGCCACGTATTTTAATCGTTTCCAATCGCTTGGTGGTAGCTTTCCATTTATTATCGTACCAATATTCGTTGTGGGTCGAATCCTTAAACTTGATCTGATAAAAATCCAGCACATCGGCAGCAACATTGGTTACGCCCCAGGCTATTTTCTGGTTAAAGCCAATAATCACCCCGGGCGCACCAGGTAAAGAAACACCATAGGTATTTACGCCAGGTGCATGTAACTGAATCTGGTACCAGATTGATGGAAGCGTTAAATCCAAATGTGGATCGTTTGCCAAAATCGGGTATCCCGATGCGGTTTTAGCGCCCGATAATGCCCAGTTATTACTGCCAATGCCTTCTATTTTTTCGGTTGTTTTTACCTCGCCAGTTTGAGCCCTGGTGAAGCTTTCTGGCGTTTTAGGTGTTGGTAAGGGAGAGAAATCCCATTTTGTGCCAACTGGGATGATCGGGTCTTCGCGGAACGGATAATCTGGGAAAAGATTTTTGGTAACCTCTGGCCCAAATTTTTTCAAGATGTTGGTCATGTAAAATTCGTCGGAACCCATGGCTAACACTGCCGACATCTGTTTTAGGAGCAGAGCACATTTTACAGGTGTCCAGTTTTCGGGTTTAAAATCGAGTATCTTGTATTCTAAGGGATAATTGGCTTTAGAAAGTGTTTTGATGTAGGCATTAATCCCTTCGGTATAAGCTAAGATCATTTCTTTGGCTTTAGGATCGGCCATCATGCCTTTTAACGAGTTTTCTGCACCATAAACCATACCCATCCGGCGCTGATAACGGTCTACTTCTATGGCTTTATCGCCCACAACTTCACTAATTCTTCCGGCTGCAAAACGGGTTTGAAAATCCATTTGCCAAAGGCGGTGCATGGCGGTTACATAACCCTGCGCCAGATACAGATCATGATCATTCTGCGCGAAAATATGTGGAATCATGCGGTCGTCAAAAACGATTTCGATTTTATCTATCGCCCCCTTAATCTTCGCTGTATGGTTAAACATAAAATGATTGTTCTCTGCATTTTGCCAAAAACCCATAAAAGGATTTAGGAATTTTAACAATGGAGGCGTACTGCCTAATTTGGTGTTAAATAAAAAAGCTAATGCTATCGGAATGATGATACAGAACAGGGCTTTAATTTTATTCATAATGGCTAGCTAACAAGTCAGTCTACTAAGGTAGGGCAAAATGACGGTTTATGTTTAATGCAAAATACAACAAACTGTATATCAATCAAAATTATAATTTGAATTGAAATTATTATGCTAACATAATTTGTTTAATTCAAAAAAAGAATTTAAGTTTATATAACTAATAATACAAACAACCAAATTAACAATCGTTTATGAGCAGAATTTTTACACAGATCTTCTATGTGTTATTATTTGTGTACGCAGGCAATAGCGCGGCACAGGCACAAAGTATTACGGTGAGTGGAACCGTAAAAGATAAGCAATCGAAAGAAGGACTAGCAGGGGTTAGTTTAACTATTAAAGGTCAGTCAGGTGGTACGGCCTCCACGAGTAACGGTAGTTTTACTTTTACCACAACAGCAAAAGTTCCCTTCACTTTAGTCGCATCTTATGTAGGTTATGGTACAGTTGAACAGCAGATTACCGGAAGCACTTCTGGTGTTAATCTGGAGCTGGAAACCGCGGTTGTATTGGGAGGTGATGTAGTTGTTTCGGCATCGCGTACACCCGAGCGTATATTAGAATCGCCAGTTTCTATCGAGCGGATGAGCGCAGCCTCTATTAGGGAAATCGCCGCACCATCATTTTACGATGCCTTGAACAACATGAAAGGCGTAGAAAGCAGTATGCAAAGTTTAACTTTCAAGTCGATTAATACACGTGGTTTCAATTCTAACGGTAATACCCGTTTTAACCAATACATTGATGGAATGGATAACCAGGCACCTGGATTAAATTTCTCGGTAGGTAATATTGTGGGTATAACTGAACTTGATATAGATAATGTAGAGCTTTTACCGGGTGCTTCTTCTGCCCTTTACGGTGCAGGTGGTATTAACGGTACCTTGTTAATGACTTCCAAAGATCCTTTCAGATATCCTGGAGCAAGTTTCCAATATAAAACAGGAGTAAACCATGTTAACGATGATAATAGCAGTGTGCAACCTTTCAATCAGTTGGATGTACGCATGGCAAAATCATGGAACAATAAGTTTGGCGTAAAAGCTGCATTTTCATTCTTACAGGCTAAGGATTGGATCGGTAATAATTATTCTAACTTTGACCGGGTTTCCAGAAGCGTGAAAGGCGGTGATAGAAACAGCGATACGAATTATGACGGAATAAATAGCTATGGTGACGAAGTGAGCCAAAATATGCGAAATGTGGCGCTAAGTGTTCAAAATGCAACCATTGCCGGAATTAATACAGGGTCTGGTGGTTTAATACCAAACATTAAAACATTAATGGACGGAACTTTTGGCGCTGCTATTCCGAATCCAGCACAACAAGCGGGATTTTTGGCAGGATTACCATCTGCACTACGTGGTCCGGTACAAAATTATTTTCCTTTTTATGTTGGCTTAAAAGCAGGTTTAATCCCTGATCAGAATATTTCGAGAACGGGCTATAACGAAGAAAACCTGGTTGATTATAATACAAAGTCATTAAAAGCATCAGGTGCATTATACTACAACATTAGTAATACCGTGCAAGCAGTAGCGTTGGCTAATTGGGGTACTGGAACTTCAGTTTATACTGGTTCTGACCGCTATTCTTTACGTAATTTTAATATTGGCCAATATAAATTAGAGGTAAAGGGCGAAGACTTTTTTGTGAAAGCCTATACTACTCAGGAGCGCTCTGGCGATTCTTATATTTCTTCTATTTTGGGTAGTTATGTTAACGAGATATCTAAACCATCAACAAGTTGGTTTCCGCAATATATTGGCAACTATGTTGGTGCAAGAGCAGCAGGACAAAATGATGCCGCCGCGCATGCATTTGCGAGGGGAATTGCCAATCAAGGTCGTTTCGAGCCAGGTAGCCCGCAGTTTGAAGTTGCGAAAGATAAAGTAATGAATACCACAATCAGTGCAACAAGCATTAATGCCCTCGATCCATCAAAAAGCGTTTATGGCGCAAAATTCGATGATAAGTCAAATCTATATCACTACGAAGGTATGTACAACTTTACCAATCTTTTCGATAAAGTGGTAGAGTTTCAGGTAGGCGCATCATATCGTTTATATGACTTAAATTCGGCCGGAACAATTTTTAACGATTTAACTGAATCGATTGACATTAAAGAATACGGTGCATTTGCACAGATCGGTAAAAAACTCTTTAATGATAAAGTTAAATTTACCTTTGCTGGCCGTTATGATAAAAGTCAGAATTTTGAAGGCCGGTTTACACCAAGGATAACCGGAGTGTTCACTGTGGCCAAAAACAACAACATCAGGGTTTCTTACCAAACGGGTTACCGTAACCCAACCACGCAAAATCAATATATAGACCTGTCTGTAGGTGGAGGATCTCAAAGATTAATTGGTGGTTTGCCAGAAATTATGTTCAATAAATACCATCTTGATAATAATAAAGCATTTACTGATGTAAGTTACCGTGCGTTCTTAGCATCTGCAGCTGCAACAGGAACGCCTAACCCGGCGTTATTGCAACAATATACTTTTGATGCAAGAGGTGTTCGTCCGGAGAGTGTTCAGTCTTATGAGTTAGGTTATAAAGGTTTGCTCCTTCCTAATTTATTGCTTGATGCCTATGGTTATTATAACATTTATAAAGATTTTATCACTGCAGTGGATGTTTATCAGAATGTTAACGGAAGTTTTGTGAAATTCGGTGTTCCGGTTAATGCAGAAGGTAAAGTAACCTCTTATGGAGCAGCTTTAGGTTTAGATTATTTAGTAGGTAAATATACCATCAGTGGTAACGTTTCTTATAATGAAATTGGTGATTTACCAGTTAACTATATTAACGATTTCAATACCCCGAAAATCCGTTATAACCTGGGTTTTGGCAATAAAGAAATTATTAAAAACTTTGGTTTTAATTTGGCATATCGTTGGCAAGATCAATTCTACTGGAATTCTTCTTTTGCCTCAGGTCAAGTGCCTGCTTATAGCTCTTTAGATGCGCAGGTGAGTTTAAGAATCCCTTCAGTACAATCTATTATTAAACTTGGTGGTTCGAACGTACTAAATAAATATTATTTTACTTCTTACGGTAACCCACAGGCTGGTGCAATCTATTACCTAGCCATTAGTTTTAATCCATAATCAGTTAATTGAGTTTTAAGGGCCTTCTATGCTAAAAGTATAGAGGGCTTTTTTGTGCGCTGGCTATCAGGGTTATTTTTTACTGCATTATTGCTCAATAGTTTAATGTCAATAAAGGCTGAAAATAAATGGCTTAGTGTAAAATTCACACTATTGAAATAATCTTTTCAAAAAAAGCTACATCCCTTTTGTAAAATATTTGTATTATAGTACTTTCTTAAGCACATCCCGGTTTAAGAACCATGAATTTAAAATTTTGAATAAATAAGGATGGAAGCGCAAAACGACAAACCTAACGAGACAAGTGATCTGATCGAAAAGGAGCAAGAAATACAGCATTTAAACAATCCAGTTGATATATCGGTAAAACCAATTGTTAAACAATACCTTGGTGCGGTTAAAAAAGTAAAAAAGGAGGGCAACCGTTTTTATTTTTCTGATGGGGATGCAAGAGTAGAAGTTAGGGTGGTAAGCGACGATATTATCCGCGTTCGCCTGGCTCCACATGGCGTTTTCTTAGATGATTTTTCTTACGCTGTGCCCGAAGTAGATCAAAAAGTTTCTGTTTTTAAAATGCAGGAACACGACGATCATTTCACGATTTCTACCCATGCGGTAACCTGTAAAATAGAAAAAGCAAACTTTCATATTTCTTTTTCTGATAATATCACCAATGTGGTAATGGTTGATGAACCCAATTCTATGCACTGGGAAGAAAATGTAGATTTTGGCGGTTATTATATCTATGCAACCAAAAAATGCCACCCTGAAGAAAATTTCTTCGGTTTGGGTGATAAATCTGGTAATTTTAACCTACGTGGCAGGCGGTTCGAAAACTGGAATACCGATGCTTACTCTTTCGGTTGGAACCAAGACCCACTTTACCGCACCATACCTTTCTATATCGGTTTGCATAATCAGGCTGCCTATGGTATCTTTTTCGATAATACCTTTAAATCGTATTTCGATTTCGGTTCGGAAGATGTAAATAAAACCAGTTTCTGGGCCGATGGCGGAGAACTGCAATACTATTATATCCATGGTCCACATATTATGGACGTGGTTAAACGTTATGCAACTTTAACGGGAACGCACCCAATGCCACCAAAATGGACTTTGGGCTATCAGCAGTGCCGTTGGAGTTATTACCCTGAAACAAAAGTTAAAGAAATAGCTAAACAGTTCAGGGAACGTAAAATTCCTTGCGATGCCATTTATCTGGATATCGATTACATGGATGGCTACCGCTGTTTTACCTGGAATAAAAAATACTTTCCAGATCCACGGAGAATGATTAAAGAACTTTCTGATGATGGCTTTAAAACCGTGGTAATGATCGATCCGGGAATTAAGGTAGATGACGATTACTGGGTTTTTAAAGAAGGTAAAGAGAAAAGATTTTTCTGTCGCCGCAGCGACGATTATTATATGGAAGGGCATGTTTGGCCAGGGCGCTGTCAGTTTCCCGATTTTACCAATCCAAAAGTACGCAGCTGGTGGGGTAATTTATACAAAGAGCTGGTAGATATGGGCGTTGCAGGTTTCTGGAACGATATGAATGAACCAGCCGTGTTTGGTTCAGGAACTTTCCCTAATGATGTCCGTCATAATTATGATGGTTACCGCGGCTCACACCGTAAGGCACACAATGTTTATGGCATGCAGATGGTGCGTTCTACCTACGAAGGGTTAAAAAAACTAATGCGCAATAAACGTCCATTTACCATTACAAGGGCTGGTTATTCGGGCATGCAACGTTATGCAAGTGTTTGGACCGGCGATAATATTGCCACTTGGGAACATTTAAAGATCGGAAATATCCAGTGCCAGCGTTTATCGGTTTCTGGCGTGCCTTTCTGCGGAACAGATATTGGAGGGTTCAGTGGTGAACCAGATGGCGAATTATTTACCCGTTGGATCCAGCTAGGTACATTTTCTCCCTTTATGCGTGCACACTCTGCCGGCGATACTGCCGAAAGGGAACCTTGGAGCTTTGGCGAATTTTTCGAAGATATTAACCGCAAGTTTATCGAATTAAGGTATCGTTTAATGCCATACCTGTATTCGGTATTCTGGGAGCATCACCGTTATGGTTTTCCTATTTTAAGGCCGTTAGTGATGCTTGAGCAGGAAAATATCAGCAACAGTTTCCGTCAGGATGAATTTTGTTATGGTGATAAACTATTGATCTGTCCGGTTTTAGAGCAAGGTGCAATATCTAGAAAAGTTTACCTTCCAAAAGGAACATGGTATAATTTCTGGACCAACGAAATTTTAGATGGCGGTAACGAATATACGGTTGATGCTAAGATAGACAGTATGCCAATGTTTGTAAGGGCAGGTACAGTTTTACCAGAATATCCTGTAATGCAATATGTTGATGAAAAATCGATTACTGAAGTAGTATTGAATATTTATCATAGCGATTACGAGGTAAATTCGTACATGTACGAAGATCATGGTGATACATTTGCCTACGAGCAGGACATTTATCTGGAAAAGAAATTCACTGTAAAAGGTGATACCCAGGCCATTAAAGTGAACCAACGTAACGAAGGATTGTACACGCCTAATTATGAATTTTATGTTTGCAATGTTATCGGCGTAAAATTCCAGGTGAAAAAGATCATTATCGATAATAAAGAGGTTAATGATTTTTATACTGACGATCAGCATATCCTGCATTTTAAATGCAATAAGAACTTCTCAGAAATACAGATATTGAGTCTGTAATATTGAGCCCCAAATGCTGTTTGGTATTTGGGGCTTCATTTAATCTAACCAAAATACCTATGCCAGCAGCAAAAAATGTTCCTGTAAAAAAAGCATCCCAACCAAAAATTGATAAACAGAAATCCGTTTGGATCCACAGTTTATTTACCGATTACGATATCGATCTTTTTCTTGTTGGAAAGCATTTTAGGCTTTACGAGAAAATGGGCTCACACTTAATTACTGTTGATGGGACCGCCGGAACTTATTTTTCGGTTTGGGCTCCCAATGCCATTTGTGTAAGTGTAGTGGGTAATTTTAACGATTGGAACAACAGTTCGCATCCACTGAGCGTGCGGTGGGATAAATCGGGTATTTGGGAAGGTTTTATCCCTGGTATTGCAAAGGGCGAAGTTTATAAATATTTTGTTAAAGGTTTTGATGAATCTGAGCATTTAAAAGGCGATCCTTATGCCAGAAGATGGGAACATCCACCGCAAACAGCTTGTATTGTTTGGGATACCGATTACACCTGGAAAGATAAAGCTTGGCTCAAAAAAAGAGCAAAATTAAATGCTTTGGATCAACCCATTTCAGTGTACGAGATACATTTAGGCTCCTGGGAACGCGATCCGGATAATCCAGAACGTGTTTTAACCTGCAGGGAAGTAGCTGGGAGGTTGGTGCCTTATATAAAGGAAATGGGTTTTACACATGTAGAACTGATGCCTGTAATGGAATTTCCATATTTTCCGAGTTGGGGTTATCAGATTACAGGTTATTTTGGGGCAAGTTCACGCTATGGTTCTCCACAGGATTTAATGTATCTGATCGATGAACTTCATAAAGCCAATATTGCGGTGATATTGGATTGGGTTCCTTCCCATTTTCCAGGCGATAGACATGGCTTATATGAGTTTGATGGAACCCATCTATACGAACACGCCGATATGCGGAAAGGCTTTCATCCCGACTGGAAATCATATATTTTCAATTATGATCGAAACGAAGTACGCTCTTTCCTAATTAGTAATGCCTTGTTTTGGATTGATCAATATCATGCAGATGGGTTAAGGGTAGATGCCGTGGCATCGATGTTGTATTTCAATTTCTCCAGAGAAGATGGAGACGCCGCAACAAACGAATATGGAGGAAGTGAAAACCTTGGCGCCATACAGTTTTTGCAGGACCTGAATGTTGCCGTTTATGGAAATTTTGAGGGTGTACAAACTATTGCAGAAGAAAGCAGCACTTATCCTGGCGTAACCCACCCGGTACATGCGGGCGGATTAGGATTTGGGATGAAATGGATGATGGGCTGGATGAATGATACTTTAAAGTATTTTAAAGTTGAAACCCTTGGCCGGAAACACCACCATCACCAGCTAAGCTTTAGCATGACTTATGCCTTTACCGAGAATTTCATGTTGCCTTTCTCTCACGATGAAGTAGTGCATGGTAAGTCGCCAATGCTGTATAAAATGCCTGGAGATGACTGGCAGAAATTTGCGAATTTAAGGGCGCTTTATGGTTATATGTTTACCCATCCAGGAGCAAAACTGCTGTTTATGGGGAATGAGTTTGGCGAAACCAATGAATGGAACTTTACACAATCGTTAGATTGGCATTTACTGCAACATGCACCACATAAAGGCATGCAGGAAACGGTTAAAGCTTTAAACTTTCTGTACCGCAAAGAACCTGCATTGTATCATTTCAATTTCAGTTATGAAGGTTTTCAATGGATTGATGCAGATAATGCAAACGAATCTACATTTGTGTATATGCGTAAAGGACCAAAGGCAAAAGATACTTTGCTTGTTGCCATAAACTTAACACCTGTGGTTCGGGAGAACTATAGAATTGGGGTGCCTTTTAAAACCAAATGGACAGAAATTTTTAATACCGATGATATTGTTTATTACGGAGGTGGTATTAATAACAGGGGGGATATTGTTCCTGATCTGGAAAATTATAATGGACAGGAATATTCAATAATTGTCGATTTGCCACCGTTGGCTGTAGTGATTTTTAAAAGCAAGTAAAAGATTATTGCTTGCTATATCACGCCAAAACTGCACGTAAAATATAGTTTTGGCGTGATATAGTTTTTTATATCACGCCAAAACTTCATGTAAAAACATAGTTTTGGCGTGATATAGGTTTTTGTATTACGCCAAAACTTAATTTTTTCTTAACTTTGTTGCTATTAATTAATTGTTTATGGAACAGGTTGTAGGAAGGAATGAAGAAAAATTGCTGTTAAACAAGATTGAAAAATCTGGTGAAAGTGAACTGATTGCTGTATATGGGCGTAGACGGGTAGGAAAGACTTATTTAATCAGAAACGGGTTTACTAAAGAAATTGCATTTGAATTTTCTGGCATCCATCATGCAACATTAAATCAGCAGTTGGAAAACTTTAGTTTGGCACTTACAAAAGTAACGGGAGGTTTTCCTTTAGCCAAACCAGAAAGTTGGATAGCTGCCTTTGAAATGCTGGTCAAATACCTCACTCCCTTGGTAAAAAGGGAAAGAACAATAATTTTTATTGACGAATTTCCCTGGATTAATACGCCCCGCTCAGGATTCTTGCCTGCATTTGAAAATTTTTGGAACAGTTGGGCTTCGAGGGAAAAAAAGCTCATTGTTGTAATTTGTGGTTCGGCAGCTTCTTGGATGATCAATAAAGTGATTAATAACCGTGGAGGATTGCATAACCGTGTAACGAGGAGAATAAGACTTCTTCCTTTTACTGTTGGTGAAACTGCAGCATATCTTAAATACAGAAAAATAAAACTCGATAAGTATCAGCTTTTGCAGGTGTACATGGCTATGGGTGGGATACCACAGTACCTTAAAGAAATAGAACCGGGCGAGAGTGTCGCCCAGATCATAGACAGACTATTTTTTACCAAAGATGGGCTACTTCTTGAAGAATTTAAGAATCTGTATTATTCGTTGTTCGATAAAGCAGAAAACCACATCGATATTGTTCAGGCACTGGCAAAAAAAAGTAAAGGACTTACCCGTACAGAAATTATTAATGCCTGTAAGCTAAGCAGTGGTGGTTACGCTACACAGTTACTGGCAGAACTTGCCGAGTCTGGTTTTATTACGCCTTATATTCCCTTTGGGAAAAGTAGTAAAGACTCTTTATATAAACTAACCGATGAGTACTCTATATTTTATCTCAAATTTATTGATGGTAATAAGGCAAGGGGTGCTGGAACCTGGTTGAAATTTTATTCGGGTACATCATGGAAAAGTTGGAGCGGATATGCCTTTGAAAGTATTTGTATGAAACATACTTCGCAGATTAAAAAAGCGATAGGGATAGACAATGTTTATACAGAAATATCTGTTTGGCGTTATCTGCCCAAAAACAAAGAAGAACAAGGTGCGCAGATTGATCTGCTTATTGATCGAAATGACTCTTGCATCAATATATGCGAAGTTAAATTCTCTATTATACCTTTTGAAATCACTAAATCTTATGAAAGGGAATTAGTTAACAAACTAAAAGTATTTCATTATCAAACCAGAACAAGAAAAGCATTGTTCTTGACCATGATTACAACTTATGGAGTCTCAAATAGTGAACGTTACCCTGGTCTGGTGCAAAAAGAGATTACTATGGATGTGCTTTTTGATGATTAGCCAAGCTAATCAATTTAAAATAAGAAAAGCCTCCCATTGCTGGAAGGCTTTCTTAAACTCTGGAGTGGAAGCTTCCAGAGAGGGTGCAAAGATACAATAACCATTGTTTTTTGCAAGTATTATTTTTTAAATAATTTTTAAGGTAAAAACCTTTATATAAAATATTGTTATAAAGTGTTGCCTATTAGAGTTTAAGCTTTATACCTGCATTAAAAGTTCTTCCTTCGGTATGGGTCCAAATATCATCGAAGCTTGGGTTAAGGTGCGAACCGTTAACCACACTTTTGTACCTGCTCTGCCTGGTATCGGTAAAGTTCTCTGCATTGATAAATACCGAAATTTTTCCAAAAACCTTTTCTGCCATAAAACCAAACTCCCAAAATGGACTAGTCTGCTGGTTGTTGTAAAGGTATTGCCTATCGGTAAAATAACCCTCCAGGCCCATTTTAAAATTCCTTTCCTTTTCGTAAAGCAGCGCCAGATTGAGTTTGTTTTTAGGTAGCAGTCTAATGTCTTTCACTACAGAAAGATAATCTGCTTTTGCATTTGTAAAAGTATAGCCTGCAAAAAGCTTAAAATATTCCTTAAATATGATCTTGGCATTGGTTTCAAAACCTAAACTCTGCACTGGCAAGTTCGTATTGTCAAAATAAAAATATCCCGTAGCATCTTGTAGCAGGATGGTAGAGTTAGTGATCCGGGTGTAAAAGAACATTTGGTTCAGGCTGATCATCCAATCGTCGCCAATGCTGGTTTTATAGTTTACATCGGCAGTACCACCATAACTTTTTTCTGCTTTTACATTATTTAAGGGAAGTAAATTCTGGTATTGAAACGTTTCAGTCTGTTCGGTAAATAGGGTAGGGGTTTTATAGCCTAATCCACCACCAATTCTCGAACTCCATTTATCGTTAAACTTATAAAGTGCAGAAACACGAGGCAATACAAAAACTTCATTTTTACGATAGAAAGCGTTAAAATAATGGACAAAATCGGCCCTTAATCCGCTTTCTAATTTGAATTTTGTGGTAATATCCCAGGTTTGTTGTGCGTACAGCCCCCCCGTTTTGGTAGTGAAGTTTTTTGCCAGGCTTAACTTTTGATTTTGTTCGATGAAATCATCATAAACCAAATTTGCGCCAAAAATTAAACTCTGGTTTTTAATGTTCTTCAAATAACTGATATCGGTGTAAGCATTATAGTTGATACCATCAAAGCGGTAATCAGGAATGGATATACCTCGCTTAAAATAGTTAAAGCTCGTTTTAACGCGTAACAGGTCTTTTTCGTTGGTTTTGTAACTGAAATCCAGCGTAGAGGTATTGCGAATACTGTTATTGGTTTCAAAATAACGGTGGGCTGCATCTGCATCATTATTCACTACAAAGATATCACCTCCCGTTCTATCGCTCTTGGTAAAAGCATTGCCAATAATTAGGGTAGCTTTTTCATTCGGGTAAAAGAATAACTTTGGGTGAATGGTAAAATCTTTCGTTTTAGGTAGCTCCGTAAAGTCATCCTTGTCTACATCATATGCCTTTTGAAAATTTGCCAAGGCCAACAGGCTATAACCGAACTTTTTATTGCGTTGCATCCCAAAACCGCCAATATTGGTTTGGCCTACGTTAGATTGGTTTAGAATAAAGTTAAATTCGGCTTTTTCTTTTGGTGTTCTCGAAATAAAATTAACTACACCTGCAATTGCACCAGCACCATAAAGCGTAGAAGAAGGACCTTTTATAATCTCCACCTGACTTAAATCTAATGGTGGGATTTCCAAAATACTCAATCCACTGGCAAAATTACCAAAACTGGCATAACCATCTTTAAGTAGTTGTGTATATCGTCCATCTAGTCCCTGTATTCTAATACTCGCATTGGCGCTTGTTGCCGAGGTTTGCTGTACAGAAATACCGGTACTTTCGTGTAAAATCATCGAAACGTTGGCTGGGCGCATATTGCTTTTTTCATCAATTTCTTCCAGTTCTATCGTTTCTACCCTTGTTGGCGTATTTTGTATGCTACGGCTTGTCCTCGTAGAAGAAACAATCACTTCTTCCAGCTCATCTTCCGATTCTGCCAAAAGAATTTCCAATGGACCTGTTTGTTTTACAGGGAAATTTAATGGGATAAGCTGTTCGGCATAACCAACATATCTAATAATCAGGGTTTGGTTGCCCGCTGGTATATTATTGAAGCTGGCCGTTCCGTTTTCTCCTGTTTTAGCGATAACGTTGGTTCCTTTAACCAGGATGGTTACTCCGTTTAACGTGGATTTACTTTTTTGATCTTTAATTATAATCTTAAAGGTTTCTTGTGCATAGGCACTTACCGTGCACACGAGCGCGCACAACAATACTATTATTTTTTGCATGTATTCTTTTAATAAAAATGATTGAATAAATAGATCGTTTTTGGTTACGATCTGAAATTATCGGTTACCCGATGGATGTTTTATTCAATTTTGGTGGCTGCCAGATATGCTGAAGATAAGAAGAAATAAACTGATCGCTATAAGGGGTGTTCAGTTTCAGAACAGGCTCGTTCTTTAAAAAATTGAATGAAGAAAAAGCAAGGCTGCTCACAGAAGGCTGTCCACAGCAATTACAGGTGCACATGGGCGAGCAGTTATCTTTATCGGCGCTGCTTTCCGTTTTGCTTATTTTGGCTGATAATACTTTAGTCTGAATATCATAGCCAAATTCCGGTAAATCCTCGCAGGTGATGCAAGAGATAAACAAGATGCTAAGGCTTAACAGGTAGACTAAAATTTTCATTCTTGAAGCAAATGTACAAATCATGTTCGAATGATTTTGGTTTTATTGATAAATATCAACAAAACAGGCTTTTACGTTTCAGTAAAGGACTTAATGAATAAAGTGAACGGATAATGTGACATTGGCTCGCAGTACTTTTGTATCACGAGCAAACAAACAAAATTTAATTTTCACGTCATCCCAAACTTACATTGAAAAGGCGCTCTTGTCTATCTTTCTTGGTGTTTGTGTTGTTTTTTATGCCTGCATATTTATATGCACAGTGTGAAAATACCGCACGGACTTATGCAAACTTTCAAGGTTCTTACATTGATGGATTAGGTATTTTAGGCGCAAATTTATATGGAAGTATTTCAGATGCATCAAATGCTGTAAATGGACAGGTTAAAGATGCTTCAACATTATCTGTTCCGATAGGAATTCTTGGTCTTACCGGATCGGCCACCCAATTTCTCGAATTTACTACAGATGGCACTAATGCAAATAAACGCACAATAGCTGCAAATACCCCTGTAACGGTGAAACTGGCACTTCCAAAAGAATTATTGGGGCTTTTGAGCAGCTTTGAAATCGGTAGTTTTACAGACCTTCATGCAGTTCCCGGAAACAAGCCGTTAATTGGTTATGGATATGAGCCAGGCTACGATGCAACCCGGACTCCTATTTATACATCTGCAAATATTGCCGGTGTAATTGGTGGAGGGGGAGAGATTGAAATTACAGTAACGCCAACGCAGGCTTTTAACGGGATCTATGTAAAGATTGCCGGTGCCGTGGTTTCTACAGCGTTATCATTAAAGGTTTTTCATGCTTATATCATGGAGCTGAGCACAGGATCAATCAACTGCGATGAAGCAATAGATGTGCTCTCTGGTGTGAAACCAACTGCCTTGGGTGGGATTGCAAATTTAACAGGTACAGTTGCCAATCCCTTTAATGCCATTGATCCAGATCCAAATAGCTACGCCTTGATTGATGTTGGTGCGTCCGTTTTAAATCAGGTATATCTTAATGCGATTTTCAATAAACCATCTCAACCGGCTGATTCCGTAACCATTATCCTCGAAAATCCCGGAGGTGGTCTTTTAGATCTTAGCCTTTTAACTGGCTTTACTATACAACCTTATTTAAATGGAGTTGAAGCTGGACCTGCGTTTGAAAACACAGGTACTTTTTTGAATCTGAAATTATTACCTGGATCAACCAGCAAATATTCTTTAACCTTTTTGGTAACTGATGTGTACGACCGTTTGGAGATTACAATGGGCGGGCTTACGGGTGCTTTCAGCCGTTTAAGGATTTATGACATTAAGCGCAAGCTGGCAAAACCACGCACACTGGTGGATCCATCTACTACTGACGAGAAAATTATTTGTCAAGGAGGTTCCGCTTCATTTTCTGTTCAAAATGCTCAAGATTGCACAGAATATAAATGGTACGATGCCGAAAATGGAGGTAATTTAGTCCATACTGGTTTGACCTATACCCCTCCTTCTACTCTTGCCGCCGGAGAATATAATTATTATGTGCAGGCAAGTAGAACATATTGCGTTACTGCTGTTTCTGAACGCTTAAGGGTAAAACTTAAGGTTAACCCTTTACCAACGCTCATGGTGCCCGGCGCAACAATCTGTAGCGGATCTTCTACCATACTAGCGGTTACCACGCCAGATGCTGGTTTTACCTATAACTGGTATGATTTACCATCGGGAGGTGCGCTAATAAAAACAGGTACAACATATACAACTCCTATTCTTACAAACACAACCAGTTATTACGTAGAAGCTGTTAATACCCTAACGGGATGTAAAAATGCCGGAGGTGCGCAGGTGGTAGAAGTTAAAGTAAAACAATATGCCTCTGTTCCTGCAATTGGTGGCCTTTCAGTGATGTGTAGCGGAACTACTGCAACATTTACAAATACTTATCCAAATGGAGTATGGAGCACTAGCGATGCAGCCATTGCAACTATAGATGCTACAGGAAGAGTTACTGCTGTTGCTACTGGAGGTGCTGTAATTAGTTACACTGTTGCTGATGATGCTACGTATTGCGGAAAGAAAGTGGATTTTAACTTAACTGTAAACCCATCACCAAATTTAACCTTGGGGCCAGATCCAAGCATTTGCGAAGGACTTACGACAACCAAGATTGCTTATACCAATCCGATTTTTGACCCCATTACCTATAGCATCTCTTGGACAGGAAATTTACTTCCTTCCGTTTCAGACCAGACTTTGCCAGCAAACGAAATTACAGTCAATATCCCATCAAATGCGCCTGTTGCGGTGTATCAAGGAATATTAACCATAAAAAATGCAAACGGCTGCGAACGTGTTATCCCTTTTAGTTTTAGGGTAAAGCTCGTGCCACATAAACCAACAGTATCTATTAATTAAAAAAGAAAATAAATTATTCATCTCTAACAAATTAAAATCATGACAAAAAAATCTACAAAACGAAATTTAAGAATCTTTGTATTCTTGTTGTTCTTATTACCCTTGGGTGCTTTTGCACAAAGCACGCCAAATGTGTACCTCTGCGGAACTGGTACTGTAAAACTCACCCCAACATTTACGGGGTATACTCCTGTTGCTAATGATAAAATTATCTGGTCGGTTGATGGTACTCCGCAGGCTCCTGTTACATATGCTACCGCAGCTGATGCAATCTACAACGTTCCCGCAACACTAGCCACTGGAACACATACTTATTCTGTCCAGGTTGTACCGGCTGATGCGAACCTTTGTCCCAGTGATGCCTCAGACAATACTGTTGTGGAAAAACTTCCTCCTCCTGCAATTGCTGTAAATGCACCAGGAAGCGTTTATTGTACTGATCAGACTGCAACCACAATAATTACTGCAAGCAAGGATGCTGGACTCACATTACCGACAGGTGTTTCGTTGGTTTACACATGGTCTGCAACCAAAGCTGGCGTAGCAATTACTGATCTTACAACGGTTGGTGCATCTTCTGGTACAAACAATGAATTGTTTACTTTAAAAGCAGGAGTTACGCCTGATGCATATGTGTTTACTGCAGAAGGTAAATATTCAGTTGGGGCTGCTACTATTGTACCTTCTACAAGTTGTACTGCAACTGCATTTAAAGCAATCACTGTTACTGTTAAACCAGGTAAAGCAACTATTGCTATAGCACCATAAGGTGTTAATGTTTATAAGGTTTAACCATCATGATGTTTAACAGGTTAGGGATAATTGTGTTCGGTGTGCTGCTGCTTACTGCAGCAGCATGCTTTGCGCAATCTACCAATCCGAATACGCTTAACCTTAAACCAGGTGTCACCGTTAAACTCAGGGCCAATGGTACAGGAGCTACATCTTATCAATGGTTCAGAAATGGCGAGGCTATTCTAGGTGCCACAACGCAAGATTATGTTGTAAATACTGCTGGGAAATATACCGTTATTACTTTTAGTTTGGGCGGTTGTAGTTCTGATCTATCCGAAGAAATGGAGGTGATTATGGAGACAGCCATATCAGCAGATGTTTCCATAGTTAAAAGGTCTGAAAGCAGGCAGGTAATCAATACAGAGGTATTTAAATACAATTTATTGGTGCGCAATAATGGGATGGGCAATGCCACCAACATACAAGTAAAAGATGATCTTCCAGAAAATCTAACTTTTGTAAGTGTCGGCCCTACAATTGTAGGTACGGCGAGTTATAATGAGCAAACCAAGACAGTTTCGTGGGCAATACCTACATTGGCCAACGGCAGTTTTGTAGAGCTCGTAATTAATGTAAGGGCCATGAAACCTGGTAATGTGGTAAACAGCGCCTCCGTTACCATCAATGAGGTAGATCCCGATCCATCCAACAATATATCAGTTGATACCAAAGAAATCACCGGGCTTAAAATACCAAATGTATTTACGCCAAACGGCGATGGAAAAAATGAAACCTTTTTTATTGAACGCTTAGACCGCTATAGCGAAAATCAGCTTACCATTATTAACCGCTGGGGAAGTACTGTTTATGAGAAAGACAGCTATTTAAACGACTGGACAGCTAACGGTTTGGTCGATGGAACTTATTTCTATGTGCTTAAAGTAAAAACGGCAAGTGCTCAATGGCAGGAGTTTAAAGGTTATGTTACCGTGATCAGATAAATGGATTTAAAATTTGAGGATATGAACCATCATGATTTTTCAAACCACATAATAGGATGAATAATCTGATCGCTTCATCGCACTTGAAACTAAATTATACAGATGAAAAATATAGTTTTAACGGCATTGTTTAGTTTAATCTGCGTTTGTTTGTTCGCTCAGCAGAATGCGCAGTTTGGGCAATATATGTTCAATGGTTTATATATTAACCCAGCTTATGCAGGCTACAAAGAAGAGCTATATATGCAGGCTTTTGTCCGGGCTCAATGGACTGGTATTCAGGGTGCTCCCCAAACACTTTCCATATCAGTAGATGAAGCGGTTAAGGAAGAAAGTTTAGGTTTGGGTTTATTGGTGTCGAAAGATAAAATAGGCGCACAGAACTCGTTAAACCTATCGGGGAATTTTGCTTACCGCATTAAACTAGACCGTACCGAAACCAATGTGCTTGCTTTTGGTGTTGGTATAGGAGTAATGCAAATGGGGCTTAACGGAAGTTTGTTAGATCCAAATGAAACTGGCGACAATAAGATTCCAACGGGATATGAAAGCCGGATTGTACCCGATATTAGGGCTGGTGTACATTATTCGAACGAAAAATTCTTTATCGGTTTCTCTGCCAATAACCTGCTTACACAGTATCTTCCTGTTTTTAGGGATAATAATCTTTTAAGTATTACTTCCAAGCCACATTTTTATTTAACGGCCGGAATGGTATTTCCAATGAACAATGATTTTATGTTCAAACCTACTTTTTTAATCAAAGACGATTTGAATGGGCCAACCTCATTGGATCTTAATGCTTTTTTAATGATCAAAGAAAAACTTTGGTTAGGTGCTGCATATAGAACCTCCGTAAAATTTTATCCTAAACCAGCATTACAAAGCGATTTAAGGGCAAGGAGTGCAATCGGATTGATTACCGAGTTCTTTGTTCGCGAAAATCTTCGGATTGGCTATGGTTACGATTACAGTTTAAATAAATTCGGTAGTTATGATTATGGCTCGCACGAAATTTCTATTGGCTATTACCTGCAAACGGCAAAAAGCCGAAGGCCAAAATGTTACTTCTAATAATTGGGTGCCTTCCATCCAAACTTTTCTGATTTGCTGGCTTTTTTACCAGTAGTTGCATTGTTCTTAAGAAATCCAAATCATAAAGGGATTTAAACATCATAATTGTCTCAATAATCTACTTTATTTTTATATCCCGTTAAAAATCGCTATAATTAAGCGTCTAAAGTCTATCCCTATTTGTGTATGCTCGAATCCCGAAAGGTATTTTTAGTGAACGCTGTATTAAATTATTTCAGCAGTTTATGCCCTATAACCTCTGGATTTATCCAGGAAATAGAAAAAAGTGTAGAGCCTCTTCTAATCAAGAAGAATAAATACATTTTATCTCCTATTGATAATAATGATTATGTTTTTTTTGTAGTATCAGGTTTAGTAAGGGGGTTTATTAAAGATGATAATAAAGAGATTACCACTTGGATAAGTTTAGGGAACGAGTTTATTGGAGCCATTCAGCATCCCAATGAAAACACCCAACCCTCTATTGAATATTTACAGGCATTGGAAAATTCAGAATTGGTTGCCATTCCGCACTTATTGATTGATAAGCTTTACGCCAGTTATCAGGAAACAAATGTTATTGGCAGAAAAATTTTAGCACTCCAGTATCATGCCGCCTCAGAACGGGCCATAATCGCACGGATCCCTTCGGCAGAAAGGCGTTATGAAAAATTTTTGGAACTAAATTCTTTTGATGTATCTAGAGTGCCTTTAAGGTGCATAGCCAGTTATTTAGGTATGCGTTTGGAAACACTCAGCCGTATACGGAGTAAGTTGGTAAGAGAGCTGGTATAGTATGATAAAACACCTGTTTCTCGGTTGATTATCATAATCACAAAAGGTTAGATCGATTCGCCTGCAAAAAATACTCATTTTAAACGCTATGTTTACATAACATTATACACTTTTTACAAATTGATGTACAACATGAATTTGCCCCTACTAAACACCGCATTTGTAGTTAAATTTGGTTAAGTAAAAATTAAATCAACGGGACGATTTAGATTACACTCGTAAGCCTCTCTGTTAAGGGAGGCTTATTTCGTTTCAACCAATCGGTTCAACATTCCCTATAATCAAATGGATTTTGTTAAAGTTTTATCAAATGCTATTATTTAATTAAAATCTTCATCAAATCTTAATCTTTCTATAGTAATATTGTACCCATAAGGGGTGAGAGCCTTATATCAACTTTTAGTTGAGAGCGTTAATTTAGATAGAGGGTGTAGCCAGAGGCTACACCCTTTTTTTCTTGGCTGTTCTTTATTTGGGTGGACTATCTACATTTTCTTTTTAAAGCACCCGGTAAGCAATAAAAAGGGGCTAAATATTAACTACACCACCGTAAGATTTGCTTCTTCCAGCTCCTTTAATAAACCTGATACCTCATTCCAGTGATTTATCCTTTGATGATGGTCTTTCTCTACATTGTGAAATGCTGTAAACATTAAGGGTTTTCCTTTGCAGAAATCGAGGTTTTTGCAATGGTCATCAATCAAATAATCGGTATCTATAATGCTTTTATCGCCACAAAAGATAATGTTCCTCCAGCCGATAAAAGGAAAATGCTCCGCAAGCCATTCGCGTTTTTCGAAGAGCGATAAGGGAAATTCCATAGCGGCCGAAACGATATAGATCTCGTAGTCTTCCATTATTTTTTTTACGGCTTCAACTGCGCCCTCCATAACAGGAAGGTTCCTGAAAAAGCCTGCTCTGTTGCAAATCTTCATTACCATTGCCCTATCCGGAAAAAGTTCTTCTTCCGATTTGCCTTTTATATCATTGCGGGCAAGGGAAATACCTGTTTCTTCCTGGTATGTCTGGAGTATATGATCTTCTATATCGGCGAGAACGCCGTCCATGTCAATGCCTATTGTTTTTCTCATGATTTGCTATATTTTGCAACAAAAATATTTAATATTGCAATAAATTGCAAATTTTAATCCTGATAAATTTATATATTTGCAATATATTGCAGTAATATGGTGAAAGAAGAGCGTCTACAGATCATTATAAATACCCTGGAAAAAGATAATAAGGTACGGTTGGATAAGTTAAGTTCATTGCTGAATGTATCAGAAGATACTGTACGTCGTGATATTAAGGAACTTGATATGCAAGGGTTGCTCAGGGCGGTTAGGGGTGGTGCAATTTCTCATTCACCTATTCCACAGCACTACCGAGATAGGGAAAAGTACAATCAGCAGCACAAACAGGTTATTGCAAATAAAGCCTTACAGTTTTTGAAAGATGGTCAGGTAGTATTTTTTGATGGTGGTACCTCTGTAGTTGCATTGGCTGCAGCGTTGCCTAAAGATTTAAAAATCACCATCATTACCAATAGCTTTCCGGTTGCCAATATTTTGGAAGACCACCCCAATGCCGAAGTGATATTTGCTGGCGGAAGATTGCATAAAACTGCATTTACCACCATGGGGCAAGAAACTATTGATACTTTTAGAAAGGTCAGGGCCGATATTTGTATGCTTGGTATCTGTAGTTTGCACCATAGCATGGGCATTACCTCCATTATATATGAAGATGCCCAGTTGAACAACATCATGATTAACCAGGCACAGAAAACCATTGCGCTCTCGGCACTCGAAAAAATAAATACCGTGGAACCCTATTATGTTTGCCCGGTTACTGATGTAGATGTGATCATTACCGAAACCGATTCAGGTAATACGATCTTGGAGTCCTATAAACAGTTGGGGATTGAGGTAGTTTAAATACTTGTATATCAATACTAAATAAATGACTTAATTTGTGTAATCTAAATTTTAATCCTCATTAAATACTTTCTTCTGTTTTGCCAAGCTACATTTTGCAAGAACAAATGCTTATTTATGCTTGTTGGAGTGTTGGGCTATTCTTCTTTAGAAAAACTGAATTTATCAGCAAATTTGATATCTCCATTATTTGGCTGATTAGGGTTGTGGGTATTGTGTATTTCTTGGAGATTCCTGTAATTTTATTATCTGATTGGTTTAGTGGAAACTATGTTCAGTATGCACTCGTAAATCGCTTTACAGGACCATATTGGTTCCCGGCAGTTTTTTCTCTATTGGTATATTTATCTTCCACACAAAGTCTTTGGTTAGTCTATTTCCAGAAGGCGAGGTATTGGCGTTTAAGTTTTGGGTTATTGATATTAACCATAACATTTATTAGTAATATAATATTATGGCTTAGCGGCTTACAAAGAGATTGTGTCTCTCCTTCTTGGAGGATATCTTATCAATTGCCTCTTTTGCATATCGAATCAATTATCGTATTTGGTTTGATAACAGGATCTGGTTATTTGATACTCAGAGAAAAGGATAATTAAGTTGTTATACGCTGCAGAATGATAAATATTTTTTAATGAAAATACAGATCATAAGTGATTTGCACCAGGAATTTGGGCTTTCTGAATTAAACTTCAGAAATGCCGATTTGATAATTTTAGCAGGTGACATCAATTTAGGAACAAAAGGTATCGAATGGATTAAAGAAACCATTCCCAGTAAGCCTGTAATTTACGTTTTAGGTAATCATGAATATTATAAAGGAACATATCCTAACACGCTCCATAAAATAATAGAAGCTTCAAGAGGTTCGAATGTTAGCGTTCTGGAGAATGAAAGTATTGAATTCGATGGAATAAGATTTCATGGAACAACTTTATGGACAGATTTCTCCTTATTTGGAAACCCCATAGAATATGGTATGATTTGTCAGGGTAAAATGAATGATTACCGGGTGATTAGAAGAGATCCTTCATATTCAAAATTAAGAACAATCGATACGTATAAAATCCATCAGATTTCTAAAAAATGGCTTGAGAAAAGTTTAGCGGAATCAAAATCTGATAAAAATGTGGTTATCAGCCATCATGCCCCAAGTATAAGATCTATACCTCAGGAATATAAAAATGATCCTGTCGCATCAGCTTATGCATCAGATCTTGAGTATATCATGATGAAATACAAACCTGGTTACTGGATACACGGTCATGTTCATACCCCTGTAAGATACAAAGTAGGTCAAACTGAAATAATCTGTAATCCACATGGGTATATTAGTGAAAGGTATAACGGTTATGATAAAGAATTGATTGTTGAAATTTGATGTGTTATTTTGAATAATATTTGAATATAGAAATAGAATGGTCGTCATATCGACTGAAGCGTGGCGAAATGGAGAGGTCTATGATAGATTTCTCGGCTGCGTTGCACTCCGCTCGAAAAGACGATCTCTTGCGGACTTTCATCGCGCTCCTATGTTTGTGTAAAACTGATAAGTTCTCTGCGGGACAATGGATTTAGTTTCAATTTCCCCTTAAATAAGAAAAGAGACAATCTATCCAGACTTGTCTCTTTTTTCTAACCAAATATAAACCTGTTATGAGCCAGGCTTTGTCTTTAATCTTCTATCAGAACCGAAGCGCTTCAAGAAAATGATTTATCTTTTTTAGTGGTGATAAACATCGTTCCGTTTATTACTCTACAAATATAGTAAAAAATTTGATAGTGTAAAAAATACACTAAGAAAAATTTAAGTATTTTTTTTGTCATTTTTTATTTACCGACCCTTTTGTAAGAGATTTTGGTGTTTAAAACGACTGTGATGCAAATATAGTAGAAAAATATGTTAATTAATTGTTAAATATTGTCAATTTATGGTGCGATTTAGTCAAACGTTTGTTTAATTCTTAGTAAAAATTCGATTTTATAAAATTTATTGGTGATTTTTTGGTTTTTGTAAGATATTAAGTGAATTTTTGACGTGAAAATTGAATAAAAATAATTTTACATATGGTTTTGAAATTGAATTTTATAGGTGAAAATTGTGTTTAAAATAAAAAGGCAACATTAAATGAATAATGTTGCCTTTTATATAGCCTTGTAAAGCGCTTAAAGTACTTTTTTGTTACAAACTTGCGTAATATTCTACAAATTTAGCTAATGCAGAAGAATATCCCCATTCGTTATCGTACCAAGATACCACTTTAACGAAATTATCGTTCAATGAGATACCAGCTTTAGCGTCAAAAATCGAAGCGTGATCATCACCGATAAAGTCAGAAGAAACAACTTCGTCTTCAGTATAAGCCAACACGCCTTTTAATTCGCCTTCAGAAGCTGCTTTCATAGCTGCTTTAATTTGCTCATAAGTAGCTGGTTTTTCTAAACGTGCAGTTAAATCTACTACAGAAACATCAGCAACAGGTACACGGAAAGACATACCGGTTAGTTTACCTTTTAATTCAGGTAAAACCATTCCAACTGCTTTAGCAGCACCTGTAGAAGAAGGGATTATGTTAGAGAAACCACCACGGCCACCTCTCCAGTCTTTAGCCGAAGGGCCATCGACTGTTTTTTGAGTTGCAGTTACCGCGTGGATTGTGCTCATTAAACCTTCAACAATACCGAAGTTATCGTTTAAAACTTTAGCTATTGGTGCTAAACAGTTTGTAGTACAAGATGCATTAGAAACAATAGTTTGATCTGCAGTTAATTTATGGTGGTTAACACCCATTACATAAGTAGGGATATCGTCATCTTTAGCAGGAGCAGAGAAAACTACTTTTTTAGCGCCAGCAGCGATGTGTTTTTCAGCATCAGCACGGGTTAAGAATAAACCTGTAGATTCGATTACTACTTCAACACCTACAGCGTCCCATTTTAAATCAGCTGGATTTCTTTCTGCAGTTACACGGATTGTTTTGCCATTAACAACTAAATTACCATCAACAACTTCAATAGTGCCATCAAATTTGCCATGTGTAGTATCATATTTTAACATGTATGCCATATAATCAGGCTCGATCAAATCATTGATCGCTACAATATCCAATCCTCTTTTTAATGCGGCTCTGAAAACCAGTCTGCCAATACGGCCAAAGCCGTTTATTCCAATTTTGCTCATTGTTCTGTTAATTAATGTAATGTTTTAATAAATTTTGTATTGGTTCTTTAATAATGCTTTTAATTGTGATGTCGTATTTACCAGCTACAAGCTTTAATCGGTCTTCGAGCTCTGCAGCTACTTTGCCTACAATATGTACATCCCGATCGCTGTATTTTTCGGTCATTGGCAAAACATAAGTTTCGATATATTTTTCAAAGCCCTCATCAATCAGCTTACGGATGTATTCGTGTTTGCTGTTTTGCGTAATGAAATCAAAAAAAGAGGTTAAAAATATATTAGCATGTGGCTTATTGTAAATACGTTCTAATATTTGAGGGCGGTCTAAATTGTAATTCAGCATGAATTTGGTTTCAATATCTTTAGGCATTTTAAGGCTTAGAAATTCTTTAAGGAGTATTTTTCCAAAGTAATTCGAAGAACCTTCATCACCCAATATATAACCTAATCCAAAGTTGTTGCTTATTGGTTTTTTTCCGTCGAAGTAGGCGCAATGTGCACCACTTCCCAGCATGCCAACAATTCCGGGTTGATCATAACAGGCCGCTTTAGCGGCGCCAAATAAATCATTTTCTACTACAATTTTACTGTATTTGAAAAACGACGAAAGGGTTTTGGCCAATTCTTCTTTTCTGTCTGCTGATGATGCCCCAGCTGCAAAAAAATAAATTTTCTTTATGTTTTCTGCATTGTTAACCAAAGCAACTTTTTTGTTTAAAATCTGTAAGATCGTTTTTGGATCAACAAAGCAGGGGTTTAAGCCCGTAGTATTGCAATGTGCTACTACATGTCCATTTTGCGTTATTTTCCAAAATGCTGTTTTCGATCCGCTATAAACAACTGCTACCATATTATATTGAAAGTACCTCTGTCATTTCCATTAAATCGGGCTCGAGTTTAAAGGAATGAGCGGTTAAAGCTTCTCTTATGCTGGTTAATTTTATTTCGTTTCCTTTTAAACCTACCATTTGCTCCGTTTCGCCTGCAATTAACGCATTTACTGCGGCAAAACCTAAACGACTGCCCAAAATTCTGTCGAAACTGCTCGGGCTACCACCCCGTTGAAGGTGGCCAAGTATGGTTACTTTGGTGTCGTAATGATCAAAAGTTTCTTTTACCTTTTTAGCAATATCGTAAGCACCGCCTTGTTTATGACCTTCGGCCACGATAACGATGCTTGATGATTTTTTTGTAGCTGCACCTAAGGCCAGTTTAGTAATCAATTCGTTAACGCTGGTTTCCTTTTCAGGTAATAAAACAGCTTCGGCACCACTGGCAATCGAACTTCTTAATGCAATACATCCAGAATCGCGGCCCATTACTTCTACAAAGAATAACCGGTCGTGCGCATCGGCAGTATCTCTGATTTTATCGATCGCCTCGATTACGGTGTTAATAGCAGTATCGTAACCTAAAGTGAAATCAGATCCAACTAAGTCGTTATCAATAGTACCCGGTATACCGATTACCTTAACGCCAAAGGTTTCTGAAAAGCGTTTCGCTCCTGTGAATGTTCCGTCACCCCCGATTACCACCAGTCCATCAATACCATTTTTCTTTAAGTTATTGTAGGCAATCTGTTGACCTTCGTCTGTTTTAAACTCTAAACAGCGCGCAGTTTTTAATATGGTACCACCCAAGTGTAAAATATTACTTACAGAACGGGCATCCATTGGTTTTATGTTGTCGGTAATTAAACCTTGGTAACCTTGCATTACACCAAACATGTTAATGCCATGGTAAATTCCAGTACGAACAACAGCTCTGATTGCAGCATTCATTCCAGGGGCATCGCCTCCAGAAGTTAGTACAGCTATATTTTTTATATTTGGCTCCATCTTTATAACACGAATATAGTGTGTATTTTTTACACTAAGTAATTTATTTTATTTTTTTTACTTAATATTGAAAGTCATACCTTTATCTGCTTAAAATAACTAAATTTTACTTTGGAACAAATTTTACCTCATTTAGATTCTGTATTCTCGATAGATTGCGTTTTGTTTGGATTTGATGGTAAGGAATTAAAAATCCTGCTCATTGAAAGGAATGAAGAACCATTTAAAGATTGGTGGGCATTGCCCGGTAACATTGTTGGCCCTGATGAAAGTTTAGATCAATCAGCCTCCCGGATTTTGTACGAACTTACTGGTTTGCGTGGTATTTACATGGAGCAGTATTATGCTTTTGGCGATCCGCATAGGCACCCGCAGGGTAGGGTAATTACTTTGGCTTATTATGCTTTGATCCGTTTGGGCGGAGATAAAGAGCTTAGGCCAATCAGTAGCTATGCCAAGCGAGCCAACTGGTTGCCGATTACCGATCTGCCTAAACTGGCTTTCGATCACCAGAAAATTTACGATAAAGGATTAGAAAAAATAAAACGCCGGATCAAACACCAGCCAATTGCCTTCGAACTCTTGCCAGAGAAATTTACTTTAACGCAATTGCAGCATGTTTATGAACTGGTGCTGGGTAAAAAACTCGATAAAAGGAACTTTAGAAAAAAGATTGTGAGTTTTGGCGTGTTGAAAGAACTTGATGAAAAACAAAAAGGTGTGTCTTACCGTGCTGCTACTTTATACCGTTTTGATAAACGTAAGTACGCGAAACTTTTTGGTAAAGAGATTTCTTTTTAAAGATCTGAGATACTAGATTTGAGACAATGAAGAGACAAGATTCGTCTAGAATAGATATAAAAATCCCCGATTTGAAATTTCAAATCGGGGATTTTTTGTTGTAATTATAATTTGACTCCGGACTAAAGACTCCAGATTTAGGACTTAAGACTAAGCCTTAGGAGCCAGCTCCAAGTGGTAATGAACCAAATCATCTATAGGAGAACGGATAATTTTACCCACGCCCATTTCGTAACGGTCGGCTACAATACTTAAAATATCACGGAAACTATAACCTACAGAACCTACACAGTTTAATTTGTGGTCTTTGTAGTTAGGGTAGTGAATGACCAAAGCTTCGAAAAATGCGGTAAAAGCATAATCAATGGTAGTAAAAGCATAATCCTCGTAGTTATCTTTAAAATCGTATAAGAACTTACTAAAGCTTGCGCAGAAACGGTTTGGCAATGGCTTATTATAAATGTTATCGAAAATATCTTCGTTGGTTAAAGCATAATTATCGTAAAAAGCTTCACGTAAGCCTTTCGGCATGTAACCTTTCATGTAATCGCTCAAAATACGTTTACCAATGTACGAACCGCTACCTTCATCACCTAAGAAATAACCCAATGAATCGATGTTCATGGTAATTTCAGATCCATCGTAAAGACATGAGTTTGTACCTGTACCTAAAATAGCAGCAAATCCTGGCTCGTTTCCAAGAAGTGCTCTAGATGAAGCAAGTAAATCATGGCCTACAAAAATGGTTGCATTGGTAAAGATCTGTTGCATGGCATCAGCCACAATCTTAACATTTGCAGGTGTAGAACAGCCGGCACCGTAGTAATAAACTGCTGTTAATTTCTCTCTTTCCAAGTGGTCTGGAAGAGTGTCATTCAAAGACTTTACAATGTATTCTCCTTTTGAAAAATATGGATTGTAACCTTCGGTGTTAAAGTAAATTTTTCTGCCGGCCTCGTTAATCAAACACCAATTTGTTTTGGTAGATCCGCCGTCTGCAATTACTATCATTTTATTTATTTTTGGTTTTAGCAAGATAAAAGTATAAAAAGTCTTATATTTTGTATCCTTTTTTTTAATAATTTTTTAACAATTTGTTGTTGTTAAAAATTAAGTGTGTAAAAAATACACTATATAAGGCGTTTAATCGCCGAAAAACCTTAAAATTATACCAGAAAAGGCATTGGTCTTTTTTTTAAACGTCAACAGTATTTTACAACCAGATAGCGAAATGAACAACAGATTTTTAGATTTCAGGAGTGATACGGTAACCAAACCAACCGCCGGAATGTTGGATGCCATGATGAATGCAAAAGTGGGCGACGACGTTTTTGGTGAAGACGAAACGGTACATGCATTGGAAACAAAACTGGCTTCGACCTTTAACATGGAAGCAGGATTATTTTGCCCATCCGGAACGATGACCAACCAGATTGCAATTAAGTATTTTACCCAGCCTATGGATGAGGTGATCTGCGATCAGACCGCACACGTTTACCGCTACGAAATTGGGGGTATTGCCTATCACTCAGGCGCATCGGTAAGGTTGTTGTATGGTGAACGCGGTATCTTGACACCAGAGCTTATTGAGCCAGAAATAAACGAAGATAATATCCACTATCCCAATTCGAGTTTAGTTGTTTTAGAAAATACAGTAAATAAAGGTGGAGGAAGCTGTTATACCTTATCACAGATTGCGCCGATTCATCATTTATGTAATATAAAAGGATTGAAACTGCATTTAGATGGTGCGCGTATTTTTAATGCGCTTGTAGCCACAGGCGATCAGGCGAGCGAGTACGGTAAATATTTTGATGGGATTTCGGTTTGCCTATCTAAAGGACTTGGTTCACCTGTTGGTTCAGTGCTGTTGGGCAGCAAACAAATGATCCATAAAGCACGGAAGATCAGAAAAGCTTTTGGTGGGGGTATGCGCCAGGCAGGGTTTTTAGCAGCTGCGGGTATCTATGCACTCGATCATCATGTAACACGCTTAAAAGACGATCATGCTCATGCACAGGCATTAGCTAATGCTTTAGCAACTGCAAAATATGTAAAATCGGTAATGCCGGTTGAAACCAACATTGTTATTTTCGAAGTAGAAAAGGGATCGGCAGAGAAAATTGTGCAACATTTGAAAGAAAAAGGCCTGCATTGCAATACCACTAGCGCGAGCACGATCCGTTTGGTTACCCATTTGGATCTGAGTGCAGAAATGATCGATCAGGCAATTGAAATAATATTACATTTGTAAGTATAGTTGGAGGTCCGAAGTCGGGAGTCCGAAGTCAATAGTTTTATAGTTCATGTTCAATAGTCAGATAGTTTATTTACAATCTGCATTTACATAAAGTCTAGCCAAAATGTCTAACAACTCCAACCTCCTAACTCCAATCTCCAAACTTTTAGTTGCTAACCGTGGCGAAATTGCTTTGCGCATTATGCGCTCGGCGAAAGAAATGGGAATTAAAACAGTTGCAGTTTTTTCTGAAGCAGATCGTAATGCACTGCATGTACGTTACGCCGATGAGGCGGTTTGTATTGGGCCAGCCCCATCTAACCAAAGTTATCTGGTAGGAGAGAAGATTATCGAAGCCTGTAAATTAACCGGCGCAGAGGCCATTCATCCAGGCTATGGTTTTTTATCTGAAAATGCAGGTTTTGCACAAAAAGTTGCTGATGCCGGGTTGATTTTGGTTGGGCCTTCGCCAGCAGCGATGGAAACAATGGGCAATAAACTCTCGGCAAAGGCAGCAGCGCTAAAATATAACATCCCAATGGTACCAGGAACGGAAGAAGCCATACAGGACGTAAACGAAGCAAAACAGCGTGCTATCGAAGTTGGCTTTCCGATTTTGATCAAAGCAGCTGCAGGTGGCGGGGGTAAGGGTATGCGTATTGTAGAACGGGCTGAAGATTTTGAAGAGCAGATGCAGCTAGCGGTAAGCGAGGCTACATCGGCTTTTGGCGATGGGGCTGTTTTTATCGAACGTTATGTTACTTCGCCAAGACATATCGAAATACAGGTTTTGGGCGATACCCATGGCAATATTGTTCATCTTTTTGAACGTGAATGTTCTGTACAGCGGCGTCACCAGAAAGTGGTAGAAGAAGCACCTTCTTCTGTTTTAACTGAAGAAATAAGGCAACGGATGGGCAAGTGCGCAGTAGATGTAGCCCGTTCGGTAAATTACACAGGAGCCGGTACGGTGGAATTTATTTTGGATGAGAACCTCGATTTCTTTTTCCTGGAAATGAATACCCGATTGCAGGTAGAACATCCCGTAACCGAATTAATTACTGGCGTAGATCTGGTAAAAGAACAGCTAAAAATCGCCGCTGGCGAAAAGCTGAGCTTTACCCAAGAAGATTTAAAAATCAATGGACATGCCGTAGAACTTCGCGTTTATGCCGAAGATCCAGCCAATAATTTTCTACCTGATATTGGTACTTTACTAACTTATAGCACGCCCAAAGGAAATGGAGTAAGGGTTGATGATGGATTTGAGCAAGATATGGAAATCCCTATTTATTACGACCCGATGATAGCCAAACTGATTACTTATGGCAAAGATAGGGCGGAGGCCATTGAGCGCATGGTGAGGGCTATTGAAGAATATGATATTACGGGGATAGAAACTACTTTGGGTTTTGGTAAATTTGTAATGCAGCACCAGGCTTTTAAAACGGGTAATTTCGACACGAATTTTGTAGGCAAACACTTTAAACCCGAAAGTTTAAAGGTACACGACGAAACAGAAGCCCTAATTGCAGCGGTAATTGCGGCAAAGTTGTTTGAGAAGAAGGATGTGAAGCTGGGCGATAGCCTGGTTAAAAAGACCTCTGATTGGAGAAAAAATAGATTGAAATATTAGAGAATAGATTAGCGCGATCGTCATTCCCAACTTGATTGGGAATCGTAATGCCTCGGTAGGATTGTATGGGGAGTTAAGATTCCCGCCTGCGCGGGAATGACGATGTAAAATAATAAAATTAGATTATAAATGTTCACTGGAATTATAGAAACACTTGGCGTGGTTACCGCCATTAAAAACGATCATACCAATATCCACTTTACCATCTCTTCTGCAATTAGCCACGAGTTGAAAATCGACCAAAGTGTAGCTCATAATGGGGTGTGCCTCACAGTGGTAGCCTTAAATGATGGAACACATACCGTTACGGCAATAGATGAAACCTTGAACAAAACCAATCTTGATGGTTTAAAAGTAGGTAGTAAAATTAACCTTGAACGCTGCATGCAGATGAATGCCCGTCTGGACGGACATATCGTGCAGGGCCACGTAGACCAGACTGCCATTTGTGTGAAACGTGAAGAACTGGATGGCAGCTGGGAATACCGCTTTAAATATGATGCTTCGGCTGGAAATGTAACGGTAGAAAAGGGCTCTGCTTGTGTAAATGGCATTAGCCTAACCGTTGTAAATTCTGAGGCCGACGAGTTTTCGGTATTTATCATCCCTTATACTTTCGAACATACCAATTTACAGGAAGTTGAAGTTGGCGATACCGTAAATTTAGAGTTCGATATCATCGGTAAATATGTTGCCAGATTAATGAATCGGTAATCTTTATTTTTTTTAAGTAACTGAATTATAGGTGATTGTTTGTTTATTTGCGTTATGTTGACGTTTAATTATCATAACAGTGCAGGATGGTTGGTTGAATAATATTGCTGAATATCGTATTGTTAAGATTAAAAAATTAAGGCTAGCCATTTATGAACAAGATTTCCCGTACCTCAAGTGTAATATTAACTATTGCCTTGCTGTTTTCATTCACCACGCAAATATTCGCACAGAAAATCTCAGTAAAAGATTTAACTGTTGAGCATTTAGTAAATCCTTTTAGTATTGACAATCCAAAACCCAGATTTAGCTGGAAAATTATTTCGGATATCAAAAATACCAAGCAAAGTAACTTCGAAATTAGATTGGGTACATCAGCTAGTATTGATAAAGTTTTATGGAAAGCAAACGTAAACAACGATCAATCAGTACTGATTGCCTATGATGGTCCTCAACTATCGTCGAAAACTAAATATTATTGGCAGGTTAGGGTAAAAGACAATCATGGTAACACCTCTAAGTGGTCGCCCGTTCAGTTTTTTCAAACAGGTTTAAAACCTGAGGATTGGGCTGCAAAATGGATCTCGGTAGAAGGAAAGGATACTTCGCTGGCCAGTCCTATGTTCAGAAAAGAAATTAACCTGAAAAAAAAAGTTAGGACTGCAACGGCTTATATTACTGCTAAGGGTTTGTATGAGGCCAATATTAACGGCGAGCGTGTTAGCGATGCTTATTTTGCACCAGGCTGGACAAGTTATAAAGATCATATTCAATATCAGGTTTACGACATCAAAAAATCACTAAAGAAGGGCTCCAACGTAATTGGTGTTTCACTTGGCGATGGCTGGTACAAAGGACGTATTGGGTTTAGTAATCAAAAACATTTTTATGGCGATACCAGGGCATTATTACTGCAATTGGAAGTGGAATATACTGATGGAACAAGAGAAGCCATTATAAGCGACAACAGCTGGAAAACAGCTTATGGACCTATACTCGCTTCCAATATTTACGATGGTGAAACCTACGATGCCCGATTAGAACTGCGTGGATGGAATAATATTGGCTATAAAGAAAACGCTAGCTGGAAACCTGTGCAGGAACTGGCCAAGGGGCCAGAAAAACTGGTTGGGATGAGCGGACCGCAGGTAAGCAAACACGAAACATTTAAAGCTTTAAAAGTATTTAAAACCCCAAAAGGTGAAACCGTTGTCGATTTTGGACAGAATTTAGTAGGTTGGGTAATGTTAAAAGCCAAGGGTGCGGCAGGTACAAAAATTAGCATCAGCCATGCTGAAGTATTAACCAAAGAAGGGAATTTTTATACCACAAACCTCAGATCGGCCAAGCAACAGAACAATTATATTTTAAAAGGTGAAACCGAACAGGTATTCGAGCCACATTTTTCTTTCCAGGGGTTTCGGTATGTAAAAATAGATGGATTCCCTGGTGAACTGAAACTGGGAAATCTTACTGCAGTAGCTGTTTATTCGGATATGAAAACCAGTGGAAAATTTACTACTTCAAATCCTTTGCTCAATCAATTGCAACACAATATTAGTTGGGGACAGAAGGGGAATTTTGTTGATGTACCTACCGATTGTCCGCAAAGAGATGAACGTTTAGGCTGGACAGGCGATGCCCAGGCATTTGCCACAACAGCGGCATATAACATGGATGTATCGGGTTTTTTTACCAAATGGCTAAAAGATGTTTCTGCAGATCAGCTTCCTAACGGTAGTGTTCCTTTTGTAGTACCAAATGTGCTGAACCAAAATGATGCGGGTTCTGCGGGCTGGGCCGATGTAGCCACTATTATCCCCTGGGACATGTATGTATCGTACGGAGATAAAGGTATTTTGGAAACGCAATACGGCAGTATGAAAAAGTGGGTCGATTATATTTCATCCGTAGCAAAAAATAATCTTTGGAACACAGGTTTCCACTTTGGCGATTGGTTGTTCTACCGTCCTAATGATGATAACGATGGCCGTGCAGCAGTGACGGATAAGTACATGATCGCCCAAACATTTTATGCGCATTCTACGCAATTGCTTATAAATGCCGCAAAGGTATTGGGTAAAACAGATGATGTAACCAAGTATAGCTCACTATTGGAGCAAATTAAAGCGGCTTATATCAAAGAAAATATGACGCCGAGTGGAAAATTGATCTCTAACACCCAAACTGCATATGTATTGGCATTACAATTTGATATGCTGCCTGAAAACTTACGCGCACAGGCCGCACAAAGATTGGTAGACAATGTAAAAGATTATGGAAACCACCTTACTACAGGTTTTTTGGGCACACCATATCTTTGCCATGTATTGAGCCGTTTTGGGCACGAAAATGTAGCTTACGATTTATTACTGCAAGAAAGTTATCCTTCATGGTTATATCCTGTTAAAACGGGGGCAACCACCATTTGGGAGCGTTGGGATGGCATTAAACAGGATGGCTCTTTCCAAACGGCAGATATGAATTCTTTTAACCACTATGCTTACGGAGCCATTGGCGATTGGATGTATAAAAATATTGCCGGTATTAATCCGGTATCAGCACAACCAGGTTACAAAACCATTTTAATTGCACCAAGACCTGGCGGGAAATTAACCAATGCCTCAGCAGAACTGGAAACAGTGTATGGTATAGTTAAGTCATCCTGGACGATTGCAGATGGTGTTTTTAAGCTGGATGTAACTGTGCCAGCTAATGCAACCGCTACCGTAATATTGCCAAAAACCGATAAAAAAGAAGAAATAGGCTCAGGTAGCTATCATTTTGAATATAAATATTAATCGCTTATAATTGCAGCTTCGTTAAAAGAGATTATATCAATATTATAGGTTTTTGAGGAGCCGTCATTCCCAACTTGATTGGGAATCTTAATGCAATTAGTTTTAAGATTCCCGCCTGCGCGGGAACGACGGCTTAGTCAAATTATGATACAATCTTCATCAGATGTGGTAAAAATAATGTACAGTAAAGAAGAAGCAGCCCGCCTGCGCCAACAATTTTGGATCAGTTTTGGTCAATATATGAAACCCGTGCCTTCAGCAAGTGGTTCAACCGTAAACTGGACGAACTACAAAACAGGGGTGAAGAATATCTTCTTTAAAATGGATGTTGACGGTAAAAAAGCATTTATCAGCATTCAGCTGTCGCATCCCGATTCCGACATCAGGTATCTTATCTTCGAACAATTTGAAGAGTTTAAACTCCTGTTTACCAATACTGTAAACGAGGAATGGGACTGGATTAAAGATGCAACCGATGACTTCGGCAAAACAGTATCACAGATTTCGATCAGTATTACTGGGGTAAGCATATTTAACCAGCAACACTGGCCCGAGCTGATTTCCTTTTTTAAACCCAGAATAATTGCGCTGGATGAATTTTGGGACAATGTAAAACCTGTTTTCGAAGATCTGGTTTAATCAGTGAGGTTGAGTTGAGTTATTCTATCCTTTGAAAATTTAATTTCTTCTTTATCATCCGTTATGCTTCATTTTGTGTGTAATCGGTTAAAATTAAACCTAATAAGACCAACAACGTAAAGAGCTTTTTCATCAAGAATATTTATTAGTTGTTTTGGTAATTCCAAATCTGTTTATTAAAAGATTGGCGAAATAAAACAAAATAAGGCCTAAGGGGTTTATAAGGAATAGTTTAACTAAAAATAAGAACCTATGAACACTTTAAAGAAGTTTGAATTAATGGAAAAGATCGTGCGTGAATTGGAAGATTTACAAAACTCTCAGCAGGCACTTATTCAGAAAATTGGTAAAATTGAAGTAGATAATATCGAATTGGGCGATAACCGCCTGGAAAAAGATTTACCAGATATTCATCAAAATTTAGCCGATAACTTAGATACTATTTCGGGAATTTTAGATTACTTTGCAGGTAAAACACAAAACTTTGGTGATAAAAACAATGTTGATGCTTTAAAAGAACAAGAAGCCATTAACAATGCCACCAGCTAAAATTAATCGCATATGAAATTTTTATCTTTAACCGTTGCCTTTTTGCTTGTTGGCTTATTCGCCAGCGCACAGGTACTGCCGTCTTTCCAGCTGGGCATTAAAGCTGGTGCAAATTTTTCGAAATTTGATAGTGAAAACACTTTTAATAGTAATAACCGCGCTGGTTTTTACGGTGGCCTTTGGGCTAGGGTAGGTGCAGCAGGCGTTTACTTTCAACCTGAACTTTATGTATCAGGAAAGAAAGCAGATTTGGTAAGTGAGTCAACGGGAGAGGTAAATAAAGTGAGTTTTACAAGTCTTGATGTGCCTTTGTTGGTGGGTACTAAGTTTGGTGCCGCTGGTATTGGACTTCGTTTAAACACCGGACCAATGTTTTCGTTAATATTAGATGAAAACCAAAGTTTTGGTCAGGCTGCAGGAAGCGTTTTCAGGGCCGACTTTAAAAATCAGGCTATGGCCTGGCAGTTTGGAGCAGGTTTAGACCTTAAAAAATTAAGCTTTGATGCACGTTATGAGCTTGGCTTATCAAAAATCAATAAAGCGGGTTATCCAGGTACTAAGTTAAACTTATTTACAGTTGGCTTAGGGTATAGGATTTTGTAATACAAGTTCGGTATTACCGGAACACTTCACCATGATCTGAAAATTCAGCATGACGATGCTAGTTAAGTGAACTCAATTAATCAGAAGGGAGATAATTAATTTTATCTCCCTTTCTTTTTAATCCTCTTTTTCCGATTCAACCTCTGTGAGCTCGTAAGCAAAAGATCCGTTTTTTGGTACGATAGGAGTTGCCCTACCAATGCTCAATGCTTTGATAAATGATGCGCCAAAATAAAATATCAACGAAGAGTAGAATACAAAAAGCATAATTACAATGATCGATCCCGCTGATCCATAAATATTGCTGATGTTACTCAGTGGCAATAAAATTCTTAAGATATACTTTCCTGCGGTAAAAAGGCATCCGGTTAACAAGCCGCCAGAAATTGAGGCACGCCAGGTTGGCCTTCCATTAGTTAAATACCTGAAAAGTATGGTAAACCAGGTGGTTACGATGATCGCAAAAACCAATTGATTGATTATCGAAGTCAGAACTAATCCAAAAGAAGGGGCACCATTTTTTAGATAGGCGCCAATATAAGCCTGCACACTATCGGCCAGTAAACCGATAAAAAATAATATCCCAGCCAATAAGATAATTGTAAAAGATATGGCTCTCGATTTAAGGGTGTTGATGATTCCTTTTTTATCTTTTTGGCCTATATTCCAGATCTGCTCTAAAGAGTTTTTAATCACATTGAATAGGGTGGTAGCTACAAAAAGGAAAAATATAAAACTGAACAAAGTAACATACCAGGCCTGATCGATACCACGGATGTTTCTTAAAGTGGTTCTGATCTGTAAAATACTTTCATTGTCGAGAATACTAGCCAAACGTTCAAAAAGATGTGTAGCCAATAAACGTCTATCGGTAAACATACCAAACAGCCTGATCAGGATAATTAATATGGGGGGTAAGGCGAAATTGGTGAAAAAAGCAGTAGCACCAGCCAGGCGTAAGGGATCATTCTCCTGAAATAAATTAAATGCTTTTCTTATGGTCGAGAAAAAAAATTTTAGATCTTCTGTTATGGATGGCATCACTCCTGCGTTAAACTCAAAAGGCCGAAAATAGTAAAAATACTTTATTCAGCCTTTTTTATGCATGTAAAGATTCTAGTTTGTTTTGGTGAAAACCAACAAGGTTTTATCTCCATTTAACAGATGTAGTTTATTATCCGTTATTTTAGCACCATTAATCTGGTTAAGCGCATGTAGGTAAGCGCGTTCGGCTGCATCAGTTTCCTGACAGAACATTTTTGTGCCAAAAACATTTTTAACCGTTATTTTATTATCTGCAATTTCTCCCTGGCCGCCGTAATTGTTACAGAACGATTTTCCGCTGATTTTAAGGCTATCAGCAAAGTTTAGGGTTGCTTTTGCTGCTGTGGGTAAAGTTAAACCTGGCAGCTCTGTTAACTCCCATTTTGTATTGTTAAAGCTTGCCGGATCTAATTTTTCTTTACAAGAACTCAATAATAAGATCAGCATTCCGCAGAAAATAAGGTGTTTCATAATGTAAGGTTTAAATGATTTCCTTTTTAGCATCAAAAACTAAACCATAAAAAGTAAAATCAGCTTTTGATTAAGCTAAACTGATTTTTCAATCTTCATCCAATGGTGTTTTATACCATGGTAATCGAATATGTTAATCCGTTTTAATCCCACTTTTTCCAGCACATGGATAGATCCCAAATTGCCAACATCCGCTATGCCGATAATCTCATTCAGCTTTAGTTCATTAAAACCATAGTCTCGCGCCGCTATTGCTGTTTCAGTAGCAAAGCCCTTTCCCCAATACCGTTTGCTAAACCGATAACCAAGATCGTAATAATGGCTATGGTTATTGACAGTTTCTTTAATTAGCTTTAAGCCAGACCAGCCCATGAAATTGCCCGTTGCTTTTTCGATAACCGCCCATCTGCCAATATCATTATCGATATACTGTTTTCTGATAAATTCGATCTCTGCTTTGCTCTGTTCTATTGTTTTTACAGGCTTGTTTCCCAGGTAAAGATGAACATCAGGATCACTATCCATCTCAAACATGCCTTCTGCATCTGTTGGCATTAGCTCCCGTAGAATTAAACGTGCTGTTTCGGCAAAAATCTTCATTAACTTGGCTTTAAAAAACTGCCATCAATGATTAAAAGTTTCACGCTTTCCTGCGATACTGACCGGTGTGAACTTAAATCGTCAGAAACTACATACGTCATCCCCGTGCTAAGCGTGAATGTTGTTCCATCTTCCATTTCACTTATAAAGCTACCTGTTAAACAATGCACAATGTGGCCCTTCTGGCACCAATGGTCAGCAAGATAACCCGCAGAATAGGTTACGAGCCTTATTCTCAAGCCATCAAAATTTAAAGTTTGCCAGGTTGCTGTACCCGTTTCGCCCAGATATTCTACTTTTTCTACGTTGCTCCAATCTATATTGGTAAAGGGAATGGTGTACATGGTTGTTTAAAGATTAAATTAGTAAGATTGATCAGATGTCGAAGCCGCCAAACTAGGCGGCTTCTGCGGTTAGTGGTACGCTTGGTTTTCTTTTCAAGATGAGTGCAGCTACCAGCGACACTAATATGCCAACAGGTAAAATTTCCATATAGGTAAACAAAATAACCATTATAGGGTTTTTATACAATTCTTGATTAGCTGCAAGATCTTTAGCTTTTTCAGCAAGTTCTGCTGTTGATGCACCACTCGCTTTGGCTTCTCTCATCGCCTGAGCAACATATCTATCCATAAAATCTGGCATGAATACATAATAATCAACCAACCATACCAAAACGTAAATGGTGGAGGCTATTAGACTGATGCATAATCCGATTTTAAAGGCTTTTCCAAAAGTGATCAGGCCATCATTATATTTATCCCGGTAGTTTTTTATGCCCACAAAAATAAAGGAGAATGCCAGCACCATAGAAGCGTAGCCAATAAGCATGCTGTGTTCCAGGCTCGGGTCGCTGTAACATCTTGCCATAGAGAGTACCATTAATACGGATACAATTAAGCCAGCAATTAATCCGAATACAATTACGTTCTTTTTCATCTGTTTATAATTTTAAGAGGTTTAGACCACAAAATTGCTCCGATTATTTGTTCTAATCCTCATACTTTAGGGTGATTTTTAAAAACCAGAGCTATTTAATACTTAAGTACTAGCCGTCTATGGAATAATGCTGAGTTTTTTAGCTGTTTCTATGGCTTGTGTTCTGCGTTTTACTTCTAGTTTTTCGAAAAGCCTGGCATTGTGAGTTTTGATTGTATTTAAAGAAACGAATAACTTTAAAGCAATTTCCTGATTGCTCAGCCCTTCTGACATGAGCTTTAAAACTTCTAACTCTCTTTTACTGATATTAAGCCTGATAAGTTCTTTTTCGTTGAGGATAAATGTTCCTCGTTCGGTAAAAACTTCTTTTTCGATCAATATGGTTTTGGGCTTGGTTAATTTAAGTGCCAGCCAAATGCCCAAAGCGGTAAAAAGAACCGCTATTGAACCTGCATAAATTTCGAAAGCATGGTTCATGATCATGAAACGAAGCTCAAGCCACTTCAATAAAAAAAGCAATGCAGCCAGGAATAACCCATATAAGACTATACTTTTATTTTTAGTCAGAAAGTTTGATGTGTTTGCCATTGCTTATCGGTTGATCAAAAATAAGGAAATTAGTTTTAAGTCCTTAGTCTTTAGTCCAAAGTCGAGAATCGGCAGTTCGTAACATAGGTTGTTATAGGGTCCTATACTAGAATAAGTTTACAGTCAGAAAGTATATTACTGTTAATTGCTTAATTTTAATTAACTGTGGTAATTTTCTGGTGACTTTAACAAAAGAAAAGCTAGAAAGATTATAAATTAGCGAAAAAAATAAATAAGAATTATACCTATGAAAATTACGCTTTATGCACTCTTACTTTCCGTTGTTTTATTTGGCTGCGGTAAATCAGAAAAAGCCTACAAGGCCAGACCATTTGCTACCACTGACGATTTTAATGTATTTCCGAAGTCGAAGAAAAATGTACTTACTTTAGTAAAAACAGATTCAGGCGCCTTGGCAGCAGCCGATCGCTTCGCCATTCAATATAAAGATACCACTATCATTGTTGATGATGCTCCAAATGCCGCTGCGCAGAAATTTATTGTTGCATCATTCATTAATACGCAAAAAACTGCCGTATTGGTTCAGGTAGCAAACGAAACTGGCAAAATGGCTCCATTTTATATCATATCTGTTAACGACGGAAAAACCGAAGTGGTAAGCTTGAATAAGCCATCAAAAGGTGCTGAAGATAAAAAATACACAAATGGGCTAGAGGAATTAACCCGTAGCAATATTTTGGTTAATAACGATTTCTTTATCACTACTATAAATTCAAGGGTTTATCCGGTTAAGAGACAAAATCCTGATGAACGTATCCAGGGGAAATTTTTTATGTACTCTAGTGATAAAACCACTTTAGCCTTTTTAACCGCTAATTCTTTGTACCAGGTAAATACGGCAACAGGCGAAACTTTTAATCTTCCTTTGCCAGCAGCATTAATCAATGAACCTGAAACCCTTGTTGGAAATATTCAAAGAGATTATACCTGGGTAGTGAATGCAAATGGCACTTCTTTTTTAAAGAATAGTGCTGATGATGACCGTATTGTAGATATTAAAGAGTTTAAACACTAATATTTTTTGAAGGTTATTGGCTAGGATTTTACTATGCCTCAACTCAATTAAAATTGTTGTTAGTCTGAGTCTCCCGAATAGTCGGGACAAGTAGTCGAAGAACTTTTATTAGTCGAAACAAAAATATTTGTCCTTCGACAAGCTGTATATTGACACATTCCAATAGAGTGGTCGTCTTTCCCGCGCAGGCGGGAATCTTAAAGCGCTTGCATTACGATTCCCAATCAATTTGGGAATGACGACCCTCATAATCTAACATTTGCAAAAAAAAATCATTCATTTATATTGATTTTATACAATAAATTATCCCTCAGGATGACAATATTTTGTATTTCCTTAAGTAAATCCCATTTAAACTAAACCACCATTGTTCTGAAGGTTAGGTTTATCCTTGGCTTGTTTACTTTTTTGGTTGGTGGAAGGCGGTGCAGCCAGTTTGTTTGTGTTTCATCTTTCATCACCAATAAACTTCCGTTTTCTAAAAATAAGGTTACCGTTTCTTTAGTTTTTTTGTGTTTGAAGAGAAATCTTCGCTCTGCACCAAAACTTAATGATGCAATGGCAGAATCTTTTGCTAAAGCCTTTTCATCGTCACTATGGTATGCCATTCCTTCATCACCATTGTGGTATAGATTAAGTAAACAAGAGTTAAATGCAGTACCTGTTTGCTCTTCTGAGATTTTTTTTAACTCCAGTAATTCCTTTGTCCAAGGTAGTGCCATTTTCGATTTATTGGAGTAGGTATAAGAATAGGCTTCATCTCCATACCAGGCTACTTTTCTTTTGGTGATAATGTGTTTGCCCATAATAAAAGCTTCGTCATTCTTCCATTCAATAGTTTTCATCAGCATATCAAAATAATAATCGGCTTCCGATATCGAAAATAACTTGCCATAATAATTTACTGTTCCGCCGTGTGGAAGCAGATTTTGGTTACTATCTATTGTTGTGTTGAATAAATCCATTGTTTATATGCTATTTTTAAGCAATGCCCGCACGGACGGTAACCATGTTGAAGTGCTTCTTCCATTGAATGGAAAAATACACGGTTTTCTTTCTTCATCCGCTTTCCCGATCTGCATTTAAGTAGCCCGTAAATTTTCAATCTGGCATTTCCGCCGAGGCAAATATCTTTGTTTCTAAAACGCTTTTTTAATTCTTTTGTTGAAATATCGACATGTTTAATCATATAGATTAAACATTGGTCTTTGCTGCTTCCCAACCAATCATAGCTGTTTTTCGGTTTACTCCCCAATGGTAACCGCCCAAAGCACCGCTTGATTGTATTACCCGGTGGCAAGGAATGAGAAAGGCTACCGGATTATCGCCAATCGCTGTACCAACAGCTCTGGACGCGTTAGGGTTTTGTAATTGTTTGGCAATGTTGCCATAGGTGGCTAATTTGCCCATAGGGATTTTTAACAAGGCTTCCCAAACTTTTAACTGGAAATCCGTCCCTTTTAAATGCAGTTTAATCTTGTGCAATTTGCTCCAATCATGACTGAAAATATATAAAGCATTTTGCTGTTCTTTATCCAATATCTGCTGATATTGAGCTACTGGGAATTGGCATTGCAAATTCGCAAAAGCAATGTTTTCGTCGTCATAAAAAGCGATATGGCAGATTCCTTTTGAAGTGCTGGCTACAATGATATTACCAAACGGACTTTCTGCAAAACTATAATTGATATGAAGGTTTTCACCGCCGTTTTTATATTCTCCAGGTGTCATGCCTTCAATGTTTACAAAAAGATCGTGCAGTCTGCTGGTTCCTGATAAGCCGGTTTCTAATGCGGTATCGAATAAACTTTGGTTTTCTTTCAGCATTTCTTTGGCATAACCAATGCTAATGTATTGCAAAAAGCGCTTAGGGGTTGTACCAGCCCATTCGCTAAATAATCTTTGGAAATGAAAGGGACTTAAATTTACTTGTTCTGCAATTTCTTCTAAACCAGGCTGTGTTTTAAAATTCGCCTTGATATAGCTAATGGCTTCGGCTATTCGATTGAAATTGATTTCTTCTTGTACTTTCATGGTCTTGACTAATTTATATCCAAAAGTAGTTTGGAAAGAAACGGTAAACTACCCGAAACTTGCTAAGTTTAACCGGGATTTTAAAATCCTGTGTATTTAATTCAGTTGCCAATTAATTTCTTTGCCCTTGCAAGATCGGTATTTCCATTGGTGTCAATCTGAAGAAAATAAGGCGTTTGCCATTGCTGGGTCTTCTCTGCCTGTTTATTTGTCACTATATCCCAGGGAGGATAAACCCTGATCCCTCTTTTGCCCTCTATTCCATTTTTGGTGATAATTTTATGTTGTACCAATATGGCTTTTGGAAAAATAAACTGGCCAGATAGGTCAACACTATTAGCAGATATTATTAATAGGTCAAATTCATCCTGGTCATCAAACGGAGCAGTAATTCCTGCTTTATTCCGCTTCCATATGGTTACAAATTGCCCGGTCTTGGTTGGGGTGATTTTAGAAAGGCGGTGTTTAATTTTTAGCCCACCTAATTCAAAAGTACAGGCTGCATATTCCAGGCTTTCACTTTCTATTTGTAGGTTATTTATTTGATAATCCAGCGGGCTGTAAACTAAATTGGATGCGGTTAGTAATATCAATGGTAATTGGTTTATCGCATTTTCTTTTAGTGACATATTGGGCTTACAAATTGGAACGGGGATCTATTGGTCGAAAATAAGATTTTCAACTATGATTGGTAGTATCTAAAGTATATTATCAATATTGAATATAAGGTTTATATTTTAGATAGCGCCGTCTTAATTAGCTTTCGATAGTATAGGTGGCTAAATTCAATTTTGACCATTAAGGTATTAAGATCGTTAAGGGATTTACTGCTGTACTCGTCTGTTATTCTCAATTATAATTAAAACAGTTTCTAATCTTATATATCTCAATAAGTTAAATAATTAAACTTATTGCTCTTCGATGATCGATTGCCCTTTCGATTTATCTCCCGATGTCCACTGCCAGGTTTCATGAAGTCTAATTTTGCCATTGGCCAATTGTTCTGGCTTTGAATTGCAGATTCCGGTCATGAGTTCACCTTGATCATTTACCTGGTGATAGTGCATTTCGATGTTGCCGTTTTCATCAACTAAGCCAATTAAATGACCAAAAATAATTTTTCCACCCGTGTATTCGGCAGTAAGGATATTTCCTTTTTGTTTATAGCTAAAAATGGTTTCATTAGACGTTTCGCCATTTTCTGTATTGCTGATGGGTTTAAAAAGCTTGTTGTTATAGTTTATCATAAGCTGATAAATCTAACCATCTCCTCCTGAATAAAAAAATCATACGCTTAGCCTTCAACAAATTTTAAGTATTTAAATTTAGTGATAAGTTAAATGTATAATGGTTATTAATTTCCTGCTGATCACTCAGATTAACGCAGCGTAAATTACAAATCAGCGCTTTTCTGCGAAATTTACGGGAGATTATATGCGTCTTTTTATGCTGAATATAATACTAGCAAACCGAAGCGTTTTAAACTACGTTAACCAAAGCTTTTCCTCTTTTTTTACCAGCAGGTACGTGTCTTCACTTAAAATTAGATAACCGTATTCATAGCAGAAAATGTATGTGTTCCCATTCTGGGTTTCATAACTATAGGTATGGTATTCAAAATTAAAACCTGCCGAGTTCAACTTTTTGCGTGTAACCTTTGCCTTGCCACTTGGGTTAAGGGAAGCAAGAATGGCACGATTCTTCTTTAAGATGCTATTTACCCGTTTGATCACAAGATTGTCTTCAATCTTTAAACGATTGTTATAATTGTTGCGACAAGCATCATCGCAGTATTTTTTATCGGCCCTTCCTCTAATCAGGGTTCCGCAGTCTAAACATAAACGTTCCATAATAATTTCTTTTTTATTATTATGGGATGATGACCTAATTTATAAAATAAATGGTGGAATAAAAAAAATATAAAACATCATTTGGAGGCTTTAAATACATATTTTTCGTGTATAAACGTTTATAAACGACTATAAATGTTTAAAATCCGACTAATTTTTGATCATCTTGGCACTTTTGTCCTGTCGGTTATCGAGGTGATGACTGTTCGTTAAACATTTAGAAACTTAAAATTTAAAGATCATGGAAAGTGCAATTAACAAAGTAGTATTGAGCGGATTTGCAGGAGCAGATGCAGAGATTAAAACTTTTGGAAATCAAAAATTAGCGAGGGTTAACCTGGCCATAAACGAAAGCTATAGAAATGCTGCAGGTGAGGACGTAAAAAAAGTACAGTGGTTCAATTTAACTTTCTGGAATGCAAAAGCCGACCTTGCCGAAGCTCAGGTTAAAAAGGGTACAGGCTTAACTGTAGAGGGCAGGTTACAGGCAAATAGTTATGACGGTAAGGATGGGAAAAAACGTTATGCAGTAGACATAGTAGTTAGCGATGTGGTAATTAGAGAAAATGAAAAACAAGAGGCTTTTTAGCTTGTAGAATAATCGCATCATGTAAATGTTTGATTTATATGATGCGATTTAATGATTACAGTTTAATAGAAAGACCCGTGTAAAAATTAATTCCTGCTGCTGGGTTAAAATACCTTCCATTTGCGGCATTTAAATCATTGCCCAAGCTGTAATCAACATTTAGTAGATTGTTTAAGCCTGCAAATAAATCAAGACGGGTTCTGCTTAATCTTAGATTTTTTATTCCGGCTTTTACTTCAAGCAGATGGTATCTTTTAGAAAAAGTGGTATTGGCATCATTTAAGGGAATGGCTGAGGTGTAGTTGTGTTGAGCAAAGAAGTAAAGATCTTTCTTGAAGTTAAATTCGAGACTATTAACCCATATATTTTTTGGAACACCAGTAAGTTGGTTACCTGCATAATTGTTAGTGCCGCTTACAAAATCTTCAAATTTAAATCGGCTCCAAGTGTAATTGCTTCTTAGTTGTAATCCTGTTAGCCATGAAGTATTGTTTTTGATAATCCATAAGGCGGTTTCTAATTCAACGCCTTCTTGTTTTGTTCCACCTGCATTTATGAAATATTCAGCATCATTTTGATTTAGCCTTCTTACAATAGCATTTTTTAACTGATAATGGAATATATTTCCGTTGGCGTAAAAACGGTTATTCCCTGTTTTATACCTCAAGCCCAGTTCATAATTCCAGCCTGACTCTGCCTGCAGGTTATTATTGATGTTGTTATCAGATGACCTTACTTCTGCGATAGTAGGTGTTGAATAACCTTTACTTACTGAGGCCCTAACGGAGAGATCACTTGATATCAAGTAAGATAATGCCGCCTTTGGCATAAATTGGGTATTAAACTTACGCTCTTTTGTAGAAATGACTGCTGGGAAGTAGCTTTCATAGTTGTAGCTAAAAAAGTTTAAACTCGATGCAAGCTCAATCAAAAATTTATTGTTGATGTCGAAGTTTAATCTAAGGTAAGCAAAATCCTGACTGGCTTTTAAGCGGTCTGATGCCTGCATTGTGGTAGCTTCCCCGCCATTGTTATTAAAGTTTTTAATCTGACTTTTGGTGGCAGAACTTTCTAATCCAATTTGAACATTAAATTTAATGTTTTCTTTTGCCTGAGCGTATTCTAAAAATGTTCTTAATCCAAGCGTACTTTCGTAGCGTTTTTCATAATTGGTTATAAACGGGTTCTTAAAATCGGTATAAGAGGTGAACAAAGCAATAACGTGTTTTAACTGTTTATTGATCTGATAGGAATTAGATATTCCTCCAAAAATGGTTTTATTGTAAATGGCAGCTTGCTGTGAAATGGCCCCAGGTAATGTTGGGGTTGCCGGACGGGCCAGTTTAGGATCTTGATCTAATTGTGCAGCCGTTAATCCGCCTGGTGTTTCGTAATTTAAATCGCTATAAAAAGCAAAAGCTTTTAAACTGCCAGCGTTGCTGTAATTCCATTGCTGCAAAGTTTGAAAATATTTTCTGCCTATTGCACTGTTTTGTCGATAGCCATCACTTCTCTGATATCCTTCGCTAAAGCTGAAACTGTACTTTTTATATTGCTGTTTGATTGATGCAGTTTGATGGAAGAGACCATAGGAACCGCCAATCGCTGAAATATTAATTTCATTATGATTTATGGCAGGAGGATTAATCAAAATGGCACCACCTATATTTGCACCAAAAATACTGGCTTCCGGTCCCTTATAAATTTCTATCATACCTACCGCAGAAACGTCTAAGGCATTTAGGTAGGTATTACCACCTGCATCAGTTAGGGGGAAATCATCAATGTAAATTTTAATATTTCGAATGCCAAAGGGAGATCGGAGTAAACTGCCACGAAGCGATAAACGATAGCTACCCGGCGAACGTTCTTCCATTCTTACACCAGGAACAGTGTTTAAGGTGCTCACTAAGGAACTGCTCGGCTGATTTCCGATTAAATTGCTATCAATCAAAGTTACGGCTGATACCGATCTTAATAATGAATGCGAATTGTAATAGCCTTTAACGGTAACTTCTTCGAGTTTTTTGGTCGAATCAGGTTTTATCGTTTGCGCTAAACCAGTAAAAGAAAATAGAATTAAGAATAAAGTAAGGTTCGGTTTCAATAGAATGATAGTTTTAACCACAGATTGGCAGATAAATTTACTGCATATTCTGCTAACCTGCGGTTATTTTATAAATTATTTAGCGGATACTTTCCAAATGATGCCGCTAACATCATCTGCAATCAATAAGGCTCCATCAGGCGTTAGGGTAACACCAACAGGCCTTCCGTAAACCTCAGCCTTATCGGCATCAGCTACAAAACCACTTAAGAAATCTTCAGGTTTACCTGTTGGTTTGCCATCTTTAAAGGGTACAAATGCCACTTTATATCCAGATATCGTTGATCGGTTCCATGACCCATGCTGACCTATAAATGCACCTCCCTGATATTTTTTTGGGAATTTTGTGCCTTTGTAAAAGGCTAAGCCCAAAGAAGCGGTATGTGCGCCCACTGCAACATCAGGAGCAATAGCTTTTTTAACCAGCTCTGGATTTTTACCTTTTAAACGGGGATCTTCATTCTGACCAAAATAAGAATATGGCCATCCATAAAAGGCGCCTGGTTTAACACTGGTTATATAATCTGGAACAAGATCATCTCCTAATCCATCGCGTTCATTTACTGCTGTCCAAAGCATGTTTGTAACTGGTGCCCAATCTACACCCACGGGGTTGCGCAAACCCCTGGCATAAATTTTCTCACCTGTTCCATCTGGATTAATTTCCAATATGTTGGCTCTTCTTACTTCATTTTCCATTCCATTTTCACCAACATTACTGCCCGATCCAACGGTAATATAGATTTTGCTTTTATCTGCATTGGTAATTAGATTTCTCGTCCAATGATTGTTGTATCCACCGGCCGGTAGGCTCAAGATTTTTTTTCCTGTTGCGGTGATTTTGGTATCGCCGGTTTTATACGGATATTGCCACAATCCATCGGTATTGGCTACATAAAATGAATGACCAATAATTAGCATTCCAAAAGGTTGATTAAGGCCATTCAAAAATGTAGTAACGGTTTCAGGCTTGCCATCTTTGTTTTGATCGCGGTATAGCAAAATTGCGTTGGCACTTTTGCCAGGTACTTCAGACTTAGCCTTACCTGTTATGGTATTTGCCACTGCTTCTACAGTGCTTCTTTCTGAATTAGAAAGGGCCACAAGCACATCCCCGTTTGGGGCAATATAAGTATTGCGTGGACTTTTAATGTTCGAAGCAAATTTGGTTACCACAAAACCCTCTGGAGCAATAGGGGTTTTACCTTCAGGCCAACCGATAACTTTGCTAAATTTACTTTTGGCTGCATTCGTATCGGGTGCGGGTAAATCTATAGCACCATTTTTGGTTGTAACTGTTGTATCTTCTCCCTGTTTTTGTGAATTAGAATTGGATTGGCATCCAAAGAGGAGGGCAGTGGAAAGCATTGATGCGTAAAAAATCTTGTTTTTCATGTTAACCGATTTTTGATTAAGAATTTGTCTCAAAAATATAACATCGAAAACGGGGAGAAGTTTTTAGCCAGGGCATAATTGCCACAACCCTAGAATAATAAAAGGAAAGTACCCTGGAGTACCTTCCTGGAGAGCGCATAATATTTTCCCTGGTTGAATGCTAGATCAACAGGGAAGTACTTTTATATAATTTTTTTTAAAATTGAGATGTTGTTTGACCAACAGAAATCTTGTCACCGAAAAGATGATGCATTTTTAAGATTATAGGAGCGTAGCAAAGGAATTTGAGCATAAATTTCCAGTAATTAGTTTGAAAGCGATTAGTTAAAACTAAATTACAGCATTATACCTAATTTTTTAGTTAAATTTTGTTAAATCGTTTCTAACTCAAAACCTGTATGGGCAAAGCAAAATAGAACATAACGTTTTGCCGCTTGGCGATGTGGCGGAATTTAGCATAAAAGTTCAATAGAATTCTTGCCATTCAACCTAGTGCAGATGTTTCATAGAAGTGCTTCAGCCGTTATATTGGCAAACTGATGTTATGCAGTCTGCTTTATTTCACAGTACTTTAATTTTAAATTTTTCAAATACTTGTCTTTTGTTGTCGTCAAGCATTTCTTCAATAACTTCCCATTTATTAGGCTTAAAAGAAATTCCGTATGTTTAACTATTTTGTCGTCAAGTTTAATTTTTCTATACTTTGTCAATCTGTCTATAAGAATTTCAGAACTTTTTAATGCTGCTTTATTTGCTAACTCACAATATAAAATGAGATTAGCATTTCTTTCGGTAATCTCGGTTATATTATCAAGTTTAAATTTTGTCAGATTGTTCAAAACGTCTCTCGAAGATTTGTATTGTGAAAAGTATGGTAAAATGCTCTCCCGAATTTTTCTCGTCAAAAAATCGGCTAAAAGTGGATATTCCTGAGTAATTCGGTAGTAATTTCTGATTTTTGCAATTAAGTCTTCAATTTTTTTTGATGCTGTCAGTTCATAGTTTAAAATAAAAGTGTCAGCATCGTAAATAGAGCAAATAGAGATTTCAGTTTTAAAGCCGTCAGAAGTTCCCATCCAACTCCCTCTTGTGTCAAGGTGAATTATATGAAAAAGGTCATTAGATTGTTTGATAAGTTTTCTTCCTTTTAGCTTAAAGCCGTCTGCACTAAGATTATCAGCAATAATCTTAGTTAAGTCTTTATAAGCTGTTTTTAAGCGCTCCTTTTTTAAAGGGGTGTAGACTTTTAAATCTTCCCAATTCATTTTCGATGTTCCGTTTTAAGCTGCCACATAACCATTTTTACTTTGCTGGTACGGCACTGTCACTGAGTCATTTTGTATTTATTGCTTTGTTATTCGTGTTGTTTGGGCGGTTTCGAATTTCTTTCCAATATTCTTCCTTTACATCTTCGTCAATATGAATTGGGATTCTTTCTCCGTAGAGCCTGTCACCTCCGTCTTTTTTGCATCCCGAAATCCAATAATGTTCTCCAGTCTCTACATCAAAATAGTTAGCCTTATATCCTTGTCCACCTAAAGTTTGAAAGGTTTTTCCATCGTAGTGAATCGATTTTCCGGTCTTGGAAAATTGTACTCTTCCGATCCTAGCCTCACCTGTCAAACTCTCTCCTTTAAATTCGATATACATTATTCTTGTTTTCATGTGGATGGGGCTTTAGTCACTCGTCTTTAGCAAACGTTTCTTTATTTGTGTTATGGGACGTAAACCAAATAGATATCAACAACATAATTATTGTCTTTTTCCCTTACTTCAACGTTAAGTACTAAATCACTTAAACCCTCATTTTTAGTGAAGAGGTCAATTATCACGTTCCAATATTCACCATAATAAATGTAAACAGATGTATCCCAAGTTTCGTCTGGTAAATCAATGAGTTCCTCTCCGTAGTCCTCGATGTACTCTTGTATTTGTTCCGCAGTTTCATCTGAAACAAGATTTACATTATTCACACCTAAACTTAGGTTGTAGTCTTTATTTACAAATGCCGTAACTATGTTTTTAAAAATGGGTCTCCAAATGTGTGGTATTGGAAGTTCTTCTTCTTCGTTTTTTTCTACTAGGATTTCACTCATTGTCTTTAATGTTTGCTAAAGTTTTGGGGCTTGGCGAATGGTGGCGGTTAGGATAAATTTATTAAAAACTTGAAAGATTTAAATGATTTTCCGCCAATTTAGCAAAATCGCTTTTAGTGGAAGGCAGATCATATATTATCTCTTTTATTTGCATAGGATTTATATTTTTCTCCAAACTCTAATTCCAAAGTGATTCTGATTAACGCGGGATAGGCAAACCAAAACTTATTTTTGATTCTGTCGTCCATATATTCTTCACCATATTCAGACTTATAGTGTTGAATATGGAAATCATCTAAAGGAGCCTCATCTATTGAAAGTAATTCTTTTCTGTGTTTGACAATAAGATCTAAAAATTTCAACTTGCTGGTCACCCCGAAAGCTAATAGTTCTTTAAGCTCGTCTGTATAGTCACATGATGCAAAGTCATTCTGCTGTGGTAATGTCTGACGTAGAACATCATAGATTTCCTTTGCCGTTAGTGTTGGTTCCATGTTGAATCGTTTAGGGATACATTTTGTCGGGCTTTGCATTCGGGTGGGTTTCACAGCATAGCGCTTTACATTTGCACATTAGCCCGTTTTGGAAAATTTTACTTATTTTAGATTATTTAACTAAGTTTTCCTGTAATTTTTTTTCGATGTCTTTAGCGTTTAATATTAACGCAGAGAATTGCGGATCTGATTTTACCAGTAAGAATTTTCCGTTCGGAAGGATAATTGCTGAGGTTCCACAAGAAGTTGCTTCTTTAAATAGTAATTTTTTAAGAAAGCCAGAATCGGTTTCTATTTCTAAACCCTTCGATTTAACCGGGCTGAAACTTTTTCCTTCCTCCCGGTATTGGTAAATGGCAACTTTTGGTCTGGCCTCGGCTTTCTCGAGAATGTTTTTTTGAAAGGTCCACCTTACATTGTTCAAAAACTCTGCGTTCTGATAGCTAAGGTCTTTCCAGCAGTCATCTTTGTTGAAATCGTATTTGATGATAATGGTATCTTTTAGGACAAGTCTTTGGTTTTCTTTTAAAAAAACATGAAGAGAATCTACTTGTGAATCGGTTAATGTTCCTGCTTGATAGCGTTTGTTTTCATCTAGGTACAGTTTAGGCGAACAGCTATATATCACAATAGTAAAAATAATAAGGGCAAATAACTGCAGTTTAATTCTGGTGCGGTTTTTCATTTGTGTGAGCATTAAAATTGAATTTTCTTGGCCCGATTTTGATCATTTGGCTAAGAAAATTGTTAAGCATAAATTTATAACTAAAATTTTAATGAACAATATAGAATTAGCGTCATTTCCCCATTTTGCCGCCAATTGTATATTTCTATATAATAATCGTCATTATAAGAAGGCTTTTTCAGCCTTCGAAGCAATCTTACAACGATCGCTATTAGCGAGCGCATTAAGATTGCTTCATCCAATGAAAAATTGGCTTCGCAATGACGACTATGGCAGCTAACTTAACCTTTTAATATTTTGGTCTTTTCTGCATCAAATTCTTCCTGCAATAAAATACCGGCATCTAATAATTCTTTCAGATCTAAGAGCGCCTGCTTTTTTGATGTGATATCATTTTTAGCCTGCTCGGTACTGTTTTCAGCAAGTGCTGCACTCTTAGTTGGCTGGTTAGAAATATTTGAGGGACCAAATTTTAACAAGAGTTCTGTAATTTCATTAAAACCCTTAATATTCGAATAATCTATTGCTTTCTGTTCCTTTACATTTACAATGCTTGGATCGGCTGATTTTTCGAGTAAAAATTTTACTGCATCTTTTTTACCATTGGCAGCCGAGTAATGTAAAGCTGTGTTCCCGCTTTCATCCTGAATATTAACATTTGCACCTTTTTCTGTTAATAGCTTTAACATGCTTAAGTGGCCGCTTTTGGCTGCTACATGTAACATACTTTCGCCTCCATAGTTGTAATGGTTATCGAAAGAGAAGCTGGCAGAAATGGAAATGTTATTGGCGGTTTCTACCCATTCTAAATACGAATACATCGAATCGTCGTTACCTGAAAGTGGTTTTGCATAGTTTACATCTATACCATTGGCCAAAAATAAATCAACAATTTCTTTCTGGTTATTGGCGCAGGCATACCAGATTGGCGACAGGCCATCTTTTGACGAAACGAATACATCTGCGCCCTTTTCTACCAATATTTTGGTTAACATCCTGTTGGCATCATAACAGGCAATTAATAAGGCCGATTCTCCAACATGATTAACGTGGTTGATATTGCCACCTTTTTCGAGAATAAGCTCAACCATTGGTGTGTTTTTAGATTTAACCGCAAAAATTAAAGGTGAATCGCCGTGTTTATTGGTGGTGTTGATATTGGCACCGAATTCCAATAATTTTTGAACAATTTCTTTGTTCCTCCAGTTTGCAGCAATAAGCAAAGGGGTTTCTGCCTCGTTATTTTCACCGTCAACTTCAAGGCCTTGATCGAGTAGTTTTTCTAACACTTCAATCTGTCCGCTTTGAGCAGTAAGGTGTAATAAGCTGTTGCCTTTAAAATCCTTAATATCAACTCTTGCACCCTTATCTAAAAGAAACAGTGCGGTTTGTTTCTGTTTTTGTAAACAGGCAAAGTAAAAAGGTGTTTCGCCAGCATGATCTTCGTAATCTAAAGCTGCCCCACAATCTATTAAAATCTGTACAAGGTCTAAATACCCACGGTGGGCGGCATAATGGAGAGCTGTTCTACCTTTTTCATCTGTATATCCTACCTCTACCTCTTGGTTGGCCAATAAAAGTTCGGCTATTTTGCGCTTGCCGCTCTCGCAGGCAATAATAAATGACATCGACATATTTTAAGATTGTTTCATGAGCAGTTCAACAGTTTTTATTTTCAGGTTATCATCAGATGCAAGCATCAGTGCGGTTTGATCCTGATCGTTTGTAACCGCAATATCTGCTCCGTTTTCGAGCAGGAGCTTTACTTTTCTATAGGTTTCTTTTGCTTTTTCTGCTTCGTAGTTTACATTGTAGGCACAAACTTTATGTAGCAGGGTATTCCCTTCATTATCGGTCCTGTTGACATCTACCTGTCCGGTTTCTAGAACGGCCTGTAAAATATCAGCCTGTTTTTCGGCAATTAAATCCAGTGGTGTTTTATCTGCACTATACCAGGTACTAGCCTGATATAAATCAGCGCCATCTTCAATCAGTTTTTTAAGGAAGTTGATGCCACTTTCACTGTTCGACATCATCCGCACATATTCGAATAAAAGTGTTACCCCATTTTTATTTATTTGATCGAACTGTGCTGAGGCATAATTGCGCAAGGTATCGTATATATTTTCGCTTTGCAGGTGCGCCACTGCATAAAAGAAAGCTGAGTTTCCATCGCGGTCAGTATGATTGGGATCGGCACCATTTTCGAGTAGATGGGCAATTAAATTTTTCTTGTTAAATTTTATTGCGGTAATTAATGGGGTTTCCTGCACCACACTGCCCTCGTTAATATCAACACCTTCGTTAAGGAGAACATCGATATATCCTTTAAGTAGATCAGTAGCCTGTTCGTCATTTAGGTTATGCCTGCGGAAACTGCTTTTTACTACCTGATGGATGTAGTTTTCTTCTGCATTGTTTTTGAAGTTAGCGCTGCAACCTGCGTTGATGCCGGCTTTGATTACGGCTAAACTCACCCCGTTTTCGAAGAGATAACTTAATAGTGTTTTGGTGTTTACCTCATCATTTAAGTTATCGAAATGGGCAATAAATTCATTGAAAAATGCGATGTCTTCATCTTCATTGCCAAGGTTCCGAACAATAGCCTGAAAAATGCTTTTGTCAAAACTATCGAATTCATAAATATCGGTTTCGATGGTTTTGTCTTTCAGCATCATATTCAGGATTTCATACTGTTTCTCTCTAACGAGGTTATCAAAAATAGAAGATTTTTGATGTTCTTGTAAGTTTTTGGAGAGTTTTTGGCCGTTCTGCATCAGGCTTTTGGCCTCTTCGAATTTACGGGCATTTAACTGTTGATCTAAGGTAGGTTCGGTCATTTCAATTAAAATATTTAAATAGATAGATATATGCTTTTGACGCTACAAAAGTTTAGCCAAAGAAAAGGTTAGTAAAAAAAATATAGATCTTGAACTAAAAACAGATAAAACCAGACCTTATTACATCGCTGCTTATTTTTTTGGAAAGCAGTTGAAGCATTCCATAGGTTGCTTTCTTACTGCTCTACCTTTCCCGATGAAAAATCGGGACCGTTCGATCAGGTTTAGTTTTGGTAGTTTTCTGCTACTATGCTGTTTTTCCATAGCACAGGCTTAAGTTTCTAGCCCTGATCGGAGCGAACACGAAGTAAAGCAGAGAGCAGGAATGACTTTAATAATTGCAAATGACCTTGCGCTCCAAAAAATGATATCTGAACATCATTAATATTTTACCTTATATATATAAAGGATGGAACAATCTACACCATAAATAACATTGCGATGTTCCTTAATTCATTCGATTATTTTATCTTTAGGCGATTTTAAAAAGATTGGTTTACAAACCTAGAAACCGATTGAATAATTAACCTTAATAAGCAAAATCAATATAAACATGTCAAATACATCAAAAATTATCTACACCAAAACCGATGAGGCGCCTATGTTGGCAACCTACTCACTTTTATCTATCGTACAAGCTTTTACCGCATCAGCTGGTATTGATGTAGAAACCAGAGATATTTCTTTAGCAGGAAGAATTTTGGCAAACTTTCCTGAGTATTTAAAAGACGATCAAAAAATTGGTGACGCTTTAGCAGAGCTGGGTGCTTTGGCTACCACTCCAGAAGCTAACATTATCAAATTACCAAATATTTCTGCTTCTATCCCTCAATTGGTAGATGCAATTACTGAGCTACAGTCGCAGGGTTTTGCAATTCCAAATTATCCTGATAATGCACAGAGCGATGAAGAAAAAGCAATTAAAGCTAAATATGCAAAAGTTTTAGGTTCGGCTGTAAATCCGGTTTTACGTGAAGGTAACTCTGATCGTAGAGCGCCTAAAGCCGTTAAAAACTACGCTAAACAAAACCCACACTCGATGGGTAAATGGTCGGCAGATTCGAAAACTAAAGTGGTCAGCATGACTGAAGGCGATTTTTATGGTTCAGAAAAATCTACAACTGTTGCCGAAGCAGGTCAATTTAAAATAGAATTTGTAGCTGCTGATGGTACTGTAACTGAATTAAAAGGTTTATCGCCATTAAAAGCAGGAGAGGTGATCGATAGTTCTGCATTGAGCTTATCGGCATTGAAAACTTTTGTAGCCAAAGAAATTGCTGAAGCTAAGGCAGCAGGCGTATTGTTATCTGCGCACTTAAAAGCAACGATGATGAAGGTTTCCGATCCAATTATTTTCGGTGCTATTGTTGAAGTTTATTTCGCAGATGTTTTTACTAAATACGCCGATCTTTTTAAGGAACTGAACATCGATACCAGAAATGGTTTAGGTGATGTTTATGCGAAGATTGCAGGCAACGCTAAACAGGCAGAAGTTGAAGCCGCTTTGGCGCAAGCCATAGAAAATGGACCAGCTTTAGCTATGGTAAATTCTGATAAAGGAATTACCAACCTACATGTGCCATCTGATGTGATTGTTGATGCTTCTATGCCGGCAATGATCCGTACTTCGGGACAGATGTGGAACAAAGAAGGTAAAGCACAGGATACCATCGCTTTAATTCCAGACCGTTCTTACGCTGGTGTTTATACTGCAACCATTGATGACTGTAAAGCAAATGGTGCTTTTGATGTAACCACCATCGGCTCTGTACCCAATGTTGGTTTAATGGCTCAAAAAGCTGAAGAATATGGTTCACATGATAAAACTTTCCAGGCTACTGGAACGGGAACTATCCGTGTTACAGATGCAGCTGGTAAAGTGTTTTTCGATCAGAAAGTAGAAAAAGGCGATATCTTCCGCATGTGCCAAACTAAAGATGCACCAATTCAGGATTGGGTAAAATTAGCGGTTAACAGGGCACGTTTATCGGAAACCCCTGCGGTTTTCTGGTTAGATGAAAAAAGAGCGCACGATAGAGAAATCATCGCTAAAGTAAATACCTATTTAAAAGACCACGATACTACCGGTTTAGACATCCGTATTTTGGCACCAATTGAGGCAACGAAGTTTACTTTGGAGCGTATCCGCAAAGGTTTAGATACCATTTCGGTTACTGGTAACGTATTGCGTGATTATTTGACAGATTTATTCCCGATTTTAGAATTAGGAACATCTGCTAAAATGTTATCCATTGTGCCTTTAATGAACGGTGGTGGTTTGTTCGAAACCGGTGCTGGTGGTTCTGCTCCAAAACACATTGAGCAGTTTATTGAAGAAGGTTATTTACGTTGGGATTCATTAGGTGAGTTCCTGGCACTTCAAGCTTCTTTGGAGCATTTATCTCAAACACAAAACAACACAAAAGCGCAGGTACTGGCCGATGCTTTGGATGAGGCTAACGCTAAATTTTTGGCAACAGACAAATCTCCAGGTAGAAAATTAGGTACTATTGATAACCGTGGTTCTCACTTCTATTTAGCTTTATATTGGGCTGAAGCTTTAGCTGCTCAAAATAAGGATGCAGATTTGCAAGCAAGATTTGCACCGTTGGCTAAAACTTTATTAGCAAACGAAGCGAAAATTAACGAAGAGTTGATCAGTTCTCAAGGCAAGCCTCAAGACATTGGTGGTTACTATAATCCTAATGATGAGTTGGCAAGCAAAGCAATGAGACCTAGTGAAACATTAAATACTTCTTTGGCTTCTTTGTAGGCTAAATTAAATGATAATGGAGCGTCCCGGTGTAAAATCGGGACGCTTTTTTTATGAGTTGTCAACTTTAATGTGCTACTGATACGGAAGTTGACAACTCTTAAAATATTCTGGTATTTTGAGGTGAAATCGAGCGGCTTTTTAATGGCATAGCGTTATTAAATATATAATCATTTTTAGAACGTTGACAAACTTTGGTATTTGGAAAGCAGTTGCAGAAGCTTTTAGGTTATATCAGTCCCGCTCCCGCTTCTGCTCCCGATGAAGGATCGGTAGCGTCTCGCTTTGATCGGGTTTAGGTGGCTTAAATAGTACTGCTGTTCTAGGTTAAATAAACCCGACCGGCAGCGTTATTCCGATTTTTCATCGGAATTAAGCAGAGGGCGGGGCTGATATAACCGAAGTACCACAGGTATTGCTTTCCCACAAAAACCAGATAATTTTTATGATTGTGCTGCAACGAACAAACCTTATCCATATCATTTTGTTATATTCATATAAATTATAGGAGACCCATATCATGGCAAGTAACGAGAATAAAGGATCGCAGGATAAAATACATAGCACCACAGAAAATAGCGAAATCAATAAAGAGAACCTCTCTTATGATGAAAATAAACAAAGTTATGAGCTTGATGTAAAAGGTAAGGATAAGGATTACGATCATCCGATGGGATACGAAACCGTAGCGGCTGGTGCCAAAGATGATGATTCTACCTACGATGAGGCCAATCCCTACGTAGGTGATGAATATGCACGTAATGAAGAGGTTGCTGAAGATAACCTGGAAGAATTAGGCATGCATGTTGATCATGGTGAAAGCGTTAAACTGAGCCCTGAAGATGAAATTCTTGCCCGTACACCCGAAGATAATCGCGATGATTTAGATGAAGAAGGATACCCGATTAACGATACGCCGAAAACCAGTTAGTAGTTTCCAGGCGGCAGTTTTCAACTACCGAGAACTGAAAGCTGTTAAGCGAAAACTGACTAAGGATTAACATCTAAATTAAATCTCCTGCGCAGTTCGTCGAGTTTTGGATTTTTTGCTACCAGGTAATCATACTTTTCGCGGTTGCCGTAGAGCCTGTTTTCTATCTTGCGCTCCATTAACTTATAGGTAACCTCAACACCAAAGTTTCGGAGCTCGTTCCTTAAGAAATTTAAAAGTTCAACAGATTCTTGTTGTACAAGATGTTCTTGCGTTTTACTCTCTACTGAAATTTCGATCAGTTCAGGATTTAAAAGTGTTGGCGCAAAATTATTTAGGATGGTAAAAAGATTAATCCTATCGGTAGCCTTCATCTTTTGGGTAAAGACATTCCATACTTCCAGTAAACGGTCGTAACTAAATGCTTCACGGGCATCACCGGTCACTTTCTTTGGGCCGTCATCGTCATCTCCCTGGGCTATACGTTCCAGATCATTTAATGAAGGGATAAGGGAACTTACTGCGTTTGTTTTCGGAATATTGATACTGATGGAAGTTGCCGATGGCGGCGGACCAACCCGCAGATTTTCCTTTGGTTTTTCTTCTGTAGGAATATGAGGTAAAACAGCACTTTTAACAACGGGAGCTGCGGCAGGCACCGTAGTTTCGATTTCTGTTTTTGGCGTTGGTGTTTCTGCCTGTCCGGCTACGACATTAGTTTTTTTTTTATCCTGATCTACGTCAGTTGCTGTGTTATTAGGGCTTAAAGGCTGTTGTGCTAAATTGACGACTGACCGGATATGGCACATTTTAATCAGTGCCAGCTCTACCTGTAAACGTTGGTTTTTAGAATTCTTGTAATTTAGATCGCAGGTATTGGCCAGGTTTAATGCCGTTAACAAAAATGATAATTCTGTTTGCCTGCACTGATCAAGATATTTTTGTTTGATGTTTTCGCTAACTTCTAACAGTTTAATGGTCGATGCATCTTTACCCACCAATAAATTACGGAAGTGAGTGGCCAGACCATTAATAAAGTTATTGCCATCGAAACCGTTATTTAAAATTTCGTCGAACAGGAGTAGGGTTTGGCTAACTTCTGCTGCGGTTAAATAAGAGGTGAGCTTGAAAAAATAATCGTAATCTAAAATATTAAGGTTATCGATTACAGCCTTATAAGTAATGTTCTTGTTTGCATAACTGGCAATCTGATCGAACATTGAAAGTGCATCACGCAATCCACCGTCTGCCTTTTGGGCAATAATGTGCAATCCATCACTTTCAAAAGCGATATTTTCGCGTTGGGCAATGGTTGATAAGTGAGTGGCAATATCTTCTACCTGGATCCGGTTAAAATCAAAAATCTGGCAACGCGATAAAATGGTTGGCAGGATTTTATGTTTCTCGGTAGTGGCCAGGATAAAAATAGCATAAGAAGGTGGTTCTTCCAATGTTTTCAAAAAGGCATTAAATGCACTTTGTGATAACATGTGAACCTCATCAATGATATAGATTTTATATTTTCCGGCTTGTGGCGGTATTCTCACCTGCTCAATTAAGCTACGGATATCATCAACAGAATTGTTTGAGGCCGCATCTAATTCGTGAACATTAAAAGAATGCCCGTTCTGGAAAGAAAGGCAATTATCGCATTGGCCACAAGCTTCCATTTCTGCTGTAGGGTTGGTACAGTTAATGGTTTTTGCAAGGATACGTGCGCAGGTTGTTTTACCTACACCCCGAGGTCCGCAAAATAGAAATGCCTGGGCAAGCTGATTGTTTTTAATGGCATTTTTTAACGTACCTGTAATGTGCTGCTGGCCAACAACGGTTTCGAAGGTGGCTGGGCGGTATTTACGGGCAGAAACGATAAAATTTTCCATCGGCACGAAAATAGGAATTTTTTATCAGTTGGAATGTGGTAAGGTTGGAATGTTGAAAAGTTGTAATATGAAAAGACTGGAGGTTTAAGCTTAAGGTTAAAAGAACAAAGTTACTTATGATAGTTGTAAAATAGCTTATATCTTTCTTCAAACGAGTCAAAGCTACCAAAAGTAAGTTCAATCGCTTTATCGGTATCGTAACCCTGAGTATTTAGCTTTATTATTTTTTTAAGCAAGTCTGTTCTTTTAGATTTTATAAAAAAGTAGATCACACTGTATGCTGTGTTGTAATTGTCGTCTACATCATGTCCGTAAAATGAACCGCTGTATATTTTAAAGAAATTTTTTAACCTTTCAGTGTCTTTTGAATTTATTCCCGCTTTTATACTTTTAATTCTACCGCTTTGCGGATAGGAGTATAAATTTCCCTCGCTGTCAAAATCTAGTGTTTCGAAAAATTCTGCAAGCCCTTCATTTAACCATTTGGGCGATTTTTTAAAATTAAACTGAAAAATACTATGGCTTGCCTCATGGAGTGCTACCGAAATGAAATCGCTGCTCTTATATACAAAGGCTTCGTTAATTGCGGCAATGTAAAATCCAGCACTATTTATTGGTGCACTATATGTTTTTTGCGCTAACCGATAATCTTTACTTTTTCCATAGAGGTTTATTTTAACAGGTGCGGTAATGTTCTCTCTGGTTTCGAAAATTTCATTGCAAAACATGCGCTCATATGCAATCAGTTTTTCTATCTTCTTTTGCTCGGTTTCACTTATTTTGCAATTAACCAGATTGATCTCTACATATTGTGCATAAGTGGAGAGGCTGATCAGGTTAGCAAATATTAAAAATATCAATAGGAGAGGCTTGTTCATATCTTAAAAACTGTTCCAATATATTATTTAATCACCGATTTAATCCATCTAAATTCTTGAATTTAAATTTTAAAAATATTTTTATTTATATATGGCTAAAATTTATCTTCGTGAAAATATTTTTATGAAACGCCAAACGCTCATTCACTGCCTTTTATCATGTTTATTACTAATCGTAACCTCTTGTAAAAAAGAGCCAATAGATGATTTCAAAAGCAAAATTATTGGCGACTGGAAATATGTGAAACTGGTTGAAAAGAATTACGATTATACCGGTAAATTGCTAAATGAACAATATATTGCGACAACCAGGGGAGAATATTATCATTTTAAAAAAGACGGAACAGCAATACAGTATTTTGATCAGATTTCTAACAACACCTATAAAGTGATTTCAGATAGTAGGTTTGAAGTAAATACAGGGCTTGTAAATCCGTGCAGATTGGTGAGCATTGATAAAAAATCTTTTGTTTTCATTGTCGAAGGGCCTAGAAGAGAAAAGGCAGACTATACAGAATATACTCATTACTTAAGCAAATAACCTATTATTTTATAATAGACTTTAGCTCATGCCTGTATTCTGAAGCACTTTTGCCGGTAAACTCCTTAAATAATTTATTAAAATGGCTAAAGTTGTTGAAACCGCTTTCGTAAGAAATATTGGCAATGCTGGTTGGTTTTTCGGCCAAAAGTTTTGATGCATGAACTACACGGTATTCGTTTACGAAATGTGTAAATGTTTTCTTGGTGATTTTTTTGAAATACCGGCAAAATGAGGGAACAGTCATACTCGACATTTCTGCAATATACTGTAAGCTGATTTGCTCCTGGAAATGGTCTTTTACATAGTTAAAGATCATATTAATGCGGTCATTATCCTGCACCTGCATTTCCATCGAAAATCCATCGGCATTTAAAATCTTATAATCTTTCGAATGTTCGAGTTCTTTTAACACGCTGAGTAGAGTTAAAAGTCTTTCAAAAGGCGGCTGATCGTCCATCATTTCTATTCTGTCGCCAACTGTTTGCATGGTTTCATGGCCAAAAGCAATTCCGGCCTTCGATTTGTCGAACAATTCTTGTATGCCTCTGATCTCCTGTAGACCTAAAAAAGTGCTGCCCAAAAAATCGGGTTTCATCTGGATGACTGTTTCGTTTTTATTCCCGGTATTGGTATCGGTAAAGCCACAATGGGGGAGATTGCTGCCGATTAAGATTAAATCACCTTCGGTGTAATAGGATACGTGGCTGCCGATCTGCCTTTTCCCGGCTCCGCCATTAACAAACACCATTTCAATTTCAGGGTGATAATGCCAGAGGTGCGCCATATTATTGGCGTTCTCTACATATTTTGAATAATAAAATGAACTTCCGAAAGAAGGCTCAACAACTTCAAAACTGGGCTTCATGATTTACTAAATTATTGCTCCAAAATACATAAAAAATATGCTTTATTATAGGTTTTGTTAAAATAACAGTTAGTTAGGGGTAATATAGCATAGATATTGGAAAATATGCAATCATCTATCCTTCAGATACCTCTGTACCTTAGTGGTGTCATATAATTATTAACTCTTTAAAAATATTGGTTATGAAAAAGTTCTTAAAAATCGGTTTAATAGCAGCGTTATTTTTTACTGCTACGGGTGTTCACGCTAACGATGATAATTTTACGCTAAAAGTAAAAGGCGAAAAAGAAAAGTTTATCCGTTTTTCTGTAGATAAGGCAGAAGACGTTAATCTGTCGCTGATTGGTGCAGATGAGGAAGTTTTGTTTGAAGAAAATATCCATGCTTCAGCTTTCTCAAGTAAGATTTATGATTTAAACGCACTTCCTGATGGAAACTATGTGCTTAAAGTTGAGTCTGAATTAAAACTGGCTAAATATACAGTAACCATCAAAGATGGTGAGGCACTTGTATCAGAGCCAAAAGTATCTAACGTATTTAAACCGGTTTATACCAAAAACGATCAAGTGATTACCCTTAACCTAGAGAACTTGGATAAAAATCCGATCGAAGTTAAAGTATACAACGAATACAATGATGAGGTTTACAAAGAAGAATTTAAAGATAAAGCTCAGTTAACAAAAAAATTCAATATCAGTAAAACAGATTCAAAAGAGTTAACCTTTGTGGTTAAGTTTAAAGATGAAAGTTTTGTTAAAACGATACAAACGTATTAAATATTACAGCTAATTGATAAGGGGAGATTGTCGGATAGATAGTCTCCCTTTTTTTATGTAAGATGGATGAGGCGAAGTCTTGCTACTTTTCCATTCTCCGCAGGTAAATTGGGTTCTTCCATCTTCCCTTTTACATCTTCCGTTTATCTCTTCCATCCTCCATATCCCATTTTACATCTTCCATTCTCCTCTTTTCCTCATAAAATCTAATTAATCATTTGATTTTAAGAAATATATTGTTACTTTTGCATCCCCGTAATATACCTCGGGATTAAAAAATTAAAACATAATTTATAACAATGAATCAGTACGAAACTGTTATCGTTCTAACCCCTTTGTTATCAGAAGAAGTTGCTAAAGAGGCATTAGCCAAATATAAAGCAATCCTTGTTGATAACGGAGCCGAAATTGTCCAAGAGGATAATTGGGGTTTGAGAAAATTAGCGTATCCAATTGAGAAAAAATCAAACGGATTCTTCAACTTAACTGAATATAAATCTTCAGGTGATTTGATCGCAAAATTAGAGCTTGAATTAAAACGCGATGAGCGTGTGTTGCGTTTCTTAACTATCCGTTTAGACAAACATGCTGTTGCTTACAATGAGAAAAAGCGTAGTGGTGCTTTTAACAAAAAAACTAAGGAGGTTGCAGCGTAATGGCAAGAGAACAAATACAATACGTAACTGCCCCTAAAGTAGAGGATAACCGTAAAAAATATTGCCGTTTCAAGAAAAACGGAATTAAATACATCGATTACAAGGATGCAAATTTCTTGTTGAAATTTATTAACGATCAAGGTAAATTATTACCACGCCGTTTAACTGGTACTTCGTTAAAATTCCAACGTAAAGTGGCTCAGGCAGTTAAACGCGCCCGTCACATCGGTTTGTTACCTTTCGTTGCTGATCAATTAAAATAGGAGGCTAGAGATATGGAAATTATTTTAAAACAAGATATTAAAGGCCTTGGTGAGAAAGATGATGTAGTTACAGTAAAGCCAGGTTATGGCCGTAATTATTTAATCCCTCAAGGATTTGGAGCATTGGCTACTTCTTCTGCTAAAAAAGTTTTAGCTGAGAACTTGAAGCAAGCTGCTTTTAAACAAGATAAAATTAAGAAAGATGCTGAAGGTGTTGCTGAGCGTTTAACTGATGTTAAACTTTCAATCGGTGCTAAAGCAGGCGAAAGCGGAAAAATCTTCGGAGCGGTTAATACAATCCAGATTGCTGAAGCATTAAAAGCACAAGGCTTTGATGTAGACCGTCGTCGTATTACTTTCGAAACTGAACCTAAATTTGTTGGCGAATATGTGGCTAACTTAAACTTACACAAAGAAGTTAAAGTTCAGGTTCCTTTTGAAGTAGTAGCTGAATAAGCATTCTTTAAAGAATCATAAAAAAAGGTCTCGATGCAAATCGAGACCTTTTTTTATGGAAAATGGATAAGGTAAGATGGATGATGTTGTCGATTGAGTGAACTATAATAGATGTTATTTGTAACAAAGTAAGGGCATATTTTCTTAAATTTTGTAACAAAGTCAGGGCATTTTAGTGCATCGACAGTGAGGGTATTATGAAAATGTAATGAACTTGCTATGAAAATGTTTGATGGGCGCTGAATCAGCAAATCTGTGGGAAACCTTTATAGATTCCTCACAGACTTAAGTGAACGTAGCTGATGACTATACAATATGATTAATCTTTCATTACCCTTTCGGCGTGGTTGGCCTGATTTCTACCTTACTCGGTAGTGTTCTTGCTGGCATGGCCAATAAATCAACAATCAGTTTACCCATATCTTCTGGCTGGATTTTCCAGGCATCATCTTCAGCATTGGGCTGGTGATCGTTAAAATGACTGGCTACCGAACCGGGCATAATGGTACTCACCTTTACGCCATACTTTCTCAGATCGAGCATAACCGATTGTGTGAAGCCCGTTAAACCAAATTTACTGGCATTGTAAGCAGAACCTCCTGCAAAAAAGTTTGTACCTGCCAAGCTGGATATGGTAAAGATATGCCCTTTCGTTTTTTTGATTTCTTCAACAGAGGCTTTAATGCTGTAAAAAACGCCTGTTAAATTGGTATCGATGGTTTCTTTCCATAAATCGATGTTCAGCTCGTCAATGGGAGCAAAGTGCCCTATACCAGCGTTGGCGATCAGTATATCCAATTGTCCCCATTTTTCGAGTATCAGGTTTACAGCATCTTGCTGAGATTTAAAATCTACAACATCTGCTTCAATGGCCAATACATCACCATGTGCCACCAAATGTGATGCCGCCTGGTTTGCACTGGCAATCGTCCTGCTTGTAATGGCTACTTTATAACCTTCTTTTAAAAGGGCTTCGGCAATGCCGAAACCAATTCCTTTGCTTCCTCCTGTAATTAATACAACTTTCATGTTATTGTAACGTATGATATTGAAAAATGTTTAATTAGATTTTTTCTTGCCATTATTTGGGAGTTCCATAATCTCGATATCCTTAAAATCGACAGGCTGCCCTTCACTCTGTAAAGCAATAAAACCTTGTGTAAGTGCTTTTCCATCAATTTTAATTTTCGGATCGTAACGGTTAGCGACGCCTCCGCCAATTTGTGGCTTGCTGTACTGCAATACAGTATCACCATTAATAATATGTCTTACTATCGAATCGCCCATAACAATAAGTTCTGCAGATACCCACTGGTCGCCATCGTATGTTTTCGATTTAGAATCCAGGCAATGACCTGGAAAAATACTGCCATTGTAAAAAATTTCTGTACCTGGCGAACACATATTTCCGGTAGGACGGGGACGGCCATCGCTCAAGCCACCTAAAAACTGCATTTCGATCGAAATTGGCCAATCCTGTTCTTTAGGCATAGTTTTCGGATCTTGAGAATGGAACATTACCCCACTATTGCGTAAGGTATAACTTGGCGCACCTTTTTGCAGCTCGCCAACAAAACGGTATTTTAGTTTTAGATGATAGTAAGAGAAGGGTGTTTTGTAATAAAGATGACCAAACTGATCATTGAAATCGCCGTATTGATCATATCGAACCTGTATGGTTCCATCTTCAACCCTAAAGGTATTTCCGTAGTTTACATTGTAGTCATGGTGATGAATTTTAACATTCCAGTCTTTAATGTCTTTTCCGTTAAAAAGTGTTATCCATTTTTCAGATCTGTTATTGATGTTTTTGGTTGTACTACAGCTCCATAGTGTAACAGCAAGAAAGAGATAGCCTAGTTTTTTCATTTGGTTAATTTTGTTTTGCACTCTGTTTAAAAATGTGAATCACAAAATACATAAACAAAGTGATTTTAATGTACATTAAGGGTTTACAACGAGAATTTTGCATTTCGGTTTTGTTTTTTTTGCACTATTCCAGTCTCCTGCATTTCCCATCTTCCATCCCTTTAATTACCTTTGCGACATGGCGAAAACGCGGACAACCAGAACTAAAAGCAAAGCAAAACATCCCCTTCTAAAAAAGATTACCAATATTGCTACGAAGGTATTTTTATATTTTCTGCTGGTTTCTGTGTTTTGGGTAATCGCACTGCGTTTTATCAATCCACCTATCACGCTTTTAATGGTACTGCGGAATATTGAGCGTAAAGCTGATGGAAAGTCTTTTAAAACAGAGAAAAAGTGGGTGAAGTTTGACGATATGTCTGATAACATGAAACGGGCTGCAGTATCTGCCGAAGATCAACTCTTTTTAAAACATATCGGTTTCGATATGAAAGCCATTGAAAAAGCTTTTGCCAGTAATGCTAAAGGGAAAAAGGTAAAGGGTGGAAGTACCATTTCGCAACAAACGGCTAAAAACGTTTTCTTGTGGCCTGGCCGATCATGGATAAGAAAAGGTTTTGAAGCTTATTTTACTTTACTGATTGAACTCTTTTGGAGCAAAGAAAGAATATTGGAAGTTTACCTGAACGTAATTGAAATGGGTGACGGGATTTATGGTGCTGAAGCCGCTGCCCAAGCCTATTATGGTAAACCCTGTACCAAGTTAACTAAGAAACAAGCCGCTTTAATTGCTTCGTGTTTTCCAAACCCCAGAAGATGGACGCCCAAAAATGCAACCCCATACATCAGGCACCGCCAATATTTGATTTTAAGAAATATGAATAGGTTGGGACCGTTGGATTTTTAGTCCTTAGTCGTCAGTCCCTAGTCGGTTTTTTAGGTGAACTAGACTCAAGACTAACGACTCCGGACTCATGACTGATGCCTATTCATGATCCTTATTCCACCTGATTTTTATTCCACCTTTTTCATCATCAACAGCTTTTAAGTGCAATACGATGCCACGCATACGGGCTTCTCTTTTTTCTGATCTGGTTAGAATTTCATCTCCCTTCGGATTTCTCAATGGAATGTCCATCTCTACGTTTGTGCCATATCCTAAAGCATAGGTGCCTTTTACGTTAAAGTTTAAAGCGCTAGAGTTTACCTGCATCGGACTAATTTCTACCTTATCACCACGCACGTTAAGTGTTCCATCAAGATTTTTGATTTCTACGTTTGATAAGTTCCTGTTGGCAAAGGCAAACTTTCCTACCTTAACCATTGGATCGAAATTAACCAACGCAGCATTATTTAGATTAAACACCACCTTGCCATTTATCGATCGTGGAAGAATTTTCCCAGTATGCGATATTCTTCCGGAAATGTTAACCAACGATGATAAATAACCTTTTAAATTCTTGTTGGTAATGGTATTCTGTCCGAAGTTATCAAACGAATAAAAGAAATCTTTAACACTCACATGGCTGATTTTTGAATTGATTTTAAAGCTATTTGAGGCGGCTTCCTGCATAATATTTCCATTTAGCGATAGCTGGCCTCCGGCGTGAGCCACACTTATTTTGTTGAAGAATATACCTCCGCTGCGCAAGGAAATATCGGCATCGAGGTTTTTAGCCAAAAAATTATCATAAATGGCTTTACCAACCGTTAAGCGGATATTCATTTGTGAAAGCTCCAATACATTGCTTAGCTCTTTTGAAACTACTTGTTTATTTCCGTTCGATTTTTTCTTTGCTGTTCTTGGCCCTAAGAAAGGTAAAAACTCTTTTAGATAGAGTTGAGGACTCGACATTTTTAAGTTTACCAATATTTTCTCCGGAGCGGTATAATACAGGTTGGCAAAATTGGCGATGTTGCAGCTTACATTAAGCTCGCTTTTGCCCAGCTGAAAATGTCCATTCTGTATCGATAAATCGTTCTGGTTAAAATTGATGTTTAAAGCACTTTTTACCAGATGAAGTTTTCTTGGGATATAAAGGATGTCGGCATCTGCAATCTCTATTTTTCCCGAAACAACAGGTTTGGTAAACCTGAAGTTATCAATATCAGCCTTGCAGTATAACCTTAAGTTGGCTGTTCCGTTTTTAAATTCAAAATCGTTCGTGCCTAATGAATTGTTTAAATTGGATAAGGGGAATTGCGAGGTTACCAGTCCGGTAGCAATTGGGCGCGATAAATTATTTACCGTGAAAGTGTCGATCTTCAGCGGTGCATTAAAATATTTTGCCGTAAGCCTGTGGAATTTGATGGATGAATTTTCATCACCAATAATACCGCCAACGGTATCCCGATTGGTAAAGGAACCATCAAAATTACAGGCCGTTAGTTTCCCCGCTGGAATAGAAACCACATTATCTCGAACGGTTATGCCCACTTTGATCAAGGGATCCCCGTATTTTCCTGATCCGTCATCAACAATATTTCCGCGGATATTGATCGGTTTTTCTATGCCGAACTTTAAGAGTTTGGAGGAGATATTGGGCGATAGGAGTAAAGCAACATCTCTAAATAAAATATCATCAACAGCTATGCTAATGGCAAAAGCAGATTTATCTAAATCTATTTTAGCGCCTATTTTAAAAGGATGGCCACCAATGTTTAATATTTCAGGGCTTAGAATTACCGCATCCATATTGCGGCTGTACCGTGCATTCAATGTTCCATCAAGCGTTTTGTCTTTCAAAAAGCTTCCTTTGCGCGTATTAAAGGCGAAACTATTCACCTTAGTCATCAATTTAATTTTACCTGTCCATCCGCTATCAGGATATTCCATTCTGCCCTGGATCTGATCGATATCGAAATTGAATAATTTGAATCTCTTTTTATTGTCTAATATGAGGCTAACCTTATTAAAATCTATTTTCTTAACTTCTAATGCGGAAGATTTTGCTGACGATTTTTTATCGGTTTTCGGTTTGCTTTTAAAAATACTGGTGTTGCTATAGCCTGTAGAATCGGTGTAGATATAAATAGATGCATTGTTAATGGCAATCTGTTTAATGTTAATGTTGCCCACAATAAGCGAAAGTACGTTTAGCGATACATCTATATCCTGCGCTTTTAAAAGATCGTGTTTATGTTGAGCCCACAGGCTATCTCTCAGTAAAACACCATTTAAGGATACCGAAACCCCGGGAAAACTTTTCAGGAGTGTTGGCTCCATGCTTGTAGCGGTAATTTTTCCGTTTAAATTTTTATTGAGCTGCGACAGGATAGAAGCGAGTACTTCTTTTTTATTTCTACTGATATAAAATGCACCCGCCATCCAGGCTAGGATAATCAGCACAACAATAACCGATACGATTTTTAAATAGATTTTGAGCCAGCGCTTCATAGACATTATTTGATTTAACCAATATAATGTTTTTTGCTAGTTAATTGTTTGACCAGTAGTGAAAATAATGTAGCATATCACTACTGGTTTTAAGAATCATTTTCCTAAAAGTAATTCGAGATCTGGATGATATTGTGAGGTTAAGAACTGGGTAATGGTGAAATCGGCCAATCGATTGATGTAAAACGGATCTTCCATCAGGATTTTTTTTAAAGCCTCTCCATCCTGTGCCAGGGCTAAGATAATTCCACCGGTACGGGGTACTTTTCGGCCAGAAGCTACAAAGATGTTTTTTTTATAGTATTTCTTTAAATATTGAACATGCGCCTTCATATGCTCATCCAACTCGGTTAGTGGAACAATATATTTAAGATCTACAATGAACATGCAGCTTACAATAAATGTGCAAAAACAGTAGAATGCCAACTATTTTGAAAAGGAACTTCCCATTTGCTTTCCAACTCAGCTAGATTTTGTACCATATTGTTAAACACAATCGTTTCTGGTGTTACCTGTTTAATATTGACCAAAGTTTCAAAATCTTCTTTGCTGTTCACTACAACCTCTCCATTTACTTTGTAGGCAATGTTGAAACGGTTAAAAAGATCTACATGGAATTCTTGTTCAATTTCTTTAATTAAGCGCACAGAACTGTCAATAGAGCAACCGGTAACACCCGCCTGACTTTCGTCGACTGTTAGGATAATAAAAAAGCCATAGCGGATTTCTGCTTTTGCAAGCAATTCATTTCCATGTGCTTTCCACTGGTTAGTAAAAGCTGCTAATTTGTTTAAGATCTCACTTTCTTCGGTAGAAGTAAATTTGCGATCGCTTTGGTATATCCAAACTCTTGATTGTGGAGAAAAACTCATATACAAATTTATGATTTTAATTAAATTGGTGTGTTTAAAACGCTAACCTGATGAAAAAGTTTACACTCTGCTTGAAAATATCCCTTCTTTCGGCTTTTTGTGTGTTTTTATGTGCTTTTTCCAACCCCGAAACCATAGCGCAATCAATCAGCTCCCTTCAAAAAACATTTACCGATCATTACGATAACAGCCAGGAAAGTGACGAGGTAAAGCGTTATGAGCTAAATGTTACCAACAATGGCTTTTGTCGTTACAAGCGGTATTTTAATAACGGTAAAACGGAGTATTTCGCATTTAAGCTATCGAAATTTAAGGATATGGACTATTATGGTACAAATACTTCGGGTAAATTATATATCCATACTAAAGGTGATGACGTCATTGTGCAAACCTATAAAGACAGGGGAGGCGACGTAGATTCGATGGCTACACAGCTAGTCATTCCATTAAAAAATATGGAGGCCGAAGATTTAAACCTGATTCGCGATAACTTAAATAAAATAAATGCAGAGGTTTTAATTTCTCAGAAGCCATAACTTGTTCTAATAATGAGCATTTCAAGCTAGTTGATTATCCTTTTCTGATCTTATTAATTCAATTTGTTAACACCATTAGGGTATAAATTAAGATGTTAAGCTTATTGCCTGTTTTGGAGCGCTTGTCGTTCGCTTTTTTTAAGTTAGTCCTGCTCTTCGCTTTATCCCGATGAAATATCGGGGATGCCACTTCGATCAGGGCTATAAACTTGGATCTGTGGCACGGAAAACCGACATAGTAGCAGAAAATGGCTAAACTAAACCTGATCGAACGAATGCCATTTTTCATGGCAGAAGGTAGAGCAGGAAGAAATTGATCTATGGAATACTGCTATTGCTTTCCTGAAAATAAAAAACCATCAAATAATAAAGGTTGAGTTCGTCGGTTATGTTTGGAGCGCTTGTTGTTCGCATTTTTTAAAGTTATTCCTACTCTACGTTTTATCCCAATGAAATATTGGGAATGCCGCTTTGATCAGGAATATAAACTTGGCCCCTGCGGCACGGGAAACCGACATTAGTAACAGAAAAATAAACAACCTAAACAGTACAAGGATCAAGAAATTTTTGAATATAAGTTAAAACACTTATATTCAGTTACATTTAAACCATCTCATCTTGAAACGTAGAAACTTTATTTATTTAACTGGCGTAGGCGCTGCTGCGGCAATGCTGCCTGCTATTCCAGTTTTTGGGAAAGAGATTTCCCCTGAGCAGGCCTTAGAATATATAGACCCGGTAGCTAAAAAAATCATGTCTGATGTTGCCCTTAATGCGGCACGCTCAAAAGGGGCAACTTATACTGATGTGCGTGTAGGCAGGTATCTTAACCAATATGTAGTTACACGAGAGGATAAAGTAGAGAATATTGTAAATACCGAATCTTATGGGATTGGGATCAGGGTAATTTCGAATGGCAGTTGGGGATTTGCGGCAACCGATAAATTGGATAAAGATAGTATTGCCAAAGCGGCCGAACTGGCGGTAACTATTGCCAAAGAAAATGCCCGTTTGTTAAGAGAGCCTGTAAAGCTGGCGCCACAAAAAGGCTATGGTGAGGTAAGCTGGAAAGCTCCGATTGAGAAAAATACTTTTGAGGTACCCGTAAAAGAAAAGGTAGATTTATTGTTGGCGGTAAACGATGCGGCTATTAAGGGCGGTGCAGATTACATCAACTCCATCTTATTTGCGGTAAATGAGCAAAAATATTTCGCTTCAACTGATGGTTCCTACATCGATCAGGATATTCATCGCATCTGGCCTACTTTCTTTATCACTAAAATAGATAAAGTAACCGGTAAGTTCGAAACCAGAAATGCATTAAGTGCGCCTACAGGCAAAGGTTACGAATATTTAAACGCAAGGCCACAGGATAAAATACAAACGGTTTCCGGTACGCTTTATAAAGGCAGGTACGATATGCTTGAAGATGCTACGCAGGCAGCAAAGCAGGTGGGCGAAAAGATGAAGGCAAAATCAGTAGAACCAGGCAAGTATGATCTGGTATTGGATCCTTCACATTTATGGTTAACTATTCACGAATCGTGTGGTCACCCAACCGAGCTAGACCGCGTATTGGGTTACGAGGCCAATTATGCAGGAACCAGTTTTCTAACTTTAGATAAATGGGAATCTAAAAAATTTAGCTATGGTAGCAAGGAAGTGAATATTACTGCCGATAAAACCGAAGTTGGATCGTTAGGGGCCGTTGGTTATGATGATGAAGGTGTAAAATGCGGAAAATGGGATGTGATTAAAGATGGTATACTGGTAAATTACCAGGCCATCAGAGATCAGGCACATATATTAGGATTAAATGCATCACAAGGTTGTTGTTATGCCGATAACTGGAGCAGTGTTCAGTTTCAGCGTATGGCCAACATTTCTTTGCAGCCTGGTAAAGCCAAATTGAGTATAGCCGATCAGATCAAAAACGTAGAAAAAGGCATTTACATTGTAGGCGATGGCTCTTTTTCTATCGATCAGCAGCGTTATAATTTCCAATTCGGCGGTCAGCTTTATTACGAAATTAAAGCAGGGAAAATAGTTGGTATGCTTAAAGATGTAGCTTATCAGGCTAATACTCAAGAATTCTGGAATTCGTGTGTGGCCATTTGTGATCAAAGCGATTACCGTTTAGGAGGCTCGTTTTTTGATGGTAAAGGCCAACCCGGTCAGGTAAGTGCTGTATCTCACGGATCGGCAACCACACGTTTTAATAAAGTTAATGTGATCAACACCGCTAGAAAAATCTGATAGAAATTATGCCAATCTTAACAAAAGCAGAAGCAAAGGCACTTTTAACTAAAGTACTTTCTTACTCTAAAGCAGAACAATGTGAAGTAAATTTAAATTGTTCGGATAGTGGCAACCTCAGGTATGCCAGAAACGCGGTTTCTACCAGTGGTGGAATTAGTTCTAACAGTTTGGTGGTTGGCTCAGCCTTCGGAAAAAAACTCGGTACAGCAACTATAAACGAGTTTGATGATGTTTCATTACAAAAAGTAGTGCGCAGAGCAGAAGAACTTGCGCAGCTTGCACCAGAAAATCCTGAGTTTATGCCTTTTCTTGGTCCTCAGGAATATGGTGCCGATTCACCTACATTTTCTCCAGCTACAGCGGCCGTTACGCCAAAAGACAGGGCCGATGCAGTGCAGGCCAGTTTAAAACAGGCTATGGATAACAAACTCAATGCCGCTGGATTTTTATCAAATAGCGTGGGTTGTTCAGCAATGATGAATAGTAAGGGTTTGTTTGCCTATAATACCTCAACCGATGTCGCTTTTAACATTACGGTAAGAACCGATGATGGTAAAGGCTCAGGTTATGCCACAAGGGGATACAACGATTTTAGCAAACTTAATGCAAAGGCCGATACTGCAATTGCTGCAAAAAAGGCAATGTCGTCGGTAACCGCAAAGGCTATAGAACCAGGTAAATATACCGTTATTTTAGAGCCAACCGCCGTAGCGGTAATGTTGGAGAATTTATTATACTCTTTAGATGCCAGGCAGGCTGATGAGGGGCGAAGCTTTATGAGTAAAACCGGAGGTAAGACAAAATTAGGAGAACAACTGGTAGATGAACGGGTAAATATTTATTCAGATCCCTGGAATCCTGAGCTGCCAACTTCAACATGGTCTGGAGACGGGCGGCCACAGCAGAAAGTAAACTGGATAGAAAAAGGAGTGGTTAAAAATTTATACAGCTCGAGATATTGGGCGCAAAAAACCGGCATTAAGGCGATTCCAACCCCTGGAGGTACCATTATGAAGGGTGGAACCAAAACTTTGGAAGAGTTGATCAAAGGAACAGAAAAAGGCATATTGGTTACGCGTTTATGGTATATCCGTACGGTAGACCCACAAACCTTATTGCTAACCGGGCTGACCAGAGATGGTACTTTTTACATCGAAAATGGCGAGATCAAGTTTCCGGTAAAGAATTTCCGTTTTAATGAAAGTCCGATTATTATGTTGAATAACCTCGATGAAATCGGAATAGCGGAAAGAACAGTGAGTGCCGAATCGGAAGCCAACTATCTCTTGCCACCATTAAGGATCAGGGATTTTACCTTCACCTCCTTATCTGATGCGGTATAACAAATTAGGAATTAACAATATAACAAAGCCTGAGCATCGTCGATGTTCAGGCTTCGTTTATTTAGTTGAAATGATGGCTACAGTCCGTTTGCCCTTGCTGTAATCTCAGCAATATCCAATACCTTAACTTCCTGTTCTTTATCTTTTAATTTAATGCCATCACTCAGCATCGTCATACAGAAAGGGCATCCTGCAGCAATAACCTGTGGGTTGGTTTCCAGCGCCTCATCAATGCGTTCTACGTTGATATCTTTATTTCCCTTTTCCGGTTCTTTAAACATTTGGGCACCACCGGCTCCACAGCAGAGGCCGTTGCTTTTGCAGCGTTTCATTTCTACCAACTGTGCATCAAGCACCTCCAGAGCTTTTCTTGGCGCTTCATAGATCCCATTTCCCCGGCCTAAATAGCAAGGATCATGATAGGTGATCTTTTTACCTTTAAAACTTTCTCCTCCTTCGGCCTTTAATTTGCCCTCATTGATTAAATCCTGGATCAGCTGGGTATGGTGAATCACTTCGTAAGTGCCGCCCAAGCCTGGATATTCGTTTTTAATGGTATTGAAACAGTGTGGGCAGCCTGTCACGATTTTTTTAATGTTGTAAGCATTTAATACCTCGATATTGGTCATGGCCTGCATCTGGAAAAGGAACTCGTTCCCTGCACGCTTTGCCGGATCGCCTGTACAGCTTTCTTCTGTGCCTAAAACAGCATATTTGATGCCTACATGATGCAGGATCTTACAGATGTCGCGGGTTATTTTCTGTGCTCTCTCATCGTAACTTCCAGCACAACCTACCCAAAATAATATTTCCGGTTCTTCGCCTGCGGCCATTAGCTCGGCCATTGTAGGGACTTTAAATTCCATTTTTATAAGGTATCATTAGTTAGTATCAGTTCAAAGCGCTGATGTGTACTATTGTTTTGTCTTTAATAATTTAATTAACTCAGTTAAACCTGTTAGGGCTCCAGTATAATAATCGTCTTTTTTAAAATGTGGGATGATATATTTGTCTATCACTTCTTTTGTTTCCCTGTCGGATATCATTTTTTCGATTCCATATCCATTGCATATTCTGATCAGCCGGTGTTTGCGCGAAAAAGCAATTAAAATTCCATTGTCTTTTCCTTTTTCTCCAACTCCCCAGCTATTGGCCATTCTTAAAGCGAGGTCGTTAAACTTCTTTTTGCTAGTCATCAAAGTATCGATGGTAACCATTGCAATCTGGATAGCCGACTCTCCTTTAAACTTTGTAATCAGATTGGTTAATGTAGCAATTTGTTTTTCGTTAAAATTATACTCGTAATCATTAACCCAACCTTTGGGTTTCGGGATATTGTCCCAAAAGCCTTTTCTGTAATCTTCAAGCTTCTGTTTTGTGGGATCTTTCTGTGCCTGAGCCCTAAAGGGATTATTGAGTATGATCAGGACGGATAAAATCCAAAAAGCTTTAGCCTTCATATTTAAAATTATTTTTCTTCTGCCCAGTTAAAACGGTCGGCTGGAGAGTATTTCCAGGGTGCCTGGTTATTCTCAATATTTCCCATCATGGCATTAATACTTCCAGGTGCCTGCGACTCTTCCATCACGGCAAAACGGCGAAGCTCCATAATAATCTGTAATGGATCGATATTTACCGGACAGGCCTCTACGCAAGCATTACAGCTGGTACAGGCCCAAATTTCTTCTCTGCTGATGTAATCATCCAATAAAGATTTTCCATCCTGATGTTCAGCACCATGTTTATCTATGTTTTGCCCCACTTCAGTAATACGGTCGCGGGTATCCATCATAATTTTCCGTGGAGACAGTAGTTTGCCTGTAATGTTTGCCGGGCATACCGAAGTACACCTTCCGCATTCGGTACAGGTATAAGCATTCATCAGGTTTACCCAACTTAAATCGGTAACGTCTTTTGCGCCAAATTTTCCAGATTCGGTTTCTGCCGGTACGAAAGATGGATCAAGCATGGCCTTTACCTCATTGGTAACCGATACCATGTTGGTAAACTCACCTTTAGGCTCCAGGTTAGAAAAATATGTATTCGGAAAAGCAAAGAGGATGTGGAAATGTTTTGAGTAAGGCAGGTAATTTAAGAATGCCAGTATACCGATAATATGGAACCACCAGCAGCTGCGCTCTACAATAACCAATGCACCTTCTGTTGATGGCAGTATATTTATTAAGTACTGGCTCACCGGAAATGCACCTGCGTTTACATAATGTGCTGAGCCTAACAATTGTAGTTTAGCGTCGGCTGCATTCATAAGCAAGAAAGCGCTCATTAATAAAATTTCGGTAATCAGGATGTAATTGGCATCAGATTTTGGCCAGCTTTTCATCTCAACACCGCTAAAGCGTTTAAGCTTAAGTATATTTCTGCGGATAAGGAAAATGGCGCAGGAAACCCAAACGGTAAAAGCCAATATCTCAAAAGATCCAATCAGGAAATTATACAGGCCGCCCAAACCATTAAAAATACGGTGTGTACCGAAAAGACCATCGATCATAATTTCGAGCACTTCGATGTTGATGATCACAAAACCGATGTAAACGAAAAAGTGCAGAAAGGCGGGGATGGGGCGGACAACCATTTTTGATTGGCCAAAAGCTACCCGGAGCATAGTCATCAGTCTTTTTTGAGGCTGATCCTTGCGGTCGACTGATTTGCCTAAGCGGATATTGCGAATTATTTTACGCAGATTAACTGTAAACAGCGCAATTGCTGCAAGTGTAAGTACTAGAAAAAGGATCTGTGCTACCATGCAATATTAGATTGTTATGCTAAATTAGGATATTAATCTAAATAAATTGCTATGCATGCATAAAAAAATCGATAAAATAGTTTGTTTGTACTCATTCTAAGCTATAATTAGGACTTTTTATACATAGAGCGAAAAATTAATTAATTGATAATCAGAGCGACAATGAAATAATCGAAAAAAAGTTTTGCTTTTGAAAAAAGAACGCTACATTTGCAATCCCAAACGGATGGTGCCATAGCTCAGTCGGTAGAGCAAAGGACTGAAAATCCTTGTGTCCCTGGTTCGAATCCAGGTGGCACCACTTCCAAAAGCCTTTCAGAAATGAGAGGCTTTTTTGGTTATATACCATTTCATTGGGCAATGTCTAATCCAAAATGAAAATATTTTTTTATACATCTTCCTGTTTATCAAAAAGATGGCTTTACCAAGGATGTATCCGAAGAAAAAAACTGAATAAAATCTAAAATCCTTTTTTGGATTTGAAAAAAAGAATGCTACATTTGCAATCCCAAAAGGGGGTGCCATAGCTCAGTCGGTAGAGCAAAGGACTGAAAATCCTTGTGTCCCTGGTTCGAATCCAGGTGGCACCACTTCCAAAAGCCTTACAGAAATGTGAGGCTTTTATTTTTTAAAGTAATTTTAGATAGGAGAAACTGTTATCTTCTTTTTTGAAAACATATTCTTTCCAAAAAAAATCATCGTCCATCGTGCACGATGAATCAAGAAAAGCATCGTAGTCCCAATTTGAAATTGTCTTTAGATTATTTATGATTAAGTCGCTGTAGAAAAAGGAGAAATCATATTCATCGTTTTTAAAATACACCCACTCATAAAATTGCCTGTCCTCGGTGTTTAGCAAATAATACCTTAATCGCCATTTATCCTGATAATCGGCTACTAGTGCACAAAAAATAACCTGTTTTTTATGCGCTGGAAAAATCATAGTATAATTAATTCTTAAAGGGGATAGTTCTGTATATTCAGATGGAAAAGTTATCCGAATCTTTTCAAAAAACGGATTAACAAACTCTTCGTCGCAATAATTTGCAAAAGCCCGGTTTATTTTTTCTTTTTTTTCCTGCTTTAAAATAGCAACCAAGTAGGGTGACTCTTTAAATTCTTCGAATTGTATATCTCGTAAACCAACCGTTTCGCCTAGTACATCATGCTGGAGAGATGCTTTGGGAAGAAATAAGTAATCATGCCAAAAATTGGCATCGTTACCCTGTTTTTGAATGTCATCCCTAAGTTCGATTTCATCTTTCTGATTGCCATAAAAGGTAAGGCTTTTTAAGATAAACCACTCGCCTTCAAAGAACATGCCTATAAAGGAAACTGAAAAATAGGTATATACTTTTTCATCAATAAGCTCACGGGTTGATTTTCTTTGCCAGGAATCTGGAGTAATGAATCTTTTTGCCTGTTTAAAATCATAGAACAATGAGCTAGAACCATGAAATAGATCATGATGATATTCAAAATCGTCATAATCTATATCCGATATTTTTGTTAAAGTTGCAGCATAAAATTTGTTATGTTCTTTATTAAAGACGCCTCCAAAATAACCTTCTAACAGTGGTTTTTCTACTCTTGGCCATAATATTGACCGTAGTTCTTTGGAATCTGAGAAATTCATATTGTGGATTTTGCATAAATCTATCAGTTTGAATTTTTTAAACCAAATATTAGTCTGAGTCTACCACCAAGGGTAAGTCAGAGGAATGGTTCGAGATTGAGGCATTCTTGTGAAATTTTACAGTCAATTTTATACCCATTCGGGTATTATTTCTATGTTTTGACTGTCGTTTGTACCAGATCTGGTATGAATTTTGATCTAATAATTCTTTTACAAAAAAGCCTCCGTTTTATAAGAGGCCCATTCATTTTATGTTTCTACATGATGGTTTTGTTTCTCGGCGATTTCCTTAACCTTATCTAGCGCTTTCGGCCAGGTTTTTTCGAAATAATCTCTCCATTCATCGTTAATACCCATATCGATGAGTAGTTCCGTTTTACCCTCTCTTTCATTGAGTGTGTAATTCTCGAGTGTCTCACCCCAATCCCCGCTGAAGTCTTCCTTGCCATCTTTTATTTCGCCCAGGTGTTTGATAGACATGTACCGATTAGGGATATTGTCTTGAATCACAGCTACCATTCCATCTCCATTATCACCTAGAAACAGGGCCTTGCTTCCTTTTTTCCAATCGGTTTCTACACGCGATCCTTCCATAAAAGCAGCTGTCCACTTGGGGTAGTTTTCTACGCCAAAAAGAGCATCCCAAACTTTTTCTGCTGTGGCGTTAATTGTGGTTTTAAATTCAATCTTTTCCATGGTTATTAGATTTTTAAATCAGATAATTTATATAACAAATTTGCAGAGGATTTGATTGACTTAAGCGGTGCAAAGGCGACAATTTGTGGGGGCATAAGGACTAACGCTGGTTAGCATATCTTTTAAATTTAATAAATATCTCAGTGAAAAGTAATTTAATCGGTAGATTTATGTAATTCACCGATACATATGCTCGAGAGTACAATATTTTGAATTAAATTTAGTTTGTTGGTAAACAAAAGTTTCTTTCCGAACAACTTAACTATTGCCCAGTACGTATATAAAATATAATGTTACCATAATTTCCATGAGAAATAAGAGATTCCTTTACCTGGCTGTGCTAGGTTTTTTAAGCTTTGGGCTCATTGCTGGCTGTAAAAAGAGCAGTGCTGTGCCTGATGAGCCTGTAACCCCACCAGTTGTTACAACGCCTACCGGAACGCGGGATGAATTGACTAAAGATTCTATTTTTTTATACGGTAAAGAACTTTATTATTGGAATACTTCGCTGCCAACTTATGAGGTGTTTAATCCACGTGGATTTAGTTCAAATGAAGCTGAGCTATATGCCATGACACAATATTCTTTGGATCCGACAACAGGAAGACCATATGAATTTGTAAGTAATTCTGGCGAGCCTAAATATTCGTTCTTCGACTATACGGCAGCTACAACAGGTAAAACAGGAGCGCTTAAAGCAGATGTAAATGGCTCGGCCAATGATTACGGTTTTTCTGTTCAATATAATAACAATACAGATCTAAGAGTAAAATATGTTTATCCTAACTCACCGGCAGCATTGCAGGGTTTAACACGTGGCTGTAGGATAACCAGTGTAAATGGAAGAACAGATCTGACCTATCCTGGTGCAGTTAATTTTTTAAATAATGCCATTTTTGGGACAAATGCAACTGTGACTTTGGCCTTCAATGATATTGGTGGCAATCCGAAAACGGCTGTTATATCTAGCAGCTTATATACCGTTAATCCAATATTGTTTACCAATGTTTATACGGTTGGTACAAAAAAAATCGGTTACATTGTATTTAATAGTTTTACCAATAATGCCTCTGCAGCAATAAATACAGTTTTTTCTAATTTCGCAACTCAGGGGGTAAGTGAATTGGTTATTGATTTACGCTATAACGGCGGTGGTTATGTTTCAACAGCTACCGAGATTATTAATTTAGCAGCACCAGCAGGAGAAACAGGTAATACGATGTTTACTTCTTATTACAATAACTATCTACAGTCGATCACTACCGCTCAGCGCAAAGCCTCTATTTTAGCACACCAGCCACTATTAGATGATGCGGGTAAATTACAGACCTTTACCACGGGTGTAAATGGAAAGTACGCCACTTATGCAGATTTGAATTATTCGCCTACAGCTGCAGATAATATAGAGAAATTTGCAAAGTCTGGCTCATTATCTTTAAACCGGATATATTTTATTGTAACTGGATCGACAGCCTCGGCAAGCGAGTTAACCATTAATAGCTTAAAACCAGTAGTGGATGTAAAGCTTATTGGAAGAACAACTTATGGTAAACCTGTTGGCTTTTTCCCGATCAGGATAGATAAGGTTGATATGTATATTCCAGAATTTGAAACTAAAAATAAACTTGGCGTTGGTGGCTACTATTCTGGCCTGACGGTTGATAAAGAATCAGCAGAAGATTTAACCAAAGCGTGGGGAGATGAAACAGAGACTTTGTTGGCCTATGCATTATTGTATGCCAAAAACGGGAATTTTGTAACAACAGCTGCAAAAACAGCTAGCTTAAGTGCAACCGCAACAGTAATGCCATCAAAACTATCGGTAGCAGAACTAAGGGCAGTAGATGAAAAGTTAGATCCAAAAGGATTTAAGGGGATGGTTATGACACCTGATAAAAGATTTTAATAGTGCTTTTTAATAAAAATGCCCACTTAACAAAAAGGTTAAGCGGGCATTTTATTGTGGTGGTATTTACAATAAGATTTTACTGCTGATATCTTTGTTAATGGTAATGTAACCAGGATATTTAACAGGTGTATTGCCTAGCATAAAGGTTGGCTTTATTTTAATGGTTAATAAACCTAGCTTTTCATCTTTTGAAGATGATCCTTTCTGAGCAGCCTTGATAATATCATTAAAAACATTTCCATTAGATACTAATCCATAAATGTTGCTTACCAGCTGCACAGGAACAGTAACTGTTTGACCTTGTGCGATGCTTACATTTTGATTAACAATGCCTTCTGCCAAATCGGTATTATTGACCAAAATTTTATATTCGAACTGGTTAATGGCTGCTAAACTGCTCGATGGATTGGTTATTTCTAAATTCAGATTGGCTCTTAAAGGAATGTCTTTTCTCAATAAACCCAATGCAACCCCAGGTAAACTGGTTAAGCTAAAGCTTTGCTGGTCCATTAACTTTTTAACATCTGTGCCTGCAATCGATACCTGCTGTACACCTGTAATTTTATAAGTACAGTCTTCCAGCGCCTTTATCTGCTGTGCCTGCCTGTTTATTCCGCAGCCGAAAAGGCTAACAGTTAAAAGGCATATTAATAATCTTTGTTTCATTTTGTATGTGTTAAGTAATAGCATAAATACCCAAGAATTTGGATATTTATGTACTGCAAACATAACGCCAAAATAATAAATCTATTTCAGAAGAAGCTGCTTAAAAATCGGGTTACCCTTTTAACTACAGGTCAATCTCAATAATTGACTCAATTAATCGGTTAGCCGATTTAAACAATTGCCCCAAGTTATTAACTTTACAAAAAATAAAATACATGGCTATTACCATCAGGAAGATAACTGCGCAAGATAATGCTGCTACTGCTTCAATGATCAGGACGATTTTAAGAGAATTTAAAATAGATAAGCCGGGCACTGTTTATACCGATCCTACAACCGATGACCTATCTACAGTTTTCGACCATCCTCAATCGGCCTATTGGTTAGCCGAAGAGGATGGGATTATTGTTGGCGGCTGTGGTATTTATCCAACCGAAGGCTTGCCCGATGGTTGTGTTGAGCTAGTTAAATTGTACACTTCAGCATCTTCGCGCGGAAAAGGCATTGGCAAAATACTCATGGAGAAAAGTATCGAATCGGCACAGCACTTTGGTTATAATGATGTTTATTTAGAGTCGTTTCCCGAACTTACGAGGGCAATTGGTATGTACGAAAAGGCAGGATTTAAAAAACTCGCTGCACCGTTGGGTAATTCTGGTCATTTTGCATGTAATGTTTGGATGCTGCTGGTTTTATAGGTGGTTAATCGATGAAACTGGCTAATTGAGGTTTGTAAAATTGCTGAAATTGTTTAATTGTTGGAGTTAATCTCTAATTGACCATTTTCTATCTTAATGTTTTATTTTCTTTCATCATTAAGAAGTTAAGGCCATTAAGGTTGATTAATCCAGCCATGTGCATAAATTCTCCCCATTATTTCTGCTGTTTTTTTTAAGTTTGCTGCATAAAGATTAAATCAAACATCATCATGCAAGAAACGAATTCGCTAAACCAGGTTGCAGAATTTCATACCACCTTTAAACACCCTATTTTAGATAGTCCGGTTATTCCTTCAAAACAGAGAGCCAATTTGCGTATTTCGCTTTTAGCCGAAGAGTTGAAAGAATTACAGGAAGCAGTAGAAAATGATGATCTGGTAGAAGTTGCCGATGCCCTTTGCGATCTGCAGTATGTTTTGGCCGGTGCCATCCACGAGTTCGGTTTAGGTGGAAAATTTAAGACTTTATTTGATGAAGTTCACCGCTCTAATATGAGCAAAGCCTGCAAAACCGTAGAAGAAGCAGAACAAACCATTCAGTTTTATTTAGATAAAGACCAGACCGAATCTTATTACAAAGAAATCGACGGACTGTTTTTGGTTTTTAGGAAATCTGACGACAAGACTTTAAAATCGATCAACTATTCGCCAGCTGATTTAAAATCACATTTGGTTTAACTCCTAAATAAGCTCGAATTGAAAAGGCTAAAACAGATTGTAAATGAGCTTAAATTAACACAAGCAGCACCTGATGCAGCGCTAATGCGTGAGTTTATTTTTTACTCACCCAAAATGCCATTACGCCTGCATCAGGAACAGTTGGTCGCTGCATCAAAACAGTTTAGCCTTCAGGTTTTTGATACCTATTTTACCAATGCCGAGGTAAACATTAACTGTTTTAGCTGGGGAAATGGAAAACGCAAAGTGTTACTTACGCATGGCTGGGCCTCAAAAGCTTTAGACTTTTATGAGCTGATTATTGAACTCCTAAAAATAGATAACCTGGAAATTATTGCTTTTGATGCACCTGGCAACGGAAGTTCAATCTCTGAATTTTCCAACCTGATGTTATATGCCGATTCGGTAAAGTCTATTGCTTTAAACTATGCACAACCCGATGTTCTGATCGGACATTCGCTTGGCGGTATGGCTAATGTAATTGCTTTGCAAGAGCTCGGCCTCACTCCCGATCTGCTCATCAGCGTCGCACCATTAATCAGACTGAAAGAAAACTTCGAGCAGAGTCTCGATTCGGTTAACATCGGCACAAAGGATCAGGATATATTTTTCAGCAACTTTGCAAAAGAGTTCCCCGTTCCTGCCAGCCACTTTAACCTTACTGATCTATACCAACTAAACTCAGAAATTGATCATTTACTGTTATTCGATCCTGCCGATCATATTTCGCCATATCCATTTCTTAAAGAATTCTTAGATAAATATCCTGCAATCCGTTCAAAATCTTTTGAAGACGTAGGGCATTATAAAATCCTCAGATCGACTGATGTAATTGAAGATATTGTGCAGAGAATTAATAAATGATCGTCATTTCCGATCCGATAGCTATCGGATGAAGCGCAGTCCCGAAATTTCGGGAGAGAAATCTGTTAAGAAGATTCTGTTAATTAATTCATAGATTTCTCGACTTTGTTGCACTCTTCTCGAAATGACATCCGTTATACAGGATTTTATTGATAAAGAATTGAATAAGTGTCAGATAGTAATATCTGACACCATGGGAAACTCGCTGTTAACAATAATCTGCGCTTATCTTCTTCAATCTGCGGGAAAACTATAGCCCGCAGATTTCGCCGATCAATGCAGAAACAAATCCTCATTTTAACAAGAAAACGCACTAACGCTTGCTTATAGTTTCTACACTTTAGCTTCTGACCTCCGTCTCGGGACTATTCAATTCCATCTTCCATCAACAGATTATTTCCCATGCATAACAGTGCATAACAGTTAAAGTTACCGTATATTCTATTTTAGAGCAACCAAATATATTAATAGAGCATGCAAGCAATTTTAGGTGTAATTTTTCATTTCTTCGGTGGTTTTGCCTCTGGAAGTTTTTATATCCCATACAAAAAAGTTAAAGGCTGGGCCTGGGAAAGTTACTGGATCGTTGGGGGGATCTTCTCTTGGTTAATCGTTCCACCACTTGCTGCTTTCTTAACCATACCAAATTTCACAGCAATTATCACCAGTACCAACGGTAGTATTTTATGGCTAACCTATTTTTTTGGTATCCTTTGGGGCATTGGTGGCTTAACCTATGGCTTAGGTGTTCGTTATCTGGGTGTATCGTTAGGGAGTAGTATCATTTTAGGGCTTTGTATGGTTTTGGGTTCAATCCTGCCATCTATTTACTTTGATTTTTACCCTCAGGCTGGTAAAGATACTTTTACCATGTTTCTACACACCGATTGGGGACGTATGGTATTACTTGGGCTCTTAGTCTGTGTTTTTGGTATTATCATCTGCGGTAAAGCGGGTATGATGAAAGAAAAGGAAATGAAATCTGGCGTTACCGATCCACATGGTATGGAGGTAAAAACAGAATATAAATTTGGACTTGGTTTATTTGTGGGGATTGTTTCAGGGGTTTTAAGTGCCTGTTTCAATTTCGGTATCGAAGCCGGAAAGCCAATGGCCGATGCGGCAAACGCCATCTGGAAAGCAGCAAATCCTGCTGAAACAGGTAATTTCTTATTCCAGAACAACGTTACTTATGTAATTGTACTTTGGGGAGGTCTAACCACCAATTTTATCTGGTGTATGGTATTAAATGCAAGGAATAAAACATTTGGCGATTATACCAATGCAAAAACGCCACTGTTAAAAAACTATATTTTTTCTGCACTGGCTGGTACCACCTGGTTCTTACAATTCTTTTTCTACGGTATGGGCGAGAGCAAAATGGGTAATGGTGCCAGTTCGTGGATTCTGCACATGGCCTTTATCATTCTTATCGCCAACATATGGGGGCTGGTATTAAAAGAGTGGAAAGGTGTGTCGAGAAAAACGTTGATTACTGTTTTGGCGGGTATTTTAACCATCATCATTTCGGTACTCATTGTTGGTTATGGTAATTCAATAAAAGGTTAATAAATAAAAATTTAAATAGAATATAAGAATGTCAATCGATACGAAAAGTTATAAGCACGTAAGCTATTTGTGGGATGAAGAGGAAGCCGCAAAACTTGCTGGTGATGAAGTTGCCCTCTTAATTTATCGCTCAAATTTATTGGGTGCAGATTTACGCTTAACCAATTATGGAGGTGGAAATACCTCGTGTAAAGTATTGGAAAAAGATCCGCTTACCGGCCTAGAAACCGAAGTAATGTGGGTAAAGGGGTCAGGTGGCGATTTAGGTACCTTAAAGAAAAGTGGCCTTGCAGCATTATATGTTGATCGTTTACGCAGTCTGAAAAACATCTATCGTGGTGTCGAGCATGAAGATGAAATGGTTGAACTGTTTAACCACTGCATTTTCGATTTGAGCTCTAAAGCACCATCAATCGATACACCTTTGCATGGTTTCCTACCATTTGCGCATATCGATCATTTGCACCCGGATGCGGCCATCGCAATTGCGGCGGCTAAAGATGGTAAGAAAATTACTCAAGAATTATTTGGCGGAACAATTGGTTGGGTTGAATGGAAAAAACCGGGTTTCGAATTGGGCCTGCAATTAAAACAGTGTTTGGATGAAAATCCGGGTATCCGTGGGATTATGTTAGGCTCACACGGCTTGTTTACCTGGGGAGATACGGCCTACGAAAGTTACCTGAATACTTTAGAAGTGATCGAAATCTGTTCTGATTACCTCAACCAAAATTATGGCAAAAAAGGTCCTGTTTTTGGCGGACAAAAAATAGAAAGTGCAGTTGCGGATCAACGTAAAAAACAAGCAGCTGCTTTAGCGCCTGTATTGCGTGGCTTATGCTCTTCTAAACAACATATGATCGGTCATTTTACCGATGATAGCCGTGTTTTAGAATTCATCAATTCTAATGATCTTGATCGCCTTGCTCCAATGGGAACCAGTTGTCCTGATCACTTTTTAAGAACTAAAATCAGTCCGCTAGTTTTAACTTTAGCCAGCGATGTCGACTTATCGAATGTTAAGGTATTAAAAGAAACACTTGAGCCTGCTTTTGAAGCTTATAGGGCCATGTATACAGATTATTACGAAGCCTGTAAACATCCTAATAGTCCTGCCATTCGCGATACTAACCCAGTGGTTATTTTGTATCCTGGAATCGGAATGTTTACCTTCTCCAAAGATAAGCAAACGGCTAGGGTTGCTGCAGAATTCTATACCAACGCCATTAACGTAATGAAAGGTGCTGAGGCCGTTTCTGAATATACTTCATTACCACATCAAGAAGCTTTTAATATCGAATATTGGTTGTTGGAAGAAGCAAAATTACAGCGTATGCCTAAGCCAAAACCTTTAACAGGTAAAATTGCGTTGATTACGGGTAGTGCCGGTGGAATTGGTAAAGCGATTGCTAAAAAGTTTGTTGCTGAAGGTGGTGTGGTGATCTTAAACGACATGAATGCCGAGCGTTTGGAAGAAGCGGGTAAAGAATTTGCAAGCCTATATGGTAAAGATTCTTACAGCACTGCAATTTTAAATGTAACCAGCGAAGAAGATATTAAGCAAGCTTTCGATTCGGCTGCTTTGGCTTTTGGTGGGGTAGATATTATTGTAAACAATGCAGGATTATCGATCTCTAAAACCATTGCTGATCATACCGAAAAGGATTGGGATTTATTATATGATGTTTTGGTAAAAGGTCAGTTTTTTATCACTCAGGCTGCAACAAATACGATGCAAAAGCAGAATATTGGCGGCGATATCATTAATATTGTAAGTAAGAATGCTTTGGTAAGCGGACCCAATAATGCTGGTTATGGCAGTGCAAAAGCAGCTCAATTACATTTAAGCAGGTTAAACGCTGCCGAATTGGGTGCCGATAACATCCGTGTAAATGTGGTTAACCCAGATGCAGTAATCAGTGATAGCAATATCTGGGCAGGTGGATGGGCTGAAGGCCGTGCAAAAGCCTATGGTGTTACCGTTGCAGAGCTACCGGCTTATTATGCAAAACGTACATTGTTAAACCAGATTATATTACCAGATGATATTGCCAATGCCTGTTTCGCCTTTGTAGGTGGCTTGCTGCATAAATCAACCGGAAATGTTTTAAATGTTGATGGCGGAGTAGCCATGGCATTTGTAAGATAATAAGTGACCAAATCCTCGGTCCGTGTCCTCACAGACCGAAATGAAGATTGGTGGTCTGTGGAGACACAGACCACGGAGAAATAAAAATAGTTTAAAATTCAGTTTTAGTGAGTTATTTAATCGGTCTGTGTCCCCGCAGACCGACAAATAACTTTTTAAACATATTAAAGAAATAATCGTCCTGGTTTGAACGGCGATTGTAACGCCGTAACAATTAACCTAACAAAACCAAATATTCAAATGAATATCGAGCAGAACCAAATAGAAAAACATAACGACTCCCTTTTAACATCGCATCAGCGCAAACTTTCTTTTTTAAAAGAAGATTGGGCACACATTGATGTGGAAAGCGTAATCCAAAAACTGGTTGATTTTCAGATTGCGATTCCGAGTTGGGCATTGGGCACAGGTGGAACACGTTTTGGCCGTTTTGCCATTACCGGTGGAGAGCCGCGTACCATTGAAGAAAAAATTGAAGATGTTGGTCTGCTTCATGCTTTAAACGGTGCAAGTGGTGCAATTTCACTTCACATTCCATGGGATATCCCGCAAAATGCAGAAGCTTTAAAAACGCTAGCATCTAGTTATGGTTTAAAATTCGATGCCATGAACTCGAATACCTTTCAAGATCAGGCAGGTTCTGCACATAGCTATAAATTTGGTTCATTGCAGAATGTAAATAAAGACATCCGCAAGCAGGCAATTGATCATAATATCGAGGTAATTAAACACGGTATCGCACTGGGATCTGATGCTTTAACTGTTTGGCTTGCCGATGGTTCTTGTTTCCCCGGACAGCTTAATTTTCGCAAAGCTTTCGAAAATACTTTAGAAAGCCTTCAGGAAATCTATTCAGCTTTGCCAGAAGATTGGAAAATGTTTGTGGAGTACAAAGCATTCGAACCTAACTTTTATTCAACTACGGTTGGCGATTGGGGACAATCATTGCTTTACGCAAGTAAACTGGGTAAAAAAGCTTATACCCTGGTCGATTTGGGCCACCATTTGCCTAATGCAAACATCGAGCAGATTGTTGCTTTATTGTTAATGGAAGGAAAATTGGGTGGTTTCCACTTCAACGATTCAAAATATGGTGATGATGATTTAACTGCTGGAAGCATTAAACCTTACCAATTGTTTTTGATTTTTAACGAGCTGGTAGAAGGCATGGATGCAAAAGGTATGAACCATGCAAAAGATTTAGGTTGGATGATAGATGCTTCGCATAATGTGAAAGATCCCTTAGAAGATTTATTACAATCGGTGGAAGCGATTATGATTGCCTATGCACAAGCCTTATTGGTTGATAGAAAAGCGTTAAACGAAGCGCAGAACAACAACGATGTAGCAAAAGCACAGGAAATTTTACAGCATACTTTTCGTAGCGATTTAAGGGCTTTAGTAGCCGAAGCCAGATTGAGAGCTGGAGCAGCCTTATCACCGATCGCCCTTTACCGCGGTTTAGAAGTTAGAAATAAGTTAGTTAATCACCGCGGAAATACTGTTGCCACAGGTTTGTAAATAGAGAAATAGAAAATGCCTAAACCTGTTATTGCCATATTTGATGTTGGAAAAACGAATAAAAAACTGTTTCTGATCGACGAAAACTACAGTATTGTTTACGAGCGGTCAGCACGTTTTGTAGAAACAGTTGATGAAGATGGCGAACCATGCGAAAATCTCGAAAGTCTGCGTTCATCAGTGTACGATTCGCTGCATCAGGTTTTGCAGTTGAAAGAGTTTGATGTTAGGGCCATAAATTTTTCTACTTATGGTGCCAGTTTTGTTTATCTCGATGAAAATGGCAATCCGCTAACACCGCTTTATAACTATTTAAAAGAATACCCGGAGGAGCTTAAAAAAGCTTTTTATGCAAAATATGGGGGTGAGGAGAAGATTTCGTTAGAAACGGCCTCACCAATTTTGGGCAGTTTAAATTCGGGGATGCAATTGTATCGCCTGAAGCACGAAAAGCCTGAAATATTTAAAAAAGTGAAGTGGGCTTTACACCTGCCTCAATATTTAAGTTATTTAATTACGGGTAAGGCCGTGGCCGATATTACCAGTATAGGCTGCCATACCCAGCTTTGGGATTTCAATAAAAGTGAATACCATAACTGGGTTACTACCGAAAAAATCAATGAGAAATTTGGTGCATTCACGCCTGCAGATTCCAGCCTAAAAACTGATTTCGAAGGGAGCAGCGTAAAGGTTGGTGTTGGCCTGCACGATAGTTCTGCAGCGCTGATTCCCTATCTGGCCAATTTTAATACACCGTTTGTACTCATTTCAACAGGAACCTGGTGTATCAGTTTAAACCCTTTTAACCAGGAACCTTTAACCGCCAATGAACTTAAACAGGATTGCCTGTGTTACATGCATTTTAAAGGTAAGGCAGTTAAGGCTTCACGTATTTTTGCGGGTTACGAACATGAAGTGCAACTTAAACGGATAGCAGAACATTTTGATCGGGCGGCATATCTGTTTAAACATTTGAAGTTTAACCCTTCAATGATTTTGAAACTGGCCAATAAAATCCCTGAAAACCAACAGGAGCAACAGGGCTTTTCGGCAAGTTCTGCCTTTCCTGCGCGTGATCTGAACCTCTTTCAAACGGCAGAGGAAGCCTATCACCAATTGATTTTCGACCTGATTAAACAGCAGATTTATTCATTAAAGCTAATTTTAAATGCAGGCGTGAAAAGAATTTTTGTAGATGGAGGCTTCGGTAAAAATGCAATTTACATGCATCTGTTGGCTACCTCTATTCCAGATATTGAGGTTTATGCCTCTTCAGTTTCGCAGGCTACGGCAATCGGTACAGCGCTGGCAATAAACGATGCCTGGAACGAAAACCCTGCACCAACGGATATGATCCAGTTAAAATACTATTCTGCCATACAACGTACACTAGATTTTTAGGAATTTCCTTATATTCGAAATCCCTAGACTAAGATAACCATTTTGAAACCAGAAGATTTAATCCCCTACATTAACGTCGACGAGTATTCGTCGACGCCAAAATACAAGCAGTTAACGAATGCTATTTTGGCCGCAATTGAAAGTGGTAAACTTCTGAAAAATAGCTTATTGCCGTCTATTAATGAGCTTAGCTTCAGTTTGGAAATGTCGAGAGATACCGCCGAAAAAGGTTACCGTAACCTTCGTAAACTGGGGGTGGTAGATTCTGTACCGGGCAAAGGTTATTTCATTATCAATACCGATTTTTCACGTAAACTAAAGGTCTGTCTGCTTTTTAATAAGCTCAGTACGCACAAAAAGATCATTTACGATTCCTTTACCAAAACCCTGGGCGAGCATGCTGCGATTGATTTTTATATCTACAACAACGATTTTGCACTTTTTAAAAAGATGATCCTCACCAAACGCGATGACTATTCGCACTTTGTGATTATTCCACATTTTTTAGAAGGGGGTGAAAATGCACACGAAATTATCAATACCATCCCAAAAGAAAAACTCGTTATCCTCGATAAACTTTTACCCGGGGTAACAGGAGATTATGCTGCGGCTTACGAAAACTTTGCGCAAGATATTTACGCTGCTTTAGAGCAGGCTTTAGATCGGCTTTCAAACTACCGCACGCTAAAAATTATTTTTCCAAAAAACAGCTATTTTCCGCACGAAATATTAACTGGTTTTTACAGGTTCTGCCAGCAATATGCTTTCGATCATAAGGTAATCCACAACATTAAAGATGAAGAAATTAATCCAGGCGAGGTATATATCAACCTGATGGAAGATGATCTGGTGATGCTCATTGAACGTTTAATTGCGCAAAAACTTAAGATCGGAAAAGATGTTGGCGTAATTTCTTATAACGAAACGCCCTTAAAAAGGATTATTTTGGATGGGATTACTACAATCTCGACCGATTTTAGCGCATTGGGCGCTCAAGCCGCCGGATTTATTCTCAATGGAAAAACGGAGAAAATAGCTGTGCCTTTTTATCTGAACCTACGTAAGTCGCTTTAGTACGTGGTTAGTTCGTCATCTCGACTGAAGCGCAGTACAGAACTTTCGGGAGAGAGCTCTATCTAGACAGATTTCTCGACTGCGTTGCACTCCGCTACCATCTACAGATTTAAATAAAAAGGGTCGTCATTGCGAGGCACGAAGCAATCTTAATGCGCACGCTAGTAGCGATCGTTGTAAGATTGCTTCGTCGGCTGAAAAAGCCTTCTCGCAATGACGACTCCTCGCAGCCTATTAATTCACTAAAATCCCACTGTCATTTATATGGGTTTTTATGGAATAAATTTTTCCTCGAAAACGATTCTATTAATTAATTGTGCATAAAAATCCAAAATGGAGTTTTAGCTAAAACTTATTAATGATTACTTTTAGCAATTAGCTATTTAGTTTAAATGAGTGAACAGACAACCGCGCATCTAGTATCAGAACAAAATCCTTACGATTATATTTTAAAGGATTTTAACCTGAAAAATCTGAGCCAGATTGTTATCCTCAAACATTTAAGCGGACTGTTCCATACGGATGTTAAAGGCTTTTACCAACTTTTTCCAGAGCAGATTGAAATCGATTTTGCATCCTTTAGCGATGAGGCCTCAGGATTGCCTTTTCCAATTGTTCAGGTGCAGCAGAATGAAAACTCAGTAAAACTTTCCTGCCGATGCGCTACGCCGAAGCATAAATTGTGTGAGCATCAGGCTAGGGTCTTGTATAATATTCTTCAACGTCAGGATCTGCTCATTTTTTTTAACAGCAACTTGCGGAAGCAAAAGCTTGCTAAAATTGCGATCGATTATGGATTGGAAAAAGAAGAAAATCTTGATCTTCTTTTTAACCTGAAATACGAAAATAGTCAGCTAGATATTCGTCCAAAAATGGAGGCCCTCCAGCCATTCAATAAAGAGGCCCAGCAAAATCTGCAGGAACTTTTACTGCCAGGAACTAAACCCAAAACAAAATTACAGGCTAAAAACGATCGGGGTAAAATGATCCTTGTTTTTGGGCAACACCGCTATTACAACAACTTAACAGTAGAATTATTCGAAGCCGAAACCACTAAAAATGGCAAGGTTAAAAACCCGATAAAGGGAATTAATCCGAGCGATTTACTCTTTAAAACAAATGATAATGATCAGGTAAAGTTTTATAGTGGCATTACCACTTTTCAGCAAAATTACAATAGCGATCAAAGCGAAGCTGAGGTAGAAGCTTTAAAAGCGATTGTAAAAAATCCTCAACAAATTTCTTTTTACCTGCAGGATAGTAAACAGTCTGGGGCTATTCAAGCTTCGACCATTACCGCGGTTGATGTACATTTGTTGGAAGTAGACCTGCGTCTTTCTGTAAACCAACGCGATGATTATTACGAAATTACAGGTCGGCTGATTATCGAAGGGAAATCATACGAACTGGACAACCTGGTATTGGTACACCAGTATTTTGTTAAACTTAAAGATCAGCTTTATTTGATCGGCAGGCTTGATTTTTTACGTGTAATCGGGTTTTTCAAAAAGCAGAGCAACAGATTAATCCTGCATAAAACAAAATATCACGAGTTTCAAAAAGTTATTTTAGTGCCTTTAGAGGGAAGTATCCATGTCGATTATTCTTATTTAAAACCTGCAACCAAAAGTCAGATCGAAGAAAAAGGTTTTGATCTCGAAAATGAGCAACTGATTTACCTGTCAGAATCTGAAGAATATATTCTCCTTACGCCGGTAATGCGCTACGGAAACTTAGAAATACCTGTTCTGTCTAAAAAGCAGATCCAGGCGCAGGATAAACTCGGTAATCTCTTTACCTTACATCGTGACGAAAATGCCGAGTTGCAGTTTATCGGAAACGTGTTGAAACAGCATCCTTATTTCTACGATCAGGAAACCAACGATTCTTTTTACTTGCACCGCAAACGGTTCCTGGAAGAAGCCTGGTTTCTCGAAGCTTTTGAGGTATGGCGCAATAAAGGCATTCATATTCTAGGTTTCAACCAGCTCAAAAACAATAAACTGAGCGAATTTCAGGCGAAAATTAATATCGAGGTATTAAGTGGGACAGATTGGTTCGAAACTAAAGTAAAGGTAAAGTTTGGCAAACAACAGGTTGCGCTGAAACACCTGCATAAATCGATCCGGAATAAAAGCAAGTTTGTAACACTTGATGACGGAACGCAGGGCATACTGCCACATGAATGGATCGAAAAATTTGCTGCTTATTTTAGTGCGGGCGAAGTAACCGAAGATGCTATTCTTACACCAAAAATTAAATTTGCTTCTCTCAATGAGCTTTATGAAGATGCTTTATTGGATGGGGATGTAAAGAACGAACTGAAACTGTACAAGCAAAAATTTGAAGGAACAGATTCGATCCAGGAGGTAGAGGTGCCGAAAGGTTTAACAGCAACATTACGCCATTACCAGAAAGATGGTTTAAACTGGCTCAACTTTCTAGATGATTTTAATTTCGGTTCTTGCTTGGCAGATGATATGGGATTGGGTAAAACCATTCAGGTTTTAGCTTTCATTTTATCACAGCGTGAAAAAGTAAAGCACAATACAAACTTAGTGGTTGTTCCTGCTTCATTAATCTTTAACTGGAAGGCAGAAGTAGAGAAATTTGCCCCGTCTATAAAGGTAAAAACCATTTATGCAGGCGAACGGACCAAAACCACCGATACTTTCGATGATTATGAAATCATTTTAACCTCTTACGGAACGCTGCTCTCTGATATCCGTTTCTTAAAAGATTACCGCTTTAACTATATCTTTTTAGACGAATCGCAGCTGATCAAAAACCCCGATTCGCAACGATATAAGGCCGTTCGGATGTTGCAATCGAGAAATAAAGTAACCATGACAGGAACGCCGATTGAGAACAATACCTTCGATTTATATGGACAGCTGTCTTTCGCTTGTCCGGGTTTGTTTGGTAGTAAACAGCAGTTTGCCGATTTATATTCAACCCCTATCGATCAGTTTAAGGATAGTAGAAGGGCAGAAGAGCTCCAGAAAAAAATAAGACCGTTTATTCTCCGCAGAACAAAAGAGCAGGTAGCGAAAGAACTTCCCGATAAAACAGAAATAGTATTGTATTGCGAAATGGGAGCAGAACAGCGCGAGGTGTACGAAGCCAATAAAAAGGAAATTCAGGATTTTATTTTGGGTAAACAAGAAGATGAGTTGCCTAAAAGCTCGATGCATGTGCTGAAAAGTATTACCACCCTACGACAGATCTGCAATTCGGCTGCGTTATTGGCTGATGGAAAATCTTATTTACAGGCTTCCTCAAAAATTGATGTTTTGATGGAGCAGATTGAAAGTAAGGCAGGGAAACATAAAATTCTTGTTTTTTCTCAGTTTGTAACGATGCTCGATCTCATTAAAAAGCAATTGGAAAACCGGGGCATCAAATACGAATACCTTACCGGGCAAACCCGTAAAAGAGCCGAAGTGGTTACCTCTTTTCAACAAAATACTGATATTCCAGTTTTCCTGATCAGTTTAAAAGCCGGTGGGACAGGATTGAACCTAACCGAAGCCGATTATGTTTACCTGGTAGACCCTTGGTGGAACCCTGCGGTAGAAAACCAGGCAATAGATAGGGCGTATCGGATTGGCCAGCATAAAAATGTAATGGCCGTGCGTTTAATCTGCCCCGATACCATTGAAGAAAAAATTATGAAGCTTCAGGCCACGAAAAAGGATCTGGTTAAGGATCTGATCCAGACAGATGGAAGTTTGTTTAAAAATCTCACTAAGAAAGAATTGTTGGGGTTGTTGAGTTAAATTCATCCATGTTGTCATCCTGAGCCTGTCGAAGGACAATGCTGATGAATCTAGTTTTGGTTCGTGGAGACGTCGTCATTCCCACGCAGGTGGGAATCTTAAAGCTTATGGCATTACGCTTCCCAATCAACCCGATAGCTATAGGGTTGGGAATGACGATGCGACTTACAAATGCAACGCACAATAAGTCAATCATCTAAATCCCTTCTTCAAACGCATAATCCAAAAACGCAGGTACATTAACACTCTCTACAATTTTCCAATTTTTCTTTTCCGCAATAAAATCAGGTGCTGCAAGTCCTGTGGCTTTAGCCGCGTTGATATAAAAATCCATTTTTGCAGGATGGTTTGGCGAGCAGGCATTGTACGTTTTGCCGAATGCCTGTTTTTCTAAAAGTTTAACCGCAATGCCAACAGCATCTGTTTGATGGATCAAGTTTACAGGAGCCAAGCCATTCGGTACATTACTTTTTCCCGCAAAGAATCTCCCTGGGTTACGGTCAGGGCCAATTAAGCCTGCAAAGCGAATCACTGTGCAGTTTTCGGGAAATAGTTCCTTAAATAGAATTTCTGCAGCTAAAACAACTCTTCCTGAATCAGTATCGGGATTGGTTTCGCTGGTTTCATTTACTGTTTTATTTTCATCAGCGTAAACACTGGTCGAACTGATGAGTACCACATGTTTTGATCTATCTTTAGCAGTTTCTAAAATTGAATTGATCTTTTGGGGATAATCTTGTAGCTCAACAGAATTACGCTTTGGCGGAATGCAGATAAATAAAGCATCGACCTCAAAAAATGCCGGATCTGCCACAACCGATTCTATCGTAAAATTGACTAAAAACGGCTGTATTTTTTCTGCATGAAGTATTGCTAACTTTTCCTCACTTGTGGTTGAGCCCTTAACGGTATAATTTAACGCGATGAGTTTTTTGGCCAAGGCTAGCCCGAACCAGCCACAACCTAAAATTGATATGGTTTTAATGCTGTTTTTATATGTTGTATTATCTTGAATCATTTGCGCTAAGATAAATAGTTGGCTTTATAATTTGCACTGATTCTTGTCAATTCTGCTTTTTATACATTGTTTTCGAAAGCTTTAAAATGCCGTCATAATAAGCTGTAGGCTTAAAGTTAAATGCCTTTTCAAATTTTGTAGAATCGAAATGGTAATCATGATCGTACTGGTAGTACATTTCTACAGTGCCGGCAACTACCTTTTTAAATAAACCTACTAAGCGTAACATCAGTTTATTAATGATAGAATATTGAGGTTTGGTTTCATAAATCTTTGCTGCCATTTCTATAAAAGCCTTACCTTTTAAAGGTGCTGCAGTTGGCAGGTGCCATATCTGGTTACCAGAATCGTGTGTTTGCCCTAACAGAAATAAAGCTTTCCCGGCATCTTCAATATAAGTGAAGCTGTGTAGTGTATTTGGGTTCCCTATCCATTGAGCTTTATTTTTCTTCGCGAATTTATCCAGTACCATCATATCGAAGAAGCTGTTCATCGAATCTGCTCCGTAAAAATCTGCAGCACGGGCAATGGTTACATTTATGTTGCCAGCTTTGCCCTCGTTCATTAATTGTTCGGCTACTTTTGCCCTTACTTCTCCTTTTAAGCTGCATGGATGGTAAGGTGTATCTTCTGTCATTGGACCATTTACCAAACCATACATATAAACATTATCGAAAAATATCAGCCTAGCGCCAGTCCGTTTAGTTAAGTTAATTACATTTTGAATAATAACGGGCCACTGTTGCTGCCATATTTCGGCGTCGTAAACCAAGCCAGCGCAAAGGTATATTACTTTCGAACCTTCGGCTGCAACATAGAGCTCAGCTTCATTTAATAAATCGGCCTTAATCCAGCTTACATTTGGGTTGTTTATAGAAATCGGTTTTCGGCTAACCAATCTAATGGTTTTGTTAGCATTGGTTAATTCTCTGGTCAGTGCGTTTGCTGTTGGTCCGCCGGCGCCAAGTATAGTGTGCATATCTTCGTTTTTTGATTAGTTCAAAGTTATGCGGTATGGAACCATGGAAACGTTAACAAAAGATAAGGATTAAATTTAATCCTTTAAAATGAGTGTGCGTTTTCGGATGCGGGAGAGTGAAACTGGTGTAATGCCTAAAAAATTGGCAATAAAGTGTTGTGGAACACGTTGAAAAATATCTTTTGCAGTTTTTTCAAGCGTGGTGTAACGCTCTTCAGGGCTTTGGGTAACAAAGGCAGTAACCCGGTCTTCATAACAACAGATGTAATATTCTGCCACCAGCCGGCCAAACCGCTCCATTTTCAGCGCCAGCATGGGATGGTTTAACATTTTCTGAAGATCGGCGTAAGCAATGAGAACAAGTTCGGTTTCCTCTAAGGCCTGAATAAAATTTGTACTGGGTATTCTTCTTAAAAAGCTTTTATAGGCACTTACCAGCTCGTTTTCAAAACAAAAATAACCAGTAATTTCTTGTCCGTCTTTAACATGATAATGCGTTACTGCACCCTGGATAATAAAGCCAATACAATCGCATACTTTCCCTTCAACTACAAAATGATCCTTTTTCTTTAAGGTAGAAAAACTCAGGTATTGACTGAAGATTTCCCATTCACTTTCTTCGAAAGTGATAAATTGAGCTAAGCCGGTTCTAAAAGCATTGATTTTAAATTGCTTGTCCATACTCGTAATTAAATCCTTTTAAAGATACAGATTAATCAAGATTGGTATTATCCTTTGCCCAGATTATAACAAGCCCTGCAACGTGGCTCATAACTTTCCTTTTCGCCCAGTAGTACGGTCGCTTCATCAGCAACGGTTCGGTAACTGTACAGGGCAGGGTTTCCACAGCAAACACAAACAGCATTTACTTTGGTAACATGTTCGGCAATAGCCATTAATGCAGGCATAGGGCCAAAGGGTTTACCCGTAAAATCCATATCCAAACCCGCAACAATAACGCGTATGCCTTTAAGGGCAAGTTTATTGCAAACATCAGGAAGTTCATCATCAAAAAACTGCGCTTCATCTATACCAACCACCTGTGTATTGGTACCAAGCAATAAAATGGCCGAAGCGCTGTCAACAGGGGTAGAGTTTATCGAGTTTAAATCGTGCGAAACCACAGCGGTTTCGTGGTATCGGGTATCGGTACGGGGTTTAAAAATTTCGACATTCAATTTAGCAATTTGCGCTCTTTTTAGCCTTCTAATCAGCTCTTCCGTTTTACCAGAAAACATAGAGCCACACACCACTTCTATACTTCCTGAAAATTCGCCCCTTCTTCTAAAATTTTGTTCGCTAAATAACATGCCTGTTTTTTTATGCCCCTATGTCCGTTCTATAATTTTTAAACCGAACAAATATGAGAATTATGTGTTATTTTTGAACACATAGTTACCAACATAAATCGACTAAAAATTCGTTTTAATTTTATGATGAACCAACAAGATATTTTCAGAAAGATCGGCAGCATTTTAACAGAATTAAATGAGCAATATCAGTTTTTAGCTCAAAATCCTCAGCAATTAAACGATTTGGAACTTGAGCTTTTTCTGGCCAATGCCCATTTCCTTTCCGATCATGTTAATATCGTCAAAAAATTAAATACCATAGTTGAAGATAAGACTGCCGAACCAGGAAATCATGCTTTGTTGGCAGAACAAAACACTATTATCCTACCTGAGGCTGAAAAAAGCTATGCGGAAGAGGAGGAAAGTTTTGAACCTGAGGAACTGGAAGAAGTGGCTACTGCCCAGGAAGAGGAAGAACGCATAGATGTAAAGTCTGAGCAGGAAGTATTGGATGATGAACTTATTGAAGAAGAAAAAGCCACGTCGCTTTTGAATAAAGACTTCTTTAAGCCCGACCAGGATGACCATACTTTTGAATTCGTACTGGGTACACACGATGAAAATGATCAGTTCGATTATGAAGCAAATCCGATAGCTATCGGATCTGTTGAAGAAATTTTCGATCGCCCTTTAAGCAACGAAGAAGCAGAAATCTTAGCGCGTAAAAAGATAATTCACGAAAAGGAAGATGCTTTATCTGTTCAGGAAGAGCCTTTACCCACTGAAGAAGATGAAATTGGTCCTGAACCTTTTTTAATTCCGCACGAGGAAGATACTCAAATAATGGAGAAAGAAGAGCCTGTTGTGGCAGTGAAACTGGAAGAACCAATACCAGCGCCTACTTTTCAGCCTATTGAGGCACTGAAGGATGTGAAACTGGATGATCCTATTATTTCGCCGCCTGTTGAGCAGGAGCGCCCTTTATTTACGCCTGAAGCTGTTCCGGTAAAACCAGCTCCACAGCCCGAAGCAAGTAGAGCTGCACCAAGTTTAAACGATTTGCTTGCCAAAACAAATGGCAAGAACGACGAGCCTGTTAAAGCACCTATCGCCGATTTAAAACAGGCGATTAGTTTAAATGAAAAGTTATTTTTTATTAAAGATCTTTTTAATGGTTATAACCTGGCCTATTCGGAAGTTATTGATATCATCAACAAAATGAACAGCTTCGAAGCTGCAGATAGCTATCTTCAGCATAATTATGCGGCGAAAAATAACTGGGCAAATAAACAGGCTACTGTTGATCAGTTTTACGAGTTGCTGAACCGTAGGTTTAGTAAGTAGAGCGGAAAGCGTAAGGCCACTTGCGACTGGCGTTACACCGCGCATCATCATACCGAACTGGTTTCAGTATCTATGCTTATTATTTAATACCGAGAATGGACAAAAATTAGCATTTGCAAATTTTCTATGGGTCAGTCGTCATTCCCGTGCAGACGGGAACCACGAAGTGCTCAGCGAAGCTAATCTTAAAACTTATTGCATTACGATTCCCAATCAAGTTGGGAATGACGTTACGCTTTGAAATCGACTCTGGACTAAAGAACCCTGATTATAGAGAAACGATTCCAATTTTGTAAATGATTAGGAAACGATTGTTCAGTATTTCATTGATGCTGTAGTCCCACCACCACTTCAATCTTTTTGTAAAATTACCGTTAATAGAAAATGCGATTTTTCCAAAAAGGATTTCCGTTAAGTTGGGTTTATTAACGCAAAACAGTAGCACAGAACTGCCCACTTAATCCCCTGCCCTGCAGCAGGTATGCGATAAAAGCAAACATGAGGCCAAGATCGTCCTCGTTTGTCACAAAGTGATTCCTTTGGAATAACGAGGATGCAGGAGGTTGGCATTTGTAATGCTGGTAAGGCTTTCTTAAATTGATCAAAAAGATTCTGATCCCGAACCTTCGGGACAGAATGACGCATCTCTTTTGAGATATCGACTTAGGACTAAAGACTCCCGACTTAGGACTAAATAAATCCCATCCGGTTAGAGTCCAGCTTCAAAAAGATAAACAGCAAGATTGTAAAACTCCATAAAGACGAACCTCCATAACTAATTAAGGGTAGGGGAATTCCAATTACAGGAATAATACCAATCGTCATCCCGATATTAATAAAAACGTGAAAAAAGAGGATACAGGCTACGCTATAGCCATACACCCTGGAGAATGTAGATCGTTGCCTTTCTGCTAAATTAACCAATCGCAGTAGCAGGAACATGTATAAACCTATCACCACAGAACAGCCCATAAATCCCCATTCTTCACCGATGGTAGAGAAAATAAAGTCGGTACTTTGCTCGGGTACATAACCATATTTAGTTTGTGTGCCCTGTAAAAAACCACGGCCGGTTCCCTGGCCTGAGCCTATGGCAATCTGCGATTGAATTACATTATAACCCGCACCTTTATTATCGGTTTTAAGCCCTAACATTAATTCGATACGGCTACGTTGATGGGGGGCTAAAACTTTTTCGTAGGCAATTTTTATTAAAAATAGATAGCCAATAGCGAAAACCGTTACCAAAACAGTAGAGAAGATTATTTTTTGTTTTCTTCTGTTGTTGTAAATGAAAAGGCCGGCAATTGTGGTAATAATGATGATTAAGATATAGGTTGGTACTAAGAAATCGGCAATAAAGAGCACGATCATTCCCAGAAATATTAATAGGAAGTAACCTGACAAGCCCTCGCGGTACAATGGGAACATAAATGCAAGAAACACCAATGCCGAACCTGTATCAGGCTGAAGCATAATTAACAATAGCGGTGCGGCAACAATTAATCCAGCAATCATGATTGATTTAACATCTCTGAATTTGGGGTTAAATGCCCCCACATACCTTGCTAAAAGTAATGCAGTACCAAATTTGGCAAATTCGGCAGGTTGAAGTTTAAAAGAGCCTATTGCAATCCATGCCTGGTTCCCGGCCACTTTGTTTCCGATTACCAGTACGGCCATTAGCAACAATAATGTACCACCATAAATAAAGGGTGAGAATACATTGAAAAGCCTTCCATCAAATAATAAGATAGATAAGCCTAAAATCAAACCAGTGATGATATAAATTAGCTGTTTGCCGTAAAGTGTGCTAAAGCCAAACACAGTTGTTTGTTCCGGTGGAACTGAAGCATAAATATTGACAAAACCAATAGCGCATAAGGCAATATAGATTAAAACAGTAATCCAATCTACATTAAAGAAAAAACGGTTTCCCTGTTGCTGCTGCATTTTATTTCTGGATTACAGGTTTATCGATGATTACTGATTTAAATTCTTTAGGCTTTGTGGTAACCGTTTGTTTTATCGTTGCCGATTTAATTCTCAAACTATCTTTTACCCGTTTGGTTGAATCTGCTTTTTTAAGCAACAGGCTATCTGCCTTTGTGAGTTTAACAGCCTTTGTTTTGTCTTTTAAAACTGGTAAAAGATTTTGGTTTTTCATCCATTCTACCTGAGCAGCCCTTGCACCGCTAACACTACCTTTCAGGTACTTCTCGATCATGTAACTGGCTATCGGGGCAGCATAGGTGCTACCATAACCCGCATTTTCTACAATTACGGCGATGGCAATTTTCGGATTATCTCTTGGCGCAAAGCCTATAAATACCGAGTGGTTTTTGCCGTGTGGGTTTTGTACCGTTCCTGTTTTTCCGCAGAGTACTACATCTGGAATCCGTGATAGTATGGCGGTTCCCCAGCTGGTGTTTACGGCATCCTGCATACCATCAATTACGGGCTCAAAATGTCTGGCATCTACGCCCACATAATTTTTAACCACATATTCTTTTTTAACCAGGTTTTTATCGCCTATACCTTTAATTAAGTGCGGCTTCAGGTAATAACCACGGTTAGCAATAATGGCCATGGCATTTGCCATTTGCAATGGGGTAGCAGTAATCTCACCCTGGCCAATAGCCTGTGAAATTACATTGGTATATCCCCATCTTTTACCATAAATTTTATCGTAGTGATCTGCGGTATAAAAATACCCCTTTCTTTCATAAGGCATATCAATATCGAGCTTTGATCCGAAACCAAATTTGGCCACTTTATCACGCCATTCCTGATACGTCTGTCTTTGGTTTTTCATCCCGTTTTTGGTAATTAACTTCTGAAAAACATAACAAAAGTAAGTATTACAGGAACGGGCAATGCCTCTTCTCAGCGAAATTGAACCATCAAAGTGCTCGCATTTAATTTTTCTATTTCCAGCCTGATAATAGTGCGGACAAAAGAATGTGGTGTTGGGATCGATTACGCCTTCTTGCAGTCCGATTAAGGCATCAACCGGTTTAAACGAGGATCCTGGGGGATAGTAACCCATTATCGGTCTTACTAAAGATGGACGATATGGATTACCAACAATAAATTCCATGTAATTGTTCCCCTGGTTTCTACCCACCAAAAGATTTGGATCATAGCCCGGGCTACTTATCAATGAAAGAATTTCTCCCGAAGCAGGTTCAATCGCTACAATTGCACCAACCTTGTTCATCATCAATTCTTCACCGAGTTTTTGAATCCTCATATCAATCCCCGAGATCAATCTTTCTCCCGAAACGGCATTTACATCGTATTTGCCATCGGCGTAACTTCCTTGCGGGGTGTTGTGCGCATCGTATACCGTATTAATTACGCCTTTCTCGCCTCTTAAAGTTTCTTCATAAGAAAACTCTAAACCACTCTTACCCTTATAATCTCCAGGTTTGTAAAACCCCTCAGATTTTTCGATATCAACAGGGCTTACTTCTTTTACATAGCCAAATAACTGTCCACCAACACTATCTGGATAATGCCTGATGGTTCTGTCTTGCGTTCTAAATCCTGGAAAACGGTAAAGCGTTTCCTGCAAACGGGCATAACTTTGAACAGAAATCTGCTTGAGGAAAGGGGTAGCTTGATAGCTCGATTTTCCTCTCGCTTTTTTAAGGTTTTTCCGAACATCCTCAAAAGTAATGTCTAATGCCTGTGCAAGCGCCAGGGTATCAAAAGGTTTTACTTCATTTGGCGTAACCATGAGGTCGTACACAGGTTCATTTTGTACAATAACCTTCATGTTGCGGTCTAAAATGGCACCACGGGCAGGATATTTATAGATTTTTCGTAGAACATTACTTTCTGCAGAAACGAATGCCGCATCGCTAATGATCTGGATATAAAATAACTTTCCTAATAAAATCAGGGCGATTACAATAAATAATCCTTGAACGATATATTTTCGGTTAAATAATTGATCCATTAGCGTGGTGTTCTTCTATAGAATATAAACTCTACCAATAAAATAATAAGCAGTGTAAAGATACAACTTAAGCCGCATCTCATTAAGGTATAACCAATTTCGGTTAGCCTAAATGTTTCTAAAAAGAACAGCACCAAGTGGTGTGCAACAACGCAGAGAAAAGCATAAAGAGAAAACCATTGGAAACCCATATAACTTAACGATGGTTCTGGGTCGTCAATTGCGTCGCGGTTTAAACTTATTGAAATAAAAGAAATTCTTACAAAAGCCAATACTACACATGCCGTAGCATGTACGCCCATGGTATCGTAAAAAGCATCCAGTGTTAAGCCTGTTCCAAAAGCCAATAAATACAACAGGATGTTGGGTATGCCAAAGGGAAGCAGTAGTAAAAATAATACATAAATGAATGGTGTAGAAAGATCATAGAAGCCCATATTCTTGAGCAAGAATATCTGCACAAAAAGCAGTAAAAACCACCTGATCACATTTATAATAATGATTCTACTATTCATTCGGTTTAGCGATGCTTTCTAAAGCTTTTTGCTCTTCAGCTTTTTTATCTTTAACCACATATACATACTGCAATGTGCTAAAATCTGTAAATAAATTTAATTCTGCTGATAAGAAATTATCATTCGTGGCCACATTTGCCTTGCTAATTTTTCCAACTAAAATCCCGGCAGGAAATGATGCGAATCCTGATGTAACGATCGTATCACCTACATACATTTTAATGTGATTGGGAACCTCTTTAACAAAAGCTTTTTTAATATCGAAATTGCCATCACCCCAAACCAGTGAACCTAAAACATGATTCTTTTTCAAAGTTACGCTGATTTTGGTGTCTTTATGTAATAGCGATTGGATAGTAGCTAAATGTGCCGAAACATCACGGATAAAACCAACCACTCCACGTTGGGGAGCTATAACAGCCATTCCGCTTTTAATGCCATCAACAGTACCTTTATTAATCGTCATTACGTTATTGCGTAAAGTGATCGAGTTTTTAACCACTTTAGCTGCCAGATAAGAATACTGTTGATTTGTAACGGTATCAATAACTTGTACTTCTTTGGTGGTATCTACTGTAGTTAATCCCAGTAATTGGCTTTTAAGTTTAGCGTTTTCTGCAGCAAGACTATCATTTACTATCCCCAGGTTCAAATATCTTTTAAAAACATTCAACCTTTCGTATGCGGTACCCACTACCTCATTGCTTGAGTTTAGGGTTACACTACGTTGATAGGAGTTGTTTTTCACCGTTAGGTAGATTCCCACGGTAAAAAAAATGATAAATAAGAAAAATGCGTTGTATCTGCTGATGAAAATCCAAAGGTTACGCATTGCTCATGAGATATGAGACCTGCGATATGAGATATGAGTTTTGATAAATTAGTCTCAAATCTCATATCTCATATCTCAAATCTAGGTTATTGCATTAAGAATTTATATCCGCCAATGTTTTTAAGGGCGATGCCAGTTCCACGAACTACTGCACGAAGTGGATCTTCTGCAACGTGAACAGGTAATTTAGTTTTAGCAGCTACACGCTTATCTAAACCTCTTAATAATGCACCACCACCGGTTAAATAAATACCAGTTTGGTAAATATCTGCTGAAAGTTCTGGAGGGGTAATCTCTAAAGCTTTTAAAATTGCTTCTTCAATTTTAGAGATCGACTTATCTAAACAGTGTGCAATTTCGGTATAAGAAACAGTGATCTGCTTTGGTACACCTGTCATTAAATCGCGACCTTGAACCGCGAAATCGGCAGGGGCATCCTGTAATTCAGGTAAAGCTGCACCAACTTCAATTTTAATTTTTTCAGCGGTACGGTCACCAATCATAATGTTGTGCTGACGGCGGATGTAATTTACAATATCAGAGTCGAAGTTATCTCCGGCAACGCGGATAGACTGATCGCAAACGATACCAGATAAAGCGATAACCGCTATTTCAGTAGTGCCACCACCTATGTCGATAATCATGTTACCCATTGGTTCTTCCACATCGATCCCAATACCTACGGCTGCTGCCATTGGTTCGTGGATTAAGTATACCTCTTTTGCACCAGCAATCTCGGCAGAGTCGCGTACGGCACGTTTTTCTACTTCAGTAATACCCGATGGAATACAGATTACCATACGTAAAGAAGGAAACATCCAGCCTTTACCGCCATTAAGCATGCGGATCATGCCTTTAATCATCGCCTCAGCAGCGTTGAAATCGGCAATCACACCATCTTTTAATGGACGAACGGTTTTAATATTATCGTGGGTTTTACCCTCCATTTGCATTGCCTGACGACCTATAGCAATGACTTTGTTTGTAGTACGATCGAAAGCAACGATAGATGGTTCATCTACAACTACTTTGTCGTTATGTATAATCAGGGTATTCGCAGTGCCTAAATCGATGGCAACTTCTTGCGTAAACCAGTTAAATAATCCCATGTATAAGGTATGTTTTCTTTATTTTATCAAATCTATACTATTCCTAATGTAAAAATAGCTTTTTTATTGTTTTAAGTTTTATTTTCTTCAGTTATTAAATTGTTTTTGAGGCAATTAAAATTCGGAAAAAAGCTAAAAGGCGAAAGCTGAAAGACTAAAGCTGCTGCAACGAGCTTTAAGCTTTGGTCTTTCAGCTTTCAGCTCAAAAAACTAGTGTTTAAAGTGTCTTACCCCAGTGGTTACCATTGCAATACCTTTTTCGTTTGCTTTCGCTACAGAATCAGCATCTTTAATCGATCCGCCTGGTTGCAGAACAGCTGTAATTCCGGCTTCGGCAGCAATTTCAACACAATCAGGAAAAGGAAAGAAAGCATCAGAAGCCATTGCTGCACCTTGAATACTGAATCCGAAAGCCGCTGCTTTTTCAATCGCTTGTTTTAATGCGTCAACACGAGAAGTTTGACCAACGCCACTTGCAATTAAAACATCATCCTTAACCAGAACAATTGTATTCGATTTAGTATGTTTTACAATTTTATTGGCAAAGAAGAGGTCTTTTAGTTCTTGTGAGGTTGGTGCTTTATCGGTAACGGTTGTCATTTGCTCAGGACCTTCTATAATTAAATCTTTATCCTGCTCAATTACACCGTTTAATAATGTTTTAAATTGTTTTTTGCTCAATTCAACCTCGTTACGTTGTAAAATAACACGATTTTTCTTTTTGCTGAACAGTTCAATTGCTTCTGCCTGGTAAGAAGGAGCGATCAAAACTTCGAAAAACAGGTTGTTAATTTCTTGGGCAGTTTCTAAGTCTACCGCAACATTGGTAATCAATACACCACCAAAAGCAGAAACCGGATCACAAGCCAATGCATCAATCCATGCCTGTTTAACGGTTGGGCGAGAGGCTATACCACAAGCATTTGTATGTTTTAAGATCGCAAAAGTTGGATCTTCAAATTCGTCGATTAAAGCAACAGCTGCATCCACGTCAACCAAATTGTTGTAAGAAAGTTCTTTACCGTTCAGTTTGGTAAACATGGCATTTAAATCGCCATAAAATACACCACCTTGATGAGGGTTTTCTCCATAACGTAAAGTTTTAGCTTCTATTACACTTTGTTTGAAAACATCAAGAGGTTCTTCTGTATTGAAATAATTAAAAATTGCAGTGTCATAGTGCGAAGAAGTATGGAAAGCAGTTTTGGCGAACGATTTACGCTGTGCTAATGTAGTTTCGCCATTTTGTTCTGCCAGTTGCGCTTCTAAAGTAGGGTAGTCGTTTTTTGATGCGATAATCACCACATCGTTGAAGTTTTTTGCAGCGGCACGGATTAATGAAATACCTCCGATATCGATTTTCTCGATAATTTCTTCTGGTGTTCCGCCTGCTTTTACGGTTTCTTCAAAAGGATATAAGTCAACAATAACCAAATCAATTTCAGGAATTTCATATTCAGCAATCTGCTCCTGGTCGCCAGCTAATGCTCTACGGTTTAAAATTCCGCCAAATACTTTTGGGTGTAAGGTTTTAACACGCCCGCCTAAAATAGATGGATAACCTGTTAAATCTTCAACCGCCGTAACCGGAAGGTTTAAATCTTTGATGAATTGTTCTGTTCCACCGGTAGAAAATAACTGTACCCCTTGCGCGGCCAACAATTTTACCAATGGCTCCAAACCATCTTTATAATATACTGAGATTAAAGCGTTTTTGATTTTAATGGATTGACTCATTCTACTGAAAATTTTGAGCCGCAAAGGTAGTAAAACAGGATTGTTTTTTAATGAGATTTACCGATCAATATTAAATTTTATTCCACCATATATAATATGATATATCCGTTTGCCAAGTTCGCTGTTCTAAAGTTGATTTAAAATAGCATTATTAGCCAGTTGCCCTGTGTAATTTATTTACTGATCTTTTTTACAATGGTTTCTACCACACGAGGGTAGTGCTGGTGCTCGAGCTGCTGTCCCTTAAACTTTACCATTTCCAGATTGTCGCTTTTGTCGATTCTGTACTTGGCTTGATAGATGTACTCGCCTTCATCGTAGTTTTCGTTAACATAATGAATGGTTATTCCGCCTTCGGTTTCGCCTGCAGCCATAACGGCATTATGTACATGATCTCCATACATACCCTTACCTCCAAATTTAGGAAGGATTGCCGGATGGATATTTACAATTCTGCCTGGGTAAGCATGGATTAGGTTTTTGGGGATTAGCCAAAGAAAACCAGCAAGAACAACAAAATCGATTTCAAGATTTTTGAGGAGATCAATTACCTCGTCGGTTTTATAGAACTCGTTTTTGTCGAAAATATGAGTAGGGATTTCAAAATTATCAGCTCTTTGTAGCACATAGGCGTCAGCATTATTGGTCAATACCAAAGAAATTTCTATCTCATTACTCCGTTTAAAATGCTCCATCAGCTTTTGGGCATTGGAGCCAGAACCTGATGCAAAGATGGCTATTCGTTTTTTCACTCAAAATCGTTTTGTCCAAAAATAGTATTTTTAAGCCTGTTTTCTTTAATTGGAAAGAATTTTTATTGAATTAAGTTAAAGTATTATTAATGAATATTTTTAATGTATTTTTGCAGTTCGGAAACAGGGTTAAATTTTAACGAAAAAAAAGTTAAAAGTGTTTTGTATTTTAAAAACATTAATCCTATATTTGCAACCCGAATTATAGGAAACGAATAAGAAAAATAAAAGGCTAAATAGAAATGGCAAATCATAAATCTTCATTAAAAAGAATTAGAGCAAACGCAACAAAACGTTTACGTAACAGATATCAGGCAAAAACTACACGTACCTTTATTAAAAGATTACGTGCTGCAGAAGATAAAAAATCTGCATCTGATTTATTGCCTAAAGTAATCTCTATGTTAGATCGTTTAGCTAAAAAGAACATTATCCACAAAAACAAAGCGGCTAATAACAAATCAAAATTAACGAAATTCGTTAACGGTTTAAAATAAGCCAATTTTTTTACGATATTAGTAAAGGCATCCCAACCAAAAATTGGGATGCCTTTTTTTTGTCTTAAAAAAATGGAAAATTACGAACAGAAATTAGGTATAAAGTTATGGGCGGAAGAAGATCGCCCGCGTGAAAAACTTTTATTACATGGCCGGAGACATTTAACAGATGCCGAACTGATTGCTATTTTAATTGGCTCGGGAAGTAAAAATGAAACCGCTGTGGATTTAAGTAAAAGGATTTTGTCTTTTTACGATAACAATTTAACAAAACTTGGACAAGCCTCTATTCTGGATCTTTCCAGGTTTAGAGGTATTGGAGAAGCCAAGGCATTAACTATTATTGCCGCTTTAGAGCTTGGTTTACGGCGAAAGGAAACTGCAGAGGAGTCCATTACTCATGTTACTACTTCTAACGATGTTTATAAATATTTACATCAAACTTTCGCTAATCTAAATCACGAAGAGTTCTGGATATTACTCCTTAACAGGTCTAACCGGGTAATAGGTAAATTTTTGATCAGTAAAGGAGGGCAGGCAGGTACAGTAGCCGATCCGAAAATTATTTTTAAAACAGCTTTAGAAAACAATGCGGCAAACATTGTATTGGCGCATAACCATCCTTCAGGAAGTTTAAAGCCCAGTGAAAGCGACGATAAATTGACCAGGAATATGGTTGCTTCAGGAAATCTGCTTAGTCTGTATGTGGTCGATCACCTTATTTTTGCCAATAACCGTTATTACAGTTACAGGGATGAAGATTTAATTTAAAAGATATTTGATTGTTAAACTACAATTAACGTTAAATTAGTATAATAGCGGTTTAAAATTAAGTGTTACTGGCTGGCCATTATTAATTAAATTGTGTAATTATATTTATGAATACTTTAAAAATCATCCCTGTTTTTCTTTTATTAACGATTATGGCTTTCGCCCAGAAAAAAGCTGCTCCAATTAATATCATTACGTATAACATCCGCTTAAATGTAGCGTCAGACGGTGTTAATGCCTGGCCAAACCGAAAAGATAATGTAAAAGCTTTGGTGAAATTTCACGATGCCGATATTCTCTGCGTACAGGAAGCTTTGCCCGAACAATTCGATGCATTGCTCGAAAATTCTAATTTCGATGTGGTAGGAGTTGGTCGTGATGATGGTAAAAGAAAAGGGGAATTTTCAGCAGTTTATTTTGATAAAGACAGATTTGCCAAAAAAGATGGTGGAACGTTTTGGTTGTCAGAAACTCCTGATGTTCCTTCAAAAGGATGGGACGCTGCATTGAACCGGGTATGCAGCTGGGTTAAATTGTACGATAAGTTGAATAAAAAAGAATTTATTGTTTTTAATACCCATTACGATCATGTTGGGGTGAAGGCTAGAATCGAATCAGCTAAATTGCTTAAACAAAAAATACAGCAGATAGCACCTACTTTGCCAGTTGTTTTTACAGGCGATTTAAATGTAACACCTGAAACTGAAGCAATTGCTACCATAAAATCTTTTCTTATCGACGCGAAAGATGTTTCTGTAGAGCCACCATATGGTCCAACGGGTACTTTTAATGCTTTTGATTTTAACAGTGACCTGAAAAACAGGATCGACTACATTTTTGTAAACAAAGGATTTAAGGTGCAGAAATTTGCTGTATTAACCGATAGTAAGGATAAAAGGTACTACTCGGATCATTTACCTGTTTTTTGCAGACTTTGGTTTTAATAAATGCTGTTAAAATCCACATCACTGTTTCCCTTTCAATTCGAACTTTTTGGTAACCAATACCATTATCACTATATTTTCGAAACGCTGGCATTTATAGTCGGTGTAAGATTATATTATTACTATAAAAAAGGGATTGTAGATCCGATAACTGACGAAAATAGGCTGTGGATTATGTTGGGCGCTATGCTCGGGGCATTAATCGGCTCGCGTGTAATTGCAGTGCTCGAAACGCCTGAAGTACTCCACCATCTTAGTTTTTCATTTCTTTATCAAAGTAAAACCATTGTTGGCGGTTTACTTGGAGGTTTGTTCGGTGTTGAATTAATAAAAAAGATATTAGGTGTGAATATCGCCTCTGGAGATATTTATGTTATCCCGATTTTAGTTGCACTAATTATTGGTCGTATTGGTTGCTTTTCGATGGGGATCGACGAACCAACTTATGGGGTTCCTACTCACTTTTTTATGGGAATGGATCTGGGCGATGGCATACTTCGTCATCCCATCATGCTCTACGAAATGATTTTTCTAATGTTTTTGATTTTTCTTTTTAATCGCTTAAAACATAAAGCGCTGATTAACGGAGATCAGTTTAAGCTATTGATGGTGCTGTACTTCCTGTTCCGGTTTCTGATAGAATTTATAAAACCTTACCATTCATTATTTTTAAATTTAAGCAGTATTCATTGGTCTGCATTGTTTATTTTTATTTATTATTATAGATTCATCATCAGAATTTCGAAACGGATTTTACATAAACAGTAAACATTATGGCCAATACCAGAGATTATATATACTACGATTATACCAAAAGTCTTTGCCCGGAATGTTTACAGCTTTGCGATGCGAAAATTGTTTTTCAGGATGCTAAGGTATTTATGCTGAAAAATTGCAGAACACATGGCGATAGCAAAGTAATGATTGCTGATGATATAGAATATTACAAACAGATCCGGAATTACAATAAACAATCGGAAATGCCACTTAAATTTAATACCAAAGTGCATTACGGTTGCCCTTACGATTGTGGTTTGTGTACTGATCATGAACAGCATTCGTGTTTAACCGTAATAGAGGTTACTGATCGTTGCAACCTTGCCTGTCCAACATGTTATGCCATGTCGTCGCCAAGTTATGGCAGGCATAGAACTTTGGCAGAAATAGAGCGGATGATGGATGTTGTAGTGGCAAACGAGGGCGAACCTGATGTGGTTCAACTCTCGGGTGGAGAACCAACTGTACATCCCGATTTTTTTAAGATTTTAGACCTTGCCAAAACAAAGCCTATTAAACATTTAATGGTGAATACGAATGGTATCAGGATTGCAAAAGATATTGGCTTTGTAGAGAAATTAGCGAGTTATATGCCAGATTTTGAAATCTACCTGCAGTTTGATAGCTTCAGCCCCGAAGTATTAACCAAGCTAAGGGGCGAAGACCTCACCGAAGTGAGGAGAAAGGCCATCGACCATCTTAACCAGTTTAATGTATCTACAACCCTGGTCGTTACTTTGCAAAATGGCCTTAATGATCATGAAATTGGCGATATTTTAGATTATGCGCTTAAGCAGAAATGTGTTCGAGGTGTTACTTTCCAGCCTACTCAGGTTGCCGGAAGAAATGATGATTATAATGATCAGCAGGGAAGAATAACCCTAACCGAGGTGCGCAGAAAAATTTATGAACAATACCCTGTTTTTACCCCACAAGATTTAATCCCTGTGCCGTGTAACCCCGACGCACTGTGTATGGCTTATGCATTAAAAATTGGCGATGAGGTGATCCCAATGACACATTTGATCAATCCCGAAGATTTACTTAACAATTCAAAAAATACCATTGTTTTTGAACACGATGAAAAATTGAAAGAACATATGCTCAACTTGTTTAGCACTGGTGTTTCGGTAGATTGTGCCGAAGATACCTTTGGCGAATTGATGTGTTGCCTGCCAAGGGTTAAATCTGATAATTTGAGCTATGATAATTTATTTCGAATCATTATCATGAATTTTATGGATCCCCTGGATTTTGACGTACGTGCAGTTAAAAAATCTTGTGTGCACATTGTGAGCGATAAATACAAAATGGTACCCTTCGAAACCATGAATATTTTTTACCGCGACAACAAAATAGATCTGATCAGAGAAAAATTAAATATGAACTAACATGGAAGGTTTATTCGGATTATTCATTGTTTATTGCCTTACTGCAGTTGTGCTCTTTGTTGTTGGGATTATTCAGATTATTATTAAATCATCAAGGAACGAACCCGTAAAACCTGGGCTAAAATTGCTTATTATTTCAGTAATTATGGTGATAATCGGTTTTGGAGCCTGTGCAGTATTGCTCTTCAACAGTTAACAATCGAGGTAAATGCTATGGAAATTTTTATAGTATATTGGGTAATTGCCGTGCTGTTGTTTGTAATTGGCATCATTCAGATCATCGTAAAAGCAGCGAGAGATCAACCCGTTAAACCCGGCCTTAAACTAGTTATTGCGGCTGTTATTATGGTAGTAATCGGAGCAGGAGCATGTGCAGTAATTCTATCTAATCTAAATATTGGCCACTAGTCATTTTTATTGTGTTCTTGGACTAAGGTTTTAGCACCCGTGAGTCTCAAATCTCATGTCTAGAATCTCAAATCTCAATAATTTAACTTTCTCCTTTGGCCTTTAAATAATATCTTTGCGTTTTATAATTCTTGAACTAAGGTTTTAGCACTCGTATGTCTCAAATCTCATGTCTAGAATTTCAAATCTCAATAGATGAAACCATGGTGATTTTGCCAATACAATACAGGGAAAACAAAATCACAATAGCTTCATTGCAATTAAAACAATATTAACTAAATGAAAATATCATATAACTGGTTAAAACAATTCGTAAAGATCGATAAAACACCTCAAGAGCTTTCTTTGATTCTTACCAATATTGGTTTAGAAGTAGAAAGTGTAGAAAAAGTTCAGCCTGTTGTGGGCGGTTTAGAGGGTTTGGTTATTGGCGAAGTATTAACCTGTGTTCAGCATCCCAATGCCGATCGTTTGCGCATTACTACTGTAAATGTTGGCGGTAAAGAAAACCTTCAGATTGTTTGCGGTGCTCCTAATGTAGGCGCTGGTCAAAAAGTGGTGGTGGCTACAGTGGGTACAACAGTATATCCTTTAGAGGGTGAGCCTTTTAAAATAAAAGAATCAAAAATAAGAGGAGAACTTTCTCAGGGGATGATTTGTGCCGAAGATGAAATTGGTTTAGGCAAATCTCATGATGGGATTATGATCCTGGCAGAGGATACCGAAATTGGGATCCGTGCAAAAGACCATTTCAAAATGGATGATGATTTTGTTTTCGAAATCGGATTAACACCAAACCGCGCCGATGCAGCTTCGCATTTAGGTGTGGCCAGAGATTTAGCTGCTTATTTCAGAAGCGAATATGAAATGCCTGATCTTTCAGCTTTTAAAGCAGATAACGAAAATCTGGTAATTCCGGTAGAAGTAGAAGATTTAGCAGCTTGCCCACGTTACAGTAGCCTTACGCTTTCTGGTGTTACCGTAAAAGAATCGCCAGAGTGGTTAAAAGATAAATTAAAGGTAATTGGTTTACGTCCGATTAATAATGTAGTCGATATTACCAATTATGTACTTCATGGTTTGGGTCAGCCTTTACACGCCTTCGATGCCGATAAAATTACCGGTGGAAAAGTAATTGTAAAAAAAGTTGCTGAAGGAACGCCTTTTGTAACCCTTGATGACGTTGAACGGAAGTTGAGTGCAGATGATTTAATGATCTGTAATGCCGATGCACCAATGTGTATTGCTGGTGTTTTTGGTGGAAAATCTTCTGGAGTTGATGCCAACACCAAAAATATTTTCTTAGAAAGTGCTTACTTTAATTCGGTTTCTGTACGTAAAACTTCAAAAAGACATGGCTTAAAAACCGATGCCTCTTTCCGTTACGAGCGTGGTACTGATCCGGAGATTACGGTTACGGCTTTAAAATATGCGGCATTATTAATTAAAGAACTGGCTGGCGGAGAAATTTCTTCATCAGTTTCTGATGTTTATCCAAGTCATATCAAACCGTTCGAGTTTGAAGTAAGTTATACCAACATCAATAAATTAATAGGTGCAAATATTCCATCAGCAGAAATTAAACACATTATTACTGCATTAGGTATATCAGCAACCAATACCTCTGATGATACTTTGGCTTTAAGAGTACCATCGTTTAAAGTTGATGTTACCCGCGAATGCGATATTACAGAAGAGGTATTGCGTATTTATGGTTATAACAATATTGAAATTCCATCGAAAGTAAATGCATCACTTTCTTATAGCATCAAACCTGAAAAAGAAAATACGCACAACGTAATTGCAGATATGCTTACCGCTAATGGGTACGCAGAAATTATGTGCAACTCGTTAACTAAATCGGCCTATTCGAAAAATTTAGACGAAGCCGTATTTATTTTAAATCCGTTAAGCAGCGATTTAAATGTAATGCGTCAAAATTTATTGATGCCGGCATTAGAGAGCGTAGCCTACAACCAGAACCGTAAAAATGCTGATGTTAAGTTTTACGAATTCGGTAAAACCTATCATTTAATTAATGAGCAATATGTAGAGCGTTCAAGGTTATTATTGTTGATCTCGGGTGCTATACAGAGCGAGCAATGGAATCATAATGCTAAATCAGCTACCTTTTATAACCTAAAGTCGGCAGTTGATGCTATAATAAGCCGTTTGGGTATTGCAAGCTATCAAACCGATACTTTGAATGATGAAAACTTTGCTTACGGAATTAAATATTTCCGTGGAGATAAAACCCTGGTAAGTTTCGGTGCTGTTTCAAAAGCCGATCGTAAAGTAGCCGATGTTAATGCAAACGTTTTTTATGCCGATTTTGATTGGGCAGCCTTGTTGGATATTGTGAAGAAAAATAAAATCGTTAACAAAGAAGTTTCTAAGTATCCACAAGTGCGCAGAGATTTATCTTTATTGATCAATCAGTCCGTAACTTTTGATACTTTAAAGGGTATTGCTTTCAAAACCGATAAAAAGCTGATCAAAGAAGTTGGTGTATTCGATGTGTATGTTGGCGATAAATTACCTGAAGGTAAAAAATCGTATGCTTTGAATTTCATTTTGCAGGATGAGGAACAAACCTTAACTGATAAGCAGATCGAAAATACGATGCAGAAACTAATCGCGAATTTAACGGCACAAGCTGGTGCAGAAATTAGGAAATAAAATATAAATTCGTATTTTTAGAAATAAATTCATGACTTCTGTTGCAGATCAATTAGATAAAGTATTACAAAAAACGGCTCAGGTATTGGAGCTATGTAATGCGCTACAGGAAGAAAATGATTTATTAAAGCTTGAAAATCAATCGTTAAAAGTAGCACTCGATACATCGAAAGGCAAAAATGTAGAACTTGATGAAAAACTAAGGGTTACAAAATTGGCTAAAAGTATAGAGGGAACAAGCGAAAAATCGCTTGACATTAAACAAAAAATTAACGATTTTGTGCGGGAGATTGATAAGAGTATTGCATTATTAAAAAAATAATGATGCAAAAAAATCAGAAACTAAGCTAAACAAATGGGAGAAATCTCGATTAAAATAACCATTTCCGACCGTATTTATCCGTTAAAGGTGAATATGGAAGAGGAAGAAATTGTGAGACGGGCAGCAAAAATGATCAACGAGCGCATAAAAGATTATCAGGATAATTATGCGGTTAGGGATAAGCAGGATCTTCTTTCTATGGCTGTGTTGCACTATGCAACGGCTGTATTAAGAACAGAAAACAAAGTACAAAACCAAGATACTGCTGTGGCTGATAAAGTTGAAGAATTGGATATTTTACTCAATAATTTCTTTTCAAAATAAGGTTCGTTCTTTCAAAGCGTGCGTCACTCTGAACTTGTTTCAGAGCCTATTTATAAAGATCCTGAAATAAATTCAGGATGACGGTGGCTTTAAATATATTAGCACAAAAATATAGCCGCAGCTAGTTTTTGAGTTTCAAATTTTATAAAACTTAACACTTCAATATCTATAGGGTTAAGAGGGCGTATTTCATCTGCTATGGCACCTGAAAATGGCTTAAACCCTAATTATGCTTAGTTGAGGTTTAAAATGTATGAGACTTTAAAAATTAGTTGCGGTTTTTTTTTACTTAAAAAACAAAATGGAAATAGTTGAAATATTAGGATACGTATTTGCCGTAATAGCGGGTATAGCTATCGGAGTAGTGGTAGGAAGATTCCTCCTGCGTAACTTGCTTAAACAGCAGGAAGTTGCCGCACAGAGCAAAGTGAAAAAGATTTTAAAAGATGCAGAGAACAATGCAGAAATCTTAAAAAAGAATAAACTTTTAGAAGCAAAAGAGAAGTTTTTGCAGATGAAAGCAGAGCATGAGCAAGAAGTAAATGCGAAAAACAATAACATTAACCAACGCGAAAATACCATGAAGCAGAAAGAGCAATCGGTAAATCAGCGTATGGAGAATTTTAATAAAAAAGAACAAGATCTCGATAAGCAAAAAGGCATTTTAGAAAAGCAGACCGAACTTACCATTAAGAAACAAGAAGAGGTTGAGGTGTTAAAAAACCAGCACCTAACGCAGTTGGAAACCATTGCAGGTTTATCTGCCGAAGAAGCTAAAAATCAATTGGTAGAAAACTTAAAAGAAGTTGCCCGTACGCAGGCCATGATCCAGATTAAGGACATTGTTGACGAGGCCAAACTTACTGCAAGTAAAGAAGCAAAAAAAGTAGTAATCCAAACCATTCAGCGTACTGCTACCGAAGCTGCAATTGAAAATTCTGTATCTATTTTCCATATCGAAAGTGACGAGATTAAAGGTCGCGTTATTGGTAGAGAGGGTAGAAATATCCGAGCTTTAGAAGCTGCTACAGGTATTGAGATTATTGTTGATGATACACCAGAGGCAATTATTTTATCAGGTTTCGATCCGGTAAGAAGAGAAATAGCCCGTTTGGCTTTACACCGTTTGGTAACAGATGGTCGTATCCACCCGGCACGTATTGAAGAAATTGTAGCGAAAACCAAAAAACAGATCGAAGATGAGATTGTAGAAATTGGTGAGCGTACAGTGATCGATTTGGGCATTCATGGCTTACACCCTGAGTTAATCCGTATGGTTGGCCGTATGCGTTACCGTTCATCTTACGGGCAAAACCTTTTACATCACTCTCGTGAAGTAGCTAATTTCTGTGCTACCATGGCTGCAGAGCTTGGCTTAAATGCTAAAATGGCTAAACGTGCTGGTTTATTGCACGATATAGGTAAAGTGCCTGATGATAATCCTGAATTGCCACACGCAATTTTAGGTATGCAATTGGCCGAAAAATATAAAGAGCATCCTGAAATTTGTAATGCTATTGGCGCCCACCACGATGAAATCGAGATGACTTCAATGATTTCTCCTATTATTCAGGCTTGTGATGCGATCTCTGGCGCACGCCCGGGTGCACGTCGTGAGGTTGTAGAAAGTTATATTAAACGCCTTAAAGATTTGGAAGAATTGGCTTTATCTTATCCTGGTGTTGAAAAAACGTTTGCAATTCAGGCTGGTAGAGAATTACGTGTAATTGTAGAAAGTGAGCGCATTACTGATGCACAGGCAGAACTTTTAGCTGCCGATATTTCGACTCGTATTCAAACTGAAATGACTTATCCCGGACAGATTAAGGTTACCGTAATTAGAGAAACCCGTTCTGTAGCATTTGCAAAATAAATTGAATCGTCATCCTGAACTTGTTTCAGGATCTTAGTAGCAGAAAAGGTGCTGAAATGAATTTACTGCTTACCTTTCCGCTGCGCTACAGGTCAGCATGACGATTACGCTAGCCTCGGTTCGTGTCCTCACGAAACGAAATGTATAAAAGGTTTGTGAGACACAAACCTCAGCGAAGGATTAAACAAAATATTAAGCGATGGATATTCCATCGCTTTTTTTTATTTTTACATAATGAGCAAGCAAATCCTAACAACTGAACCCCAACGACCAGTAGATGTACTTTTTGATAAGTATGCCGAAAGCCATCAAAATCCAACAAACAAGCTGGTACACTGGATCTGTGTTCCGTTAATTGTATTCAGTTTGCTGGGTTTGATCTGGCAGATCCCTTTTCCGCATATCGGTTTTTTAGGTAGCTACAACGGTTTCTTTAACTGGGCATCTTTTCTATTGGCCTTTAGTTTGTATTATTACTTTACACTTTCTCCAGTATTGTTTTTCTTAATGATCTGGGTAGTAGGTTTAATGAGTTACATTATCGTAAAAATTGAGCAGGCGGTAGGCTTAGGTAGTGGAACGGCCTATGTCATTTATGCAACAATATTTGTTGCGGCCTGGATTGGTCAATTCATTGGACATAAAATTGAGGGCAAAAAACCATCATTCCTGGATGATGTTAAGTTCTTGTTAATAGGTCCGATATGGTTATTGCACTTCATTTGCAAGAAAGTGGGTATTCGTTACTGATTCGAAAAGCACTTAACGTTTAGTTAACCTTAAGGTAAAGTAATATTAATTAATATCTAACTTGTAGTTAACACTGTGGTAATACTTTTGCCTTATCAAATAAAGGCAAATTGGACTTACTAAACTCTTTTAAAAGAGCGGCACTAACGGTGTTCGCTTTAACGATCAGCATATTATCATATGCACAAACAGGAAAAATTTCTGGAACAGTTACCGATAAAAAAACCGGCGAAACCTTAATTGGGGTAACGGTTAAAATAGCTGGAACTACTAAAGGTGTCTCTACCGATGTCGAAGGAAGATATTCTATAGCCGGATTAACATCTGGGAAATATACTTTGAACCTTTCTTATATTGGATACACTTCTAAAAACATCAGTGATATTGAAGTAACTAATAATCAGGTAACGGTTGTTAATTCCATTCTTGATGAAGCTGGCGGTTCTAACCTTGGAGACGTTACAATTACAGCATCAGTTAAACAAGAATCAATTAATTCCTTATATGCTTCACAAAAAAACAGTACACGTATCTCAAGTGGCATAACGGCAGATCAAATTAGAAAATCGCCTGATAAGAACACTTCTGAAGTTTTAAAAAGGGTAAGTGGAGCAAGTATTCAAGACGGAAAGTTTCTAGTTATTAGAGGTTTATCTGATCGTTATAATGTTGCGTTAATCAATAATTCCTTGTTGCCCAGTACAGAGCCTGATAAACGAGCATTCTCTTTTGATATCATTCCTTCTAATATGATTGATAAAATTGTGATAAACAAAACTGCAACTCCTGATTTACCTGGAGACTTTGCTGGCGGTGTTACGCAAGTGGTCACAAAAGACATACCTGATAGTAAATTCATCAACTTCGCTGTTTCAACAGGATATAATACCCAATCGACTTTTAAAGATTTTTATTCGAACGAAAGGAACAGTACTGACTTTTTAGGATTTGATGATGGAACTAGGAGTTTGCCGACAAATTTCCCTAGTACTAGGGGTGTGTATAATGGAGGGTCGACAAATCTTAGGATAGCTAATTCGAAATTGTTTCCTAATCTTTACGCTGAAAGAAAATATACCGCTTTACCTTTACAAAATTATCAATTTACTTGGGGGAATGTAGCTAAGTTCAAGAATGAAGGAACCTTTGGTAGTATTATTTCGTTAAATTACAGAAGAGAGCAAAATCAGAGAATTGCAGAACGAGAAGCTTTCGATGGTATAAACTTTATAAATAAATATCAAGATTTAAATTATAGATACAATGTAGCTTTGGGTGGACTTGCTAACTTTTCATATAAAATTAGAAAGAATAAAATTTCATTAAAAAACTTATTTAATCAATCATTCGAAGATAGTTACATAAACAGAAATGGGTTTATAAATCAAAATACTGATATCAGATATACCTCTTCTGAGGTAAATCAAAAATCACTATTAAGTTCTCAATTAGAGGGCGAGCATCAGTTAGGTGAGAAGAACATTAAACTAGAATGGAATTTAAACTATGCTTTAATTAAAAGAGAACAGCCAGATTTACGGACAATTATGTATGGTAGTATTCAAAATTCTAACTCACCATTTAGTTTAATTGATGATAATACTAAAAGATTTTTCTCTGATTTGAATGAGAATAATTATGGTGGAAGTGCTTCACTAAATCTTCCTGTTAATATTTTTAATAAAAAAGGTACATTCAAATTTGGTGGTTTGAAACAAGTAAGGGATAGAGATTTTAATGCTAGAATTTTCCTGTATACTCCAGCTAGTTCAAGTGAATTTGATGCAAATAAATTAATTCTTCCAAAAGAAAGCATATTCAGTACAAATAATATCTCCAGAGATGGATTTGTGCTAGATGAGATCACCAATAATCAAGATAGTTATACAGGGAAAACAGATTTAAATGCGGGTTACCTGATGTTAGATCAAGCACTTGCTGAAAAGCTTCGTTTAATTTTAGGAGCAAGAGCTGAAGGTTATAAACAAACCATTGATGCCCTGAATAGTACAGGGCAAAAAAGATCTTACGAGAAAGACTTTTTTGATGTGCTTCCTTCATTAAATTTGACATATAACTTAAATGAAAAGTCTAATTTCAGACTTTCTGGTTCAAGAACTGTAACCAGACCAGAACTAAGAGAATTGGCGCCTTTCGTTTTCGTCAATCAGGAAGAAGGTGTTCAAATTGGTGGAAATCCTGATCTAGTAAGAAGTCAAAATACCAATGCAGATATTCGGTACGAATATTATCCATCTCCAGGTGAGGCATTTACTTTCTCAGTGTTTTACAAGAATTTTAAAAATCCAATTGAGCAGGTTACCGACGGATCATCTACAGCTGATAATTTAAAGTTTAGTTATCAAAATGCAGATAAAGCTTACACTTATGGATTTGAATTAGATGTACGTAAGAAGTTGAACTTTTTATCAGAAGCCAGTTGGTTAGAAAATTTTATTGGTTTTGCAAACTTTACCTATTTAAGATCTGAAGTTCAATCGAGTATTCCGGGTTTTCAAACAAGACAGTTGCAAGGCCTATCTCCCTTCTTGATTAATGCAGGTTTACAATACAATTCTCCAGTTTCTGGTTTATCAATGAGTGCGTTATATAACAGAATTGGAGATAGAATTGGTAAAGTAGGGAATGAATCTGTACCAAATATTTATGAAAAAGGACGTGATGTATTTGATTTTCAGATTTCCAAAAAGGTACTAAAAAACAAAGGAGAAATAAAACTCAATGTATCCGATATTTTAAATCAATCAAATGTGTCATTTTTAAACTTTGGCCCAAATAACAAAACTTTTAACCGAGCAGATGATGCAGTTTACTATAGTTACAAAAGCGGAACAAACTTCACTATAGGTTTCAGTTATAACATAGATCTTAAAAATAAATAATTAATTAACAATAAATTGATCTATGCTTTGCTTTGAGTTAAAAGTAACTAGGTTAATTTGTGCAAATAAAATTTAAACATGAAAAATTTCAAAGTATTATTGGCATCGTTATCAATTTTAGCTGTAACAATGTCTGCGTGTAAGAAAAATGATGGCGATCCGATAGTAGAAGAGCCAGCAGCACCAGAAACTATCCCAAGCAATGTTACTGCAAATAAAACGCTTACATCAGATAGAGTTTGGATATTAAAAGGGGAGACACACGTTCAAAGTGGTGCTATTCTTACTATTGAAGCTGGAACTGTTATTAAGAGTGATGTGACTTCAAAAGGAGCACTAGTAATAGATAAAGGAGCTAGAATTGAAGCTGTAGGTACAGTAGATAAACCAATTGTGTTTACCTCTGGTAGAGCAGCAGGTGATAGAAACCCAGGTGATTGGTCAGGTATCACAATCATTGGTAATTCAATAACTAATAGAACTTCAACATCCAATGTTGAGGGTGGTGTGACAGGAACTTTTGGTTTAGGTACTGTAGCTAATGACAACTCGGGTACTCTAAAGTATGTACGTGTAGAATATGCAGGTACTGCATTTAGTGCTAATAGTGAAGTAAACGCGCTTAGCTTTTATGCTGTAGGTAGCGCAACAACATTAGATCACATTCAAGTATCTTATGCAAAAGATGATGCTTTTGAATTCTTCGGTGGAACTGTTAATGGAAAGTACTTAATTGCTTATGGTACATCTGATGATGATTTCGACTTTGATTTCGGTTACTCTGGAAAAATCCAGTTTGCGGTAAGTTATAAATTGGCTAATTATTTTGATGCTGCCGATCAAAGTAATGGTATTGAATGTGATAATGAGTCTACTATTCCAGCCACTGGCCCATCAACCCCAAGAACTAAGCCAGTATTATCTAACTTTACGTTTGTTGGTACCAATGGTAGCGATAACGCCGCCTCTACAAATAACTTTGCTGCACGTTTCAGAAGAGCATCTCAGTTTGCATTAAACAACTCGATTTTATTAGGATATAAAGCTGCTGGTTTCTCAATTGAGTCTTCACAAAGTGCTACTGATTATGTTTCTGGAGCTGCTACATTTAAAAATAATTTAGTGCATGCGGTTGCTAATCCATATCAATCTTTTGATGCAAGTGCACAAGGTGTAATTACATCTGCTGCAATCAAAACAAAGGCAGAAACAGAGGGTAATGTAACTTTAGCAGCTGTTACAGATGCAGGTTTAAAAGCCCCATTAACCGCTACAGCTCCAGATTTAATTCCTAATGCTGGTTCTGCTGCTTTAGCTGGAACATGGGTAAGCCCAGATGGCTCTTCATTCTTCACGGCTGTGACTTACAGAGGTGCTTTCAGTGCAACTGACAACTGGACAACAGGTTGGACAAACTTTAACCCAGGTGCTAAAGTTTACTAAAAAGAAATTCTTATAAATTGAAGGAGCCTGTATCATGACTAATGATACAGGCTCTTTTTTTATATTAGAATTTTACAGATAAATCTGGTTGCTGTTATGGATGCAGGTTTAAAGCTCCACTAAACCCTACAGCTCCAGACTTAATTCCTAATGCAGGTTCTGCTGCTTTAGATGGAACATTGGTAAGCCTAGATGGCTCTTCACTCTTCGCAGCTGTGACTAAAAGAGGTGCTATTATTACAACTGATAACTGGACAACAGATTGGGTAGACTTAAACCCAGGTGCTAAAGTTTATTAAATTAGCTTATAAAATATTTTGAAAAGTCTCTGCCATTAATAATGATACGGGATATTTTTAAGGTAATTTGTAGATTTAAATTACATATACGTATTTTAAATTTTAAAAAAAAAGTGCTATTAAATCTACAACTTAATGTTTAGTTAATTTTGATTTAATATTCATCATGTATTTTTGATTAATGGAAAATTTAAAGATTAATGCCCGTAAAATTGCAATAGTTGCAGTTTTATCAATCTCCTCCCTAACGGGTTGTAAAAAAGATGAAATCAAAATCGAACCTGTTACTAAAACAACGGAAGTATCAGAAATTGAGTTTTCAAAACTACTACAGTTTATTTCTATAACTACCACTGCGCCAAAGGATCAAATTGTATACAATGAAAAGAACAAAGAATTTGTTGTATATGGTTGGTATCATAAAAGTTTAGCAGATGTTCAATCTGAGTACGATACTGCAAATGAATATAAAGCCACATACGAGAAATAATATGAAAAAACAAATATTTATTTTGCTGGCTATTATGATAATAGCTACAGGAGCATATGCTCAGATAACATTACAGTCATTTCAAATTGGACAGAATTATTTACAAGGAACATCTCTTAAAGTAGCAAATATAAATTCTGCAACTCCTTTTAAGTTTCTTGTCTCTGTAACTAGGGGAATTAATCCTGGTGGAGGATCTGTTTCTGGTAATTGTACAATTAAGCTATATTACACAGAAAATCAAAGTAGTGATTCAAACATTCCAGATGATCCAACAAGCCTGCTTTTATTTACAAGAAACATAACATCTTCCGATTATAATTCAAGTCAGGCAATTTTAGCTGATTTAGATGCATCATTGCCAGCGAATAAGCAATATGGTAAATTAATTCTGAGGTTTGAATATTTAGATAATAACAATATAAATCGTATAAGTTACTCCTCCACTAGATATGGGATTTATATAGTACCTCCAGTTGTTACCCCTCCCACGATTGATGCTACCACTATTGCAAAGATTCAATCTATGGGATTTAGTACTTCGGGAATATCTTCAGAAGGTGAATATTATACAGTTGAAAATGATATCCTAATTAGAAAAAGTACGCTTTTTCAAAATGCTGGGGAATTTTTGATTAACAATGATCGACAACACAACGTTTACATACTGGTAAAAGCATCTGTATGGACCATGAGTGTTTGGGATGTTATTACTGCGGCTCATTTATGGAATTCTAATCCTAATAGTGATATCAAATTACATGTGATTAATGAGTTCGGAAATCAACCATTGCCACCAATTGACATTACTATTGATTATAAGCCAAGTTCATATCCTGTAAGGGCAGAGTTTCCGAATGGTAATGGACTCGCAGGTCGTATGATTTATGTTGGGCTTAATCAAAATCAAATCTCTAATATCAATCCAATAGTAGCAATAACACGCGCAATAGCCCATTCTTTAGGCTTGAAAAATAATAGTATTCCCAATTCAATTATGAATAGTGGAGGAGCTAACAATTATGTCTTTCCGATAAATACCTCAGACAATCAGCTGATGAGTTCACTCTATCCAGTTAATCCTAATAGTGCGATAATTCCATATATATCTGGTGTTAATAGTTTGAATATGCACGAAAGTGGTACTTTTGAAACGAGTTACATACTTTTAGGTACATCGTATAACTGGAATATAGTACCGACAAATGGAACAGCTAACTTAGGTGTTCCTGATGTTTCTTGGGCTTCTCAGCCTCGACTACCTGAAATCTCGTTTGGTGCTGTTGGTAGCTATCAAATCCAATGTTCTTTAACTACTAGCAAATACACATCACCAGCAACTGCAACAGCAAATGTTGCAGTACAATAGTTACATAAATAAAACATTAATATATTATAAAAAAGAGGGTGTCCAAAAAGGTAAAATTCTAAATTTATAGATAAGAATTTTGCAATAGATGTGGCATGAAAATATCGATTCCTTAATTTTTGCTCCGAACATCGGTCATTTATTAAGAAAGTATAAATCAACAAAGAGGGTATCCGACCTTTTCGGACACCCTCTTTGTTTTATGCGGTTTTGTTTGTATCAGTTTTAACTTTTTTCTTTGGAGTATTCTTGTCGAGCGTTTGCTCAGTTGCTACAGTTACGCTTTCTTCTTCTTTGATATACGGCGTTATAGAATCATCTTGAGTATGGAAAGTAACTTTTTTAGTTAATTGCTTTGCAAATTTTTCGATTACTTTATCTGTTTTTTTTGCTTTGCCGTACTGAATAACAAGTTCGTTAAATGCAAGGGCTAATTTCGATTCTAATTCTTTACGTAATTTTTTGCTTGTCGAATGATTTTTCGACTTGGATTTATTCTTTTTCATCTAGAACTTATGTGATTTCTCCAAAGGTAAAAAAACAGAAAGTTAAATTAATATTATGATTATGTTAACACATGGCTTGGTGGTTAACATATAAAATATTTCTCATAACTTAGTTTAAATCACATAGGTAAGAATTTAATCGAAAGAATATGAATTATCCAATATTAATCGGCGTTGTAGTTCTGGTCATTATTTTAATTGCTTACCTGATCATAAGAAACCAAAAGGATAAGAAAGAGTTTGAAGAAGAGGTAATCCAATCAGAACTTCCTCCGGAGAAAGACGATAAAGAAAATATTTAAAAAGTATTTCCGGGTGCTATATCACCACCCAGATCCAACGTATTTTGGATACCTTCCAGGTATTGGAGCAGATGCCGCTCAGCATTTGCATAAGAGGTAAATGTCGATGCCGGTTCGTAAGCATCAGCATTGGTTTTGCTTTTGTAAAATGAACTGATTTTGAAAACGAAAACTTTGCCATCATTAATTGGCGACATAATTCTAGCCTTTATAGCGTGGCCGTTTACCTCAACAAAAAATTCTTTTAAAACGGTATAGATAACAGCAGACATAGACAAGGTTTAGATTTAATTCAAAATAAGAGATCTAAATTACCTTAAATAGCTAATGAATCAGCCTGTTATTGATAAGATAATGATTTATTAACATTAATTTAACGTACGTTCTTGTGTTTAATGCGATGGACCTATTTCTTAACAGGCTCGTAGGCATAAACCACTTCATATTTACTGTTCTTGAAATTTGAAGAAAGTTGTCCGATTTTTAGATTCTGAGCCTGGGGTGTAGGCTCGCAGTACGAGTACTTCTTGCCTTTATAAGTAATTGGTTCGCCAATTGGTTTGTCAAACTGAACGGCAATAGTTAAATGTTTAGGGTATAGCAAGGCAATCATCGGCAGGTTATATATTTCCTTTACCAAATAAAAAAATAGTGCCGCCCGGTCATCGCAATCGCTGTAGATACTTAATAATGTCTGTTCAGGCGAGAAACGTTTCTCCTTGCCAAAATTTTCACCGTCATCTTCATATAAAAAACCATAACGGGTAAATCTCATCAGGTAATCAACACCTTTTTTCTGATCCATGTGTTTTAGGTTTTCTTTCAAGGTGGGAATAAGAGAGCTGTACGTTTCCCTGCTCAAAGGAATATTAAAATAACTCTCAAAATCTACTACAGGATAATTTTTAAAAATGGTTTGTACATCTTCATTAACTTTTAGCTTAAAATGATGAATTTTTTGACGGTAGCTAAATTCAATATCCTTTTCCTGATAACTTTCTGGTTTAAAATCGGGCATTCGAGTAACCTTATAAGAGAATGGGTTTTTAGCCTCTGGAATTGAAATTTTAACAGGTTTGTAAGCATCGGCCTGTTTAAACAGTTTACCGTAATCATGGTAATTAAGGCACATAAACTTTTTATTGTCAACCATAAAGAACGGAATATCGCTGATGTCCTCTTCATTTCTTACATAAAAGATAACCTGATCATTGCCTACAGCTAACCTTGCATCATACCCACATTTACTCAGTAAAAACCATTTGTATAAAGTATAGCCAAAATAATTATCTGCTTTCGGGCTAATCTGTTCAGCTGTTTTACGGATTAGTTGATAATAAATCCAGTCGTTTAAATGATATTTTTTCTGGTATTTTTCTAAAGACGAAATAAGAGGCGCATATTGGCCAGCAGAGATGCGGCTGTAAAAGTTTGAAACGGCTGATGTAGTTGCTGTTTTAGGTATTGGAAAAACTACTGAAGAATCGATACTAAAGTTAAAAGTTCCATCATAAAAATCGAAAGAATGGTTCTGTCCCTTCGAGATGACGGTATTCATCATCAGGCAAACGAACAAAATAGTCCTCAAAACATATATGTATATCCCTCTTTTCAAACCGCTCCATATTTGGTTACATTAAATTTACTTATTATTAACGTAAAAGCAACAATTTCTTTACGTGAACAATGAAACGGTGCTTAACGGGAAATTAACATTGGATTTTCATGAATTCGGATCAGGTTACTTTTTTAGGGCATAAAGTCTCTTTCTTAAATGTTTTAAAAGCGAGGTATTACAATCTTTACAGTCTATTTCTTTCAAATGAATGGGTTTGCCGATACTGATTTTTAACTGGTGACCATTTTTGTTGAATAACTCTGAAATTAGCTTTGCCGTTTGTAACGAAGGGTGTATAAATTTCAGCAGGCTAAAAAAGATGCCATTATTGCCATGAAAATACACTGGTAGTATCGGTACATTGGCTTTGGAAATGATTTTTCCAACCACGGGATGCCATTCGCGGTCGGTAATCTGATTTTTTCTGAATTTATAAGAAGAAACTTCGCCTGCCGGAAAAATAGCAACAGGACTGCCATCTTTTAAAACTTTTAAAGTTGTTTTTAATCCGCTAATACTTGATGAATCCTGAACTTTTTCGAACGGATTTACCGCGATAATACATTTCTCAAGATTTGGGATTTTCTTTAACAGAAAATTCCCCATAAACATCGTGTCAGGTCGGTAATTGGCAAGAGTACTTAATAATGCCAATGATTCTATAGCACCGTAGGGGTGGTTTGCAATCGCAATAAATGCACCTTCTTTTGGAATGTTGGCTAAATCCTCATCACTGATCTGAATAGTAACGCCCAGAACATCCAGAATATGATTAGCGAATTTTTCTCCTTCTAAGGTATTAGCATCCCTAATAATTCCATTGAAGTCGTTAATCTTCAAGAACTTCATTAAAAAGGAAGCAAGACCAGGGATTGGAATATTACAAATGCCTGTTGCCTTTGAAAAATTCTCTTTAGAAATGACTGTCATAATTATAGTTCAAAATTGATTCCGTTAGGGAACCAACTTGATAAATGATTTTTTATTTGAGCTAAATATAAGGGTGGGAAACATTCGGCTCTCACGAAGAAGAATGTTTATCATAGCTCATAAAGAGTACCTAAAGATAATGGAATAATATGAACAACAGCGTATTAATCGATTAAGAAATTGTAAGGAAGAAAATTCTATAAATAACATTTCATTAATACCAAATTAATAAGTCAGAAGTACTTTTGTGGCATAAATATTTGGTTAGTATTTATAAAGTTTAGGTTAGTTGATAATAAAAAACCCAGATGGATGTCTGGGTTTTTTTATTGAATTAATTTATAGGTTCTTGCCGAGCTTTTCGAGCATTTCTGGTGGAATATTATGCGTATCAACCACTAAGAAGCCATCTAAACAATCAGAAAATTTAGGATCGATATTGAATGAGATAATCTTTGCATTCAGGTTCATGTACTGCCTCAACAATACCGGAATTTTTATATGCGAGTTTTCAATGTCTCCGATTATGCTGTCTAAATCTTTGAATGATTCACTACTATCTACTAAGGTATCGGTAGAAATAGGTAATAAATCGGCTTTGAATTTGTTTCTGGGTTTAACATATTTGGCCAACTCATAGTCGAAATGATTTTTGGTAATATAATCTACAATTAAGGCTTTGCTAAATTTAGAAAAGTTGTTGCTAATACTCACTGGCCCGAACATATAACGGTATTGTGGATTATCGATCAGGTATTTTAAAATGCCTTTCCAAAGTAAAAATAATGGAAGTGGTTTGCCCTGGTATTCTTTTCTGATCCACGATCTACCCAGCTCAATCCCTTGTCTCAACATCGGGTAGAACTGATCTTTCATTTTGAACAACTCTGATAGGTAGAAGCCACGTCGGCCCATGCTTTCTAAAATTTCATCTCCTTTACCAATCCGGTAAGCACCTACAATATTTTCTAAATCCCTATCCCATATAAATAAGTGGTTATAATAGATGTCGTAATTGTCAAGATCAATTTTTTTGTTAGTTCCTTCACCAACCTCACGGAAAGTAATTTCACGCAGACGGCCAATTTCTCTTAAAATATTTGGAATTTTTAAAGTTGGAACAATGTATACTTCATAATTTTTCTCCGTCCAAACCCTGAAATCTTCCAGGAGCGCTACCTCATTTTTAATTAAAAGCCTCGAAGTTTCTTCAATTACCTCAACAGGTTTCTTTTTAATTTTGAATAAGTTTAGCGGATTAAAGAGTTTTTTCTCCGTATCTAATCCAACACCAAGCGCATACGTACGGGCCCTTAAAAAGTCCATCAGTTTGTTGCTACTGTTCATGTGCGAAATTTCAGATACGGCTATTGGTTTACCAACCCGTACCTTAATGGTGCGCCCATGTTTATTTAAAAACTCCGAAGGTAACTTTGCTGTACGCAGGGTAGGGTGTATGAAGCTTAAAATATTAAAGAAAACACCATTATTGCCGTGAAAATAAATAGGTACAACAGGCACTTTTGCTTTAGCAATTAGTTTTCCAACAACAGGATGCCACATTCTGTCGGTTACCTGTTGGGCATCTAATTTAAAGGTAGAAACCTCTCCTGCAGGGAAAATACCAATCGGTATTCCATTTCTAAGCAGATCGAAAGTCGTTTTTAATCCACTGATACTTGAAGAATGCTGCACATTTTCGAAAGGATTTACAGCAACAAAAAATTCATCAAGGTTTGGTATTTTTTTCAAAATGAAATTTACCATTACCTTGGCATCTGGCCTAACCGTACACAATAGTTTAACTAAAGCCAAACCTTCTACACCACCATAAGGGTGATTTGCAATGGCAATAAAAGGACCTGTTTTCGGAATACTATTTAAATCATCATCATCAAATTCTATAGAAACGCCAATGGTTTCCAATATCTTGTCTACAAATTCTAAGCCTTTAAAGTGTTGATTTTGAGCGAATACGTCGTTGATGTCGTTCAGTTTCATGATCTCCATCATCAAACCTGCTAAACCTGGTACACCTAGCTTATCTATCTTTGTTGCTTTTGCAAACTCAGATGTAGTTATGATCTTCATATAATTCTTAGATTGTTGATAGGCAAAACCTGTTCTGTTTTGCAATTCCAAAAATAAGATTTATATTTATAATACACATGTCATATCACATCAATGAGAATTTGGTTCAACAAAAATTTTGGTGTTAGCAAAGGTGAATTTAATGGATTGCTGTTTCTGGTCTTTATTATTATGGTAATTAAGGCTATACCTATTATATATAGCAATTATCAGCCCGTTTCAAATGATGATCCAAATCTTTTAGCACAAATTCAGAAGATAACTATAACAGATCAGGCATATGCCAATACTATTCGAGATCGGATTGAAAATTCAAATCCCAAAAAACCGGTTAAACTTTTTAAATTCAATCCAAATACTTTAGATATTGATGGGTGGCAAACTTTAGGCTTATCTGCAAGACAGGCACAATCGATCATCAATTATACAGCTAAAGGCGGTAAGTTTTATAAACCCGAAGATCTTCAGAAAATGTATACCATTTCGCCGGAAATGTACAAAAAGATATTGCCTTATACTGATATACCCGATCAGCCCATCAATACCTCAAAAAAATATGCACCTTTCGAAAAAAAGGAATATGCTAAAAAGACTTTGGTCATTGTTGATATTAATAAGGCAGACTCGACACAATTGGATGAGATAAAAGGTATTGGCGGAACCTTTGCACTTAGAATTATTAAATACCGTGAACGTTTGGGTGGTTTTTATAAGAAAGAGCAGTTGCTCGAAGTTTATGGTTTAGATTCTACTAAGTATGCCGAAATTAAAGACCAGATTGAAATTAGTAATAGCCCATTACAAACCATAAATGTAAATACAGCAACGTTTAACGATTTAAAGCGCAATCCATATCTTTCTTACAAACAGATCAATGCCATTATTCAATACCGCAAGCAGCATGGCAATTATTCGGATATATCTGACCTGAAAAAGGTTATCCTCCTAAATGAGCAGATTATAGATAAAATTACCCCTTATATTTCTTTTTAGAAGCTTAAGTTAAAATTATGTATTTCCTATCCCAGGTTAATTATAGGAGTTAATTGCTTGGAAGGTTTAAAAAGAATCTATTTTCAATTTGATGTGGAAAGCAATGGTCGTGCTCATCGGTTCCGAAAGCCCTGCTTTACACTTTACTCTCCCGATTGAAAACCTGTGAAACAAGCAAGCACACCATAAAAAAGTAAAAACAAGTGCTTAAATCGGGATTCGTGTTCGTTCCAATCAGGTTTAATCATGTAGGAGCAATGCTTGTTAACCCCAAATCATAGTGCCGGCCGTGCCACCTAAACCTGATCGGGGTGGTCCCGATTTTTCATCCTACTGTGTGGACACAAATATTTAAGAATAGTCTAGGCATTTCGCTAACCAACTTTAATAATGCACAGATTTTACAGAAGGACGCCGTCAATCCCAAGTGGCGGAAGAATCAAAAAAACAGTTGCAGAATAACACAAATGGCACTACCGAACCTAAAACGCAGTGGTTTTGTGAAAATATCTCTCAAACTTTCACTTAGCATAAACGAGCAAACCCCGAAGGGCTCAATCAGACCAAAGAAACTATATAACAGAGCTGATTAAACAAAGTGCCGCTGTTTTTTTGATGAGCGTGGGCGGTGAGAAGCCACATTGCTGGATTGACAAAGCGCTTTGGGTACTTTGGCGCTCCAAAATGCGCTAGCATTCTTGAGCACAAATAAAAACAACATTATCTGCGAAAAACTACCATGCCCCCGCGGCATAGAGCGGAAAAAATCAAAATTTGTGCCCAGACTATTATTTCTTAAAGAATCAGGATCAGTTAATAGCAGGAAGGATGTTGAAACAAGTTCAGCACGATCGCCTTAGGAATATATGCCAAAAACAAATGCAGGCTAATAAAGATGTGTCCACACGATAGGATTTTTTCATCGGGAAAAACGTAGAGCAGGGCCGCATAGCGCTAAACGCTTCTGTACCTGATTTCCAAAAAAAAAGATAACTAAGTTAAAAATTATGTATTTCCTATTCCAGTTTAGTTATAGGAGTTAATTGCTTGCAAGGTTTAAAAGAATCCATTTTCAACAAATGTTTTGCGAAAAACTGAATGTATACATCTATATTATCATTCCTTCAATTTTATCTATATTCATCCAAAACCCCATATAATTAGTTTATTCGGCTATAGTTGTGAAAAAAATAGAAAAAACTTTCTCTGTTAATTTCAGGGTTTAAAATTAACCGATAAACTAATTGAACCGAATACCATTTCATTCTGTAATTGCACAAATATTTAATGGTAACTAACTATCAAATAATTGTTTATAATTGCCTCAACTAACTATAAAATATAAATTTAATGAGCGTAAGCTTCGATTTTTCAGAAACAGAAACTCAGCAAAGTGTAAAGGCCATGGTCCGCGATTTTGCAGAGAAAAACATTCGTCCACATATAATGGAATGGGATGAGGCACAGCATTTTCCTGTCGAATTGTTTAAACAACTCGGAGAATTAGGCTTAATGGGCGTTTTGGTTCCCGAAGAATATGGAGGCTCTGGATTGGGCTATCAGGAATATGTTGATGTAATTGTAGAAGTGGCCCGGGTTTGTGGCTCAATAGGCTTGTCATTAGCTGCACACAATTCTTTATGTACTTGCCATATTCTGGCGTTTGCCAATGAAGAACAAAAACAAAGGTGGCTGCCAAAGCTGGCAACAGCCGAATGGATTGGTGCCTGGGGATTAACCGAAGCCAATACAGGTTCGGATGCTTTAAGGATGATGACCACTGCTGTTGCAGATGGCGACGATTACATTATAAACGGTGCAAAAAACTGGATTACCCATGGCAAAAGTGGTGATGTTGCGGTTGTTATGGTAAGAACAGGAGAGCAGGGAAGTTCGAAAGGGATTTCGGCCATTGTAGTAGAGCGCGGTACACCTGGTTTTACAGCAGGGAAAAAAGAAAATAAACTCGGAATGCGGGCATCAGAAACCACAGAAATGATTTTTGATAATTGCCGCGTACCGAAAGCCAATTTATTAGGCAATGTTGGCGAAGGTTTTAAACAGGCCATGAAGGTTTTAGATGGTGGAAGAATTTCTATTGCCGCATTGGCCTTAGGAATTGCGAAAGGTGCTTTTGATGCAGCAGTAGCCTATTCTAAACAACGGCAACAGTTTGGACAGCCAATTTCCAGCTTTCAGGCCATTAGTTTTAAACTTGCTGATATGGCTACAGAGATCGAAGCTGCAGAGCTATTGATCCGCCAGGCGGCAGATTTAAAGAACAGACATCTGCCTATGACAAAAGAATCGGCTATGGCGAAATATTTTGCTTCAGAGGTTTCGGTAAGGGTAGCCACAGATGCCGTTCAGATATTTGGTGGTTATGGTTATACCAAAGACTTTCCGGTTGAGAAATTTTATCGTGATAGTAAACTATGTACAATAGGCGAGGGAACATCAGAAATACAAAAAATTGTAATCGCCAGAGAAGTATTGCAAGGGTAGAAAGGTAGAAGGTTTAGGGGTTAAGGCTAATGTCGATCACCCTACACCTTACGCCTTCAACCTTATAAACAACAAACCAAATATATTATGAGCAATCCGGATGGCTTAACCACCTCCGGATTTTTTGTTTAAATTTTGGAAACCAACTTTCAGCTGTCAGTGTTTTTACTAAAGACTAAAGACTAAAGACTAAAGACTAAAGACTAAAGAGCAATAACCAATAAACAATTGACCTGCGATGAGTTTGGAGTTGAGCGTTTGGAGTCAGTTAATCGATTAAACAATAGACCGATTAACCACACTAACTAATGACTAATGAACAAAAAATAGCAAAGTATTCTGAAAAAGCCAGTAAAAAGGTGACTGCCGAAGGCAGGCAATTGCTATCGGAAGCGATGAAGGAAGGAGTGAAAGTGCCAAAGAAAGGTTGAAAGCTTAGAGGCTAAAGCTGAAAGACCAAAGCTAATAGGCACGGTGCCTAAACTATCCTCCTAGCTCTTTAGTCTTTGGACTTTTCGCTTTCTGCTCATGTTCAGCTTATTGTGGTAAATCTTTCGTTATTAAAATGCTATCTACTACGTAAACGCTAAATCCGCGCCAAGGCAAGGTGTTTTTATATTCTTTGTAATGCAGCTCGTAGAACTTTCCACTATTGGCCATCATTTTATCAGCAATTTCTTTATTTGCAATAGAAAATTCGAATTCGTTGTTTTGTAAGGTGCCGGCTTGTTTGGATCTTACCCCGCTTTGAATCAATTTACCTTCGTATGTTTTAAAGATATAACCTTTCTTCACTACATAATTTAGTTCACCTGCTTTAACACCTTCGCCAAAAACGAAGAAATACCGGTAATAGCAAATTGCTATAAGTAAAATAACGACTAGAACTGCGATAATGGAGCCTACTTTTTTGCCTGTTGTCATATCAAATAATGTATATATAAATGTAGGTAAACAACAGTTTAGTTTAACCAATGATTTAAATAAATTTTCTTTTTATAAAATCTTTCTCATTTTCAATATTTTACTTACATTTGCATCCCCGATAACAAGGGAAAATTTAAAAACCACGAGAGGAGGTATTTCAGCGTTATGATCATTATCAACATTAAAGACGGCGAATCATTAGATAAAGCCCTTAAACGTTTCAAGAAAAAGTTTGAAAAAACTGGTGTATTGAGAGAACTACGTAGTCGCCAAGCATACGAGAAAAAATCCGTTGCTCGCCGTACTGAAATTAAACATGCTGTTTACATTCAGAATATGAATCTAGATACAACTTCATAGTTGTTACGATATAAATACATTAAAGTCTCCCAATATAAAATCGGGGGACTTTTTTGGTTTTAAAAGAAATCGAAAACTTTACAATAAACAATTAATTAATGATTTCTTTATATCAAAACTATTTGTAACTTCATATCAATGCCTCCCAAAAAGATATTGAATGTTGCTAAAAAGTTTTATCACCTATTTAACTCATGAGAAGCGCTATTCTCAGCATACCATTACTTCTTATCAAACAGATTTAGATCAGTTTGTGGAGTATATCAATATCACATTAGAGCTAAGCCTTCTAGAAATTAAGCATACCCATATTCGCAGTTATATGGTAGATTTGATGGAGCATAAAACATCAGAAAATACCATCAACCGGAAAATTTCTACTTTAAGAAGTTTTTATAAGTTTTTATTGAGGGAGGGAAAGATTGATCAAAACCCTACTGTTTTAATTAAAGCGCCAAAAATACCTAAAAGACTTCCTGTGTTTGTTGATTCGCAAAAAATGGATCAGCTATTGGATTCTGAGCAGTATTTTAATGAAAGCTTTCCCTCCGTTCGCGACCATCTGGTAATCGAACTGCTTTTTGGTACCGGCATGCGTTTAACCGAGTTACTTCAGTTAAAAGATACCGATATTGATGTGTATTCGGGAACGATCAAGGTGTTGGGGAAAAGAAATAAGGAGCGGATTATTCCTATAAATAAACAGCTTATTAATCAGGTAAATACCTATATTGAATTAAAAAAGTTGCAAAAGTTTAATAACAATTTACTTATATTAATCGTTACCAATACAGGTGCAGCGGCATATCCAAAATTAATATACCGTATTGTTACCTCATACCTAAACCACGTATCAACCAATGAAAAGAAAAGTCCCCACGTGCTTCGGCACAGTTATGCAACAAGTCTGCTAAATGCGGGAGCAGATTTAAATGCAATTAAAGAACTTTTGGGCCACGCGAGTTTAGCAGCAACCCAGGTTTACACCCACAATTCGATCGAAAGATTAAAAACAATTTATAAACAAGCCCATCCAAAGGCGTAAAAAAAGGAGGAAAAATGAAAATCGGAGTTCAATCAATCCACTTCAGTGCAGACAGTAAGTTGTTAGATTTTATACAGAAGAAAGTAAACAAGCTAGATCAGTTTTTTGATCAGATCATTAGCGGAGAAGTATATTTAAAGTTAGAGAACGTAGATAATGAGGCCAATAAGATCAGCGAAATAAAACTCATTGTGCCGGGTGGTACACTTTTCGCTAAAGAACAATGTAAATCATTTGAAGAAGCCACAGATCTGGCAATTGAATCGTTGAGAAAGCAGATCACTAAACATAAAGATAAAACACGTACAAAATTAAGTGAACATAAAGCAATTTTAAGCGAAAGCGAAGCTGCTGATTACTAAAATAGCATACCCATTTAACCAAACGGCAACATGATTCATCATCGTGTTGCCGTTTTTTTATGAATTATGCCAGTTGGATGGGGCATTTTATTCCTATCCGTTGTTTTTGAAAGAATAAGAGATTTAAATGTAACAAGAGGCATACGGGCTAATAATTGGATGGGCTAGGTAAATAAAGAAAAGAACAGTTATAGCTAAAAACCAGTTCACATTAATTAGAACGTATAAAAAGTTAAAAATAATATTCGGTTTTTATGTCAAAGCAAAGCGACTGATTATGAAGTACCTATTATGCTAAATCATCTATATTGAGTTAAAGGGCTAAAAAAGTTCGCTATTTTTTTTCAAATTTATTTTGAAGTGAAATATAAGTGTGTATATTTGCATTCCCTTTCGGAAACGGTGTTAGGCCAGGAAGAAAAGGGTTGTTCTTTAAAAAGATAAAAGTTTTAAAAAAACACGTTAATAGTATGAAAAATGAAGATTTTTCGTATCATTGCACAAAATTTAAAGCCTCCTTAGCTCAGCTGGTAGAGCAACTGACTTGTAATCAGTAGGTCATTGGTTCGATTCCGATAGGAGGCTCTTTTTATTTTAAAGTGTTAGCATTTTGAAGTAAAAAATGGGGAGATTCCAGAGCGGCCAAATGGGACAGACTGTAACTCTGTTATCGCAAGATTTCGAAGGTTCGAATCCTTCTCTCCCCACACTTTAAATGAATGACCAAATGTTTTAATGATAGAATAAATCTCTCATTCTTTCATTCAATCAATCACTAGTTTTTAAAAGCGGAAGTAGCTCAGTTGGTAGAGCGATAGCCTTCCAAGCTATAGGTCGCGAGTTCGAACCTCGTCTTCCGCTCCAATAAAATTAGAAAAGTGGGCAGTTATTGGTTACAGTTTTAAATTGTTTAAAACTAAAAGACTGGAACTGGAAACTAAAAAGCCGACTTAGCTCAGCGGTAGAGCACTTCCTTGGTAAGGAAGAGGTCATGGGTTCAATTCCCATAGTTGGCTCAGGATAATAAAGCTTTGTTAAATCTGTTTAATATGCAGTGTAGACAAGGTTTTTTGTGTTGCATTGCATCAAAACAATAAATAAAAAATTAATAAAAAGTTAACCTACTAATTAGTTATAAATAAAATGGCAAAAGAAAAATTTGACCGTAGTAAACCGCACTTAAACATCGGTACAATCGGTCACGTCGATCACGGTAAAACAACTTTAACAGCAGCTATTACAAAAGTTTTAGCTGATGCAGGTTTATCTGAGGCACGTTCATTCGATTCAATTGACTCAGCTCCTGAGGAAAAAGAAAGAGGTATTACTATTAATACTGCGCACGTTGAGTATTCAACTGCAAACCGTCACTACGCACACGTAGATTGTCCAGGTCACGCGGATTATGTTAAAAACATGGTTACAGGTGCGGCTCAAATGGATGGTGCTATTATCGTTGTTGCTGCTACTGATGGTCCAATGCCACAAACTCGTGAGCACATCTTATTGGCTCGTCAGGTTGGTGTACCTTCATTGGTTGTATTCATGAACAAAGTGGATATGGTTGATGATCCTGAATTATTAGAATTAGTAGAAATGGAAGTTCGTGAATTATTATCGTTCTACGATTTCCCTGGTGATGATATTCCTGTTATTCAAGGTTCTGCTTTAGGTGGTTTGAACGGAGATGCTAAATGGGTTGGAAAAATTATGGAGTTAATGGATGCTGTAGATAGCTACATTCCAATTCCTCCACGTTTAACTGAACTTCCATTCTTAATGCCTGTTGAAGATGTATTCTCGATCACTGGTCGTGGTACTGTAGCAACTGGTCGTATTGAGCGTGGTGTAATCAACTCTGGAGATCCAGTTGAAATCTTAGGTATGGGTGCTGAGAACTTAAAATCTACAGTTACTGGTGTTGAGATGTTCCGTAAGATATTAGATTATGGTGAAGCTGGTGATAACGTAGGTTTATTGTTACGTGGTATTGAGAAAACTGATATCCGTCGTGGTATGGTAATCTGTAAACCAGGTTCAGTAACTCCTCATACTGATTTCAAAGCTGAGATCTATGTATTATCAAAAGCAGAAGGTGGTCGTCACACTCCATTCTTCAACAAATACCGTCCACAATTCTATTTCCGTACTACAGATGTTACTGGTGAAATTTCACTAGCTGAAGGTACTGAGATGGTAATGCCAGGTGATAACGTTACAATTTCTGTGAAATTGATCAACGCAATCGCAATGGAAAAAGGTCTACGTTTCGCAATCCGTGAGGGTGGTAGAACAGTAGGTGCTGGTCAGGTAACTGAAATTGTAAAATAAAACCCCAAACCCCTTAAGGGGCTTTAGGAAGAATAAAGAAAGCTAAGTGCTTGAGATAACTTAAGTACTTAGCTTTTAAATTACGGGAATAGTTCAACGGTAGAATAGAGGTCTCCAAAACCTTTGATCAGGGTTCGAATCCTTGTTCCCGTGCCAAAAACAATGATTGAATTAGTGAATGTTTTAAATGATTGAATGTATTTTACATTCTCTCACTCACTAACTCAATCATTTAATCGTTATAATATGGCTAAAGTAGTTGAGTTTATAAAAGAATCGTACGATGAAATGACCCAGAAGGTTACATGGCCTACTTGGGGCGAACTGCAAAGTTCGGCAATTCTTGTATTAGTGGCTTCTTTAATTATTGCATTGGTTATTTTTGCAATGGATAAAGGATCGACATTCGTGTTAGATACTTTTTATAAATCACTTTCTAATTAATATTTACGAATGAGCGATCTAAAGTGGTACGTTGTAAGGGCTGTTAGCGGTAAAGAAAAGAAAGTAAAACAGTACATTGATGCTGAGATCAGCCGTTTAGGTTTCTCTCATTTGGTTCCTCAGGTTTTAATACCAATGGAAAAATATTACCAAATGAAAGATGGTAAAAAAATTGCCAAAGAGCGTAACTTCTATCCTGGATATGTTTTAATCGAAGCTACATTAGATGGCGAATTAGAGCACATCATTAAAGGAATTAACAGTGTTATTGGTTTCTTAGGCGATAAAGCGGGTAATCCAATCCCAATGCGCCAGGCAGAAGTTAACCGTATATTAGGTGTAGTTGATGAAATGAGCGAGCAGGGTGAGACCATGAATGTGCCTTACTATGTTGGCGAAGGCATCAAAGTTATGGATGGACCTTTCAATGGTTTCTCGGGTATTATCGAAGAGGTAAACGAAGAGAAGAAAAAACTGAAAGTAATGGTTAAAATCTTCGGTCGTAAAACACCACTTGAGCTTAACTACATGCAAGTAGAAAAAGAATAAGAAATTATTTTGAGATATTCAGAAGCCCCGATTAATTCGGGGTTTTTTTATGTCTTCATTTTTTAGATACGTTTTTATCTTATTTATTTGTAGTTTTAAATTTATTGCTATACTAGTTCATCTCATCTCTCACATAATTATTAATTGGTTAAATCTAAATTAACAAAATGAAGAAAAATTACGCCTTATTAAAGCAGTGTTTGCTGGCTTTAACTTTATTATTAACAACAACTATTGTTATTTATTCTTGTAAAAAGGACAAACATAATGACCTTTCTATCTCCGAGATTGAAAATTTAAAACATTTGTATAAAACTATGAATTCAAATAATTTGAATACGAATCTACTTGCGTCATTAAATCCAAAATGAGAAACAATCAAAGAGTCTAAAATAGGCGACACTTTGATTTACGAAGCTGATTTTGATAATCCAAAAGGTGTTTTTATAAGTAGGTATGATATTAATCTGGAGCAGGGTAAAGAACTTTTTTCGAAAAATTTATTTAAGCTCCTCTTTATTAAGAATTTAAAGAATAATGTAACAAAAGGGTATTACATGAGTATTATTTCGGATAACAAAACTGATTTACATGATATGCATTTTAGAAATGTAGGTAAGTTCAGCGGAGATATCAATTTTTACAGTCTTAATGGGACGTTTTTGAATGGCTGGAAGTATCAACATGGAAAAACAACGACTTTTCGAAGAATCAAAAATACCCAAAAAACATTGCAAATGGGAATAGGTCCAGATAAATTTTCTCAGTCTTGTAGTATTTTTGGTTATCCGGTTTATGCCACAATTTGCTTTGAGCGAGAAGGAAGCTATGAAGCATGTTTCCCAAAATTAACAGGCTACTCGTATAGTATTAGTTGCTCCGGTGCTGGTGGTGGTCAGTACGAAGAGGTAGATGTTGAACCCGAGGATGGTTCTCCTGATCCTTATGTTGATTGCAACGGTAATGTAAATGGTTCTGCCATTGAAATACCAAATTGTGGTTGTATTGGTGGGAATACAGGAAAAGTTAGTTGTACTGTAAAAGAGTTAAAGGATAGTATTGACAACACATGTATAAAAGAGCAATTATCACTTGCTCAGACTGCTAAAACAACAATTAGAAATATGTTAAATGATGAATTTGGTACTAATAACTTCAATGATCGTGATATCGTTTTTTATGACATTACTACCTTACCAGATACAGTTGCAGGCACCACACATGGTAATAGCGCATACTCGTTTATAATTAATCTAAATGAAAATACATTACCACAAAGGTCTAAAGAATATATTCTGTCAACAATATACCACGAGATTTTGCATGCTTACATGGATACTCAAATTGGAAAGAATGCTTCAGGTAAGTATTTGATAGCTAATCAGCACCAAACTATGGCAGATAAATATCTGTTTTTGATGACGGGTGCGCTAAAGGTTGCATTTCCAAATCTTAGTGATAGAGACGCCTGGGCATTGTCTTGGGGGGATTAGAAGATACTCCATTTTATAACACAAAATTATCAGAAGCTGAACGTGTAGAAATTCAAAATTTGATGAATAGGCACAGAAAGAACACGGCTGCAAATTTGAGACACGGTACTTATTGTAATTAATCGAATATGAAAGGAATAATTTTTACTGTATGCTTCCTGCTATGTCTTGTAAGCGTATCTTTCTCACAGGAATCGAACAGTGTTGAATCTTCATCAATACTCATCACTTTTCCGAAACAGAAAAAAGATATAAGAATTTTAGTTCTTAAAAAATTGGATAAATATATCAACAGCAAGGAGCTATTTAGTAAGCAAAAGAATAACGTTTTTTTATTTTCAATTGGTCTTTCTGTTGATTCACTGGGAAATGTTGATGATATTTTCTTTTCAGATAGTGTAACAAAAAATAAAACCAAAATTATTATTGTAAATGAGCACTTAATAGCTGATTTTAAAAAAATGCATTTGGATGATTTTGGCTATAGAAGTAAGATATTAATTCTACCAATACTTTTTAAGCGACCAGATGATGATAAAATTTCTAATTTGAATGAGTTTTTAAGTGGTTTTTCATCGTTATGGCCAATATTCGCCACTGATTCTATGCATAAGGTAGTTTTATTAGAACCCTTGATAAATAATTTTTTTGATCCAATTAATTAGATGTGATATTAATAGAAGGTTTTGAAAAATTAATGTGCTGATCTAGCTTGGGTTTAAGTTTATAAAATATATTTCTCTCCATCTATTGTGCATCTGCAAGATTATCCATATCTTTGCAGTCCTTTTAGTTTTATAGGAACATAAAGGAATTAAATGTTACATGCTTCCAATATTTAACATTGAGTTTTAAATAAACAAAAAACACAAAATGGCAAAAGAAGTCAGTGCAATGATCAAATTACAGATCAAAGGCGGAGCGGCAAATCCATCGCCACCAGTAGGACCTGCATTAGGTGCTAAAGGGGTGAACATTATGGAGTTTTGCAAACAGTACAACGCTCGTACCCAAGATAAAGCAGGTAAAGTATTGCCAGTTGTAATTACTGTTTATGCTGATAAGTCATTCGATTTCATCATCAAAACCCCTCCTGTAGCTATCCAGTTAAAAGATGCTACTAAATTACAGAGTGGTTCTGCTGAGCCTAACCGTAAAAAAGTTGGATCGGTGACCTGGGACCAGATTAAAGTTATTGCTGAAGATAAAATGCCTGATTTAAATGCATTTACAATCGAATCTGCAATGAGTATGGTTGCTGGTACAGCACGCAGTATGGGAATCACCGTTTCTGGTGACGCACCCTGGAACAATTAATTAAAAAACAGTTTACAACAGTGGCGAAATTAACTAAAAATCAAAAAAAGGCACACGCTAAAATAGAAGCTGGTAAAGCTTATACTTTACAGGCTGCTGCTGCTTTGGTAAAAGAAATCACTACCACTAAATTCGATGCATCAGTTGATATTGATGTATCTTTAGGTGTTGATCCACGTAAAGCGAATCAAATGGTACGTGGTATTGCTACTTTACCACACGGTACAGGTAAAACTGTTCGTGTTTTAGCTTTAGTAACTCCTGATAAGGAAGAAGAAGCAAGAGCAGCCGGCGCAGACTTCGTAGGTTTAGACGAATATGTGGCTAAAATTGAAGGTGGTTGGACCGATGTAGACATTATTATCACAACACCAGCTTGTATGGCAAAAGTAGGTAAATTAGGCCGCGTTTTAGGTCCAAGGAACTTAATGCCAAATCCAAAATCTGGTACAGTAACTAACGAAGTTGGTAAAGCTGTAACAGAGGTTAAAGCAGGTAAGATTGATTTTAAAGTAGACAAAAGCGGTATTATACACGCTTCAATAGGGAAAGTATCATTCCCGGCAGATAAAATTTATGAGAATGCACTTGAAATCATTCAGGTAATTTCAAAATTAAAGCCATCTGCTGCTAAAGGAACTTATTTTAAGAGCATTCACGTGTCTTCTACAATGAGTCCTGGAATTGCAATTGAAACAAAATCAGTAGCGGGGATTTAATCATGAACAGAGAAGAAAAAAACGAAGTAGTTTTAGAACTACAAGGACAAATGCAAGAGTATGGCAATTTTTATATTGCTGATACCTCTAGCCTTTCTGTTGAGCAGATTAATAACATCCGCCGCAAATGTTTTGAAGGTGATATCATCATGAAAGTTGCTAAGAACTCTTTAATCCGCAAAGCGATTGAAGGTTTAGATGGCGATGCTTCTGAGATATACGAAGCCCTTAAAGGTTCATCATCATTATTATTCTCAAAAACAGCAAACGCTCCGGCTAAGTTGATTAAAGCTTTGAGAAGAACATCTGATAAACCATTGCTTAAAGCAGCATTTATAGATTCATCAGTATACGTTGGCGATGACCAATTGAATAACTTAGTAAGCTTAAAATCGAGAGAAGAGCTTATTGGCGATATCATTGGATTATTACAATCACCAGCTAAGAATGTTATATCTGCGCTTAAATCAAGCGGAGGCAAAATTGCAGGAATTGTTAAAACTCTACAAGAAAGAGAAGGTTAACGAACACCTTAAGTTCGCAATTAAACAAAATTATTTTTACGTAAATTTTTAAAATCTTAATAAAATGGCAGATTTAAAATCGTTTGCTGAGCAATTAGTAAACTTAACCGTTAAAGAAGTTAACGAATTAGCTCAAATCTTAAAAGACGAGTATGGTATCGAGCCTGCAGCTGCTGCTGTAGTTGCTGGTCCTGCTGCTGGTGGTGATGCACCTGCTGCTGCTGCAGAAAAAACATCTTTCGATGTAATTCTTAAAGAAGCTGGTGGCGCTAAATTAGCAGTTGTTAAACTTGTTAAAGACTTAACTGGCCTTGGTTTGAAAGAAGCAAAAGACTTAGTTGACGGAGCACCAAAAGAATTAAAAGCTGGTGTTACTAAAGACGAAGCAGAAGCTCTTAAAAAACAATTAGAAGAAGCTGGAGCCGTAGTTGAGATTAAGTAATCACTTAACTTAGCTAAGCTAAAAATGTATTAGACACCGACTGAAAATGTCGGTGTCTTTACCTGTTTATAAACATCTCATTTTGTTTGGTTAATGAGCTTGTTTGAAATCTGAACCAAACAAATAGTTTATTCTTAAACTAAAATCTTTTAGTCCATTGGCAAAGACAGTCGAACAAAGAGTAAATTTTGCAACTAGTAAGCACATTATAGACTATCCGGATTTTCTGGATGTGCAATTGCAATCATTCAGAGAATTTTTCCAGATAGATACCACATCAGACGATCGCTCTAGCGAAGGTTTGTTTAAAGTGTTTGCTGAAAACTTTCCAATAACAGATTCAAGAAATATCTTCGTATTAGAATTTCTTGATTATTTTGTTGATCCGCCACGTTACGATATACATGAGTGTATTGAGCGTGGATTAACCTACAATGTTCCATTAAAAGCAAAGCTGAAACTTTCTTGTAATGATGTTGAACATGAAGATTTTGAAACCATTATCCAGGATGTGTACTTAGGTACTATCCCGTATATGACACCAAAAGGTACATTTGTTATCAACGGTGCAGAACGTGTTATCGTTTCGCAATTACACCGTTCTCCAGGCGTGTTCTTCGGTCAAAGCCGTCACACCAATGGAACCAAATTGTATTCTGCGCGTGTAATTCCTTTCAAAGGCTCATGGATCGAGTTCGCTACAGACGTTAATAACGTGATGTATGCTTATATCGATCGTAAGAAAAAATTCCCGGTTACCACTTTATTACGTGCTATCGGTTACGATTCTGATAAAGATATCTTGGAACTTTTCGATCTTGCTGACGAAGTAAAAGTTAGTAAATCTGGTTTAAAGAAATACATCGGTCGTAAACTGGCTGCAAGGGTATTAAAAAAATGGGTTGAAGATTTTGTTGATGAAGATACTGGAGAGGTAGTTTCTATCGACCGTAATGAAGTGATTCTTGAAAGAGAAACCGTTCTAGAAGACGAACACATTGATATGGTTATCGAAGCTGGCGTAAAAAGCATCATCTTATCAAAAGAAGATGGCGCAAGTCAGGCAGATTATACCATTATATATAATACATTACAGAAAGATACATCAAACTCAGAAAAAGAAGCTGTAGAAAACATCTATCGTGCTTTGCGTAACGCAGAACCACCTGATGAGGAAACAGCCCGTGGTATCATTGATCGTTTATTCTTTTCAGATAAACGTTACGATTTAGGAGATGTTGGTCGTTACCGCATCAACCGTAAATTGAAAATGAATACCCCTGATGAGGTTAAAGTATTAACAAAAGCAGATATTATTGCAATTGTGAAATACCTGATCAAATTGATCAACTCAAAAGAAGAGGTAGATGATATCGATCACTTATCAAACCGTCGTGTACGTACGGTAGGTGAGCAATTGTACGCACAATTTGGTGTTGGTTTAGCCCGTATGGCCAGAACAATCCGTGAGCGTATGAACATTCGTGATAACGAGGTGTTTACACCAACTGATTTGATTAACGCCCGTACGTTATCATCGGTTATTAACTCTTTCTTTGGTACTAACCAGTTGTCTCAGTTCATGGATCAAACGAATCCATTGGCAGAGATCACGCACAAACGCCGTTTATCGGCTTTAGGTCCAGGTGGTTTATCACGTGAGCGTGCCGGTTTCGAGGTACGTGACGTTCACTATACGCACTATGGTCGTTTATGTACTATTGAAACTCCAGAGGGACCAAACATTGGTTTGATTTCATCACTTTGTGTGCATGCAAAAATCAATAATTTAGGTTTCATTGAAACACCATACAAACGTGTTGAAGATGGTAAAGTAGTTGTAGATTCAGACGTTATTTATTTATCTGCAGAAGATGAAGATGGTAAAACCATCGCTCAGGCTAATGCAGAATACGATGATAAAGGTGTATTTACAACGCCACGTGTTAAAGCACGTTACGAGGGTGACTTCCCGATTATTGAGCCTGAGAAATTAGACTTAATGGACGTTGCGCCTAACCAGATTACTTCAATTGCTGCTTCGTTAATTCCGTTCTTAGAACATGATGATGCGAACAGGGCTTTGATGGGATCGAACATGCAACGTCAGGCCGTACCATTGTTACGTCCTGAAGCACCAATTGTTGGTACAGGTTTAGAAGGTCGCGTTGCACGTGACTCAAGAACTTTGATCAATGCAGAAGGTGATGGTGTTGTTGAGTATGTTGATGCTAACGAAATCACGATTAAATACGAGCGTAACGAAGATGATCGTTTAGTTTCATTTGAGGGTGATAGCAAAACTTACCGTTTAATTAAATTCAAAAAAACCAACCAGAATACTTGTATCAACTTAAAACCAATTGTTAAGAAAGGTCAGAAAGTTACTAAAGGACAAGTGCTTTGCGAAGGTTATGCAACTCAAAACGGTGAATTGGCATTGGGTAGAAACTTGAAAGTGGCTTTCATGCCTTGGCAAGGTTTCAACTTTGAGGATGCGATTGTAATCAACGAACGTATTGTTCGTGATGACGTTTTCACTTCATTGCATATTGAAGAGTTTGAATTAGAGGTGCGTGATACTAAACGTGGAGAAGAGGAATTAACACCAGATATCCCTAACGTTTCTGAAGAGGCTACTAAAGACCTTGATGAAAATGGTATTATCCGTATTGGTGCTGATGTAAAAGAAGGTGATATTTTAATTGGTAAGATCACTCCAAAAGGAGAATCTGATCCTTCACCTGAAGAGAAATTATTACGCGCAATTTTTGGTGATAAAGCAGGTGATGTTAAAGATGCGTCTTTAAAAACTCCTCCTTCAATCCAAGGTGTGGTAATTGATACTAAATTATTCAGCCGTGCTAAGAAAACTACAAAAGCTGAAGAGAAATCGGCAATTGAGAAATTAGACAAAGGATATAACAATATCACGGAGAAATTAAAAGCAGAATTAGTTGACAAATTATTCACTATCGTAAACGGCAAAACATCTCAGGGTGTATTTAACATTTACAAAGAATTATTGGTTGCTAAAGGCGCTAAATTTACTCAGAAAATTTTAGCAGAACTTGAATTTGCTCACATTAGCCCTAACAAATGGACTACTGATGACGACAAAAACGAGATGATTAAAATGTTGCTTCACAACTACGGTATCCGTGTTAACGAAGAACTTGGTGCTTACAAACGCGATAAATTTGCGATCAGTGTAGGTGATGAGCTTCCTTCAGGAATCGTACAGATGGCAAAAGTTTATGTAGCTAAAAAACGTAAATTAAAAGTAGGTGATAAAATGGCGGGTCGCCACGGTAACAAAGGTATTGTTGCACGTATTGTACGTGATGAAGATATGCCTTTCTTAGCTGATGGTACTCCGGTTGATATCGTGTTGAACCCACTGGGTGTACCTTCACGTATGAACCTTGGTCAGATCTACGAAACTATTTTAGCTTGGGCAGGCCAAGAATTAGGTGTTAAATTTGCAACACCGATTTTTGATGGTGCTACCCACCAAGAAGTAGAAGAGTGGATTGCTAAAGCGGGAGTTCCTGCTTCAGGAAAAACCTACTTATACAATGGTTTAACAGGTGAGCGTTTCGATCAGACTACAACTGTAGGTATTATCTACATGTTGAAATTAGGTCACATGGTTGATGATAAGATGCACGCCCGTTCAATCGGACCATACTCATTAATTACACAACAACCATTGGGTGGTAAAGCCCAGTTCGGTGGTCAACGTTTTGGTGAGATGGAGGTTTGGGCATTAGAGGCATTCGGTGCGGCTAATATTCTTCAAGAGATCTTAACCGTTAAATCGGATGATGTAATCGGAAGAGCCAAAACTTACGAAGCCATTGTTAAAGGTGAAAACCTACCAACGCCAGGTGTACCAGAATCGTTCAACGTATTGGTACATGAGTTACGCGGTTTAGGTTTAGATATTACATTAGATTAATTAAGCCTAAAGCATAAAGACTAAAGCTCAAAGCGGCTTTGGTCTTTAAGCTTTCCGCTTTAACCTTAAAAAGTATGTCTTACAAAAAGGATAATAAATTAAAAAGCAATTTCACATCAATCACGATTAGCTTATCGTCTCCAGAAATTATTTTGGAACGTTCGAGCGGTGAGGTGTTGAAACCAGAAACCATTAACTACCGTACTTACAAACCTGAGCGTGATGGTTTGTTCTGTGAGCGTATTTTTGGTCCGGTAAAAGATTACGAATGTCATTGCGGTAAATACAAACGTATCCGTTATAAAGGTATTGTTTGCGATCGTTGTGGTGTTGAAGTAACGGAGAAAAAAGTACGTCGTGAGCGTATGGGCCACATTGCTTTGGTGGTTCCTGTTGCACACATCTGGTACTTCCGCTCTTTACCAAATAAAATCGGTTATTTATTAGGTTTACCTACTAAAAAATTAGATTTAATTATCTATTACGAGCGTTACGTAGTTATTCAATCAGGCTTAATGGCTGAAGAAGGTATCAACTATATGGACTTCTTAACGGAAGAAGAATATTTAGATATCTTAGATAAATTACCTAAAGAAAACCAATACTTAGATGATAAAGATCCTAATAAATTCATCGCCAAAATGGGTGCTGAAGCATTAGAAGATTTATTAAAACGTATTGATTTAGATACTTTATCTTATGATTTACGTCACCAGGCTGCTAACGAAACTTCTCAACAACGTAAAAATGAGGCTTTAAAACGCCTTCAGGTTGTTGAAGCTTTCCGTGGTGCTAATACACGTATTGAGAATCGCCCTGAGTGGATGATTGTTAAAATCGTTCCGGTTATTCCACCAGAATTACGTCCTTTAGTACCATTAGAAGGTGGTCGTTTCGCTACTTCAGATTTAAATGATTTATACCGTCGTGTAATTATCCGTAACAACCGTTTAAAACGTTTGATCGAGATTAAAGCGCCAGAAGTAATTTTACGTAACGAGAAACGTATGTTACAGGAAGCTGTAGATTCGTTATTCGATAACTCACGTAAAGTTAACGCGGTAAAAACTGAAGGTAACCGTGCTTTGAAATCACTTTCAGATATTTTGAAAGGTAAACAAGGTCGTTTCCGTCAGAACTTATTAGGTAAACGTGTGGATTATTCAGCTCGTTCGGTAATTGTTGTAGGGCCTAGCCTTAAATTACACGAGTGCGGTATTCCTAAAGATATGGCTGCTGAACTTTACAAACCGTTCATTATTCGTAAGATGATTGAGCGTGGTGTGGTAAAAACAGTTAAATCTGCTAAGAAAATCGTTGATAGAAAAGATCCATTAGTTTGGGATATCTTAGAAAATGTATTAAAAGGTCACCCGGTATTATTAAACCGTGCACCTACCTTACACAGATTAGGTATTCAGGCTTTCCAACCAAAATTAATTGAAGGAAAAGCAATTCAGTTACACCCATTAGTTTGTACTGCATTCAACGCCGATTTTGATGGTGACCAGATGGCTGTCCACTTACCGTTAGGTAACGCAGCAATTTTGGAAGCCCAGGTTTTGATGCTTGCGGCACATAACATCTTAAACCCTGCAAACGGTACGCCAATTACAGTACCATCACAGGATATGGTTTTGGGTCTTTATTACATTACTAAAGGCCGTAGAACAGATGAAACTCGTGTTGTAAAAGGACAAGATTCGAATTTTTATTCTCCGGAAGAAGTAATTATTGCTTATAACGAGAAAGAATTAGACTTGCATGCATTTATCAAAGTAAGGGTAAATGTTAAGCAAAATGATGGATCGATCGTTAATAAATTAACTGAAACAACTGTTGGTAGAGTATTATTCAACCAGATGGTTCCTGAAGAAGTTGGTTATATCAATGAACTATTAACCAAGAAATCTTTAAGAGATATTATTGGTGAAGTAGTGAAAATGACTGGTATGGCTCGTGCTTCTCAGTTCTTAGATGATATCAAAGAATTAGGATTCCGTATGGCATTCCAGGGAGGTTTATCGTTCAACTTACAAGACGTAAACATTCCGGTAGAAAAACATACTTTATTAGAACAGGCAGCTGCAGAAGTTGAAGAGGTAAGAAACAACTATAACATGGGTTTCATTACCAACAACGAGCGTTACAATCAGATTATCGATATCTGGACCCGTATCAACAACAGGTTAACTACTTTCGTTATGACTCAGTTATCTAGCGATAACCAAGGTTTTAACTCAGTTTACATGATGCTTGATTCAGGAGCACGTGGTTCGAAAGAGCAGATTCGTCAGCTTTGCGGAATGCGTGGTTTGATGGCAAAACCTCAAAAATCTGGTTCAGGTGGTGATATTATTGAAAACCCGATCTTATCAAACTTTAAAGAAGGCTTATCGGTATTAGAGTACTTTATCTCTACCCACGGTGCGCGTAAAGGTTTGGCGGATACAGCGTTAAAAACAGCTGATGCGGGTTACCTAACCCGTCGTTTACATGATGTTGCACAGGATATGATTGTTAACTCGGTTGATTGCGGTACTTTAAGAGGTATGTACACAACTGCGTTAAAAGATCAGGAAGATATTGTTGAGCCATTATACGACAGGATCTTAGGACGTACTTCATTACATGATGTTTATAATCCTTTGGATAACACATTATTGGTGAGTGCAGGTGAAGATATTAACGAAGATGTTGCTAAATTGATCGAAGAATCTCCATTAGAAGGTATCGAAATTCGTTCGGTATTAACTTGTGAGAATAAACGTGGTGTTTGCGCATTATGTTACGGTCGTAACTTAGCATCTGGTAAACGCGTTCAAAGAGGTGAGGCAGTTGGTGTAATTGCAGCACAATCAATCGGTGAGCCGGGTACACAGTTAACACTTCGTACTTTCCACGTGGGTGGTACTGCATCGAACATCGCTGCAGAATCTAACATCGTAGCTAAGTTTGATGGTGTAATCGAATTCGAAAATATCCGTACTGTTGATACACAAACAGAAGAAGGTACAGTTCAGGTAGTATTAGGTCGTTCAGGTGAGTTCAAAATTGTTGAACCAGGAACCGGACGTATCATTGTAACCAATAACATTCCTTACGGTGCATTCTTATTCGTAAAAGAAGGTGATAAACTTTCAAAAGGTGATAAAATCTGTTCTTGGGATCCGTACAACGCGGTTATTCTTTCAGAATTTGCCGGTAAAGCACAATTTGATGCCATTATTGAAGGTGTTACCTTCCGTGAAGAATCAGATGAGCAAACTGGTCACCGTGAAAAAGTAATTATCGATACACGTGATAAAACTAAAAACCCTTCAGTTCAGATCGTAGATAAAAAAGGTGAATTCATTAAAGGTTATAACATTCCGGTAGGTGCCCACGTTTCAGTTGATGAAGGTGAAGCCATCCAAACTGGTCAGATTATCGCTAAGATTCCTCGTGCAACTGGTAAAACCCGAGATATTACAGGTGGTTTACCTCGTGTAACGGAATTATTTGAAGCACGTAACCCATCTAACCCAGCTGTAGTAACTGAGATTGATGGTGTGGTAACTTTAGGTGGCGTTAAACGTGGTAACCGTGAAATCACAATCGAATCGAAAGATGGTGAAGTTAAAAAATACCTTGTTCCATTGTCTAAACACATCCTTGTACAGGATAATGACTTTGTGAAAGCGGGTATGCCGTTATCAGATGGATCAATTTCTCCTGCCGATATCTTATCAATTAAAGGCCCTGCAGCGGTTCAAGAATACTTAGTAAATGGTATTCAAGAGGTTTACCGTTTACAAGGTGTGAAAATTAACGATAAGCACTTCGAGGTAATTGTTCACCAGATGATGCAGAAAGTTCACATTGAAGATCCAGGTGATACTATTTTCTTAGAAAATAATGCTGTCGATCGTTGGGATTTTGCCGACGAGAATGATGCCATGTACGATAAGAAAGTGGTAGAAGATGCAGGTGATGCGACAGATATCAAACCAGGTCAGATAGTTTCGTTACGTAGATTAAGAGACGAAAATTCTCAATTGAAACGTAAAGATTTAAAACAGATCACGGTTAGAGATGCAAGACCAGCAACTGCAAGTTCTATCTTACAAGGTATTACACGTGCATCATTGGGTACTAAATCGTTCATTTCTGCGGCTTCGTTCCAGGAAACTACGAAAGTATTAAATGAGGCAGCAATTGCAGGTAAACGCGATAATATGTTAGGCTTGAAAGAAAACGTGATCGTTGGTCACTTAATCCCTTCAGGTACTGGTGTACGTGGTTACGAAAGAATCATTGTTGGTTCTCAAGAAGAATACGATAAATTATTAGCTTCGAAACAAGAAGAAGTAGAAGCTTAGATTTTAATCTAACAGTAATTTTTAAGCCCCCCGATATAAAATCGGGGGGCTTTTTTTGTATGGCAAAGATTTTGTATTTTTATATAAATTTATTTAACATGAGTGTTACTGAAATTCAACTTTTAAAAGCTAAACTCGGAGAGCAAGAGGCTGAGCAATTGGTTTCGTATGTAAAAGCTGAAGTTAAATCTGAATTTGAAAACAAGCGTGAAGTTTTAGCTACTAAAGAAGATTTAGCTAATTCGAAGGCTGATATAATAAAATGGATGTCTATTTTTTGGGTTGGCCAAATAGCAGTCACCATTGGATTTATTTTAATGTTTATTAACAAGTAGCTATATCAGCATTTAAAATATATTGATTCTATTCAATCAGTCTAAGTTCTTATCGATAAAATTATTAAGCCTTTAAAAAAAGGCTTTTTTGTTGCAATTTCTTATAATTTATTTCGTATCCATATCATTACACTCTATCAAACGTTTGCGTAATCGCGGCCTACCAATTCATTAATTTATTGTGCAAGGTTTAATTCCACGGACCCATTATTTCAAAAAGGCAGTTTCAGCAAAATATGTACAACTAAAAGCAACAGCTATTGCCGACAATAAAAAAATATTAGCTATTGCAGCGTTAGATTTTTTAGAAAAATAACTTTTTGAAGCGCTACTAAATTAATTTTATTTCAAACATTATATTTTAATTCCGCTGTTAAGCAGCGGAATTTTTTATTTTTGAGCTATTATGGAAGAACAACAAAACGAGAATCAATTAAATATAGAGTTATCAGAAGAAATCGCAGAAGGAATTTTCTCTAACTTAGCCATCATTACGCATTCTAATACCGAATTCGTATTAGATTTTATTCGTGTAATGCCTGGAATTCCAAAGGCAAAAGTTAAATCAAGGATTATCTTAACGCCAGAACATGCAAAGCGTTTATTATCAGCATTGGAAGATAATATTCAGAAATTCGAAGCCGTAAACGGACGTATTAAAACTCAAGAAGAACCACCTTTTCCTATGGGCTTCGGCGGACCAACGGCTCAAGCGTAAGACTATTCAAAATCTTACAAACAAATGTTTGTTTGCTATGTTAGCATAGTATATATTTGTTCTTTAACCATATATAGATGAGAAAAATTTTATTGAGCGCATTACTTTCTGCCCCACTTTGGGTTTTGGGGCAGGGTTTCCAGGTTAATTTACAAGGACAAAAACAAATTGGTATGGCTGGTGCAGGTTCTGCATTGGCTTTAGATGAGGCTTCCGTATTTTACAATCCAGGTGCAGTAACTTTCTTGGAGAAAAACTCAGTTTCAGCAGGTGTTAACCCATTATTATTTAAGTCAGCTTTTAAACAAACAGGTTCGAATGTTACAGAGGATGTAAAGAACAAAATAGCGCCTCCTTTCGAATTTTATGCTGTTTGGGGCCCCAAATCAAATAAATGGAAGTTAGGATTAGGTGTGTATACACCTTTCGGCGGTTTGGTAGATTGGGGCGATAATTGGTCTGGTAAGTATGCTTTAACCTCATTAAATTTAAAAGCAATCTATTTTCAACCAACTTTAAGTATAAAAATTACCGATCGTATTGGTATAGGCGCTGGTTTTGTTTATAACCATGGCGATGTAAATCTTCAAAGAGCTATTCCTGTAAATTTTCCTGACGGTCGTTCGGGAAAAGCAACCTTAGATGGTACCGGATCGGGTTATGGGTGGAATGCGGGTTTATATATCAAAACATTAAGCAATATTTCTTTTGCACTCGTACATAAATCAAAGGTAATTACGAAGCTTAACGGTGGTTCAGCAGAATTTGAAGTTCCTGGCTCATTAACATCATCTTTTCCAGCTGGAAATACATTTAATGCCGAATTGCCTTTACCAGCAACTACAAGTTTGGGGGTAGGTATTCCCTTGTCAAAAAGTACAGTTTTAGCTTTTGATGCAAGTTGGGTACAATGGCATATTTATCAGGATTTGTCTTTTGATTATGCTACCAATACACCCGCGCTCGTTGATACAAAATCTGCACGCAATTATCGTGATGGATCTTCGTTTAAATTAGGTATTAACCATCAGGCATCAGAGAAATTAGCATTAAGAGCAGGTGTTGGTTATGCCTTTTCTCCAGTACAGGATGGATACGTAACGCCTGAAGCTCCTGATGCCGACCGTTATATTTTAAGTGCTGGTTTAGGTTATACGCCTACCCGCCATTTTGAAGTTAATGCATCGTTCTTTTTTGAGGATGTTAAATCGCGTAAACAAAAGAATATCGAAACGGGCCTAGATGGTACCTTTAAAACTTTGGTTTATGCACCAGGTATTTCGTTAACTTATAAATGGTAGGAGAATTTTAGATGAAAAGATACATATTGAATAGTTTCGTTGCTGCTATCATCCTTTTTGCAGCAGCTTGTAAACCCGAAATAGAAACTCCTGCAGGATCAACCGCCGGACAAGCTAATTTTAGTAAATACATTGCAGTAGGTAACTCCTTAACTTCTGGCTTTGCCGATGGCGGTTTATATTTAGAAGGACAGAAAGCGGCTTACCCTAATTTAATGGCAGCCAAAATGGCTACTGTTGGTGGCGGAGCTTTTACCTCTCCGTTTTTTAGTGAAGAACATTTAAATGGCTCAGGTTATATTTCTTTAACCGCACTGGTTAATGGTACACCAACGCTAACGCCTGTAATTGATAAACTGGGCATAAGAGATGCAGCAAAACATTTAGACAAATATAGCGGTGAAATTCAAAACTTGGGTATACCAGGAATGCGAGTAGATCTGGCCTTCGATCCGACGTTTACTTTCAGTGCTGCAAATCCTTATTTCGAACGTTTGTTAACAGATGCTCAGGTAGGTAAAACCAATTATTTTCAGTTTATTCAAGGAAGAAACCATACATTTTTCTCGCTTTGGTTAGGAAATAATGATGTATTGGGTTACGCCTTAAACGGTGCCGTTACAGTACCTACCGATCCTACAACGGCTTTAACAGATAAAGTTACTTTTTCTTCTTTATATGCTAATTTTTTAAATGTTTTAACTGCCGGTGGCCAAAAAGGTATAGTTGGTACTATTCCTGATGTAACTGCTGTTCCTTATTTTAATACGGTAACGGTGGCGGCTTTATTAAATGCCGCTAAAGCAATTAATCCAGCCGCGGCAGCTGTTTATATCCAAACTGGAACAGGTACGATAAGGCCTGCAACTGCAGAAGATTTAATCCGTTTGCCATTTCAATCAGAAGGCTTATTTGGAAAACCAAACACTGCTGGTATTCCTTATGGTTTACACCCCTTAAATCCAATCGAAAATAAATGGGTATTGGATAAGGATGAAGTAATTAAAGTGAAAGATTATGTAAATAGCTACAATAGCAGCATTAAATCTTTAGCCACAAGCAAAGGTTTGGCTGTAGCAGATACTTATACTTATTTTAATCAGGTTAAAACAGGAATAAATATTCAGAGTGTTGGTATTAATGCTGCATTTATTACGGGTGGTGCATTTTCGTTGGATGGTATTCACTTAACTCCACGTGGAAATGCAGTAATTGCGAATGTATTTATTGATGCCATTAATGCTAAATATGGCTCTACCATTCCAACAGTTGATATTACACAGTATAGAGGTGTAAAATTTCCGGATAAATAATAAGACTTTTAATCGTATAAGAAAGGAGCATTTATGCTCCTTTCTTATTTCGCCGTTATTTTATCTTCTACAAAGCTTATAATTTCTGCACTTTGATTGGGTTCAAACCACTTTAATTGCTCATCTCTTCTAAACCACGTTAACTGACGCTTGGCAAAGCGACGGGTATTTTGTTTAATTGCAGTAATGGCATCCTCAAGAGATAATCTTCCGTCTAGGTAATCGAAAAGCTCACTATAACCTACTGTGTTTAAAGCATTATATTTTTTAAATGATATTAGCGATTTTACTTCGTCTACTAAACCATCAGCAATCATTTTATCAACTCTTCGGTTAATTCGGTCGTATAGAACAGCACGATCGGTATTAAGCCCGATTTTGATGATATTAAATGGTCTTTCCTTTTTTGTAGCCGATAGCATTGACGAAAGTTTTTGGCCTGTTGATAAAAATACCTCCAAACCCCTGATCATTCTTTGTGGATTTTGTTGATCTACCTTTGCGAAATATTCAGGATCTAATGTTGCCAGCTGTTTTTGAATACTTGTTAATCCTTCATCTTCAAGCTGTTTATTCAGCCTTTCGCGTATCGCTAAATCAATATCAGGCATTTCATCTAAACCATTAATTAAGGCATTTACATATAAACCCGAGCCCCCAACCATAATGGCCAGGTCGTGGTCTTTAAAAATTCGATTGAGCGTTCTTAAAGCTTCTATTTCAAAATCGCCTGTGCTAAACAGTTGTGAAGCCGAATGTGAATTAATGAAGTGATGTTTGGCTGCAGCTAACTCGTCTGCAGCAGGTTTTGCCGTGCCTATAGCCATTTCCTTAAAAAACTGACGGGAATCGGCAGAAATAATTTCTGTACCAAAATGTTGAGCCAGTTGAATAGCCAGGGCTGTTTTTCCAATTGCTGTCGGACCAACGATGGATATTAAGGTTTTTGGGTGATGCATAGGGGTATAAAATAAAAGCTGCCAAATTTAAATATTTGGCAGCTTTTTGCATTTATTATTTTGTTGCTAATTAATAATCATCTTTGTGACTATCATCTTCGAAGTTGTCGCTATCAGAAAACTCATCTCCAAATTCATCGCTTTCGCTCTCATTTTCTTCGTCTCTTTCTTCTTCATTGATTCCCATTTCGCCCATGGCTTCCAGTTCATCTGTATCTTCAGGAACAAAATTCATTTCGTTTAAGAAATCAAATTCACCTGCCACTGCACCAACAGTTGCTCCAGGATCGGCGATAGGTACATTGCTGCTTTCGAAAATTTTAGGTGCTTCGCCACTGCTTTTGGCCAAAAATGGGTATTCGATATTTGGATCGGCATCTAAAATTATTTTTACCAGTTCCACATGAAAATCATATGGGCGATCGAAATTATAGATATAATAAAACTTTTGATGTGGATCTTCAATAAAACCACTTAGTTTAGAATTCTCCATCAAAACTACGCGGTCTTTTTTACGTTCGCTTGGTAAATAAGCAATTTCATCACCCTTTAACCAATTATCGGTGCTTACGTAAAAAGAGGAAGATTTTTCAGCATTATAACCCGTAGATCTGTGGATAGCCTTATGCAGGTCTTCAAATGTTTGGTTTGATTTAATGTCGATCTCTCTCACAACATCATCAAAATCTTCGAAAGTAATTCTAAATTTATAAATAGCCATTATAGTGTTTTGGAACCGTAAAAATAAAGTTAATTTATAATTACCACAAATATCAAATGCCATAAAAGACATCTTAATTACAGTGTTTTAGCAATTAAATTATTTATTAACAGGATTTAATCCCATTTGTTTTGCCAGGTTTAGCATAAAATTAAATGCTTCTTGATAGTCGTTTGTAATCTCGCCCTCTAATATGGCTTCGCGGATGGCATTTTTAATTAGGCCAACTTCTTTTCCCGCATCAAGATCGAAAGTTTCCATGATATCGTTTCCTGAAATAGGGGGTTGCCAATTTCTAATTTTATCGCGTTCTTCTACATCTTTAAGCTTTTGTTTAACCAGTTCAAAGTTGTTTCTGTATTTCGTTTTTTTGTATTCGTTTTTGGTGGTTACATCGGCATTGCAAAGCAACATCAAACTTTCAATTTCTTCTCCGGCATCAAAAAGTAATCGCCTCACGGCAGAATCTGTAACGGTTTCCTGCGCCAGAACAATTGGGCGTAAATGAAGTTGCACCAATTTTTGTACGTACTTCATCTTTTCGTTTAGCGGAAGTTTTAGCTGTGCAAATATTTTAGGAACCATTCTGGCTCCTCTGTCTTCATGTCCGTGGAATGTCCAGCCATGACCTTCTTCAAAACGTTTGGTAGCAGGTTTGGCAATATCGTGTAAAATTGCAGCCCAACGCAACCATAAATCATCAGTATCAGCACAGATGTTATCCAATACTTCCAGCGTATGGTAAAAATTATCTTTATGCCCCTTTCCTTTAATAATCTCTACACCATAAAGCTGTGCCATTTGAGGGAAAATGAGCTGTAATAAGCCTGTATCAAAAAGGTGTTTAAAGCCTACCGAAGGTTTTTTAGAGAGGATGATTTTATTCATCTCATCCGTAATCCGCTCTTTTGATACAATGATAATACGCTGCTTTTGCGTTTTAATGGCATTTAGGGCAGCTGGATCGATGTTAAAATTAAGCTGCGAAGCAAAGCGGATTGCACGCATCATGCGCAACGGATCGTCAGAAAAAGTAATTTCTGGATCAAGTGGGGTACGGATCAGCTTATTTTCTAAATCTTTAATGCCTTCAAATGGATCTAACAGTTCGCCAAAATGATCAGCGTTTAAATTAATGGCTAAAGCATTAATGGTAAAATCTCTGCGCAGCTGGTCATCTTCTAAGGTGCCATCTTCAACAATTGGCTTACGCGAATCAGAACGGTAAGATTCTTTTCTGGCGCCTACAAATTCGACTTCTAAATCCTGATATTTAATATTTGCTGTACCAAAATTTTTAAAAACAGCAACTTTGGTGTTTAGTTTTCTGCCTACCGCTTCAGCATATGCTATTCCACTGCCCACAACAACCACATCAATATCTTTTGAAGGACGATCTAAAAATAAATCGCGAACAAAGCCTCCGATTACATACGCTTCGGTATTGTGCTTATCGGCAATTGAGGATAAGGTTTTAAATATGGGGTTTTGTAGGTGTTGCTGCATAAAAATTGCTTCGTCATGCTGAGCTTAGAAAGAGTCTGTAAGCTTTAAACAGATCCTTCGTGCCTCAGGATGACAATAAGAATTACAAAAGTAATAAAATTACTTCCTAATAAACTCAAATTGTCCGCTAGGAGAAAGTTTCATAATAGTTGATGGTTTTCTGTTGGTTCGATTTTCTTGTTCGAAATCTACCACATAATCAACAGCATCAATAATTTCAGGTGCTATATCGTCAAAGAATTTTGGCGATGGCTGTCCGCTTAAATTTGCAGAGGTAGAAACAATGGGTTTTCTAAAGCGTTGGATTAATGGTGTGCAAAAATCGTGTTTAACAATTCTGATCCCCACGCTTCCATCCGCATTGATTACGTTTGGTGCTAAGTTTTTTGCCCCAGAGAAAATAATGGTTAAGGGGTTTTCTGCATATTCAATTAAATCATAAGCCACATCAGGGATTTCCGCTACATAACTTTGCAGTTTGCTATCTACATCCAATAATACGATTAAACTCTTTTCGGCAGGGCGATTTTTTATCTTTAGTAATTTATCTACTGCCTCAGGGTTACTTGCATCGCAGCCCAAGCCCCAAATGGTATCCGTTGGATATAGAATAACTCCTCCTGATTTTAATACTTCAAAAGCTTTATTAATCTCGTCTCTTAACATGTTACAAAGTTAATTTATTCGACGAAGTTTATAAGGAAGTGATAGAGGAAAAACTTCGATACACATTTTACCATTCTAATCCTAAGGCTGACAGCTATCTGATGGCTGTAAAACAGATCTTGTCAGAATACCCTCCATTTACTTTTCAACGATTTAATCCAATTGTAAAATATTTATTCATAGATACATAGCGTCAAAACATAATCAAACAGAAATCGTTTTACAGATAACAATCTGATTGTAAAAAATGTTAAATGATTTGCCGTTTGGTTCCCAAAATCGTTATATTTATGTCAGGTTATTTATACAACAGCGCACAAAATGAGAACAACACAAAAATTATTAATACTTTTTACAGTGGTATTGGCATTAGCAGGATGTACAACACTCCGCACCGCATCAGATTACGATAAAAATGTTGATTTAAGCGGCTACAAAACTTACAACTTTTACGATAAAGGTATTACAAGGGTTAAGCTTAATAATCTGGATAAACGCAGATTAATTGCTGCGGTTGAATCTGAAATGAATGCAAAAGGGTTTACCAAATCAGATCGACCTGATTTATTGGTTAATTTGGTGGTGGTTGCCCGAGAAAAAACAGATGTTTATGGACCAGGTTACTATGGTGGCTGGGGATGGGGCTGGCGTGGCGGCTGGGGAAATCCATTCTGGGGCGGCGGTGGAACCTACGTAAACCAATATATTGAAGGTACAATTATTATCGATTTCTTAGATCCTGCTAAAAAGATTTTATTCTGGCATGGACAAGGATCTGGTTTTAATCTGGATAGCTTTAATAAAAGAGAAGAGCGCTTATACACAGGTGTAAAAGAAATATTGGCACAATATCCGCCAAACGTTACAGCTGCTAAATAAAGTTTAGGCTGTTACGTTAAAAGATCTAAATAGCAACGTATGAATTGCTGATGATTAAGGGCTGAACAATTTCAAAAGAAATTGCAGCCCTTTTTCTTTATTAGGGCCCATAAGATTTTATTGTTTTTAATAAAAAGAACTATCGATTTGCTGAAATTGAGTTTTTTATATTTGAAAAGCAGGGGTAGTGCTACTATCAGTCGTTAGTCCTGCCAATGCTCCAAGTCCTCATCCGATGCTAGTTTAGTGCCGATTCATCGGTAAAGGATCGGATTGTGGGCTTTCCGCGAATGTCAGGTTTAAATTGGGACAGATTGTAGTGATAACTTAGAAATGGTATCCCTATGGCAGTCACCTTGAGCGTAGTGGAAGGGGATTTTAGAGCGTTAAATAGCAATCCATTAATTGCTGAGTAACTACAGGACTGTTGAATTTTTGAACAAATTCCAGCCCTTTTTCTTTCATTTCTTTTTGAAGCTGAGGATTTTCTACAATCTGATTGATCGCTTTAGCTAAAGCATTGGCATCTGTTGGTGAGATGTATAAACTATCAGGGCCGCCAGCTTCTTCCAGGCACGACCCGGTTGCTGCAACTACAGGAACCGAAGAATATAGGGCCTCAATAATCGGGATGCCAAAACCTTCGTAAAAGGAAGGATAAACAAAAACACCTGCCATTTGATAAATACCAGGCAGATCGGCAAAAGGTATATTTTTTAAGAATAAGATCCTGTTTTTAAGGCCAAGCTTTTCTATTTCTTTTTCAACTGTTTTAAAATAAGCTGTTTGTTTGCCTATCACTACTAACTTATAATCTTTATTTACCTCTTTTAGGGCCTGAACAGCCAATTTTAGATTTTTCCGTTCTTCAATGGTACCAACGTTCAGAATGTATTTCTCAGGCAGCTTATAGGTTGCCCTAATTCTGCTCAATGTTTCTTTCGGGAAGGGTGTTTTAAAACTATCATCGCAGCTTTGGTAAATCACTTCGATCTTCTCTGGATTAATTCCATAAAGATCAATGATATCTTCCTTTGTTTTTTCGCTGATGGCGATAATCTTACTAGCCCGTTTGCAAGCAGACTTGCTTTTCCATTCATATAATTTCCTGTCGATAAATTTATAATACTGAGGAAAACGAAGGAAGATTAAATCATGGATGGTAACGATCGCTTTAATCCGGGTATGCTCAATGGCGAAAGGGATTTCATGACTGAGTCCATGATAAATCTGAACCTCATCACGAACGAGATCTTTTAAGATATTTAAGCTCCTCCAAAGGAAACTGCCATTTTGAGGTAATTTAAGCTCGATATTATCTTTTTCGAAAAAAGCATCAATCTGTTTAGCTGATTTTACTTTTGGAGCGTACACCAAATATTGGTGTTGAGGAAATTGATGTGCCAAATGCTCAATTAAAGACCGGCTGTAATTACCTAATCCTGTTAAGTTATTCGCCGCACGCTTGCCATCGTATCCTATTTTGAGTGGAAAGCTTAAAGCCGAAAGACTAAAGCTTGATTGCTCAAGTTCGGTACTTTCGGCTTTTTGAGTTTGAGTTTCGCTTTCAGCTTTCACCTTTTTGCTTTCAGCTTAAACCGCTACATTATTTTCTCTTAACGCGTCGTTAAGCGAAGTTTTCTTATCTGTACTTTCTTTACGTTTACCAATAATTAAAGCACAAGGTACCTGAAATTCGCCAGCAGGGAATTTTTTAGTATAACTTCCTGGTATTACAACCGAACGTGCAGGAACAATTCCTTTATATTCTACTGGGGTAGGGCCAGTAACATCAATGATTTTAGTTGATGCTGTTAACACCACATTTGCGCCCAAAACAACTTCTTTTTCTAATTTAACTCCTTCTACAACAATAGCTCTTGAACCCAAGAAACAATCATCTTCAATAATTACAGGAGCAGCTTGTACAGGCTCTAATACACCACCAATACCCACACCACCACTTAAGTGAACGCGTTTACCAATTTGTGCACAAGAACCAACTGTTGCCCAGGTATCAACCATAGTACCTTCATCAACATAAGCGCCAATGTTTACGTACGATGGCATCATGATTACACCTTTTGCTAAAAACGAACCATAACGTGCACTTGCCATAGGCACAACACGTACACCAGTTGTTTTATAATCGGTTTTTAAATCCATTTTATCGTGGTAAACAAAAGGACCGCTTTTAATTTCTTTCATCTCGCGAATTGGGAAATATAAAATTACCGCTTTCTTTACCCATTCATTAATGCCCCAAGAGTTTAAAACTGGCTCAGCAACACGGATTTCACCTTTATCAAGGCCCATAATAACGGCTTCAATGGCTTCGCAATAGTTACTGTATTTTAAAAGGGTTCTATCCTCCCAAGCGGCTTCAATTAATTTCTTTAAATCTGAATACATGATGTTTTTAAATTTTACGCAAAATAAATCAATTTTTGCTTATTAAATGGTTAATTGTTTAAATTGTTTTGTAGATAGGTTAATTGTTTAAATCGTTTAAACTAGTTAATTGTGGTTAGGCGCATATAACAGTTAACCAATTAACCAGTTTCTACAATTAACCTAAATATGTATTTTTGAAACTTTATGACAGAGACAGAAAAACTTAGGATAGATAAATATTTATGGGCAATCAGGTTATTTAAAACACGGAGCCTGGCTACTGATGCCTGTAAAGCGGGTAGGGTGAAACTCAAAGGGCAGAATATTAAGCCTTCGGCTATTGTAAAAGTGGGTGAAATTTATCAGGTATCGAAAGGGATCGAAAAGAAAATTATCGAGGTGGTAGAACTTTCGTATAACAGAACAGATTCGCCAACGGCTTTAACAAAATACAAAGATTTAACGCCAGTTGAAGAAACGCATGCTTTTAAATCGATGTTTCATGCACCAAATCTAAAACGCGATAGAGGTACTGGCCGTCCGACTAAAAAAGATCGACGGGAAACAGATGACCTCATTGGCGGAATGTTTGAAGAAGAGGATTAGTTAGTCTCCAGTCTTGAGTCTAAAGTCGTTAGTCGACTCATGACTAAGGACTATAGACTGAAGACTAAAATACCGCATCCGGTAACTCATCATGGCTGTTTTGCCCAGTTTTTCAATTAGTTTATAATTGGCAACTGCACCAACTGCTGCACCCACAAATGGAAGCATTTGCGCAAGTTTTGCTAAATCAATATAATCACGGTATTGCTGTTGGAAGGTAAGCCAGTCAAATTCATCAATGTTGGTTGGCAATTGATGGGCTTTATCATCCCAATCCTGCATTTTCATGAAAATATTCTGGCTTTCTTCTTTACTTGAAAAAGCCAGTTGGAAGATATGTAAAATATATAAACGTTCGCGGTAATCTTTAACATCGTATCCATAAACGGCAGCAATATCAAAAAGCATCTTCATCTTTATGCCCAGCAACAGTGGAAAATCAGCCAGGCTCATTAAAAAACCTCCTGCACCTGTAATTCCACCTTCAGCAGCACCTGTTTTCTTATAATTTTCTATCTTTTGCTTAATTAATGCTTCGCGGTGCATCAAGGTTAAATTGATAACGGGTTTTGATGTGGTGAATGTTGAGCCAAAAAGCACAGCTTTAACCATCTGTTTTATGGCGGAGGTTATGGCGTTATGAACCTTATCAGGGATATAACTGTTTATTTTCTTCTGAACTTTATCGGTTACCTTATTAAAAAGTGAAGGTTTCTGCAAGGTTTTAAACTTCCAGAAATCTAATTCGCCCGTTATTTTTTGTTCGTAGTTCATGTTTAATATACTACAATAATTATTCCTTAAAATTTAACACAAATTAACTATGAAAAATGAATATTAAACTATATATTTAGTTAACCTAATTAAAACTTAATCCTTTCATTATGAAAACCTTAAAATTACTTTTCTTACTGGTGTTTGCTGCGGGAGCAGTAAATGCACAGGGTGTACAATTTTCTGCTGATAAGCCTGCGGCAGGGAGTACCGTTAAATTTACTTACGAACCAAAGGGAACCAATCTCGAAAATCTTGCAGATGTAAAATGTACTGCTTATACCTTTTTCTCAAAATCCAACCCTAAAAATACCAAGATAGAATTGGTTAAGGAAGGTTCGGTTTATAAGGGAGAAGTTTCTACGCCTGATAGTGTTACAATAGTTGGGCTTGCTTTCTCTGTTGGGGATAAAAAAGATGAAGCACCTGCTGGTTATATTTTAGAATTCACCAAAGCAGGAAAAGTACCCGCTGAAGCTTATCTTAACGAGGCTTTTTTATATGGATTAGCTGGGAATTACTATCTCGGGCTTACAATTGATCCTGAAAAAGCAGTTTCGTTATATAAACAAGCTTTTGCTTTAAAGCCCGAATTGAAAAAGAAAAACCTAAACCAATACCTGTCGCTTGAGTTCAAAGCGGATAAAGACAACGGAACGAAACTAATCAATGAGAATATTTCTGCATTATCGAAACTAAAAGAACCAAAAGAAGAAGATTTGGGCACAGTAATAAGTCTTTACTCACTATTAAAGAAAAAAACTCAGGCCGATTCGGTTAAAACTATTGTTCTCAAAAAATATCCTACTGGGAATTATGCTTGGAATGACGGGATGAATGCACTTTACGGCACAAAAGATTTCACAGCACAAGGTCAAAAAGCCGAAGAAATGATCGCTGCCTTTAAACTTGATCCAAGTAAAAAAGTAGATTTAAGTAGTTTGAACTCAATTTATAGCATGCTGGCTAACAGTGCTGTAAAAGCTAAGGATCTGGGGAAATTTCAGGATTACGCCAAAAAAGTTACCGACAAAATGACTAGGGCAAGTTTGTATAACAATAGTTTTGCATGGCCTTCTGCTGAGAAAAAAGAGAATATAGCGCTTGCAGCACAACTTTCAAAGCAATCGCTAGAGCTGATAGAAGCATCAAGAAATGATGAGATGCCAAAATATTACAACACTAAAGAAGAATACCTCAAATATTTAGACGGCGCTTATGGTATGTATGCTGATACTTATGGGTTGCTACTTTATCATCAGGGGAAATTTAAAGAAGCGCTGGCCATGCAGGAAAAAGCTATACCCTTGTATGCTAATGTTCCGCCTGATGTATCTTCTCGTTATGTAACTTATTTAATTAAGGATGGCCAAGATGATAAAGCTTACAGTGAGGCCGAAAAATTGATTAAAGATGGTAAAGGCAACGATTCGTTAAAGACCGAATTTAAAATGCTTTATACTAAACTAAAGAAAGATGGAACTTATGAAACTTATCTTGCCAATTTAGAAAAAGCAGCATTAGAAAAAGAGCGGGCAGAATGGACAAAAAAAATGATCAATATTCCAGCGCCTGCATTTTCATTAACTAACCTTAAAGGAGAAACGGTAAGTTTAGCCAGTTTGAAAGGAAAGATTGTAATTTTAGATTATTGGGCAACCTGGTGTGGACCATGTGTGTCTTCTTTCCCAGGGATGCAAAAAGCCTTGACCAAATACGCCAGTAATCCAAATGTAGTGTTCCTTTTTGTAAATACTTGGCAAACCGAAGACAATAGAGAAAAATTGGTAACTGATTTTATTACTGCGAAGAAATACAATTTTAATGTGCTGTACGATACCAAAAACGTAAAAGACCCTTCCAAATTTGATGTGGTAAGCGCCTATAAAGTTGATGGAATCCCAACCAAATTTGTGATTGATGGGGATGGCAATATCAGGTTTAAAGCTGTGGGCTTCTCTGGCTCTGATGATGGTGTGGTGAAAGAAATAGATTCGATGATTAGCTTACTGGGCCCAAAGGAATCGAGCAAATAAATAAATCATTTTTAACTAGAAAAGATGCTGGTTGTCCAGCATCTTTTCTAGTTAATATTCTATCCTCATTGGTGAGGTTTCCCATAATTTAAAGGCTGCCAAGGCTTCGTCACGCATTAGTTGGATAACCGGCAGACTTCTGTTTTCCATGGGCTTGTCTAGCTCTTCGTATATAAATTTATCACTAAAACCAATGTGCTCGGCATCAGCCTTGGTATTTGCATAATAAATCGTGTCGATTTTTGCCCAATAAATTGCTCCTAAACACATTGGGCAAGGCTCGCAACTGGTGTAAATTACGCAGCCGCTTAAATCGAAAGTATTTAATTCGGTACAGGCCAGCCTGATTGCCGAAACCTCCGCATGTGCAGTTGGATCGTTGGTGGAAGTTACCTTATTTGCCGATTTGGCAATCAACTTCCCATCTTTTACTACTACAGCTCCAAAAGGCCCACCAATGCTTTCACTCACATTTTGCACAGATAACTCGATTGCCATCTGCATATATTCCTGATGTTGATTGTCCATATTAATCTAATCTTTTTTTAAAATATAGTACAAAAAAAATGCCCCGATTTATACGGAGCATCTATATTTTAATAGCTATTCGCTTATTTTTTGCTGTATTCTGCGTTTAAGCCTTTAATTACTTCTGAAGTAACGTCTAAACTTTCGTCGGCAAATAAAATAGCGCTGTTACCTTTTGAGTAAGTTAAAACCATTTTATAACCTTTTTCCTTGGCGTAACCTTTTAAGTAATCGGCAACTTTATCATAAAGTTTTTCATTCTCAGCAGCTTGCTCATTCTGTAAAGCACCACCAGCATTTTGTTGGTAAGTTTGTAGTTCTTGTTGTTTACGTGCTAAACGCTCTTCAGTGCTTTTACGTTGATCGGCCGATAAAGTTTGTGCCGATTGTTGGTATTGTGCAACCTCTCTTTGAAAAGCCTGACCTTTAGCCTGCATATCTGCTTGAGCATTTTTGGACTTACCTTCAAATTTCACTTTAAGATCTTTGAAGTATTCGTATTTTGTAAGTAACGAGTCGGAGTTTACGTACACAATTTTCTCAGCTGGAGAAACTGCTGCAGTAGTACCCTCAGTTTTTTTAGTTTCAGTAGTTTTAGTGTCTTTGTTCTGGCATGCAGAGAAAGCAGTTATCAAAGTTGCTGTTGCAAGTAAACCAAAGGTTTTAAAGGTTCTTCTTTCCATTCTTGTTTAATAAATTTTAGCAAACTTATATAAATTAGTTTTTATATCCAATTTAAAGCCAATCCGATAAATATAAGCGATTGTAAAATACTAATGTTTTTGATTGAGGAAAGCAATTGCGGTATTTCATTTTAATGTTACACCCGCTGTTCGCTTTATTTCATGCCCGCTGCCATCGGGTTTAGGTGGCACGGCTAGCATTGCTATTTGGGGTTGCAGGGTGGCAATAGCAAATTTCATAACACCAAACGTTCCTACGGAACGAAAAAAATATTTCATTTTTTTCTACCCATGAGTCGTTCCTACGGAACGATTTGTAATTTGGAAACTAATCATTGCCGTCCCAGCGGGACGACTCATGGGTAGCCAATTGAATAATTGGCGTTTTCGTTCCATGGGAACGTTTGGTGGGTGGCTAGTGAGATAGTCGTTTAATACCTATTTGCAAGGTTTGCTTTGCTTTTCAAAACCTTCCTTAAATAATCTTAACCTGCTTTATGTTTAATGCTTTAGTGCAGAGACTTTATCGCTTTTTCACAGTCTAAAACTTATCCACATATTGGGTTAAATGCCAAAATTTCCGTATTTTTGATACTTATTGTTTTTAATTAAAATATGAGCGAAGAACAGGATTTAAAGTCAAATTATTCGGCAGATAATATACAGGTTTTAGAAGGTTTAGAAGCGGTGCGTAAGCGCCCTTCAATGTATATAGGTGATACTGGTGTGAAAGGTTTACACCATTTAGTTTATGAGGTTGTAGATAACTCAATTGATGAGGCTTTGGCCGGTCATGCAGATACAATCGACGTTAGAATTTTAGAGGGTAACTCCATTAGGGTAGAAGATAATGGTCGTGGTATTCCGACTGGGATTAATACAAAAGAAAATAAATCGGCTTTAGAAATCGTAATGACGGTTTTACACGCAGGTGGTAAATTTGATAAAGATACTTACAAAGTTTCTGGTGGTTTGCATGGTGTTGGGGTAAGTTGCGTTAACGCATTATCTACGCATCTAAAAGCAGAGGTTCACCGTGAAGGTAAAATCTGGATGCAGGAATACAATATCGGTAAACCTTTATATGATGTAAAGGAAACTGGTGTTACCGATAAGCGCGGTACCATTGTAACTTTCAGTCCTGATGCAACCATTTTTACACAAACAACTGAATATAAATACGATACTTTAGCTGCTCGTTTGCGCGAATTGGCTTTCTTGAATAAAGGAATTAAATTAACCTTAACAGATGAGCGTGAAGCTTTAGAAGATGGAACATTCTTATCAGAAGTTTTTCAATCTGAAGGTGGCTTAAAAGAATTTGTTTCCTTTTTAGATGGCACAAGAGCTTCTTTCCTGCCTGAGCCTATTTATATTGATGGAATTAAAAATGGTGTTCCTGTGGAGTTGGCTTTCCAATACAACGATAGCTACTCAGAAAATGTTCACTCTTATGTAAACAATATCAATACACACGAAGGCGGTACACACATTGCAGGTTTTCGTAGAGGTTTAACACGTACGCTGAAAAGCTATGCCGATAAATCTGGCTTATTGAAAAACCTGAAAATGGAAATCACTGGCGATGACTTTAGAGAAGGTTTAACAGCTGTGGTTTCGGTTAAAGTACAAGAACCCCAATTTGAAGGGCAAACCAAAACCAAATTGGGTAATACCGAAGTAATGGGTGCGGTTGATATTGCTGTTGGTGAAGCTTTAGGCGCTTATTTGGAAGAAAATCCAAAAGAGGCTAAAATGATCGTTAACAAGGTGATCTTAGCTGCTACGGCCCGTGCTGCAGCACGTAAAGCACGTGAGATGGTTCAACGTAAGAGTGTGATGGGCGGTTCTGGTTTACCAGGTAAACTTGCCGATTGCTCAGATAGTGATCCAGAAAAATGTGAGATTTACCTGGTAGAGGGTGACTCTGCGGGTGGTACCGCTAAGCAAGGTCGTGATAGAAACATTCAGGCTATTTTACCACTAAAAGGTAAAATCTTGAACGTAGAAAAAGCGATGGAGCACAAAATCTATGAGAACGACGAGATTAAAAACATGTTTACGGCAATCGGTGTGAGTATTGGTACACCAGAAGATGATAAAGCGTTAAACATGACCAAATTACGTTACCACAAAATCGTAATCATGACGGATGCGGATATTGATGGTTCTCACATTACCACTTTGATTTTAACATTCTTCTACCGTTATATGCGGGCATTAATCGAAGCTGGTTATGTTTATATTGCATCACCACCGCTTTACCAGGTTAAAAAAGGTAAAGATTTCGAATATTGCTGGAATGATGTACAACGCGATGCGGCTGTACAACGTATTAAAGGTAATGGAAAAGAAGATAGCGTACACATCCAACGTTATAAAGGTCTGGGTGAGATGAACGCTGAACAACTTTGGGATACTACATTGAATCCTGCTACACGTACTTTATTACAAGCTACAATCGAAAGTGCAGCAGAATGTGATCATACTTTCTCTATGTTAATGGGCGATGAAGTTGCTCCACGTAGAGAGTTTATTGAGCGTAATGCAAAATATGCGAAAATTGACGCTTAACCCCTAAATCCCCTGAAGGGGACTTTAAAATACGAACAAACCCTCTTCAAGTTAAATCTTGGAGAGGGTTTTTTATTCGATTGTGGTGGAAGATGTTACCATCTTACACTATATTGAGTTTTTCTCATTTGTATAAATTGTGATGAGTCAGATGGTAACATCTGACTTTACTGAGCACAACGTTCGCTGGTAAAACCCAAAGCATTAAGATTGCTTCTCCGAAAAGTCGGAGCAGGCAATGCCTCTCAATGACGATCATTTGATTAAAAACAAAGCCATTCCGTTTACGAATGGCTTTGTATCACTATAAACCTTTCAAAATAATTTGTGCTATCCAGTGCAAATACATTTTGATTAACTAACCATCTCAAATGATGAGATTATTTTTAGGCAAGAAGTATTACAGGATGTAATATGACCCCACAGGTGCCAATTCGGTTTGAGGTTTGTCCTCGTATATTTTATTATCATCCAACATTTGGCACAAATCTCTTTCAATAGTTCTGCAAATTGTTGTAGTTGGTGTATCGGTAGGTTTATTCTCGAAAGGATCCTGAAGGTGAACTGCCATTTTTTCAACCAATAAAAAGAATGCAGCAATAGCAACCACTAGTGGAACTTCCATATAGCCAAAATATTCAATTAGGCCAAAAGGCAGTAGTACGATGAACAAATGGATAGACATATTGATGTATTTGCTATAAGTAACCGGAAAAACGGTGTTTTTTATTCTCTCCGATCCGCCCATATGGTTACATAAAGCCGTAATGGTTTTGTCAATTTCTATTTGCTGGTATTTATTTATCCAGCCCTCCTGTAAGGCTTTTTTCAGATCCATGGCATGCAGTTCCAATATAGTGGCAGTTACATTTTTGCGTTTTTTAATAAAAGCAATTTCTTCTGCAGAAACGTACTCCTCTAAACCTTTGCGCGGATTAAAGCCCCTTAACGCCTGACTTAAGGCATAACACCAGGCAATCTGTCTTTTGATAAACCTCGCCTTAAATTCTTCAATTTCATCTAATCCGTAAGGATTTTCAACGAAAGATAATATTTGGCGGGAAAGGGTTCTCGAATCGTTAACTATGGCGCCCCATAGAATCCTGGCCTCCCACCATCTATCGTAAGCTTGGTTAGACCGAAACGCCAATAGCAGCGAAATGATTGTTCCTAATAAAGCTGGTACAGCAACAGGAATAGAAATGCGTGTAACATGAAAGTTTTCATACAGTACCACAATACCTATAGAGTAGCCAATAACAAACAGAAGTTCTTTTTTGATCTTTCCGAATATATAAGTGAGCGGAATATTATTTCGTAACAGCATAGTATTTAGTTTAAAATTGATGATTAAGCGTTTGCTTCTTGCAGTTGCGCTTCGTGTATTTTTGTGTCAATTAAGTTTTCTGAGGCATGAACAGTCAAAGTATTTAATTGGATTACTTCGCAGCCTGCACGTTCTGTTAATATTTTAGGGTCGATGCTGAATTTATTTATCGGCGTAAAATTGTACTCTTTTAAATAGGCAATATGCTCTACATCAAAAGCTTCGATAAAATTTTTGAAAGCGGCTACTGTACTTCCGTAAAAATATTCGATCCCAATGGTATTGATTTGACTAGGGTATTTTGCCTTGGCTTGATTTATCTGCTGATAAAATTCGTCGCTAACATTTTCGTAATCACGGCTGCGGCGGCTCAACATTAACATATCAGTTATAGAATCTGATAATTTAAAGGCATGTACAAAAATGATATTTAAAGTTTCATTTTTTTGGTGCTGAACAAGCGCATCAATAATTTTAATGCTTTCTAATTTAAAATCGGTCGGTACTAATACAGTTTTCATCGCTATAACTTGTTTAAATGAATGGAAAAATTATTTATACAAGTTTAGCGCGATGATATTATAGCGAAATAAGAGCGCGATTAGAATGAGATTAGAGCGCACTCCTTTTTGGAGTAATTATTGATTAACTGTGTAAAATGGTTAATCGGTTAACTAAAAATAGGATAACGGAATACTAGGTTGATAAATTGTTTGATTGTTGGGATTGATTTCACAATTAACCAGTTTAAACAATTAACCGATTAACCCTTCGTTGGCAATAAAACCTTAATCTCTGTGCCAACCCCTTCTTGCGATTTAATGGCAATACTACCTCTATGCAGACGGATGATATTTAGAGAAAGGGGTAAGCCAACGCCATATCCCTTAAAATCATTGGTGTTCGATGCACGATAAAAGGGTTCAAATATATGCTGTATATCTGTCTGTGGTATTCCAATTCCTCTATCCGTTACGGCAATTGATAGCATATTGGCATTGCTTTCGATACTAATACTTACCAGATTTTCATTTGAGTATTTACAGGCATTGTTTACAATATTGCTGATGGCAAGTTTAATCAGGTTTTTGTTTACACGCAGTGTTAGCAATTCTTCATCATCAGGCAGTTTGGTAAAGTCGATTTCTATCTTACTGTTGGGGTGTACCTGGTTAACCGATTCTTTAATTTCCCATAACAGTTCGTCCATCCGTACCTCTTCCCAAGGTTGGTTTTTTCCATTAAAGCCAGATTGTGCCAGGCCCAATAAACTGGTTAGGATATGTTCTAATCTTTCTGCCTCATCTTTAATTTTCGCTAAAGCTTTTTCCTGTTTTGCGGTATCTTCAATAGTCTTCATCGCCAGTTCAACCTCACCACTAATAATCGTTAATGGTGTTCTTAACTCGTGCGAAGCATTGCTGATAAAGTTATTTTGCGTTTCGAAAGCTGTTTCTAAACGGTTAAGCATGTTGTTAAAGGTTTGGGCCAATTGCGACATTTCATCATTGCCTTTTTTTACATCCAGCCTCAGGTGTAAATTTTCTGCTTTTATCTTCTTTACACTTTTAATTATATTTCTTAATGGCATTAACATGTAGTTAGAAAATTTCCAGCCAACAACAAACGATAAAATAACAGAAAGGAAAAAACCGATAATCAAAATTCTTTGCAGGTCTTTTAGTTCCCGAAAGCCGAAGGGATCGTTTGCCGAAACAATCACAATATATCCAGCATCGTGATTTTTAAAGAATTTCCCTGCATAAAAGTGGTTTTCAATACGATAACGTGCTACATATCCGGCATTTATTCGGTTGTAAAAACTAGCCGGTAGCTCTCGGTCCAATTTATCGGTTGGCTTCCCAGCTTCTATTATATATTCTTTTTCTGAAGGCAACCGCTCAAGGTATTGATTACGCATTTTAGCGTAAACCTTATTGTTTTCGTCTTCGTATAATTTAATCTGGGCAGCGATATTAACCCTGGCCTCTAAACGTTTATAAAAATCTTCAAAAGCGAAATCGTTAGAAAAATACCAAACAAAACCACTTAATAAAGAGATAATGATTGCCGATAAAATGGCGAAAAGTAAAGTGATTTTCTTGGCTATCTCCATTTATTTTTCCTTTAATATATAACCTAAGCCTACTGCGGTGTGGATAAGCTTTTGATCAGAATTTTTATCTATTTTTTTGCGAAGATAATTAACATAAACATCAACCACATTGGTGCCAAGGTTAAAGTCGATATCCCAAACATTTTCCAAGATATCTATCCGAGATAAAATTTTGGATTTATTTTTAGCCATATATTCAATCAGGCGATATTCTGTGGCGGTGAGTACAATTTCTTGCTGATTACGCTTTACCGTTTTTGCGCTTAAATTAATCTGGAGGTCTGCTATGGAAATAATCTGATCTTGTGAAACCACGCCATGATATCGCCTCAACAGCATCCTGATCCGCGCAAAAAGCTCGGCAAATTTAAAAGGTTTGATCAGGTAGTCATCTGCGCCATTGTCTAACCCGTTTACCACATTTTCTGTAGTACCCAGAGCGGTAAGCATAATAATAGGTGTATTTGGTTTTTGTTCTTTAATGATCTTGCAGAGTTCCAATCCATTTATTCCAGGTAGCATGATGTCGAGAATAATCAGGTCGAACTGATTTTCTATAGCCATCTGTTTCCCGATTAAACCATCAGGAGCTATACTCACGGTAAATCCCTCATCGCTTAAACCTCTCGAAATTACAGATACAACGCTCGGTTCATCTTCTACAAGTAATAAATTCATTTTGTTGGCAAGTAATCTAAAAAATAGGGAATTACAAAATATTAATTAATGGTTTAGCTGGTTTTAATGCTTTTTTAACGCTAAGCCGACACAATTGTTTGGATGAATATAAATTGAAGCATAAAAAAGCCTCTCAAACGAGAGGCTTTAAATAATTTTTAAGTGGTCTTCGACTACGCTCAGACTGACATATTATAATAGAAGTGTCGTTGCGAGGAGGAACGACGAAGCAATCTTTCATGCTAGGAATCTTGCTATAAAGATTGCTTCCCCGAAAATCGGGGCAGGCTGTCGGCTGAAAAAGCCTTCTTATAATGACGATTCTACGCAGCCTTTAACCTCACGCTAATGTTTTTCTAAGAAGGAATTCCTTAGGATCACTCATTAACTAAACTCCTTTTTCTGATTTTTCTTTCAAGAATTTTAGCCCATCTTCAAAATCTTTACCGATCATTTTATCCATGCTCACAAACACACACATCCATTTACTGATCAGGTTATTTTCTCCACTCATTGTCCAGCTTACCTTATTGCTACTTCCTTCAGGTTGAATGTCGAATTTTGTATCCGCTAAACTTTCAAAAGGCTCAATAAATTTTAATTCAATATCTACCTCTTTATTAGGGGTTACACTTTTTATTTTCATATAGCCACTACCTGTTTCCTTACCTTTCCATTCGTATAAATGCCCTGGCTCGCCTGCAACGCCACCGTATGTAGTTTTTGCCGTAGGTTCCATTTTTGCCCAAGGATTCCATTTATAGAATTCTTTAAAGTCGGCAATGTTCTTGTAAATTACGCTGTCTGGAGCATTGATTACTGTAGACCGACTTACTGTATAGCTTTTAGGCAAGAAGAAGCCACCCACAATAATGATTATTGCCAATACGACAATAATGCCAATAAGGATTTTGAGAAATTTCATGATTTGAATTTAGTTTGGTTAACTAAATTTATAAAGAAACCAGCTTAAATCAAAGCAAAATTTACTAAACAATCTTAATCTTTGATTGTGGAGCATTGATCTTAAAATGCATTAAATCGGCAATGGATTGTGCTTTTTGTTTAATCAGATCTGCATTTTCTCCCGTAAAAAGATCGTCAACAGTTTTGAAAAAGAGGTGTTTCCAGGTTTCAAATGCTTCAGTTTGCAGGGGTGTTCGTTCATTCAATGCAAAATGGGTAAGCATAGGGTTGCCTTTGTAAATTGCCTTTCCGAAAACGATACTTTCCCAGAAATTGTACATTTTTGGAAGGTGATGTGACCAGTCTACTTTGGCAACATCGGTAAATATTGGCCCTATCTGTTTGTTGAGCGCAACCTGTTTATAAAAGGTATCTACTAAAAGGACAATATCTTCTCTATTATGAATATCTTTTTTCATGGTGCAGTGATTTTAAACTTAAAAAACCTAGAACAATCAACAATAGGAATTTGATGGCGTCGACAATGATGTACAAAATATGATGATAACTTTTGATTGGAGCATTGCAAGCCAAAACCAGTTTTGCCCTTTCATCGAGCAATGGCAGTAGCCAAAAAGTATCTGCCATTAAAAGAACGGTAATCGAGAAAAGTAAAATGCTGCTGATATTTTTTAAAGGTGCTGGTAGGGAGCAGGCTAAAATGATAATGACTAATACGACCTCTATTTTATTAAGCGCCTGAAAAACCAATTGACCAATACCTAAACCAAGTGGAATTGTAATCCTGGGTGCCTGGAATTTTAGCGGAGCTTCCAAAAAACTGATTCCACCAATTAGCCCTGCCCAAAAAATAACACAAAAGATTGTGATCAACTTTTTCATCAGGTTCAAATATCATTTAAAAGAGCTTAATAAAAATGATTAAGGTCATAAAATGAGATTACGCTTATCTATAAAGCCTAAGGGTCGTTTTCTTATAATCAATAACGGCTTTATATTGCATTAAGATATCTCCACCAATAATACTCATAATAGGTGGGTGGCCAAATTGTTGATAAGTTTCGCTAACCGATTGCAGATCAAAAGCCACGGTTTCATAATTCTTGATCTTTAACGATCCGATTTTTAGTTCAGGAATTGTAGCCTGGATGGTAGTAGTGGTGGTAAAAAGAGTGGCTGCATTAATTTCGTCAGATACCTGCAGGGTTTCTGATAGGTGTTGCTCAATTAACGATTTATCGAATACACTTCTTGAGGCGCCAGTATCTAAAACAGCAAAATTTTTTTCCTTAAAAACAACAACTTCCACCAAAAGGTGGTAACCGTCATCCTGTAAGTTTATCAGTTTAAGCGGGATGGAAATTGATTTCATTGTTTATTTATGTTGTACTGAAGAACGAACAGCTCCTAGTTATCAATTACTGGATAGCCCTATTAAAATTGCTAACAGATCGTTATAAAATAGACGGATGTAAAAGAACGGTCGTCATTCTCGCGCAGGCGGGAATCTTAAATCCTATTGCATTAAGATTCCCAATCGAGTTGGGAATGACGCACCGAGGAAACCTATTTTAGTAATTTAATGCTTTCGTTAAAAATTAATCTTCAGAATGATATTAAACCAACTTCATTTCTGCCAGTACACTATTCATATTTCTTACTGCATCGGCACTTTTGTTAAATGCAGCCTGCTCATCATCGGTTAATTTAAAATCGATGATTTTTTCCCAGCCACTGCGGCCAATAATTACCGGTACACCTAAACAGATATCTTCTTGTCCGTATTCTCCTTCAAGAGAAACACAGCAGGTAAACAATTTTTTCTCATCGCGCAAAATGGCTTCAACCAATGCAGCGCCTGCGGCACCTGGAGCATACCAGGCTGAAGTTCCGATCAGGCCAGTTAAAGTAGCACCACCAACCATGGTATCAGCTGCAACTTTATCAAGCGTAGCTTTATCCAATAAATTGCTCACCGGTAAACTTTGGTATGTAGCTAAACGGGTTAAAGGAATCATGGTGGTATCGCCATGTCCACCAATTACAAAACCTTGTAAATCGTTCGGGTTACAATTTAAAGCCTGCGATAAATAAAATTTGAAACGCGAGCTATCTAACGTTCCACCCATGCCGATAATACGGTTTTTAGGTAGACCTAAAGATTTTAAGGCCAGGTAAGTCATGGTATCCATCGGATTACTGATCACAATGAAAATGGCTTCTGGAGAGAATTTTAGAATATTTTCTGCAACACCTTTAACAATACCAGCATTAATACCAATCAGTTCTTCTCTGGTCATCCCTGGTTTACGGGGCAAGCCTGAGGTAATTACCACCACATCAGAACCAGCGGTTTTGCTGTAATCGCCAGTTACACCAGTAATTTTGGTATCGAAACCCAAAAGGGTTGCAGTTTGCATCATGTCGATGGCTTTGCCTTCAGCAAAACCTTCTTTAATATCTAACAGGACAAGTTCGTTTGCCAATTCTTTGCGGGCAATATTATCTGCACAAGTGGCACCAACTGCGCCTGCGCCAACAACCGTTACTTTCATATATTTTATTTTAATGGTTTGCGTATCGTTAAATATTTAATCGAAGGTAGAAATAAATATAAGGTTTAAAAATCCTTTTCAAAACTTTATAATTTGATGATGGTTTACTTAATATGTTCAAAAGCATAAGCATTAAAGCAAAGCCCAATTATGGAAAATAAGCCCATTTCAAATATCGATTATAAAGCCTTTGAAGGTAAATGGTATTCATTATATTCTATCCCAACTTTATTGGATAAACATTGGAAACAAACCACCGAAACCTACACTTTGGCCGATAATGATCATTTCGATGTGTATACCACTTATCATAAAGAAGGAAAGCCTGAAGAAAAATCGATCACTTCAAAACTGTTTTTCGACGAAGAAAAGCATGCTGGCGAGATGAAAGCACAGTTTTTATGGCCCTTTAAAATCGGTTATTGGATTATCGAACTTGCAGATGATTACAGTTATGTGGTTGTGGGTCATCCCGATGAAAAATACCTGTTTATTATGGCACGCGAACCCAAAATGGAAGCTGACTTATTGGTGCATATTATCGAGCGGTGTAGACAAAAGGGATATAATGTGACTGAATTGGTCAGTCAGGAACATTTTTGAAATTAATAGGTAAGTCTGTCAGGTTTTAATCTGATGGTTGTTAGTAAACATAAATAAAATTATAATAATGAAAATACTAATGGTTTTAACATCCCACAGCGAGTTGGGAAATACCGGTGAAAAAACAGGTTTTTGGATTGAGGAATTTGCTGCACCGTATTATTTATTGGCTGATGCCGGAGTAGAAATAACATTAGCTTCTCCAAAGGGAGGACAGCCACCCATCGACCCGAAAAGTGATGCCCCTGATGCGCAGACGGAAGCAACGAAAAGATTTAAAGCTGATGAAAAAGTACAGGAAATTTTGGCAAACACTGTTCAGTTAAATACGGTAAATGAAAAGGATTTTGATGCGGTATTCTATCCAGGAGGTCATGGCCCGTTATGGGATTTGGCAAACGATGAAAAATCCATTGCGCTGATTGAAGAATTTTATAAAGCTAAAAAACCTGTAGCTTTTGTATGTCATGCACCTGGAGTGCTTATTAAAGTTAAAGACCAAAATGGGGATCCTTTAGTAAAAGGTAAGGCAGTTACTGGGTTTTCAAATTCGGAAGAAGAAGCTGTTAAGTTAACAGATGTTGTTCCTTTTTTATTGGAGGATGAATTTAAAAAACTTGGGGGCCATTATAGCAAAGGTGCCGATTGGGGTTCTTATGTAAAAAAGGATGGTTTGCTTATTACCGGACAAAACCCAGGTTCATCAGAAGAGGCAGCAAAAGTTTTATTAGAGACTTTGAAAGGGTAATTTCTAGTGATTTAAACTTTGTAAGTTTTTAAAATTCCCGAAGTTTTTTAAGACTTTAATCCCGAAATCATTTATTGTCCGGGATTTCTTATTTAAAAAACCTGATAGGTTTGTTCGTCATATTTTTGTTGATAAAATCTGACAAAACCACCTGTCAAAATTCTTATTTTTGAAGAACCGTTATTATTCTAAAACGGTTAATTCTTTGCCGCACAATATGTACTTAATTTTTGATACTGAAACCACTGGTTTGCCACGTAATTATAACGCACCCATTACCGATACGGATAATTGGCCACGTTGTATACAAATTGCATGGCAACTGCACGATGAGATGGGGAGATTGGTTGAACATCAGGATTATCTGGTTAAGCCAGAGGGGTTTAATATTCCGTATGATGCAGAAAGAATCCACGGTATCTCCACCGAACTCGCTGCCGAACAAGGTATCGGTTTCGATGAGATGCTGGCCAAGTTTAACGAAGTTTTAAACAAAGCCAAGTTCATTGTAGGGCAAAATGTTGGCTTCGACGTGAACATTATGGGCTGTGAGTTTCACCGCTTTGGTGTGGCCAACCGTTTGGCAGAGATGCCCGTTTTGGATACCTGTACGGAAGTTACCGCCCAACTTTTACAATTACCCGGCGGTAGAGGCGGCAGGTTTAAATTGCCAACCTTAACCGAACTGCACGCTTATCTGTTTGGCGCTCCTTTTAACGAAGCGCACAACGCTACTGCCGATGTGGAAGCAACTACGCGTTGTTTCTTGGAGCTGGTAAAAAGAGAAGTTTTTAAAAAAGAAGAATTACAGGTTGATGTAGAATATTTTCCTCGTTTTAGGGAGGTAAATCCTGCTACAATTGAAGGTGTTGGTTTAAAACACATCAATTTAAAAGCAGCATCAGATGAAATTCGCAAGCGTATACAAAAAGCTGAAGGTGGGGGTATTTCCAAACAAGAACTTGCCGGAAATAAACAGGAGCTTGCAGCAGCGACTTTTGTGCATTTGCATAACCATACCCAGTTTTCGGTGCTTCAAAGTACCATTAGTATTCCCGATTTGATAAAAGCTGCTGCGGCTCAAAAAATGCCAGCAGTAGCCATGACCGATCATGCGAATATGATGGGGGCTTTCCACTTCGTAAACAATGTTTTAAACCACAACAAAGCTGCCGAAGCGAAAAATGCAGCAGCAATAGAAGCCGACGAACGTCCAACGGAAGTGGTAATGACACCAATTGTTGGCGTTGAGTTTTTTGTTTGTGGCAATCACCTCGATCGGACAGCAAAAGATAACGGTTACCAGATGGTGTTGCTGGCGAAGAACAAAAAAGGCTATCACAATTTAGCTAAAATGTCTTCTATTGCTTATACCAAAGGGTTTTATTACGTTCCACGTATCGATAGGGAGGTAATTGAACAGTATAAAGATGATATTATCGTTTTATCGGGTAACCTTTCTGGAGAGATTTCGAACAAACTTTTAAACATGGGCGAAACCCAGGCTGAAGAAGCACTGATCTGGTGGAAAAACATGTTTGGCGATGATTTCTATGTAGAGGTAATGCGCCATAACCAGGAAGATGAAGATCGCGTAAACGAATCGCTGATTGCTTTGGCACACAAACATGAGGTTAAATTGGTGGCTACCAATAATACCTACTACATTAACAAAAAGGATGCGAATGCGCACGATATTTTGCTTTGTGTAAAAGATGGCGAAAAACAGGCAACACCAATTGGCCGTGGCCGCGGTTATCGGTATGGTTTGCCCAATCAAGAATATTATTTCAAATCTGGCGATGAAATGAAATCGCTTTTTGCCGATTTGCCAGAGGCGATTGTAAATATTAAAGAAATTGTAGATAAGATTGAAATCTATAAACTTGCCCGCGAAGTACTCTTACCTAAATTCGATATTCCTGAAGAATTTTTGGTTGCTGAGGATGAAGCCGACGGTGGAAAACGTGGAGAAAATAAATTTTTACGTCACCTTACTTACGAAGGTGCCAAGAAACGTTATGGTGTATTAACCCCTGAGGTTATCGAACGTTTAGATTTCGAATTGCAAACCATTGAGAAAACTGGTTATCCGGGTTATTTCCTGATTGTACAGGATTTTATTGCCGAAGCCCGTCGCAGGGATGTTTCGGTAGGTCCAGGTCGTGGTTCTGCAGCCGGATCGGTGGTTGCTTATTGTTTGTGGATCACGAATATCGATCCGATTAAGTACGATCTCCTTTTTGAGCGTTTCTTAAATCCCGATCGTGTTTCCATGCCCGATATTGATATCGATTTTGATGATGAGGGCCGTGGCCGTGTAATGGAATACGTAATCAACAAATACGGTTCCAGCCAGGTGGCGCAGATTATCACTTATGGAACCATGGCTGCCAAATCTTCTATCCGCGATACAGCGAGAGTGTTGGATTTGCCACTTTTTGAAGCAGATAAGATTGCAAAGCTGATTCCGAATATGAAGCTCGCAAAAATCTTCAATCTAGATGAAAAAACCTTGAAAGAATCTTTGCGCCCTGATGAATATGAGCGTGTAGTAGAATTGAAAAACCTTGGTGCATTAAAGGATTTGAGTGCCGAAACCATTCAACAGGCACAGATTTTAGAAGGCTCTTTACGGAACACCGGTATCCACGCCTGCGGGGTAATTATTACGCCAAGCGATATTACCAATTTCGTTCCTGTTGCTACAGCAAAAGATTCTGATTTATACGTTACCCAATTTGATAACTCGGTTGTAGAAAGCGCTGGTTTATTAAAGATGGACTTTTTGGGCTTAAAAACCCTTACCCTGATCAAGGATACCGTAAAACTGGTTAAAAAAAGGTTTAATATCGATCTCGATCCAGATACTTTCCCAATCGACGATGTATTAACTTACGAACTTTTCCAACGTGGTGAAACCATTGGGATTTTCCAGTACGAGAGTCCCGGCATGCAGAAATACATGAAGGAGCTGAAACCAACGGTTTTCGACGATTTAATTGCGATGAACGCATTATACCGCCCAGGACCGATGGAGTACATTCCGAGTTTCGTTCGCCGTAAAAATGGCGAAGAAGAAATTAAGTATGATTTAGATGCCTGCGAAGAGTATTTGAAAGAAACTTATGGAATTACCGTTTATCAAGAGCAGGTAATGCTTTTGTCGCAGAAACTGGCTGGCTTTACCAAAGGTGAGGCCGACGTTCTGCGTAAGGCAATGGGTAAGAAACAGAAAGAGGTTCTGGATAAAATGAAACCAAAGTTTGTGAAACAAGCGGCCGAAAAAGGTCACGATGCCACAACTTTAGAAAAAATATGGAAAGATTGGGAAGCATTTGCATCCTACGCTTTCAACAAATCGCACTCTACCTGTTATGCATGGATTGCCTATCAAACGGCATACTTAAAAGCACATTACCCGGCCGAATATATGGCTGCGGTACTGTCGAACAACATGAGTGATATTAAACAAGTAGCCTTCTTTATGGAAGAATGTCGCCAGATGAGTGTTACGGTATTAGGCCCTGATGTAAACGAATCTGACCTCAAGTTCTCGGTAAATGCCAAGGGCGAAGTTCGTTTCGGCATGTCGGCAGTAAAAGGTGTGGGTGAAAAGGCGGTAGAAAGTATTATCGAAGAAAGATTGGCAAATGGGCCTTATGGCAATGTGTACGATTTCGCCAAGCGTTCCAACACCCGCATTGTAAATAAAAAAGCTTACGAGAGTTTTGTATACAGCGGCGCTTTCGATGCCTTTGGGGGACATAGGGCGCAGTATTTTTATATTGGCCCGAACGATAAAATGAATGGTATTGAAAAGATTATTAAGTATGCCAACGATTTTCAGAACAATGAAAGCACCTCGCAAGCATCTTTGTTCGGGGGCTCTAAAGCTGATCTGATTTTAGAACCAAGTTTGCCAGTTTCGCCAGAATGGGCGTTAATGGACAGGTTGAAATACGAGAAAGATGCCATTGGAATTTTTCTTTCTGGCCACCCTTTAGATAATTATAAACTCGAACTCGATAAATTCTGTACACACGGCGTTAAGCAACTGAGCGTGATCAACAAGGTGCGTATGGGCGATAACAATGAAGAGGTTCTGGCCGAATTTGAAAAACTAAAAAACCGTGAACTTTGTGTAGGTGGGCTGGTGGTAACCGCATCGCAAAGGATTACCAAAACGGGTAAGCCATTTGGTACTTTTGTTTTCGAAGATTATGAGGATGCAAGCGAAATGGCCTTGTTCGGAGAAGATTTTTTAAAGTTTAAATCGTTTTTAACAGAAGGATATTTCTTACAGATTAGAGGCCGGGTTGGTGAGCGTTTCGGTAAAGCCGGCGATTGGGAATTTAAAATTACCGCCATTAACTTAATGTCTGAGCTGAGGGATAAATTAGCTAAAAGTTTAACTATCCAGGTGCCAATTGAACGGGTTAACGATCAACTGATGCGCGAGATTGAAGCCATATTAGCAGACAATAAGGCAAGCTCTGAGCAGCAAAACTGCCAACTTAACTTCGCTATTTTTGATCGGGAAAAGGAGATTATGTTGGATATGCCTTCGAAAAATCTCAAAATAAACCCGAACAATAAGTTTTTGGAACAATTACTCGGGCTTAATGTTGTAAATTACAAGTTAAACTAGCGTTTGGCGCTTGGCGCCAAGCGTTTAGTCCTATCGAACATAAAACGCCTTACGCCTACCGCTCTGCGCTTTTACCAAAATAATGTCAAATTGACATTACAGATGGGTTGGCATTACAATTGAATACATATATTTGAACATAAAAAAAATAATTATGGCATTAGAAATCACAGATGCAAACTTCGAGGAGCTTGTATTAAAATCAGATAAACCCGTATTAGTAGATTTTTGGGCAGAATGGTGTGGCCCTTGTCGCATGGTTGGTCCAGTAGTAGAAGAAATCGCAAAGGAATATGATGGTAAAGCGGTAGTTGGAAAAGTAAACGTTGATAACAACCCTCAAATTTCAATGCAGTTTGGTATCCGTAACATCCCAGCTTTATTATACTTTAAAGATGGTCAGGTTGTTGACAAACAAGTTGGTGCTGTTCCAAAATCAGTATTAGCAGAAAAATTAAACAAGCAATTGGCTTAGTTTAAGCTTAAAGCATGAAGACCAAAGCCTAAGGGCTTGTAACATATTTAAAACCCAAGTTCATTTAATGGATTTGGGTTTTTTATTGCAAACATAATTTTGTTTCTTTAATAAAAAACTAACAATCATGTCTATTAACTTATTTAACAATAAAACTTTAGGTATTTTATTGGCAGGTTTAACCCTAAACTGTGCGAATATTGCATGTGTATCGGCACAAAACCCTGTTGAAACGAACGAACCCTCTGCAGATTATAAACCAGCCTTTGCAGGACAGACCAGAATTGCAGGTGTAAAGACCAAAACCCCTCTGGATATTACAATTATTAATGAAAAGTTAGAAAATCCATGGGCCATTTCAGTTCTTCCTAACGGTGGTTTTCTAATTACACAAAAACAGGGTACCATGGTGATTCTTACACCCGATGGAAAATTAAGCAAAAAGATAACGGGTTTACCAAAGGTAGATGCTTCTGGCCAAGGCGGTTTATTAGATGTAACCTTAGATCCAAACTTTGCTAAAAATAGAATGATTTATTGGGCTTATTCAGAGCCACAGGATAAAGGTGTTTTATTGGCTATTGCCAAAGGTAAATTGGCGGCTAATGAAACGACAATAGAGAACCAGACCATTATTTACCGTGCTACACCTGCTTATGGCGGCAAACTTCAATACGGTTCGAGAATTGTTTTCGATAAAAATGGCAATTTGTTTGTAAGTACAGGTGAGCGTTCTGGTAGCGATATCAGAATTCAGGCGCAGTATTTAAATTCTTCTTTGGGTAAAATCTTACACCTTACTACAGACGGCAAGGCAGTGGCGAATGGACCATTTGCAGGCAAGGCAGATGCAAAACCAGAAATTTATGCATACGGACTCCGCAATCCAGATGGTTTAGCTATTAATCCTTTAACTGGTGATTTATGGGAAGCCGAATTTGGTCCTAAGGGTGGCGACGAGGTGAATATTATTAAACCAGGCAAAAATTATGGATGGCCAATTATTACCTACGGAACCGAATATAGTGGTAAAAAAGTAGGCGATGGTATTCAGCAGAAAGAAGGGATGGAACAGCCGGTTTACTACTGGAATCCAAGTATTTCACCAGGTTGTATTGCATTCTATAATAGCAGTAGTATTGCCGAGTGGAAAGGAAATTTATTTGTAGGCGGTTTAGGCGGTTCGCATATTATCCGTTTGATAATAAAAGATGATAAAATTGTTGGCGAAGAAAGATTGTTGGAAGGTAAAGGCGAACGTTTCCGAGATATGGTAGAAGGAAAGGATGGAGCGCTTTATTCAGTAACAGATAATGGTCATTTGTTTAGAATAGCTAAGAAGTAAAATCATTTAGAAGATATTGATCCCGAATTCATTTTATTGAGTTCGGGATTTTTTGTTTTAAACGATTTTATTTGTTTTTGGAAATGAGGGTTCAGTTTTTTATGGTATTTTCAGTCCCGCTTTCTGTTCAAGGCCTGATGAAGAATCAGGCGCTTTCACTGTCAATCGGGTTTATTTACCACGGATAGTGGCACAGTCGGCGCCACTTAAACCCGACCGTAGCGAGATGCCGATTTTTTCAATCGGCAGAAGCGGGGGCGGGGCTGCACTAGCTTAGAAGTACTGCTATTGCTTTCCCAATCATTTAAAAAATACATATGACTTCAAAACTATGCTTATCGATAAAATATATTTTTTCCATCCAAACCTGATAGCTTTTTACAAGTTTTTTAATAAATCTTTTATTAGCTTTACCGTATGCAGGCTGTAAACTACGAGAACGAAACAAGCTATGGTAATTTAGAATTGCTTGCACAGCAAGTAGTAGAAGGTTTTATTACCGGACTGCATAAAAGTCCGTTTCATGGCTTTTCGGTCGAATTTGCCGAGCACCGTCAGTATAATAATGGAGATAATGTTAAAAATATCGACTGGAAATTATACGCCAAAACTGATAAACTTTACAGTAAACGTTTCGAAGAAGAAACCAATTTGCGTTGTCAGTTTGTGCTTGATGTTTCCTCATCAATGTACTTTCCTGAACCTAAAAATAACAAACTGATTTTCTCCATACAGGCTACTGCATCTTTGATGTACTTGTTGAAGAAACAGCGCGATGCCTTTGGTTTAAGCTTATTTACAGATGAAATACTATTGAATTCGCCAGCAAAGTCGACTACTGTACATCAGAAATATTTATTTACACAATTAGAAGATCTGCTGCATAAACCTAAGGTAAATGCGCAGACTAATTTAAGCGAGGCTTTGCATCAGGTTGCAGAATTAATTCATAAACGCTCTTTGGTAATTATTTTTAGTGATTTATTTAATACGCAAACCAGCACAGATAAAACGGATGAGTTTTTTGATGCCCTGCAGCATTTAAAATTCAACAAACATGAAGTGGTGGTTTTTAACGTGGTGGATAAATCAAAAGAAGTTGATTTCAATTTTGAGAATCGGCCATATCAGTTTATCGATATGGAAACTGGCGATACTATTAAGGTGCACACCAACCAGGTAAAGGATAATTATACAGCAGCGGTTTCTACTTATCGACAGCAGATTGCCCTAAAATGTGCTCAATATAAAATTGACTTAATTGATGCCGATATGAACGAGGGATTTTACCCAGTCCTTCAGTCTTACTTAATCAAACGGCAAAAATTAGGCTAAAATTTGTTGCAAACAACGCGGGGTAAGCGCTGTTTAATAAACGATTTAAATTTTAAACTCCCTAATATGTTAGAAAAAGGCGCTACAGCACCAGATTTCGAATTGAATGCTACTCCCGATCAGAAAATAAAACTTAAAGATTTTAAAGGTAAAAATGTTATCCTGGCTTTTTATCCGGCCGATTGGAGCCCAGTATGCAGCGACCAAATGGCACTTTACAACGAAATGCTAAAATACTTTAATAAGTATGATGCACAGATTTTCGGCGTTTCTGTTGATAGTGTTTGGTGCCACCTCGCTTTCGAAGAAAATAGAAAACTACATTTCCCTTTATTGGCAGATTTTGAACCAAAAGGGGCAGTTTCAAAAGCTTATGGTGTGTATGATGAAGAACTTGGCGAAAGTAAAAGGGCCCTTTTTGTTATTGATAAAGAGGGAAAAATTGCATGGAGTTATTTGTCGCCAATAGCCGTTAACCCGGGCGCTGATGGGATTTTAGATGCATTAGAAGAATTAGATAAGAAATAAGCTATGAGTACCTTACGGCCTGAAATAAATAATCACGATCATATTCAAGGTGATGATTCGGCTAGTATAACCATTGTCGAGTTTGGCGATTATCAATGTCCTTATTGCGGCAATGCCTACCCGATTATGAAGGAAATTGAAGAAACATTTGGCCATCAGATCAAATTTATCTTCCGCCATTTTCCTCTGGCGAACGCCCATGAGTATGCATTTCCAGCTGCCATTGCTGCAGAAGCTGCAGGTTTACAAGGCAAGTTTTGGGAAATGCACGATGCACTCTACGAAAATCAATACCGCCTAAATGGAGACCTGTTCGATGAATTGGCTGAAACGATTGGTTTAGATTTGGAGCAATTTCAGCAAGACAGTACTTCAGAAGAGATCAAAAAAAAAATAGAAGATGATTTTGATAGTGGTGTACGGAGTGGCGTAAACGGAACACCTTCATTTTATGTAAACGGAAGTAAATTTGATGGAGGCGCAACAGACCTTTATCAAATGCTTAAAGAAAGTGCCGAGTAATGCACCAAAGAAGTCAAGTTTTTAAAACTTGACTTCTTTAAAACAAAAAACCTCATGTATTTTGCAATACATGAGGTATCAGATAAGGGTAACCGGAAAACTAAAAAACTAATTATGAGTTTTTAGAATTTAACAAAATTGAAATCGCTTCGTGTTTTGTTATTTCAAAGGTGCACTTCAATTATGAAGTTTTAGTGAAGAAAAATCACCTTATCGCTGTTACACTACTTATGTTACAAATGAAAATAAATATGAAAAGCCAGAAATATCTTCCTGGCTTTCGGCTTATTAAGCCCATTACTTCTTCGAATAAATCCCTTGCAGGTGGGTTAATGCCGCTATCAATTTATCTTCATCGCCTGCTAAACAATAATACTTAATTCCATTTTTATCGTTATTTGGCTCATCTTCACGTTTGTCGAAAACCGGATAGATTGATTTAATCTTTGTGCTTGTTTGTTCCGGACTAACCTTGAATCCTTTCCAGGTGTTTATTTGCGATTTGTTGGAGGTTTCTTCTTTGGCATTATCTGAACTGGCAAAGGTTTTTCCAACTGTAAAAACCCCGAAATTCATTTCCTCATCAATGGAAAATGAATTTGCTGTAATTTTAAACATGGTTTCTGTTCCCTTGCGTAAAATGTGATCAGTTCCGCCAATGGCTTTTGCCAACAGTTGGTTAATGGTTTTAACAGTTTCGGCCTTTGTTTGAGCGAAGCAATGAATGCAGGTAGCCAGCAATAAGGCCAGCGTTAATTTTGTTTTCATAATTCTTTAAGGTTAAATATTTGTGTGTATCTAAATTTAAATAATTATTCGTCACTAACATTATTTGAAAAATTTTAAAAGGATGGTGAATGAAATGATATATTTACGTTTTTAAAAAAAATTACAATGAATTACCGCAAACTCTTCACTTTAAGTGTACTATTCTTATTTTTAATCACGTCTTTACCAATATTTGCTCAAAATTTATCTGATTCGAAAAAAGAACAGCAAAAAAGTCAGTTTGTAGGTCTTTATAAATATTTGGCCAGTAAAGTGCAATATTCATCTAAGGCATTATTTAGTAATCTACAGGGTAAAACTACTTTTCTTTTTAATATAGAAAATGGCCAAATACAAAACGTAGAAACGGCCTTAAATTTAGAAGGACTAAGTGAAAATGTTAAAAATTTAATTGCAGCTTACACCGGGCTATCCAAAACGATAAATGGAAAATACAGTATTAGCATCATATTTCAAATGGAAGGCATAAGAAACGCCTTGGTTCAGGAAGAGGTAGTTATTCCGGCTGATTATATTAAGTTAAGTAGTGTTAATATTATGGCGATGGGTGGCCCGTCGAAGCAAAATGTACCCGACAATTCTACCTATAAGAGTGAGGAAGTAGACACGCCACCTAATTTCCCGGGAGGATATAAAGCGCTGCAAGAATATTTCTATAAAAACATTAAATATTCAGAAGAAGCCTTAAAAAACAAAGTAGAAGGAAAAATATACTTTAGTTTTAAAATAGATTACGATGGAAATGTTAAAGACGTTAAAATTGTAAGAGGTTTAGGGTCTGGGTTGGATGAAATAGTAAAAAAAGTAATAAAAGACTGCCCAAAATGGAATGCAGCTATCAAAAATGGCCAAACCGTAAGTACAAAATTTAGCTACTTTGCAGAATGCAGATTACCAAATCCTTAAATTCTTTATAGTACCCGAAAATAAAAAGAGATCTAATATATAGTATTGTCATGTTTAGGGTTAATTAATTTCATCAATATAATGATTGGGGATTTTAGTAAATCTATAGACTGTGAGGAATCGTCATTCCCAACTCGATTGGGAATTATAATGTAATAGGCATTAAGATTCCCGCCTGCGCGGGAATGACGTCTACCAAATAGAAATCTGTCAATGGAAGCTTATCGCAGAGCTTCGTTAAATAATAAAATTAACAAGGCAACCAGATTTTCTGATTGCCTTGTTAATTAAGTAACCTTACAGATTACCTCTCAATTCCTGTTCGCGCTCTAACGATTCAAACAAAGCTTTAAAGTTACCCGCACCAAAGCTTTGTGCGCCTTTACGCTGAATAATCTCGAAGAAAAGGGTAGGACGGTCTTCAACTGGTTTGGTGAAGATCTGTAACAGATAACCTTCTTCATCGCAATCGACCAAAATGCCCAGGCTTTCTAGTAGTGAGATTTCCTCATCGATTTTACCTACACGCTGTGGCATCATATCGTAATAAGCTTCTGGTGGAGCACTTAAAAACTCTACACCACGTGCTTTTAGTTCTTTAACCGTGGTTACAATATCCTTTGTGGCTACTGCAATATGCTGAACACCTTCACCTTCATAATATTCCAGGTATTCTTCAATCTGCGATTTCTTTTTACCTTCAGCAGGTTCATTAATCGGAAATTTAGAAAAACCGTTTCCGTTACTCATTACCTTGCTCATTAATGCCGAATATTCGGTGTTAATCTGCTTATCATCAAAAGATAAGATGTTTACAAAACCCATTACATCTTCATACCATTGTACGGCTTCATTCATGCGGTTCCAGCCCACGTTGCCTACGCAATGATCAATATACAAAAGGCCAGCATCGGCAGGTTGATAATCACTTTCCCATACACGATAACCAGGCATAAATGTTCCGGTATAGTTTTTACGCTCTATAAACATGTGTACGGTTTCGCCATAAGTGTAAATGCCACTCATCCTAACCTCACCATTTTCATCTGTTAAAGTTTTAGGCTCCATATAAGGTTTAGCGCCACGTTTTGTGGTTTCTTCGAATGCGCTGTAAGCATCATCCACCCAAAGGGCTAATATTTTTACACCATCGCCATGTTTTTTTACATGCTCTGAGATTGGGTGATCTGATTTTAATGCTGTAGTTAAGATTAATCTGATTTTTCCCTGTTGCAATACATACGATGAACGGTCGCGTACGCCTGTTTCTGGTCCGGCATAAGCCAGGCTTTGAAACCCAAATGCAGTTTTGTAGTAGTGCGCCGCTTGTTTGGCATTGCCTACATAAAATTCGATATAATCTGTTCCGTTAATAGGCAGAAAGTCTGGTGCTTTTGATATTTTTTCTGCAAATGTTTGTGTTTCCATTGTTGTTGTTATTATTAAGTCCGAGGTCGGTTGTCCGAAGCCAGGGGTTATGTGTTTTAGTTATTAATCTTCGGACCTCGGTCTCCCGACTTCCGACTAATTTACTCTACGTTTATCTGCCAGCTCTTGTGGTAATTTTCATCTTCAATATCCAATGCATCCTGTGTAAGCATTAAAGGTTTAAAAGGATCGATCATTACCGCCAGTTCATCCGTTTTTTCTTTTCCGATTGATTTTTCTACAGTACCAGGATGTGGGCCATGTGGAATACCACCAGGGTGTAAGGTAATCTGCCCTTTAACTACGCTCTTGCGGCTCATAAAATCACCATCTACATAATAAAGCACTTCATCGCTATCTACATTGCTATGGTTGTATGGCGCAGGAATAGAATCAGGGTGGTAATCGTACTTGCGGGGAACAAAAGAGCAAACCACAAAATTGTGTCCTTCGAAAGTTTGGTGAACCGGAGGTGGTTGGTGCAAGCGGCCTGTTATCGGCTCAAAATCGTGAATAGAGAAAGCGTATGGATAATGATAACCGTCCCAGCCTACATAATCAAAAGGATGTGTACCATATGTATATGGATAAATTAACCCTTGTTTTTTAATCAGCACTTTAAAATCGCCGTATTCATCAAAGGTTTGCAGGTTTTCGGGTAGCCTTAAATCGCGCTCACAATAAGGCGCATGTTCCATTAACTGTCCAAACTGGTTTAAATATCTTTTTGGGGGTCTTAACGGACTAAAACTTTCTACAATGAACAGTCTATTTTGTTCGGTATCAAACTCCATTTGATAAATGGTCCCCCTCGGGATGATCAAATAATCGCCATAGGCGAACTTAATTTCTCCAAATCCTGTTTTCAGCTTTCCTGAACCTTCATGTATGAAGATCATTTCGTCGGCCTGGCTGTTTTTGTAGAAATAATCCGTCATCGATTTTCTTGGCGCTGCCAAAACGATGTGTAAATCGCTATTCACCAGAACTGCTTTTCTACTTTTTAGAAAATCGTCTTCGGGTTTAATATTGAAACCGATTAAACTGGTGTGTTTCAGGTGTTTTTCTCGGGCAATTTTTGGTTCAACACTATACGGTTCACCTAAATGTTTTACAATGGTAGGTGGATGACAATGATAAACCAATGAATATAAACTCGAAAAACCTTCGGTTGATACCAGCTCTTCGGCATAAAGATTTCCATCAGGTTTACGAAAAACCGTGTGACGTTTAGCTGGAATCTGCCCCAATTTATGATAAATAGGCATAATTAAATGGTGTTATGGTTAGAAAAGAAAAATCCTAATGAATTAACAATCAAAACGACAATGCGTTTCAATTAAAAAAGAAGAGTGAGTAAAATTACAGAGAATATTGAGCCATGATCAGCTTGGATAGCATCTTATAGCGACGGGCCGCAATAGCGTCGTTTACTAGATCAATATGTAATGCTTTTAAGATCATGGTTTTAATGGTGCCAAGGTAAGTATTTTATTTAAAAGTTGAAATTTTAATTACCTTTAATTACGTACTAAACGATCATACCAATGAAATTTATTTTTACATGCTTAATTTTTTTAGCCCTGAGCTATGCCACTTTTGCGCAACAAAAGGCCAAATATACCATTAGGGTTATAGACCTAAGTGGAAACGCAACAAGAGGTTCTTTTTATGCTGCAGCTGATGATGGTTTAACCATTATCAGAAACCGGAAGGATACCATAAAACTAAGTGCCGATAGTATCAGTGCATTATACATTCACCGAAAAGGGCTTGCCGCACCGCTAGCCATTGCCGGTGGTTTAACATTTTTTGTATTGGCCGCCAAAAGCGATAAATTGGTAGAATCGGTAGTGCTTATTGCTGCGGGCGTACCTGTTGGAGTATCAGGTGGGTTATTGATTGGTGGGTTACTCTCCAACAAAAAGAATTATAAAGCACTCCAGGCAAAAGATTTTCCTTTAATTAAATCAAATCTTCAGAAATATACCGTGTTAAAATAATAACGCTTAAGTTTTATTTTGAATGGCCTAATTTCTTAGCTTTACCGCGTATTTAACCAAATCATATATGAAACTAGTATCTTATAAAACCGAAGACAGAGAGCATCTTGGTATATTTATCAACGGACATATTTATAACTTAAATAGTTGCGACAAACTGCTTCCTGATAATATGAGTGCGTTTTTGCAAGGTGGCGAAGTATTAATGGAAAGAGCAAAAAGGATAGACGATCAAATAAAAGATGGTAGTTTAGTCGCTAAGGAAGAAATTTTTTACGAAATTTTAGCACCTGTTCCTCATCCAACCAGTTGTCGCGATGGATACGCTTTCAGACAGCATGTTGCTGCAGCGCGTAGAAACAGAAAGGTTGATATGATCCCTCAATTTGATGAGTACCCAATCTTTTATTTCACCAATCATAATGCTATTCAGGGTACTGGCGAAATTGAATGTATGCCAGATCATTTTGATAAACTGGATTTCGAATTGGAAATTGCCATTGTTATTGGTAAAAAAGGTAGAAATATTAAAGCTGCTGAGGCAGATGAATACATTGCTGGTTATATGGTGATGAACGATATGAGTGCCCGTACCTTGCAGATGGAAGAGATGTTGCTGAATTTAGGTCCGGCCAAAGGGAAAGATTTTTCTACCGTAATTGGTCCATGGTTGGTAACTCCTGATGAATTACTGCAGTATAAAGTTACGCCTAAAGAAGGACATGTTGGTAATGCTTACGATCTTAAAATGACCTGCAGGGTAAATGGGATCGAAGTTTCAAAAGGAAATGCTGCTGATATGGACTGGACTTTTGCCGAAATTATTGAACGTTGTGCTTATGGCGTAGATATCCTTCCAGGTGATGTAATTGGTTCAGGAACAGTTGGAACGGGTTGTTTCTTAGAGTTAAACGGTACCGGTTTGCTTAACGATCCAAATTATAAAGTACAGTGGTTACAGCCAGGCGATGTTGTAGAAATGGAAATAACAGGCCTTGGCGCTTTAACCAATACGATTACGAAAGCCAATACCGATTTTTCTATTTTGGGGTTGAAGAAACATTAAAATTCGAAGGTTGGAGTGCTCGGGTCGTTTGATCTAGAATGTTTTAAGGTTTGAAGTTGTAAGGTTGAAATGTTCTGGGCGTTTGATTCAAAACTGTGAAGTTGAAATGTGTAGGTTGTAAACCAATTATATTTTAATATTTTCACTTTACAATTGATAATGGCAAAAGTAGAAAAATTTGAGGATTTAGAAATTTGGCAACTAGCTAAACAAGTTGGTGTTGAAGCCTACCGGATCTCTGATTTAGAGCCAATGAAATCTGATTTTGGGTTGAAAGATCAATTTAGAAGAGCAGCAATGTCAATGTCTGATAATGTTGCTGAAGGATTTGAATATAACAACAATCCAGATTTCATTCGCTTTTTGGTTTATGCAAAAGGTTCGTCAGGAGAGTTTAGAAATAAAATCATAATATTAGAAGAAGCTAAAAAACTCTCTACAGTAGATTATAAACTTCTTTACCAGAAATGCATAGAATTTTCATCTAAAACAAAAAGATTTATCGATTACTTAAGGGATTTTGAAAAGAAAAAGAAGGCTTTGAAAAAGGGGGCATAATTTTTTCACTTTGCATCTAGAACTTTTTAACCTGGATAGATGGCTCTATTTTACGTCCAAAATTTTCCAATTTTTAAGTTTTATTCTAGACAGTTTTTTATATACACCTAAAACTTTCCAACATTTCAACTTTCCAACATTTAACCTATCAAACCTTGTTAACTTTAAACACCTCCGATTTAACACCCGTAGACCTGCAAAATTATTTGCAATATGCTATCGCTCCGCGACCGATCTGCTTTGCCTCAACTATTGATGCCGAAGGTAATATTAATTTAAGTCCCTTCAGTTTTTTTAATATGTTTAGTACCAACCCACCGATCTGTATTTTTTCGCCATCTAGGAGGGTACGCGACAATACGACCAAACATAGCCTGGAAAATGTACTTCAGGTTAAGGAATGCGTAATCAATATTGTAAACTATGATATGGTGCAGCAAATGAGTTTAGCGAGTACCGAATATGCAAAAGGAGTAAACGAATTCGAGAAAGCGGGATTTACCATGTTAAAATCTGATCTGGTTCGTCCACCAAGGGTTGCCGAAGCTCCTGTGCAGTTTGAATGTGTTGTAAATGAGGTAATTTCACTAGGCGATCATCATGGTGCGGGAAACCTGGTTTTGGCTGAAATAAAGGTTATACACATTAATGAAGCTATTTTAGACGAGAATGGTCGAATTGATCAGCAAAAAATCGACCTTGTAGCCCGTTTAGGAGGCGATTGGTATTGTAGGGTTACGAACCATAATTTGTTTAAAGTGGCAAAACCCTTAGCTAAATTGGGCATTGGTGTAGATCGCTTACCACATTCGGTCCGTTTTTCTAAAATATTGTCTGGAAATGACCTGGGAATGCTGGGAAACGTTGAACATTTACCGAGCGATGAAGAAATCGATCTTGTCAGTACCAATGCCGAAGTAAAAGAAGTGCTCGATGCTACGATAGGTGATACAACCAACCGCGAAAGGGAGCTGCACGAACTGGCAAAAAAGTTTCTTAGTTACGGAGAAGTGGAGCTTGCTTTAAAGGTAGTTTTGCTTTAAATTTATTCAGGTAATTCTTTTAGCTATGCATAATATTGCTCAGGTAGATCAGTACATCATTAATTCGGCAGAATTTGCGATCCCTATTTTAGATCATTTAAGAAATCTGGTACATAAGGCCGACGCACGGATTGAAGAAAAAATGAAATGGAGTATGCCTTTTTTTGATTTTAAAGGCACGGTTTGCCATATGGCATCCTTTAAACATCATTGTGCCTTTGGCTTTTGGAAAGGATCGTTAATGCAGGATGAGTATGGGATTTTTAAAGAACGTTCTGAAGCGATGGGTTTATTGGGTAAAATAACATGTTTGGAAGATTTACCTTCAGACGAAATTCTTATTGCATATATTCAACAGGCAATTCAATTAAACGAAAACAATGTAAAATTGCCGACAAAACCAAAGTCTACGGAGAAGAAAGAGCTGGTTATTCCAGAGTATTTAATGGAAGCCTTGCAGGAAGATCCTGAAGCATTAGCGGTTTTTCAAAATTTTAGTACATCCAATAAAAAAGATTATGTATTGTGGCTTGAAGAAGCTAAAACGGAAACTACCCGACAGAAAAGGCTGGTAAGCACATTAGTATGGCTTGCAGAAGGTAAAACAAGAATGTGGAAATATAAAAAGTAAGTTATATAATACTTACAATTTTCATGAAACGGGCCTTATAGTGACCATTAAAATCGGTGATGGTTACCCCATGTGCCTTACCCGAAGAAGCGTGGATAAATTTGATCCCATTTTCGTCAATCGAATAAATAATGCCAACGTGGCCTATTCTTCTTACTCTCGAATTGCTCCCAGTGAAAATAAGTACATCTCCAACCTTCGCGTTTTCTAAACTGGTTTCTTTGCCTGTGGCACTAAATTCTCGTGAAGAGCGTGGAACCTTAAAACCAAAATTACTGAATACATAACTCACAAAACCTGAACAATCGAAACCAACTTTAGGGTTACTTGTTGCATAACGATAAGGGATACCTAACATGCTTTTAGCAAAATCGATTAAACTTTCGGATTGCTTAGCTGAGGAATTGTTTGATAATTTATCTTCTTTAGGGAGGCTGGCAACGAGCTTTTTAACTAACTCTTGGTACTGAGCCGGGATGATGGTTTGAGCTTTTCCTGCCGTGGCAGACAAAATGAAAAACAGAATCGGGACTATTATTTTCTTCATATGTTAGAACCAAAGATATAAAAAATATCTAAAGTTGATTAAAATGTTGAAAATGAGTGCCAATAAAAAAGTCCAAACGATGTGCTTGGACTTCTGATTAAAATATTTGGTTTCGATTAAATACTTGGGAACATGGTTTGTGCCCTATCACCAATTAATGGAATAGGTTTTTTTTCTCCCTGGATTGCAGCAATTAATCCGATAATCCACAATACGAATAATCCAATTTGAACAATCCGGAGTATATAAACAGCATCTATAAAGCCTGTCGCAAAAATTAAAGGGATTAAAAATAAGCTTAAACCCCAACTCAAAACGGTTGATACCAGATGGAAGAGCAGCGTCTGTTTTAAATGATATCGGCTTAATTCGGTCTGGTTATCTTTATACATGGCGAAATAGGCAATTAACCATCCAATAAACCAAAAGTAGCTTACTATTGAGGCATTTTTTCCATTGTCGGCTGTTTTAAAAGGGGAGTTTGTTTCCATAGGTTTTTCAGTTTTTCGATTTATGACGTAAATTACTAAATAATATGGATATTATGGTGTGGTAACAGCAACGGGTAAAATCTTGCCATTAAAGAATTTATGTCCGGTTTTAGCAAAATCGGTAACATATTTCCCCATTTCGAAGGCCATAACCGGGCTTTGGTATCCCGGGAAAGCGGCTTCGAGCATTTCCGTTTGCGCTGAGCCCAATGCGAGGCAGTTGATCTTGATTCCTGTTTCAGCCAATTCAAATGCTAAACATTCAGTTAAAGTATGCAAAGCCGCTTTACTTGCCGAGTAAGCCGAAAGACCTGGGAATTTAATGCTCCCTTGAAAACCACCCATACTTCCAATGTTTACAATATGGCTTCCAGCTTGCATTAAGGGCAAAATATGCTGAATCATCCTGAAATGTGAAATCACATTGCTCTGTAACATTTCGCCCAGATCAATTGCTGTGGTTTCTAAAAAAGGTTTATTAATTAAAGCTCCTGCATTGTTAATTAGGATGTCAACAGATCCTAAGCGTTCTTTTAAAAATGGAAGGAGTACATTGTAATCATCATTTACAATATCAAATTCTACTGGTAAAAGTGTACAGTCGGGATTAATGCCTTTAGCAATTTCTAAGAGTTTACGTAATTTATCTGCCGACCGTGCAATGGCTACGATTTTGTTCTCTTTCTGTAAGCTAAATTCTAAAGCAGTTTCGAAACCGATTCCACTACTTGCACCTGTAATTATAATGTTCATTAAAAAAGTTAAAAATTGTTGTAAAGTTAAATTGTTCTGGGGCTATGATAATTCTTGGTTGATAGAAATTGAAGGTATTTGATGGATAAGTTCGTCATGCAGAATTTATTTCAGCATCTATTTTGCATTAAGACCCTGAAATAAATCCGATAGCTATCGGATCAGGGTGACGACCGACTTTTAACCCCTTCCTAATTGCAACCTATCAGTTAATCTCCCACTCATCTCTTAAATCACTTTGCCATTTAGACGGATCTTTAATGTCTTTAAACATTATGTTGCCTTCAGTATTATCAATTACCTTTTTTAATTTCTGGTATGATCCTTTTGGCTCTTCCACCATATTTGGCTGATGTTTTTTGATATCAACATCTTCTACAAAAGATAATGCCTTAAGCATCTTTTCCAGAAGCGCAGCATTTTGTTCGTTATCTACTTGTACTGTGATGGTTGTCATAACATAAAGTTAATGAAATTAAAGAGATAAATCAATCCTCTGTAATCAGCTGGCTTACGGGGTTTTTAATTACATGCAAACCATCGCTGATCAATTTGGTATGATCTATTTCTCTGCCAGCTTTGATTTCCAAATAGACCTGAATTTCCTTTTCCAACTGATGATAAATTTTTTTGTGGTAAATAATCTCCAGGATTTCCAATGCACAAAGCCAATCCTGCCTGTGATTTGATTTTAGCTGTGCGAAAATTTCGGCAAGCTTATCCAAACCTTCGCCACTTTCTCTAATTTCTCTAACCGCTTGGTATAAACTGTGCAGTTTTAAAGTCTTATCATCATAAATAATTTGATGCGTTTTCTCGTTACTAATTAACGTAATCTCTTCGTAAGCGTCTTTATCGGCAGCCCCATTAAAAACTGAAACAATCGTTTCACCTATAGCCATATCGTAAATGCCCCATTCGGGTTTAAACAGGATGTTTCCATTGTTTTCGGTAACCGTACAATCTTTAAAGGCAATTAAAAGAAGCTTATCGTTTTCTGTCGTAATGTCCTTAACTGCACCAGCTACTTTAATGCCGCTTTCAAATAGAAGTTCAGCTTTTCTGCCTGAAATTATCCCTAAAGTTTGTAAATCAGTGGCGTTGTAGTCTTCTAATGCTTTTACAGCATCTTTTAACCGGCCCACGGGAGATGAAAAACCATCAGCATGGTAATCTTTTCCATGGCCTGCCAATTGTTTTCCGTTAAATGCCAATGCCGAATGACCAGTTGTTTTAATAAAGGTAACCTCATCATTTGTACCAACACCAATATCGGTAAATACACCACTTACCTGTAAACCCGAGCTATAAACAGCTGTGGCCACATTTTTACAGGCAATTGCCTTCATAATGCTTTCTGTTCCACCTTTTCTAAAGGCCATAGTATTGGCAAAAGTTTCCAAAACATCAATCAGGTTTTGGAATGTTTCGGTTACAAAAAGCTGGGGTTGTGGTTTGGTAATATCGTAAGCGTAGTTAATCGTATCGATGTTGTACCAAAGTTTCTCCACATCATTTTGCATGCAGGTTGCACTTTCACCGATAGAAGAAAGCAAACCAGCACCATAAATTTTGGGGTTTTCTAAGGTGCCAATCAAACCATACTCAACCGTCCACCAGTGTAAGCGACCAAGTAAAGCCATTTCAGAAGGCTCACCCATATTTTCACTGATGTAGCGCAATTCCTTTTCTGCCTTTGCAATCTGAAACGCATCAGCATCTACGGCTTCTTTCAAAATCGATAGTTTCCGGATGGCTTCGTAAAGCTCAAAATCTTTTGCCGAAAACATGGCTTTTGCGCCAATCGAGCCAAAATAACTTAAATAATTATTGTAATCCGTATCTGCGATAATAGGAGCATGGCCAGCACTTTCGTGTATTATATCTGGTGCTGGTGTATATTCGATGTGGTTAATCTGGCGGATATCGGCAGCAATTACCAACACACGATAAGCCTGATACTCCATAAATGCAGCTGGTGGAATAAAGCCATCAACAGTAACAGCTCCCCAATCAATCTTGCCCAGGTTATCGTTCATTGTCTGCAGGTCGGGAATGTGTTCGATACTTAAACCAGCTCGCTGTAAGCCTTTTATATAAGGGTAATAAGCAACATTTTTAAGATAACTATAATTCTGGCGCATTACATAACGCCACACGGCCTGATCTATTGGTGTGTATTTTTCGTAATTCTGGTCAACAATAAATTGCTTTAAATGATTGGGCAATTTTGTTACCTGCGCATTATTAAAATCATTAAAATGGCTCATGGTTAATCTGAAAATAAGTTGGTCGGCAGCTAAGTTATGATGTTGTTTTTATCTTATCAAGAAAGCGGCTGCATAAATTAACAGGTTAAAGTAATAAAGGTTTTAGGCGGGTAAAATGATGGATTAATAATTAGGAAAGGTAAGTCAGCATTTCATCTGCGAGGTTCGATCGGGCTGTTCGCTATATCTTTTGCAGCCCTTCGACTCCGCTCAGGGTGACAGCAAAAGGATACCGCTTCCATCCCGTTTAAGAACACAGGCTTGTGCTGATGAACCTGGTTTTTTTAGGACGTTTGCTATAAGACGGTAATAGTAGCAATGCAGTAGCCATCTAAACCCGACTGAGCGGAAAGCCCGTAAACCGAGGAACGAGGTGCGGACTTATAGCGAAGGTGGGACTAAAGAAACCGAAGTGCTTGTGGAACTGCTTTCCAAAAAAAATAGATAAGGTTAACAGGGATTTATGACTTGGAAAAGGTAAGTCATCATTTCATCGGCGAGCTTCTGTCGTGCTGTTCGCTAAATCTTTTTGCCGCCCTTCGACTCCGCTCAGGATGACCGCAAAAAGGATACCGCTTCCATCCCGTTTAAGAACACAGGCTTGTGCTGATGAACCTGGTTTTTTTTAGGCAACTCGCTATAAAAACGAAAATAGAAGCAGGTTGCTTCCCAGCTAAACCTGACAAAGCGGAAAGCCGGTAAACCGAGGAACGAGGTGCGGACTTGGAGCGTGGGCAGGACTGAAGAAACCGAAGGGTTGTGGAACTGCTTTCCAAAAACTATCGAAATCATTAAGGTTTTGGATAGTTAAAAATTAACTCTAATTATTAGAAAAGGTGCTGTGGCATTTCATCGTCGAGGTTCTGTCGGGCTGTTTGCTAAATCTTTTTGCTACCCTTCGACTTCGCTCAGGATGACCGCAAAAAGGATAACATTTCCATCCCGTTTATATAGAAAAGCTTGTGCTGATGAGGCTTGGTTATGTATCATGTGCTACAATTATTACGTGTTAATCAGTGCCTCCGTGGTAAAACAATTGCTGAGGGGTATTAATGCTTCTTTCCAGCTTTTTTGTCCCCGATTTTTTTTACACTAAACGTAAAGTAGTGCTGGTACAGGTAACTGAAAAGTGCCATTAAAACCGAAACCAATATTCTCGAAAGCATTGCTAAAGTTGGATAATCTCTTAAAAGTTCCAATAAAAACTTCAATAAAACATAATTGGCCAGTATGTTAATGAATTGAAGGTTTAAAAACCGGAAAAGCTGAACCCTGCCTTTTAATTCGCTGTGCGTAAATATCACATACTTGTTGAGTAAAAAACTGGTTGGGATGGCAACGGCATAATCGACTAATAATGATGCGGTTTCTCTCTGGAGTACAATTACCCCAAAATCTACCTCTTCGGTTTTAAAAATGAAAAAGTAAGCAAAATAATAACTTAAGATTCCCAACAGCAAAGTACCGCCACCAGTGGCCAGATACCTGAAATTGTGTAAGGAAATAAATTTTTTAAAAGGAGGGTGAAAAAAATCTATTACGGCTAAAATTGTTTTGCGCATTACTTAAAACTGTTCGTTGTTGTTAGGCATACACCAAATTGCATAAGCGGTCGTCATCCTTATCCGATAGCTATCGGATTTATTTCAGGATTTTTCCTGCGATAAAGATGCTGAAACGAGTTCAGCAGGACGTGGTGGCCTTGAAATATGCATTTATCGTGCACCCGTTGTTATTGGGCGCAATTTACAATTAAATTTTTATTGCTACGGTAATATGATAATTTATGCATTTACTCATTATTGGTATAAAATGTAGTTTGTGCAACAAAATCAATTACGGCGCACCAGGTATAAGAAGGGTGGGGCTGTATGCTCACGCCAACTGTATTGAGTTTGTGTTTTTGATCGAGTAGATTAAAGCGGTGGCCGAGAGAAGGTACACCACAATCTAACAACAAGTGACAAACAATATCTAAACTGTTCGAGTAACCGAAATCGATATTTTCGCTCATGGCCTTATTGGGAAAGTATCTGGATAATCGTTTCGAAAATTTATCTCCGTTGCTGCTTTCATGCGTGTCGAGATTATTCCTGTTTAAATCCTGTGCATGGCTCCGACTTAACGAAGTTAATTTATCATCAGGATAAAACATCTGCAGGTTTTTTACGCCACGCAAATGTTTAAGTAAAGAAGTGTAGTAGGAATTGTTTCTGGTAATTCTTAATTCATTGTAATTTCTGTACTTCCGCACTTTAGCATTATAGTTATTGATGTAGTCTTCTAAAAACGTATAATAAAACTTTTCACCATCAATACGGATCAGGTTCATATACATCACAATGTTTTTTTCTTCGTTGCTTAAATAAGATGCATTTGCTGCGGTATTGGCTTTACGGAATTCGGCATCAGTCCATTTTTGGGCATTAATCTTACCTGCAAAAATAAAGAGGAAAAGGGTAGGTAGAAGTATTTTCAGCATAGGATGATTTTCATGGATAACGTCTTTTAATTTTTTTTATTTCTTGTCTGTTAAAAATAATATCGCGTAAGCAATTAGTTACAGCATTTACCTGATTTGGCACTATGAATATTCGTAATTTTATTTTCATAAAGCGATGATGAAAAGAATATTAATATTAGGCTGTTTATTAAATTTTGCCGCTTCCTTACAAGCGCAGGTTGATACAGCAGCATATAGAGCAGTTTCGAATCAGGTAAAGAAAGAATTTGCTCCAGATAAACGATCTATTTATTTTAATATTCAGTTTAAAGGAGATACTGTTATTGCAGAAAGTACATCTGCGCAAGTGCTCGAGGCACTAAATAATCAAACCAAAGATTTTAAGGGTTTCGTTAAAATAAATACGATCCTTCCGTCGAACAATTTAGCCGGGATGGAATACGGGTTAGCCAATCTTTCGGTCTGTAATAATAGAGCTGCCCCTCAAAATGCAGCAGAAATGATGACGCAGATGATTTTGGGTACTCCTGTGCAGGTATTAAAAAAGCAAGGTGGCTTTTATTTGGTTCGCACACCCGATGGTTACTTATCATGGACTGATGGTACAGCCGTAAGTGTAATGGAGAAGATCGCTTTTGAGGAATGGAAAAAATCAAAACGGATTATTTTTACTTCCGATTTTGGTCATGCCTTTAGTAAAGCAGATGTGAACTCCTCTCGTGTTTCTGATTTAGTGCATGGCAATATCTTAGTATTAACTGGAGAAGAAAAAGCTTATTATCAAGTTCTTTTTCCTGATAAACGGATAGGCTACATTAAAAAATCTGATGCCAGGTTATTTTCGACTTGGGTAAAAAGTCCTAATCCAAAGGCTGAAGCTATTTTGGCTACAGCGAAAACATTAATTGGTGTACCCTATCTTTGGGGTGGTACGTCTACCAAAGGTGTAGATTGTAGCGGTTTTACCAAAACAAGCTATTTTCTGAATGGGGTCATTATTCCGAGGGATGCCTCACAACAAGCTTTGGTTGGAGAAGATGTACCTGTTTTAGAAGGAGATTCGACTAGCCTTACTAAATGCCTTGAAAATTTAAAAGCTGGCGATTTACTGTTTTTCGCCGCAGCAAAACTGAGGGGTATTACAGGAGGGAGGATTACGCATACCGCTATTTATATGGGAGATGGCGAATTTATTCAATCGGCAGGAATGGTTAGAATTAATAGCTTAAAACCAGATGCACCTAACTTTGATGAGCGGGAAAGCAAAACCCTGGTGAGTGCCAAACGTTTTCTAAACCAGATTGGTAAGCCCGAAATTACAAGGGTGGATAAACATAACTGGTACGGAACCTCACCCTATTAACGGTTGGGTTTTAAGCAGTGCCTGTTCAATCCCTCTCCTGGAGGAGAGGGAAAGCTGAGACAGAAGTTATGGCTACAAACTTAAATAGGGTGAGGCTACAAAAACATGCCGCCCGATGCTTCTATGCGCTGCGCATTAATCCATCTGGCATCTTCAGTACATAAAAATGCAACTACGCCGCCAATATCATCAGGCAAACCTACACGGCCTAAGGCTGTATTCGAGGCGATCCCTGCATTTAATTGTTCGTTATCGCGCACTACACCACCTCCAAAATCAGTTTCAATAGCGCCAGGTGCAACAATGTTCGATCTGATTCCTCTTGCTCCTAATTCTTTTGCCTGATACCTTGTTAAGGTTTCCATTGCACCTTTCATGGAGGCATAAGCCGCATAACCGGGTAGTGCGAAACGGGCGAGGCCAGTAGAAATGTTGATAATTCCACTGCCATCATTTAGTAACGATAAAGCTTTCTGAGTTAAGAAAAATGCACCTTTAAACTGGATGTTTACCAAGGTATCGAATTGTTCTTCGGTAGTTTCGGCAAAAGATGCATGAATGCCGATTCCTGCATTATTCACTAAAAAATCGAATTTTTCGGCATTAAATACAGATTTCAGTACTGCTTTAACTTCTGTGAAAAAGGCATCAAAGGTTTTAGTATCTGCAACGTTTAATTGTAATGCAGCTGCCTTTACGCCTAGCTGTTTTATTTCGTTAACGGTATCTTCTGCTTCTTCTTTTTTAGATTGATAAGTAACAATTACACCAATTCCTTTTGCCGCAATTTTTAAAGCAGCATTTTTTCCTAATCCGCGGCTACCACCGGTTACCAGGGCAATTTTATTTTGTGTTTCCATTTTCTTTTAATTTGTTAAACAAAGTTAGGTGGGAACTTGCGGTAAAAATGGTGATAGCTTAAGTAATAATGGTGACTGTTTAAGTTTTATATGGTGACAATTTCCTTATTCTGGGAAATAGATTGAAAATAAGCCTCTCTATATTGTTTTGGTGTTTGGCCAGAGAAATGTTTAAAAAACTTGGTAAAGTTAGATGGATCATAAGTTAGTGTCCTTGCAATTTCGGCAATAGGCATACTTACATTTTGTAACATCGATTTCGAAATATCCATTAAACGTTCTTCAAAGAAATAACAAGGCGAGTGACCTGTAGCCGATTTAATGGTATTACTTAAGTGTGTGGGGTGAACGTGAATAAGCTCGGCAAAATCTCTTACTTCGAACATCTCTGTTACCCGGCCCGATACCACATCGTCTAAATGTTTATCCAGTTCCCTCAAAAAATCTGCGGCGATTTCGTGTTGACGGGCAAAAAACTTCTGGGGGATTTTCATATCAAAGCGATTGCGATTTAAACAAATATAATACTCAGATAAATGAATATGAAATCCTTGTTTATGGTAATGCCATTTGTGACCAAAGGATTACTTGTAGCGTAACAGCACCAATTGCGAATTATTTAGTTTTTTTACCAGTACCTAACCACAGTAAGCTATTGATAATCATTTTATTCTGTATTTCGTTACCAAAAGTGTAAGAGAGTCTTTTATTGGTTTTGTCGTACTTATGTTCGTAATCAATATCATTATGCCCCATGTTTACGTAAACCATTTTGAAGTTTTTATTGCTCCAAACTACTGGGTAGTATCCATTATGCCATATTTCGTGTGCTTTTGGTCCTGTGCCCAGTGGAAAACTCGAAGAGTCTATTGATAGTAAAATCCGGATGTCTGGATTTTTTCTGAAATCATTCTGCCATCTGTACCATTCGTTCGGCTGTGCTTTAAAGGTATTTGGCAGGTTTTTGGTTACCGGATGTTTTTTGTCTTCTACTTTAAGTATTGCCGATGTTGGTCGCCAGGTATTACTTCCATATTCGCCCGATCCTAAAAAGGTTTGGTGGTACCAGTTCCAGTTTTGATCGAAAGCCGATTTTGATAGCGCAAAAGCAGAAAAATGAAAACCCATCCATCCACCACCAGTTTCCATATGTTTTTCAAAAGCTTTGCGTTGTTCGGGTGCTTCCGGCCGGCTATCTAAAAACAAAACAACTTGGTATTTAGCTAGGAACTCAGTGTTTAAATTACTCCAGTCTGCTGTAGAATCGTAACTGAAGTGATATTTTTCAGCCACTTTTGGAAACCATTTGTTTGCTTCATGAACAAAACTGATATGCGCCTGGTCATTTTTGGCTGTGTAAAAAGCAATTACGTTAAATTTTGGTTTGCCCTGTGCTATAACAATTGAAATGCTGAAAAACACAGCTAAAATGGTGAGTATCGATTTTTTGGCTTTATACATTTGGTCAGATTATCCTACTAAATTAATAAAACGCTGTTTAAATGAATTTCGTTAAGAATGCATCAAGTCCAAAATGTGGTTTTACAAACAGTTCAATCGATTGATATTATGATTCCAATTTAAACACCTGTAGTTTTTTCACAAACCTTTCGCGCTGGTACCAATCGTTATAAACCAGTTCTACTTGTTTCACTTCGAAAGTGCCAAAATCAAAATCTCTGTACTTTTCTATAAGATTAAGCAATGTATCTTTATGTTTTAGCTCCGATCTGAAACGGATCACTGTAGCGTGGGCGGTTTGGATGGTATAACGTTTATCGATACTTTGCTGCAGATCTGAATTTTTAAAACCTGCCCGCAAATCATCTCTGATTTCATTTAAGGTATCCGTTAAAAAACCTTGAATTAAAATACAGGATGGCGATGCTGTAAGTCCTTTAAACTGAATTTTGAAACACTTATGCCTGGCTAAAACCTGTTGAATAAGCTGAATGTAATCCTCAACATGGATATCCTTTAAGTCGAAGCCCTCATAACAGGAAATGATAGACATTAGGGTAATGTGTATGTCAGCATTCTGATAATAATATTGATCAGGTTCAATCGCTTTTGCTTCAGCTAAAAACTGCTGAATTTTATCTTTTGTTGCAGCATCTGGTCTGATTACCAATGTGATTCCAAAACGCTGATCGGTATCTGAATCGATTAAATGATCTGTTTCATATCGGCCAGCTGATATTTTCGCAACAGCGTCGGTATACAGTTTATGGTAATGCTTGGCTAAATTCATTGATTGATTTTAATTGCTTTTTCAAATGCATCTTTTGCCTTTATGAAAACGACAGTAGATTTAATTTCAGGAAAAACTCTTAAGTATGATTCAGGACTTTCACAATGATAAACATTTACCGCATTTTTTTTTATGATTTCAAATCGGTAAGAAGATCCGTCAACAATCGAATACCTTCTTATTCGATCGGTAACGATAACCACAGTATCTTTTTTTACAAAGTTTTCTGATGGTATCTTGGGCTTAATTTCTTTTATATTAAGTGAGTCGTTATTAAGCGACCAGAAGCCAAGCCTACTTAGCTGCGCTATTAATTGCTCGGCTTTCTGTTTCTCGAATTTGGTAACCTCAATTTTTGCGATTCCTGACGGATTCCGTATAGAGCATTTAAGCAGAATTTTCTTCCAGGTCTTATTTTTTCGGGCTAAAATATCGAAACTAGCTGTATCACCAATCCGCCAACCTGTAGAAACACTGTATGAAAGTATAAAGTCATATTTGTTTTTCAGATTTTTATAAACTATAGATCCTTTCTTTAGGTGTTCTGTGTCAAAATCTATTGTTTTTGAAAATTGTGCATTTGTTTTTATGTGGCTAAATACAAGAAAAATTAGGATAATTTTGGCGATGTGTTTCATGTATCTTAGATGATTTAAATATACTTATTCCACATAAAAGTCCAATAAAAAAGTCGCAGGGGTAAAACCTACGACTGAATTATTTATCTTGTGAGATGCTGAATTAAATTCAGCATGACGATTCGTTTTATGCTAACAAAGTTTTCCAGCTTACTGCCGAACCAATAATATTTCCTAAATCGGCAATGGCTACACGTTCTTGCTCCATGCTATCGCGATGGCGGATGGTAACGGTGTTATCTTCTAAACTCTGGTGATCAACCGTGATACAGAAAGGTGTACCAACAGCATCCTGGCGGCGGTAACGTTTACCAATGGCATCTTTCTCTTCATAAATACAGTTGAAATCAAATTTCAAGGTATCCATAATTTCACGCGCTTTTTCAGGTAAACCATCTTTTTTGGTTAATGGGAAAATCGCTACTTTATAAGGAGCCAATGCAGGGTGTAAACGCAATAAAGTACGGCTATCCTGTTTATCATCGGTGCTTAAATCCTGCTCTTCAAATGCATTAATCATGGTTAACAAGAACATACGGTCTAAACCGATAGAGGTTTCGATTACATATGGAACGTAGTTACCATAAGGTTTACCTTCTTCGTTTAAATCGTTATCGAAATACTGCATTTTCTTGCCAGAATATTCCTGATGTTGTGTTAAATCGAAATCAGTACGGCTATGTATACCTTCAACCTCTTTAAATCCGAATGGGAATTCGAATTCAATATCAGTAGCCGCATTGGCATAGTGTGCTAATTTTACGTGGTCGTGGTAACGGTATTTTTCAGGAGGAGTTCCTAAAGCTTTATGCCACTTTAAACGTGCCTCTTTCCAATATTCGAACCATTTTTTGTCTTCACCCGGGCGAACAAAAAATTGCATTTCCATTTGCTCAAACTCACGCATACGCATAATGAACTGGCGGGCAATTACCTCATTTCTGAAAGCCTTGCCAATCTGCGCAATACCGAAAGGAATTTTCATCCTTCCCGATTTTTGAACATTTAAAAAGTTAACGAAAATACCCTGTGCTGTTTCCGGACGAAGATAAATTTCATCGCTACCTTCAGCCATTGCACCGAATTGGGTGCTAAACATGAGGTTAAACTGACGCACATCCGTCCAGTTAGAAGTTTTAGAAATCGGGCAAATTACTTTATAATCAACAATTAAATCTTTCAACTGTGTTAAGTTTTCCGATTTAAGTGCAAGGTTCATTTCTACCTCAAGCATTAAACCCTTTTTAACAAATCTCCAGCTTGCTTCCTCAACAAAAGGATATTTTACGTGATCTAAAATCGTGTCCTCATCTTTAAACGTTGGCACCCAGCTCGCCTGACCTTCATCGCTTAAACCCAATATTTCTTGTTGAAATTCTTCAAATTTCGCTTTATTTTCAGCGCTGAAATTGGCCAGTTCAGCATATAGCTCATCAATTTTATTCTCTAATAACTGATCAGCACGGTAACGTTTTTTAGAATCTTTGTTGTCGATCATTGGGTCGTTAAAACCATCAACGTGTCCGCTGGCTTTCCAAACCTTAGGATGCATAAAAATTGCAGAATCGATCCCTACAATGTTTTCATGCATTTGTACCATGGCTTTCCACCAGTAGGTTTTAATGTTGTTTTTTAATTCGGCACCCAATTGGCCGTAATCGTAAACGGCACTTAAGCCATCATATATTTCGCTGCTCTGGAATACAAAACCGTATTCTTTAGCGTGTGATATTACATTTTTAAATTGTTCGTCGTTATTCTTTTGAGCCATAATGCAGCAAAGATAATAAAAAGGCGGAGGGTTTAAAGGTATAAGGCTGAAGGTTTTTGATCAATGGCAAAGGAACTGCAGATTTTAGAATTTCTGCACTTAATTTAGGTGTGCTAAGGTGTCTTAGGTGGTAGAAAATGGACGAAAGGTACCTTGCCAGTCAGCCTATTTGCCTTTAAATCTGTTATATGGTTCAAATGATTTGAAAAGCAATTGCAGTGCTAATCGCTTTAGTCAGTCCCTGCTTTCCGCTTTACTTCGTTACACTCGTGTTCGCTGCAATCAGGTTTAGGTGGCTACTATAGTGCTTCTATTTTCGGTTCGATAGCAGATTGCAGAAAAAAGATTATCATAACGAACCATGGTAGCTAAACGGGATGGAAGCGGCATCCTTTTGCTGTCTCCCTGAGCGGAGTCGAAGAGGTAGCAAAAGATATAGCAAACAGCCCGACTGAACCCTCCCCATAAAGTGCTACAGCACCTTTACTAATCATTTGCTTTATCTAATCAGGCCTAACTCAGATATATAAAAATCGGTGCAACTAAATGTCACACCGATTTTAAAATTAAGAGAGTGATTAGGTTTTTGTTGGCTTAAATGCTGATATCCCTTTCCTCTTCAACACTTAATACGCCTTCAATTTTTTTGATATCTGCAATTTTATGATTGCCCGGAACAATTACAATTACACCAATTGAGTTTAATGCTTCAGCATCTTTAATGCCTATTTTGCCTAACTCGTTAACCACTTGGTTTATAGCTCCATCTTTTACAGATATTAACCATTTTGTTTTCATCTTATTATTTTTTCTATTGGGCCAATTGGATCGATAGGGAATTTTGGATTAACTAAAATTGGGAATTTATCAATCGGGAATCTATCAATAGGGTATTTAATAAATCTTGTTTTTGTGGGTGCTTGTACCAATCCTGCACCTACATCTCTACCAGGTAAAGATAACGCTTTTGCTGTTGAGGTTAGTTTTCTCCACAAATTAATCCCCCTCAAACCCGATGCTTGTGCCCATAGTGCGGCAATACCTGCAACATGAGGGGTAGCCATACTGGTTCCATTCCAACTAGCATACTTAGTAGGCAGTTTTGTAGAAGAGTAAACATTAACACCTGGAGCAGCAATATCTACAGCACCATAAGTTGGGTATAGGCCTCCGTTAGAAAAAGCCGCTACATTCATATTTACATCTACAGCACCTACAGCCATTATTGATGGACAATTTGCAGGATGCATTACCTGTCTTACAGTGCCTGGCCTTGCCGAATCGTTTCCTGCAGCAGCAATAATTAAAGTGCCTTGTGCTAAAGCCCGGGCAGCAGCGGTTTCGAAAACAGCAGAATAACCCGCTCCGGTTACAAAGCCCCTTAACGACATGCTTACCACATCGCAACGGTTGGCAATGGCCCAGTTAATGCCAGCAAGAATGCCTCCATCTCCACCAGATCCACCATTGCTTAAAACTTTTCCGATATAAATACTTGCAGCATAAGCAATCCCGTATCTTTCTGTTGCCGATGGCGAGCTAGAAGGACCACAGGCAGTACCAGTACAGTGCGTGCCGTGGCCATGTCCATCCTGTGTACTTTCTCCACTAATAAAACTTTGATGAACAACAGGGCGGCCAGCAAAATCTGGGTGATGGAAATCAAATCCTGTATCCAATATGGCAACTTTAATGCCGGCACCATTGTATGGGTTGTATCTTAAAAAGCTAGTTGGCACAACATTAGTTGCTTTTAATCCCCAGGTAGCGCCAACAGATTCTACTTCAGATTCTTGCTCTTCATAGTCGTAATCTTCTGTTTCGGTTCCAACTAATACATTGGTCATTTGGTTTACTGCATCTCTGTAACCCTCTACATAATTTTGGGTACTTTCATCGAGCATTCCAATAGCGTAAACTACTCTTTCTTTTTCTACAATCATATCATTTTCGCCAAAACTGCTGATTGAATTTTCAATTTTTGGTTTTTCGTTTACGATAGCGATACCTAGCTTGTCTAGTATGATACCATCAGTTTTAGCGAGATCTTTATCTGTGAAAAACTCGTTTTCAAATTCTAAAGAGCTTTTTAGGTTCAATCCACTAATAGAATTGATCTGGTTAATAGAATCGGAGGTGTTGGATCCTTCTGGTAGTAGTACTAGGTATCTTCCTGTGTACTCTACTTTTTCTTCTTTTTTCAAGGTTTTTGACATGGTTTTAAGGTTTTAGGTTTTGCCTACTCTATTCAGGATTTTCGGCTTGTTCCTTTGTGTTAAACAATACCCAAAATTGAAATAGTTACAGCGAAAAAATAGTAGGTAAACCACTAAAAATCAATGGTGAAAGCAACAAAATAAAAAGCAGTAAAAACAACAATAAAATATGGGGAAAACCCCATCTGTTATCTATAAAAGTTTTATCACATTTGGGAATAAAGGTTAACTTTAATTAAAACTTAAAAATTATGGAAATGCAACATCTACCTAGCTATGCTATCGTATTTTTATGTGGGGTACTGGCATATTATCTGTTACAAAAATTAATCGATCTTATGAAAAAAAATGAAAGGCGGGGGCATCCAAATACCATGGATCCGGCAATAATTCAAAAAATGGTAGATAATTACCGCAACAACCATTTAGCAGCAATCAATAAAGTATTGGGAGTAAACGATGCCCATTCTGTTTCTTTCGGTTTAAAAACCTTGAAAAAATTTATTGCAGATATCGAATTTTTTAGCAAAAAAGTAGACCCCCGTATTGCTGATGGGGCGCTGGGCATCCGTTTTTATTACGCTGCATATCCAAAAGAAAACGAATGGGACGGTTTTGAAGATGAAAAATCGATAGGGAAAAATTATGCTCAGAAACATACACTTGTTATGATCCCTACTTTAAAAAAGAAGAGCAGTGATGGAAGTTACCAGGATTATGACTTTAATCCTTTAGATCGTGCTACTTTTCCGCTAAAAGAAAGAGAAAAAGAACAACCAATCACTTTGATGGCCATGAGTTCGGATAGTAAATCACGGGAGGTAATGGCTCAAAACCATGGACAAACCATTCCACCAGCTGATTCAGCAATAGAAACTTATTAATATCGTAATGAAATGAGCGACTTCCAGAAATTTCTGAGCGACATTTTTCTCTGGATTGAAGGAGGAGCTGCATTGATTGCACTATGCTATTTTAAACGATTAAAGGGGCAGTATTGGAGGTGTTTTATCTATTATCTGATCATTATTTTTATCTGTGAAGTAATTGGGAAATGGGGAGGTGAATATGTTAGTTTTTCGAAAACAAAATATTATAATTATATCGTTATCCCTTTTCAATTTATCTTTTTTTATTGGCTTTATGCCGTGAAATCATTTAATGATAAAAGGCTATTTTGGATACTCTCTTTATTGTACGTAATCTCATTTATACTAAGTAGATTGTTCTTTAAGGAAAGTAAAATATATTTTTCCATTAACTATACTTTTGGATGTTTACTCTTAATGTTTTTGGTTATCAAAGAATATTATAACCAGGTAAACTCAATTAACATTCTTAACTTTCAAGAAAATAGGATGTTTTATATTAATTTGGGCGTAACCTTATTCTATATTGGTACATTACCTTTTCTTACCTTTTATTCATTATTGAGGGCTTATATCCAAATCTGGAATATTTATTTCGATTATTTTCTGGTTTCGGGTATAGTTATGTATGTATTATTCTCAATTTCATTTATATGGGGAAAACAGAACTCTTAATTACAATCATCCTTTTTAACCTGTTTTTTGTGCTCTTTGTAGTCGCCATTATGGTTTATATCAAAAAATACAAAGAGCGGAAAAGAGAATATCTGAATGAAATCAAAATCACCAATGAAATACACCAAAAGGAACTTTTAACTACCCAGTTAGAAATCCAACAGGCCACTATGCAGCAGATTGGCCGCGAATTACACGATAATATCGGGCAAAAATTAACATTGGTGAGCCTTTATACCCAGCAATTGGTACACGAAAATAAAGTGCCACAGGTTAGTAACCGAATAGAGCAGATTTATCAGATCATTAATTCATCGTTGCAAGATTTAAGAAGTTTATCGAAAAATTTAACTAACGATAATATAAGTGAAAATGAAATTGTAACTTTAATACAGGAAGAAGTGAACAACCTCAATGCTTTGAAAAAATGTAAGGTAACCTTTCAATACAATTTCGAAAGTATAGATCTGGAGTTTGTGAAAAAGAACGTATTATTAAGGATAACCCAAGAATTTCTTCAAAACAGCTTAAAACATGCGGATTGCAGCAATATTAAAATCCAATTAAATTCTTCTCCTGAAGTTTTTTTAGCGTTAAAAATACAGGATGATGGAGTAGGATTCGATTATGGTAAAATCACTTCTGACGGTATAGGATTAAAAAACATGAAAAAAAGAGCCGAAATTATCGGTGGACAATTTAATTTAGAAAGCAAACCCGATTTAGGCACTACACTTACTATTATTTTAAATGGCCCGGCATGAAAAAAACTATAGTTATTGTTGATGATCATATCCTGATTGCAAAAGCACTCCAGGGCATTATAGATAATTTTGCAGCCTTTGAGGTTATCTACGTCTGTGAAAACGGAAAAGAGTTAATTAAAAACTTCGAAAACAGTAATAAAATCCCCGATATTTTACTTTTAGACATTAGTATGCCCATTATGGATGGTTTTGAAACCGTAGCCTGGGTAACCGCGCATCATCCGGAGGTAAAAGTAATGGCTTTGAGCATGCAGGGTGAAGAAAAAAGCGTGATTAAAATGGTTAGCAATGGCGCTAAAGGCTACCTGCTAAAAAATGCACATCCAGTAGAGCTCGAAAATGCACTTACAAAATTGAATATCAACGGATTTTTTTATCCTGATTGGGCATCAAAAATTATTTTCTCCAGCCTGAATAAAACCAAAGATATGGAGATCAAAATTTCAGATCGGGAGAAAGAGTTCTTAAAATACACCGTTACCGAGCTTAATTATAAGGAAATAGCCGATAAAATGTTCTGTAGCCCAAGGACTGTAGAAAGCTATCGCGATCAGTTATGCGAAAAACTGGAACTTAAAACCCGGGTAGGATTGGCTGTTTTTGCCATCAAAAATGGTTTTGCATGAAGGTTAATTGTTTAAACTGTTGTTTATTTGAAATACACATCACAATTACCAATTTCAACAATTAAGTAGTGAACCATTTTAAGAATTCCATTTTACCTCCTCCATCTTCCATTTTTTCCTACTTTTGAAGCATGAAATTTCATCATTTGCTATTCTTGGTCATTGTTGCAGTTTTTACCTCATGTAAACCAGAAGAAAAAAAACATCAATATATTAAGTTTAATACACCAACGGAGTTATATCAATTCTTAAAGTGGTCGCCAGAAAACCGTTTTCCATTAATTAGTGCTCATCGTGGTGGCCCAATGCCTGGTTTTCCTGAAAACTGCATCGAAACATTCGAGAATGCCACAACGTATAATCCAGTAATTATCGAATTTGATATTGCTTATAGTAAAGATTCGGTAATGGTGATTATGCACGATGATAAGCTCGATCGCACTTCGACAGGAAAAGGGCCGATTGGCAATTATACTTACGAGGAGTTAAAAGCTTTTAATCTTAAAGATGATGAGGGCAAAGAAACAAAATTTAAAATCCCAACTTTAGATAGTGTATTAAGCTGGAGTAAAGGAAAGGTTTTATTAACGATCGATTTAAAAAAGGGCGTTTCTTATGCCAAGGTGATTGAAAAGGTAAGACAATATAAGGTAGAAAGTAATTCGATCATCATTACCTATACTGCAGATCAGGCTAAAGAGGTACATCAATTGGCACCCGAACTCATGATTTCAGCCTCCGTTCAAAAGAAAGCAGAATTGAAACGCTTAAATAGCTTGGGTATTCCCAATTCCCGCATTGTAGCTTTTGTTGGTGTTTCTGTTCCACAGAAAGAATTGTACCAATACCTGCACAACAAATGCATTACCACCATTTTAGGTACCATGGGAAATATCGACAAAAGTGCGATTGCCAGCCCTGTAAAAAATGTTTATTATCATTTGGTTAACAATGGTGCAGATATTTTGTCGGGAGATAATTTGCCACAGGCATCAGAAGAACTGGATAAGTTTAGGTACAATAAAAAAATAAGTTCAGCGCATATTAATTAACCACAGATGGAAAGGATGAACACAGATGGTTTAGCCAATTATGAAATCTGTGTTTATCTGTGCAAATCTGTGGTAAAAAACACAAAATGAGTATTTCAGTTAAAAATCTGTCTAAACACTACGATAAGCAAAAGGCGGTCGATTCAATTAGTTTTGAAGCCAAGCCAGGTCGTATTTTAGGTTTTCTTGGCCCTAATGGAGCTGGTAAATCTACCACCATGCGTATGCTTACCGGTTATTTAGAACCCACATCTGGTGAGGCTGAAATTTCTGGTAAAAGCATTCTTTCAGAAGCTATCGAAGCTAAAAAGCATATTGGCTATCTACCTGAAAATACCCCGCTTTATGCTGATATGTATGTAAAGGAATTTTTAAATTTTGTTGGCCAAACTTATAAGCTTCACAATTTGCCTGCGCGGATTGATGAAGTAATCAAAATGGTAGGTTTAACACCAGAACAGCATAAGAAAATCGGTATGTTATCTAAAGGGTACCGCCAAAGGGTAGGTCTGGCACAGGCGATAATCCATAATCCAGCGGTTTTAATTTTAGATGAACCCACTTCTGGTTTAGATCCAAACCAACTGGTTGAGATCAGGCAGCTAATTAAAACATTAGGAGCAGCTAAAACGGTTGTCATTTCTACACACATCATGCAAGAGGTGGAAGCCATTTGTGATGACATTATCATTATTAGCAAAGGTAAAATCGTAGCGAAAGATTCGCTCGAAGGCCTGAAAAAGATACATCAACAGCAATCATTAGAAGATATTTTTAGAAAACTTACTGCTTAATTCATGCTTCGTCCAAAAATCAAAAATGCACTAATAACTCTTCTGTTTTTAGCACCTGGTATATTGAAAGCCCAAAACTCCACCAGTATTGGTATTGGTGCAGAAATAGGTTTACCATCGGGAAACTTCGTTAATTTATCCGGAATAGGTTTGGGCGCATCAATAAAAGCTGATTTTCCGATAGCTTCAGATTTTGCCATATCCTTAAATGGAGGTTTTATGAATTTTTTTGGTAAACGCAACCAGTTTCTTAAAGTTCAGGATTTAACTTATATCCCCGCTAAAGCTGGCTTGAAATATCAGCTGGGAGAAAGCTTTTACGCAGAAGGGCAGCTAGGTGCGGCATTGCCATTAAATAATGGACAAAAAACTTTATTTGTTTGGTCGCCTGGCATTGGAAATCAGTTTAAACTATCTGGCCAAAATAAACTGGATTTAGGCATAAGATATGAAGCATGGACAGGCAAAAATGAGTTTTCCGATTTAAATAAAATAAACACCAAGGGTTTTGTTGGAATTAGATTTGCCTATATGTTTGGATTATAATTTAATAATTATGAAGGCTAATTATTATTTTTTATTCAATTAATTCATGATAAACATACAATGATTATGCTTTTTTAGCGTTATTACAACTTTTCGGAATAATTATATTATTTTGTATAATAATCAGTAAATCAGTTGTTTATGGCTTTATTTCTGTCTTTTTTATTTTATTTGTAACGTTTTTGGCATAATGCTTGTCTAAAATCGACAAATAATTAACGAACAATAAATAAAAATCACATGAAAAAAGTATTACTTTCTTTATTAATGGTTGCAGGCCTAGGCTTTGCAGCTTCAGCTCAAACAGAAGGAGCGGTTCAAAAACTAAGCATCGGTGCTGAGTTTGGTTTACCAACAGAAAAAAATTCTAATACCTTAATCGTAGGCGGTTCATTACAATACGAACATCCCGTAGCAAAAGATTTAAATTTAACTGGTTCTGCTGGTTATTTATCATTAATGGCTACAGGAGATGCAAAAGATTTTCTGAAGGCTCTTGGGCAAAAAACTAGTTATGGTGTTATTCCATTAAAAGCTGGTGCCAAATATTATTTTGGTGGCAACTTTTATGGTGCTGGTGAACTAGGCGCAGCAATTAGTACTGAAACAGGTGGCAGCACTTTATTTGCAATTGCTCCAACTTTAGGTGCATCGTTTTCTGTTGCTGATAAATCTAGTTTAGATTTCGGTTTACGTTACGAAAACTGGTCAGGAAATGGTGGTTCTACAGGCTTTATCGGCTTACGTGCTGCATTTGCATTCGGTTTGTAATAAAAAACATAATTCATTCAAAAGCCTCCAAGAAGTTGGGGGCTTTGTTGTTTATCAGCTATTTAAGGTGTGAGCCTTAGAAAATAAAATTTTAACTATTAAATTAGTTTGTCTATTACTGCACTGTTTTCGCTTGGTATGCGAAGGCACGGAAACTAAAAAATAATTTTCAAAAAAACTCTCAAAAAAATCAGATGAAACCATCATGATTTGCAAAATCATGATAGCTTCATCACCATTGAAAACATGAAAAATCAGATGAAAAAACTAGTATTATCTTTATTAACAGTTGCAGGTTTAGGCTTTGCAGCTTCAGCTCAATCAAACAAACCTGTAATTTTTGGCGTAAAAGCCGGGGTGGCCTTTCCAAACATGACCATCTCATCAGGAAGCACATCGGTAAGTTTTGATGCAAAAACATCTTATTATGTTGGCGGTACAGCCGAATTTGTACTGTCTGATGTAATTTCAATTCAACCTGGTTTAACTTTTATAAACAAAGGAACAAAACTGGCCAGCGGCGACATTGACTTTGAAGATAATGACATTACAACTACTGAAGAGGCAACATTAAATTTTAAATATCTGGAGTTGCCGGTAAACTTATTGGCGAATTTTAAAGTAGGAAGCTCTGGTAAAGTGTTTCTGGGTGCAGGGCCATATTTTGCTTATGCATTAAGTGCAAATGGTAAATACGGGTCGATAAAAGAAGATATTAAATTTGGCGAAGCAGAATCAGAATTTAAACGGACTGATTTTGGTTTAAACTTTTTAGCAGGTTACCAATTAAATAACGGCTTTAATATCCATGCTGGCTACGGATTGGGGTTAAGCAGCGTTGCAGATACTGATCTCTCAGACGAGATTACCTTTAAAAATAAAGTTTTCTCTGTGGGTGTAGGTTTTTCTTTCTAAACCGAATCGAGAAATTATGAAGAGGATTTAACATAAAGAAAATTCCTCCTCAAGTTCTGTCATGTTGTCCAAAGGACTCCTACGGAGAGCCTGTCGAAACACATAAAAGGTTATTCAACCAAGTCCTTCGACAGGCTATCATTGACGTTATTTTACAAATCATTATTAATCAGTATTTTAACTGCTTTTGCATTTCCATCCAGCTAGGCCATAGCACGGTATCCCCGTTCTACTTAAATCCGGCCTAACAAATTTTTCGGGCTGTACTGTTCTTGCCGTACAACTGGCTTCAAAAGAAAAATTTTCAGCCGGCATTTTTTGTTTCTTTTTGATGCCAAAAAGAAAGAGCCCTTCGGCGGCGGCGAGCCGAGACCGTGGTGTATGGAAAAAGAAATCAATTACACGTCACTCATATTGATTTTTATAAAATAAATTATCCCTCAGGATAACAATTCGAAATTTATAATAAGGCCTCTTTTTAAATTTAAATATCACTGATTTGATAATACATTCATTTAATCAATTCCTTTTAAATTTGCAGGAATAAATGGTTAACTTCGGCGTTTTAATAGCACATGTACGCAGTTTTTAAACGCGAGTTATTCAGTTTCTTAAGTTCGATGGTTGCTTATATTACCATTGGCATTTTTCTATTGGTTTCTGGCCTGTTACTTTGGTTTTTTCCTGATACCTCTATACTTGATTATGGTTATGCCGAACTTGATGGTTTTTTCAGTTTGGTTCCTTATCTTTTTATGTTTCTTATTCCAGCCATTACGATGCGCTCTTTTGCCGAAGAGCGGAGAGAGGGAACCTACGAGCTTTTAATTACCCGCCCCATTCAGATCTGGCAGATCATCGTAGCAAAGTATTTAGCGAGTTTGGTTTTGGTATTATTTGCCCTAATCCCAACGTTAATTTATTACTATAGCATTTCAAAGCTGGGCTTTCCTGAAGGGAATATCGATTCAGGATCGGTTACTGGCTCTTATATCGGTTTATTTTTATTAGGTGCTGCCTTTACCTCGATTGGTGTTTTCTCGTCTGCACTGACTAAAAATCAGGTGATTGCTTTTGTTATCAGCGCAGCTTTATGTGCATTCGCTTTTTTAGGTTTCGATTATAGCAGTCAGCTTGCTGCATTTCAAGGTATTGAGAATATCATGAGCAGTTTAGGGATTAATCAACATTATACTTCGATAAGCCGTGGTGTTTTAGATACCAGAGATCTCATTTACTTTGTCACTTTTTCAGTGCTGTTTTTGTTTGTCACTAAAATAATAATGGGAGGGAAACGATAATGAAGCTGAAAAATAAATGGGTAAATTCTATCATCGTTATTGCCGCATTAATTATTTTAAATTTTGTAGGTCAGCATGTTTTTTATCGTTTTGATTTTACTGCTGATAAACGCTTTACTTTAAGTGATAAAACGAAATCTTTATTGGAGCAAAATGAAAAACCGGTAATCATTACTGTGTTTTTAGCGGGAGAGTTACCACCTGCTTTTAAACGGCTGCAGGCTGCGGTCTCGGATATTTTATCTGATTATCAGGCTTATGCTAAAACCGAGGTCAAGGTGGTTTTTGTTGACCCTTTAGCAGGGCTTAATCAGGCCGATCAAGATACAGTGATCAATAATTTGTACGAAAGAGGAATAGAAGCGACCAATTTAAGTGTTAAAACTGAAAGTGGATTAACGCAGAAACTTGTATTTCCGATGGCCATGATGGAAAGTGAAGGAAAGGAATTTCCCATTAAACTCTTTCAAAATTTAGATACCCGCGGAAATTACGAAGACAATATAAACCGCTCTATTGAAAATCTGGAATATATTTTTACTTCTAGTTTAAAGAAAGTACTTTCGGGTGATAACCCTCGGATTGGCTTCTCAGAATCAAATGGCGAACTTTCCGATTTGCAACTGGCTGATGCTATTCACTCTCTATCTAGCAGTTATTTGGTTGGCCGTATTGATTTAAATAGTATTGATAAAGCAGGGCTTGATAAGTTGAAAATGTTGATTATCGCCAAGCCTAAGAAACCTTTTACAGAAACCGAGAAATACAAAATCAATTATTTTGTAATGAACGGTGGGAGGGTCCTTTGGAGTATTGATCAGGTAAATGCCGAATTGGATAGTTTGCGAGGAAAAAGTGGTCAAATGGCCGTTAACAGTAATTTAAACCTGGATGATATGCTCTTTATGTATGGAGCTAGGGTTAATTATGATATTATTGCCGATCCGGCAAACAGTGCCGAGATTCCGGTTTCTACAGGTGTTGTAGGCGGGCAAAACCAAATGCAATTGGTGCCTTGGATTTATTACCCGATTTTATTACCCGATACAGCTGAAAGTGTGGTGAAAAAGTTGGATGGTGTAAAATCTGAATTTCCAAGTACAGTAGATACTATTGGCGTTAAAGGCGTACAGAAATCGTATATTTTAGCTACATCTCCTTACAATAAAGTATATAATGTGCCGAAATTGTTTAGCTTGCAAATGGTAAGCGAACAATTAGATCCGCGGTCTTTCCAAAGTAAACCACAGCAGGTTGGTTTAATGTTAGAAGGTAATTTTCCATCGGTTTTTGCTGGGAGACCTTTACCGGCTACCATTACACAGCCTTATACCCTGGAAAGTACAAGCAAACCGGCTAAAATGATCGTGATAGGAGATGGCGATATTTTTAAAAACCAGGTATCGGAGCAAAATGGAACTCCCTTTCCCTTAGGTTTCGATCGTTATTCGCAGCGTACTTTTGGCAATAAGGCTTTATTGCTCAATATTGTTGATTATTTTACAGATAACGACAACTTAATTGCGCTACGAAATAAAGAAGTAAAAATTAGATTGTTGGATAAAGCCAAAATTAAGCTCGAAAAATCGAAATGGCAATTTATAAATGTGGTGGCACCCTTGCTATTGTTAATATTCTTTGCGATTTTTCAACATTATCACCGCAAATACAAGTACGCTAAATAATTTTTATATTTTTGAAGAAGACTAAATAATATCATGAGATTTATTGTATCCACATCAACTCTATTAAAACACTTACAAACCGTAAATGGTGCATCAAGCAGCAGTACGGTTTTGCCTATATTAGAAAATTTTCTTTTCGAAATTAAAGATGGAAACTTAACTATCTCTGCTACCGATCTGCAAACCAGCATGACAACTGCTTTAGCTGTAGAATCCAAGGAAGAAGGTAAAGTGGCTGTTCCATCTAAAATTTTATTAGATACGCTTAAAACATTGCCAGATCAACCCATCGCATTTAATATCGATGATAGTACTTTTGCGATCGAGATCAGTGCTGGAGATGGTAAATATAAATTGAGTGGTGAAAATGGGGATGATTTTCCAAAGATTCCCGTAGTAGAAAACGCTTCTTCTGTAAACTTACCTGCATCAGTTTTAACTGAAGCCATTACAAAGACTATTTTTGCAGTAAGTAATGATGAGTTGCGCCCAGCTATGACAGGTGTATTCTGTCAGTTATCTCCTCAGCACATTACCTTTGTAGCTACCGATGCACATAAATTGGTGAGGTATCGCCGTATGGATAGCAAAGCGGATAAAGCAACATCATTTATTCTTCCTAAAAAAGCGTTAACACTTTTAAAAGCTGCTTTACCTTCAACTGATATTAATGTATCAGTAGATTATAATGCAACAAGTGCTTTCTTTAAGTTTGAAAATATCAATTTAGTGTGTCGTTTAATAGACGAGCGCTATCCAGATTATGAGGCAGTAATTCCAACCAATAACCCTAATAAACTAATTATAGACAGAAGCTTGTTTTTAAACACACTTCGTAGGGTTGTAATTTTTGCGAATAAAACAACACACCAGGTAAGATTGAAAATTAGTGGAAGCGAATTAAATATCTCTTCAGAGGATTTGGATTTTGCTAACGAAGCACATGAGCGTTTAAGCTGCCAATATGATGGCGAAGACCTCGAAATAGGCTTTAACGCACGCTTTTTAATTGAAATGTTGAGTAATTTAAGTGGTGATGAAGTTACGCTAGAACTTTCAACACCAAATAGAGCTGGACTTTTAATTCCCCAGACCAATGATGAAAATGAAGATGTTTTAATGTTGGTGATGCCTGTTATGCTAAATAATAGTTATTAGAAAAAAACTAATTTATTAGTTTTAATAAGAAAATGGCTTGGTTTTTGACCGAGCCATTTTTGTTTTTAATAAACTAACACAAGCAATGAAAATCTATAACAATCTCTCTAAATCACTGATTTTGCTCACCGGCTTATATAGTATAGGCCTATCATCTTGTAAAAAGAATAATCCAGATGAAGTAGTTAAAGGCCAGGCCAAGGTAAAAATGGTCAATGCATCGCAGGCCAATGTGAATCAGGATGTTTATTTAGATAATGAGAAACTAACCACTGTAGCTTTAGCTTTTGGCGAAACCAGTGATTATGTAAAAATACCATCTGGTAATAGAAGCGTTTCGTATTCCGGAACAAATAATATAACTACTGATACCTCTTTAAACTTCACACCATCTATTACGTACACTACTTTTTTGGTTACCAATAAAAAGGGCGAGATGGAAATAGTGAGTTATGAAGATAACTTAAGTAATATTGAGACTGATAAAGCAAAAATAAAACTGATTAACCTGACACCTAGCTTTGCCACAGGCATAAACGTTATGGTGCAAGGGGGCACACAATTTGTTAACGGATTGGCTTTTAAGGAAGCGTCTGGCTATTTTACGGTAGATACGGGATTCAATTTAAGATATAATGTAGTGGGTTCTGGTAGTGTTAAAACCATCCAAAGTACAGCTTTAGAAGGGGGGAAGATATACACCATTTGGTTTAGTGGTATTACGGCTGCAACATTAGAAGCGCATATCATTACCGATAATTAATTTCAAAGTTTAATATGCTTTCTGCTATCTTTACGTTTTATTAGCATCAGCGATTAATTATGAAAAACAGCGTATTGTTTCCTAAAATATTTCTTCTTCTTACACTTGCCGTTTTAATCAGCTCTTGCATCAAAAACGATAATTTAATTGAAGGTGATGCTAAAGTGAGATTTTTTCAAGCCGCTTCAACTGATACAACCCAAACTTTCTATTTAAATGGGATACAAATAGGAACACCAGTTGCTCACGGTACCAATACAAGTTATGTGGTCGTTGCAGGCGATGCTGCTTACAATATAATTTCGCGTAATATAAATACTGGTGTTGATGTAGCTTCATTAGCAGATCAAACATTTAAAATTGGACAGAATTATTCGATTTTTTATTATAAAGAAAAAACTGGCGATCCGGCAAAATTGAAAGTTTATACTGATGATGTAAAACCAGATCTTGATTCAGCTAAGCTAACTTTTTTAAACCTTGGTTACACGCTAAGCTCAAGTGTTGTAATTACGGATAGCACTAATACAGCCAAACCTGTCGAATCTACAATTGCATATGGAGCTAGTAAAACTTTAAAGGTTAAGGTTAATAAAAACATGAAATTTGCGTTTAAATTAACAAACCCTACTGCGACAAACCCACCGCCTGTGGTACCACGCTTAGATTCGCTTAATATTAATAATGGTAGAGTTTATATCATATTACTCGATGGTGATAAAAAGGGAGAACTTAAAAATCGAATCATTTCTGCCAACTAATTTTATTGCAATATACTAGCATTTAATCCCTTTGATATTCATACTTTTGCCCAAAATTAGATAAATGGAATTACTACAGCAGCTCATAGATTTTATTCTTCATATAGATGTACATTTAGCTGAAATTGTTAACGAATACCGTACCTGGACTTACCTCATTTTATTCCTGATCATTTTTGCCGAAACTGGTTTTGTGGTTACACCTTTCCTTCCTGGCGACTCATTACTTTTTGCAATGGGGGCTTTAATTGCAGGTGAACACGAAACTGGTTTAAATATCTGGGTTATGCTCGTTATATTAATTGTAGCGGCAATTTTAGGAAATACAGTTAACTATAAACTCGGGAGTTTTTTAGGTGCAGGCGTATTTAAAGAAAAGAACAAAATTTTGAAGCTTAAATATTATCATCAATCTCACGAATTTTTCGAGAAACACGGTGGTAAGGCCATTATGCTAAGCAGATTTCTTCCAATTTTCAGAACCATTGCACCATTTGTAGCTGGAATAGCCAAAATGCCTTTCGGTCGTTTTACCTATTATAACGTTGTTGGTGGAGTAGCCTGGATATTTGCCTTATTGTTAGGTGGCTATCTATTAGGACAAATTCCGATAATTAAAAATAATTTCGAACTGGTTATTATTTTTATTGCTGTGGTAACTTTTGTTCCTGCCGTCTGGGCAGCCGTCAGAAGTCGTTTTCAGCCTAAAAAGATTGAGGCAATTATTGAAGGAGAGGATACAAAGGCGTAATTATAGTTCCCTGCCAATTAGGGAACCATTTTGATAATTCTTTTCTACCTTATTACTTTCTTTTTGCTCATCAGGTAATAACGCTGTTTTAACCAGGTTTTTAAGCACCGGCTGGCCTGCATCAACCCAGGCAGAATACCAGAATGAGCCCGTTTTCAATATGGCAGCACGCATTTGCTTTTCTACCATGTTATTCATTTTAATATGGTAGGCTTTTGAATAGGCCGTAGAGTATTGTTTAAGCACAGTATTATTCCTTTCAGAAAAGCTGTACTTTTTGTCGGAAGGAAATGATGCGCTCAGTTCAGCTTCGAAAGTTAATACGGTATCAACCAAACTGTGCGTGTGTTTGAGTATTTTCCAGATTTCTTGCAATGGGTTCTCAATATAATCCGCTTTGCCAACAACAAAATTATAATTGGTCGAAAATAATTCGGGTAAACGGCTTTCCCAAAAGGCATGTATACCTACCTGATTGGTGAGTTGGCCATTATGGTTGGCGGTAGTGTGTAATGGAACATGTGCATCGCCAATGTAATGACCTAAATCTGCAGAATATTTTAAAACCTTTACCGAATCACGCATTTTAAAGGCTTTAACTAAACCATAATAGCTACGCTGTATTTGCCAGGGAATAATACCATCAGTGTTCAGTTTTTTCAGGCCGTATTTAGCCAAGGCATCATCCCATTTTTTAGGAATACTATCAATACTTTTCTCGTAATTTTCCACATCGAGGTAATGCCTAGGCGCCTCTAGAGTATCGGCATACCTCCGTTTATCGGGATCAACGGCATGTTCGGTAATGTATTTGATATTCTTTTTATAGAAACCAATCATATCAGATGGCAAAGTGAAAACGGCAAGGTTGTTTATCCTTTGATGTGCAAAGAAACCCCAAGAGGTACAAAGAAATATAGGGATGATTAACGCGGTTAAAATCGTTAATCTTTTCATATAACCGAATATAGTAAATTTTCTTTATACCGCCAGGGGTTTATAGGATGTAATTAAGCGTCTTCGAGCTTTTTCTTGTCGATTTTTTTCATTTGCATAACCACATCCATTACTCTTTTTGCTTTTTCAGGCTCTGCCATAAGTTCACCAATGTTTGATGGAACAATTTGCCACGAAAGTCCGAATTTATCCTTTAACCATCCGCAAACGCTTTCTGTGCCACCATCATTTGTGAAAGTATCCCAATAATAGTCTATTTCGTCCTGACTATCGCAGTTTACCATAAGAGAAATAGCCTCATCGAACTTAAATTGCGGACCGCCATTAAGGCCCATAAATTTATTTCCATTTAGTTCGAAAGTAACTACCATGGGAGTAACCTGCGTAATTTTAGAATCTTTAAAAACTGTACAATAGTATTTTGCTGCTGCTTCAGCTTGTCCGTCAAACCAAAGGCATGTTACAAGTGGTTTTGCCATTTTATATGAGTTTTTTGTTACCACAAGTTAGGCAAGATTTTTATGCTGTGTAAGGTTTAAAAGTGACGATTTAAGGGGGTGATTTAGACAATAATTTGCAGTTTACATGCCTGATATTAAGCCCCGAATTGTGCTAAATGGTGATCCAAGTGTTTATAAAACATGTTGTTCCACTCTGTTTTTACTAATGGACCAAATGAATGCGATTTTTTGCCGTCGAAATGGGTTTCACCAAGCTGCTGAGTTTGAGTGATGTAATTAATTAAACGGATTTTTTCTTTTTCGAAATCTCTTTCACCTTTAATAATAAACTGTGGTGCCGTCTGATTATTTTTAGGGTAAGGTTTCTCGTTCACCACTTTGCTTTTGACTAATTTTTTCAGGATAAACTTCATTATTGGACCTGGCTTTGGATGGATGTCATCGTAAACCATTTCGTAAGTTACATTGCAATGTGCCAACATCTGAGCAACGTTCATTTTACCCCAAAGTTGAGTTGTAGTAGGGGTAAGCTTGTTAATTCTTTCAATAATTTCGCTAGTTACCGCGGGTTGGAAAATGTTCTTCATGGTTTGTTTATAACTTTTTTAGCTAATAATTTAAGTAATCTTAATTCCTCAACATTTTAAATGAAAACCAGCCCAGTAGTGCAATAATCACTGCCATTAATACCCAAAGCCATGCTTTGTTTTCAAATAATGGTTTTTCTGTTTTAATGGAGTAGGCAGGGTTTTGCTGTTCTGCTCCAATGTTAACGCTGGTTAAATTAGTTGGAATTTTACTTTCAAATTTTTCTATTTCATAAACCGGACCAGTAGCCTTTTCATTGCCATAATATAAAGCATATTCGTCTTTTTGATCATCAAACCGGGCTATAATTTCATAAATATTTCCTTTTAACTGTAAGCCGTTTAAACGTAATGGCTTATTATCATTGTTTTGAATAATAATTTTTAATCTGGAAGCAATGGTATTTACAAAATTGAATGTTGGTTCTTCCAAAGAACTTATTGTGCCTTCATAAAGATTTGCATAATTGTACTGTATGCCTTTATCGGTTTTAAAACTGTCTGTTGCATATTCAATTTTGATGGAACGGTAGAAATCGAAATCGCTTTGTGCATTCAACTTTAAATTGGACAGGGGAAAGGGATTAGCTAAGGTTACATCAATAATTGTTTCTTTTTTAGATACATCGTTTTTAAGGTTGAAAGATTGATACTTAACCTCCTGATAGGTTCCCTTTATGGTATCAGTTTTCGAAATTTTTGCTTCCAATAGTTCGGGCTGTACTGGGCTTTTTACTGCAATTCTAAAATATTGATATTTCGAATCTGTAAAATTCAATTTGGTAAACTGGTAATCCGTATCGTTATTCTTGATGGAAAGAATTCTGTAGTCAGTTAAGATCGAAAACCATTCTTTGTTGTCATTACTGCCTTCGAGGGCAACTTTCCAATCGAAGTTTTCTTGTTTAAAAGCCAGCTTAATCTGATTAATTAAGTTTATTCCTGGCGATTGAAAAGTATAATAATAACCATTTGTATTGGTGCTTTGGTTAATCGGTTTAAATGTAATATCATTTGTAGTTACCTTATCAGCACGCTGTTTTAATAAGTAAGGAACTTCTACGGTATCTTTTCCATTAATGCCAAAAATCCTTAAATCTTCGAAACCTGCATTTGCTTTTTTATATAAATCATCTGGCAGCGCCATTTTATGCCAAACCGTATTAATGCCGGTTATACTCCGCTTAAATTTGTAGGTATTGGTTTGTGCATTTGTGATGCTGGCACAAAATAGAAGTAGAGTAAATAGTTTAATTTTCAGCTTTAACATCATCTATAATTAAATGTTTGTATTTATTGTAAAGGAAAGAAATGATGAGCAATAACACCCCCAACGACACAAAAACTATGGTTTTGGAGATTGTGCTTAGAGAATAGATATCGTAAAAGAAAAGTTTGATCAATGTTATTCCAAATAAAACCATTGCCCCAATGCGCAAGTGTTTTTTGTTTTTGGCCAGGCCCATACTAATTAAGAATAATGAAAAGATACCCCAAAGAATACTCAAACCCAGTTTATAACTTCCTTCTGAGTGTGATAGTTCTAAAATATTGATCAATTCGCTGCTGATGATCCATAACAGGGAAAGATAAAGTAGGTAATCGAACATGATTTTCAAATCTTTTATCAATAACCCCGAACGTTGCAGCTGGTAGCATTGTACAACCATTAAAGCAAAAAAAGCGATTGCCACATACCTGATACCTATATTAAATGGGCCAATAATGAAATATTTACTTTCAGGAAGTAAATAGGTATCCCTAAGCTCGCTTAAGTTATAAAGTCCGAAAGTTAGAAACGTTACGATAACCAAGATGTTAACAATAAGGTTAGCGATAGCGAGTTCACTGTTTTTTAGCTTTTTAATGTTCAAATAGCTTAATGCTGAAGCAAAAAATAGGGTGTAGATATAAATCCATGTTGTTTTTAAAGTCTGGTAATTATAGTTGTATTCACTAATTGAATCGTAAAACCTTGTTTTTGGATTAGGGTTAATCTTGCTGAGCTCGAAAAGGTTGTTAAAGTATTTAGAAATCTCGATTCTAAAGGTAATGTAGATTACAAAAACCAAAATAGCAGGAATAGAGTAACTGAGTATCTGCCTCATCCAGATCCATGCTACTGGTTCTTCACTTTCTTTTTTGCTGATGCTAAACATCCAGAAAAAGCAGGCAATAAATATACATGCGGTTAAAAAGCCAACGTTAAGGATTGGTGTGATTACGGTTGCATTTCCGTTATAGATATCATAATAGGTTATCCAATCTTCGAGCAAGCTGAAAAAGGCCAGGAATAGTAATGGAAAGGATAGTTTTTCGTAAATAAATATCTTTTTCACCCGTGCTAAATAGAATAGTACAGCGGCTTCTACAACCCAGAAAATAGTTACCCAACCGCCATCTAACTGAACAGGAACAGCCATGGTAATAAAGGTAATCACCATTGCCAAGATGAGGTAAAAAAGGTTTTTATCTGCAAGATTTTTCTTGTAAATAATTAAGCTCACCACAAAATGGATTACGGCATTCGCCAACGTAAATAAGCCTAATAATTCAGTGCTGTTTTTATCATCGGATAATATTAGATAACCTATTCCGTAGTATACGAATGAATTTAAAAGTAAGATTACGACATCGCTGAAGCCAAAGATTTCTTTTTTACTTACTTTATAAGCCAGATTGGTGATGTAAAAAGTGAGGAAAAATATGGTGGAAAATAGTAGCGCAATACTAAAGTAATTGTTCGTGTTGCTTAAATCCAACCGCCAGGCGGAAAAGATAATCCATGTTAAGCCAAAAGATGCATAGAATAGAGGTTTCCAGTATTTTTTGAAACTGAGTATCAGGATCCCGATGTTGATAATGGCCATGTAGGTAAACAAAACGCCAACCTTGCCAGAACCATCGCTCAGTAAAAAAGGGACAGCATAAGCACCAACTAAGCCAATATGGGCAATAACCTGTTTGTTGTACTTAATGGCTGCAACAACGGTAAATGAGGTGAATACAACCATTAAAGCAAAGGCCAATGCCTGCGGAATCAAGGCGTAGAAATCGTAGGCAGCATATGTTATAAAATACATGATGGCAATCGCACCACTAAGCAAAACGGCAGAAAAATTTTCGTATTTAACTTTAAGCTTTATGGTAAAAGCCATTAAACCAGCTCCAATGGCATAACCCAATACGATCCTTGTAAGTGGGCTAACCATATCGTGATCAATGGCATATTTAGCACCAATGGCCACACCGATAATTAAAATCAGGATTCCAATCTTGCTGATTAAGTTTTCGCCGATAAATTTCTCGAAATCAGATTTAACCATGTTTTCACGCTTAAATCTGTCAGCAAAATTAGGCTGTGCTGGGTTTGCAGGAGATGGAATAGGTGCAGGGATAGGTTGAGGTGGGCCAGCTTGTTGTGCAACAATACCTGGTGGTGTATTTCTTGGTGGAGGTGCAATTGTTGGTTCAGGATTTATTGTTGCGGAAATAGGTGCTGAGCCTGGCGATTGCAGCGCCATAACCTCATTTCTTAAAGCTTGAATTTCGGCTTCAAAGCCTTGTTGCCTGAGCAAAAGGTTCTCTAGCTTAATTAATAGCAGGTTTAATTTTTCGGAATTATCCATTCTATATCTGGTAGTGCGTAATTTTACTTTACTAAATATAAGAATGTATTTCTATTGGGTACGGAAAATTTTGCGAATGAGTTGAGGTAACGCTCTTATCATCCTTTTCCCTCCTAAATATGAGGGAACAGGATGTGCTGAGGCAAGGTTAGCTTATGGTATTAAGGTTTATAGTTTGAACCTGTTGCTTTATTTAAATTTTCACCAAATGAATTAGCTCCCCTCCTTATTTTCAAGGAGGGGTTGGGGGTGGTTATTAGTCATTTGTTTTTAAAATGATTTTTGATGGCTTCACAAACCAGTTCTTCAGATTCGAAAACTTCAATATTATCAAATCTGACTACTTTAATTCCCTTGCTGTTTAAAAAATCAGTTCGTTCTTTGTCGTATATTTCTGCTGAATAATCATCATGACTATTGCCATCAACTTCAATAGCCAATTTTTCTGATGGGCAGTAAAAATCCAAAATATAATTTCCAACACTGTGTTGGCGTCTGAATTTTTTGCCATTAAGTCTTGAATTTTGCAGATACATCCACATGGTAGCCTCAGCAGGGGTGAGATTGTTTCTCAGCTCCTTTCTTTTATCTTTTAGATATTTAAGATTATGGATTGCCATGATTCAATATAACTATTTTTAAATTAATTTTTGCTCCGTTTACCACCCCTTGTCCCTCCTAAAATAGGAGGGGAGTAGGAACTGTTGAGGCAAGATCAATTCCCATTATTGAGATTTGTAGTTTGAACTCTTTGGTTATACTTTATTATAAGAATGTGCTGATTAGTTGTTGGTATAAACCTTTTGCTGTATATAATTTTACAAGGTGAATCAGCTCCCCTCCTTATTTTCAAGGAGGGGTTGGGGGTGGTTTTTTGTTGGATTGTATACACATTAAATTAATTCGTTAAATTTACATCAAAATTGTCCATATGGAATTATCTTGCCCAATATCAGCAGAACGAGTAAATGAGAATGTAGTTAGGATTATTGCCTTTATGGTTGCTGTGATCGCAATTGCTTGTATTCTGTTTTCAAATTATTGGGCAATTGTTTTCCTGATATTTGATTTCGCGTCAAGGGCATTTACGTCAGGTAAATTTAGTTTGTTGAAATTTATCGCTGTTAAAATAGCTGATGCATTTTCGCTTTCGCCGAAAATGAAAGATCTTGCTCCAAAAAAGTTCGCGGCAACCTTAGGCTTTGGATTTTGCCTCTTGATTACCGCGGTATATTTATTTGATTATTATAATGTAGCGCTAATTTTTACCTCCATCATGATCGTTTTCGCTTTGTTAGAAAGTTTATTTGCCATTTGTATAGGTTGTTATATCTATTCTTTTTTACAGATTTTTAGAAAAAAGAACGAGGCTTAATTTATTTCTTTAAAGCCTCGCGCACTTTTGGTGCAATTTTGCTTCCGAATAACTCTATTGATTTCATCAAAGCTATGTGAGAAGGCCCACCAACGTCCATATGGGCTGAGAAACGGGTTAAACCAAAGGTTTCTTCTATAGCCAAAATTTTCTCTACTGATTCGTTTACATCGCCAATAATCAAAGCACCGCTACTGTTTCTGCCAGCGTCGAACTGATTGCGTTGATAAGGTGCCCAACCGCGTGATTTACCGATTCTGTTCATCTGAGCAGAATAAAGTGGATAGTAGTAATCTGCAATTTCACTGCTTTTTTCGCCAAACAAAGTGTGCATATGTACGCCTACTTCAAATTTATTCATATCGTGCCCATAAGCTTCATAAACTTTTTTATAATAATCGAAAAGGGGTTTAAACTGTATCGGCTGACCACCGATGATAGCAAACATTACAGGTAAGCCTAATCTACCAGCACGTTCCACTGATTCTGGCGTTCCACCAACGGCTACCCATATTTTTAGCTTGTCATTTACGGCTCTGGGTAAAACTTCTTGATTGTTCAGCTCTGGTCTGAATTTACCTTTCCAGCTGATTTTAGGCGCTGCGTTTATTTTAAGGAGCAGCTCTAATTTTTCTTCGTAAAGTTGATCGTAATCCTGAAGGTCGTATCCAAATAGTGGGAATGATTCAATAAAACTTCCACGACCAGCCATTAATTCGGCCCTGCCATTCGAAATTAAATCTATTGTGGCAAAATTTTGATACAATTTAACCGGATCGGAAGAACTTAAAACCGAAACGGCACTGCTTAATTTAATGTTTTTGGTTACGGTGGCTGCAGCAGCTAATATGATTTCGGGGCTGGATACGGCATAATCAGGGCGATGGTGTTCGCCAATGCCATAGAAGTCTAAACCAACTTCGTCCATTAGTTTTATTTCTGCTATAATTTCTTGAAGTCTTTGTTGGGCGGGTTGAATTTCTCCTTTTGCATTAATCTGCAAATCGCCAAACATACCGATACCTAATTCCATAATGTTAAATAATTTCAACAAAGTTAATGGATACTGGGCTAGCCATTTTTGATGTATGTTAAGAAAATATTAAACATTTAGTTTATGCACCCTGCAACCTGAGTTTTTTATACTGACCTAAGTTAGCTAAACCCGATTTAAGCGAACACGAAGTGCAACGAAGTAAAGCGTTAAGCGGGGCTATCGGAACCGAAGAGCTTTGTCTTTGCTTTCCAAATAAAAAGTTCGGAATGAAGATCTTAAGCTGATTTGAACTATATAAGGAATATAAGATCATATTAGCTCAATTGGTTATACCTGGAAAAGATTCTGAAACAAGTTCAGAATGACGTATCTATAGAAACATGTCCGGCATGACGATCTCTGGCCCAAAACTAACTACTGGTAACTGTAGCAGTAAGCTGGCAATTGAAAACTGCCAACTGGTTACTCTATCTTCTTGCCTTTCATCGCTGTAGAAATTGCAGCATCCATTACACGTTCGGCAAATGGACGGGTAAATTCATTCAGCTCGTCTGCTTTTTTCAAAATCGTATCCTTTTCTTGAGTAGCTAAAGCCGTTCTAAGAGCTTCAATGTATGCTTTAGTATCTGAAATTTCTACTTCGCTTAAATGCTCAGCATGTTTTTCGATAAAACGCTCGGCGGTATAAAGCAGTTGCTCGCCTTCACTTCTTGCTTCGATAAGCATACGTTGTTCTACATCACTTTTAGCGTGTTCTATACTATCAAGGAGCATTTTCTCTACGGTATCGTCACTTAAACCATAACTTGGCGTAATTTCGATCTCTTGTTTTACACCCGAACGTAACTCTATCGCCTGAACGGTTAAAATTCCATCGGCATTCAGTAAAAAATTGATGTCTACTTTAGGCAAACCAGCAGGCATTGCAGGGATTCCCTTTAAGTCGAACTCAGCCAATTTTCTATTTTCTTTAACTAAATCGCGCTCACCCTGATAAACAGAAATTTTCATATTTACCTGTCCATCTATTGAAGTAGTGTACTGGCGACCAGCTTTTGTAGGTACTTTACTGTTACGGGTAATAATTACATCCATTAAACCGCCCATGGTTTCGATGCCCAAAGAAAGTGGCGTTACATCTAACAACAAGATATCAGAACGGTTTCCGGCCAAAACATCAGCCTGAATTGCTGCACCAAGTGCTACTACTTCATCAGGATTGATATTGTCCTGAGGTTTTTTACCAAAGAAATTTTCTACTGCCTGTTTTACATAAGGCGTACGGGTAGAACCGCCTACTAAAATAACTTCATCAATATCGCTGGCTGATAAATCTGCATCTTTTAATGCATTTTTACAAGCAGTAATGGTTTCTTCAACTTTTGCTGAAATTAACTGCTCAAAAGTTTGTTTATCCAATGTACACCAAATTTCGCCAACCTGTTCGTTATATAGATTTTGGGTAGATAGTGCTTTTTTAGCAGCCTCAGCTTGTAGGCGTAGGGTTTGCATCAAAATATTGTCTTGGGCAACTACGGCTACATCGAGATTATTTTTTTCCAACCAATAGTTTAAAATGGCGCGGTCAAAATCATCACCACCTAAATAAGTATTGCCATTTGTGGCCAAAACTTCAAAAATTCCGTTCTGGATCTGTAGAATGGAAACATCAAATGTGCCTCCACCTAAATCGTAAACAGCAATGGTTTTCTGTTGCGATGGATCTAAACCAATTCCGTAAGCCAAACTTGCTGCGGTAGGTTCGTTTACAATGCGCATTACATCCAAACCTGCCAGTTTTCCGGCATCCCTTGTAGCCTGACGCTGGCTATCGTTAAAATATGCCGGAACAGTAATTACAGCCCTGTTAACAGGTGTTTTTAAAGCATGTTCTGCTCTTGCTTTAAGCTCTTTCAAAATTTCTCCTGATAATTCGATCGGTGTATAGAAACGATCGCCGGCATGTATTTTTACCAAAGCATCGCTATCGTCGTCTATAATTTTGTAAGAGAAAATAGCTGCATGTTCCGCTACATCTTTGTAAGAGCGACCAAGTAATCTTTTTACTGAAAAAATGGTATTTGAAGGATCTGTGGTTAAAAATTCTTTCGCCTCGTTACCTACAATGGCTTCGTTCTGATTGTTAAAATATACCACAGATGGTACCAATATCCCTTTACCTGCATCGTTAATTACCTGAGGATTCTTATCTGGATTGATAAACGCCACCAAACTATTGGTTGTACCTAAATCTATTCCAACAATAATTTCTTCTTTCTGAAACGAACCTGTAGCAAGGTTAATTGATATTTTTGCCATGGCTGCAAATTTACAATAATGTTGTAAGGTTTTAGGATGGAAATGTTTTAATGTTGTAAAGATTAAAGTTCATTTTCTCATTCTTTATTGTTTTGAATTATAATTAGGAAATGAAGGGTTCTGTAATTCTTCGGTTGCAGCAGCCCTGCTGTCGCTCCTGCCGATTGAAGGATCGGCATCCGTACCATCAGGTTTATTGAACAAAGGCTGGTGTATTAAGTGTATTGATCTTTGAAAGAAAAACTTGTTTTGATATACAGGCTTTTAAACTCTATATCTTCGAACCTCCGACTTTTGGACTTCAGACTATTTCCTATTCTTCTCCTCGATCCACAAACTCATATATTTTGTACTTTGTACGGTGTGGTGATTTAAAATCTGTCCGAAAAAATTATTTTGTCTGTGTGCAATTAAATTTGAGGCCAATCTTTCAACTTCTTTAATGAATGGATCGGCAAAATATTTGGCTGAATATCTCTGGTTAATGATTTCGACACCATGCTGTTGTGCAATTTGCCAGGCGCTTTTATCTTGATAAAGTTTTACAGCTTCTTCGATAAAAAGCTCGAGATCATCTTGGATGCTGCCGTTCCAATCTAATTTGTCTTTCATGGCTTCCGCACCAATGGAGGTGGTAACCGATGGGGTACCCACCTGCATGGCATCGATAAATTTACCTTTTACACCTGCGCCAAATTGAATAGGGGCGAGCAATATTCTATGTTTTGAAATGGTCTCTTTCGCATCTTGGGCCCTTCCTTTAATCAGGAATTTTTCAGTTTTGTTATCCAACTGCAAAACTTTTTGAGATGCATAAGAACCATATATATTCAAATGCGCATTTGGAAGTATTTTACGGAGTGAAGGCCAGACTTCCGTTTTTAAAACCTGTACGGTATTCCAGTTGGGTTCGTGAAGGAAGTTGCCAATGAAAACAAAATCTGCTCGATCATCAAATGGAATCCAGTTTTCGATAGTCTGCTGATCGATTTCGTCTTCAAGAAAGGGCAAATAATAAATGAGTGAAGGATCAATTTTAAACTTTGTTTTCAAAATACCAATCTCTACTTCCGAAATCATTAAGGATAAATCGCAGCGTAAAATCGAAGCAATTTCTCTTTTAGCGGTATCTGAGAATAAATCTAAGGCTTGTTTTTTCTTGTCACTTTGTTGACGGGCGCTTCTTAGGCAATGCAAATCTTCAGTATCTAAAATTCTAAGGGCATCGGGGCATTCCTGCTGAACCCGCCAACCATATTGTTCTTCTACCATAAAACGGTCGAACAATACCATTTCTGGGGCTAATTCTTTTAGAAATACGTTAAAACTCTCGTCATTCAGCTTGATTTGTTGCTCTACAACACCATTCCTGTTAAAATCATAACTGAAATCACTTTTCGACGCAGCAGACGCAAACGTGATTTGATAACCTTTAGAAAGAAATAAATCAACCAATTGGATCATCCTTGTGCCTGCTGCCGATGAAGTGGGTTCGGGCCAGACAAATCCAATAATTAATAATTTCTTAGCGCTTGTATTCATTTACCTGCAAAATAAGTTCTTTTTTTTTGGCTCTCGCAGATAAATGTGATTTTCGCGGAGTGAAATGTAAAATCTGCACAATCTTTTAAATCTGCGGGAGATATTAAACGTATGTTAAATATTCCTAATTTTGCAGCTCAATTACAAAGCATCAGATGTTAGGATTAAAATTATTAACAGACCCACGTTGGGCAAATATTGCAGAATCTAATTTAGAGGAAATTTTATCTGATCATGCCTGGTGCGAACAAAAAGCGGCAACCAATGCCATTACGTTGATTACCCAAAATTCTGAATATCAGGATCTGGTAGATGAACTCACGGCTATTGCAATTGAAGAAATGCAGCATTTTCAGATGGTAATTGAAATTATTAAAAAACGGGGATACACCTTAAGCCGGGAGCGTAAGGACGATTATGTGGGCCGTTTGGTAAAGTTTAGCAAAAAAGACGGAAGCCGGAATATGGCTTTTATCGATAGGCTTTTGTTTGCGGCAATGATTGAAGCCAGAAGTTGTGAGCGTTTCAGGGTACTTTCGTTAAATATAAAAGATCAGGAACTGGCCAAGTTTTATCATGAGCTAATGGTTTCTGAAGCTGGGCATTACACCACATTTTTAAATTTTGCACGTAAATACAGCACCGATGTAGATGTGGATAAACGCTGGAAAGAATGGTTAGATTTTGAAGGAGAATTGATTCAGAGTTTCGGAAACAGAGAAGCTATTCACGGATAAGATGTAACAGGGATGATGGAAGTTCTACTGTTTATCTTCTGACTTCGGTCTTTCTGACCTCCGACTTATGTATATTCCATAACCAAATCACGATATCCTGGTAGCTATCGATTCCTTTTTTCTGGTTGTTCAATTTTAAGAAACTATCGAAAGCGGCATCCATATAACCGAACATATCGCCATTGTATTTTCGCCAAAATTCCTTTTCGGTTTTAAAATCGGCTAAAACCTGTGGTGAGAGTTTCAAATAAAGTAATTTATAATCATCAGGAGATTTCATTCTGATCTCAAACAAAATATACCGCAGCATTTCATAATTGGCAGAATATTGGTAGTTCACATCAGGACTGTTGCTTGCCGTGAGATAACCCAAAAGATTAGCCTCATCTTCGTAAGCAATACCGAGTTGGTGTCCGATTTCGTGGCAACTCACATAAGGTTTTACGAAGTCGGGCAAATTCATATTCATATTGGCTTCACCAGAAAGCGGGGCGTAATAGCCTTCAATCCCAATTTTACTGATCATCCAGGAATTTAAAACCGATTTTAAACAAGGGTTTTGATAGCTAAATAATTGATTTTTTTGTGCCATCAACGCATAAGCTTCTGCCGATTTTGATTCCAGTTCATTGATCGTGTAAACTGGGATTTTGCTTTGTTTCAGTTTTAGATCATTGGTTTTTTGAACGAAATAGTCGCCAAGAAGAACCAATTCTTTAACGTTATATTTTTCATTACCTATACCCAACTCTTTGCTAACACTAGGTCGACTGTAATTTAAGCCCCATACCATTTTGAATATGATATAGAGAATCAAGAAGAAGTTGAAGACTTGTAAGGGAACAAGAATCCTGTCGGTCCTTTTTAGCGATTTTCGTTGTTTATAAAACCTCACGATTTTGTAAAGTACAAAACCAATCAATAAAGCATAAATGATATCGCCGATGGCAAAAGGGAAGATGGATGATATAAATCTTAATGTTGAAGAAATATAAAGGTAAAAGCCTATGGAATAATATTTTTGGACCAGACCAGGGTAAAAATCAAAGAGGTAAATGAGTATAGCAATTACTAGAACCGCAATAAATTTTGAATAGATAGATTTACTTTTTTGCATCTATATTATAAGCTAAGAACAATAATCATCATAATAATCACCAATATGAATATTGGCCTTAGCCATTTTTGTTGGTCTGCTTTTCTAAGGTATCCATCTTTCCTTAATTCCCATGAAACTAGAACTTCTATAAAAGTACTTGGCTCAAAGATAAAGTCCAAAAAGGAATAAGATTCTTTCTCTTTTTTTAGATCTTCTAATCTAACCTTTTGTTTTGATAGGTGTTTGGCCTGTTTAATCTGTGATTCATTAACTTTTCTTAAGGTTAACTCTAGTTGGGCCTGTTCTATAGCGGATTCATTCCATTCATCAGGAGCGCCTACAATTAGTAGAAGTTCTATTGTTGTTCTTTCTTCGATTTGGGGATTGAAAATTGTCATCTTTAAAGTAATTTCAAACCTTCAATTTTTTCAAAATGTTTTTGATTAAGTGTATCGAATGATAAGTTGTGTGCAATTGCTGTTGCTGCAATGAATAAATCTGCCTTATCGATGCTTTTGCGAAGTTTTTTAAGATTATTTTGAATGCTTACGGCTGCCAAAGCTGCATCACTATCAAATGGGAAAATAATGAAATTGGTTAACATTGTTTCCCAGAAACCAATTTGTTCTCCTCTTGCCCCAGTAAAAATCTCAAATTCAGTTATGCTAGAAATGCATAAGTTTTCAGATTTTTTAGATAAAGCGAGCAGTCTTGTTTTTGATTTGTCTTTTTTACGGAAATAATCAATCAAAATAGATGTATCAACCATTATTATTTGATCCGCCATTCATTTATTGATTTTCTTGTTTCTTCGATCTTTAGTATTTGCTCTTCAGAAAAGACAGGTCCATTCAGTAAAATATCTGACAATTTAGTGCCATATTTTACTGTAGGCTCCTCAACTTTAGCGATAGGGTTTACATGTTTTGCTTTTTCTTTTAGATACATAACAAAATCCGAAACCTCCTTCTTCATGTTTGAAGGGAGGGAAGAAATTTCCGAAAATAACTGTAAATCTGTCATTGCTAATTCATTAAGCTAAACAAATATAACAAATCTATCGTGCAAAAGTTAGGCGTTTACCAATCTGATCGGTCGTAAATTTGCCATTTTGATAAGCCAAATTGCCTGAAACAAAGGTATGTGTGATGCTGGCTTGGAAATTATCTCCATCAAAGGGGCTCCAGCCGCATTTGTAGAAATTATTAAGTTTGGTTACTTTCCATGAATCTTTCAGGTCTACCAGCACTAAATCTGCCCAGTAACCTTCACGGATGAAACCACGTTTTTCGATGTCAAAACAGATAGCCAGATTATGCGCTGTTTTCTCAGCAATTTTCTCTAAAGAGATTTTACCCTGTAAATGCATTTCCAGCAATGCTGGTAAAGCATGCTGTACCAACGGGCCACCAGATGGAGCTTGCGAATAAGGCTGCTGTTTTTCTTCCAATGTATGTGGCGCATGATCTGTAGCAATTACATCAATGTAATCTTCAAGAAGGCCTTTAAGCACCCCTTTTTGATCATCTTCGGTTTTTACTGCTGGGTTCCATTTGATGAAATTTCCTTTTGAAGCATAATCTTTATCATTAAACCAAAGGTGGTGTATGCAAGCTTCGGCAGTTATTTTTTTATCCTTTAAAGGTGTAATATGATCAAAAAGCGCGATTTCTTTTGCCGTAGAAATATGTAGAATATGCAAACGGGTTTGATAAGTTTTTGCCAGTTCGACCGCTAGTGATGAAGATTTATAACAAGCCTCAGCACTGCGAATCAAAGGGTGCATCTCTATTGTTAAATCTTCACCATATTTGGCTTTAAATTCGGCAAGATTATGGCGGATGGTTGCTTCATCCTCGCAATGTGTAGCTACCAAGATTGGTGCTTTACTAAAGATGTTTTCTAAAGTTTTTTCGTTATCAACCAACATATTTCCTGTTGATGAACCCATAAAAACCTTAATTCCGCAAACGTTTTTAGGATCGGTTTTTAAAACCTCTTCAATATTGTCGTTACTGGCACCCATATAAAATGAATAATTGGCCAGTGAGGTTTGCGCTGCAATTTCATATTTATCGGCCAACAAAGCTTGTGTTAAAGTATTGGGTACAGTATTGGGCATTTCCATAAAAGAAGTAATCCCTCCAGCTACAGCGGCCATACTTTCGGTAAAAATATCGGCTTTATGGGTTAAACCTGGCTCGCGGAAATGGACTTGGTCATCAATCATCCCTGGTAAAAGGTATTGGCCTTCTGCATTAATTTCTTGCGCATCAGGTGCAAATAGATTTTGACCGATTTTGGCTATCAATCCATCTTTTATCAATACATCGGCAACAATTTTTTGTCCCTCGTTTACAATTGTGGCGGCTTTTATCAGGTAAGTATTCATGGTTTCAAAGGTAAAAATAGATTTGAGAATTTTGACATGCTAATTTGGCGGATGAAAGGTAAGGAGCTGAGTTTAACGTTACTGTTTTAGGTTAAATAAACCTGAAAGTAGTGGGCATCCCGATTTTCATCGGGATAAAACGGATAGCAGGACTACCAGAACCGAAAAATTACTGAAATTGCTTTATTCCTAATTCTGATAAAAAGAAGCTTAGATTTTGCATTGGATTGAAACCTTCTGCCTTACACCTTCTAACCCTCAACCTTAATCACTATCTTTGTGCGCTATGGCAAAATCGTTCGAAGAATTTAAGTTAAACAGGCAAATTTTAAATGCAGTTGCCGATGCAGGTTACACCGTTGCCACGCCGATACAGGAAAAAGCAATTGCGCCAGTGTTATCTGGACAGGATATTTTTGGCATCGCCGAAACTGGTACAGGAAAAACCGCTGCTTTTGTTTTGCCAATTTTAATGCAATTAAAATATGCTCAGGGTGATAATCCGAGGGCGCTGATTTTATCTCCAACACGCGAATTAGCAATGCAGATTGCAGAGCAGGTAAAGTTATTTTCTACTTATACGGATTTACGTTCATTAGTGATTTTTGGTGGAATCGGTCCGAAAACGCAGAAAGAACAGATTGCAAAAGGAGTTGATATTTTGATTGCTACACCTGGAAGATTTTTGGATTTATATTTGGCGGGTGATATTAATACCCAGAGTTTAAAGTTTTTGGTACTGGATGAAGCCGATAAAATGATGGATATGGGCTTTATTGGCTCTATTCACCGGATTCTGGAAATTGTTCCACGTAAACGTCAGAATTTGTTGTTCTCAGCAACCATGAGCGACTTAGTACAGAAAATTGCCGGCGATTTCTTGAATAATCCGCTTGTGATTGAGGCATCTGCGCAAGCAACTCCTGCTGCAAACGTAACACAGGCTTTATATTACGTTCCGAATTTCAAAACAAAAATTAATTTGCTGCAGCATTTGTTGAAGAATGATGAGGCTTTTAACCGTTTGATCATTTTCTGTAAAACAAAAACCGTTGCCGATAACATTTACAGTTTTATTGAGCGTAGGTATGGCGCCGAAAATGTTCGTGTAATCCATGCCAACAAAGGACAGAATACAAGGATTAACTCTATAAATAGCTTTAAAGAGGGAAATATCAGGGTTTTAGTGGCTACAGATGTTGCGAGTAGGGGCATTGATGTAAGTGATGTTAGCCATGTAATTAATTTCGATGTGCCCATCATTATCGAAGATTATGTGCACCGTATTGGCCGTACCGGTAGGGCTTTTGCCAAAGGTGATGCGATTACCTTTGCTACTGATGCCGAAAAATATTATATCCGCAAGATCGAAAAATTAATCCGCCAATATATTCCTGTAGCCGAAATTCCGGAAGGTGTTTTCATTGATGAAACTCCTTACGAGGAGCGTCAACATATTGCGAAAGAAATTGATATGCAGAAACGCAAGGATGATCCTGATTTTAAAGGCGCTTTCCACGAGAAAAAACATGCTGCGGCGATAGAGAAAAAGGTGAGAGAAAAAGCCAAAGCAAAGGCTGGCAAGCAGGTAAAGAGTTTTAAAAAAGGTAAAAAATTCGATAAGAAAAAGTAATGAAGCTTAGGATTACCCCTTTAAATATTATTACCGCACTAACTTTCGCATTTTTGGTAGCTAGTATTTTTCAAAGCAAGCCAGCTGGTCAACATTTTGATCTGAGCGCTTTTTACAAATTCATTTTAGGGTGCTTAATTCTTGTTACTTTTATTACTGATTTGATTTTCCGATTCACTTTAAAAGATATTAAACGTATTTGGGTAATAGAGTTGATTTTCATCTTCATTGCTGCAATCTTGATGTTAATATTACAAAAAGTAGTGTAAGGCTACGATGAAGTAAAACTAATATTAAGCATCTTTGCATCCGGAAAAATTAGTCGATCTAAATCGGAGTAATCTGTTAAATCGATGAAATCAATATTAATATGAAAAAAGCAGAAATAAAAATAACTGTTGAGTTAGATGAAGGCAATAACCCAGATAACATACTTTGGGAGAGTACAGATTCTGGAAACGCTGATAAAGTGCCTGCAAAGGCGATGTTTTTATCGGTTTGGGACCATAATTATAAAAATACATTAAAGATAGATCTTTGGACAAAAGATATGCCTGTTGATGAGATGAAACGTTTTTTCTACGAAACTTTGCAAACCATGGGCGATAGCTTTTTAAAAGCCACAAACGAAACTTTGATTGTTGAAGATTTACGCGATTACTGTGCCCACTTTGCAGATAAGATGGGGATTATTGAAGGGCAGTAATCAGTTTGGAGTTTGGAGTTTGGAGTTTGGAGTTTGGAGTTTGGAGTTTTTGAAAAAATGCAGAGCAAGTTAGCTATTAATCAATCAGTGAAATCAATGTAATCATCTTTAACTATGTTAATACTAAATAAATTCAGAGCTTGGTTAGGCATTTTGTTATGCGTTATTGCAGGTTTCTGCCCAATATTAAAAGTGCCGATTAAGGGCAACTGGAACTTGTATCAATCTGATGCGCGTTTGTTTATGATCACTTATGCCATTATCGCCATTTCGGTATTGGTTCTCTTCATCAGAAAAGTAGGTGCCTTTAGGTTTATGAGTTTTGTAATGGCTATCTGGTATGTTTTAGCGGTAGTTGCTGTTTATTTTACTGCAAATAATTATACCAAATATGGCTTCGCCAATAAGCTTATCGGTAAAGTTGTTCATTTCCAATGGGGATGGATTGTCCTTTTAGTAGGCGTTGTATTTATGCTTTTTAGCGTTAAACGCGGCGAAAAAATTAAAGCTTAAGCCTTTTCGTGCAACTGGGAGGTTAATTTAGTCACATCATATCCTTTTGCCTTACATCTTGTTACAATTTCATCGTGGGTTTTCTTCGGCATAGTCTGATTACGGCTCATGATGAACAAAAATTTATGATCGGGGTGTCCCACCACCACATATGAATAATCATCTGCCAGTTCGATGATCCAGTAATCAACCTTTATCGGCCAGATAAACTGTGCCTGTAACTCTCCATTATCTGCATCATCTGATGGAAACATTTTCGAACTTCTGGAATAAACCCTGTTATCTCCTTGCTTTTTATAAGTGGTAGTAACATTGTAATAGCCCTCCTTATTCAAGGAATAGCTGGTTGTTGTTTCGCGGCTCCCTTTATCAAAAATGGTTGGGATAGAATATAATGAGTACCAAGTTCCAGCGTATTTTTTTAAATCTAATTTGGCCACGGGAACATTTTTTTCTATGGGCAGGTGGGTTAAAAAAATAAATAGGAGTGAGCAGATCGTTTTGGTCATATCAAAGGGTTTTGATATGATTTACGGATTTGCCCTGATCTTGGTTTTGAGGATCTTAATCTACTGTAAAATAATCGTTGGTATCATCTTCCAGGGGAATATAAATTCTTTCCCATTCATTGCCTTCTATAACTTCCCAGGTGTGCCCTTCTCCGGCTGTATCATTGGCAATGAGGATAATCCCCGGCTCAATGATAAAAGTCTCGCCATTGCTTACTGTAAACCGGAGTTTGCCCTTAAGTGTAATTACATATTGACGTCTTGGTGCTGGATGTGGGATTTTCTCTAAAGTGGATACATCGGTTTGGGCGAAAAAATAATTCGCATTAATATGCTGGCGGATTGGGATTCTACCCACTTCAAAAGTGCATTTGTCATCCTCAATATTAATTAAACGGATAGCTTTTATATAATTTTTAGCTGTTTCGGCTTGATCTGTATTCATCTGCAAAGAAAAATATGGTTTTAAAATTTTAATTCTGTTTGTCCTTTTTGTGCAACTTCACGTTCGTGTTGCAGCAGCCATTGCTTACGCCATAAACCACCTGCATAACCAACCAATTTACCATTACTGCCAATTACCCTGTGGCAGGGAACTACAATGGCAATATTGTTTTTTCCGTTTGCAGCAGCAATAGCCCTGATCGCTAACGGATGATGTGAAGAAAATTTGGCATAGGAAGTAGTTTCACCAAAAGGTATGTTCAATAAATTCTGCCAAACCTCCTGCTGAAATTCAGTTCCTTTTTGTTTCATTGGGAAGTCGAAATTCTTTAAATTACCCTTAAAATAATCATTTAACTGATTGACTACCTTTACCGTAAGCTCGTTTTTCAACAATCCCGTAATATCCTTTTCTGCAAAAGTAACTACTTGCACAAATTCTTCATCAGCTAAGATGGTTATTTTGCCAACTGGCGATTCTATAACTGACGCGTAGTTCATATCATAATTACTTTAACTACAGATTCTCACAGATGAACACAGATTGTTGTGCACATTTTTTTGTTTTTTTGTCTTCCGCACCTAATTTAGACTTTTAGAATCTGTAATCTCATTTGTGTTGCTACGAAAAAATGCCATCTTGTTTATCCTCTTCATCTGTGGTTCAAACTTTTTTCTGCCGTCTAAACTTCAAACAAAATTACAACAATACAACAATTTAAGCGTGCAATATTTATCAATAAAAGTATCTTTGCGGTTATGCAATTGGCCAAAGAGGTTAAATATTTAATTCACAAGGAAGTATTGTTAGAGTGGCGCTCCAAATATACCATTAACGGTGTATTGCTCTACGTGGTTTCTACCATTTTTACTTGTTACCTCTCTTTTGTTAGCCTGGGCGATAAATTAACATGGAATGCCTTATTTTGGATTATCATGCTTTTTGCCTCAATCAATGGCGTATCAAAAAGTTTTTTGCAAGAAACCAAAGGCCAGCAGTTGTACAGTTACATTTTGGCAAGTCCAGCTGCAGTTTTAATCTCTAAAACAGTTTACAATACACTCCTAATGTTGGTGCTAACCACAATTGCTTTAGGTTTTTATACACTAGTTTTCGATTCTTTTACCCCACCCGATTTAGTGATGTATTACGTTGCCGTGGTATTGGGCAGTATCAGTTTTTCTACAGTATTTACAATGGTTTCGGCTATTGCAAGTAAAGCTGGAAACGGTGGAATGTTGATGGCTATTTTAAGCTTTCCTATCATTATTCCGGTGCTGATCTTGTTGATTAAACTGGCTAAAAATGCGGTTGATGGCCTGCCTTGGGAGAATAGTTACGATGAAATAGCGATGTTGCTTGTGGTGAATGTGCTCATGGTGGCAACGTCTTTATTGTTATTTCCTTACCTTTGGAGGGATTAATTGAAGGATTGAATTATAGAATGAGAGAAGGATTGAATGGAGAGTACACTTACTAAACCAATCGTTGAAAACTCGATAATTAAAAGGATAGAATGAGGATTGATTAAATGGAAAGTACATTCACTATTTCAATCATTCAAAACTCAATAATTAAATATATGTATGAATAAAACTTGGTGGAAAATTTTAGGTTCAGTTTTGGTAATTTATACTGCAATAGCAGGTTTATTACTTGGTGTTCCACATTTACCAATATTAAATGAAACAATCAGGAATCTCTATTTCCACGTCCCGATGTGGTTTGCCATGATTGTACTCTTTTCGATCTCTGTTTTTTACAGCATAAAATCATTGAGCACCAAAAGTGAAATCGATGATATTAAAGCGGTAGAGAGTGTAAATGCTGGGATTGTTTTTGGTATTTTAGGTTTGGTTACTGGTGCCATCTGGGCGAAATACACCTGGGGGCAGTTCTGGAGCTTCGATCCTAAACAGAATTTTGCGGCCATTTCGATCTTATTATATTTTGCTTACTTAATTCTTCGCAATGCCATTGATGAAGAACAAAAAAGAGCCAAGATTTCGGCCATTTACAATATTTTCGCCTTCCCGATGATGGTGGTATTACTTTTTGTTTTACCCCGGTTAAAAGATTCATTGCACCCGGGTAATGGTGGTAATCCTGGTTTTAACAGTTACGATTTGGATAGTCGCATGCGTATGGTATTTTATCCTGCATGTTTAGGTTGGATATTAATTGGCTACTGGGTTTATACTATCCGTTTTAGATTACGTTCATTAGAAAACAAACAACAACATAATTAAGATGAAAAAAATATTTTTCTCCCTAATATTAATGATGACAGTCCAGCAGTTATTTGCGCAGGATAATGGCGTAGAAATGGCCGATAGCCTTCGTAGCAATGGCAAGATTTACGTTGTGGTAATCTGTATTGTAATCATTCTTCTGGGCTTGCTTGCCTATCTATTCTCCATAGATAAAAGATTGAAGAAAATCGAAAAAGAAAGCCAAACTGATAAATAATAGCGTAAATGGGATTATCGCTAAAATCACACTTGATTTTAATAATCTGTAAAAGAACTATTTAAATAGGTTTAAAGGCACTTTGTTTTTGGCTTATCTTTTTTATCTCGTTGTAAACGAGGTTTTTGTGGATTCAATAACACCTAATTAAAAATACAATCCAGTAAAAAACCAAAATACCTACATAACAGTATTGTTTTATGATAATTTATTGATCAAGTTTGGTTAGTTATAAATTAAATCAACGGGACGATTTAGATTAACTTTAAGAAGGTGATCAACACAATTGGTCACTTTTTTTTATGTCCTATTTTTTATAGGTATTTGCGATATTCGTAATATTAGCCTGTTTTTAGGTCTGTGTTTGTTGGTTGTTACAATGAAAGGCCGTTTTAAATATTTTTTTTATAATTTTTTTAGATCAAAATAAGCCATAATAAAACCTATAAAAATAGTCGTTTTTGTGAGATATGCTGAGTAGGATATCTATGTTTAAATGTATTTAGGTGTGGTTTTTGAACAGTTTTCTCTTATCGGTATAAAAGCTAATGTTAGGCTAAAATAGAATGGTGTTTGCTTTACACTAAGTCTTTTTCCATTTGGATATGTGCGGTTTTTTTAGGCAATTTTGCATCGAAAACTTATTCAATATAAAAAATAAATAATGGCTAATCTAGCAGACGAGAACAAGTTCTTTGCAGATGTTTGTAAGAACTTTGACAGTGCGGCTCAATTCACCAATCATCCAGAAGGTTTATTGAACCAGATTAAAACATGTAATAGCGTGTATCGTTTCCAGTTCCCAATCCGCCGCGGAAACGGTTTTGAAGTAATTGATGCTTGGCGTGTAGAACACTCTCACCACATGAGCCCTACTAAGGGTGGTATCCGTTACAGTGAAATGGTAAACGAAGATGAGGTTATGGCACTTGCAGCCTTAATGACTTACAAGTGTGCCATTGTTAACGTTCCATTTGGTGGCGCAAAAGGTGGTATTAAAATTAACACTAAACAATATAGTGTTGCCGAATTAGAAACCATCACCCGTCGTTATACAACAGAATTAATTAAGAAAAATTTTATTGGCCCTGGTATTGATGTTCCTGCTCCTGATTATGGATCTGGCGAACGCGAAATGAGCTGGATTGCCGATACGTATATGACCATGAATCCTGGTCAGTTAGATGCATTGGGTTGTGTAACTGGTAAACCAATCGCTTTACATGGTATCCGTGGTCGTAAAGAGGCTACGGGTCGTGGTGTTGCATATGCAGTTCGAGAGTGTGTAGATGTAGCAGAAGATATGGCTAAAATCGGTTTTAAAGCTGGTTTAGGTGATAAAAGGGTAATTGTTCAAGGATTAGGTAATGTGGGCTACCACTCAGCTAAATTTTTGGCCGAATTTGGTGCAACAATTGTTGGCCTTTGTGAGTTTGAAGGCGCTATTTACAACGCCGATGGATTAAATGTGGATGAGGTTTTTGCACACCGTAAAAACACAGGTTCGATTTTAGGATTCCCAGGCGCTACAAGCTTTAAAAATTCCATGGAAGGTTTAGAGCAAGATTGTGATATCATTGTGCCTGCTGCGCTAGAAAACCAATTCACTGAGCTTAACATTCGTAATATCAAGGCGAAAATTATTGCTGAAGGTGCAAATGGTCCAACTACACCAGAGGCTGAAACCATATTTACCGAAATGGGTGGTATCATCATTCCTGATATGTATTGTAATGCAGGTGGTGTTACGGTTTCTTATTTCGAATGGTTGAAAAACCTTTCTCACGTGGCTTTTGGCCGTATGGAGAACCGTTATGCAGCTAATTCAAATGCCAATCTAATTAATACTTTAGAAAATTTAACCGGTAAAACGATCCTTCCAGAGCACCGTTTAATGATTGTTAAAGGTGCATCTGAAATGGAATTGGTAAACTCGGGTTTAGAAGACACCATGATCCATTCTTATCATGAAATCCGCGAAACGTTAAAGAACAAACCAGCAACCCAAACATTAAGAACGGCTGCTTTTGTAAATTCAATCGATAAAATCGCGGTTTCTTATATGAACTTAGGTGTTTGGCCATAATCGACTAATCGTCATTGTGAATCCCGGTTTTTCATCGGGATGAAGCAATCTAATTAGAGAGCCTTGCAGAATTTAAAACTGCAGGGCTTTTTTGCGCTCAAATTGTCATTAGGAACCTACTTAATCGCTCATGAAACAAGTGAAATATAATAGGTCGCTATCATCCTGAGCCTGTCGAAGGACTAGTATAGTTTTACAAGGAAAGCCATAAAAGATCACTTATCTGCGAAAATCACCTTAATCAGCGGGACGAGAGAACACGTCCATATTAAGTGGGCCACCAAACGGGCAATATAGAGTGTTTTTTATTTTGGAAATGAGAGGTTTGTGTTTCATAGGAGTGGGTTAGTCCTGCTGTACCTCCTGCCAATTGAAGTAATTGGCATCCGTCCCATCAGGTTTAGATACAAAGGTCAGTTTTTAATTTCCCTTTATTAGAGGGGTGTCCCTAGGACGGGGTGTTTTAAACCACCTTACATCTGAGGGAAATACCTTACTTGCTTACCGGATTACCAACAGAAAAATTAAAATTTAGCGAACTGTTGAGGCCATTTCTAAATGTTTTTAAAAGCTGGATCAAGGCGTTAGCATCCTTATTTAAAAATAAAAGTTCCGATTCCAGTTTGATTTTGTCTTTCCCTATACTTTTTGCTTTGATTTCCAATTGACTAAAAGCACTCAGTTTATCAGCAATTACTGGCATTGGCATTTGTTTAATCAATTTTTTAAAATCAACTTTAAAATAAAAGAAATCGTTTGATAATGCCCTCTTAAGATCAGGTTTGATGTTTTTCAGCGTGCTTAATTGAACATTGCCATTATTACCTTTAAAATAAACCTGGTACAGTGGAATCATAGCACTGCTGATCTTTCCTGTCGATTGATCTAGCGCGCCTAATGATTTGAGGTAATCGCTCACTTCTCGATCATTGGCAGTTAGATTCATGGAAATAGAAGGAATCTTCCGGTCCTGAAGTATTTTTTTTTCAACCCTTTCAAAATCATCATTGTATTCATAACCCACAACAGTATCTACCTGTGTAATGGTATTTGTCCATTCAAAATCTAGGTAATCCTTATAAAACCTGAAGAAATTATGTTTCGAAAGGAGCGAAGGGCTTTTCGCCTGATTTTTTTTAGGTAATTCGGATTTAAACTTTGCGTTTAGCCACATACTTACTGTGCTTTCTGGATTTAGCACCCGGTGCTGCGGCTTATCTGCCGGCTCAATCGATTTATTTATAAACTCATTGCTGAAATTAATTTTTCCGTCAGTGAAATTAATTTTACTAAAGTTTTCAATATTTTGAAACGTAATATGATCGGAAAGGTTTACCAGTCCGTTAAATTGACTATCGCCAACTTTAATCATGTTTTTGCGGTTCAGTATTTCTACCAGAGTAGTTTTTACTTGTTCTTTTTGTGGTGTGTAGGCAAAAGCGACAGTTGTTTTGTTAAATAGGATAAGGAAGGTCGAATCTTTGGATTGAAAGAAATTACTATCTTTTTTAACCAATGGTAAAGCAGATTTTTTTTGGATAAAACGGTTAAATACTAAAGTATCTGCTATTTCAAAAGTCGAAAAAAAAGTAGTTTTTGCCTTTCCTTTTAAACCATATAGGTAGATGTTTGCCGGAATTTTCAAGCCTGTGTTTAAATCGTCTACTTTTTCCTTAATCCCTTTTTTATCTGCTCCCGAATATTGATTTGGATGTTTTATATAACTAAGCGCAAGGGTTTTATATAGTTCATCAACATTTATTTTAAGCAATGCATTGGTAGAAACAGGGATGGATACATTATTGGCCTGGACCTGTCTGTATTTGAAAAAGCCGAAATAAGAAATAAGCAGCAATATTACTATCGCTGCTATTATTTTTAAAAATTTCTTCATGGAATATGGTTAACTGTTTAAAATGGTTAATCGGTTAACTGTAGTATTGCATACTGAAAATTGTAAGCTGAAAACTGCCAACTGATTTACTTCGCTGCATTTTCAATTAGCGAGAACAAATATTTCAATGCATTTTCATGTCCGTTCGGAATTTCAGCACTAATATCTGCTGAAACCAATCTACCCTTAATCGGGTTCGATTTCATATATACATTGCCCATTTTTTCTAAAGTGCTATTAAATTTCTTGGCAGTTTCTTCGCCACCAATTTCCGAATCTGGCACTTTGCCCACAAGGTTTTTGGCATTAAACAGGAAGCTGAAATTATTTTTGCTCAATAGTTGTTTGTGCAGTTTACTTAATTTGTTGCTGTTGTATTGGTTGTTGCTTATACCCTGCATTTCAGTTAACGAATTACCGAAAAATACAATACCATCTTTAATCATAAAGTAAATATCAATCGGGCTTTTCTTTTCCAAAATTTTATAAATGTTGTTCTCAACAGATACATAGTTTTTGTTTACGCCATATTTAATCAGTTTATTAATCAATCTGTTATCTTCAGAAGAAAACATGAAAAGGAAATCGGGTAAAGTTTCTTTCTTGGTTTTAACTATCTCTTTCTGTTTGTAATCGTCATCATATTCGTAAGTAGTGTAGGTAACATCTTTGGTGTTCAATCCATTAATTACAAATAAAGCATCACCCTTAATTACTTTACTTACCGCTTCTTCATCAAGCAAAAGAGAGAACAGATCAGATCCCAGTTCAATTTCTTCATCCATTTTGCCACCTAAAATAGAACCATAGGTCTGTTTAAGTAGTTTAGGGAATTCTTCCAGATAAGCTTTGGTATCAATAGAATAGCTCATAAAGCCAAGTGCTTTTTCGCTGTTTACATATTTCAAAAAGTTTTTGTTTAACTTTCTGTTCATGATTTTTTTATAGGAATCTGCTTGTTCTTGAGATAATTCTAAGCCTGTAGAGATGCGGAAACTTTTGTCATCCATAAAAAGTTTTGCATTTAAACTGCCATAGCCTTTCATTAATCCTGCTTTACCATAAGCACCGAATTCTGGAGAAATCGCACTATAAACATCTTGAAGACTCGACACCCAAAGTTCTGCAATGGCTTTGTTATCTAAACTCGCTGTGTATGATTTATTGTTTTCGATAGACTCGTAAGTGCCATTGAAAATCTGATCCGCCTGAGCCGTCATCCAGGTAAAAGCCAACCTTTTTTTCTTTGCATCTTGTTCTAAACGCTCTTGTTGGTAAGCATCATATTGCTCATCAACAATACCGTGAACAGGAGTCATCGCGCTGGCAGTATCAATAGACGCATCATCAACGGTTGCCACTACATCATTATCGCGTTGATACTGGGGTTTTAAAGGGATTTTTTTCTTTAATGCTTTTTTCTTTTTGCTGGTAGTTTTTTTAGTGTTCTTTTTTACGGTCGACTTTTTCTGAACGTTCACTTTTGCAACCGGTGGAGCAGGTACTGCTTCAGCCATTGTTTCTTCCACTGCAACAGAATCGACAGCTACTGCAGTGCTATCATTAGCTATTGCGTCATCATTTTGGAACCTGATGTCCTTAATTCCATAACGGGCAGACTTAGCAGAATCGGCGAAAAAAGCACTACTGATGCTTCCTGTTACAAAGTACATCATGTTATTGTTCCACTTAATAATACTTGTACTATCCGGCAAAATCATAGTGCGAACGTCACCGTCCTTTTTAAATTTATTCTCTTTGTTGTTAATTAAGCTTTCGAACTTGGTAACATCTTTAATCGGGATCAGAAAGCAATTGTAAGTGATGCTATCGCTTAACTGATTGAAGTAATACATGTTTTTCTCCAGGTTAATACCGAAGTCTTCTATGCTGGTAAAACTTTTATCAAGTGATTTTGAAGTTTCGGTCAATAATTTCTTGCCTAGAAAAGATTCGTTAAAATCTTTCACAAACATGAGTTTAAAAACATTGTCGCCTTTGATGGTGGCTACGGTGAAAGCATTTGAAGGGATCTTTTTAACTAGATCCTGTGCTTGCGCCAGGTTAAACGATAAAAAGAGGGAGATGGCAATTAGAATTTTTTTCATTTAGATAGATTTTGTACTAATTTTCTGATCTGGTGATCGGAAAGCTGAATAATTATTTAGATAGTTGTATAGAATTAGATACGTTAATTTTTCCGTTAATTAAATCCATGATGCTGCTTTTTAACATCACGGCCTTTTTAGATTTCGATACATTTGATGCCGGATTGGTACTACTTGTTACAACAGATTCGAAACGATAAATGCTGGTGTAGGTTGCACCGTTAAAAACCGCCTTGTCTTTTGCTTTTAATTTATTGAATTCCGTTTTAGCGGTACCTGTTGCTTGGTATTTTCGGCTAAAGGTTTTAGTGGCTTTGTTATAACTGTACGAGGAGGTATTAGTGGCCTTAATTTTTTGCTGAGCAAGAATGTTTTTGGTGATGTTATTGATATTTGAAACATCTTTAAAAGAAAAACTAATGGTTGCGATGTAATTATTAAAGTCGCTCGTGCTTTTTACATTCGAAATCCCTTCCGATTTTCTTAAGTAGGCTACAGCTTCATTTAATTCCTGTTGGATTTTTTGCTTACTGGGTACTTTATAGCCTTGTACACTATCCAAAAGCATTACCGAAGCTACCTTGGTTTTGCTCTGGCTTAGGTTTATGGTAAGTACCACATCGCCAGTTCCATCGTTTTTCATGGCAATTTCTTCAATTACCTCAAAACAAGAGCTTAAAATGGGTATCAAAACTATAAATAACAAAAGCCTATAAAACTGTTTCAAGTTCATATTAATCCGGTTTATCTTTTACTGTGGGATTTAAAAAGGAATGATTATCTGAAGGCCAAACTTAATAATTTCAGCCGGAACTTTTAAACGATTTGAGATATTCCTTAAGATCGGTTATAAATAGGCCCCAAATAAAAAATATTTCCCCTCAAAAATCAGATAATTGTCAATATAAAGACAAGAAAAATGTAAAAGAATGCTGGCTAAGCCGATTTTTCTATCTTTGTTGCCAGCTTTTACAACAAGTATAACCATGAAGAAAAGTGCAATCATTGGATTAATTACCATCGCAATTTCCGTAGGGATTTTATTTAGCTTAAATGCAAATACCGACACCTACTCTAATTTCAAACAGGCAGCTCTTTCTGAGAAAGAAGAACATGTTATGGGCTATTGGGTAAAATCAATGGGTACTTATTACGACGCCATAAAAGACGCTAACCATTTTTCATTCCACATGAAAGATGAAAAGGGAGAGGTGAGAGAGGTAATCTACGCAGGTACCAAACCGCAGGATTTTGAAAAATCGGAAAAATTGGTTCTTATCGGTAAAATGGATAAGGACAAATTCTACGCATCGAAAATTTTAATGAAGTGCCCATCTAAATATAACGATAACCTTGTTGAAATTAATAAAGACGGTAAGGTTGATACGGTAGGTAAGTACGGCGAGAAAAAATATAACTAATTTTAATGGATATTCAATTTGTAGGCGAAAACCTGCTGCCGGGTAAAATCGGTCAGTTTTTTATTGTGCTGGCGTTTAGTGCATCATTACTTTCAACAATCGCATACTTTTATGCCAGTCGCGAGAAAAATTTAGAAGATAAATCTTGGCGGAACTTAGGTCGGATTGGATTCTTAGTTAATTTTGGTTGTATAATTGGTATCGGAGCAATTTTGTTCTACCTGGTATTGGGTCACTACAATGAATACAGTTACATTTATTGGCACTCCTCAAAACAGCTTCCAATTCATTATATTATTTCTGCTTTTTGGGAGGGACAGGAAGGAAGTTTCTTGCTTTGGGCTTTCTGGCAATCGTTTCTAGGTACTTTATTAATCTGGAAAGCTAAAACTTGGGAACGTCCTGTAATGACAGTTGTAGCCTTCTCTCAAGTGTTTTTAACTTCAATGCTTTTAGGCGTAGAGATTTTTGGTGAGCGCATCGGAAGTTCTCCGTTTATCCTATTAAGAGATTCTCTTGATTTAAAATCAATGGCTCCTGTTGTTTTCGCAAACCCTGAAAACTTCGCTAATTATTTAAAATTTATTACCGATGGTAGAGGATTAAATCCATTGTTGCAAAACTATTGGATGGTTATTCACCCACCAACCTTGTTTTTAGGTTTTGCCAGTATGATTGTGCCTTTTGCCTATGGAATTGCGGCTTTATGGCAAAAAAGATATAAAGAATGGATTAAACCTGCTCTGCCTTGGGCGCTTTTTGCGGTGATGGTTTTGGGTACAGGTATTATTATGGGCTCTTTCTGGGCTTATGAAGCGCTAAACTTTGGTGGTTTCTGGGCTTGGGATCCTGTAGAAAATGCTTCTTTAATTCCGTGGTTAACGCTAATTGGTGCTGTACACGTAATGATTGCCTATAAAAATACCGGCCATGCTTATTTTACCGCAATAGCTTTAGTATTCTTAAGTTTCTTATTGGTGCTCTACGCATCGTTTTTAACCCGAAGCGGAATTTTAGGTGATACATCAGTTCACTCGTTTACCGATATGGGTATGTTTGGACACCTGATTTTATACAATGTTGTTTTCGCTGTTTTAGCGATAGTGCTCATTGTAATAAGATGGAAAGAATTGCCAATCACCACCAAGGATGAAGAAACCTATTCTCGCGAATTCTGGATGTTTATTGGCGCTTTGGTGGTAACTGTCGCTTGTATCCAGGTCATATTCTCCACTTCGGTGCCCGTATTCAATAAGGCGTTTGGAACAAACTTCTCCCCTCCAATTGATGCTGTAAAATATTACAACCAATGGCAGGCGCCTTTCGCGGTATTGATTACCTTAATTTCAGGTTTTTCTCAATACCTAAAGTATAAAAGAACCGATCCACGCAAATTTTATAGCAGCCTGGTTTCGGCAATTATTTTCTCTATGGTATTAACAGCAGGTTTGGTATATGTGGCGGAGATTTATACCAATACCATGTACATCCTCATTACCTTCAGTTGTTTATTCGCCGTGCTTTCTAATGCTGCGGTGTTGTATCAGGCTTTTGGTGGAAAGGCTAAATTAGCTGGATCGGCAATTGCACACATTGGTTTTGCTTTCCTGATTTTAGGCGCATTAATTTCTGCGGCTACTAACAAACCTTTATCAATCAATGCGAATAATTTTATCCCGGTAAAAGATTTCGAAAAAACAGAGAAACCAGGTGAGAATATCATGTTATACAAAAACGAACCTAAAAAAATGGGTAAGTATACCGTAACGTATGTAGCCGATACCACAGTGGCACCCAATACTATTTATACCCTTAATTTTAAAGTTTTAGATGAAGCAGGTAAGGTTAAGGAAGATTTTAACTTGCATCCACATGTGCAGGATAATGAAAAAATGGGTTTAATTGCTTCACCTGATACCAAGCATTATTTAACCTATGATGTTTATACCCACATCACCAGCGCGGCTATTAAAAAAGAATCGCACGATGATCACGAAGGTCATTCTGATGATGAAAATTACAAAGCACCACGTATTGTAAAAGTTTCGGTAGGTGATACCATTCATACCTCAAGTGGTATTGTTACGGTTAAAGATTTAAACAGAAAACCAACCGCAAAAGATTTAGTTTTAGGTCAGGGTGATTACGCTGTTGGTTTACCATTAGAGGTTAATGCTGCCGGCAAAGTTTATAACACAGAGCCTATTTTCTTGATCAAAGGAAATAATACTTTCGATTTCGCACGTAAGGTGGATGAATTGGATTTGAAGTTCCGTTTTGCCAGAGTTTTGCCAGATGAGAAAAAAGTGGAGCTTCAGATTTTTGAAAAACCTCAGCAGGCTAAAGACTGGGTAGTTTTTAAAGCGATAGAATTTCCTTTCATCAATTTATATTGGGCAGGTACCATTGTAATGGTTGTTGGTTTCTTACTTTCAATTTTTAGAAGGAGAAAAGAGGCCAAAACGGCATAAAATCATGAATATCGTTTTATTAGGCTCGGGAAATGTTGCCACACACTTAGCAAAAGCATTAAAATCCAAAGGTGAAGATGTGGTACAGGTGTATAGCCCAAATCTTAATAATGCAAAGTTATTGGCTGATTTAATAACCGCCGAAGCCACAAACGATTTAAATGAGGTTAAACAAAATGCTGATTTATATATTATCTCGGTAAAAGACGATGCCATTGAAACTGTAGCCAAATCATTAAAAAATGTAACGGGTTTGGTAGTGCATACCTCAGGAACTACCGATATCAGTATTTTATCTTCCCAGGTAAAAAAAGCAGGTGTTTTTTATCCTTTGCAAACTTTTTCGAAAGGTAAGGAAGTTTCATTTGAAAATATTCCGCTTTGTATCGAAGCGAACGATGAAGGGCAATTAACGATTTTAAATAAACTGGCAACAAAAATTAGCCATCAGGTGTACCAGTTAGATGGGGAAAAAAGAAAAGTATTACACCTTGCAGCAGTATTTGCCTGTAATTTTCCGAATCATCTTTACGCTTTAGCCAATAAGATTTTAAACCAGAACGGTTTGGATTTCGAAATTATCAGGCCATTAATTGCCGAAACGGCTGATAAGGTAATGAGTAATCTACCTGAAAATGTGCAGACTGGGCCAGCAGTTAGGACCGATGAAAGCACTTTAAATAAGCATTTGAGCATGTTGACAGATATGCCCGAATTGCAGAACATTTATCAAACATTGAGCGATAGCATAAAATTAACGCTGAAATAGCATAATTACGGCTTTTGCTTATTACTTTTGCAAAATAATTATGAGCATTTTTAAACTAAAAATAAATTTTGAAGAAGCAGATCACGAATCTATTGAATTACCAATAGCAGCTGGCGAATCTGTTTTAGATGTTTGCCTGGATAATGGGATCGAATTACAACACAACTGTGGTGGTGTTTGTGGTTGCAGTACCTGCCATGTATATGTAACAAAGGGTATGGATAATATCGAAGAGATTTCTGATAAAGAAGAAGACTTTATCGATAGAGCTGTTCGTCCGAAAATTACTTCTCGCTTAGGTTGCCAATGCGTGGTGATTAACGGCGATATCGAAGTTACCATTCCAGATCAGTCTGACTTTATGGGACACTAGTTTAGTCTTGAGTCTAAAGTCTTTAGTCGGGAGTCTGAAAACCTTCCAACATTAAACATTAAACATTTCAACTTTAAAACAACAACAATTAACAAAACATGAATAACGATAAATTTGCTTTACCTTTTTACTGGAACGATTATGAAGATATTGCAATGTCTTTATATGAGAAATTTGGTGATGATTTTACAGAAGCCAAAATCTACCGTATCCGCTTTACCGAACTTTTAGATTGGGTTTTAACATTGCCCAACTTTAAAGGAACCCGTGAGGAAAGCAGTGAAGGCCATTTAGAGCAAATTCAATCTGCCTGGGTTTACGAGTGGAGAGATAATCAGTAATACCCCCAACCCCTGAAGGGGAGCTATATCCAATGTGAAATCCATGTGCAGCTAAGTATGAATGAAGCAAATTCAAAGTCCCCTCAAGGGGATTTAGGGGTACTCCAAAAACTAAAAGACATCACCACTTTCATTTTTGATGTAGATGGTGTGCTTACCGATGGATCAGTTCAGGTAACTGATAATGGTCAGTCGTTGCGCACTTTTAATATTAAAGATGGTTATGCCATGCAGTTGGCGGTTAAAAGAGGATATAATATCTGCATTATATCTGGTGGAGATGGTATTGCCATGGGTAAACGTTTTTTTAATTTGGGCGTAACCGATGTTTTCTTGGGAACAGGAGATAAGGTGGCCATTTTCAATCAATATCTTCAAGATAAAAACATTACTGCAGGAGAAGTACTTTATATGGGCGACGATATTCCTGATTTAAAAGTAATGAAACTCGTAGGGCTTCCAACCTGCCCGGCCGATGCCGTAGAAGAAATAAAAGTGATAGCTACATTCATTTCTCCGTACAATGGAGGCAAAACCGCTGTACGCGATATTATCGAAAAGGTAATGAAAGTACAGGGCAAATGGCATGATGAAAATCCAAATGCTGCCGATTCGGGGATGTAGTTGGTTCATTTGTTCATTAGCCATTTGTTGTCGTTGCGAGAAGGCTTTTCAGGTGACAAAGCAATCTTTACTGGAAAATCTACTAATTAGGCAAAATCCCTTCTGGCTCATCATCCTGATCCGATAGCTATCGGATTTGTCTAAGGATCTTTCTAGCTATAAAAGATTCTTTCCTCCGTTCAGAATGACAAAATACAGAATAGCAACTTCCTGCAACAGCTAAGTTACATTCTGTTATTAAACTTTTGCCTTTCTCCGCACTCCAATTAGCTCAATTTTCAACCAAAAACAACAAAAAACAACATGAAAAAATTAATGATGATTTGCGGATTAATGCTAGGCATAGCTGGTTTCGCTAACGCGCAACAAGGTGGTGGACAAGGAAGAATGATGATGAAACCTGAAGAAAGAGTAAAACAGTTAGACGAAAAATTAAAATTATCTGATGATCAGAAAACAAAGTTAACCACTGTTTTTACTGAGCAGGCAGAAACCATGAAAAAAATGCGTGAAGAAATGCAAGGCGGTGGCGATAGAGATGCAATGAGAGAGAAAATGCAAAAAATGCGTGCTGATAATGATGCAAAGGTAACTGCAGTATTAACAGACGATCAGAAAAAAACTTACGAAGCTTGGCAAAAAGAGCAACGTGCCGAAATGGAAAAACGTAGACAAGGTGGTGGAAATAACTAATCTTGATAAAATATTAAATAAGAAAAGCGGCTTTATGTCGCTTTTCTTATTTTAGCAGAAAAATAAAATATGCCTGCCAATTTTCCTCCCATTATTTTAGCATCTAAATCGCCACGTAGACAAGAACTTTTAACCCTGATGGGCTTAGATTTTAACGTCGAACTAAAAGATGTAGACGAAAGCTACCCATCGGATTTAAGTCCTGCAGAAATTGCCGTTTACATTTCGGAGCAGAAGGCTAAGGCTTTTACTGCTGATGGAGAAATAGTGATTACAGCTGATACCATTGTAGCCTTAAACGGAGAAATTTTAGGTAAACCTGAAGATAGGGCGCATGCACAAGAAATGTTAAAAAAGCTATCGGGAAGCAGGCATGAAGTTTTTACTGGTGTAACGCTTGTTAAAGGAGATAAAATACATTCGTTTTATGATAGGACAGAAGTTTACTGTAAATCTGTTACAGGCGATGAAATTGATTTCTATATCGATAATTATAAACCCTTTGATAAGGCCGGAAGTTATGGCGTGCAAGATTGGTGGGGTATTGTAGTGGTAGAACGCATAGAAGGCTCATATACAAACGTAATGGGCTTGCCAACTGAGAAGCTATACAACGAACTGCTGAAATTTATTTAATTGCTCTTGTGGAATTCTCATAAAATTTTCATCATCTAAGAAAATTAGCACGATGAAAACGAGAATTAGCGAAATTACCATAGCCGAACCATGTTTACAGAACTGGGATGAAATGGAAAAAGGAGCAGGCTTTAATTTCTGTAAAGCCTGTAGCAAAAATGTAATTGACTTTTCGGGCTATACCAATGCCGAAATCATCAGTGTATTGGCTGGCGCCAGTTCTTCTGTATGTGGCCGTTTAAGCAAAACCCAATTAAACCAGCTTAATTATCATTTATCCATTGTTCCAACAAGCAATAGAAACTGGATGAAATATCTGGGTGTATTGGCTATAGGAGTAAGCGTTTTTACCCATAATGTGAGTGCAATGCCTATTAAAAAATCTGCAGTGATTGTTCACTCAAAAGACGTTGGTAAACTAAATAAAGTAGATGAACCAACGATTTTACGAACATTTTATGGCTATATGTTCTTAAGGAATAACAATATGCCAATGGTCGGTTTAAAACTTAGATTAAAAGGTACAGATATTACCGCGGTTACTGATAAAAATGGGCGTTACGAATTCAAAATAGATGACAAATTGTACTGGAAATATAGTGAGCTAATTGCTGAAGATAGTAAGTATGTGATTACACTTAAATTAGATGCAAAAACAATTAAGCAAAAAGACTATTATCCGTATAAAGCAGAGGATACAATTTTGGGTAAGATTGCGGTTTCATTCAAATAAATTTCTATTTATCAACCATATTAAATAACTAATTTTTTATAGTTTACTAGCCAAAACACCCATCTTTAAATCGTAGGTAGAAAGCATTAACCTGTTTATTTTGCAACGCCCTAAAACATAGTTGGTAATTAAAGCAGCAATAACAATCATGTCTACCCTTAAAGGGATCATTCCTGGCATTTCCGCCCTTTCGTGATGTGTAGCATTTAGTAGTTTGATCGAAGTTGCAATGTAATCGTCAAAATTGAATGCAAAGGTTTTGGCTGTGTTGATAGCTGTTTTCAGGTTGTTTTTTCTGATCATGAGCTCAGCAAATGTTTCGAATGCTCCAGCAGATCCGATTAAAATTATAGGGCGGTATTTTTCACAGATATCGAAAAGATCGGCCAGTTGATTTTGAATGTGAAATAAAATGGCATTTTTCTCCTCATCAGCTATGGGATCTGATTTGAAGAACTGTTGCATTAACCGTGCTGCACCAATGTTATAACTTTTCTTCCAGATCAGCTTTTGAGTATCACAAAGGATAAATTCTACGCTTCCGCCACCAATGTCCATAATCAAAGATACCTCTGTTATCGCTCCGCTCAGTTTTACGCCTTGGTAAATTAATTCAGCCTCTTCATTACCACTAATTGTCTGGATGCTTATTCCAGTTCTTTCTTTTACCGCATCTACAAAATCTTGCCCGTTTTCTGCACTTCTAACTGCCGAAGTAGCCATAGCCCTTATCTCATCAATCTCGTATTCAGCAATTGTATGGCTAAACGTTTCAAGGCAGTTCACGCCTCTTTCAAAGGCTGCAGGAATGATAATGTTGTCGTTAATTCTTCCTTCACCCAATTTAACAGGCACATTTGTTTTATATAAAATTTCCAGCTGGTTTCCTGCTGTTTCAGCAATAAGCAAATGGAATGTATTTGTGCCGAGGTCGATAACAGCAATGCGCATATTTGATGTTTTTGTTTGTTGGAAAGCAAGGTCAGTAGTTCTTCGGTACCGATAGCCCTGCTATCCATTAAATTTCGTTAATGTTGGTGCTAAATTAAGGCTAGTAGAGCGAAATACCATTGCTATCAGTTTATTTTATTGAGGCCTGTGGTTTTTTGGTAAATATCAGTGTACGGGTATAGTTCCATCGATAGTAGTACAGAACATGGTTAATAAACGGGATAGCAGCGGCAGCCTCAGATTTTTTTCAATCTGAGCTATAGCGTATAGCCCGGCTAAGCATTAAAATGGATCATTGCAATTGCTTTTCCAAACTGAATCATTATTAGAATTTGGAAAGCATTTGTAGTAGCCCTTCAGTAACTGTAGTCCTGCTATCCATTAAATTTCGTTAACGTTGGTGCTAAATTAAGGGTAGTGGAGCGAAATACCATTGCTATCAGGTTTATTTTATTTAGGCCTGTGGGTTTGGTAAAGTATTAGGGCACCAACAGAAGTAGGACTCTACCACTCTTAAGATGGTAATATCTGACTTCACAAAATAATTTATGCTTAGGTGATCTCAGCTGACTTAGATGGTCAATATTTTATGCAAATGCAAAAAATTACGGTTAGAAATGAATGATGGATTGGCTAATGGTTGTTAATCTAGGATTTATAGGATAATGTGTTGTAAAACAAAAAAACCGATGCTTGTGGCACCGGTTTTTCAATTTATATTAAATTAATTACTCGAAGTATTCTTTCATTCTTTCGAAGAAACTCTTATCATTTTTACCTGGTTGAGGTTTAAAGTTTGGCGATTCACGTAATTTCTCTAAAGCATTACGTTCTTCGCTACTTAAAGCTTTTGGTGTCCAGATGTTGATGTGAATAATTTCATCACCTCTGTGGTAAGAATTCACTTCTGGCAAACCTTTACCTTTTAGGCGCAATAATTTTCCGCTTTGAGTACCTGGATCGATTTTGATTTTTGCTTTACCATCGATGGTTGGTACTTCAATGCTCATCCCTAAAGCAGCATCAACGAAGCTCAAATGTAAATCGTAAACGATATTGTTGCCTTCGCGTTTTAGCGTTTCGTGAGGTGTTTCTTCAATTAAAATAATTAAATCGCCCGGGATGCCACCATTAGGTGCTGCATTTCCTTTTCCACTCATGCTTAACTGCATACCTTCACTTACACCTGCAGGAATATTGATAGTAATGGTTTCTTCGCCACGTACAACACCGTCTCCATGACAAACTGTACATTTTGAGGTAATTTGTTGACCGCTACCGTTACAGGTAGGGCAGGTAGATGCCGTTTGCATCTGGCCTAAAATAGTGTTAGTTACTCTACGCACCTGACCGCTACCACCGCAGGTACCACAGGTACTTACTGATGATTTATCTTTTGCACCAGAGCCATCGCAGGTTTTACAAACAATTAGTTTATTAACCTTGATTTTCTTTTCTGCACCATGTGCAATTTCTTCAAGCGTTAATTTAACTTTTATGCGCAGGTTAGAACCTTTAGCTACTCTACGGCCACCGCGTTGCTGACCGCCACCACCACCGCCAAAAAAGCTTTCGAAAGGATTGTGACCGCCAAACACATCGCCGAAATTGCTAAAAATATCGTCCATGTTCATACCGCCACCGCCGTAACCGCCGCCGCTTGCACCACCAACACCTGCATGACCATATTGATCATAACGTTGTTTTTTGTCGGCATTACTTAAAACTTCGTAAGCTTCTGCAGCTTCCTTAAATTTATCTTCAGCAGCTTTATCTCCTGGGTTTTTATCTGGGTGATATTTAATCGCCATCTTGCGATAAGCTTTCTTTATCTCATCAGCGGCTGCGCCCCTAGTTACGCCTAATACGTCGTAATAATCTCTTTTACTCATCTTCTTTATAAAATGATTGAATGATTCAATGATAGAATGAGAGAATGTTAATTCAATCATTCAAAATTCAATCATTCAATAATTATTTCTTATGCTCCAACTACTACTTTAGCAAAGCGGATTACATTATCATTTAAGGTATAACCTTTTTCAACCTCATCAATCACTTTTCCTTTAAGGTCCTCAGTAGGAGCAGGAATATTGGTAATTGCTTCGTGGAAATCGGTATTGAAAGGTTGACTAATACTTTCTACATCTTTCAAACCTTTTTGGGCTAAGGTGTTTTTCAGCTTTGTGCTTACCAATAAAATACCTTCTTTAACCGGGGCAACGTCAGCAGCAGTTTCCATCGCTTTTAATGCACGGTCGAAATCATCTAAAACAGGTAAAAGTGAAACAATTACATCTTTACCAGCAGTTTGTAATAACTCTACGCGTTCTTTTTGTGTACGACGTTTATAATTATCGAACTCAGCGTATAAACGTAAATATTTGTCGTTAAGCTGTTGAACTTCCGCTTGCAATTTCTCTTCTGCAGATAATTCGGGTGCCTGTTCAGTTTCAGCGATAGGAGCATCAGTATTCTCTACATTCTCAGCAGTATTTTCTGATGTATTTTCAGGATTCATTATATTTTCTTCTTTATCGTTATTTTTCTTCTTATTAAACATAATACTAGGCTGAATTTTTTTGTGTTAATCTCAACTATTTTGCCATAAACGGAAATCAGCCAAGCTGTCAGATTTATTGATATTTATCTGAACAGATTGGCTGATTAGCTGACGGATGTCAGAATTTTTTATACGATTTGTGCATCTTCGTGCACAACTCCATTCTCACATTTAATAATGCGCGAAGGGAAAGTACGGATGATATGGTAATCGTGTGTAGCCATTAACACCGCAGTTCCGGCCTGGCTGATTTGCTTCAAAAGGGTTACAATTTCTTCTGATGTTTCTGGGTCTAAATTCCCGGTAGGCTCATCAGCTAAGATTATTTCTGGATCATTTAACAAAGCTCTCGCAATAACAATACGTTGTTGCTCACCACCAGAAATTTCGTGTGGCATTTTTTTAATTTTAGAACGTAAACCAACTTTGTCCAAGACGTCTTTAACGCGTTCGTTAATTAATTTTTCATCTTTCCAACCGGTTGCTTTTAGTACAAATTCAAGATTTTTTTCAATGGTTCTATCGGTAAGCAATTGAAAATCCTGAAAAACCACGCCCAATTTACGGCGTAAAAACGGTACCTGACTTTCTTTTAGGTTTTTAAGGTCGAAACCGGCAATATTGCCTTCGCCATTACCAATATGTAAGTCGCCATATAATATTTTAAGCAAACTACTCTTGCCCGAACCTGTTTGCCCGATCAAGAACACAAATTCGTCTTTTTCGATGTGTAAATTTACGTTTGAGAGGACTAAATGTTTCTGCTGAAAAACATCTACATTGCTTAAATGAATTACTGAGTTGCCTGCCATATTATATTTCTAATTTTGCAATCTGCCCGAAAGGCAAACCTTTAACCATTTCCATAATGTATTCTTGCTTGTCGCCAAGTCCGAGTTTTTCCAACGATTTGTCAGGTCTATCTACCCTAAAATAAGCTAAAAGTGTAAACTTGTCATCTCTTAACTGTACGTAATCTGGAATTTTGGCTATGCCTTTAACTTTAACGATATACATTGTGTCCAAAAATAGCATTTCCAAATGATAAGCGAAAGCAAGAAGTCCTTTTTATCTCATCAGCATTACCCAACCAGTATAGGTTTTAAAATCTTTATTTAAATAAATGCTGTAATAATAAACTGCCGGGGGCAGATCTTTTCCATTCATTTTACCATCCCAGGCTTTAAAAGTTCCGGTACTTTGGTAAACAATCTGGCCATATCGGTTAGTTACTTTCACAATTGCATTTGGGAAAGACGTTATAGACGGAATATTCCAGTTATCGTTTACATTATCGCCATTAGGGGTGAAGGTATTGGGAATAACCACCTTTGGGTAAACTTTTATAAAAACATTGTCACTGCTGCTGGTGCAGCCTAAATTAGATGCCACATTCAATGTATAAGTAATATCTTCAGTTGGTGAAGCAATGGGATTGAGTTTGGTGGGATCATCAAGATAATCTGTTGGTGTCCAGAAATAGGTAAAATCATCTCCACTCACTTTACCGTTTAAAATTGTTGATTGTCCAGTTACGATCGTTTGATCAGCACCAGCATCGGCTGTAGCATTTTTATTAACATTAATGATAATTTCGGCGATTGCAAAACATCCATTATTAGAAACCTGAACGGTGTAAGTGGTCGTTTCAGTTGGCGATGCAATTGGATTGGCACTTTGAGGATCTGACAAACCCTTTGATGGCTGCCAAAGATATGTTGAACCTCCTGAGGCTTCCAGTTGGATAGGCTTGCCTTCGCAAATGGTTGCTGTTTGGATATTGGTCGTTATATTTATTGGATCTCTAACTTCAAGATAGGTTGTTGCGCTTTGCGTACAGCCATTTGCGGTAACCTGAACCGTATAATCGCCTTCCATCGCTTTTGTAGCATTTGGAATGGTAGGACTTCTGTCTGAAGAGAGAAATTGACCATTTGGACCTGTCCAATTATAACTTGTTCCACCAGAAGCATTTAGTTGAATGGTGCTGCTGTGCACTTCCCCAAATTCAGACCAGTTAAAAGTATAATTCTAGACCGAGCGTAGCGAGGCTATTAGAAAAACTATTAATTTTAATTGGCAATATGAAAAGAATTAAGTTTACGGAATCCCAGATTGTAAAAGCAATCAAAGAACATGAGAATGGCAAAAATGTGCACGATCTCTGCAGAGAGTTAGGAATTAGCACAGCAGCCTTTTACAAATGGCGCCAAAGGTATGGAGGAATGGAAGTGAAAGAGTTATCAAAGCTCAAGGCATTAGAGGAGGAAAATGCACGTTTAAAAAAAA
>NZ_SJSO01000020.1 GCF_004331735.1 Pedobacter psychrodurus
TTACGTCGCTTCACTTTCAAAAAACAAGGCTTGCCACGTAAGGGAAAGTCTCGAACGGTAATTTCATCGAAAAAGCCTTTAGAAATCAATTTCTCACCTGAATACTCCTCAGGGTGAATGTTTTTTTCTAAAAGATAAATATGATAAGAGCCTTCAGAAAGTTCAAACTTATCAAGTTCAAAGTATTCGGTTAAGCCTTCAGGAAGTATAAAAGATAGTATCGAGGTGTCCAAAATAATAATGTTGAACAAAATTAAATAAAATTCTCAAATCCCCAACTTTTTTGCTTGATCCCTAGTTTTTAGTTTGCAATTGGCAGTTTATAGTTAATCTATGTCACATTTATTAGGGATAATCAAAACAGGACAAGCAGATTTCCTCGCCACGTGTTCAGCAACGCTTCCCATTAAAAAGTGGTACAAACCTGTACGACCATAAGTGCCGATTACAATTAAATCAGATCCCCACTCATCTGATTGCTGGATGATACCATGCGCTGCGGTATCAACAACACTTAAATAAGTTGTTTTTGCGCCTTTGCTGTATTTTGTCTCCATTTCTTTAAGCAAAATATGGCTGTTTTCTTCGCTGTTATCATAGGTTTCTAAAAACACTGGTGCCAGCGTTAAATCGGGATTTACATTAGCCGGGATAGGCTCGATAATGTTAACCAATGCTACTTCTGCTCCAAATTTTTCAGCCATGTCGTAACCGGCTTTTGCCGCTTTTTCTGAGCAGGTACTGTTATCAACGGCAATTAATATTTTTTTAAAATTCATGGCGAGCTTATTTAAAAGGTGATCATCATAAAAATAACAAATTTACATGCAAAATGTTAGGCAATGGATGTATTTTATTAGTTTTACAATAGTTTCACGAGCATATTTAAATGGAAAATCAATACAGTATTTGTAGGGTTGCTGTAGCACCTTTAAGAGCAGATGCATCAGATAAAGCAGAAATTGTTTCGCAACTTTTATTTGGCGATCATGTAGAAGTTATTCAGAAAGAAGAACGCTGGTGGCTTATTCAAAATGGTTACGATGGTTATGAAGGCTGGATTGATTTCAGACAATTGGCTCCAATTAGCCAAAACCAGTTTGCAGAAATGCACGATTGTAAATTACTTGCTCCATTAAGTTTCAATAATGTGTTAACAGCTGCCGATGGAAGTTCGTATCATTTAAGCCCCGCAAGTAATCTTCCTTATTTGAAAGATGGCTTTTGTTATGCTGGAGCCGAAAAATTCAAGCTGAATTTTGAGCCATATGATAATAGCGCAGTAAACTTCAAAGATCAGGTTGCCGAAACAGCTAAATTTTTTCAAAATATCCCATACTTATGGGGTGGAAGGCATTTGTTTGGCTTGGATTGCTCTGGTTTTGTACAAACCGTATTTAAAATGCTAGGCATTAAGTTAAACCGCGATGCTTCGCAACAGGCCGAACAAGGTGAACTGGTTGGCTTTCTTGCTGAATGTAAGGCTGGTGATGTTGCTTTTTTTGATAACGATGAAGGCAGAATTACACACGTAGGCATTATGTTAAGCCCGAACGAAATTATCCACTCCTCAGCAAAAGTAAAAATTGATCCGATTGATGATCAGGGTATTTTTAATAAAGAGCTAGGGAAATATTCACATAAGCTTAGAATTATCAAACGTTTTGTGGAATAGTAGCCAAAAATGTATCCTATATAAAATATAAAATAAAAGATACATTTTCTTATGCCACGTAAATTTAAAATTCAGATCTCCAATCCTTGCCATGAAGAGTGGGATAGAATGCAAAACCGTGTAAACGGCAAATTTTGCGGTTCCTGCCAAAAATCGGTTATTGATTTTACACATTTCTCAGATCGAGATCTCCGTAATTGGTTTGCAGCAAATCAGGGCAAAAGCTGTGGAAGGCTTAAGCCTGAGCAGCTTGATCGTTTAATTCATGTGAAATCGAATTTTGCAATTAGCCGGTTTAAACCTAGCCTGATTGCAGCGTCTTTATTTGCTTTTTTGAGTTTTCCGAAATTGGGTAATGCAAATATTTCTTCATCGTATCCCACATTTCAGACGGATAATAAGAAATCATTAAAAGATGATGTTTTAAAAGAAAACGCCGAAGATGATTTTGTTACCATACGAGGTAAAGTTATCGGTAAAGAAGATAAGCTGCCGTTAATTGCTGTGAGTATCAGGATTGAAAATTCAAAGATTGGGACAACTACTGATCGAAATGGAGACTTTGAGTTAAGACTGAACAGAAAAGACTTTAAGAATAAAGTAATTCTGGATATCAGGTATATTGGATTTGAAAGTAAAGAGCTAAAAGTAAATCTCAGTAAAAATGATGTTATTTTTGTTAAAATGAAAATGGATCAATCTATTTTAGGCGGATTGGCCATTATTAATTACCCAACATTTTTAGACAGAATTACCCAACTACTAAATGGATAGATTAAGGCTGTTCCATTTCCCAAACCATTACCTGCCGGTCATCACCTGTAGAAATCAAATATTTTCCATCATGGCTCCAGATAATTTTATTGATAGAATGGGTATGTCCGGTTCCTGCTTTTTCCAAGCTTAAAATCTTATACAGTTTAAAGTTTTCTGCATCCCAAAGTTTAATGCTTTTATCCTGACTGCTTGTGGCAAAATATGGAAGAGTAGGATGAAAGGCAATATCGTAAATGGTAAACATATGTGCCGGAACAGTTTCCCTCAGTTCATAATTCGGTAGATCCCATATTTTTAATTGGGCATCCCTGCTTCCCGAAATCAGGTATTTGCCTGTAGGGTGATAAGCCAGTGAGGTTACAGGTAGTGAATGTCCTTCTAAAGATTGTTTTAAACTATAATCAGCTAGGTTATAAATCCTGATCAAATGATCTTTACAGCCAAAAGCCACTTCGCTTTCGTTGGGGGCAATAGCAATGGCTCTAACGGTATCATAAGCCACTTGGAAGCGGTAAATCTCTGTAAAGTCTACTAGCGACCAAACCGCCACTGTTCCATCTTCGCCAGTGGTTAAAAGCTCATTTTTGCCTTTTACGGTTTGTATGTTGAAAATTGGTTTGGTATGGGCAGTAATCCTTGCAATTACTTTTTGTTCACTAAAATCATAAACGCTAAAAGCACCGCTGCGCTCTCCTATAAATAATTGATTATTGTAATAATGCAGACAATAAACCGAGCTCTGTACCGGCATTTTAACTCGAACAAAAGCCATTGTATGTAATGACCACTCTACAACTCCCTTATCGTTCCCTGCGCTAAAAAATATACCATCCTCATCTGAGTTGGCAAGCGCGTAAACAGGATTTTGGTGTCCAGGTAGGGTTTGTAGGTGTTTGAGCATTTATTGAGGTTTAGGGTTTAGGGTTTTAGGGTATAAGGTTAGGCATCTAGCACCTTACGCCTTTTACCTCAAACCTTATTTGTGTCTTTTCTCTAAATTCTTTGCTATATCTTGAATAGATAACCCTTTCTCTTTCAATAAAAATAAAAGGTGGAAAACAAGATCAGATGCTTCTCCAATGAGTTCTTCTTCCGATTCAGCAAGTGCAGCGATTACAGTTTCTACGCCTTCTTCCCCAACTTTTTGGGCAATTTTGTTTAATCCCTTACTGCGCATTTTGTTGATATAAGATCCTTCAACCGGATTCTCATATCGATCGGTAATGATGTTTTCGAGCTCGAAAATAAAGTTCTGATTAAAATCTGTTTTAAAACAACTGCGGCTACCAGTATGGCAAGTTGGACCAACAGCATCAGCTTTAATTAGGATCGTATCGTTATCACAGTCTACAAAAAGTTCTTTAACAAACAAAAAGTTGTTGCTGGTTTCACCTTTCGTCCAAAGGCGGTTTTTAGCGCGTGAAAAGAAAGTTACTTTGCCTTCGGTCTGTGTTTTCTCCAGTGCCTCAGCATTCATATAACCAAGCATTAAAACCTCTAAAGTTTTATAATCTTGTATAATTACCGGGAGTAAGCCAGCTGTTTTATCCCAATCAAGAGATGATGTATCGATATTCATTTTAATTTTATTATTTCTGAAAAGCAGACTCATGACTAGGGACTGCCGACTCCAGACTTATTTATATTCTTACCGGAATGTTATTCCTTTTCAATTCTTGTTTTAAATCTGGAATTAGGATTTCGCCATAATGAAATACCGAAGCTGCAAGTGCTGCATCAACATTGGCTTTTTGGAAAACCTCGGTAAAATGATCCATACTACCTGCTCCACCTGATGCAATAATCGGGATATTGATCATTTTGTTTACTTTACTGAGCAATCCACAATCAAAACCAGCTTTGGTACCATCGTGGTCCATCGAAGTTAACAAGATTTCTCCGGCGCCCAAATCTTCTGCCTGTTTAATCCAGTTTTCGGTTTCCAACTCGGTAATTAGTCTTCCTCCATTTAGGTGGACCATATTTTTACCGTTTACATATTTGGTGTCGACAGCTAAAACCACAAATTGTACCCCAAAAGTTTTAGCCAGGTCTTCTATCAGTTTTGGATTTCGAACCGCGGCCGAATTGATACTGATTTTATCTGCTCCTGCATTTAACAACGCTTCCGCATCGGCAATTTCGGTTATTCCACCACCAATGGTAAAGGGAATATTTAATTGCCTTGCAACTGATTTAACCATTTCGATCATTGTTTTACGACGCTCGTGAGTGGCCGTAATATCCAGGAAAACCAATTCATCGGCTCCTTGTTGTGCATATTGGGCAGCTAGTTCAACAGGATCGCCAGCATCGCGTAAATCAACAAAGTTTACACCTTTTACCGTGCGACCGTCTTTAACGTCTAAACAAGGGATTATTCTTTTACTAAGCATTTGTTTGGGTTTTCGTCATTGCGAGGCATGAAGCAATCTTAATGTTTTCACTTTGAGCGATTCGTCACCCTGAATTTATTTCAGGGTCTTTATTGCATGAAAGATGCTGAAATAAATTCAGCATGACGATCGCCTATTTGCAATGAGCCAAATATTATATTATAATTCTTCTTTAAATCGAACTCAAGGCCTTCAAATTCCACTCTTTAATTTCTTCGATGGTAATGCGGTCTTCGTAAATCGCTTTTCCAACCACTACACTTCTAATTGGGTATTTGGCCAGATCGTAAATATCCTGCATCGAACTTACACCACCTGAAGCAATGAGTTTAATCATAGGCGAATGTTCAAGCAGTTTTTCGTATAGATCGATTGCGGCGCCACCTAGTTTTCCATCTTTGCTGATATCGGTGCATAAGAAACGGAAAAACCCTAACGAAAGACATTTGTCAACGTAATCCATCAGTTTGATCGGCGAGCTTTCCATCCAGCCAGAGTATTTAATAACTTCATCCAAAACATCGATTGCAATTACAATACGGTTTGCATAATCGTCTTTTTTAGCAAAAGCCTCACTCAATTGAGGTAAGAAATCAGGATTGGTAATGGCTTGTGTACCTACAATTACGCGGTGTATTCCGGCATCAAGCAAATTGGTAACCTGCTCAATGGTTCTAATACCTCCACCGTACTGCACTTTCATTTCAGTTTTTTTAATAATCTCGAAAAGTGTTTTTTGATTACTAAAATCACCTTTAGCTCCGTTTAAATCAATAATGTGAATGAAATCGGTGCCATTTGAACGGTATTTTTCTATCATTTCGGGGATAGAAACGTCGTATTCCGTTTTTTGGTTGTAATCGCCTTCACGAAGACGGACAACTTTTCCATCCAAAATATCAATAGCAGGTATTATGTACATTTTATAAGCTTAAGTTTGAAAAATTTTTTAATACTAGTTCGCCGGCTTTTCCCGATTTTTCAGGATGAAATTGAACGCCGTAAAAATTATCTTTTTGTACCGCTGCCGAAAACTTTAAACCATAATCAGCAGATGCGATGTCAAAAGTAGGGTTATATTCAATAAAGTACGAATGCACAAAGTAAAATTGTGTATTATCTTCAACACCTTCAAATAGTGAATTGTTTTTTGGGCTCACCGCATTCCAACCCATATGTGGTATTTTGATATTCAATGACTTATCGAATTTTTTGGTTTTAACCGGAACGATATTTAAAAGTGCAGCATCACCCTCTTCTGAGTGTTCGGTAATGAGTTGCATGCCTACACAGATGCCAAGAACTGGTTTAGTTAGTTTTTTAATCGCCTCAACCAAGCCTGTTCCCTTTAATTTTTCCATAGCGGCACCCGCATGGCCAACACCAGGAATGATGATGTGGCTATATTTTTCGAGGTCACTTTCTGTATTTACCATACCGTAGGTTACATTTAAGCGATCTAAGGCTGCGGTAAGGGAGAAGATGTTGCCTGCTCCGTAATTTATTATTCCAACCCCTAAATCCCCTAAAGGAGACTTTGAATTTTTATCCTCCATACAATTTGCATTATATTTTTGTTTTTGTTTTGAAAATGAATGTCAGTTTTTCATGGGTGCTGTGGTCCCGCTATTCGTTGCAAGTCCCGATGAAGAATCGGGAGCTTTCCACTGCTATCGGGTTTATTTAACAACATTCCTGTTTAAAACCCATTCCATCATCCATTTTCCCTCTTACATTCTTACAATAGCCCTTTCGTGCTCGGTAAAACCATTTTCTCGGCATCGCGTTTAATTGCCATTTTAATTGCTTTGGCAAATGCTTTAAAAATAGCTTCAATTTTATGATGCTCGTTATCGCCTTCTGCTTTTACGTTTAAATTACATTTTGCGGCATCGCTAAACGATTTAAAGAAGTGATAAAACATTTCTGTAGGCATATCGCCAACTTTTTCGCGTTTAAATTCAGCATCCCAAACAATCCAGTTTCTTCCTCCAAAATCAATAGCTACCTGTGCCAGGCAATCGTCCATTGGTAAGCAAAAACCATACCTTTCGATACCTAATTTGTTGCCTAAACCTTTGGCAAAAGCTTCGCCTAAGGCAATACCAGTATCTTCGATCGTGTGGTGTTCGTCGATGTGTAAATCGCCTTTTGCAATTACCTCTAAATCTACACTTCCATGTCTGGCAATCTGATCAAGCATATGATCGAAAAAGTTTAAACCGGTTTCAATTTTGGCTTTTCCTGTTCCATCCAGATCGAGGTTAATGATGATATCGGTTTCGTTGGTTTTGCGTTCATGGTGAATTTTTCTGCTCCCTGCTTTAAGCAAGTTGTAGATATCTTCCCATTTCTTGGTTTCTAAAATGATGATGTCCAAGAGTGTTTCATGTTTATCCAAAGCTTCTGTAGAACCCAGTGCATCATTCTGACGAAGAAAAATTGCTTTGGCACCTAAATTTTTAGCCAAAACCACATCGTTTAAACGATCGCCAATTACGAAAGAATTTTTCAGATCGTAATCTTCGCTGAAATATTTAGTTAATAAAGCAGTACCAGGTTTACGGGTAGGCGCATTGTCTTTTGCAAAAGTTCTATCAATTACAATCTCACTAAAATGAACACCTTCGCCTTCAAAAGTATCGAGCATGAAATTGTGGATCGGCCAGAAATTTTCCTCAGGATTTGAAAGTGTTCCTAATCCATCTTGGTTCGTCACCATTACCAGTTCGTAATCCAGTTCGGCTGCAATTTTCGATAAATAATATAATGAACGTGGATAAAATTTAAGCTTTGCAAAATTATCTACCTGCTCATCATCAGGCTCAATATTTAACGTTCCATCGCGGTCTATAAATAATACTTTTTTCATCTTAAAAATTTTCTAGAACAGTTAATAGTTTGTCGTTTTCTTCTTTTGTACCCACAGTAATCCTTAAACATCCTTCGCATAAAGTTACTTTAGAACGGTCGCGGACAATGATGCCCTGGTCAACCAAAGTATCATAAATTGTTAACGCATCGGTAACTTCTGTCAGGATAAAATTAGCATCAGAAGGATATACTTTTTTAACAATATTTAGTGCAGTTAAGGCCTTACTTAAACGGTCTCTTTCTGCAACAGATTCTTTAATCCAATCGTTAACCTGAGCGATGTTTTTCAGCGCTTCAAAAGCTAAATCCTGAGTAGCTTGATTGATGTTGTAAGGTGGCTTAATTTTGTTCAAAACATCGATCACTTTTGTGGAAGAAAATGCCATGCCTAAACGCAAAGCGGCAAGCCCCCAGGCCTTCGAAAAAGTTTGCAAAATCACCAGGTTTCCATACTCGGTTAACTCCTGAATAAAGGTCTTCTGTCGGGCGTAATTAATGTACGCTTCATCCACTACAACGATGCCATTAAAGTTGGCTAAAATGGTTTCAATATCTTCGCGGTTTATTGAATTTCCAGTCGGATTATTTGGCGAACAAATGAAGATTAATTTGGTGTTTTTATCAATCGTTTCTGCGATTTTTTCCATATCCAATTGGAAGTTCGGAAGCAGGCTTACTTTGCGTATTTCTACATCGTTTATATTGGCCGAAACTTCGTACATGCCATAGGTTGGAGGTAGCACAATTACGTTGTCTTTTCCAGGATTACAGAATGCGCGAAATAATAAATCGATCGCTTCATCGCTACCGTTTCCTAAAAAAGTATTCTCGATCGGCACACCTTTTATTTTACTGATTGCATCTTTTAAATCAAGTTGCAATGGATCAGGATAACGGTTGTAATTTGCTGGTAATGGCGAACCATAACTGTTCTCGTTTGCATCTAAAAATACAGATGCCTGACCTTTAAATTCGTCCCTGGCGGTAGAGTAGGGGCGAAGGTTCTTTATATTTTCTCTTACTAAATCGTTAATGTCCATTTCAATGGTTGTTAGTTTCCTTCGGTTTGATTACACCGATTCTTTTATGCTTTCTTCTATGCCTGTTTATCTTCAGGCTTCTGACTTCCGACTCCGGACTCAAAACTTAATCTAATACTCACTGCATTTTTGTGCGCTTCGAGGCCTTCTGCTTCTGCAAGTATTTCAACTGTATTACCTATGTTGTTCAACCCCGCTGCAGAAAGATGCTGAAAGGTGATCTTTTTCAGAAAAGCATCAGTAGATACTCCAGAATAAGCCTTTGCGAAACCACTGGTTGGTAAAGTATGGTTAGTTCCAGAGGCATAATCGCCAACACTTTCTGGCGTAAAATTGCCTAAAAAGACTGATCCAGCGTTGATAATCAATGGAATAAGGCTTTGAAAATGCTCAGTCGCTAGTATTAAGTGCTCTGGTGCATACTCATTTGAAAATTGCATCGCCTGATCCAGGTCTTTAGTTAAAACAGCATATGAATTGGCTATTGCCTTGACCGCTATTTCCTTTCGTGGAAGGATAGCAAGCTGATTTTCAATTTCTTTTAAGGTATCAGCGATGATTTGATTAGAAGTAGATACTAAAATAGCCTGGCTATCAGTTCCATGTTCTGCCTGAGCAAGTAGATCAGCAGCAACGAATGACGGATTGGCAGTTTCATCAGCGATGACCAATACCTCTGATGGTCCTGCAGGCATATCGATAGCCACTTTATTTTGAACCATCGTTTTTGCGGTAGTTACATAACGGTTACCAGGACCAAAAATCTTATATACCTGCGGTACTGTTTCCGTGCCGAAGGCCATTGCAGCAACGGCTTGTGCACCGCCAATCAGGAATACTTTTTCAATGCCCAAAAGCACTGCGCAATAAGCAAGGTAACAATTGGTTTTGCAATCACTTTGTGGAGGAGAGCATACTACAATTTCTTTACAACCTGCGATGATTGCAGGTGTGGCAAGCATTAAAAAAGTGCTCGGTAAAACGGCTGTTCCGCCGGGGATATAAAGTCCCACTTTTTCAATTGCCCTCGATTCACGCCAGCACACAACGCCTGACATCGTTTCGATTTTATCTTCAGTTTTTAACTGTGACTGGTGAAAAGTTTTGATGTTTTGGTAAGCCGTATCAATCGCTTTTTTTGCTTCAGCCGGAATGGTAGATGCAATCGCTTTTAATTCTTCTGCATTCAAAAACAGTTTCTCCAAATCAACTTTGTCAAACGCTTTTGCGAAGTTGAAAAGTGCCTTGTCGCCATCTTTTTTTACCGTGCTGATGATGTCGGTTACCCGTTCTTCAACCAGTTTATCGTCTTCAATCTGCCTCGAACAAAGTTCTTCAATTTTTGATTTAGATAAATCTGTATAATTGTAGATTTTCAATGTTTTATAATTTTAAATTAACTAATAGTTAATATGAATTTAAACGATTTTACGTGATTATTTTCTCGATAGGCATTACTAAAATACCTTCAGCACCTGCAGCTTTTAAACTGTTTATTTTATCCCAGAAATCTTCCTCGGCAATTACAGAATGAACGGCTACCCAGTTAGGCTCGAAGAGTGGAACTACTGTTGGGCTTTTTACACCTGGTAGTAAATCGACTACTTTTTGAAGGTTATCTTTTGATACATTTAGCACCACGTATTTGTTAGATTTTGCGCTAAGTACAGAGCGGATGCGTTGAAGCAATTCTGCAACTTCAGGATTTTCTGCTATTGATTTGTTTCCGATTAAAACGGCTTCAGATTGCATTACATCAGCGAAAGGTTTTAGTCCATTGCTCTTTAATGTTCCACCCGTTGATACGATATCAAAAATGGCATCACTTAAGCCCAAACCCGGACCAATTTCTACCGATCCGGAAATGGTTCTGATATCAGATTTTATACCTTTTTCCTGTAAGAATTTTTCGAGGATTACTGGGTAGGAAGTGGCAATTGCTTTACCATTTAACTCTTCCAGTTTTTGGATATTACTGGTGGCCTGAACAGCGATTTTTAAGGTGCATTTTCCGAAGCCTAATTTTTGAAGATAATCTACCTCAGCCTTGGTTTCTACAATTACATTTTCCCCAACTATACCCAAATCGGCAATGCCATCCTGTACATATTCTGGAATATCATCATCGCGAAGGAAAAGAATTTCTAAAGGGAAATTAGTAACAGTTGATATTAAGGAGCTTTTGTAGTTTTCGAAAGATAAACCACAGTTTTTAAGTATTTCTACAGATTTTTCGTTTAACCTACCCGACTTCTGGATAGCGATTTTAAGTGTTTTCAAAGTATTGAATATAGAGTGAACAAGAAATTATTTTACGGAAAAAAAGTTTTGAAGTACAAAACAAACATATCATATCGCCTATCGGCGATGGTGTAAATGTAAGTGATGGTTCAAAGTTAAATTCATAAATTATTTCTGCCAGTATCAATGCTTTAGCTGATAAGCGCTGGCAAATATAGTGTTTGAAATGGGAAAACAAAAAATAATGGCACTTAATTTGTCATTATGCTGTTTTTATTACCAATAACCTTATTTTGTATTAAAATTTTACGTTTTTGAAAAAGTTTCGCTTTCTAATTCTGCCCATTATTTTATTTATTTCTGCCTGTGGATGGTTTAAAAGCCCACCCGAGATCGGGAAAGTGCTGTCTGAACATTTTAAGAACAAAATCTATAAAGATTTCGACACTGTAGCTTATGATAGCATTTTTGTGAAAACAATGGACAGTCTTTCGGGCAAGTTTATAAATCCTAAAACAATTAAAGCTTTTTATGCCAATAGTTATGCTGAACCTAAGTTGGTTACGCAATTTTATATTAATGGTGAATTGGATTACTTAGTGAGCTATTTAGATCAGAGTGAGGTGCATGGCTTCAACCCAAAGATTTTTAAAGCAGATGAGATTAAAAGCTTATTAGCAGCGTTAACGGCCAATAAATTTAAAAAGGTTGATGAAAGTTACCCTGTAATTGCAAAATTAGAGCTGTTAGCTGCCAATGCTTATTTAAACTACAACAATTACCTTAAATATGGGGTGGTAAATCCTCGCAGTATTTTTTCGCGTTATTACATCAGAGTTAAGCGTCCGGATAGCTTAGGGATGACAAATCTTTTAAACAGCAAAAGCCTGTTGGATACGCTAAGGGCTGTTCAGCCAAAATCGATGCAGTATAAAGCTTTGCAGGCTGCTTATTTAAATACGGATGCTGAAAATGAGAAGCGGATTTTATTATTGAACATGGAACGTTTCCGTTGGAAAATGCCAGAAACAGGAGGCAATTATGTGCAGGTAAATATTCCTGATTTTAGATTGACCTGGCTCGATAAAACAGATACTGTAATTACGATGAAAGTATGTGTTGGTGGGAAGCGTGAAAACGGTTACGAAGAGAAGCTGAAAGCCTTTGCGAAATCAGGAAATTTGGACGATAAACCGAAGAACCATGAGACGCCTTTATTGTTCAGTAAAATCAATTCTATTCAGGCCAATCCGATCTGGAATATTCCGGTAAGTATTGCACAAAGTGAGATTTACTGGATGGCTCGAAAAGATCCCTATTATTTATCAAATAGCAACATTAAAGTGTACTACAAAGATAAGCTAATTGGTGAGCCAGATACCATCAATTGGAACAGATATTCACGTGATAAATTACCATTCAAATTTAAACAAGGTTCTGGTGGTGGAAATGCTTTAGGGAAGTTCAAATTTATTTTCGATAACAGCTCTAGTATTTATCTTCACGATACCAATAATAAGAACGGATTTAACCTGACTAACCGGGCAATTAGTCATGGTTGTGTGCGCATCGAAAAACCTTTAGAATTTGCCGAACTTTTGGTGAAAGATTCTTACACTTATGATAAGCTTAGGGCTGAAGTAGATTTGCCGCCGATAGACAGTACACATGTAAAGTGGTATAAAAAACGTATGGCACAAAAAGCCGATACACTTAAGGCTTTTCAATTAAAACCAGCTTGGTTTGCCCCAAAGAAAAATGTTCCATTAATCATTACCTATATTACTGCCTGGTCTCAAAATGACAGGATAGAATACAGACCTGATGTTTATGGCATGGATGAAAAACTTTGGGTTGCGATGAAGAAGTTTAGGTAGAATTTAATCAGCATTTTAGCCCTAGTTGAAAACAATCTTAAGCTTATAGCTTTCCTCAATATTGATGAGGTAATATTATAATCATCATGGACAATAAAATAACCAAAGGCATAAGTAAGTTGCTAAGCTATATTTTGAGGCATTCGCCAGAAACCATAAATCTAAATCTTGATGAAAATGGCTGGGCAAATGTGAATGAACTGATTGCCAAATTTGACCTTTATGATAAACGGATAGATTTTGATCTGCTTCAGTATATTGTTGAAAATAACGATAAAAAGAGATTTGCCTTTAATGAAGATAAAAGCAAAATAAGAGCAAACCAAGGGCACTCTATTGCTGTTGAATTAAACTTGAATGAAGCTGAGCCATTAGCATACCTGTATCATGGTACAGTTGAAAAATTCTTATCAGGTATTAAAACGCAGGGTTTGCAAAAAATGGGCAGACAGCATGTGCATTTGAGCGCTGATAGAGAAACGGCCAATAAAGTAGGCGGGAGGAGGGGAAAACCGGTTATCCTCACCATTAACAGTGGAGAGATGCACAGGGCAGGCCATAAATTTTATCTATCAGACAATAACGTATGGCTTACAGATGTTGTGCCTGTTCAGTTTATAGAATTTTAGAGATGAGCAGAACATTAGTTATAGGAGATATTCATGGCGGATTAAGAGGTTTAACTCAATTGTTCGAACGGGCAAGAATATCTGCAAATGATAAACTAATTTTTCTGGGCGATTATGTAGATGGTTGGAGCGAATCGGCGCAGGTAATCAATTATCTGATACAATTGGAAGAGCGGCAGCAGTGCATTTTTATCAAAGGAAATCACGATGCATGGTGTATTGATTGGTTGGCAAAAGGGATTGTTGATGAGGTTTGGTTTATCCATGGCGGTAAATTAAACATGGAGAGTTATAAAGGCATATCTCATTCAGTCAAACAAAAACACTTAAATTTCTTTGACAGGATGAAAGATTATTACGTAGATCAGCATAATAATCTCTTTATCCATGCTGGATTTTCTTCCATGCACGGACCTGAAAAAGAACGTTATTCTTCAAATTATTCGTGGGACCGGACCCTTTGGGAAATGGCCTTGACTATGGATAACAGAATTAAAAAAGATTCGGCAATTTATCCGAAGAGGTTATTGCTATACAATGAAATTTATATTGGCCATACGCCAACGCTTTACTACAATGTTGATGTACCCATGCAAGGTTGTAATGTTTGGAATATCGATACTGGTGCAGCATTTTCAGGGAGATTGTCCTGTTTGGATATCGAAACCAAAGAATTTTGGCAAAGCGATACTCTGCAAAGCCTTTATCCAAATGAAAAAGGAAGAAATAAGCAACCTAAAGCGAATTAGATGGTGTTGGACGTGAAATATTTAAAGACCCGATTACCGATGACGGAACCAAGAAATCGGCGAAAGGTTTGTTGCAGATTTTTAAAAATTCAGATGGCGAATATGAATTGAAAGATCAATGCAGCTGGGAAGAAGAAGCTCAGGGCGAATTGAAAGAAGTTTTCAGAGATGGAAAGTTATTGATCGATTATTCTCTCTTTGAAATTAGAGAAAGGCTAAAGAATAGTTAACTTCGCCAAGTTTTTAGGGCGGTATCATTAATATAGAATGTCATCCTGAACCTGTCGAAGGAGCGTAATAAAGCGTTTCGACAGGCTCAACGTGACAGATTTATATTTATTTATGATACACCTCATTTAATGAAAAGACACAATGCAGAGCAACTCCACATTTAACCATCAGGCTGATATCGTAAATAGTGCTATTAGGTTTATAAACTCATGGTTTAAGCAATCTAAGACTATTACCAGTGAACTGAATGATTTTTTTATTCTTCCAGGTAATAAAATTATCGGTAAAGATGTAATTATAGGGAGGTTGAAAGGTATTTTCGGTAAATCTGATGAATATGTTGGTGGCAGGTACGATATTATTGATGTTAATTTTGAACTGCTAAACGATGGTAAAGGAATGGGTTTTGTGGAAGGCGTTGCTGGTTACAGAGATGTTATTCAAAAACAATCAAAAATTGTAAGCGGACCCTTTAAACTTTATTTTGCGCTGTACAATGGTAGTTGGAAAATTGTAAATATCGAATTTCCGGGGTTTAGCTATTAAAACGACTTTATTACAATAGTAATTCGCCGCTTTCCATAATTTTTCTATCTTTGGTTTTTAATGAATTTCCTTTATCCGGGCTTTCTTTTCGCACTAATATCGGTTGCCATCCCGGTCATCATTCATTTATTCAATTTCAGGAAGTTTAAAAAGGTTTATTTCTCCAATGTTCAGCTTTTAAAAGAAGTGGAACAGCAAAATTCTTCAAAAGAAAAGCTTAAAAACTTGCTTATACTGTTGTCGCGGATTTTAGCAATCATCTTTTTGGTGCTGGCATTTGCCCAGCCTTATATTCCAGTGCACAATCAAAAAACAACTGCTTTAAACAATGTAGTGAGCATTTATATCGATAACTCTTATAGCATGGAAGCCATTAATAAAGATGGCAGTCTGCTAGATGAAGCCAAACGTAGGGCACAAGAACTGGTTAAAGGTTTTGGTATGAACGATCGTTTTCAGCTCTTAACCAATAATTTTGAGGGAAAGCACCAACGCTTGTTAAATGAGGAAGAGTTTTTAAAAGCACTTGATGATGTTAAAATCTCTGCAACGAATCGCAATCTCCAACAGATACTAAACCGACAGGGGAATGTTTTAACGGGTTCTGCGAATAAGTATAGCTTTTTGATATCCGATTTTCAAAAGAATATCTCAACCACCAATAAACTCGAAACAAAAGCCGATATTCAATATTCATTTTTGAAACTGAATGCCAATACCTTACCCAATGTGGCGGTAGATAGCGTTTGGGCACTTTCCCCAAATCATCAGCCTGGGGCAAATGAGCGACTGGTAGTGCAATTAAAAAATTACTCAGAAGAAGAAGCAAAGAATATTCTTTTAAAGCTTAGTATCAATAATCAACAAAAGGGATTAGGGGCAGTAACGATTCCGGCAGGTAAAACAGTTAAGGATACCTTGAATTTTTCTGGACTGAGCGCCGGGTGGCAAAAAGGTATAATCAGTATTAAAGATTTTCCGGTAACCTTTGATGATACACTTGCTTTCAGTTTTAAAGTAGAGGAAAGCTTCCCGGTTTTAAGTATTAATGGCATTAATGCAGGTAATTATATTAAAGCTCTTTTTGCCGCCGACCGTTATTATAAACTTACCGAAAATACAGAAAGCAATGTAAATTATAGCAATTTTGCCAACTACGGCTTAATTGTAATCAATGACTTAAAAAATCCGTCAACGGGTTTGGCACAACAGCTTAAAACCTATCTGAATGCTGGCGGTAGAGTGGTACTTTTTCCCGATTTAGATGCTGATGTTAAAACCTACAACTCATTTTTAAGCGGATTGTCGCTTCCTGCGATCCAAACATTAAATACCACAGTAACTAAGGTTGACCAGATCGATCTGCAAAATCCGATTTTCAAAACTGTTTTTGAGGAAATTCCTAAAAATCTGGATTTACCAACTGTTTCCCGTTATTATTCTTTTGTAGAGAAAAATAGCTCAAACAAAGAAGATATCATGTTATTGCCAGGCAGAAAATCATTTTTCTCTAAATATGGTGTGGGTAATGGAAAGGTGTATTTATCTGCTTCTGGATTGAACACAAATGATGGAAATTTAGCCCGTCATCCCGTTTTTGTGCCACTGATTTATCGTTTGGCTTTGAGCGGAGGAAATGAAACCCCACTATATTACAATCTTGGAAATGATAATGCATTGGCCGGTAAAAAGATTACTTTGGGTAAAAACCAAAGTTTGAAAATTACAGCCAATGGCTTTGAGGCCATTCCAGAAATCCGTCAGGCAGATGGAAAAACATTGATTTACATTGCCGACCAGGTAAAAAATGCAGGTTTTTACAACCTAAAACTTGCAGATTCGCTGCTTGCTGTTTACAGTTTCAACAATGGCAGAACAGAATCTGATATGCACTATTTAAGCATAACAGAACTCGATCAATTGGCCGACAAAAGCAATCTGAAAATATTCGATACGGATAAAGATGCCGTTAAATTAATTGCCGGCACCAATAAAATCGAACAAACTTTATGGAAACTTTGTCTAATTTTGTCGCTGATTTTTATTGCAGCAGAAATTTTGCTCATCCGATTTTTTAACAACACAAAAAAAAAATATGAATCTCCTAGTTAAAAATGTAACCATTGCCGATCCGCAAAGTAAATTTAATAACCAACAATGCGATGTTCGGGTAGCTAATGGTAAAATTAAAAACATAGGTAAATTAATTGCCGATAAAAATGAAACCGTTTTTGATGCTCAGGGCGCTTTTTTAACGCCAGGTTTTTTCGATTTAAACTGTGTAGCAGGCGATCCGGGATTCGAAACTAAGGAAGATATTCAAACGCTTACTGCAACCGCAAAAGCAGGTGGATTTACTGGGTTGGCTTTATTGCCGCAAGCAAGCCCGGTTGTACAGTCAAAATCTCAGGTAGAATACATTATCAATAGGGCCAAAAACAACTTGGTTGATGTTTTACCTGTTGGTGCCATAAGCCAAAACCGTGAAGCAAAAGAGCTTGCCGAACTGTTCGATATGCAACAGGCTGGTGCGGTAGCTTTCTCAGATGGAGATAGAGCTTTGCAGGATGATGGGTTCATGAGCCGTGCCTTACAATATGCCAAAGGTTTCGATGCGCTTTTGATGGTTTATCCCGAAAATAAATCGATTGCAGGTAAATCGCAGATTAATGAGAGCAAAAATAGTGTGCTTTTGGGCATGAAAGGTTTGCCTGCATTGGCAGAAGAGATGCACATTGCCCGCGATATTTTCTTGGCTTCGTATAATGAAACCAAAATCCACATCAGCAATATTTCAACTGCAGGGGCAGTGGCGCTAATCCGTAAGGCAAAAAAAGATGGGGTTCAGGTTTCATGTGATGTAACTGCACATCACCTGGTATTTACAGAAGAACTTTTAAGTGATTTTGATAGCAACTACAAGGTTAAGCCACCTTTACGTGGCAAAGCCGATGTTAAGGCTTTAATTGCTGGTTTAAAAGATGGAACAATCGATGCCATTACTTCGCAGCACCGCCCAGAGGAAATCGAATTTAAAAATGTAGAGTTCGAAATTGCACACTACGGTATAATTGCCCTTCAAACTGTGCTGCCATTGTTATTAAAGGCTGGTTTGGATATTGCTTTAATTGCTGAAAAATTGGCTATTAATCCACGTAAATTATTAAATTTAGCTGTTCCAGTAATCGAAGAAGGGGCTGAAGCCAATTTTACTGTTTTCAACACGACAGAAAAGTGGTTGTATAATGCCGCAAGCAATCATTCAAAATCGGCAAACAGTCCATTATTGGGTACCGAGCTTACCGGAAAAGTAACTTTGGTTTATAATAATAATCAGTTTCAAATTAGCTAAAAGTCTAAAGACTAAAGCTGAAAGATCAAGATAATCATGATCTAATAATCCTTAAATCTTAAAAATCTTAATCCTATGGATAATAGAGTAAAAAAAGCACTAAGTGCAGCCATTAACAAGTATGCTGAGGTTTCGGCTACCAATGTAGAGGGTTTTGAAACCGAATTATTAGCTGCTTTTGAGCTGGATGTTAACTTCTTAGATAAAGCTACCGCTTTTGACGCCGTTTTCGATTCTCACCCGAAATTTGAAGAATTACGCGAAGTATTTTTCGATTTATTGATGGTGAATTTCTTTAGCAGTGATGTGCAGAAACTGGAAGACGATTACTTAGAAAGTGATGAGTGGGCGAATATCGAAGAAGAAACCATTGATAGAGGAACAGAACTCTTAAATCTTTTGCTTTACATTAAAGAGTGTAAGGATGAAGATTTAGATCCTGAGTTGGGCGATTTCCTAAAAGAATTTTTATTGGTAGAAGACGATGAGTTTCAAGATGAATTTGAGATTTACGAAGAACTCATCAGCAACCAGCAGTTGGCAGAAAGTAGTGTAGAAGAGATTTGCAAAACAGCTGCGACTTTAAATATCAGCGAAGAAATGCAAGAATTATTTGTACCTTTTATGGCTTTTTTCCTTGATGTAGAGGGGAGTGCTGAAACAACTAAAGAAATAATTCAGTATAGTAGTAACAAATCGTTCGATTCTGCTACTTATATATTAATTACAACAATTAATAATTAAACTAAAATTTAAAATTATGGACAAAAGTGCTCTTATTTCCAAATTAGCTATTAAAAATGGATTAATGCTCGCGGCGGTTTCGATAATTGTATCGTTAACCCTGCATTTTATAGACCCAGTGTTGATTTACACAAGTTTTGTGGCTCAGATAGGTATATTTATTTTATTCATCGCACTATTAGTAGTGGTGGGAATAAACATCCGTAAAGAAATAGGTGGGTTTTGGACGTTTGGAGAGGCCTTTAAAGCTTTTTTAATCATCTCTCTTATTCTGGCCTTAACCGCAACACTTTACAATGTGGTACTGATGAAATTTATTGATCCAGATCTTCCACAAAGAGCTGCTGCTGCTATCGAGGATGCACAGAGAGCTATGATGGAAAAATTCGGAATGGCTAGTGAGCAAATTGATGAGGCAATGGCTAAAGCTGGCAATATGCAAGAGAAACTTGAACCTAATTTTAAAAATATCTTTACAAGCTTTGGGGTTTCACTTGCATTGTATGGGGTTCTTTCTTTAATTCTTTCAGCTATTTTAAAGAAAAAACAACCCATTGTATTAGACTCGTTCCCAAAAGAATCTTAATTCTTTTATAAAATTTTGAACGTGCAGGTTTTGTCATTTAATTTGATGAAATTTGCACGTTTTAATTTTGAACTGGATTTGGTTGGGAAAATCTCAAATCTCAGATCTCAAATCTCAAATCACTAAATGGATATATCAGTTGTAGTACCCTTATTTAATGAAGATGAATCTTTGCCAGAATTAACGGCATGGATTGATAAAGTGATGATTGACAATAATTTCAGTTATGAAATTATTTTAGTTGATGATGGTAGTACCGATAGATCCTGGGAGGTGATTGAAGCATTAAGACTTCAAAACCTTGCTATAAAAGGCATCAAGTTCAGAAGAAATTACGGTAAATCTGCAGCCTTAAATGTTGGTTTCGAAGCTACTCAGGGCGATGTGGTCATTACCATGGATGCCGATCTGCAGGATAGTCCGGATGAAATTCCTGAATTATACCGCCGCATAAAGGAAGAAAAGCTTGATATCATTTCAGGTTGGAAAAAGAAACGTTTCGATCCGATCACAAAAACTATCCCAACCAAATTATTCAACGCCGCTACCCGTAAAATGAGCGGTATAGAACTGAACGATTTTAACTGTGGATTAAAAGCTTACCGTAGCGATGTAATCAAAACCATCGAAGTTTATGGCGAAATGCACCGCTATATCCCTGTAATTGCCAAATGGGCTGGATTTAGTAAAATAGCTGAGCAGGTGGTAGAACACCGTGCCCGTAAATATGGCACAACTAAATTTGGTTTCAGCAGGTTTATAAACGGCTTTTTAGATTTACTCTCTATTTTCTTTGTGGGGAAATTCGGCAAGCGCCCGATGCACTTTTTTGGTTCATTAGGTGTTTTAAGTTTCTTTATCGGTATCATTATGGCGCTGTATATTTTGTTCGAAAAGAAATATTTGATATGGCAGGGCTTAGCTTATCGCGATGTAACCGATCAACCTTTATTTTATTTATCACTGGTTGCCATTGTTGTTGGTTCCCAGATGTTCCTGGCAGGTTTTATTGCCGAACTATTATCGCGTAATGCACCAGAAAGAAACCAATACTTAATAGAAAAAGAACTTAAATAAGCCGAAAGACTAAAGCTTAAAGCATAAAGTGCTTTGGTCTTTAGTCTTTTAGCTTTCAGCTTCAAGACATGTTTTTCTCCATCATCATTCCACTTTATAATCGTCCTCAAGAAATTGACGAGCTATTAAACACCTTAACCAAACAAACCTATTTACAGTTTGAGGTTTTGGTTATTGAAGATGGTTCGAAAAACGATGCAAAGGCAATTGTAGCTTCTTATGCAGATAAACTAGATATCAAATATTACTTCAAGGAAAATGCCGGACAGGGTTTCGCCCGTAATTTTGGTTTCGAAAGGGCTACAGGTGATTACTTTGTTATTTTCGATTCGGATTGTTTAATCCCAGCAAATTACCTCGAAACAGTTAAAAACTATTTGTACGAACATCATTTAGATGCTTATGGTGGTCCTGATGTGGCGCATGATAGTTTTACACCTGTGCAAAAAGCAATTAGTTATGCCATGACATCGCCTTTTACAACAGGAGGTATTCGCGGAAACAAACAGCATGTAGGGCAGTTTCATCCACGCAGTTTTAACATGGGTGTTTCACGTCAGGCCTGGGAGAAGGTAGGTGGTTTTATCTTAACCAGATTGGGTGAGGATATCGAATATAGCATCCGAATCCATGAAAATGGCTTCAAAATCGGATTGATTCCAGATGCAAAAGTTTACCATAAACGCCGGACAAGCTTTAGCCAGTTTTACAAACAGTTACATTTTTTCGGGAGGGCAAGAATCAATATTTACAAACATTTCCCAAAAGAATTAAAACTTGTACACTTTTTTCCAGCTTTGTTCACTTTAGGTTTTGGGTTCACTATTTTATGTAACTTTACATATCCTCCATTGGCATATGTTTGTAACTTCTTCTTATTGATTTACTTTATGTTGATATTTTTTCATTCATGGTCTGTAAATAAATCGTTAAAAGTTGCATTTTTGAGCATTATATCTTCATTTATCCAATTAACCGCTTATGGTTTAGGATTTATACAGGATTTATTTAAACGTGTGGTATTCAAACAACAATGATAAATTATCTAAAAGAAAGTACGTTCGCCGTTAATGATGTAATCCAAAAGGCATGGAGCATTACCAAGAAACACTATTTCTCGATTGCTACGCTATGTTTTTTGATGTTTATCACTGCAAGTGCATCGAGCTTAATGGCCTTTTTTATTAAAGATGTAAGCAAGGCATTGAGTGTAATCATGGTGATTATTTTTGTTCTGCTTTATTTTACGATCAATCTTTCGCTCTTTAAATACATTTTCCATTTAATGGATGATGAAGAAAATGATGTGAAAATTGTTGATACGCTTCCAACCAGGCAACAGATTATTAGGTTCTTGGTCGCTACCCTTTATTTTGTAGGCTGTATCCTTGGCGTTTATCTGGTGGTAATTCTTGTTGCCTTTCCGTTTATTTATACTGGCATTAATGTGGCAATTGTTAAAAATGTGGCCATTTCAGTAGGTATTATTGCCATTTTTATCACTTGGTTAAGAATTTCATTCTTCCCGTTTTTTATCATCGATAAAGGGGCAACGCCTTTCGATTCTATTAAATTGAGCTTGGCCACAACCAAAGGGAATTTCACGAAGATTTTATTGCTATTGGTAATTTTAGGTGGTGGATACTTAATCTATTTGTTGCTAAACTACCTGCAATGGCCATTAATCGCTTTCATTGTAAATATTTTAAGCTCATTTATCATCGTTCCTTTGTCGAGTGTAGCTTTGACGGTGGCCTACCGTAAAATTTCGAGCGAATATAAAGGCGATGAGCATCCGGATATTTTACATAATATCGTTTAACCCCCAGCCCCTGAAGGGGAGTTAAAAATCAGATTTAAAATTTATGCAAAAAGAACAGAGCGGTAGAAAGGAAAAGTCCCCTTCAAGGGGGTGGGGCCTTAAAGCAGCATTAAGTAAACCCTTTGCCGCGTTTGCAGTTTGGCAGATTAACAAATGGAAAAATAATGCCGTAAATGCTCAAAATAACATACTGAAAAAGCTTATCAATGAAGCCAAACATACCGCGTTTGGGAAAGACCATCATTTTGCAGCCATCAAAACCTACGCTGATTTTAAAAAACAGGTTCGGGTTCAGGATTATGAAGGATTAAAGCCTTACGTAGATCGTGTGGTAGCAGGTGAAGCCGATGTACTTTGGAAAGGTAAACCACTTTATTTTGCAAAAACATCAGGCACCACTTCGGGCGTAAAATATATTCCACTTTCTAAAGAATCGATGCCCGAGCACATAAAAGCTGCCCGTAATGCCATTTTAACTTATATTAACGAAACGGGCAAGGCCGATTTTGTAAACGGTAAAATGATCTTTCTGCAAGGGAGTCCGGTTTTAAGTGTGAAACATGGAATTAATGTTGGGCGTTTATCAGGCATTGTGGCCCACCATGTGCCAGCCTATCTGCAAAAGAACCGTCTACCTTCGTACGAAACCAATATTATTGAAGATTGGGAACAAAAAGTTGACGCCATAGTTGATGAAACCATCAATGAAAACATGACCTTAATTTCGGGTATTCCACCTTGGGTACAGATGTATTTCGATAAACTTTCTGAGAAATCTGGAGGTAAGAAAATTTCAGAAATATTCAGGAATTTTAATTTGTTTATATATGGTGGAGTAAATTTCGAGCCTTATCGTGCAAAAATTGAACAAAGTATCGGCAAAAAGATTGACGCCATCGAAACCTACCCGGCTTCAGAGGGGTTTATCGCTTATCAGGATTCGCAGAAAGATAAAGGCTTATTGTTATTAGCCGATGCGGGAATTTTTTACGAATTTGTTCCTGCTGATGAATATTACAATGATGAGCCAACACGGTTATCGCTTGGGGATGTTAAGCTAGATACCAATTATGCACTGATTTTAAGTACCAATGCAGGTTTGTGGGGCTATAGCATTGGCGATACCATTAAGTTTGTTTCGAAAAATCCCTATAAAATCGTTGTAACCGGAAGGATTAAACACTTTATTTCTGCTTTCGGCGAACATGTAATAGGAGAAGAGGTAGAACAGGCAATTTTAAGTGTGGCCAATGAAGAACAAGTAGAAATTACAGAATTTACAGTTGCGCCTCAAGTTAATCCAGAAGCTGGCCAGTTGCCTTATCACGAATGGTTTGTAGAGTTTTCAGCTGCTCCAAAAGATATGGCTGCTTTTAGCAAAAAGGTTGATGAAGCTTTGCAAAAGAAAAATATTTATTACTTTGACCTGATTGAAGGAAACATCCTCCAGCCGTTGATTATACGTACTTTACAAAAAGAGGCTTTTGTAAACTACATGAAAAGTGAAGGGAAATTAGGTGGACAGAATAAAGTACCGCGTTTGAGCAATGACAGGAAACTGGCTGATGGGTTAGAGAAATATATTGTTTAATAGCCAAATTTGTCATTGCGAGGAGGAACGACGAAGCAATCTTATTAAGCAAGCCAGATTGCTTCAGCTCGCTCAAGCTCAGCTTCGCAATGACGGAGCTATAATTAGAGTAAACAAATAATAAAATGCTTAATTAAATTTTGAGCATCACGATATTAGAACGATTTGAAAAGAATAACCATATTAGGTTCTACAGGAAGTATAGGTACGCAAGCACTAGAAGTGGTAAGGGATCATCCTACAACATTTAAAGTTGTTGTATTATCTGCCTTAAAGAATTCAGCATTACTTATTCAACAAGCAAAGGAATTTAAGCCAGCTATTGTTGTAATCTGTGATGAAAGCAAGTACAGCGAAGTTAAAAATGCTTTGTCTACACTAAATATTAAAGTTTTAGCGGGCGAAGCTGCTTTATCAGAAGTTGCCGCTTATGGTGATAGCGATTTGGTACTGACTGCATTAATGGGGTCGGTGGGATTAAAGCCTACCATTGCTGCCATAAAAGCAGGCAAGAATATTGCTTTAGCTAATAAAGAAACCTTGGTGGTTGCTGGCGAACTGATCACGGAACTGGCGGCTGAACATCAGGTTAAAATTTTACCAGTCGATTCGGAGCATTCTGCCATATTTCAATGTTTAGTAGGCGAGGAGCAGAATGAAATTGAGAAAATTTATTTAACAGCTTCCGGTGGGCCATTCTTAGGAAAAACAAAAGATTTCTTATCGACTGTAAAAAAAGAGCAGGCTTTAAAACACCCCAACTGGGTGATGGGGGCAAAAATCACTATCGATTCTGCATCCTTGATGAATAAAGGTTTGGAGGTAATTGAGGCAAAATGGTTATTTAATCTGGATGTAGATCAGATTGAGGTAATTGTTCATCCTCAGTCTATAATTCATTCAATCGTTCAGTTTACCGATGGATCTATGAAGGCACAAATGGGTGTTCCGGATATGAAACTCCCTATTCAGTACGCTTTAAATTATCCTGATAGGCTAAAAAACGATTTTAAGCGTTTTAACTTCTTAGATTATCCAAACTTTAGCTTTCAAACAGCAGACATGGAAACATTTCGGAATTTAAATCTGGCCTTTACTTCTTTAAGAAAAGGAGGGAATATGCCTTGTATTTTAAATGCTGCAAATGAAATTGTTGTTGAGGCATTTTTGAAAGATAAAATTGGTTTCCTGCAAATGAGCGATGTTATTGAACAGTGTATGGAAGAAATCAGTTTTGTTGAAAATCCACAATTGAGTGATTATTTAGAAACTGACAAACATAGCCGTATCTTAGCCGGCGAATTAGTAACAAAAAGTATAGTTTAACATCTAACATAAAAATTTTATAAGAGAATATGAATGGATTGATTATGGCGGGGCAGCTGCTGCTCGGATTGTCTTTATTGGTAATATTACACGAATTAGGGCATTTCTTGGCAGCCAGGGCATTTGGTATTAAAGTAGAAAAGTTTTATTTATTTTTTGATGCTTGGGGTTTCAAGCTTTTTAGTTTCAAAAGAGGCGATGTTGAATATGGAGTGGGATGGTTGCCACTTGGCGGTTATGTGAAAATTGCCGGAATGATTGATGAGAGTATGGATACTGAGCAAATGGCTCAACCTGCTCAACCTTGGGAATTCCGTTCTAAACCAGCTTGGCAACGTTTAATCGTGATGCTTGGGGGGATTATCGTAAACGTAATTGTAGGTATTTTTATCTTCTGGATGTTAACCTTCAACATCGGGCAAAATTATACCGTTAACAGTAAACTAAACGATGGTATTTCTGTAGGTGCAATTGGTAAAGAAATCGGTTTAAAAAATGGAGATAAGATTTTGGCTATCAATGGCAGTAAATTAATCCGTTTTGAAGATGCTATATCGAGCAAAGTATTGTTTGATGGTGCACAATTAACCATCTTAAGAGATAATAAAACCCTTTATATCTCTGTTCCAGATACCATTCTAAACAAAATATCGAAAAACGATAAAGAGAATTTTATCTCTCCCCGATATATAATGGAGCGTGTTGATAAGGTAAGTGCGCCTGATGAAAAAGCAGATAAGCAATCATTTTTTGATAAGCTGTTTGGCAGAAAATTCGAGCAACCAGTTTATCCAGCTTATGCAGCAGGTATTAAGCCAGGTGATAGTATTTTATCGGTTAATGGAAAACAGATTACTTTCTTCGATCAGTTTAAGGAAGAGGTTTCGACAAATAAATTAAAACCCATTACCATTAAGGCATTGCGTAAAGGAAAAGAAATAACTTTCGATCTTAAAGTAAGCAAAGACGGAACGATCGGCATTGGCCCCAATTTAAAAATGCCTGAAACTGCACATGTAGATTTTGGCTTTATAGAGTCGTTACCGGTTGGAGCCAGCATGGCATGGAGCACTTTTGTTGATAATGCAAAAGGTATTGGGAAAATGATTACCGGAAAGTTAAGTGCACGTAACATTAGCAGTCCGATTGGAATTGCTAAGGTTTATGGAAGTACTTTCGATTGGGTTAAATTCTGGACTTTAACAGGATTAATTTCAATGGCATTGGCATTTATGAATTTATTGCCTATTCCGGGCTTAGATGGAGGTCATGTGGTGTTTCTTTTGATCGAAATGGTGCAACGTAAGCCCGTAAGCGAAAAAGTGCTGGAGAAGGCGCAAATTGTGGGCTTTGTAATCTTGATCTGTTTAATGGTGTTTGCTTTTGGTAATGATATTCTAAAATCCTTCGGTAAGTAAAACCAAATTTATATCATTGCCGCAGATGCGCAGATTTGACCAGTCGATCTGTACATCTGCGGCTTTTTAATTTAATATACATCATGAGCGTAGCAGCATCAGGTACTAATTATTTCGATTTTTACGAGTTACCGATTCAGTTTAATCCAGATCAAAATGTGGTAAAAGCAAAGTTTTATGCTTTAAGCAAACAGTTTCACCCCGATTTTTATGCTAATGAAAGCGAAGAGAAGCAGCAAGAGGTGCTCGATCTGTCAACTTTGAATAACAAGGCTTATCAGACACTTAGTAACGCTAAAAAACGCTTAAAATATGTGTTGGAATTAAAAGGGATTGTAGAAACAGATGAAGCTTATCAACTGCCACAATCTTTTCTAATGGAAATGATGGATATTAATGAAGCCTTAATGGATTTAGAGTTTGAACCAGATGCGGAAAAAATTGCACAAGTAAAACTGGATGTTGAAGTGATGGAAAAGAACTTAGCTGATGAATTACATCATCTCATGAGCCAGTTCGACAGCAATCCAACAGCATCTGATGCACTATTGCCTTCGATTAAGGATAATTTTTACCGCCAGAAATACATTGATAGGATTAGGGAGCGTTTGGTAAAGTAGATGGAAGAAGTCAGAAGATAATAGCGTAAAATAAATAGGCGCCCAACTCTGTGCTCTTTGTGCCTTTTCTTTGTGCCCTCTGCGGTTAAAAGATGGGAAGCCTTAAACCTTTCGCCTTCAACCTTTTTAAAACACCTAATTGTAAAATCATTTTTTAGTTTTTGATAGGCAAAAGCTTTGTTATACTTTCGGAACAAACAATCAGATCAATGAATAGCTCCCTTTCTATTTTTCGTAAAGTAGCCGTAGCAGAAGGAATATCCTATTTGCTTTTATTATTTGTAGCCATGCCTTTAAAATACTTCGCAGATCTTCCTTTGTACGTAAAGTATACTGGATGGGCCCACGGTTTGTTATTTGTGTTATATGCCGCTACATTAATTTTGGCCTGGCAAGAGCAAAAATGGAAGTTTGGTAAAGCCGTTCTGATCTTTTTAGCATCACTTTTGCCATTTATGCCCTTTGTAGTCGATCGAAGATTAAAAGACGAAAGGCCAAGATAGTTGTGCTTCAGTAAGTTAAAATTAATTGAAAATAATTTTGTGATTTAGGGTTTCGTTATCTACATTTGCAACCCCGTCCAACAAGAATGCCCGGATGGCGGAATTGGTAGACGCGCTGGTCTCAAACACCTGTGGGAAACCGTGCCGGTTCGACTCCGGCTCCGGGTACTGATTAAAGCCTTAGAGAAATCTAAGGCTTTTTTTGTACCATATGCCTTAAAATCTTTGTATTAATGGATTTTTGGTTAGATCACAGATAAGGTTAATTTTATTAATGATATGTATTAGCAGTTCATGATACAGCTTTACAAATGCCAAATTGAATGCTAATTATCAGTTTAAGGGTTTTCTTAAACGCCAATTTCAAGTTTATATCCTTTGCTGCGTATAACAACGATGTTGATATTCGGATCAACTTCCAGCTTTTTTCTAAGTTTTGATATAAACATATCTAAACTACGCCCTACAATAATACCTTCATCTTCCCATATCTCTTTTTGCAATCTGCTTCGCGCTATAGTCTCGTTGGGAGACAACGCGAAAATGAGCAATACACGCGTTTCGGTTCCGGTCAGGTCTATTGTCTTTTCATTTATGATGAGCTTCCGATTTTTCGCATCGAACAACACTGAGCCCAGGTTGAACGTATTCGTATGCTGATCTTTAGACAAGGCTTTCCGCGGCTTAACGGATCTCAAAAAAATAAAACCAACAAATGCTAAAAATGGCAGGCTGCCCAGAAGATATCCATTCTTTGCGGTATTTATGCCCGTCGGTTTAAATTTAATGTTGATCATATAACATGCCTTGGGCTGCTTTCTCCCTCTGCATGTTACAATATCATCTTTTTTGTTTTTGGATATAGCATATCCATAAGCTACACTGGCATTACCACAGTTTAGTACGTTAACAACATAATCACTTGCGAGTGGGTCTTTGGCCAACAAACGCTGAGTAGTATTCACCAGGGAGTCTGGTCGAAAAGTAAGCTCATGCTCAAACCTGATCTGGTATTCATTTTCAGCAATCTTTTTTATGGGAAGAACCCTCGATATGCTGTCGCCCGACTGTAGGAGTACTTCATGTCCGATCCGGCGGAGCAAAACTTCCCTTCTGGCAATATCAAAGTCGTCACTGCCGTTCAAACTGAAAGCCGCACAGATTACAGAGATAAACGAGAGTAATATCAATCCGAACAGGTATTTATGTTTCCCGGAGAGGAGATTTTGACTAAGACCCATAGTGTCAATGTTTTATTTACAAAGTTTACATTTTTATTTACAATCCAAGCGCTCCATGTCGAAAAATATCAAAGTAGTTTTGTTGCATCAACTTTGATCGCATATGAAAAAATAAATTATGTCTTATCCGATTTGACTTATCAAGAGAATCTATATGTTATTTAATAAACCACAAAAATTATGAAAAAAGTAATTTATGCGCTGATGTTACCACTGGTTGTGGTGAGCGGAATAGTATTTGCTAATCGTGAAATCAAGAATGAAAATACTAAAAAGCCGTCCCCAAAGCCGCTTTCTGTTGCTGAAAGGAAAGCCGAAAGGAAAAAATGGGAGGCTACACCCGACGGTATAAAGTACAAAAAATGGGAGGCTTCTCCAGAAGGTAAAAAAGTGCTTATCGGTTCTGCTAAAATAAGGAAGCATATAACTGCTTTTACCAATATGGAGGCTGTTGTAACCTCTCTTTCTCTTCCGCCAGGATCAAGATTAGGTTTCGGTGTTATGGCCAGGATTAATGGTGACGATTATATTGTCATATTTGAGCCGGAAAAGTCTCAACTTGAGCAATTGCATAGCCTGAAAGTTAACGACAAAATAATTATAAGAAGCCACACCGTATCGCACGCGCCTAAGTATTCATATCCAATAGTATCGTGCGAATATGTAGAGCGTGATAGTAAAGTGATTTTTAAACGTGTTCCCCGAAAAGGTGGTTGCTGAGTAAATAAATTATGAAATACATACATTTATATACTTTGTTGTTGATGCTTGTTTTAACACTTTCCTGTGGGGGACAATCGTAGTAAAAAATAAATTACTTAATCGATAAAAGGCTTTAATTAAATCAGATCACGTTATTACGTTCCTGTACAAGAGTGGGTATTTCGGAAAAAAAGCAACACTTAAAAATAGAGTGTTACCGGTACCAAATTACATAGTGAGCTATTAAATCTCAAAAAACATTATATAAATAACTCAAATTAACATTGGAGGGTATTTACTCCATAAAATAAGATTTTATTACTAATTTGTTTAAATGAAAAAAAGCCAAGTGATTACTTGGCTTTTTCTAGTGTTTCAAAGCGCTGCTTTAACCTGCGTTTCAGGATAGACGTTAAATCATTAATGTCACTAAGGCCGGTATATGGATTAGTTAGTACAAGTCTGTCTTTAAGTGACTTGGGTAGGTCATTCAGTGATTTGTCATCATCTATAATAACCAAATCTTGATACCTTATCTTATTTTTTACAATCCATTGTTCAATTTCCATTTTACGGTTGATTCTCGGAGAATTAGAATAACTGGTCTGGATAATGGATATATGGTTCATCTCTATACCCCTTGATTCAAATATCTCTTTCCACCTTAAGGTCGAAAATTTAAACCTGTGTGATGTTGACAGAATTACTTCATCTTTTGTCTTATAAAGAACACATTTTAAAATGGTTACTGCGAGTGCATTGAATTTATAAAATCCATCATCCTCTAATTCTACAGGACGATGTGGATTAGCGTGAACCATTACACCATCAATATCTAAGAAAAATTTCATATGACTTTAATAATTCTAGTTAATTCATTTAAGTGCTCATCACTTTTACATTCCCTGCCACGTTCGGTAAAATCATCCCAGTCGTGTATTTCATCTATATCAACAGTACCATAATGTCTGTTAAGATCGCAATGAGAACTTGTATAATCACATTCATCATTCAAAACACCAGCTAGGGAATAAGAAATAAATGTATGATTTCCATCCACCACCATATTTTTATATCTACAAATTCGAATATGACCAAATCTATATCCTTGACATACACGCCTGTACATACGCTTTATTATCGCAAAACACAGTCGTCGTTGCGCGGTTTGGTATTTATGTTCGTTATTGTTTAGGAAATCCCTTAATTGTTCTATTGTAAGTTCTTTAAATTCGTCCAAGAGCGTTTATAATTTCATTAAAATTATAAAGAATCTTTTAAAGATACACTAAAACTATGCCATATCAATATTAAATCTATAATAACATCCTCAAGAGTTGTCGGACAATTTGTCTTTTTTACAGTGTGATAAAGATTTCAAAGTAGCTTATTAACAGTTAACTATATTTTATGGTCCCACATATATTGAAAGCTGAGCAAACGCATTAAGATTGCTTCATGCCTCACAACGACAATCCTTTTTATTGTAATCTGTCATCCGATAGCTATAAGTGGTAGCTTGTCGAAGGACCAGTTTGAATTCACTCCTTATGATACGGCCTCTTTTTAATTTTACCGCTGGCAACCTGCTGAATAACTTCATCGATTTATTTTACATCTTCTTTTTTCGTAACTTCTATACAAAAATGTTATTTTTCGCCGATGGATGTGATTACAAATTTTCCTACGCTCGATATCAGTGAATTTTGGCCGGAGCAAGATTCTGGAAATAATTTGCTCTATCATGAAATAATTGGGAAAAGACATATCGAAAAACCACACAAGCATGATTTTTTTCTTTTTATGCTTTTTGAGCAGGGTAGTGGCCTCCATACCATCGATTTTTTAGATCATCAGGTTGCTGGAGGTCAGTTGCACTTATTGTTTCCTGAACAGATCCATAAATGGGAACTCGACGAAAAAACCCATGCGCATCAACTTATGATTAGTAGAAGCATATATGAAACGCTGGCCAATTCCTTACGTTTTTCATTGATCTTATATCAAAATTATCCGGTTATCAATTTAAGTGCCGAAGCTTACAGAAAAATCCTGTACGAATTTCGGAGCATCCAATCCGAGCTCACAAAGCCTGCGATACTTTGGGAAATTATCAACACCAGAATCAGACTTATTGCCCTGATGCTTAGTCAGGAAGCAGAAACATTGTTCAATAACCAAACGGTTTACCAAAGCAAGCCTGTGTTATTTAAATACCGCTCGCTGATTGATATGCATTATAAGAAGGAAAAACTTGTCACATTTTATGCCAGTCAATTGAATATTTCGGCAAATTATCTGAACATGCTCTGCAAAAAGCATTTTCATGTATCAGCCACCGCACTCATTCACGAACGTTTAATCCTCGAAGCAAAGCGAATTTTATTAACTACCGAAAGGCCCATTAAGGCAATTGCTTTCGATCTCGGTTTTTATGATGTGGCTTATTTTTCTAAATTCTTTAAAAATCAAACCCGTATCACACCACGTGCATTTCGTGAGCAGTTATGAATTGCGCAAAATATAGCTTGCGAAATAGATAAATAAATATGGGTAGTTATAAATGATACAATTTTTAGTATAAATCCTACCATTCATAAACATAAGAGAACGCTATTTTTGTGGGAAAGAAATCCTGGTATGATAAACCCAAATTCGATCTCGAGAAAAGATTTTATTAGAAGCTCATCTATTTTGCTTGCAAGCAGCTGTTTACTATCAACAGAACAGGCAATTGCCGAAGAAAATGTAGCAAGTAATTTTTCTGGAAAAACCTTGATCCTAAAAAACGTAAGGCTTGAAACTGGATTTGATTACGACGAGGATGAAGTAATCAAAACAAAAACCGATCTTTTTATTCTTGAGATTGAAGATGGTAAGGTGAAGAATGTTCTTCCCAATAATGCTCAGGCAAAAGCCATTGATGCAAAGGGGTTGTTACTGCTCCCTGCTTTCAGGGACATGCACATCCATCTGGATAAAACCTATTATGGATTGCCGTGGCAGGCGCATTTGAAAAAGAACAGATCTGTAAAAGATATGATCGCTTTTGAGCAACAGATAATACCTGAGCTGTTAAAAACCTCTATACTACGCTCCGAAAAATTGATCGAATTGCTCCAGTCATACGGAACCAGTTACGCCCGTTCGCACGTAAATATCGATCCTACCTCGGGATTAGATTCCCTGAAGCATTTAGAAACCGCATTATTGCATAAAAAGAAATCATTTCAGGCAGAGCTTGTAGCTTTTCCTCAACATGGGATTTATTATACCAAATCGGCAGATTTGTTGAAAGAAGCTGCTAAAATGGATATAGACTTTATCGGAGGTTTAGACCCTACTTCAATAGATGGTGGCATCGAAAAACACATGGATTTTGTGGTTCAGCTGGCATTAGACAATGGAAAAGGGATCGATATCCATCTTCACGAGTCGGGCGAATCGGGTGTAAAAACAATCGAATACCTGATTGATAAAGTGATGGAAAACCCGGCATTGAAAGGAAAAACCTACGTGAGTCATGCTTTTGCACTGAGGTATCTCGATAAAACTAAAACGGAAGAAATAGCCGAAAAGCTTGGTGCGGCAAAAATGGGAATAGCTTCTACCATTCCACTTTCTGGTAACCCGATGCCCATCCCCGCACTGTACAAACATGGTGTAGAAGTGTTAGCGGGTAATGATTGTATTGTTGATCATTGGAATACTTTTGGTACAGGAAGTATTTTGCAAAAGGCTAATATAGCTGCTCAGATTTATGGCTATCGTACAGAATTTGAACTGTCGAGGATACTGAAACTGGCTACTGGTAATATTCTTCCTTTAGATGACAAAGGAAATAGGCAATGGCCAAAAGTAGGGGATAAAGCTAATGTGGTACTGGTTGATGCTAGTTGCTCTGCAGAGGCTGTATCGCGGGTATCTCCTGTTAAGTCATTGATTCATGATGGGAACCTGGTTTTCTGAAGCTAAAATGAATTGGAATATTTCTGATAGAATGGGTTTATAACAGGTGTCTTTGTTAGAAAAATCTTATCTTGATTTAACACATAAATAAATCTTAAGGATATGAAAATTACATTAGACACAAAATCCCTTTTGTTGGGATTCCTAGGCGCAGGCTTAATGTTTACGGCCATCAGTTTTAAAAACGAACGCGGACCACTTATCGGAAGGTACCGTACAGAAGTAAATGCGAATAATATGGTTGTTATTCTTGATACTGAAAGCGGAGATTATATTATTGCGCCAGCTTTGCAAGAGGGCGGAAAAGCAACATGGTTTAAAGGTGAGTTTGATAAAACATTCATTGCCGCCATTGATAATAAAAGATAGCGGAAAGCGTAAGTTGTTGTCGTTTTTAGGATAATTTTTCGATTATTTTACGCTTATCCGCTCAACAATAGCTTTCCCCGTTGATTCTTCAATGCCTTCAATTTCTCCATATTTTACATTTGGAAGCCAGAAGCTGCCGCCTTGAATTCTGATAAACAATCGGGTAACTCTGATTATCCGGTTGTTTATCGTTACCGAAACATGGTAGCTTTTATCGCTATACCTTTGCAGGTAAAAAGGTAGTTTTTTATGCGATACAAACCTAAATTCATATTTATCGGCTCCCAGGGCCTTTGTATCGATACCGTAGGCAAACTTCCGTTGGATATAGCCCAGATCTTTTTTCTGTCCTTTTTCGCCGTAACGGATCCAATAAACCTGGATAGGGGCATCAGTATTAATACTCCCGTTTTCTTTTAGGTTTAGCGCATAAATTAAGGTATTTGTATTCGGATCGCGCTGGAGATAAAACAACATATGATCTACATTTTTAGGCGTAGGGAAATTGATGGGGGATGGGTCTTTCGATTGTGCCCACATTTGGCCTGAACTAAAAAGAAAGATAAAAATGGCGATAAATAGATTTTTAGATAGATTAGGAGGTGTTCGCTGCATTTTAAGCTTTGTTATTGAGATGTTATTGTTTTATATTATTGTTTGTTATTCGTTGATCGCTTATCGAGATTTCTAGATTGAGCTGTTCGTTATAAAGCCGATCAGACTCCGTTTTACAATTTTCATAATCATCTAATTTTTCTCCCGAAGTGTTTCCATGGATCTCGAAAAAATCCCTGATGGATGGATAATCAAAATAAACCGACATATCTTAAAATTTAGGTTACCAGTTTCAGAAAGAATAGCCGTCGATAGTCCGTCGAAAACAGTAAGAATCTGCTTTCAAACTCATCTTTTCTGCTATTGCAGAAGGAATTAGCACCTTGTTATGCAACAGGTTGCTAAGACATCAAAGGGCCATTCCCTCCGTCTTTCTTGATAAGTATGTATTAAACAATTTAAATGTTTAGACGTCATGGACGGAATCGAACCGCCGTACCAGGTTTTGCAGACCTTTACCTAACCACTCGGCCACATGACTATAATCTCTTCAGTATACCTTACAAGCAGGTTTTTGAAATTGATAAAACAAAGGTATAAATAATTACTATAAAATCTATAGAAATAGTAGTTTTATTTAAGCTGGTTTTGAAACTGAAAATATGTATACCAATTAATGTCATGGAGGGAGCAAAGGGTTCTGTAATAGAAACAGCAAAGGACAAATCCATTAAGAGTTGTCCTTGCTGTTAAAGAAGTGAGAAGAATGATATTATCCTAACTTTCTTCCGGTATTAATTACGTTAACCCCATTAAAACGCGTGGTCGCACTACCGTGCGAAACAGCACTTACTTGTCCGGGTTGGCCCTTTCCATCTGAAAATGTACCGCCTAGCCTGTAATCGTTTTTATCACAGCGTTGCACGCAAGAGTTCCAAAATTCTTGGGTATTGGCTTGGTAGGCCGCATCTTTAAGCATACCAACAATTTTACCTTCTTTAATTTCGTAAGCCAGCTGTGCGCTGAACTGGAAATTATAACGTTGTTGATCGATGGAATAGGAATTCCGCCCGAACATATAAATTCCTTTTTCTACATTTTTAACCATATCAGCGGCACTTAAGGCTGTATTTCCAGGTGCTAATGAAACATTAGGCATCCTTTGAAATTGGATACTTTCCCAACTATCGGCATAACAACAGCCTTGTGATTCTTTTAATCCTAAAATATGTGCCTGGTCGCGGATGGTCTGGTAATTCACCAAAATTCCATCTTTAATGATATCCCATTTGCCACATTTTACACCTTCGTCATCATAACCCACGGCTCCTAGCGAACCCACTTCCAGTTTATCGGCAATGATGTTTACTTCTTTGCTTCCGAAGTTGAATTTTTTGCTTTCCCATTTATCCAATGTTAAAAAACTGGTTCCTGCATAATTCGCCTCATAACCTAAAACGCGGTCTAACTCAGTTGGGTGTCCAACAGACTCGTGGATGGTTAAGAATAGATGAGAAGGATCTAAAATCAGGTCGTATTTACCTGGGGCAATAGGCTTGGCTTTCAGTTTCTCGTCAACATGTACTGCGGCTTCACGTACATCTTCCAAAATATCATAACGTTTTTTGTATAGCGTAACCGGGCCACCTTTAATTTTTTCATCGTCTTTTGGTTTCAGGTATTCAAAACCCATACCCATTGGGGCACTTAAGGCATTTCTGGTTTCGAACTTGCCGCTTGCTGCATCTGTTTTAGTTAAGGTAAAGGTTGGCCATATCCTGTGGATATCCTGATCGATATAGGAGCCATCGGTTGAAGCAAAATATTTCTGTTCATTGATCATAAAGAGATTGGAGCTAATGTACTTTGCTCCTCCTTTCATGGCCTCGCTGTTCACCTTTAAAAGAAGGTCAACTTTATCGGCAATAGGCACTTCAAATGCATTAATTTCAACTGGTGTTTTCCAGCTTACTTCGCCATATCCCTTTTGTGCTGCCAGTTGAACAGGTTCTTCCATCAGTTTTGAATTTCCTTTTGCAATGGCTACGGCAGCCTCAGCGGCTTTGGCGATACTGGCATTATCGAGGTTATTGGTTGCTGCAAAGCCCCAGCTTCCATTGGCGATAACACGAACACCTAAACCATATGATTCGGAATTAGCGATGTTTTCTACCCTGGTTTCTCTGGTAGCCACTACCTGATTTAAATACCGGCCTATACGTACATCGGCATAAGTTGCACCTTTGCTTTTTGCAGCGTTGAGCGCAATATCTGCCATTTTTTTCTTTAGGGCAACATCAACAGGCGTTAAAGATTCTTCAACAGAAATAATTTTGCCAAAGGCAGGTATATTGGGCATCATGCTGGCACCGAGGCTAACACCTGTCATGTATAGGAAATCTCTTCTTCTCAAATTTTTTGATTTTTATTAATAAAAAGGTCGTTATCGTACTACAGTCGTCATTGCGAGGAGGTACGACGAAGCAATCTTACAACGATCGCTACCAGCGTGCGCATTAAGATTGCTTCGTGCCTCGCAATGACGGAATTTTTATGGAGTTATTTCCTTAAATCGCATCCGATAAAGAGGTAAACGTAAAATCGCGGATTTTCATTGGGGGAATTAATCCATTTCCTGTTCTTACTGGTTTACCTAAAGCTTCAACATTGTTCAGCATAATTACTGGACTTTCATTGAACCTGAAATTTTTAATCGGGAATTTAATCTCACCATTTTCAATGTAAAAAGTGCCATCACGGGTTAATCCGGTAAGCAATAGCGTTTGCGGATCTACTGAGCGGATGTACCAGAAACGGGTTACCAATATTCCTTTTTCGGTACTTTTGATTAAATCTTCCAATGATTGTGTTCCACCTTCGACAATGACGCTGCGGCTAAATGGAATGGGTTCAACATTTTTTTGTGCCGCCCAGTATCGTGAGTAAGACAGGTTTTTTACTACACCTTTCTCCACCCATTGTGTTCTTTTCACAGGTAAACCATCTCCATTCCATGTTGCTGATGGGATTTCGGTATTCATGGGATCTGAATAAATGTTTACATTCTCAGAAAATAACTGCTCACCTAAACGCGTACCACCGCCCTTTTTGCTCATAAAACTTCTGCCTTCATCTGCACTTCTGGCATCGAAACCTCTAAACATGTTGCTTAAGATATCGCTGGCTGCAAGAGGCTCTAAGATAACAGTATACTTGCCTGGCTCAATAGCTTTTGCCCCTGCAGAGCCATTGGCTTTACTTGCAGCAATTTTACTTAGGGCAAGTGTATCCATCTTGTCAAGATCGTTAAAATCTTGCTCAACATAACCCGAGCCAGTACCTTGCTTATTTCTAACCGTTACCGAGAAAGAAACATTTGTACCCTTGTTGTAAGCGAACAAACCTTTGGAGTTCATGATTGCGTTAAAACTGGTCGCATTTTCTAAAAAACCTGCGGCATCTAAACCAGCGGCCTTTGATACACTTAAACTTTTACCCACCATTTCGGCCCTGGTATCGGGTGTCATGGCAGCAGTTTTAGCATTAAAGGTATTTGACTCTGCAAAAGTCTGCGGACCTAAAAGGGGCATAAATTCAGGGTTTTCTGGCGCTAACATGGCCAGCTCTTCTGCTCTTTTTACCACCTTTTGTAAGGAAGCATCGTCAAATTCATTTATCGTTGCCGAACCAGTTTTTTTACCAAAAGTGGAACTTACTCCTAAACTCATGGTGCTGATCTGCCCTGCGGTAGAAACCGCATTACGGGCATAACGGATATTCCCGCCGTCAGAACCGTTTAAACCTACTTCACAGAAATCGGCTTTCGAATAACCGATTACTTTTTTTAATATCGCCTGGGCTTCTTCTTTACTTAATATGGCCATAATTATATTTTTCTTGCTGTATTGATAACATTAACTCCATTAAATCGGGTAGTAGCACTACCATGCGAAACGGCACTGCTTTGAGAAGGCTGCCCTTTTCCATCATTAAATGAACCGCCTAAACGGTAATCACTTTCATCGCAAATGGCATTGCACGAATTCCAGAACTCTTGCGTATTGGCCTGGTAGGCCACATCGTTAAGCATGCCTACAATTTTACCTTCTTTGATTTCATAAAAAATCTGTCCACCGAACTGGAAATTGTAACGTTGCTGATCGATAGAAAAACTTCCATCGCCGATGATGTAAATGCCTTTTTCAACGTTTTTGATCATATCATCAACACTTAGTTTTTCTTTGCCGGGCTGTAAAGAAACATTTGGCATGCGCTGAAACTGAACATCATCCCAACCTTGCGAATAACAGCAGCCATTAGACTCCGTTAAACCAATAATATGTGCCTGATCGCGGATGGCCTGATAGCTTGTGAGTACCCCATTTTTGATCAAATCCCATTTTTTGCATTTAACACCTTCATCATCGTAGCCAACAGCTCCTAACGATCCTATCTGGGTTTTATCGGCCACAATATTTACTTTATCGCTGCCAAACTTAAAATTTTTCGATTCCCATTTATCTAAAGTTAGGAAACTGGTACCAGCGTAATTGGCTTCGTAGCCTAATACACGGTCTAATTCTGTCGGGTGACCAACAGATTCGTGGATGGTTAACCAAAGGTGAGAAGGATCTAAAACCAGATCATATTTACCTGGCTCAACCGATTTTGCCTTTACTTTTTCGGTTGCTACACGGGCTGCCTCTTTTACATCTTCCAGCATATCGTAACGGCCTTTGTAACGCGTTACAATACCAGTAACCTTATCCTCAGGGCGGGCATGCATATATTCATAACCTTTGCCTGAAGGAGCACTCAATGCGTTTCGCGTTTTAAATTTGCCAGATTCACGGTCGATTCTGGTTACATTAAAAGTTGGATAAATGCGGTGAACATCCTGATCGATGTAAGAACCATCAGTAGATGCGAAGTATTTTTGCTCATTAACCGCGAAAATAACAGAGTTTACAAAATTGGCTCCGTTCTGCATGGCTACATCGTTCACATTCAGAAGTAGGTCTACTTTCTCTTTTACGGGAACTTCGAATGCATTAATTTCGATCGGCGTTTTCCAGCTTACCTCGCCATAACCTTTTTGAGGTGCCAGTTGAACGGGCTCACCTTGTATTTTGGCATTGGCTTTTGCAACGGCAACCGCTTGTTCTGCGGCTTTGGCGATGGCATCTTTAGTGACATTGTTTGTAGCGGCAAAGCCCCAACAGCCATTAGCTAAAACGCGGATGCCCACGCCATACGATTCGGTATTGGCTACACCTTGAACACGTTTTTCGCGGGTGGCTACAAACTGGTTTAAATAACGGCCTATGCGGATATCGGCATAAGTTGCACCTTTCGATTTTGCTGCATTTAGCGCAACATCAGCCAGTTCCTTTTTAATTTTTACATCTACTCCATCTAAAGCCTGTAAAGGGTCTATGGGAGTTCCGAATGCAGAAAGGTCGGGCAGGAGTAGGGCACCCATACCCATTCCGGATAAGTAGAGGAAGTCTTTTCTTTTCAATTGGTTGAATTTAGTTAGTTTACGATTTCAATATAGCCAATTATGAGGTTAAAACTGGAAATTGATTATAACATTTTAGTTTCAAAGGCTGAAATAGGTCGATATTTAGATATAAATGGTTTTATTAGGTGATATTAACCACAGATGCGCACAGATAACCACAGATTTTAGAGGTTTAGAAAGGTTATTAAATATAGTAGGAGGTTTTGCCACGGAAACGCTGAAAGACACGGAGTTAAAGAGTTTAGTGTTTCTGCGGTTTGTTATACTGAGAGACAACTTATTGTATAAAAATCAATGACAGGAGAATAAATCTCCTCTAGGTATCGTCATTGCGAGGCACGAAGCAATCTTCCAACGATCGCTACTAGCGTGCGCTTTAGGATTGCTTCTTGCCTCGCAATGACGACTTTTTTTGTGCGCTCGTTTCCAAACGAGTGCAGAAATAATTATACGATTTCATCGTTAAAAACGAGCGTTAGCAATTAATAGGATTTGTCATTCTGAACGCAGTGAAGAATCTTTATATAGCCTGTGTTTCATGGAGGGGGATTATTCATTTACTATGTTGATTTTATGGTATTCATGCTTGCTTCGCAGGTCTTCACTGCGTTCAGAATGACAATATATGCGAGTTATTTAACTGCCAAAATCCGCGCTTCATACCATAAAAAGGCAGTAGCAAGCAGAAAGCCTGCAAAGAACCACCACAGTGATACTTCTTCCTCGAGAATGGTATCTGTTAATTTGTTTTTGGCTTCAGGAGTATTCAGGTTTTTAATATATTGACGAGTTCCGTCTAGTTTTTGCTGGTTTTTAAGTGCTTCCCAATCGGCTTTTTTATAAATATATACTGGCTCGATAGTTTGATTCACCTCTAGGTTAGTCCAGCCTAAATTTTGAGGCCAGTAGAAAGCATCCCATTGGAAAGGAAGCTCCATGTTTTGCCGCGGACTGAGTAAAATACTATCGATTTTTAATTGTGGGACCCTGTCTGATGCTATCAGATCTGCAATAATCCTCATTTTTTGGTGAATAACGGGGAATTGAGGAATGATGTTTACAGACTGAATATCGTTTCTTTTTCTTGCTGCATTAGCCAAAAGTTTAGACCAATAGGTTGTATAATCAATCTTTTGCCCCGAAAGTAGCCAATTGTATGTGGAAGAAAGTGTAGAGACTAATACTTTGCCATAACCGCTGATGCTGTTATTTACCACTGTTTTACCACTTGCATCGGAAATAATGGGTTGATCAGTTTGGCTAGCCTTTAAAAATACAGCTTGTTCAAGCGGTAACGGACTAAATTTGTGATGATCTTCTGTCAGTATTAAATTTAATGGCTTGCCTTTTAAAGCAGGAGATTCAAAACGCCCAAATTTACCACTGATAGTGGTTAAGGCCTTTGTATTCTCAATTCTGATCAGCAAGCCCATTCCGTTATTAACTGCAAGATCTATTGATGACCTTTCGTTGGGGCTGATGGCCGCTAATTCTTCTTCATCAATGATGAGGATGTCGAATTTTTTTAAGGATGATGTATTGATCTGATTAAGGTTTATGCTATCTATGTTTAGGAAATTGAAAGCAAATTTATTTTTACTGATCTGACTTCTGAAGGCTAATGGATATTGATTTTCATACAACCAGTTTTTTAAAAATTTATATTCGAAATCGGGAAAAGAAGCCAGCATTAAAACTTTCATCGGCGCTTGGTCACCAACTTGCACAGGAACCGGTTCTTTAGCCAAGGTATCATTCTTCTGTAGTGCAACTAATTCGTAAATAGCCTTTCCTGTTTGTTTTGGGTTGGTTTTGAATGAAAAGGATTTATTCGATTTTGCTTCAATAGCGATAGAATCTACTGTTTTACCTAAACCTTTGAGTAAAAGCTTAACTGTTTCATCGCCTGAATTTTGATAAGTACCCTGAACTTGCAATAATTCGGTAGTTTTTAATTTTGCTGGCCAATTAACAGCGATTATACCCCTGGGATTTGCAGATGGGTGGAAAGTGATCTGGTAACCTTTGAGCTGCTCCAACTCGGCTGCATTTAAACCGTAGCCATAAATATTCAGCTTTCGGATATTGGGATTCGATTTTAAGAAATAAGAAAGATCAGGAATATTTATAGCCTTGGTGTTTTTTAAATCTGCTGAAGAAAGTGCATATTTCTTTCCCTTTAGACTGGCAATCGAATCAAGCTTAGTGCCTTCGGTGATTAAAATTGCTTCATCCGTTTTTTGTGGCACATGTGTTTCATATTTAATCGGTACAATTAAAAGTACAAAGCAACTTAAGGCAATGATATTGGCAAAAATAAGCCAAATTAGCCTTGCTTTATTTACCCTGCGGACTTCCTTATAGAACAAGAAGACTAATAAAACTAACCCAGCCAGAATAGCGATGTATTTAAATTCCATATCTATCTGCCGGTTTTCTTGAGGTTATTAAAATAGTTTTGGTACAATGCCGAAGCTGGGTTAGCACTTTGTGTTTGTGGTTTGGCCGGTTCGGTATTGATCATTTTTTGTATGGCTTGTTGAACCAGATCAATGTCTTTAACCATCAGTTTATTGCCTGTGCTTAATTTTCTTAAACTGCTTAGGGCGGTTAAATAGGTAGAAGGATTGTCAGCTGCGGCACCAATCATGTATTTTTCTGTTTCACTGAGTAAAAATTGATCTTGTTCGTTAAATTTTTTACCTGTTTTTCTGCTTTCTAGCAAGGCAAGGCTTGTTTTTAAAGAAGTTGTCCTTTTTTCTTTTTGCTCAAATGACATTTTCTGTACGGGCTGTGTAATCTTATCCAGCTCTCCACTTAAACGTTTCTCGGGCTTTAATGCTGCTGTTTTTACGGTAGTTTTAGCCACATAAGCCCGCGACTTTTGCTGCAGGTCTTTGAGCAACCTCAGCGCTTTATATTCGTAAGGTAATGCTTCCTGAGGTTTGTAGGTTCTTAAGCGAAGTTCAGCATTCCACATTTCAGTTAAAACAGCCTTTAGCTGTGCCTTCATTTCGGGCTCGAAAAAGGTGGCATCTTCGGCAATATCATGCTTATGTGCGTATTTATCCATGATAGTGGTCACATCACCAAACTTCTCGCCCTCACCTTTATGTTCGGCATGTTCATCGTGGTCATCATGATCACCACCGATTTCAGTTTCGTTTTCTTCACCTAAAAACTGTCCATACCGCAATCGTAACAGCTTTTGATCGATACCCAGATCGTTGCTTCTGGTTTTAAAAGTTGCAGGAGGCAATGTCGATTGTTCTTTCAACAGTTTTTCGGTATCGATAATGATCTGCCTTTCGCTCCTGAAATATTCTGGAACCAGGTTAACGCCATTGGTCATTCCTGCTAAACTCATTAATTCGGCAGTATCTACAATTGAAACGAAATAAACATCCGAACGGCTTGATTGGCCATGGTTATCCATCGCCTTGATGAAAAAGTAAAGCTCATCACCGGGTTTCATACCAAGGCTTTTTAAGTCAATCAATTTACCTAATGAAACATTCTTCCTATTACCAAAACTGGTATTGAAGGATAATTTTTTCTCGGTAAAGCTCACGCCTTCTCCTTTTCCGCTAGCCATGGTTGCCGATATAAAGGCATCGTTTATTCCGTAATCATCTGTAAGTGATGTCTTAAGGTTAATCTTTTGTGGCTGGCCGATATCAATTGTTGTATGCTGTTTGGGTTGTGTAATTTTAATCGTAACGGGTAAATCGGGAATGATCTCGATCTGGTAGAGATCTGATTTTTCCCCGTCGAGGTCTAATTGATAAAAACCTGGTTTATTGACAATTTTGCTATAGTTCCAAAGTGTATGTGATGCATTTAAGGCTTTTAGCGGAACAATTTCGCTGTCGTTGAAGATTATTTTTAGTTTTTTGATGCCAATATTCGTTTCGATTTTCCAGTTTATCTGAGCACCTGTTTCTGCAACAATGGTAAACTGTTTTTGTTTACGCTCGGCTTTTTTAGTGTAGGCAGGCGGAATAATGGTAGCGCTGAAATTGGAAATTTCTGTCGGAATATTTTCTTTAATCTTAGGAGCAGATGTTTTGCTCTCCTGAGTAGATAGACTGTCTTTTTTGGCCTGAGGGATTTTGGTTATTCCAAAACTGATCAATAAAGCTGCAAGCAACATAACCAGGCCCAAATATAATTTCCTTGCAGGTTCTTTAGGCTGTGGTAGGCTTGGGAGGATATGCTCAATCTTATTTCTTTGCAATCGTTGTAAAATAGATAATTCAGTCTCGTTCTGAAGCAGCAGATCGGCACTTTCTTCCAGTTCAGGATATTGATCATTTACAAATCTCGAAACATCATGTTCGGTGGTCTTCCAAATGGGTTTACTGAATAAAAGAATAGCCAGGATGACAAGGAAAGCTAGCACAAAAAGCCACGGAGAAAAATGCAGTAGGTAAACGCCAATAGCCGATAACACCAAAGCGATGGCCAAAGCGATGGCAACGGTGCTGATCAGATAAAAGCTGACCCACTTTATTCTTAAGTTACGGATCCAATTTTGTCCTTCAGCTTTTAACATAATTCGGTTTTTTTCTGAATGATAAAATACGTTCGGTAACAAAAATCAATAAAGCAGCTATCCAAAATAAAGTTGCAAGCGATTCATTTTGATTGGTTTTTGGAGTCGATTCGGCTTTGCTTGACTGATAAGGGATGTTTTGCTTGGCTGATAAACGTCGCTGATCATCAGGATGGTTTTCGAAGCCAAAATCTTTTGCGGTTTTATCTTGTATCACCATAGGCATTAATGCTTTCACAAATACACCGTCCCAAACCAATTCATTCCATTGTGGGTTAAACCGACTATAAAAATGATATGTATTTAGATTATTTACCTTTTCATTGGTCAGGATTGCATTTCCAAAGGCGTCAGTCCATATTTTTTCCGATTGATTATTCGAAACAATCCTTTTATTCAGTTTAATGTGACGGCCATAGATGTTAATGGTAGATGGTGTGGTAATTAATTTCCCTTTTTCATATTTAAACAAGCTTCCATTGCGTGCGATTGAAGATTTAAAAACTGGAGTAACAGGATCATCCGATAACCAGAAACCAATATCTATTTTTTCAAGATTAGGGTTAATGACAATTTTCTGCTTCGTAAAACTGCTAATGGCCTTTAAAGCAGCAATGAGGTATTTGCCATCTGCAATTCCAGGTGCTTCATGTATGGCGATGTTTATCGGTGCTTCATCTGCTGAGTTTAAAGCTTCGTAAGTGGTATTGGATGGATTCGATTTTGCTTCATATTTCTTTCCTGAATATCCGGTTATCCAACTGCTAAGGGTATCAGTTTGGTTTAATGCTATCCAATTCAACTTGTAGTTAACAGTTGGCAATTCGTTGCCAAAACGGCTTAAGGGCCGATCGGCAAAAAGATAAACGGTTGCACTTGCCGGAACAAAATGATTGGCAGCGTTAAGTAAGGCCGTATAACTTAGGCTATTAGTCTGTTTTGCTTGATTACCAGCAGTATCTTTTAAGGTTAAAGGCGTAAAACCCACATTAAAATCGTGTATTTTATAACCCTTTTTTAGTAACGAATCGATCGTTTTTTTATGTGTTTCGAAAACCTGTTGAATAGTGGCTTTGTCTGCCAAAATCCATCCATTTTTACTATTGCCCGAAACAATTTTTTTTAGGTAAGGTTGAGCCAGAAGAAATGCCAGTAGCGCCAAAAGTAAACAGCGTAGCAATAACAAAAACCAATCGTTAATTTTAAAGCTTTTGGAACTAGCTCTCGAACTTTCGCCTAGCAATGCAATGCTGCCAATCTTAACCATTTTGCCCTGTTTAACATTCCACAAGTGGATAATGAGCGGAACGATTAATCCTGCCAGCGCCAGTAGACCTATGGAGTATAAAAAATGCACGGCTTAAATTCTAAGTTTACTTCTTTGTTTTAAAAAATCTCTTAAAGCCTGATCTAAAGGCTCATCGGTACAAATGGTTCGGTAGAAAATTCTTCTGTCGAGCATTTTAACTCTTGTTTCCTCTAAATAAACTGCCAGTTTGGTCTTATAATTCACTCGTGCTTTTTCCTGATCGATCTGAATGGTTTCTCCTGTTTCCAGATCTTCGAAAGTGCTGTAACCTTTAAAATCCAAATCGATTTCATTTCTTGATAGCACGTGAAAAACTACAATTTCGTGTCGAAGGGTGTTTAAAGTATCTAGCAAATTAATAATATCATCATCGCTTTGATAAAGATCGGTAACAAAAATGAGTAGTTCACGTTTTTGAGTACCTGTAAATAACTCTTTGTAGTGAATGGGTTTGGTGAACTTTCCTTCAGGATTAATCTGCTCTAATTGATAAAATAACCTGGCCAAATGCTGATAATCCTGCTTGGCCACCATAGAAAATATGCCTGAATTTTTCAGTACATATAAGCCAATGGCATCGCCCTGTAAATTTGCAAGATAGGCTAATGAGGCGCCGAGATAACGTGCATAATCTATTTTGGTAAAATCGCCATCACTATGGTTCATCGAAGCACTGGAATCTATTAATATGCGCACAGCAATATTCGTTTCCACCTCCGATTCGCGGATATAATAACGGTCGGAGCGGGCAAACATTTTCCAGTCGAGGGACCGTAAATCATCTCCAGGTTGATAACTTCTGTATTGACTAAACTCCAATCCCGGTCCCTTTACAGTACTTTTATTAATGCCGTTCATAAAACCATCAATCGTCATTTTAGCCGATAATGAAAGGTCTTTAATGGCCATCAATACTTTTGGATCGAGCAGTTTACTCATTAAATATTGGCTTTTGGTTTCGAAATGGCTTTGATCAGTTCGTCGGTAACTTTATCTGACGAAACATTCTCGGCTTCTGCCTTAAAATTCATCAATACCCGGTGGCGAAGTACCGGATAGGCCATGGCCTGTAAATCTTCCATAATTACAGCATACCTGCCTTTAAATAAGGCTCTTGCTTTTGCTGTTAATATTAAGGCTTGCCCGGCCCTTGGACCTGCCCCCCAGCGCACCCATTCTTTTACGAAATTTACAGTAGTGGTATCAGGGCGTGTAGCACGGATCATTTCACTTACATAGGTAATTAAATCATCGCTGATGCTTACTTCGCGGGTAATGGCCTGTAGTTCTTTGATTTCTTCAGCACCAATAATCGGGCTAATAACTGCTTTTTTGCTTCCAGTTGTGCTGCTTAATATCTGGGTTTCTTCGGCTGCGGTAGGGTAACCGATTTTGATGTATAACAGAAAACGGTCTAATTGTGCTTCGGGCAGGGGATAGGTTCCGGCCTGTTCAATTGGGTTTTGTGTAGCCAGAATAAAAAACGGCCGATCTAAAGGATAGGTTTGTCCACCGTAGGTTACTTCAAATTCCTGCATGGCTTCTAATAGTGCCGATTGTGTTTTTGGCGGTGTTCTATTCACCTCATCGGCCAGGATAATGTTGGCAAACAAGGGGCCTTTATTAAATTTAAAGAAACGTTTGCCTGTTACATGGTCTTCTTCCAGTATTTCAGTTCCCACAATATCAGTAGGCATTAAATCGGGCGTAAACTGGATTCTTCTAAAAGAAAGATCTAAAGCCTGCGACATGGTTCTTACCATTAAAGTCTTCGCCAGGCCTGGTACGCCTTCCAGTAAACAATGTCCGCCGGCCATTAATGCAATCAGCATTTCTTCAATGATCACATCCTGGCCCACAATTACTTTTTGTATTTCTCTTTTTAACAGGGAGATCTTATCGATCAATATTTTTAGGTTGCTTTCTGAACGCTCCAAAACGGTTGGTTTTTTAGTATAACGATATTGTGCTTCAATATAGGGCATATTGATAGATAGTTTTTAGCCTAATGGAAAGAATATCAAAAAATTTACAAGATAATTTGGATAAAAAACTCAATTAATGAAAAATGAAGGTAATTTTAGGCTGTGCAAAGAGCTAAATTTACATTTGCGAGGTTAAAATATATTTCAGGCGATTGGGATACCGATCAGCGTATGCCTTCTAATTTGTTAAATTCTCTTTTAGAGTATACCACCATTCCTTTAGATGAAGAGGAGAAGATTGTAGAACTGGGTAGTCGCGATTTATTTAAATACCCTTTCTGTTACTTAAGCGGGCATAAACTGGTGCAGTTTAGTCAACAGGAAGCTGTAAATTTTAAAACCTATGTGCATAATGGAGGCTTCGTTTTTGTAGATGATTGCAACCATGATATTGATGGTTTATTCGCCCGTTCGTTCGAAACACAGATGAGCAACCTGTTTGGCCCCCAAGCTTTAAAGAAAATTCCTAACAACCATGGTATTTATAGCTCTTTTTTTAAGTTCGAGAAAGGACCGCCTACAACTTCGTTCGAATTAAACGGCTGGGGCGACGATCTGGTGCACGATTATCTGAAAGCGATTACCATTAACAATAGGATAGGAGTGTTGTACAGCAACAAAGATTATGGCTGCGAGTGGGATTACGATTTCAGGAACAAACGTTTTTTAGCTGAAGACAATACCAAATTCGGGATAAATATTATCCTGTATGCCATGGGGATAAACAGTTAGCGATTAGTAATTTCTTTAAAAGAATGCGCAATTAATTAAATTGCTAATTAACCACGCTACAATGCGTAAGCCGTTTCGGCCTTTGATTGATTCAGTACCAAAAAGCTCTGGATATTTCCTACATAAGCCAATGCACCTATATTGTCTCTAAGAAAATTGTTATAAGAAACCATATCGGGCATGGCCACTTTGAGCATAAAATCAAAATGGCCGGTAAGGTGGTAACATTCCATTACTTCTGGGTATTTGTCCATTTCTGCCTTAAAAGCCCTTACAATATCTTCTGAATGCATGGTAAGTTGAATGTGTGGAAAGGCTATAAAATGCGACCTCAATTTATCAATGTCTACAATGGCAACTGTTGATTTGATGTAGCCATTTGTCCGCAGTTTTTTAATGCGGTCTACAATATGGGTCATGCTTTTTCTAAGCTTTCCCGAAACTTCCTTATAGGTTAGTAGTCCGTCACGTTGTAAAAGATTTAGGATTTCGATATCTGTCTGATCAACTTTTTGAGGTTGCATGTAAATACTTAGTGTATAATTGTTTCTGTTTTGTTCACTTTTGTAAAGGCTAAAAATAGTTAAAATAAGGTATATTTATTTAATTTATTGTCGTTACTTAAAAACGTACTTAGTGTATATATTACAATAATAGTGATAATTATGGAGTGCAAATAAAAATTATATTCTGTCATCTTATTTTCATTAGCTGCTAAACCAAATTTTTAGGATGTTTAGGGTTTGATAAAAAATAATTTTTAACAAAAAAATAAGTTGTTGCGGTATAATTTGCTTAACTACTGATCTTTACGCTATAATTAATTTAACCGAATATTATTTTTCTCATGCATAAAAAACACAACTTCGGTGCCGGCCCATGCATATTGCCGTCATCTGTAATGGAACAAGCTGCTCAGGCCGTAATCAATTGGGGCGGGATGGGTTTATCTATTTTAGAAGTCTCTCATCGATCGCCAGAATTTGAAGATGTGGTACTTAAAACCCAGCTTTTGGTTCGTGAGTTATTGTCAGTTCCTGATCATTATTCTGTGCTTTTTTTACAGGGTGGGGCCAGTACACAATTTGCTATGGTTCCAATGAATTTTTTGAGGGCAGGAGAAAAAGCCGCTTACCTTGATACTGGATATTTTGCACAGAAAGCCATTAAAGAAGCCAGGTTATTTGGTGAAGTAGAGATTGTAGCTTCTTCTAAAGATAAAGATTATGCTTATATCCCCGATCTGTTTAATATTGATAACGAATCGGTTTATATACATTATACTTCAAACAACACAATTGAGGGAACAGAAATATTTGATTTTTCTGCTACAGGTGTTCCGTTGATATGCGATATGTCATCAGATATTTTTTCCAGAAAGATTAATGTTAATGATTTTGATCTTATTTATGCAGGTGCCCAAAAGAATATGGGGCCTGCTGGGATGACACTCGTTATTGCTAAAAATGAATTTCTTAATCAGGCAAAAAAAGAAATCCCATCAATGTTGGACTATAGGGTATTCCGCGATAATATGAGTATGTACAATACACCACCGGTTTTTTCTATATATGTAGCCATGCTCAATTTATTGTGGTTAAAAGATCAAGGTGGCGTAAGCGGGATAGAGGAAAGAAATATAGAGAAAGCAAGATTATTATATGCCGAGATAGACCGAAATCCACTCTTTTACGGTACGGCAGATGTTGCACACCGCTCTCGAATGAACGTAACTTTTTTAGCCGTTAATAAAGATGTAGAAGCTGAGTTCTTAAAATTTGCAGCAGATGAGGGAATTGTAGGCATAAAAGGCTATAGAACTGTTGGCGGATTTAGAGCTTCACTTTACAACGCGCTCCCATTATCGAGTGTTGAAGTATTGGTAAATGCCATGGCCAGTTTTGAAAAAATATACAGCGAGAAAACAGTTCTTGAACTCGAATAATCCGTTAAGCGATGATAAAAATCTCTCCATTAAAGGCATTACAGCCAGGAAAAGACATCTTTGATCTGATGATTTCTGATCAGGTAAACGGTAAGGTGCGCAAGAATGAGCAGCTTTCTTTTGAAGACCTGCTCAATTTATTTGGATGTGCTTTGGATGATCGGCCTGCTATTTATGTTTACGAGTTTCGCAGCGAGTTTGGCGTAATGAGGGGAATTTGGGCAGCTACCGATCTCTCTCAAACACCGGTAAATGCAATTAAAAGGCATGAAGAAACGGTATCGTCGAAAGTAGAATCGCTTAAAATAGATCGGAGAAATAAGGCAGTGCAAAAATCACCAATCTTATTGGTCCATAAAAAAGACCAAACCTTAGATGCCCTTATTGATTTTGTAGTGCGTACGCGTAAACCTTTGGCAAGCGAATGGTCGCAGATGGAACATTTTCTTTATCAGGTACTGGAAAAAGATGTGATTGAAAAATTTGTTGACGAATTTATGAAACTTGATGCGGTTTACCTTGCCGATGGTCATCATCGCCTGGAAGCAGCCTGTTCGCTGCAGAAAAACACCCCTCAGCAGATCAGTTCACTGTTTGTTTCTGAAGATGTAATTTCGATAGATGCCTTTCATAGAGTGGTTTCGGGTGTAGATATTTCTTATTCACTGTTGATGGAAAAACTGGAACAGTATTATTATATCTCAAAAATCCCCAATAACAAAGCTTATAAACCTGATCATAAAAATAGGTTAGGTCTTTGTTTTAAAGGCGAATGGTATCAACTGGATTTAAATAAAGCTTCTATTGCATTGTCAGCGGTGCCAGATACGGTGATTTTACAAGATAAAATCCTGTCAGCCGTGCTGGGTATTAATAAACCAAAGGAAGACGAAAGACTAGTCTGCTTTCCGGATTGCAACTGGTCTCAATTTCTTACAGCATTGAATCACGATGAAACGTCAATTGGTTTTTCTCTTTTTCCGATGACAGCAGATGCATTTATTACCACTGCAGAAAAGGGTGAGTTTTTGCCACCCAAATCTACTTGGATAGCGCCCAAGATCCCTCAGGGATTTATGGCAAGTAGCCTGGTGGCTATAACGGCAAAAGGTGAGCAGTTACGGGTAAATTAATAGTTAAACCTATAAAACAAACGATATGTTCGGTCTCGATTTAGAAAGTATAGCCCAGATAGGAGCTACCTTTCTGATAATAGCTTTCTTTCTAGTGGCTTTATACAAAAAGCGACTTAAAGGAAACAAGAAAAAAAATGATGGAGAGCACGATTACCTGCACTGGCTCTAAACCAGTTAAATTGATTTTAGTAGTGTCTGCGTATTTTTTTTGTTGTGGTAAATCAATTTAGTTTGATATTGATTAAGTTTCATAGGTAGCTATGCCTTGGTAGGTTGATTATAGCAATTTGATTTTAGTTAAATTTTATACTTTTGGGTTATTAGTAAGTTACAATTTAACCCGATATGTTTTATGAAAATGCTTTTTAGAGTTTGCATACTTTCTGTTTTAATCTGTTCATCTATTCTGGCGAGTGCGCAAACCGTTACCCTAGATTATTTTTTTAATCGCGAAACCCGAAAAAACAAAGCGGGAGAAGTAGAGCGTTTTCACTATTTATGGGGCAAAAGCGATTATGGGAATTTCTTTATCTTAGGAAACATCTTTAAGAAACAAGGTTTTAAGTTAGACTCTTTAGAAACGGCACCTACTACGGCCAAGCTAAAAGGAACTGATGTTTATTTAATTGTAGATCCCGATCGTCCGAAAGAAAATCCTAAACCTAATTATATCAAGGCTGACCATATTGCTGCAATTTCTGCATGGGTAAAGCAGGGTGGGGTATTGGTGATGTTTGCCAACGATAGTGCCAATGTAGAATTACCGCATTTTAATAAACTAGCCAATATATTTGGTATGCACTTTAAGAATGAGATGCAAAATCACGTTATTGATGACAAACATTTTGATGACGGTGCTATTTCAACCAAAAACAATCCTGTATTTAAAACAGCGCAGAAAATATTTATGAAAGATGTTTGTTCCATTGAAACAAAAGCTGGTGCAAAACCAGTTTTGAAAAATGCGGCTAACGCAACCGTTATTGCTTCGGCTAAATATGGTAAAGGAACAGTAATTGCCATTGCCGATCCATGGTTGTATGACGAATATGTTAACGGACGTTTACCAAAAGAAATGGGTTTCGAAAATGATAAAGCAGCTGCTGATGTAGTGGCATGGCTAAAAAAGCTATCGAAAAAATAACCCAGTTTAATACAATTAGAGTTTATCTAGTTTAAAATAACCCAAATGAATTTCATCTTCAGGTAAAGCACCTGAAGATGGTTTTATTTCGATATGGTATTTTTGTTTCGATTCTTCATTTAAAATATCTTCAATTTTATAAATATCATCTACATCAATCCCATACTTTTCATCGATGTGGGCATTGGCGCCTTTTAGCGAATTTGTTTTAAAGAATACTGTTTTCTTTGCTTCTTGTATAGCCTTCGCCCTTTCATCATGAACAGATAAAACAATATAATGTTGTTCGTATAGTTTGTTCGATTGGTAGCCACCAAGGTTAATAAAAAATAGTTTATCAGTAGAAAGTATTGTGTGGCTATCTCTTAATTTAATGTTGATTTCATAATCGTCAACCTTATTTACTTCCCGCCAGCCATCTATATGAATACTGGCTCCTGCTTCGGGCCAAAATGCTTTAATTTCGGGAACAAGCGCTTTAAGCGAATGGGCAATGCCGAAGAAATAATCGTGCTGTTCTACATTTCTTTTCGGTGCTTTCGATCCTAATAAAAGCATATATAGTTTTGGGTGCTGTTCGTCCATATTTAATTGATTGCCTTTTCTTTTAACAGCGCTAATCAGAATTGGTTTGTGATTTTACATCTTCTTTTAACCACAGAGAACACAAAGCTGGTGATCATGCAGCACAAACCTTTCATTATAAACCCGATAGCAGTGGATGCCGATTCTTTACCGAAAAATCGGCACTGAATTAGCATCGGTTGGAACGAATAGCGGGACTACCACAGCCCATGGAATACTGACATTCATTTCCAAAACCTAAAAGCATTACAAACATCATTTATATTGATCCTTATAAAATAAATTATCTCTCAGGATGACAATTAGGGCAATTATTCCGTGTTTCTGTGGCAAAAAAATAAAACAATTTCGCTTTTTTATGATTATATCAGCTGATAGGTTATGATGTGCCATTTCACTAATCAAATAAAATACGATAAATGAATACAGCTACTACAAAAAAAAGAATTGCCATTATAGGGGGTGGGCCGAGTGGTCTTTTCATGTATAAAAGATTAACAGAATCAAAAGTGCTTGATTTTGAGGTAGACATTTTCGAGCGAAAAGATTATTTGGGGGCGGGTATGCCTTATAGTGCCGAAGGAGCTAATGTAGAACATATAACCAATGTATCAGATAATGAAATTCCGATCATTTTTAATTCTATAGAAGATTGGGTAAAAATAGCACCTAAAGCAGTTTTAAAAAAGTTTAACATCAACGAAGAGAAATTTAATGAATACAAGGTATTGCCCAGGCTGTTTTTTGGCGAATACTTATCAGCTCAGTTTAATCTACTGAAAGATGCTGCGGCCAAAAAAGGCATAGAAACCAATGTACATTTAAATTGTGTGGTAGAAGATATTATCGACTCTCCTGGAGATAATCAGGTAGCGGTAAGCATTAAAGGGCATGATAATGCCTATTTCGACCAGGTTATTATTTGTATCGGTCATAATTGGCCAAAGAAATACGAAGGTCGTATCCCTAACTATTTCGATTCTCCATATCCACCAAAGAAGGTATCGCTAAAACTCAATCATGCCGTTGGTATTATGGGCTCGTCGTTAACTGCCATTGATGCGCTAAGAACACTGGCCAGACAAAATGGTAAGTTTGAAGACAATGAAGATGGGAGTTATAGCTATCAGTTAACAAGCGAAGGCTTTAAAATTGTAATGCACTCGCGTAGTGGCTTATTGCCTGCCATTAGGTTTCATTTAGAAGATTCTCATCTTGGGAAGGAAGAAACGTTGAGTAAGGCAGAAATTCATGAAAGTATAGCTGAAAACGGAGGCTTTTTGCCATTGGACTTCGTATTTGAAAAGAATTTCAAAGAAATGTTTATTGAAAAAGATCCAGCTTTTTATGAGCAGATTAAAGCAATGAACCTGGAAGAATTTGTTGAGGTCATGATGAATTTCAGGGAAAAAATGGAACCTTTCGATCTTTTTAAGCAAGAATATGAAGAGGCAGAAAAGTCTATAGAAAAGCGAAAATCTATTTATTGGAAAGAAGCATTGGCCGTTTTAAGTTTTGCAATGAACTATCCAGCAAAATACCTTTCTGCCGAAGATATGGAAAGGCTCCAAAAAGTATTGATGCCCTTAATTTCTATCGTAATTGCATTTGTACCCCAAAGCTCATGCAGAGAATTATTGGCACTGCACGAGGCTGGTGTGCTAAGCATTATTGCCGTTGGAGATGATGCAAAGATAGAACCATTAAAAACAGGTGGGGCAGATTATCATTATAAGGTGGATGATCAAGAGATAACTGTTCACTTCGCTACCTTTATCGATTGTGTTGGTCAGCCGCATCTTTCTTTCGATGATTTTCCTTTTAAAAGCTTAATTACAAATAGAACGGTTAGTCCGGCAAGGCTAAAATTCCAATCTGCTGAGCATGGACAGGAAGAAATGAAACATAGCGATTTAGTGACAAGGAAAGGCAATACCTACTTTTTAACTGTACCTGGTATCACCATCAATGATCATTTTCAAGTGGTTGATGAAGTGGGACAGGCGAATAATAGAATCTATATCATGGCTGTTCCATACATTGGGGGCTATAACCCCGATTATTCTGGAATCGATTTCTGCGAAGCCGCATCAGAGGCTGTTTTAAAAAGTATTTTAAGTTAAGTATCTAATAATTTGTATGGCCAGAGTTTGCAGTGTTTTATACAGTAACAATACGCTATTTATACTTTAACTATACTTAAGGTATGCATATACTAAGGTTGATGTGTGGAGTTGCTACAGTTTTCCCTTTACGTTAGTTGGTCAGGATCTGCGATCTTGACCTTTGTTCTGCAGATTTGTAATCCCGACTAACGAATATGCCTGATTTATGACGTGAATAGCGTTTTTTCTACAAAAAATACAGTTAGAAAAACGGTTTACGCTTTACTTGTTTTTCTGGATTATTAACAGTTGTTTTTTTGAAAACTAATTTATTAAGTTAGTGTTAATTTTTTCAATTGACTTATATTGGAATTACTTAGAAATAGTACATTAGATTTAAAAAAAATATAGCATAAAAATGCTTTTAGATGCAATAAATGATGTTTTTTAGAAAAAACAAACGTTTGCGCTTAATTTTCGATATGTCTTTTTTCGATTACAAATTTGCTAAGAATGGTAAAGCATTCCAAAGTATAAGTGAGCATAAAAATAACTGTAGTGGTTTAATTTTGTGATGAATCAAACTATCATCCTCAGTATTCTTCTTACTCCTTATTCGTTATTAGAATATCGTTTAGAAAAATTATAGAAATTAGTCGATTAATACCGCTGTTCAAGCGCTATAGCCTTTTGTAGCTTTGCGTATTACGCATTTTTTAAGCAAACGTTTGCGTTAAGAAAAATAAAAATCAAGTATTCTTAATATATAACTTGCATTACCAAATCATAACGAGCCGATATTTTATTTTAGTATTACGAGCAAAAAGAATCTTGTCAACTAGCAAGAAATAAATAATAAATAAAATAACAAAATAACCTCTAACCAAGGAAAAACAAACAAGCAAACAAAAACTAATCATTCTTAGGGCGGTCTAATTTGCACTGAGAATTAATATTAATCAACCCTAAACCATATTCCATGATCAAAAATTTTACTTTTTGTCTTCAGGCATCGCTTTGCCCAAAATCTCGAATAGAGATAATTTCTTAATTACATTTTAACAATCGAGTTTCTTCTTTAAACACTTAAACTTTTAATTAAACTAATAAAATGGTTAAAATTTATACAAGCGTTTGTATTGCCTTGTTTTTATCTGTTTTTGGATCACAATCTTTATATGCCCACGAGGCATGGCTTAAAACGGCTAATGGCGGTTATTTTGTTTTTCAGCAGGATACCACTAAAGCTAAAAAAGATTCGTCCGATTATTCCATTAAGACCGATACAATTGGCCAAATGGTTAGAGCATTACAGAAATTTAAAACGGTACGCGATACGATTAACATCCGTTCCTCAACACCTGTTCCGAATTTATCGTTACAGCAAATTATTAAAGGTAATTTGGCTGGAGTTTACGTACAAGAACCAAATGGCGAGCCTGGGACTGAGCAAAGTATTATTGTGCAAGGTGCATCAGGGGTATTGTTTACTAAAAAGGATATTTATGCATTACAGCCGGCAGTATACTTAAACGGCGTTCCGCTGGTTCAAGATAATCCTTTTGCTTTCGACGTACAGAAATACGATTTTAACAGGATTGGACCTGCTACCAATTTACTTTCTCAGATCAGTATAGATAATATACAGTCTATTTCGGTAATTAAAGATCCGTTTGAATTGGCTAAACTAGGACCAAATGCAGCAAATGGAGCTATATACATTACCACTAAAAATGCAAGAGGAGGACTAAGAGATATTAGTTTAAACTCTTATTTTGGTTATGTAACTGCTCCACAGGCAAATACCATTAACGGCGTTTATGAAAACAACTTTAGAAGCCAGTTTTATAAAAAATATAATCCAACGGGTAGCCCAGCTTCTTATTTAAGGGATTCTACAAATGTGGCTTATTTTGGGCCATCAAACTGGACGGATTTATACTATCAAAATACCCCAACTTTTTCTGCTGATTTGGGTATTACAGGAGGATCGGAAAGAGCGAATTTTAGATTTTTTGGTTCAGGTACCAAAAATGCCGGAAATGCAGATAATACCGATATTAACAGGTATAATCTATTCTTTGGCATAAACATGGCACCTTTTAAATGGCTTACTGTATCAAGTACAGTTAATACTGCCCGTTTAGATCGTACAAGGAACAAAAGTTTACGCGATCGCTTTGCCGAAACGCGTTATATCCCCGATTTGAGCAGTCCACTTTCTCCAAATGCTGATTCTTATGCCTCCTACTTAACTGAAAATGACCGAAATGTAGATAATAATCGGTCAACAGTGTTAAACGGAAGCTTATCGTTAACCGCGAAAGTGAACAAGTTTGTCATTACAAGCACAGGTCTGTTCAATTATAATGAAGGTATTCGTGATTATTTTATTCCATCTTCCTTATTGGCAGGTGTAAGCTATATATCTAATTACTTTGGTTATAGTCAGCGGGTTTCGCTAAACAATAGTATTAGCTATAAATATGAGATCAACAAAAAGAATACAATTGATTTCGAACTCGGACAGAGCTTACAGGGAGATACCTATAAATATAATTATGCCAGAGCATATAATGGGCCAAATGACTATGTAAAGCTATCTTTTGTTGATGCAAGACAAACCATTGGCGGCGTTGATAATCCGGATTATTTAAATGTGCTGGCTAAGAATGATTTTTATGTTTTCAGGTATATTGATAAAGAACGCAATAATTTAATGTCGTTTTATGGTTCAGCTAAATATGCGTATAAAAATTTATTAACACTAAGTGCTTTGATTAGAAGGGATGGTACTTCAAACGGTCAACCAGATAGCCGTTGGGTAACAACACCTGCTTTTAACGCTAACTTCAACCTTAAAGAGCAGTTCTTAAAAAATAATAAAGGGATAGATGCTTTACACTTAAGTGCTTCGTGGGGTAGAACTTTAAGGATTTTCCAGGATGACCGCTTTGCTGCCGGTCCACAGTACCGTTCGGAAAACGGATGGGAAGAAGAGCCAACAATACCTGGCTATGGTGGTTTGCTAGGTATTAACCGCCCTTATAATAGTGGTTTTATTGGTTATAATATTAGCCTACCTTTTGCTGATAGAACTAGTGTAACTTTAGACGCCTCTTTTTTAAACAGCCGTTTAAATACTGCTATTACTGTATATAACCGTAATGATAAAAATAATGTTGTTGGTTTACCAGTAGCTGTAGAAACCGGATATTCTACCGAGTACAAATCGGGAATGGATATCAATAATAAAGGTATTGAGCTTTTAGTAAACGGATCGGTTATAGAAAGTCAAAATGGCTTAAATTGGAGTACTGGCTTAAACCTGAGCTACAATAAAAATAAACTATCAGCTTTACCACAAGGCTTAAATGAATTAATTTATCAGAATGATAATAAACTTCAGGTAGGTAAATCTGTTGGTAGCTATTGGTTGTATACAAACGAAGGTATTTACAATACCGATGGAGAAGTGCCTGCAGGTAGAACCTTTAATGGTATCCCTATGAAAGCTGGCGATCCGAGATGGGTTGATTACAATGGCGACAACAAGATTGATAGTAAAGACAAAGTATTAACTGGTGACAGATTACCGCAGTTTGTAGGCGGATGGAACAATACTCTAGCATATAAAGGATTTGATTTAAACTTAAATTTTATTTTTGCTGCGGGTCAGAAAGCCATTAATCAATACGAGGCAACACGTTATGGTTTTGTTAACCGTGAGGCTGGTAACGATATCAATTCGGTTAAAGAAGTGTCGTCTTGGCAATCTTTTGATAACCAGAAAAACTATCCAATATATAATCCTTGGAGTCCTGTAGATGCCTATCGTACCGATCAGGATCTGTTTTTAGAAAGCGCTTCTTATGTGAAATTAAGATCAATTACCCTTGGTTACGATTTTAGTAAAGCAGGTTTCTTTAAAAAGGCAGGTGGAAAATTGAGAAGAGCATATTTATATGCAACTGCATTAAATGTATTTACGCTAACCGACTTTTCGGGTGTTGATCCGGAACTGATCAATTATAATGGTATTTACGATGGTGCAAATATCACTATCCCAAGAACATTTGTTATTGGCTTCAAACTGGAATTATAAAATATGACCATTATTAATATGAAATATTCTAATTATAAAATTAGTATCTGCCATAAAATTACGCTTGCTTTAGTCTTAAGCTTAATTTGTGTTGGCAATTTCTCCTGTAAGAAGATTGATGATACACAATCAGTAAGATTAGCTACAGAAGAAAGCAACTGGAAAACTTTAGAAGATGCAAGGGCGAATTTACTTTCTGTATACGGCTTATTGCGTTCTGCTACAGTTTCTGATAATACACATTGGTTGATGGGCGATTTGCGCCAAGGGGATTTCGCGATAACCAACAGGGCAGATTTAAAATCTATTGTTTCGGGGCAGTTAAATGCGCAATATCCTGTAATTAAACGGATTACCAACTGGCGTAGGTTTTATGCAGCTATTAATGCAGCGAGTATATTTATCGAGCGTTCCAAAGAAATAGTAGGTAAAGATCCACGCTATACGCAGATAAACAATAACGTAGATGTGGCCCAGGCAAAAATGCTAAGAGGCTTTGCCTATTTTTATATGGTAAGAATTTGGGGTGATGTACCTTTGCTAACCTCTTCTCACGATGGGGATTTTGTGAAATTACCTAGAACAAATAAAGAGAAAGTATTGCAATTTGCAACTTCTGAGGTATTGGCTGCAGCGCAGGTAGTTCCTTTTAGGTATGGTGGTACAGATCCAATATTACCTGGTTTGTATTATGGCGGAAACTGGCCAACATGGAATGGTATTATATTTACCAGATTATCAGCCTATATTATTTTAGCGCATATTGCTGCATGGCAGGGTAATTACCTGGATGCTGCAAATTATTCAAAGTTTGTACTCGATAATCAATCAACCCAATATTTCGTAGATGGTGCTAATCCTTTAGATTACATCGATATGGATGCCCTTACCAACAACGTTAACTACTATAGCCCGTTTGCCTTTAAACGTGCTACTTTAATGGTGGGTTTCCCTTTTGAGGCAGGTAATGGTTTATCTACAGCTAACGGACATATCGAACAGCTTACTTTGGCTGCTCCATTTATCCCGAAAGAAACACCAGAAATGTTTGTACCTAAGGATAGTATTTTGAAAATATTTACTGATCCGCAGGATTTAAGATTTGGTATGATAGGTAATTCTGGATATTACAGAACCAACTACTTTACAAACTTCGCATCCGAACAACCAATCTTTAGTAAAATTAAAGTAGTGGGTACTCAGGCAGAAACTCAGGGTAATTTTACATTCTATAGTTCTTCGATGGTGTTTAGCCGCTTAGAAGAAATTACTTTACTCAGGGCAGAGGCATGTGCCGTACTTGGGCAACGTACCGAAGCTATTAATGCCTTAAACAGAGCTGCAAATTTAAGAGGACCTATTGTATATGATCCGGCATCGGGTAAGGATTTAATAGATGCCATTTTTCAAGAACGGAGAAGAGAGTTGATGGGTGAGGGTTGGAGATGGTATGATATAGTGAGATATAACAGGATTAAAAAATCTAATGGCACATTTATTAAGAAAAATGGTACGCCGCTCACCTTTAGACAGTTCGAAGATGCTGGCGGCATTTACTGGCCTGTATCGCCTGATGTAATCAACGCTAATTCATCGGTTACTCAAAATCCATATTGGCAATAACTATAAGAAGATCATGAAAAAGAAATTATATAAGAGTAGCTTATTATTAGTGTTAGTGGTAATGGGCATTTATTTAAGTGCTTGCAAGAAAAGCGATTCGACTTATTACGATTATACCAATACGGTACAAACGTTTAAAGGCTCGGCTATGGATTATTTAAAATCGAAGCCTAATACTTTTGATTCACTTTTACTGGTATTGGATCGTTTTCCGTTTGTAAAGGATTCTTTAACCAACCAAAAGGTAACGCTGTTTGCACCTGTAAACGAAAATTTTGCGGCATCGGTAAAATATTTAAATCAAGCCAGAAAGGCAGCGGGGAAAGCGCCAATTTATTTAAGCACCGCTGATCCGGATCAACTGTTGTATATGCTTTGCAAGTATATTATTAGGGGAGACCGAACTACCAACGCCTATATCAATAGTGTTGATGGCATTGCATTAAATACAATAGGTATTAACTACCCTATGCATATTAAAGCAGTAAAATCAAATGCTTCAGGGTATGTAGGTGGGGGTGCTACAACACTCGAATACAGTGATATGTACGGTTCGACTATTAAACTGGCTTGGATAACAACAAAAACCAATGCCGTTAATATCAAAGCTGATAATGCTACTATTAATATTTTGAGTCCGTTACACAATTTCGGATTTGATGAATTTACAGCCAGATTAGATCAATAGCCTTATGAAGATGAAAACGAATAAATACATCCTTAGTATGGGTATCATGCTATCAAGCCTGATGTTTCTACTGATATCGTGTAAGAAAAATTTACCTGATAATAGATTATCTATAGCCAGTGATAGCCAGTACACCCAATACCTTTATCAGCCTACTTTAGGCCGAAATACTTTATTTACCAACAATTTTACCTATGGCAACTCTAGCAGGCCTTTGGATTTTAAAATTGTGAATATGCGTACTTTTGGTGGAGAGCCTGCTCCGGAGTTAACCAAACTTTATCCAGTAAAAGTATGGAAAACTGCTTATGATGGAACAGAGAAATCACTTGCAGAAATTGAAGCCAAGCGTGTAATTGAGAACCATCCGCTTTTCGAGGTTCGTCCGCATTCTGGCGAATTTTTAATGTGGGCAGAAGCCAATTCCAACATGATTAAAGCCCAACCAGATTCTGGTTATGTTTTCGATGTTGAAATGTCGAATACAGGTGGTAGAAAATATTTTCAGAATATGCGTCTTACGCCGCTTCGCGAGCGTCCATATGAACCGTCACCTCTTGATCCGATAACCGGTCAAGGAACTTCTACTTCTGTGAGTCCTTCAGGTGTATTCATCACTGGTGTTAAAACCAATCAGTTTTTATCATCAAGCGATGTACGGGTTACCTTCAATAAACTCCCAAAAGGTTTGCCAGGTTATTCGGGCCATAGTATTAGTTTCAAATTTGTGGATACGCTGGCACAAACCATCGATCCAAATAAATTTGCACTAACCGATTGGGGGAATCTTGTACATGGTTTTAATATGGTAAAAGATGCCAATAAAGTAAAATTCGATATCGCGTATCCAATTCCCTTAACGGCGTATCCTACCAAATATACTACAACAGATGGCGGTGCTGCAAGGGTAGTATTCAGGTTCGACAGGCAGGCCTTTGGTGCCGTACTGCTACACTGTTATGTCGCATTAAATTTTAAGATTTATGAAGAGGGCGATTGGGAAATTATCTTCCAGTTTAAGAATGATAAACCAAAATTTGATAACGACTGATGAAAATAACTAAATCAAAACAAAATATATTTCCAATGAAGTATTTTTACAGCATAGTAATTTTATTGATTTTTGGTTTGCACAATCTGGCCTGGGCACAACAGCAAATTGCAGTTACAGGTACAGTTTATGATGGCGAATCAAAAAAGAAAGAAACCATGCCCGGCGTAAGCATTTTAAGCGGGGGTAAGGTTTTGGCCCAAACAGATGGAGATGGACGCTATAGGGTAACCGTAGCTTCAAATGCAGAAATTACCTTTAAATATTTAAGTTATATAACACAAGTTATAAAGGTAAATAACCGTACGGTGATTAATTTAACCTTACAGGGCGATAATACTACACTTAAAGAAGTAACTGTTACCGCGGGATATCAGACTAAGACAAGGACCCTAACAACAGGTTCTACAGTAACTATTTCAGGTAAAGATATCCAGGGTCAGCCGGCAAGTGATGTAATGTCACTTTTACAAGGTAAAGTTGCTGGTTTGAACATTCAGAATAGTACAGGTGCACCAGGTTTCAGAGGCTCTATTACCTTACGTGGTATTTCGAATATCAATGTTTCAGGTTCAGGAAGTTCTAGTTTCTTAACACCTACTTCGCCATTATTTGTAATTGATGGGGTACCTGTTGATGATAATACCAATTATTCTTATGGTTTCCAGCAAGCAGGGCCAGGTGTATCGCCGATTTCTCAGATACCACCAGAAGATATAGAAGATATTACGACCTTAAAAGATGCTGCAGCTACTGCATTGTACGGATCGAGAGGTGCTTATGGTGTAATTTTGGTTACCACCAAACGAGGTAACTCAAAAGTGCCAGTGGTTCGTTATACCGGTGCTTCATTTTTCTCAATGGTACCTCAATTGCGTACTGTAATAGGTGGTAAGGGCGAGAGGTTGTTACGTATTTCGCAGATTTTGCAGAATGATAGTACTTATAACCATGCAGTAGATTTAATTAACTCCTCACCAATTCTGGCCGATAGTTTAAACGCATACTTTAATAATTCTACCGATTGGCAATCTTTTTTTTACAGAAATACATTTAACCAAAGCCACAATGTGAATATATCAGGTGGGGATGTGGCTTTCAACTATAAAGTTGGCTTAGGTGCTTTTGATGAGACCGGTATACAAGAGAATACAGGATATTCAAGATATAATTTGAATATGAATATGCAGTATAACCCAACTCCGAAGTTTAAATTGGTTGGACAGTTACAAAACTCTATCCAAAAGGTACAAACGGGGAGTGGCAATGGTTTATTAAATAGTGGTTTAGCAACTACAGGTACGGCATCAACATTGCTGCCATCACCATCGTTGTATTCATCGCAAAGTGGTGTTTTGGCACAGCTCGAAACAGATAACGATAATAAATCCTTGCAAACTTTTGCAACCATTAATGCCGAATACGAAGTTTTTAGAAATTTCAGAATTGCAACTTTCTTAAATTATACCAATAACTCTAATACAAAAGATAATTTTTCTCCAGCGGCGTTAAATGGTAACCAATCGCAATATTATACTTATAACGATCGTGCTACCAAATTATATAACCGTAACCAGTTTTCTTATGTTTATGGACTAAAAGATGCAGCCGGAGAAGATTCTCACACATTCAATTTATTTGCATTTACCGAGATCAATTCGAGCTTTTTTAAGGCTGATGCGATTTTGAACCAAAAAGGAGTAAATGATCAGTTAAGAGGACCTTTAACCAACATGACTGATTATCTAACCTCATTGGGTGGAACTATTGATTATAGGGATGATAGAAGTGTAGCCTTTGCCGGTGCATTTTCTTATAACTATAGACAAAAATATGTTTTAGACCTTAACTATCGTTTAGATGCAAACTCTGCTAACGGAGAAAATGCCCGTTATATAGCCAACCCATCAATAGCCTTAAAATGGAACTTTAACAAAGAGAAGTTTATGGAAAACGTTAAGTGGGTTGATTATGCTGATATTCGTTTAAGTTATGGTTCCAATATTCAGCCTGTAGGAGGTATTTTCGATGCCTATGGTAAATATGCAGGAGGCCCACGTTATAACAACACCAATTCTATACTTTTAGATCTTGAAAGGCTGCCTAATTTAGATTTGCAGCCAACTAAAGCTACTACCTATAATGCCGGTGTTGATTTTAGCTTATTTCAAAACCGTTTTTCATTAAATTTTGATACCTACTATAAACAAAACGATAATATTTTCAGGTATAAAAATATTTCAGGCACCAATTCATTCTCAACCATTGCTTCAAATGAGATTAGTAACGTAAATTACGGTTGGGAATTTCAGGCAACTGCCCGTCCGTTAAATCCGAGCAGCCCTTTTAAATGGACAATTTCTGGAAACTTTGCCATAAACAGAGAGGTTTTGGCTCAATTGCCTGATGGTTTAAGGGATTTAATTTATTATGATAGAGATTTAGGACAGGATATTTATTACCGTTTAGGTACCAATTCACTTTCTAATTATCTATATAATACTAAAGGTGTATATTCTACTAATGCGCAGGTACCTGTTGATCCAAACACTGGCTTACCATACCGCGTAGGGGGCACCGGCCGGTTAAATTACTTTAGGGCAGGAGACCCTGTTTTTACCGATTTAGATGGTAACTATGTACTAGATGGTAACGATAGGGTAATTGCTGGTAACTCGCAACCACAGGTTACAGGTGGATTTTATTCGTACCTTCAATGGAAGAACTGGAGCGTAGAGGTTAATACCTCTTTTACCTTAGTGCGTGATATTATTAATAACCCATTAGCTAAACAGTTCCAGAACTTCAGTTCTCCGGCATACAATAATCCCCTTAAATCGGGTAGCTTGGTACCTTTAGGTGAACTTAACTACTGGCGTTCACCGGGTGATATAGCCACTTATGGAAACCCCTTGGATTTTGTACGTGCAGGAATTATCGATCCATACAGACTTAATCAAACAGCATTTCAGGAAGATGGTTCGTACTTTAAACTTAACTCCATAAAAGTATATTATATCTTTAATAAGAGCTTTACCAGTAAATTCGGTATGAATAGGGTAAGTATCAACGCTACTGCTGCCAACCTTGGCTTTATTACACGCTATACGGGTCCTAATCCTGAAAATGTAACCAGTTTAGGTAGAGATGATTCGGGAGGTTACCCATCTCCAAGACAGTTTACTTTAGGTTTAAACATTGAGTTTTAAAATTGTAAGAAAATGAAAAATATTAAATATATAATCCTGTTTGCCGCATTGGTTTTTACTACCGCAGGGTGTAAAAAGTTTCTCAATGTAACACCGATTGAAGCTCAGTCAGGCAATAATTTTTGGAAAACCCGTGAAGAGGTAGAAGGATTTACTAATGGCATTTATGCCCGCTTACGATCAAAAGTAGCAGGTACACCACAATTTTTTAATGGTGATGATCGTGCATTTTTCCCTGCATTAGAAATTCGGGGTAATAGTATAAATGTATTGAGTATAGATGGTGATGGGGCCAATACCTTTAACGCCTTAATTGGAAACAATATGAAGTTTATTGTTTCCAGAGGTAATCGTTACGACAATTTGATGAAAAAAATTATGAGCTGGAAAGAGTGGTACGATGTAATCGCTGCATCAAACATCATGTATTTCGAAATCGATAAGGTGCCATCTTCTAGCTTGCAGGATGCAGACAGAAGGAGATATAAAGCAGAAGCAGTATTTTTACGTAATCTGAGTTATATGTTTATCTGCAAGTTATTTGGTGATGCAGTTTATTATACAGAAGCTTATCATAGTACGCCATTGGCAAGAACCCCTCAGGTAGAGGTAATGAAAAAGTGCATTGCAGATATGACAGCCGCTAAAGCTGATTTGCCTGCCACTTATAACGATGTTTCATCAAATGGTTTTAGACCAACCAAAGCAACAGCGGTTGCCTTGTTAATGCATTTAAATATGTGGGCAGCTGCATGGGACAGTGCGGATAAAACAAAATATTACGAAGCCGTAAAAACATTGGCAACAGAATTGGATACGTATACCAATTATAAGCTTTTGCCAATTACGCCAGAAAATACGTTGAAAATTTTTAAAGGACGGAGTACAGAAAATTTATTCGGCATATTACAAGATTTTAACTACGGCGAAGGCTTTTCTTTACCAGCAGGTTTTTCTTACTATTTCTCACATTATCCTTATCGTGGTACAGTAACTAAAACGGCAAGTTCTATGGCTTATAATAAAGATTATATCAGTAAGCTTTACCCTGCGGGAATTCCTGATGCCAGGTTAACCAACTGGTTCGAAAACTATGATTCAGGAACAGGTACTTTCCAGTTTAAAAAATTTGCAAACATTTATACAACGGGATCTGGTTCTGCAATATCAGTTACGAGCGACGATAGTGCTATCATTTTTAGATTGCCTGATTGTTATTTATTAACTGCTGAAGCACTTGCCGAACTTGGCGATGAAGGTGGAGCAAGAGATTTTACTAACAGGGTAAGAGAGGCTGCGGCGGCACCTCCAATCGTTTTAGGCGGACAAGACTTGAAAGACGAAATTTATAGAGAACGATGCAGGGAACTGATTGGCGAGGGACAGTTCTTTTTTGATCTGGTAAGAACAAAGCGGGTTGTAAATTCTGATTTTACTAAATCACCTATTTCAGTTGCTAACCTAAATGCAGGTGCGTGGACCTGGCCTTTAACCATTAGCGCCGATGAGCGTAGTGCAAACCCATATTTAATTGGTAATAATTTTTGGAATTAATAGGTATGATGCAACTATCAGTAAACAAATTTACACGTGCTGGTAGCTTCATTAGCTTTTAAAATATAAGACAATGAAAAATAAAAATAAGACGCTATTATTTTCCCTAATCTGTATGCTATTGGCATTAGCCAGTTGTAAGAAATACTATCAAGAAACTGGGGTTCATGACGCAAAATATAATGGAAACATACTCCAATATATGGAAGAAAAAAAGCCATTTTTCGATTCTACTTTAACGGTTATTAAATTAGCAGGTATGGCTGATGTGGTTAGCAAAGAAAATATTACATTCTTTGCGCCGCCAAGTGGCTCTATTTATAAATCTATTAAACAATTAAACGAATATTTAAGGGTACAGGGTAAGGATACGGTATCTAAACTTTCACAAATCAAGCCTTTGGTATGGAAGAATATACTTTCTCAGTATATCTTTAAAGGTGCGAGCCGTTTGAAAGATTATCCACAGCGCGATACGTTATCTTATCTGGCTTATCCAGGTCAAGGTTATGCCTCTTATGGGAATAGGATTATGAATATTGGTGTAATTTTTAACGATGCTGTAGTATACAATTCTTCGGGAGCAGAAATATCAAGAGTTTCTTACGCAGGCTATCGCCAGTTATACCTGGCTTATATTCCTGATTTATCGAACCCACAGGTATCACTGATTAATATTCCGGTAGCAACTTCTGATATACAGCCTACAAACGGTGTTTTACATGTATTAACTAAGAGTAAGCACAATTTCGGATTTAATACATACACATTTATCGAACAGGCTATATCGGCAGGTATAGATCCAGCAACGCCATAGTTTAATATTTCACTCGTAAATTGAATAAAAATGTTAAATAACATAAAATATAAATTTAAGGCGCATTTGTTCTTGGCAATATGCCTGACAGCAACTTTTGTTTCCTGCAAAAAACAGAATGGCCTAACAGAAGATCCTTACGCCGGAGGTAAAAAACCTTTGGATATCACTTTCGTTACCAAAACTATCGAACCAGATGTGGTAAATGCGGGCGAGGTGTTAAGCGTAAAGGTAAAAGGATTGAATAAGTATATCAACGATTTTAAAGTATACGTAAATGAAGTTGAAGCCGAAGTGGTTACAGGATCTACTAACGATACTACCTTAACCTTTAAGGTTCCGATTACTGCCAGTACAGGTAGTATGTGGATTACCTCACAAGGACAAAGCTTTTTTGGCCCATTAGTTAAAGTGGGTGGTAAAGTAAGTGTAGATCCTACATGGAAGGTAATTAATGGCGCAACAAATAGTACGGGTATGAGTACTGTGTATGATATAGAGGGCTTGCCCAACGGTAACTACTTTGTAGGCGGAGCTTTTAATAATTTTGAATTAAAAGGTACAGAAAAAGTACCAATAGGAGGTATTGCTCAAATAACCGGAGATGGAGCCTATACCACAAGTGGCGTCGCTTTTGGTAAAGCAGCTGGTGGTGCTGGCAAATACATCAATTCGATTACAAGAATTGCAACAGGTAGCCAGGCTGGTAAATTTATTATTGGTGGTAGTTTTACCGCTTTTAATTCTACACGTCCGAACCGTCAAACGTTAAATAATGTGGCAAGATTAAATACCAATGGGTCATTGGATAGTTTAGTGCTTACCAATGTTATTAATCCAAAGCCTCAGGAAGTTTATAAAAATGGTGATACTGTCAGTGCATTTAATGCAGGTGTAGATGGTGCAGTTAGAAAAACCTTTGTTTTTGGCGAACAGGTTTACCTTGTTGGTGGTTTTAATAATTATAAACGAATCTTTCTGCCAAATTCTAGTTACGATGAAAAGGTTTACGATTTAACCAGGATGCGCCAAATGGTAAGGGTAAACATGGATGGTACGATGGATTCGACCTTTCATTATAACAAATCTACACGCCAGAGTGCCATAGGTGCAAACGGTGTAATTTTAGACGCAATGATGCAGGCTGATGGAAAATTGATCCTGGTGGGTACTTTTACCACATTTAATGCAGTGCAGGCCAATAGAATTGTTAGGTTAAACTTAGATGGCAGTGTAGATAACAGCTTTAGTGTAGGGGGAGCGGCAAATGGCGATATTTACTCGATCAGATACAACGCTAATACCGATAAAATTGTAATCGCAGGTACATTTACCAGCTTTAACGGAAAGGCATCTGCTGGTGTTAATTTACTAAATGCAAATGGTTCTAACGTTGCTACGTTTAATCCGCTGCCAATAACGGGTGGCATAGCTACTTTTGTTGGGCAGCTTAATAACGGGAAAATAATTGTTTGCGGTTCTTTTAACAAATACGGGGATTATTTACGGCAAGGATTTATGGTATTAGAAAGCAATGGACAATTGGCTGTTGGCTATAACAATACAGGAGGTTTTCAGGGTACAGTTTACGATATGCTCGAAACTTCAATCAGCACTGGCTCGCAAGTAATTTTGGTAGGAGATATTTTGCGTTTCAACACCTTTTTACCACGCAACTTATTGCGCCTAACTTTTTCTAATTGATCAATATAGTTTCAGACATAATGAATATGAAAAAAGGATTTACATTAACTTTTGCCCTTAAATGCTTTGGCTTAGCTTCGGTATTCGGGCTTATCCTTACAACTACCGGATGTAATAAGGATTTTGAAAATACATTGCCACAAACTTTTAAAAATGATACTGCAGGGCTAGGGGCAGGCAAAAAGGTGCTTTACATTGTTGTAGATGGTATAACGGGAGCAGCAATTAAGACACTTGCACCGGCTAATATTGCAACTATCAATGCTAAAGCGTTGTATACTTTTGACGGACTTGCTGATGATAAGCGAAATGTTATTACTAACGCCGCCGGATGGACAAATATGTTTACGGGTTACGATTATACCAAAAGTAATGTAACATCTGAGGATTTTGCTGGACTAAATTTGGCAACTACGCCTACAATTTTTACACGTATTAAAAGCTCACTAAGTACATCAAGAACTGTATCAATTGCATCAACTCCCCTTTTTAACGATAAACTGGCTGGTGATGCAACAATAAAACAAAACGTATCTGATGATGCAGCTGTAAAGGCTGGAGTAGTAGCAGAGCTAAACACAAATAATCCAACCATGGTGGTTGCACAATTTCATAGCGCTGATATTGCAGGTGCAGCCAATGGCTATACCGCAAGTACACCTGCTTATGCAACTGCTATTCAGACTATTGATGGATATATTGGCGAAATTTTAACAGCACTAAAAGCCAGAAAAGGTTATTCAGGTGAAAACTGGTTAATCGTAGTCGCTTCTAATAAAGGTGGTGGCGTATCTGGTGGCAGTGCAGGTTCTAATATTTACAACGATCCTTCAAGAAATACCTATGTCGCATTTTATAACCCAAGATTTTCAAAAACATTGGTAAATCAACCAGATCCAAGTTCTTATCCATTTACCGGTTCGGCAATTCGCCTAACTTCAACTACAGCAAACAATGGCGTAGCTGTACTTTCTGATGCCAATATTGGTGATTTTGGAACAACAGGTGATTATACTTTCGTGTTAAAAATAAGGAGTACTGCAAGTAACCAAAGTAATTACGCTCATTTTTGTGGTAACATGAGTAACTATAGTGCCAGAGAAGGTTTAAACAGTACGGGATGGGATTTAATGACCTGGGGCGATTCTTATTACTTAAGCTTTGCAGGTGGTTATACCATTTCGGCTGGTACCGCAATTAGAGATGGTAAATGGCATACACTTGCTTTTAAGTTATTTAATGAAGGAGCTGTACGTTATGTCTCTTTATTTCAGGATGGCAAAAAAATTACCAGCGTAGATATTACAGGTAAAAATTTAACCAACCCTGCTGCGCTGCACATGGGTGCCGGAAAAGCAACAGTTGCAACAGATGGTACTGATTTATGGTTTAGGGACATGGCTATTTATAATATCGCCATGACCGATGCAGATCTTATCACCAACATGAAAAAGGAGATTTCATTTACAGCGCCTAACCCTGATAAACTATTGGGATGGTGGCCTTCAAACGAAGGCACTGGCCTGGTATTAAAAGATCTTTCAGCGGCGAAAAAAGACTTTGCTGTAACCGGGAGTGCAAGCTGGGGGTATTTTCTTGAAGTTTCGCCGGTTGTAGGGGGTAATATTACCGATCTGGCTTTTAAAAATGTACCAAATGGCATTGATATTCCCGTATTAATTTACAACTGGTTAAATATAGCTGTACCACAACAATGGGGCTTAATGGGTAATTTGTTTACCCCAACAATAGTATTACCAACTAATTAACTTTAAAAATTGATAAAATGAAAATTAATCAGTTAACTAAAATATTTGGCCTATCTCTTTTAATGGCATTTACAGCCTGTAAAAAGTATGGTTACGAGGTACCAGATGGCTATCCTGATGATTCACAGAATGTGGCACAAGGAGCTATTGATACTAATATGAAAGTAATAGATAAGTCTATGTACGCTAAGGCCAGGGTATTCCCTGGCTTGGTAGATCAATCAGAGCCAAGGGTTAAAGATGCTCAGTTTACGTTGGATCTTAACTTTACCGATCAAACTGCACAAAATTTAAGAATCTCTGTTGCACCTTCACCGCAATACAGTACAGGTTATTATGCTGCTCCGGGCGAACTTATTAAATTAGTAGTTCCTGCAGGAGTAGAAGGGCTCACTGTACAGATTGGCGCACATACCGATAACCTTGCAGGTAAATCACCATTGCTTCGCGATCCTGTAATTTATAATAGGAAACTATTGGTTGCAGGGGTTAATTATATACGCAACCTGTATGGTGGGCATATATATATATTGGCTTCTTTTGCATATGCTAATCCCATTACTTTTACCATTACAGGTGCTGTAGTATCGCCTGATTTTATTTTGGGGCAAACTGCTGATGCTGATTGGGTTGCTAAAGTAAAAGCTTCACAAGTGCCTTGGTTAGAATTAAGAGCTAAACGAGTTATTTTTACGATTCCGAGAGATAAGGTTCTTGCTACTTTTAATTCAAGCGAACCATTTACCAATCCTACAGCGGTATTTAGCAAGTGGAACGATGTTTTCGATTTGGACTATAATGCATGGATGGGTTTATCAGACAATGCTCCGGATATTAGAGACCGTAGTCCACAAAGTCAATGGCGCGGTATATTAGATATCCAGTTAACTAATGGTTATGGCCATAATGGTTTTCCTTTTGTGGGTTTAAACGATTCTTACTGGTTTGCCAGCTTTACCAGCTTAAATTCAATTACAACCAGTTCTGGCCAATGGGGTACTTACCACGAATTTGGGCATAACTGTCAGCAGGGTAACGTATGGAGCTGGAGCACCTTAGGCGAAACGACTAATAACTTGTTCAGCTTTAAAGTAGCTAATAGAATTGGTGCAAATTATAATATTCTGCACCCGGCAGTTTCTAGTGGTTTCCCTAAAGCCATTACTTATGCCAGCGGTAGCGGAGCAAAAAATTTCGATACTGATGCGGCCATGAACGCGGTAGATGAAGCGCCGTTTATGAAAATGACACCTTTTGTTCAGATTTTTGAAAAATATGGTTATGGTGCAATGACTTATCTATATTCACAAGCCCGCCATGCAGATAGATTAAATTCGAGCGATATTACAAAGCACAATTTTGTGTACGAAAAGCTTTCTGACTATACAAAAATAGATCTATCTCCGTTTTTTGGTGCCTGGGGTATTTCTATTAGCGATGCTGTAGTAGCAAAAGTTGGTGCAAAATACCCTGCCTTAACAACTGCTTTATGGACGTACAACCCGTTAACTAAAACCGGAGGTACCGGTCCAATTACTTACACCACTACATTAGTATCAATAAGTTCAAGCCAATCTGGTGATGGAACCCCGGCAGCATTGGTTGATGGTATCGTTAATGCATCATCTTTTTGGCATTCTAACTATGGTACAGCAATACCAACCAACACTGTAGGTTATCCCATAAATATTGTATTGGGTACAGGGTCTCCAATTCCTATTGCAATAAAAGGAGTAACCTTTGCGCAAAGGCAAAATAATAGTGCTGGTTACGTAAAAGATGTAGAGATATTTAGCAGTACCGATAATATAAACTATGTAAGTGTAGGTACTACCACTTTACCACAGAACACCACAGTTTACAATTTTAATTTCCCAACTGGTAACGTAAGTACAAAGTTTATAAAGGTGGTGATTAAAAGTGGGGTCAATGCTACGTATGCGAACTTATCCGAATGTAATCTAATTAAACCTTAATGACATTTATTATGAAAATTAACAACAAAATATACAATGTACTTCTTGGTTTTTGCGCGATTGGCGTATTAGGCTATACGGGGTGTAAAAAATATAATAATCCGGATGCGGTTTATGAAGATTTGAAAAGAAGTAATGTAAAACAAAGAAAAGTGCTCATTATTGGAGTTGATGGTTTAGGTGGGACAGAATTACAAGCTATTGCTCCAGCCAATTTTACAGCCATGCAAAAGAATGGTAAATACTCTTTTACTACTATAAAAGGTGTTTCTGACGCAGGGGGATGGGTAAGTTTACTAACAGGTACTGGTTTTGCAAAACACCAGATATTAGATGATAATTTTGAACGCGTACAGGATCGTACCGGAACTGGGCATACTTCGATTACTTCTTACCGGAATGTGTTAGATTACATTACCCAGTTTAAAACCGTTAAAACAGGTGTGGTAACACCATGGGCTAACCTGCGTAAATATTTAAGTAATACAGATCTCGCACCTGTTGTAAGTTCGGATATTGCTGTTAAGGATAGCACAATAGCCTTGCTAAATGCTCAAACTAATTTAGGGGCATTGATAGTTAATTTCAGGGATGTAGAGGCAGCAGGAATAAGCGGAGGTTATACAGCGTCTAATGAAACTTATAAAACCTCGGTAAATAAAACAGATGGCTATATAGGAGATATTTTAGCAGCTTTGAAAGCCAGAAAAACCTACGCTAATGAAGATTGGCTTGTTATTTTAACCAGTAACCATGGTGGTAGTAGTGCTTCTCCAACTAGTGGTTTTATGTTGGCTTATCATCCTTTATTAAGCCAATTAGAACTTAAAAAAACGGGCTTTACTACTATTAACTTTAAAACCAGCGCTATTACAGCCATAGTTCCAAATGATAATGGATTATATAATATGGCTGATAATAAAGATTTTACAGTTCAGATGCAAACTAAGTTTAATACCAGCAACAATTATCCACAGTTTTTGGGCAAAAGTACATTACTTAACAGCAATACCATGACAGGATGGTTTTGGATGCAGGAAGGTACAACATGGAATTTAGAATTTGGTGGCAGTGGCAACGGTGGTGGCGGAAAACAGCAATTACAGATGGTGGGAGTTTTGGCAAATGGCTGGCATACTTTAACCATGACGGTTAAGTATGTAAACTCAACCACAAGAACGGTTTCGGCTTATGTAGATGGTGTGTTTAAAAATTCGTATAATGTTAGTGCTTCGAAAAGCATTAATACTACCGAACCTTTAAAAGTTGGTGCTTTTGGTGGCGAGTCTGATTACTATGCAGCCAACCTTTCTATTTTTAATACCGCGTTAGATGCAACAACGATTGCAAATAATGTTAGTTTAAAAGATATTACTAAACATCCAAACTATTCAAATTTAATAGGTTTTTGGGCTATTGATGAGGGGGCAGAAGGCATTTTAGGAAATAAAGCGCCAGGAGGATACAATATGTTTTTGGGTGGCCAATATAAATGGACTCCCCTAGGTATTGATGTGCCAGCTGGAACCACGCCAGATCCCACCTATGTACAGGGAGCAAAATCGTTCGTATCAACTTTAGGAGATGCTACAGCACTTTCTCTTTATTGGATGAACATTAAAATTTTGAACGATTACGGTATAGATGGTAATCCATTCCTAAATCAGTTCGAATTAGAATTTTTAAAATAGTAGTTAGTTTAGTTAGTAAAACCCTTTCCGCCTTTTGGCGGTAAAGGTTTTTTTTGCTTGGATACTTTTTATCACAAATAAATTCAAAAAACACTAACATTTTTTTGATTTCAATTGCAATCATATTAGAGAAATGTTATTTTTAATTAAATCTAAAAGATACGTAAACTTATGAAAATTAAAACATTACAAGATCTGTCGGATAACTTTGAAGTGTTATCCCGGACAGAAGAAAAAGAAACTTTAGGAGGGGTTAACCTTATCTCAGCATATGATGGAAATATTTACGACTTGGACATGTCATATGCCGGATACATAAACAGCCCATTTAGTGATACAGATCCATTTAATTTAGGTGGGAGCTTTTCGTACGTAGTTGATGATGGTTATGGTACACCTATTACAATAAGTGTAAATGAATCTGATTGGGGATCTAATGCGTATGGACCAAATAGATTTACATTACTTTATGTGGGATTGGATTTTGACATAAACGCTTCTTCAACAGACAAATTTTATTACGATAATGTAACAGGATATACCTTCTCCGCTAATCTTTTTCGAAGTATGCAAGTTGGAGGTGGATATGAATATGAGAGCTTGCCTGATATAACGGTTTCTGATAATGATATGGGTGAATATAGTGGATATACCATTTTTCAAAGTCAGTTACAGAAATATTTAAATTATGATGATTTAACAGGCGCATATTATGATTATTCCCAAATTAATTCAACTGCAACTCATTATGATGCAGATTATGTAGGGATGACAGCTGCTGGGTATGAACAACAAGCAATTAATGCACAGATTGCACGGGATAATGCTAATAGAGCAAGTTCAAATGATATGTCCGGCTTAATGAACCATTTAAATGGTTCAAAACTATACGCGGCCCAAAAAGCTTGGACGGATAACCCTATGAATCACGGCGTGCCATTTGATTATGCAGCCTATGCTAATTCAAGTCAGCCAATAACCGTACTTAACATAAGTGGCCCCGGAGGAGGAGCTTTTGCCTTAAAAGATTTTTATCTTCATTTAAAAGACCAATTAGGGGTACTTGGATATGATTATCTTATGAAGATGTTACATCGTATTCCATGATAGAAAGCAATTTTTATTTGTTAACAGGTTATTTAAATAATAACCTGTTAACAAATAGCTGTTATCAGCTAGGCACTAAGCTTGCTAATCCAAAAAATTTTATAAAAGAGATATTTTACCTTTTCGAATATGCAGCCATAAGTGAAAACGAATATTATAATCATCTTGCTTTTTCATTTGTTGAAGAGTTAATATTTTCTGTAAATAAGGCTAAAGTAGAACAGTCTAACTGGAGTGTGCCATTGATTAGCCTTTTTTTAACAAAATTTAATCAACTGGGTTATTTTAATCTTGCCATTTCCAAAATTTACGAAAAAGCGGATGAAATAGGCCTTTTAATCGCTAATAATAAAGAACTGAGGCAAGACCAATTGGTTTTAATATTAATTTATCTCGAACAGCGGGCAAAAGAAAACAAATTATTGGTTCCTGTTTTAAAAAAGACCAAGAAGATTCTGTCAAAAGAAAAATTATTTGATAATGTTTTGCCCTTTGATGAAGTGCTTAGAAATGCAGTTTTATTGAAACTACTATGTTTTGAAAGCAGCGAAATCCTTTATAAAGATAGTATGGATTTAGGCTTAGAACTTTTGGCTAATAAATTTGAAGATGACTTGAGAAGTGCAACAACACTAAGGAAAATGCTTTTTCTTTTTGATGATCATTTGAACTTTGTTAGCAATGGATATTTAAGAGATTTCATGGATAAGAACCGAACTTCTTTCAAGGATGGTTTTTTATTATCTGAAACAATAGCGAAGAAAAATTTGGAAAAAGAATTAAAAATCTCAGTACATCAAAAAAATATTCCAAATGCGATAGAAAAGGAGCTCAATACACTTGACTTCAATAGTAAATTAGATTTGGGATTTGATATTCTAATGGCAATGCAAGAAGGTACCTCACAAAAGAGGGCCTATTATTCCCTTTTAAATTAAATATTTTGCCAAACATATTTTATTTTGAAACACCATCTGAGGCTTTTGGGCATGGTGTAGGAAGCTATACAAACAATTTGTTAGGAGCACTTGATGAACTAGATTCATCTTGTAAGCTTTATTATGTGCGCTTAAGCTTTAATAAGCAAGCAGGCTTTTCTTCCAAAAAAATTAACGCTAAGCGAACGGATATACAAATTGTGTTAAATGATACCAACGTTAAGCAAGGTCAGTCTGAAATAGGCTTAAAGCCACTTATGGCCAGAGCAGTGATTTGTTTATTGTCTAATTTTTTTGATGAAAAAGTTAAAACAGTTTTCCATTTAAATACAGTTTTACAATTGGCCTTAGCCGATCTCGCAACTGAATATGAATTTAAGGTAGTTTATACAAACCACGTTTCTTTGTGGCGCGTATTTTATCAAAACAACCTTAATGAATTTATAAAAGACTGGAAAAGTGAGGATGTTAATAACAAAAAGAATGCTTTTTTTCGATCTATTGTTTTAGAAAAAAAACTTTGTCAACAGTCCGACCATATCATTAGTTTAACCGATGAATCCAAACGGTTTGTGCAGAAATATTATGGTCTTTCTGATCAGAATCAAGTGCATGTTATACCTAATGGTTTAATCATAGATAATCAAAGTAAAGGCTTAAGCAGAGAAATAATTAAATTGCGATTAGGATTTAACAATAACGACTTTATATTTCTCTATTTGGGAAGATTAACAGAGCAAAAAGGTGTAGATACACTAATCAAATCATTTTCTAAAGCAGTTAAGTCTATGCCAAATGCAAGGCTATTAATTGTAGGTAAAGGAAATATGGAGCATTACCTTGAAATTAGCGCTCAATTTTGTGCTAAAATTTCATTTACAGGTTATGCAGATAAAGAAAATGTTAAGCGTTACTGTGCTATTGCAGATGTTGGCTTAATCCCGTCTATGACAGAACAAAGTAGCTTTACAGTCCTTGAAATGTTAAGTTATAATATACCAATGATAGTTTCTGATATCCCAGCCTTTGAAAAACCTTTTAAGGATAAAATAAATGTTATTAAAGCGGAAACAGATACTTTAGGCAGAGTTGACGAAAAAAATCTTGCCACTCAAATGTTAAACCTTTACAAAAACCCAGAATTGAGAAATAGACTGAGTAAAAATGGCAAGACTTTATTTGAAGCGCATTTTACTGCTAGACACATGGCAGAAAAAACCATTCAACTTTACTTAAGCTAGTTTTTACTTGTTCACCACATATTTGAGGTTATCAAATAATCTTTGAATCAATTTCCGATCATTGGTTATAATCTCAGCACTGCCCTTAGCTTCGGCTTTAAAGTCGAGCTTTTTCCCATAATTGGTTTTAAGTCCATCGTCAAACTTTACTAAAGCCAGGTAGGTTTCCATATCTCCTTTTTCTGTTTTCTCGGTGTTGGTGGTAAGGGAAATAGAGGTAACGTGACCTTTTATGCTCCCATACTCCATGTAAGGATAATTATCCAGTTTTACGATTACTTCCTGGCCAATCTTAACCTTTCCTGATCCATTTGCAGGTAAAACAACCTGGCCAAGGGGTTCTTCATTATTGGGTATAATGGTGAATACTTGTTCGCCACTTTGTAAGAATTGATTTTCATTATAAAATTTTAAAAACTGTACTTTCCCTCCAAATGGCGCCCTAAAAACGTAACGTTGTTCCCAGCTTTTAATATTATCAACTAGGTCGTTATAAGCAGAAATGAGTTTAATATTTAACTCACTGTTTTTTTCAGGTTTTTGAATATCTAATTCTTGTATTTTTCCTTCGGTTTGCTGGCTACTTTGTTTGGTTTGCACGAGGTTATTAATAGCCGCCTGTAATGCATCTTTGTTAGCGATGTAACTCATCTCCGTTTTATCTAGTTCAGCTTCACTGATTACCTTGTTCTTAAAAAGAGTAGAGTCTCTTTGATAAAACTTATGGGCATAGGTTAATGATTTGTTAGCCATTTCGACTCTGGTTTTGGCACTCTCCATTGCTTTTTCCTGTTCTACCAGTAGATTTGCCAAATTCTGCCCTTGTTTATCAAATAGCTTATCATATTTATAATTGGTGTATTCTTGCAGGCTGCTTACAAAAGCATAATACTTGCTATTTAACTCACCTAATGATAAAGTACTCGGTAACCGATTTTTAAGTGTAAGAATAGATTCCTTGGACGGATTAATGTTTTTAAGCATACTATCTATATAGAAAACAATGGCTGGATTTGTTGGGTTTTCTATATAAGCAATAATTTGTCCTTCTTTAACCACATCCATTGATTTAATTCCATTAAGCTTTAATTTTCCACTGCCATTTGCGACTAGCTTAATAGGTGAGATATTTGAATTGATCACAATTTGCCCAGGAACAACATCCGGGTAGCGAACAAGCCAACCAAAAACAAACATCAAGGTAAAAATAAAGCCTACAATTATACTTACCCAAAAACCAAACTTAGTGGGCATTCTTTCTATGATATGTTGTACCTGCTCTGTACGCTGTTTATGGTGGTAGATTTCAGAATCCTTTTGCATTTTAATTGTATAAGATATAGTTAATTTAAAGGCTCTACAGTTTCAGCAGCCTCTAGTTGCGATTGAACCAATTGGAAATATTTCCCTTTTTGGGTCATTAATGATTGGTGATTACCCATCTCTACGATAGTTCCTCCTTGCATTACCACAATCTGATCAGCTTTGCGTATGGTGCTCAATCGGTGTGCAATAACAATAACTGTTTTTTCTTTGAAAACCTGATCTAGGGCATCGACAATTTTCTTTTCATTTAGCGTATCTAAACTGTTGGTTGCCTCATCAAAAAATAAATAATCGGGATTTTTATATAAGGCTCTTGCAATCAAAACCCGCTGCTTTTGCCCTCCGCTTAATCCCCGTCCTTGTTCACCCATCATGGTTTGATATCCCAGAGGCAAGGCCTCAATTTCAGAAGCAATATTTGCAGTATCCAATGCCTTTTTAAGTCTTTCGTAATCTATTTTCTCGTCATCTAGCACTACATTATTTAAAATAGTATCATTAAAAATTTTTCCATCCTGCATTACCGCTCCACATTTATCCCGCCATTGTTTAAGACTAATATTATTGACATTCATGTTGCCAATTTTAATATCACCATAACTGGGTTTGTATAAGCGCAGCAACAATTTCAATAATGTCGATTTTCCACTTCCACTATCTCCAACAATAGCTGTTACTTTACCTTCTGGTATAATCAGTCGTACGCCTCTTAATACAGGATTAGAGGTGGGCGTGTATTGAAAGCCCAGGTTATTAATAACCAGGCTTTTGTCCTGTGGCAGGTCAATTGGGTTTGTTCCAACATTTTCCGTTTCATCTTCAAGCTGATGGATTTCATTTAAACGCAAAAAAGAAATCTGGGCAAACTGAAATGAAATAATGAATTGGATAAACTGTACCACAGGTGCATTTAACATCCCGATGATGAACTGTGTTGAGATCATCACCCCAAATGTCATTTCGCCACTAATTACGGCTTTAGCACAGAAAAAAGTAATAAACAGATTTTTTAAATTATCTATAAACTGGGCACCTAAATTTTGAGTATTGGTAACGCTTAAAACCCTTAAATTAACCTGGTACAACCTCGCCTGGATATCTTCCCATTTCCATCTCTTCGGTTTTTCATAATTATTGATTTTGATATCTTGTATACTAGCGATAGTCTCCACCCAATAACTTTGGTTTTTACTTACGAGTTCGAAATACTCCCAGTCTAACTTTTTTCTTAGCTTTAAAAAGGCCATAACCCAGACAACATATATGATGCTACCGATCAGGAAGATCCAGAAAATGACTGTGTTATAGATGAGCAGAATAACGCCAAATACGATGAATGTAAGGGTTGAGAAAACCATATTCAGAGAGTTGTTCATAATAAAACTCCTTATACGTTCGTGGTCCTGGGCCCTTTGTAAAATATCACCAGTCAATTTGTTCTCAAAAAACGTAATGGGCAACACCATTAATTTGATTAGATAATCAGAAATCAACGCAATATTTACCCTTGAGGTAACGTGAAGCAGGATCCAGTCTCTTGCCATATTACTAAGCAGTATGCTTAAATAAATAGCAATGTTTGCAATAAGAACTACATTGATAAAGTTAAGATCGTGTGTTTGTATACCAACATCTATTACAGCCTTACTGATGAATGGTAAAAAGCCCTGCAAAATGGTTACCAATAGCATTACCACGAATAGATTGATAAAACTTTTTTTGTAGGGTCTGAAATAATTTAAGAAATTATAAAAAGTCTTGCGTCGGTCTATTTTTTCATTTGCCTGCCTTTCATAGAAATCAGCCTGCGGCTCAATAGCCATTAAAACAAGCTTTTCCTGTACTTCGCCATAGCCTTTTTTTATTGTTTTTGAAGCAAATTCGTTAGATTTGTAGCTTACATAACCTTTGGCTGGGTCGGCAACATAGATGGTGCCTCGACTTAAATCTAAACCTTTCTTTGCTTTCGTTTTATAAACAACAACAAAATGGCTGTTATCCCAATGAACAATCGCTGGCAAAGGTATTTTATGCAATAAATCTTCAACTGTACATTTTAACGAAAGGGTCCGAAGTCCAATGGCTTCACTGGCATGGCTTAGGTCTAAAAATGATACTCCTTCTTTGGTAATTCCGCATTTATCCCGCATGTATTGCAAAGAATAAAATTTACCATAGTATTTGGCAATCATTTTCAAACATGCAGGACCACAGTCCATCATGTCCATTTGTCTGTCCAGCGGAAATCTAGAGATTGGCATTAAGTAGATGTATAATTAGCATACTAACATACCCATAAAAAAATATTCAGCCTAACTAACTGTTCTTCTATTTTAGCGCAAACGTTTGACTATTCTTGTTTAAAAAGCCCACTGCTTTCATGTTGTCATTTTTAATTCCTCACATTTGTATAGCATTCTAAAAATCGCGTGGTATAAGTATTTCAATAAAATATAATTTACACTGCTATTTACCCTGCTTTGAGAAATATAAAGTGTCACTGTGTTTAATAGAACAGGTTTTTTCCTTCTTTGAGGCAGTTCTATAGTAAAGGTTACAATACGATAGTTTTAGGCGTCAGATTGTGAAATCTATCCTAGTAAATTTAACTTCTCAGTAACATATTTAAAACTCAAACGTTTGCGCTAAAACATTTTCATTATTATCAGTTAATCATCAGTAATTTGGATCAACAAACCAAAATTATACACACAGCATGAAGAGAAAGTTAACCCTTTTATTTACATCATTATTTATTGCCGGGCAAATCAGTGCACAAGATCTGCCCTCAGAACTGCAAACCCCAGAAGTGGTTTCAGTAAACCGATTGCCTATGCGGGCATCGGCTTTTGCTTTCGAAAACCAAGATTTAGCAACTAAAAGAGCTAAAGAAAAATCAGAATATTTTTTATCATTAAATGGTGCCTGGAAATTTAACTGGGTAAAAGATCCACGTAAAAGACCTACAGATTTTTATAAAGTAGATTTTGATGATAAAGCCTGGGATAATTTTAAAGTACCTGCCAATTGGGAAGTAAATGGTTATGGTACCCCAATTTACGTAAACCAACCATATGAATTTGCCGGCCGACAGCTAACAGGGGCAAAAATGAACCCGCCATTCGATATTCCTGCAGATAATAATCCAGTGGGTTCTTACCGTAAAAAAATCAATATTCCGGCTAACTGGAGCGGTAGGCAAGTGTTTATCAGCTTAGGTGCTGTTAAATCTGCCTTTTATATTTGGGTTAACGGGAAAAAAGTTGGTTATAGTGAAGATAGTAAACTGGCTGCAGAATTCGATATTACCAAATATGTTAAACCAGGTGAAAATACCATTGCACTACAGGTTTACAGGTGGAGCGATGGAAGTTATTTAGAATGCCAGGATATGTGGCGCATATCGGGGATAGAGCGTGAGGTTTATTTATATTCTACACCAAAGTTAGATATCCGCGATTTCAAAGTGATTGGAAATTTGGATGCCACTTATACCAACGGATTGCTAAATGTAGATTTAGCGGTAGAAAATTATAAAATCGATCAACGTACCAACCACAGCCGCCCGGATAGTTTTTATGTAGCGCTTGATTTAGTTGATGCTAAAGGAACTCATGTTTGGAAAGATGCTACCACAATCCAAAAAGTGTTGGGCAATTATAAAACTGATCTTTCTTTTAAAACACAGATCAGTAATGTGAAAAACTGGTCGGCAGAAATTCCTTATTTATATACGCTTTACATCACTTTAAAAGATAAAAACAATAAAATAATCGAAGTAATTCCACAACGCGTGGGTTTCCGATCGGTAGAAATTAAAGGCAGCGATTTATTGGTAAATGGCAAACGTGTATTTTTAAAAGGTGTAAACAGGCACGAGCATAATGCCACACAAGGCCATACTTTAACCCATGCCGATATGGAAAAAGATATGGAAATGATGAAAAAACTGAATGTAAATGCAGTTCGTCATTCTCATTATCCGCCCGATCCTTATTGGATGGAACTTTGCGATGAATATGGTTTGTATGTGATAGACGAAGCCAATATTGAATCCCACGGCCGTTATTACAGCCTAGAAACCTCATTTGCCAATGATAAACAATGGCGTGTTCCACACCTTGAGCGTATTACAAGGATGTACGAAAGAGATAAAAACCATGCATCTGTAATTACTTGGTCGTTAGGTAACGAAGCCGGTAACGGTGTTAACTTTTACGAAGCTTACCAATGGCTTAAAGGAAAAGATTTCCGTCCGGTACAATACGAAAGGGCTGAGAGCGACTTCAATACCGACATGATTGTTCCGCAATATCCTTCGCCAAATTATCTGCCACGTTATTCGAAACAGGATAAAGAAACCCGCCCGTTTATTATGAGCGAGTATGCCCACATTATGGGTAACAGTTTGGGTAATTTTAAAGAATATTGGGATGCCATCGAGAACAACCCTAAACTGCAGGGTGGTTTCGTTTGGGAATGGATAGATCAAGCAATCGATACCGTTAAAAACGGTAAACGCATTATGGCTTATGGAGGCGATTTCCCGCTAAGTGGCCCCGTTGACGAAAACTTTAGTGATAACGATTTTTGCGTAAAGGGTGTAGTTACCGCATACCGCGGCATGACGCCAATGGCGGTGGAATTAAAAAAAGTACATCAATATATCAAAACGACTTTTAATGGCACCAACCAGATTAATGTGAATAACAGCTATTTCATTAAAGATATTAGCAATGTACAATTAAACTGGGAATTGGTAGAGGATGGAAAAGTGATTCAGAGTGGTGTGGTAAGCAATCTTAATATTAATGCACGCCAAACACAGCTATTAACCTTACCATTTAAAACGAATTATGCAGTAGGCAAAGAATATTTCTTAAATGTGCATTATCGCTTAAAAACACCTGAACCATTTTTAGAAAAGGGTTATGAGATTGCTTACGAGCAGATTGCCTTAGCAGGTACACCAAAAGCAAATGCTTATGCCAGCAACAAGAAAACTTTAAAAGTTGAGCAGACAGCAGAAAAAGCTGTTGTTAAAGGAAGCGATTTTACGATCACTTTCGATTTAACTAAAGGAATGTTAACAAGTTATGTTTCTAAAGGGCAGGAGCTATTGGCTTCAGGACCTCAACCTGGATTTTACCGTGCACCAACCGATAACGATATCGGTGCAGGCCTAAACACTAAATTGCGCATGTGGCGCAATGTGTATCAGGATAATAGTGCAAGCAATATTAAATCAACTGTAAATTCAACTGCTGATGGCTTTACCTTAACCGTCAAATCATCATTGCTTAAAGGTGATGCAGAAACCACACAAGAATTTAATGTATTGGCCGACGGAACAATTAAAGTAAACAATCAATTTAAAGCAGTAACAGGGAATTACAAAAGTTTAATGCGCATCGGTAACGATCTGCAATTGAAAAATGATTACAGCAATATTCAATGGTATGGCCGTGGTCCGGGTGAAAATTATGTAGATAGAAAAACGGCCTCATTAATTGGTACTTATAAATCTACGGTTTCTGATCAGTATTTTTCTTATGCACGCCCACAGGAAAGTGGTAATAAAACCGATGTACGCTGGGTAACTTTTACCAATAAAGCTGGCAAGGGTTTACGTTTCGAATTTGCCGATCAGTTGTTGAACTTTAATGCATTGCCATACTCGGTAGAAGATTTAGATCCAGAGGCCGAGAAAAAACAATATCACTCTGGCGAACTGGTAAAACGCAATCAGATTTATGTGCACATGGATATGCAACAGTTAGGTGTTCAAGGGATAGACAGCTGGGGTTCTATGCCATTAATCCAATACCAGATCCCGTTTAAAGATTACCAGTACAGCTATTATATCAAACCGATTAAATAACATAGATAGTTCGTCATTCCCAACCCGATAGCTATCGGGTTGATTGGGAACCACGCAGTGCTCATCGAAGATAATCTTAATGCTTTAGCTAGGTTTATATGTTGCATTAAGATTCCCGCCTGCGTGGGAATGACGACCGCTCTTTTTTAATCAAATGAAGAACGCTCTATTAAAAGAAAATATGAAATTTATCAAAATCTGTTTTACCCTATTGTTATTTGCTCAAATCAGCTTTGCGCAAGAGGCAAAATTAGCTGCAACGCCACCAATGGGCTGGATGAGCTGGAACATCATGTCAGAAAATCCGAACGAGAAAGATATAAAAGAGATGGCCGATGCAATGGTTACCAGTGGAATGGTGAAAGCAGGCTATCAGTATATTTTTTTAGATGACTGTTGGCAAGGTGGCCGCGATAATAAAAACAAAATCATCGCCGACCCAAAGAAATTTCCTTCAGGTATTAAAGCCTTGGCCGATTATCTGCATAGCAAAGGAATGAAATTAGGTATCTATTCTGATGCTGCTCCTTTAACCTGTGGCGGTTATACCGCAAGTTTAAATTTCGAAGATCAGGATGCCAAAACATTTGCCTCGTGGGGAATCGATTATCTGAAATATGATTATTGTAATGCACCCGAAGATGTTGAAACTGCTAAAGCCCGTTATGGCAAAATAGCCCAGGCCTTACGTAAATCGGGTAGAGATATTGTGCTTGGGATTTGCGAATGGGGGCCACGCGAACCTTGGAACTGGGGCGCGCAGGTTGGCGGACAAAGCTGGCGTACCACTTACGATATCAGAGATAAATGGAATGATGTAGAAGGTAAAGGTGGAGTAGGTATCTATAACGTTGTTGACAAAACCGCAGGCTTGGCTAGCTTTTCTGGCCCGGGTAAATGGAACGATGGAGATATGCTGGTGGCAGGTTTACATGGAACAAAAGGTCCTTCATCAGCTTTTAATGGCAAAGGCTGTACTCAAGCTGAATATCAAAGTCAGATGAGTTTGTACAGTATGCTTAATTCACCATTATATGCGAGTTGCGATATCCGTAAGATGGATAATGAAGCAAAAACTATTTTTACAAATGAAGAAGTAATTGCATTAAACCAAGATGCTTTGGGTAAACAAGCCGAAAGAAAAATCAGAACGGATATATGGGATGTTTTTGTTCGCCCTTTAGCCAACGGAGATTTCGCCATAGCGATTTTAAATAAATCGACAGCTGCTCAAAATGCAAAAATAAATTTTGTCGAATTAGGCCTGACTGATAAATACGAGATCAAAGATTTATGGCAACATAAAATAGTTGGCAAAAATAATAAATGGAATGGTGAGGTAACTGCTCACGAAACCAAGGTTTTCCGCTTAAAGAAAGTATAACACCTCAATAACAACCAAGCAAACACAGAATGAAATCACTATTATCCCTTGCATTAGTAGCAACTGGCTTAAGCACCTTTGCTCAAGATGGAACTAAAGACCCGGCAACAATTGTCATTACACCACAGCAGACCCTTTCTAAAAGCGACACCGCATTTAGAAAAGCCATTGCCAAATGGAGCGATGAGACGTTAAAAAGTACCGATTATAAAAATATCAAAGCACAACCATCTGCTAATGTTTTTCCAGGCGCAGTAAAAGCTGGCTTTCAGTTTGTAAATAAAACAGTAAGCATCGAACATAAAAAAATGGCCGATAGTTTAGTGTCAATTGTGTCTACTCTGGGTTATTCTGGTTATGATAATGCTACCATGTACAGTACGGGTTTATATGCAAAAGCAGGCGAGTATATTGAGATTGATGTACCCAAAAACACCAATGTAAGTGAGCTTGAAGTTCAGATCGGTGCACATAGCGACCGATTAAACTATTGGGTAGCGGGTAAAGAAGATTGGCGCAGGATGCCCATTATAACCAAGAAACAGCAATTGGTAATTGGAAAAAATAGATTGGCGTCGCCATTTGGTGGGCTGATTTACATCAATATAAAACCTAAGGCAGAAAGTAGAAAAATTGACTTCAAAATTAGCCATGCCGTTGCTGCGCCGCTTTTTGTATTGGGAAAAAGCACACAAAGCGATTGGGAAAACCAATTAAAAAATAATAAAGCGCCCTGGGGAGAAATGGCTACAGAAAATGTGATTTTAACTTTGCCTGATAGTGTATTACAAACCATTAAAAATCCTGAAGAAGTATTAAAACTATGGGATTTAGTTGTGCTTGGAGAATTGGATCTGGCCAATATGCCAGCACCATTTTACAGGGCTCAACGGATGGTGCCAGACGAGCATATTGGTGGGGGATACATGCACAGTGGTTATCCCATTATGATTCATCATTCACCATCGAGAAAAATGCTTTCGAACGAAATTATGGCCAACCCTGAACTATTGATGAAACCAAGCAAGGGAGGCGCAAATTGGGGCTTTTTCCACGAAATTGGCCATAACATGCAAAACCTAAACTGGGTTTTTGGTGGCACAACCGAAGTGAGCAATAACTTCTTTTCGATCTATATGTTCGATAGGTTAATGGGCGGACGAGACGATTCGCATACTGGCGTATCAAGTGCAAATACGCAAAAGATGATGAAAAAATATTTTGCTGAAGGAGCAAGTTATGAAAAATGGAAAAGCGATGCTTTTTTAGGCTTGATCATGTTCCGCCAAATGCAGGAAGGTTTTGGATGGGAAAGCTTTAAGGCATTTTTTAAAGAATACCAAAAAATCGGACCAAGTATAGGCAGGTTAAATGATCAGCAAAAACGCGATTTGTGGGTGAAAACGTATTCTAATGTGGTAAAAAGAAACTTAGCTCCATTTTTTAATACCTGGGGCGTTGGAATAAGTGAAGAAACACAAAAAGAACTGAGCGGACTTCGTGCTTGGAAACCTTATAATTTTCCTCCGGTAAACTAGCCATAACCATTTTAATAACTCAAATCAAATTGTAATGGCTGTAAGTAGAAAAATTGCTTTAAACACAAGCGAGCAAAGCGGCAATCAACTCCGTATTTATGAGGTTAACCCGATTATTTTTTATTCTGGCGAAGCAGATGAAATCAATATCGAGCTTTTAGAATTTAATCATGGAGAACTTATCATTAAATCGCTATCAACTGCCATTTTAAAAGTGAAAGAGTTGTTTATGGAGGATGAAGTGTTTACCATAAAATGGAAACAGAATACTAAAGGTTTAAGAATTACCCTTCCTGATGAACTGACCAATGATGGAACCAGAGAAAATTGCACGTTAAAGATTAAGTTTTAAATTTTCCTGACCTATGAGGTTTGATAAGCATATTGCCAAGAAACCTTATAGGTCTCGTTTAAAGATTAAATTTTCCTGACCTATGAGGTTTGTTAAGCATGTTGCCAACAAGCCTCTTAGTTCTTAAAGGATGTAGCGTTTTTATCTCAACACCCGTTTTAGGTTAAATTAAACAAACAATGAAACGGACGCTATTTATTTTAACTTCAATTGCATTGATCATGAGTTTGATGTGGGCTTGCACTGATCGGAACGAACCTATGCAAAATGTCGATCAGGCAGAATTAGAAATGCTTTATAAAGACATTGAAAAAACCGCACAGCAGTTTACCTGCGAAAATGCGGGAGAATGGAAATTTACAGCAATAGGTTCTAAAGCTTGCGGTGGTGCCACTAGCTATATTGCTTACTCCGTAAAAATAGATGAAAGCAGTTTCCTGAAAAAGGTTGATCAATTTACCAAACTACAAGCCGATTATAATAAAAAATACGGTGTATTTTCCGATTGTGCATTGGTCATACAGCCAAAAGGGGTAATCTGCGATAACGGGAAACCTAAATTTACTTATTAATTTTATCTAAATAATTTACTCCCTCGAGTGTGTATCATAAATATAGAATTGTCATCCTGTCCAAAGGACTCCTGCGGAGAGCTTGTCGAAGGACCCATTTTAAATTTCTTACATGCGTTTCGACTACTTGTCCCGATTTTCATCGGGAGGCTCAACGTGACAAATTCGAAGTGAATTACAATTTATGATACAGCCTCCTTTCTAAACAGATTCTGAAGCAAGTTCAGAATGACGATCTTGTTTTTAATAAAATTTAAACAGTTCCTCAGTGTATTCGGAAATGCCCTTTTTTAATTTTACAGTTATTTGATATAATCTTTTATAAATGCCTGAGGGTTATAAAACCGTTCATTTAGTTGTGTATTATTAAAAGTTAACCAGCTTGCGCAGCCATAATCATCAAATTTTTTCCGGATTTCTAAATGAAGATGATGATAATCGCCACCGTATTTTTTACTTTCCTGCGGGGTAAATAATCTCGCTAATTTAGTATTCTGATCTACATTTTGACCATTACTTACATAAACTTCTTTTAAGTGTTTGTAAGTAGTAAACATCGTTAAACCGCTTGGTAATTTATGTTTTACCACAACCGTACGCTGGTTGTCGCCCAAATGTACCGAACAAACTATTCCATTGGCCATGGCATAAACATTAACCAGTTTTGCCTTAGGTTGCGCAGGGTTAATATCAATAGCCGTATGGATATGTCCTTTAACATAACTATCCCGGTGATCGCCAAAAATGCTAATGATTTTAATGTTGTTAATTTTTTTACGGTTGGCCACATCAAAAGGAAGGAACCAATTATCGGCTATTTTTGCAGGAGCAGTATCGGTGTAGTAAGGCTTCCAGCGATCGCGATCTTTTTCAATCGTTGGGGTTTCAAATAAAAGTGCTGATAAAAAGATCAATAATAGTATTCTCATCTTTATAGTAATTATAAAGCAAGATAATGATTTTATTGATATAAACTATTTTTATAGTTTAAAATAAATTCGTCATTGCTAGGAGGAACGACGAAGATATAATCTCATAGAAAGATCGTCATCTCGACTGAAGCGCAGCGGAATGGAGAGATCTATCTTTTAGATTTCTCGACTGCGTTGCACTCCGCTCGAAATGACGATCCTTAATTGATATTATTTTAAAAACTACACCATTACATCTTCCTTCAGCGCTTCTGCCGCTGGATTAATCAACGTTCCAATCAATTCCGGAACCGGAACATCGGTGCTTTCGCTATAACCATGGGTTAGCAACCTTACACGGTTAATACACACCCTGATAAATTCGGGTACAAACAGGTCAAATTTCTCGAATTTAGGAGCAAGCTCTGGGTTTTCTTTTTGAAATTCTAGAATTACATCTGCCACCTGGCGCCAGAATTGCTTTTCATCCAATCCAACATAACTGTGAAAAATATTGCCGAGGTATCTGAAAACGGCATCAAATATCCCTGAGAGGATAAATAAAGGAGCCAACTCATCATTAATCTCCCTTAAAACATCTACCAGATCATTTGGTAATTTCGCTTTTGATTCTTCTGTTAATACAATTTCTTCCACAAAATCTTTAATGATAATGCGTTCTGGTATGCCATTTTTCATTACCAAGATGGTGTTTTCGCCATGCGGACTAAAGAAAAAGGCATGTTTGTAAAAAATCCTCAATACCGGTTTTAAGTAAGCAGATAAATAAGCGTTTAACCAGGTTTCAGCATCCAATCCCGATTTTTCGATCAAAGCCTGTACCATACTTTTGCCATTGTCATCTACATAAAGCAAGCTCGCCATAGTCATGATGTTTTCGCCTTCTAAAAGGTAATTTTCAGCACTTTCACGCCAGATTGCTCCTAAAAATTCCTGATATTGATATGGTGAACCCGGAATCTCACTGTATTGTGGATGTGTATAGGCTACTGTAGCCACTTCGCCCAAAAGCACCACGCGGGTCTGTTTTAAGTACTCATCACCCTGAAGCATGTCTTTTGCCCACTGGGTTACTTTTGGTGCAATAGCCAGTTTTTTCGGAGATAATCCCCTAAAAATTGAGGTATTTAAGATCGAAATGGCTGTTTTTACATAATGCTTTTTAGGCTCGCTTACGTTAAAGAAAGTACGGATGCTGTTTTGGCACATGTATTCATCATTTCCTAAACCAACAGGTACGATTAAATTATGGGCAATATCGTGCGCAAGCTGTAATACGATTTTATTGTTCCATTGCCATTCGTGAACAGGAATGAAGAAATAATCTTCAGGTTTCAGCTGCTGTTGGATCAATACCTGGTTAAAATCGTGAACCTGTTTTAAACTCAATTCTTCATTATAAAAGGAAAATGGAGAAATGCTTTCGATGCTTTTAAATGCTGCTCTTGTTTTATGTACTGCTAGCCAAGCCAGTTGGGTTTTTTGAGCAGCTTCTGGCGCATATTTGCCTTGATCGCTGTGGTTAAAACCTATGCGGCCCTTGTTAATGGTTGCCCAGGGATGCCCATCCATCTGGTGTTCGATGGTTTGGTAATCCGAATTAGCCAATTCATCAGCTGTTAATCTACCTTTTTCATGAATATAAGCATCGGCGTATAGCGTATTTAATGTTTCTTCAACAAAATGTGCCAAAGTAAATGGCTTAATGTCGAAAGTTTGCTGTAGTTCGGTATAAAATGCAGGCGCATTATTAATGGCTACACTTTCACCGTTTACAAATTTTTTAATGCTTTGTTTATCGATATGCAGGTAATCTAAAGCACGCTGCTGACCTGAAAAAGTATAATAGATATCATCAGAATCGGTAGCGAGGCGGAAATAAGAGGTACCTTGTTCGTCTGTATTTATTAACGTGGGCTCCGCTAATTTTTCGTGCATCAGTTCTACGATTGATTTGGCGATATAGTTTAGGTTTACCTTATCCCAAACTTCTTTTTTTAAAGGTTTTATATGATTGAAATTGTTGTAATTCATGGTGTTTAACTTTTTTGTTTATTATCAGGGGGATTGTAAGTATAGAGCTGTCATCCTGAGCCTGTCGAAGGACCAGATTAAATGCTTTATAAGCGTTTCGACAAGCTCAACGTGACAGACTTGAATTAATTTAATCTTCAGATAATTGCAGCACTGCGTTAGATAATTCATTTTCCTGTACTTCGTCAACTATGCTAAACTGCTGAAAGGCAATCCGTTTTTCAACCTTGTAGATTTCGAAACCCAAAATGGCATTGATAATGGATGCATTGCGATAAGCACCCATGCCCAGATCGGGTGTTACAAAACCGTGGGTATGCAATTCGGCATTTTGAACAAAGATTTCGTTTCCGTTTACATCGATGGCGTAGTTGCGGTGTACCTGAAAAAGTCCGTCGGCATTGCGTGTGATGCGGTCGTTAATTTCCGATAAGAAACCTGGCTCGTTATATTTGTAACCGGTTGCCAATACAACAAAATCTGTTTCAACGACAAAATCTTTCTCGCTTTCAGTATGGTGAAAATCGAGCTGATATTTTCCATCACTATTTACGGTTAGGTTATTCAACTGGCAATTGGGCATCAATTCTGCATTGACTTTTTCTCCATCAACACTCAATTCGTACAGTTTGTCGAAAATCTGGTTAATCAATTCGAAATTTATGCCTTTAAACAACGAGTTTTGTTTGCCTAACAGTTGTTTGCGTTTAGCATCGCTCAGATTGTAAAAATGGTCTACATATTCTGGCGAGGTCAGCTCCAATGTTAATTTCGAATACTCCATCGGGAAAAAGCGGTCTGGCCGTGTAAACCATTTCAGTTTTAACCCATTTTCAGTTTCGGGCAAAAGATCGTAGAAAATTTCGGCAGCACTTTGACCTGAGCCAATAATGGTTACGGTTTTTTGCTTTAACAGCGTTGATTTGAACTTTAAATACGCTGAAGAGTGTATAGTGTTTTTATGCACAGCAGGGGTGATAAAGTTGGGTACTTTAGGTGTGGTGCCTGTTCCGAGCACGATTTTTTTAGTAAAAATGATTTCTTTGGCTCCGGTTACCTGATCAACTTTTTCTACCTGATAAATGTTGTCGATATAATTTATGCTGGTTACTTTCTGTCCAAACAGGCAGTTTTGCAGATGATTAATCGCCCATTTACAATAAGCATTGTACTCTTTACGCAGCACAAAAAAATCTTCTCTGATGTAGAATTTATATAGGCGATCTGTCTGTTTAAGGTAGTTTAAAAAGCTGTAAGCGCTGGTTGGATCGGCCATGGTAACCAAGTCTGCCATAAACGGAACCTGCAAAGTAGCATCGCTCAGCATCATACCAGGATGCCAGTTAAATTCGTTCGCCTGATCTAAAAATAAAGTTGATAAGCTACTGATGGGGGCACATAGTGCAGCTAAACCCAGATTGAACGGACCTATGCCGATCCCTACAATGTCGTATATTTTTTGATTCTGCATTTAAATTTCCTCCGTTTCAAATTCTGATGATTTAGCCATAGCGTAGGCCTTTGCCTCAGGGAATTTTTCCCAGTACCATTGGCGGTGACAAAAGGTAAGGTTGGCCATTTTATAAGGCATTTGGATTACTTTCTCCAATTTGAAGCCCAGTCTGGTTACAAAAATGTGCATCGCACGGCTTTCAACAGCTGCCTCGCCGATACATTTACCTACTTCGGGCTGTTCAAAAATGAAATCCATCAAAGCCTGACCGGTTTCGAAACTGAATTTTTTGTCTTTATCTGTTGGCGCGATCAGCAAATGTGCGCCATAATCACTAGTTAAAGCCTCGTAGCAGGCACCTACACCATCGCGCATGGGCCAATAAGGTTCAATGGTAAAGGTAGGTTCGCCATTTATTTCACCAATAAAACTGTGTGATGAATCGTTGGGTAATAAAGTCCTGTAAAACAGCTCCAGACCTTTAATAGGACCATCCATTTTCCAGATCGGTTTAGCATGTTCCTGGTTAAACCAATCGTGAACCATTTCAAGGTCACGGTCGATATCAAACGGACGGATATTAATCGTCACATTTTCTTTAGGGAAAAACCTGCTGTACAGCACCGCTTTGCTTTCTGGTTTGATCAGGTTTTCGGAGAAGAAATATTTAGATAATGGATTTGGAAATTCACGGTAAATTGCCGGATTATTAATAGGAGCACTGGCTTCATCAATATTGCAAAGATTAGTCAACAGGTTGCCTTTAACTTCCCAACTGCGGCGGTTAATAATGTAATCTACCAAACCTGTGGTATCGCTGTTCTCGAATTGTTTAAATTCCAGGTAAACGAGATCAATCAAGATCTTCTCATCGGCTAGGTTGTTGCTCGCGATGGCATTTACCACACCTAATATGTTATTGATGAGAAGGTAGTAAGTGAGTTTAGGAATAATGTATTCGTTAGGTACAATCGATCCACTTTCTGCAGCAATGCCCGGATAAGCTTCTTTAAGTGCTTCAGCTTTGGCATCACTAAAGAAATAACCCTGGTTATCCCTGAAATAAAATTTGGCAGGATAATAATCTTTATCAAGCTCTACCATCACATTTTGCTGATGGAACTCAAAGGCCATTCCAAAATTATTGTAAAGGCCAACAATTGGAGCTACGCAAAGGTGTAGGTATTGTTTAAACCAGTTTACAGCGGTATGCGAAACCGTTTTGTTTTTGCTGATCGCTGCTTCTTCAATCAGATTTACAATGCGTGGTTTTTGGCCGAGTAAACCATCCTGGCAAAGTGCAGCCAATAAGGTTACATTTTTTTCAGTACCATCGCCTTTAAAAGGATTATGCCTAATGCTGATATTAAAGCCATCAATGGTTTCGCCTTTATAGTTTACCGTGATAAATGCAGGATCGGTAATAAATTCAATCTCTGGATATTCGGCTTTGGCTGCTTTGCCGAATGCTGTTTTTAAAAGTTTACTTACATCATAGCCGCGGTAAAGTTCCCTAACCAGGTTAACCCTTTGTGAGTTGGTTATTTTTACATGCAATGAAAATTTAAGCATCCAATCGCTCGATGCATTGTAAACCGTTCTTACCGAAGATGTTGGTGTGTAAAATTCTCCAAAATGGCCCAAAAAGAACAGTAGGCTTTCTTTCTGCATGGCTTTTACCGTAGTTTGGCTAAGCAGATATTCGGCCTCCCACGGGTGCATAGGCACCACTTTATGGTTAGGATGTTGATCCAACAATGCTATGGTTTCAGCATTTCCACTATCTAAAAGCTCAATTCTGAAAAGATCGGTCATATCAAAACCTTCTGCATTTTTCTCAACAATATTATCTGCCGAGATCAAAAAATAGGCAAGCTGAAAACTACCTTGAGTTTCTGGTGAGTATTTAAAAAGTTCTTCTTTACTGTTAAAACCCGATCTGCCTTTAGGTAGGGGATGCGCATTGTGCCCTAAAAATAATGATTGTTCTGCTTCGATGAAGCTCATTTTAGCAAAATTTGCAGGTCTGCCATTCTGTTTAAAGAAAGATAGGAAGGCTTCAAGGTTTTCAACGCTGTTGGTCAAACGTTGTTTTACCAGATTGGCGTCGACATTTGGGAACTCTTCAGCGCTAAACTGTATGGCCAATTCCATAAACCTGTAAATACTGATCGGACTAATGGCATCAGTAGCAATATTACGTTCGATTATTGGAAAGTTAAATACATGCCTGCCACTATCGGCATAAAATTTTAATGGCGCATATACTTCGAAACCAATAGCGGTAAAATCGAACCGGATATGCAGGCGATCGGTAGTGGTAACCAAATAGTTTGCTAAAGACTCGTCGTATTTAGGGATGCCTACGTAGCGACTCCAGTTGTTAAATTCTCTACAATAACTGTTTAGGAGTGCATTAAAGTTAGTTTCTTCTGAAATCTGCTGAAGCTTGGTTGAGTCTAACGTATTCGTTTCCATGTTTTTTAATGATTTTAATAATGTTTTCAATATCGCTGATGGTAGTAAGCGGGTTAAGTAGGGTAAATTTGAGATAGAATTGTTGATTGATCTTGGTGCCTGCAACTAAAGCCTTTCCTTCGTTAAACATGGCTTTTTTGATGTATTGGTTCATGGCACAAACATCTAAGCGCAGGTTTTTTGGACGGTAACGGAAAACCAGCGCACTGATATCTGATTCGTTCATCAGTTCAAAATCACTATCGAAATGCAACAGATCGGCAATTTTGGCTGCGGTTTCGATAATGGTATCAAAATAACCTCCTAATTTGTTCCTGCCCATCATTCTGAGCGTAAACCAGAGTTTTAAAGCATCAAACCGTCGGGTTGTTTGGATCGATTTGTTCACCTGATTGGGTAAGCCATCCTCGTCATGATCTTTAGGATTTAAATAATCGGCATGGTGCGTAATCAGGTTGAAATAGTTTTTATCGCGCACCAGGAAACCACTGCTGCTCACCGGTTGGAAAAAAGATTTATGGTAATCAACCGTAACCGAATGGGCCAGTTCGATCCCGTTTAACAGACTCCGGTATTTATCGGTTAGCAGTAAACCACAGCCATATGCTGCATCGATGTGGAACCAGGTATTGTATTTTTTGCTGATAAAGGCAAGCTCCTTTAGTGGATCAACATTTCCAAAATCTGTTGTACCTGCTGTGCCTACAATGGCGATGGGAATATGACCTTGGGCAATTTCCCTTTTTATGGCGTCTTCCAATAAAACGGTATTCATTCTAAAACTGCGATCGGTTTTGATCTTGATCACCGATTTTTCTCCTAAACCTAAAAGGGAAGCATTTTTTTGGATACTAAAATGTGCTTTTTCAGAAACAAAAATCCTGAAACAGGAGGCTTCGGGTGGCAAACCGTTTACTTTGATGTTGTGGTTTAGTGCCGTAATTGAATAATGATCGCGGGCCAGTAAAAGCCCCATTAAATTGCTCTGCGTACCACCGCTCGTAAAAATACCGTCGGCTTTTTTGCTGTAACCTACCTGGTCGCAGGTCCATTCGATCAGTTTTTGTTCGATCAGCGTGCCGCCTGCACTTTGGTCCCAGGTATCAATCGATGAATTGATGGCCGAAATCATCACCTCGGCAGCTACGGCAGGAATCACAATCGGACAGTTTAAATGGGCGATATAAGCAGGGTGGTGAAAGGCAACTGCATGGCTGGTATAAAGCTGTTCCACTTCTTTAAGCAAGGCATCGTAGTTATCATGCGTTTTTTCAAATTCAATCGCATCGAACAACGGTTTTAGATGGGTAGGGGATACGCCGCTAAAAGGCTGCTGGTTGTTGTTCAAGAATTTTTTTACCGCCTGGGTAACTTTACCTACAGCATGCAGGTACTCTTCTTCATTATCGTGGTGAAAGATTTCCTTCGTCGGACTTTCCGTGAGGAAATCGATTAATTCATGTTTTTCTAGGTCTGACGTAAACATTAGTTTTTCAATTTTTCAAAAGGTTAAGGTTTAAAGGCAATAAAATATCAAGTCTTTTAAGCTGATATTTTTCATTTATAATGTGGTTAGGTGAGCGTTCTAAAGCGAGCTGTTTTTATCAATAATTCTAACCGCTAAGGTATATTTTTATTTAGATTGATTAAAAATAATATTTAAAATGTTTTTAACATGTTGTTAATAAGTCTATTGTGTACGGTTTCTTAAACGTTTTAGGATAATTGTCAATAAATATTTAATTTATTTTATTTGGATTTAATCTAAATAAATGATTGCTTTGCGCAAAAAAAATAATAGTAAATGAAAAATCTATACTTAATTGCAATCCTGATCTGTGGATTTATCTTTACAGGTAAAGCACAAACAGTTACCGGAAAGGTAATCGGAGAAACCGCTCCACTTGCTGGGGCAAATATTAAAGTTGATGGCAAAACTGCATCAGCTACAACAGGGGCTGATGGTAGCTTTGAACTGAAGCTAACAGAGGGTGCTTACAAATTACAGGTAAGTTATGTGGGCTATACCACCGTGATTCAAAAAGTGAGTTTGGCCAAAAACCAGACCGTTAATTTAACCATTAACCTAAGCCCTAAGGCCAATATGCAAGAGGTTGTTGTGGTTTCATCCCGTAAACCGACTAAAATCAGCGAGATACCCGGTACAGTTTGGGTAGTAGATGGCGCTAAAATCCAGGAACAGGCCAGGGCAGGTATACCTTTTAAACAAACCTTGGCTCAATTGATCCCGAGTTTGGATGCTGGCCCCGAGGGACGTACCAATTACGGCCAAAACCAACGCGGTAGGGATGCATTAGTGATGATTGATGGGGTATCGTTAAACAGTACACGTGGGGTAAGCCGTCAGTTCGAATCGATAGATCCTTTCAACATCGAGCGTATTGAGGTTTTATCAGGCGCAAGTGCAGTTTATGGCGGTGGAGCAACAGGTGGTATCATCAATATTATTACCAAAAAAGGACAGGATAGCCAGCCAAGTTTCACTACGCAGGTTGGTGTACGCAGTGGTTTAAAAGAAAAAAGTGATCACGATGTACGTGTAGCACAGGCTATTTCTGGTGGTAGCAAAGATTGGAACGGACGTATCGGTATGGCTTTCCAAAAAAACAATGCTGCGTATGGGGCTGATGGGAAACAGATTTTTACTGATATCACACAAACAGATCTTCAGTATAACCAATCATTCGATTTTTTCGGAAGTACAGAATTTAAATTAACCGAATATCAAAAATTATCGGTGAATGCGCAGTATTATAATTCAGGTTATCGTGGAGATAAAGATCTGTTTTTAGGTACAAATTATGCTGGCTTATTGTCAAATCCTTCACTTTTAGAAATGAGAAACGGTTATGCATCAGATGTTGACCCAAAAACAAGCAGGGCCAATATCAATGCCAATTACCAGGCCAGTGATATTTTAGGCGGACAAACATTGTATGTACAGGCTGCTGCCAGAAACGAGCAGTTCAGCTTTCACCCATTCCCAGGGCAAGCGGCAATACCGCAAAGACTTTACAGTAGTTCATCCATCCAAAATACGAATTACAGTGCTTTAAAACTGGTATTGAACAAAGATTGGAGCAGGTTGAATCTTACTTATGGTATTGATGCCGATAACGAGAACTTTAATGCGCAGCAAGCCTTATTCGACAGAACAAAAGCCTTTACTTCAGGCGGTTTAAACAACACTACAATAGCTACCATTGCCCGCTATCCTAACTTTAGGGTGAACGGTTTATCAGGGTTTTTACAGGCACAGGTTAAGGTAGCCGATTTTTTAACTTTATCTGGAGGTGTGCGTCAACAACGCATGTTTGTTAAAGTTGGCGATTTTGTGGGTACTGCTGCAGCTGTTCCTTTGGCTTATGGTGTTGGCAGAACAGCTACAGCCATTGCTGGTGGCGAAAACCACTATGATGTAAATTTATTAAATGCTGGTTTGGTATTTAAAATCAGTGCACCTCAGCAAGCTTGGTTTAATTTCTCTCAGGGATTTAACTTAGCCGATCCGGCTAAATATTACGGACAGGGAACTTACACTTTAGCTGGTACCAACTGGAACTTGGGTAATTCGATTAATGTTGGCAGTTCGCCTCTAACAGGTATTAAAACAGAACAGTACGAAGCGGGTTACCGCTACCGCACAGGTGTATTTAATGCACAGGTAGCGGGTTTTTACGCTTTATCTGATAAAAACGTGAAAACCAATAGCACTTTCAATATTGAAGTTTTTGATGAAAAAGTAAGAAATATCGGTGTTGAAGGTTCATTATCTTTAAACCTGAAAAATGGTTTCGAGGCAGGAGCAAACGGTTTGTATATCAAAACACAGAAACAGAATACCGATGGTACTTGGGCTTTACAGGATTTAACTGTGGCCAGTCCATCAAAAATTGCAGGCTATCTTGGTTATAATGGTAAAGTATTCGGATTAAAAGCACAGGTTTTCCATTCATTCGATTCGAAAGATGATATTGGAACTGGCAGAGAATTAAAAGGATATACGACTGTTGACCTCTTGGGTTCAGTAAAAGTATTTACTGGAAGCCTATCATTCGGGGTACAAAACCTGTTGAACAAAAATTACCAAACCATCTGGAGCCAACGTTCGGTATTGTTGTATCAGGCTTTGGCCAAGCCAGAAACATTTTATTATGCAGGCCGTGGCCGTACGTATAACTTGACTTATACACTTAATTACTAAACGGCTCGTCATTCCCAACCCGATAGCTATCGGGTTGGGAATCGTAATGCTATAGCCAGACTTGTTGATTGCATTAAGATTCCCGCCTGCGCGGGGATGACGATCGCATAAACAACAAATGCCTCATTGGAGGCATTTGTTGTTTATTTCCGTTTCAACTCAATTACCGTAATCTCCGGCCAGATACCAATCCGGCCTGAAAAACCCAGGAAACCGAAGCCTCTGTTTACATTCAAATATCTCCCGTTTTCGGTTTTAATACCCGCCCAATGTTTATAACGGTATTTTACCGGACTCCATTTAATGCCAAAAGCTTCGATGCCAAACTGCATGCCGTGTGTATGTCCAGCCAATGAAAGTTGGATTTTTGAAGGATAATTTTTTACCTGTGCATCCCAATGTGAGGGATCGTGCGATAAAAGGATCTTGAAATCGTTAACCGATGTATTTTGAAGTGCTTTGTTCAAATCGCCACGCTCTCCAAAACCAACACCCCAGTTTTCTATTCCGGCCAATATAATTTTCTCTCCGTTTTTATGCAACTCTAGATGTTCATCCAACAAAAGTTTAAAACCAAGATCTTTATGGTAGGCTTTTAACTGGTTTAAATTCTGGATTTTATCGACTTCAGTAGGCCATTTGATGTAATCGCCGTAATCGTGATTGCCCAGAACCGAAAATTGGCCGAAAGGGGCTTTAATCTGCGAAAAATGCCCAATGTAGGGCGCAATTTCCGATGAAGCATTATTTACTAGGTCGCCGGTAAAAACAAATAGGTCGCTTTTTTGCGCATTGATCATATCAATACCTTTTTGTACCGCTTTAGGGTTGGTAAAACTTCCGGCATGCACATCAGAAATCTGGGTTAAGGTAAAACCGTCAAAACTGACAGGCAGATCATCAAAATACAAAGTATGTTTAATTACGCGGTAAGCATATTTTCCTTGGGTAATGCCGTACGCAAATAGGGCAATGGTTAAACAGAACATTACAAAGGCAAAATCTACCCAGTAATTGCTGCGGCCTAAAATGTGAAAACCTTCTGGCTGAAAATTAGTCGCCAAAGCTAATAGTAGCCTATAAACATCGCCAAGAAGTAGAAAAAATGCGAAGACTATTTCTGCAACAAAGATGATCAAAAAGGCATGGCTGATAATCTGGAAAAACCGGTTCATGCCCTGGATGCGCATTTGCTGAATAGCATATAGCAGAGAGAAAGTTAGCCCTACAATAAAGACCCAGAAAATAGGACTAAGCCAGGTAGATTGATTGATGGTGCCCAGGCCAGATAAAACATAGGCATTGAGGGCAAAAAATATGATTGCAACGATGATGAGCGGCAATAGATTGAGTTTTCTTTTCATTGTTAAAAATCTGTGATCAGAATGTGTGGTAAAAATAGAATTTAAACGCTGATAAATACTTACTGTTACGGTTACTGATTATTTTTACGCTCGTTTGATTAAAGCGATTATCGTTATTATGCGTTATATTTATGAATATGATAGTATGTTGAATTAAAATCAACTTCCTGTTGCATATTTTATAATTTACTTTCTTTTATTAGCTTTGTGCGAATATGCTGTCCAAAAAAACAAAATATGCCATTAAAGCGCTTGTTGCGCTTGGTAAAAATTTAGATAAACCACCAATGCAAATTTCGAAGATTGCAGAGGAGGAGCATATCCCGAAAAAATTCTTAGAACAAATTCTGCTCGATCTGCGTAATGCCGGCTTTTTATACAGTAAAAAGGGTGCTGGTGGTGGCTATAGCTTGAACAAAAAACCTGAAGAGATTTTATTGGTACATGTAATGCGTGTAACCGATGGTCCCATTGCTATGGTTCCCTGTGCCAGTTTAAATTTCTACCACAAATGTGATGAGTGTGTAGATGAGAAAACCTGCGGAATAAGAAGTGCCTTTATCGATGTTAGAGATGCTACGCTTAAGGTTTTAACCGAAACCAGCATTGCTGACGTAATCGGGCGAGAGGATAACCTGAAAATCGGTATCGTTAATTTATAATATTCATTTTCGCGAGGCTCAATCCGTAATGCTGAACTTGTTTCAGCATCCTTTATGCATAAAAACCAGTTATCTAAACCAGTAGCACTAAGTTAACGGTAATAATTAGATGCGCTCAATTGAGTTAGATGGTAGATATTATTTTTGAAAAGCAGGGTCCAGTGCATTTCGGTTACAATAGTCCTGCTACCGCTGCAAGTCCTCGCTCATGCTTCACTGTGGGCTTTCCGCTATATCAGGTTTAATCGGCAAAGACTTCCGAAGTTTCAAAGGAGCAGAGTGTAGGCAACTTCGGAAGTCTGGTTACTTTTTGCAATTCCGCGTTAGGGATTGTAAGGGTTCAGTGCCGATTAAGCATCTGTTTTTATTTAATTATGGTATGCTTGCTTGTTTCACAGGTCTTCATCGGTACCGGAGCGCAGCGCAGCCCTGCGAAGTATGACCCTTTCCCGATTCATCGGGATTAGGGGAACGCCCAAATCAGTTGGCAATTTTCAGTTTGCAATTTTTCAGTTTTCGGTTGGCAGTTTTCAACTATACTTATTTCTATTACAAACCTCACAGGTTTCGAAAACCAGTGAGGTTTAACAAAATATCGTAAAATTTTTCAAAATAAATTACGACTATTCCTATATACTTTATATATTTGGCGTATGAACTTCAATTTTATACCTAACAAGTTAATCGCTAAGCTAATAATGTGTTGTTGTAAAACGCAGTAATAGGAGCCTACAGATAATTTTATGTATAAAATATTGAATGCTTCTCGGTAACAGGGAAGCATTTTTTGAATAAAGCTAACAACACATATGCAAAGTTTCAGAACAGAACTCGAAAATCCGATCGTCGAGCAGGACATCATCGATTTAGAGAATAAGATTAAAGCTTTTAGAGATGGAACCATCCACGACGAAAAGTTTAGGAGCCTCCGCTTAGCCCGCGGCGTTTACGGACAAAGACAGCCCGGTGTACAAATGGTGCGCATTAAATTGCCTTTTGGTAAGGTAACTTTTAAGCAGTTATTGCGTATAGCCGATATTGCTGACGAGTACGGAAGTGGAAATTTACACTTAACCACCCGTCAGGATATTCAGATTCACTATGTGAGTTTAGACCGTACTCCCGAGCTTTGGGCTAAATTGGAGCAGGACGATATTACGCTTCGCGAAGCTTGTGGAAATACCGTGCGTAACGTAACGGCTTCTCCAAACTCTGGAATCGACGCTGAAGAGCCATTTGATGTTTCGCCTTATGCACAGGCAGTATTTGCGTACTTTTTGCGTAACCCAATCTGTCAGGAAATGGGAAGAAAGATTAAAATTTCCTTTTCTTCCAGCGATAGAGATACGGCCTTTAGCTACATTCACGATTTAGGTTTTATTCCTAAAATTAATGAAAATGGCGAACGTGGATTTAAAGTTTTATTTGCAGGCGGTTTAGGTGCACAGCCTTTTCTGGCCAATGCCGTTCACGAATTTTTACCTGAAGATCAGTTAATTCCGTTTACAGAATCTGTTCTTCGCGTATTCGACCGTTATGGCGAACGCACCAACCGAAATAAAGCGCGTTTAAAATATTTAGTTCAGAAATTAGGCTTAGAAGAAGTTTTGCGTTTGGTTGCCGAAGAGCGTATTGCCAACAAGGTAAAAACCTTTAAAATAGATATCAATACAGTACCTCAGCCGACTTTGCCTTTAGAACAAGAATATCCTGCGGTAGAAATATTAAACGAAGCCCATTACAAACACTGGTTAGCCACTAACGTAATTGAGCAGAAACAAGCTGGGTTTTACGGTGTTTATGTAAAAGTTCAGGTAGGGGATATAAAAACAGATAAAGCAAGGGCATTTGTTGATGCCATCAGGTTATATGTGGCCGATGAAATCAGGATTACCCAAAACCAGGGATTGCTGTTAAAGTTTGTACGTAAGGAAGCATTGCCTTCATTATATTCGGCTTTAAATAAAATTGGTTTTACCACAGCTGGCTTTGATAGTTTGGCTGATATTACCACTTGTCCTGGTACCGATACCTGTAATTTGGGTATTTCCAACTCAATGACCCTGGCCGAAGTTTTGGAAGAGGTGATTTATACCGATTTCCCTGAGTTTATTTACGAGAAAAACATCAAGATCAAAATCAGTGGATGTATGAACTCTTGCGGTCAGCACGGCTTGGCTGAGATTGGTTTCCATGGAAGTTCGGTAAAAGCTGAAGGAAAAGTTGTCCCGGCCGTTCAGGTGATGTTGGGCGGTGGTACCGTAGGTAACGGTGTAGGTAGAGTAGCAGAACGTGTAATTAAAGTACCTTCTAAAAGGGCAACAAGTGTTTTACATTTTATTTTAAATGATTTTAAAGCCAATAACCTGGAGGATGAGAACTTTCACCAATATTATGATAGAAAAGGTAAAGACCATTTTTATCAATTATTAAAACCATTGGCTGATTTAACCAATCTTAAAACAGAAGAATTTGTAGATTGGGGACACGTAGAAGAGTTTGTGACTGCAATTGGTGTAGGCGAGTGTGCTGGTGTAGTGATCGATTTAGTTGCTACTTTATTGTTAGAAGCTGATGAAAAATTTGGTTGGGCAAAGCAAAACCTAGATAAAGGTGCTTATGCCGATGCCATTTATCATACTTACAGCACTTTTGTAAGTGCTGCAAAATCTTTATTGTTAGATAAAGGCGTAAACAGCAGCACACAGGTAGGTGTGATCCGCGAATTTGATAACCACTATGTAGAAACAGGAGAATTTAATTTATCTACCAATTTCTCTGACCTGGTTTTACAGATTAACAAAAACGAACCAACAGCCGAGTTTGCTCAGAAATATTTTGAAGAAGCAAATCAATTTTTAAATCAGATTAAGGAAAAAAGGGCTGTATTAGCGAAATGAGATTTGAGACTATAGATATGAGATTTGAGAACTGCAGACGCTAAACGCCATGCGCCAAACAACTCTTCATCCAGTCATTCAAAATTCAATAATTAAAAAGAAACATGGTTAATCAAAATATAGAATCAAGAATTACACTTTTAGGCGCTGGTCCTGGAGATCCTGATTTATTAACGCTAAAAGGTGTAAAAGCATTGCAAACTGCTGATGTGGTTTTGTACGATGCCTTAACCAATGAAGCTTTATTGGAGCATGCCCCAGCAGAAGCTATTAAAGTTTATGTAGGAAAACGTTCAGGTGAGCATTCTTACCCTCAGGATACCATCAATAAATTAATGATTGATTATGCTTTAAATTACGGACACGTAGTGCGTTTAAAAGGTGGCGATCCGTTTGTTTTTGGCAGAGGTTACGAAGAATTGGATTATGCGGCATCTTACAGCATTCCGGTAAGTGTTATCCCGGGTATTTCGAGTTCTATCGGGGTTCCGGGTTTACAACAGATTCCGGTTACACACCGTGGCATGAGCGAAAGTTTTTGGGTAATCACCGGAACAACAACTTCTGGAGAAGTTTCGGCAGATATTTACCAGGCAGCACAATCTAATGCAACTGTTGTGGTACTCATGGGACTTAAAAAATTACCGAAAATTGTTGAAATTTTTAAAGCCGCAGGCAAACATCATTTACCAACTGCAGTGGTTCAGAACGGATCGGCAGAAGATGAAAGATTAGTAGTAGGTGTGGTTGAAACCATAGAAGGTTTGGTGCAACAAGAAAATATTAAAGCGCCTGCTTTATTAATTTTTGGAGAAGTTGTATCATTACATCCATCATTTAAGAAATTAATTAAACAATATGCAAGTATTGCCTAACCAACCTAATAATGCAGATTCTTTTTCGGAAGAAGAAAAAGGTAACCAGCTTTTTCCGGTTTTTGTAAAGCTGAACAAGCTGCGTACATTATTAATTGGTGCAGGAAATATTGGGCTCGAGAAGTTAACAGCAATTGTAAATAATAGCCATAGCGCTACCATTACCATAGTTGCAGAGATCGTATCGCCAGAAATTTATACGCTTATCGCAAATTATCCGCTCATAAAAGTTAAGCAAAAAAGTTTTGATGTAGATGATCTGAACGATATTGATATCGTTTTTGCCGCAACCAATAACAATATTTTAAATGAAGAGATCAGGAAGGTTACGCACGAGCATGGCTTGTTGATTAATGTGGCTGATAAGCCAGAACTGTGCGATTTCTATCTGGGGTCAATCGTTCAAAAAGGTGATTTAAAAATTGCGATTTCTACAAATGGAAAATCGCCAACCATAGCCAAACGTTTAAAGCAGATTTTAAACGAAGGTTTGCCAGCCGAGTTGGATGAAACTTTGCAGAATATGAGTGCCTTGCGTCAAACTTTAAACGGCGATTTTTCTGCAAAGGTTAAAAAACTAAATAAGGTTACACAAAGTTTAATTAACCCTAAAAAAAGCTTTGCTGAGCGGAATATTAAGTGGCTAATCTGGGTAGCGTCGGTTTTACTGATCGGTGCGATTGGTTTTTCTTTGTGGAATACCGAGCCAGAATTTCAAGCGTTTTTGATCAATATTGATCCATTATTCTATTGGTTTTTAGGTGCAGGGTTTTTATTCGCACTAATTGATGGTGCAATCGGAATGTCGTATGGTGTTACCACCGCATCATTCTCGCTAGCCATGGGTTTGCCTCCGGCATCAGCAAGTATGGCGATCCACATTTCTGAGGTAATGAGTAATGGAATTGCGGGGTGGATGCATTACCGTATGGGTAACGTAAACTGGAAGTTATTCAAAATTTTAATTCTTCCAGCAATAATCGGTGCAGTTTTAGGCGCCTATATTCTTTCTTCATTAGAACATTATAGTGCTTATGTTAAGCCTATCGTGGCGGTCTATACCTTGTTTTTAGGTGGAATTATTTTAATGAAAGCCTTTAACGTTAAAAGGAAAAAAGCCGATCAAAAAATTAAAAAAATTGGCTTATTGGGCTTTGTTGGCGGTTTTATCGATGCTGCATTTGGTGGTGGCTGGGGTTCGATTGTATTATCGAGCTTAATTGCAGGCGGCAGGCACCCATTGTTTTCGTTAGGAACAGTAAAAATCAGCCGTTTTTTTATTGCCACATTAAGTTCACTAACATTTTTTACCATGTTAGGTGGCAAACACTGGGAAGCTGTTTTAGGCTTGATTATTGGTAGTGCAATCGCATCACCAATCGCAGCAAAAGTATCGAACAAAATTTCGGCAAAAACCATTATGGTTGCCGTGGGGATTATTGTGATGATTGTTAGTTTGCGCAGTGTAATTATGTTTATTTTAAAATTAATTTAGTGATGAAGAACCTAGAGGAGATAAAAGCAGAACTGGCAGGTTTAAGTACAATTGATAAACTGAAATTTTTGGCAGATAAATACGCCGACCGCATTATATTCTCGACCAGCTTTGGTTGGGAGGATCAAGCGATTACGCATTTAATTTTTTCCAACAATATTCCGATCAAGGTTTTTACATTAGAAACTGGACGCTTGTTTCCAGAAACCTATTACGTTTGGAACCGCACCTTAGAAATTTATAACAAACCCATTCACGCCTATTATCCTCAAAATGAATTGTTGCAGGATATGGTGAATACCAAAGGCCCGAGCAGCTTTTACGAATCGGTAGAGAATAGAAAAGAATGTTGTTACATCCGTAAAATCGAACCTTTAAAAAGAGCATTAAAGGGTAATGAAATCTGGGTAACAGGAATCAGGGCTGATCAAAGTGCCAACCGTGAAGATATGCACGATTTAGAATGGGACGAAGGAAACCAATTGGTTAAATTCCATCCTATTTTCGAATGGACTTTAGATGATGTGAAAGCATACATTAAAGAAAACAACATTGTTTACAATACACTGCACGATAAAGGTTTCCCAAGCATTGGTTGCGCCCCGTGTACAAGAGCAGTACAGCCAGGCGAAGATTTTAGGGCCGGAAGATGGTGGTGGGAAGACCAGAGCAAAAAAGAATGCGGATTGCACACAGCTTCTTGATGCGTACAAATCATCATCCGATAGCTATCGGATGCGAGGCCGGATAAGTGTGAGCCAGCCTATGCCGATTTATCGGTAAAGCAATCTTTTTGAGAAATAGATTAAAAATAAATGTCATTACAAGAAGCAAAATAGATTGCCGCGTCGGCTGAAAAGCCTCCTCGCAATGACGATAATGGAAATACAACAACAACAACAAAGACAACATTTTATAATGAGTACATATAATTTTGATTATTTAGATGAACTAGAGGCCGAGGCCATTCACATTTTACGTGAAGTAGCAGGTCAGTTTGAAAAACCAGCCTTGTTGTTTTCGGGTGGAAAGGATTCGATTACTTTAGTTCGTTTGGCAGAAAAAGCTTTCCGTCCGGGGAAATTCCCTTTTCCTTTAGTACATATTGATACAGGCCATAATTTTGAAGAAACCATCACTTACCGTGATCAAATGGTAGAAAGAATTGGTGAAAAATTAATCATAGGTTCTGTGCAAGAATCTATTGATCAGGGTAAAGTAGTGGAGCAAACTGGTAAAAATGCCAGTAGAAATGCTTTACAGACGGTAACCCTGCTCGATACCATTGCAAAATACCAGTTTGATGCCTGTATTGGCGGTGCGCGTAGAGATGAGGAAAAAGCAAGGGCAAAAGAACGTATTTTCTCTGTTCGTGATGAATTTGGTCAGTGGGATCCAAAACGTCAGCGCCCTGAACTTTGGAACATCTATAACGGTAAGATCCACAAAGGTGAAAATATCCGCGTATTCCCGATCAGTAACTGGACGGAACTTGATGTTTGGAATTATATCCGCAGAGAGAAAATAGATTTACCAAGTATTTATTTCTCGCACGAACGCGATTGTATCACCAGAAACGGACAACTTATGGCAGCTTCTCCATTTTTAAATATGGATAATGAAGATGTGGTAGAGCGCAAACAGGTGCGTTTCCGTACGGTAGGCGATATGTCTTGTACTGCTGCTGTAGAATCTGATGCAACTTTGATTGATGATATTATTTCTGAAATCAGCGCTTCTAAAATTTCAGAACGTGGTGCCCGTTTGGATGATAAAGTTTCTGAAGCCGCAATGGAAGACAGAAAAAAAGGAGGATATTTTTAAGAGAGATTTGAGTATTGAGATGTGAGAACTTTGCAACCGTCTAACATCTCAAATCTATTATCTCGAGTCAAAAAAAATAAACATATTAAAATTTTAAGAGCGATTTGAGCATTGGGATGTAAGATTTGAGAACCTTGCATCTGTCTAATATCTCATATCTATTATCTCATATCAAAAAAAATGAACATATTAAAATTTTTCACAGCAGGCAGTGTAGATGATGGTAAGAGTACCTTAATCGGGCGTTTGTTATACGATACAGATTCTATTTTAGCCGATCAATTAGAAGCTTTACAAAGCTCCAACCGCAAAAATGATGACGGATCAATAGATTTAGCTATCCTAACCGATGGTTTAAGGGCAGAGCGTGAGCAAGGCATCACCATTGATGTAGCTTATAAATACTTTCAGACCAAAAAACGCAAATTTATTATTGCCGATACCCCTGGTCATATTCAATATACAAGAAATATGGTTACAGGTGCTTCTACAGCCAACCTGGCCATTATCTTAATCGATGCCCGTAACGGCGTGGTAGAACAAACCATCCGTCACTCGTATATCGTTTCTTTATTGGGTATTAAACATGTAGTGGTTTGTATCAACAAAATGGATATGGTTGATTATAGCGAAACGGTTTATAGCGCAATCATAGAGAAATATAAGACTTTGGCCCAACAGCTTAAACTCGCAGACGTTACTTATATTCCGGTAAGTGCTTTAAAAGGCGATAATATTGTGCAGACTTCTGAACATATGGATTGGTACGAAGGAGAGAGTTTGTTACATTTCTTAGAGAAAGTTGATACCGATAACCTGGATAAATCGCAATTGGCCCGCATGCCTGTGCAGTGGGTTGTGCGTCCACAAACAGCAGAGTTGCATGATTACCGCGGTTATGCCGGTAGGGTACTAAGTGGTACTTTTAATTTAAATGATAAAGTTACAGTATTGCCTAGTGGCGCGAGTTCTACGGTGGAGAAAATTGAATTTTTTGATCAAACGCTTGATGCAGCGCACGCTGGCCAGTCGGTTATTATCCACTTAAAAGATGATGTTGATATTAGCCGTGGTGATACCATTGTAAATGCTTCGGCATTGCCACAAGAATCGAAGCTGATTGAAGCAGACCTTTGTTGGATGGATGGCCGCGTATTAGATACTTCTATTATGTACAATATTCAGCACAACAGTAAAATCACCCGCTGTAAAATCAGTGAAATTCTGCACAAGGTTGATATTAATACACTTGAAAAACATGCTGCCGAAGAATTTAAATTGAACGATATTGGCCGTGTGATTATTAAAACCGCTGATGCTTTGGCCTTCGATTTATACGATGATAACCGGGCAAATGGTTCAGCCATTTTGGTTGATACGCGTACAAACTTAACCGTTGGTGCTTTAATGTTTAGGGCAGCAGTAGAGTAGAAAGGATGATATAAGATGTGAGATGGAAAATGATGAACGCTGCATTTCAACTCACTGATATTAAAATCCTACGATCCTGAAAATCTTAATGTGTGATGGAGGATATAATCAAGAGAACCACAACCAAATATAATAATGAAGACTTTAGGTTTTTAATCTAAAGGGAAAGCAATTTCAGCGGGGCACCAGATATGGTAGCCCCGTTTTTCGTTAATGAATTTTTTAAATATAGGCGCTTTAAATTTTTATATCTTAACCTGTTGGCGGAATTAATTTTTAAAAATAATTATATGCATCCTAATAGGGTGCATTTTTTTTGACAATGAAATCCTTAATAATTTATAATCAATAGAATTTTATAGATTTGTGCTGGCCAAAATTTTTGGCTAAAAAATTATAGAAGCGTTAGCTTATTCTTGCCTTTAGAAATCTGGTAAATTTCAAATCGACGGCACACGAATAGAGTTTTAATGCCTACGTCAAAAGCGTGGGCTGAACTTGTTTGTGTCGTCGGCTTTACCAGAGCCTCTAAAGGCAGATGAGATTTCAGTT